>NZ_CP062122.1:4800000-6277500 GCF_014843515.1 Pseudomonas sp. ADPe
ACGCCCGCTACTACCTCTCCGAGCGCGAGCCCACCGGGCGCTTCTACGGCTTCCTGCTGCTGTTCATGGGCTCCATGCTCGGCGTGGTGCTCAGCGAGAACCTGCTGCTGATGCTGGTGTTCTGGGAGCTCACCAGCCTGTCGTCGTTCCTGCTCATCGGCTTCTGGAGCCACCGCTCCGACGCCCGCCGCGGCGCGCGCATGGCCCTGGCGGTCACCGGCGGCGGGGGCCTGGCGCTGCTCGCCGGCATCCTGCTGATCGGCCAGGTGGTGGGCAGCTTCGAGCTGAGCGACGTGCTCGCCGCGCGCCAGGTGCTGCAGGCCAGCGCGCTGTTCCCGCTGATCCTGGTGCTGGTGCTGCTGGGCGTGTTCACCAAGTCGGCGCAGTTCCCCTTCCACTTCTGGCTGCCCCACGCCATGGCGGCGCCCACGCCGGTGTCGGCCTACCTGCACTCGGCGACCATGGTGAAAGCCGGCGTGTTCCTGCTGGCGCGCCTGTACCCGGCGCTGGCCGGCAACGACCTGTGGTTCTACCTGGTCGGCCTGACCGGCCTGGCGACGCTGCTGCTGGGCGCCTTCCTGGCGCTGTTCCAGAACGACCTCAAGGGCCTGCTGGCCTACTCGACCATCAGCCACCTGGGCCTGATCACCCTGCTGTTCGGCCTGGATTCGCCCATGGCCAACGTCGCGGCGATCTTCCACATCATCAACCACGCCACCTTCAAGGCCTCGCTGTTCATGGCCGCCGGCATCATCGACCACGAGACCGGCAGCCGCGACATGCGCCGCATCAACGGCCTGTGGAAGTACATGCCGCACACCGCGGTGCTGGCCATGGTGGCCTCGGCGTCCATGGCCGGGGTGCCGCTGCTCAACGGCTTCCTCAGCAAGGAGATGTTCTTCGGCGAGACCCTCTCGCAGAACATGGCCGGCGCCTTCAACTGGCTGATCCCGACCCTCGCCACCGTGGCCACGCTGTTCTCGGTGGCCTATTCGGTGCGCTTCATCCACGACGTGTTCTTCAACGGCGAGCCGGTCGACCTGCCGAAGACGCCCCACGAGCCGCCGCGCTACATGAAGGTGCCGGTGGAGGTGCTGGTGGGCCTGTGCCTGCTGGTGGGCATGGCCCCGGCCTGGACGGTGGCGCCGCTGCTGTCGGCGGCCGCCTCGGCGAGCCTGAACGGCGCGCTGCCGGCCTACAGCCTGGCGATCTGGCACGGCTTCAACGCGCCGCTGGCGATGAGCCTGATCGCCCTGGTCGGCGGCATCGCCCTGTACCTGCAGCGGCGGCCGCTGTTCGCCTGGTTCGCCGGCCTGCCGGCGGTGGATGCCAAGGCGGTGTTCGAGGCGCAGGTGCAGCGCTTGGTACGCTTCTCCAGTGGGCTCACCGGGTTGCTGGAGAACGGCTCGCTGCAACGTTACGTGCTCTGGCTGCTGCTGGCGGCCGTGGTGGTGGTCTGCGCTGGCCTGGCGGGCCTGCCTGCGCTGGCCGGCAGCCGCGCCTTCGTCGAGGTCGATGCCGTCACCGCCCTGTGCCTGGCGCTGCTGGCCCTGGCCGGGCCGCTGACCGTGGTGTTCCACCGCCAGCGCCTGGTGGCGCTGGTGCTGCTGAGCATCGCCGGGCTGCTGGTGGCCCTGGCCTTCGCCCGCTTCGCCGCGCCGGACCTGGCGCTGACGCAGCTGGCGGTGGAAGTGGTGACCATGGTGCTGCTGATGCTCGCGCTCTACTACCTGCCGCAGCGCACGCCGAAGGAAAGCAGCAGCCTGCGCGGCCTGCGCGACTTCCTGGTGGCGCTGGCCTGCGGCGTGATGGTGGCGCTGCTGGCCTACGCGGTGTTCAGCCGGCCCTACGACAGCATCGCCGGCTACTACCTGCAGCACAGCGTTTCCGGCGGCGGTGGGCACAACGTGGTGAACGTCATCCTGGTCGACTTCCGCGGCTTCGACACCCTGGGCGAGATCAGCGTGCTGGCCATCGCCGCGGTGGGCATCTTCGCCCTGCTCGACGGCCTGCGCCTGCCGCGCCGCGCCCGCGACGCCGAGGGCCTGGCCTGGTCGGCCGACGTCCACCCGCCGATCCTCGCCACCCTGGCCCGGCTGCTGCTGCCGCTGGCCCTGCTGGTGGCGGTGTTCATCTTCCTGCGCGGGCACAACCTGCCGGGCGGCGGCTTCATCGCCGGGCTGGTCACCGCGGTGGCGCTGATCCTCCAGTACATCGCCTGCGGCAGCCGCTGGGTGCGTACCCGCCTGCCGCTGAACTACTCGCGCACGGCGGGGCTGGGCGTGTTCGTCGCCGGCCTCACCGGACTGGGCAGCTGGGCCTTCGGCTATCCGTTCCTGACCTCGTCCTTCGGCCACTTCCAGCTGCCGCTGGTGGGCGAGTTCGAGCTGGCCACGGCCATGCTCTTCGACCTGGGCGTCTACCTCACCGTGGTGGGCGCGACCCTGCTGATCCTCGCCGGCCTCGGCGAACTGAACGCGCCGCCGCAGCCGGCGCCGGCCAAGGAGGCCCGCTGATGGAAGCGCTGTTCGCCATCACCCTCGGCCTGCTCACCGCCAGTGGCGTGTACCTGCTGCTGCGGGCACGCACCTTCCCGGTGGTGCTGGGCCTGACCCTGATCTCCTATGCGGTGAACCTGTTCCTCTTCGCCATGGGCCGCCTGGCCGGCGAGCCGGCGGTGCTGGGCCAGGTCGCCAACCCCGGGGACCCCATCCCCCAGGCGCTGGTGCTGACCGCCATCGTCATCGGCTTCGCCATGACCGCCTTCGTCATCGTCCTGGCCCTGCGCGGCCTGGCCGAGACCGGTGACGACCACGTCGACGGCAAGGCGCGGGAGGACGGCGAATGAATCACCTGCTGATTGCGCCAGTCCTGCTGCCGCTGTTCGCCGGCTGCCTGCTGCTGCTCGCCGGCCACGCCTCGCGCGCCGCGCGGGGCATCTCGCTGCTGGCCACCCTGGCGCTGCTGCCGACCGCCGCGTTGCTGCTGCAACAGGCCGCCGGCGGCCAGGTGCAGTTCTACGCCCTGGGCAACTGGCAGCCGCCGTTCGGCATCATCCTCGTGCTCGACCGCCTGAGCGCGCTGATGCTGCTGGCCAACGCGGTGCTGGCCAGCTTTGCCTTGCTGTACGCGCTGCGCGGCGACGACCGCCGCGGCAAGCATTTCCACGCGCTGTTCCAGTTCCAGCTGCTGGGCCTCAACGGCGCCTTCCTCACCGGCGACCTGTTCAATCTCTTCGTGTTCTTCGAGATCCTGCTGATCGCCTCCTACGCGCTGCTGCTGCACGGCGGCGGGGCAGGACGGGTGCGCGCCGGGGTGCACTACGTGGTGCTCAACCTGGTGGGCTCGGCGTTCTTCCTGATCGCCGTGGGCACGCTCTATGGCGTGACCGGCACCCTGAACATGGCCGACATGGCCGTCCGCGTAGCCCAGCTGGGCGCGGCCGACGCGCCCCTGGTGCGCGCCGCGGCGCTGCTGTTGCTGGTGGTGTTCGGCCTCAAGGCGGCGCTGCTGCCGCTGTACTTCTGGCTGCCGCGGGCCTATGCCGAAGCCAGCGCGCCGGTGGCGGCGCTGTTCTCGATCATGACCAAGGTGGGCATCTACTCGATCCTGCGGGTGTACACGCTGATCTTCGGCGACCACGCCGGCGAGCTGGCCAACCTGGCCCAGGCCTGGCTGTGGCCGCTGGCCCTGGCCGGCATCCTGGTCGGCACCTTCGGGACGTTGGCGGCCACCCGTCTGCAGGGCCTGCTGGCGTACCTGGTGGTGGTTTCCGCCGGCACCCAGCTGGCGGTGCTGGCGCTGGGTTCCGCGCAATCCCTGGCGGCGCTGCTGTTCTACCTGCTGCACAGCACCTGGGTGGTGGGCGGGTTGTTCCTGCTCGCCGACCTGATCGCCCGCCAGCGCGGCGACAAGGCCGGGCAACTGGTGCAGGGCCCGGCGCTGCTGCAGCCGCAGCTGCTGGGCGCGCTGTTCTTCGTCGGCGCCATCGCGGTGGCCGGCTTGCCGCCGTTCTCCGGCTTCTTCGCCAAGCTGCTGATCCTGCGTTCGGCCAGCGGCGGCGAGGCGCTGGCGCTGTGGGCTGTGGTGCTGGGCAGCGGCCTGCTGGTCACCGTGACCCTCAGCCGCGCCGGCAGCACGCTGTTCTGGAACACCGGGCGCAGCGTCCTCGGCAACGCCGAGCGTGACCCGCTGCGCCTGCTGGCGGCGGTGGCGCTGCTGGCTGCGGCCGTGCTCCTGGTGCTGTTCGCCAAGCCGCTGCAGGGCTACCTGCAGGCCACCGCCGAGCAGTTGCTGGACGTCGACCTGTACCGCCGGGCGATCCTGGCCGGAGGTGGCGCATGATCCGCCGCCTGCTGCCGCATCCGCTGCTCAGCCTGTGCCTGCTGCTGGGCTGGGTGTTGCTGGTCAACGACTTCTCCTTCGGCCACTGGCTGCTCGGCGCCATGCTCGGCCTGGCGCTGCCGCTGCTGTGCCGCGACATGCTGCTGGCGCCGCTGCGCATCCGCCGCCCGGGCCTGCTGCTGCGCTTCATCGGCCTGGTGCTGTACGACATCGTGGTGGCCAACCTGCAGGTCGCGCGCCTGGTGCTCGGGCCCACCGGCAAGCTGCAGCCGGGCTTCGTCGAGGTGCCGCTGGAGCTGCGCGAGGACTTGCCCATCGCCATCCTCGCCAGCGTCATCACCCTGACCCCCGGCACCGTCTCCGCCGACCTCAGCGCCGACCGCCGCAGCCTGCTGGTGCACGGCCTGGACGTGCCCGACCCGCAGGCCCTGGTAGCGGACATCAAGGCGCGCTACGAGGCGCCGCTGAAGGAGGTGTTCGAATGCTCGCCTACGTGATCCCGCTGTGCCTGGCGCTGATCGCCCTGGCCCTGCTGCTGACGGTGGCGCGCCTGGTGCGCGGGCCGAGCGCGGCCGACCGCATCCTGGCGCTGGACACCCTATCGGTGGAGGCCATCGCGCTGATCCTGCTGTACGGCCTGTGGAGCGGCAGCGGCCTGTACTTCGAGGCGGCGCTGCTGATCGCGGTGATGGGCTTCGTCAGCACCGTGGCGCTGTGCAAGTTCCTGCTGCGTGGAGACATCATCGAATGAACCTGTTCGTGGAAATCCTCGTCAGCGTGCTGTTGCTGGGCGGCAGCCTGTTCGCCCTGCTCGGCGCCGTGGGCCTGTACCGCCTGCCGGACTTCTACACGCGCCTGCACGCGCCGACCAAGGCTTCGACCCTCGGCGTGGGCGGCGTGGCGCTGGGTTCGCTGCTGTACTTCAGCACCAGCGGCAACGGCGTGAGCCTGCACGAGGTGCTGATCACCCTGTTCCTGTTCATCACCGCGCCGGTCAGCGCCCACCTGCTGGCCAAGGCCGCCATGCAGGCGCGCCTGCCGCGCACCCCGCGTACCCGCGGGGAGCCTTGGGAGTAGGGCTTCCGGCTGCGCCGGGGTGCTCTTCGTAGGATGGGTTGAGCCTTGGCGAAACCCATGCGGTTGCGCTGATGGGTATCGCTTCGCTCAACACCATCCTACGGGTCTCGTGCTTGCCGGAGGGGGTAGGAACGGACCTTGTCCGCGATAGCCGGAGGTTCCGGCGCGGTTCGCGGATGAGATCCGCCTACGCTGCCCCACCCACGCCATTCCCTGCAGGAGCGCGCCCTGCGCGCGAAATCGCGGACGGAGTCCGCGCCTACGGGCGGGAGAGACGCTGGCGCGGGCCATTACAGTTTTCCCCCGGCGCTGTGCCTGTCGGCCACCCGCGGCGCGCTTCTATACTGCGGGGATTCATTTCCTGGAGCGTCCCGTGCAGCAGTCCCGGCCCTTCGCCCTGGCATGCCTGGTCCTGGCCATGGCGCTGTGGGGCAGTTCCTTCATTGCGCTGAAACTGGCCTTCGCCGAATGGCCGGCGATGTGGGTGATCTTCGCCCGCATGGCCATCGGCAGCCTGATCTTCCTCGCCGCCTGGCGCTGGCGTGGGCGGATGGACTACCGGGCGGGCGACTGGAAGTACCTGGTGGGCCTGGCGGTGTGCGAGCCGTGCCTGTACTTCGTCTGCGAATCCTTCGCCCTGCAGTACACCAGCGCCGCCCAGGCCGGGATGATCACCGCGCTGCTGCCGTTGCTGGTGGCGGTCGGCGCCTTCCTCCTGCTGCACGAGCGCGTCGCCCGCAACACCTGGGCCGGCTTCGCCCTGGCGGTGCTCGGCGCGCTCTGGCTGACCCTCGCCGGCGAGCCCGACCAGCATGCGCCGCAGCCGCTGCTGGGCAACTTCTTCGAGCTGCTGGCGATGGTCTGCGCCACCGGCTACACCCTGCTGCTCAAGCACCTGTCGGCGCGCTACTCGCCCTTCATCCTGACCGCCATGCAGGCCTTCATCGGCTCGGTGTTCTTCCTGCCGCTGGCGGCTGTCGGCTCCGGCGTGCCGCCGGCGCCCAGCGGCCAGGGGCTGTTCGCCCTGGTCTACCTGGGCAGCGTGGTCACCGTCGGCGCCTACGGCCTGTACAACTTCGGCGTCAGCCGGCTGCCGGCGAGCCAGGCCACCGGCTTCATCAACCTGATCCCGGTGTTCACCCTGGTGTTCGCCTGGCTGCTGCTGGGCGAGCGCCTGAACGGCCAGCAGTTGCTGGCCGCCGGCCTGGTGTTCGCCGGCGTCGCCCTCAGCCAGTGGCGCAGCGCCACGCCCGCGCCCGCCGGGGTGCTCGACTGACCGAACGAGGAACCGCCCCATGTCCATCGACATCCGTGACTGGACCCGCGAAGCCATCCGCATCATCGAGGCGGACTTCCAGCGCAGCGCCGACACCCACCTGATCCCCCTGGAGGCGCCGGGCCTGCCCGGCATCGACCTGTACTTCAAGGACGAGTCCAGCCACCCCACCGGCAGCCTCAAGCACCGCCTGGCGCGCTCGCTGTTCCTCTATGCGCTGTGCAACGGCTGGCTGAAGCCGGGGGCGCCGGTGATCGAGGCTTCCAGCGGCTCCACGGCGATCTCCGAAGCCTACTTCGCGCGCCTGCTGGGGCTGCCCTTCATCGCCGTGGTGCCGGCCAGCACCTCGAAGGAGAAGATCGCCCAGATCGCCTTCTACGGCGGCCGCAGCCACCTGGTGGACGACCCCACGCAGATCTACGCCGAATCCGAGCGCCTGGCCCGCGAGAGCGGCGGGCACTTCATGGACCAGTTCACCTACGCCGAGCGCGCCACCGACTGGCGGGCGAACAACAACATCGCCGAATCGATCTTCCAGCAGCTGCGCCACGAGCGTTTCCCCGAACCGGCCTGGCTGGTCTCCAGCCCCGGCACCGGCGGCACCCTGGCCACCCTCGGGCGCTTCGCCCGCTACCGCCGGCACCAGACCCGCGTGCTCTGCGCCGACGCCGAGCGCTCGGTGTTCTTCGATGCCTACCGCACCGGCGACCGCAGCCTGACCCTGGACTGCGGCTCGCGCATCGAGGGCATCGGCCGGCCGCGGGTGGAGGCGTCCTTCCTGCCCGCGGTGCTCGACGCCATGGTCAAGGTGCCCGACGCCTGGTCGCTGGCGGCCATGCACTACCTGGCGCAGCGCCTGGGCCGGCGCGTCGGCGGCTCCAGCGGGACCAACCTGGTGGGCGCGCTGCTGGCGGCGCGGAGCATGCTCGCGCGCGGCGAATCCGGCTCGATCGTGGCGATCCTCTGCGATGGCGGCGAACGTTATGCGACCAGCTACTACGACCCGCTGTGGTTGATCCAGCAGGGCTTCCAGCTGGAGCCGCTGATCGACGCGGTGCGCGCCTGCGTGGAGCAGGGCAGCGCACTGCCGGAGGCGCTGCCGGCGCTGGGCTTGTGAGGGGCGGGCTTATTCCTGGTAGGCGGCGCCGGGGTAGGCGCAACCGCGCATGACCTTGTCGTCCAGGCGCAGCTCGGCGGTGAGGTTGTTCACCGCGCCGCTCATGCTGTTGACGCAGCGCGCCGGGGCCACCCACAGCTCCAGCTTCTCGCCGTTGGCCTCGGTGGAATAGCTGCTGCTGCCGCCGGGCACGCTTTCCACCACGTAGGGCAGCACCTGGTCCGGCTGCCCCGGGCGCTGCAGCAGCAGGCCCTGGGCGTTGACCATCACGCTCCAGCCCGGCTCGTTGCCGCCGGCCTGGACGATGGTCTGTTTGAAGTTGGGGTCGTCGCAGCCGTGGCCCTCGTTCTGCAGGCGGTACAGCGAGCGCACCTCGAACTTGCCGTCGGTGTTGCTGGCCTGGCCGCCGGAATAGGCGCCGCGGGCGTCGATGAACAGCTTGCCGGCGCCGTCGGCGAACAGGTCGCGGGACTCGCGGGCCACGGCGCTGTCGGCGCCGTCCACCAGGTTGAAGCGGCGCTGCTCGTTGCACGGCCGCAGCACCAGGCCGCCATCCTCGCGGGTGACTTCGCCCTGTACTCGCGTCGGCGCATCCAGGCGGGTGGGCTCGGGCTTCCACACCTGGCAGGCGGCGAACAGGGGCAGCAGGGCATAGAGGAAGAGGCGGGCTTGACGCATGAGATAGGGCTCCCGGAAAAATGCGCCCACGTTACCGAGCCAATGGCACCTGCTCAAGGGCTACAGTGGTAGGGACAGTCGCAAAAGGAGGCATCCGATGATTCGCTACAAGCGCGCCTACGAGGCCCCGGCCGCGGAGGACGGCTACCGGGTCCTGGTGGACCGGCTCTGGCCCAGGGGTATCAGCAAGGAAGAACTGCACATGGACGAATGGCTCAAGGACGTGGCGCCGTCCACCGAGCTGCGCCAGCGCTTCCACCACGATCCCGGCCTGTTCGAGGAATTCCGCCGCGCCTACCACGCCGAACTGGCGGCGCACCCGGAGCACTGGTGGAAGCTGCTGGGGATCGCCGGCAAGGGCGAGCTGACGCTGCTCTATGGCGCGAAGGATACCGAGCACAACAATGCGCGGGTGTTGGCGGAGTTTCTGGAGGATGAGATGGAAAGGGTGGGGGAGGGGAGTTCGCCGGTGTGTTATGCGGGGAAGAAGGAGTGAGGGGGTTGGCTTTTCGTAGGAACGAGCTTGCTCGCGAACGGAGTTATCCGGTGGCTTCGGTGTTTGGGGTTGACGCCGTCCCCTCTCCCCAACCCTCTCCCTGAAGGGAGAGG
This sequence comes from Pseudomonas sp. ADPe, assembly GCF_014843515.1. Taxonomy (NCBI): domain Bacteria; kingdom Pseudomonadati; phylum Pseudomonadota; class Gammaproteobacteria; order Pseudomonadales; family Pseudomonadaceae; genus Pseudomonas; species Pseudomonas sp. ADPe. The sequence continues at coordinate 4,809,102 of NZ_CP062122.1, forward strand.
GGGCTTGTCCGTGCTGAGAGAGGGTCAGGTTTCAGCCGGTAGCTTTCGGTGTTACCGGCTAACTCCAGAACATCCGTGTCTGCCCAACGGTCCCCTCTCCCTTCAGGGAGAGGGTTAGGGAGAGGGCGCTCTTGAGGATGCGCACCGAAGTCGCCGGATAACCTCGTTCGCGAGCAAGAACTAGGCGTCCCCCTCGCTCCTACAAGTAGCAAGTAGCCACCCGCCCCCCACTCACCAAACCTTGTAGACCCGCCCCGTCTCCGCCCCTTCCACGCTCCGCGCGAACCCCAGCGCCGCGTCCGCCGCCGGCACCGGCTTGAAGCCGCGGAAGAACGGCCCGTAGCCCGCCATCGACTCCACCAGCACATTCGGACTCACCGCATTGATCCGCTGCCCGCGTGGCAGTTCGATGGCGGCACTGCGCACGAAGCCTTCCACTGCCGCGTTGACCAGGGTCGCCGAGCTGCCCTGGCGGATCGGCTCCTCGCTGAGGATGCCGGTGGTCAGGGTGAAGGATGCGCCGTCGTTGGCGTAGCGGCTGCCGATCAGCACCAGGTTGACCTGGCCCATCAGCTTGTCCTTCAGGCCGACGGCGTACTCGGCTTCGCCCATCTCGGCGAGCGGGGCGAAGTGCACCTTGCCGGTGGCGCTGACCAGGGCGTCGAAGGGGCCCACCTGCTCGAACAGGGCGCGGATCGAGGCGCTGTCGGTGATGTCCACGCGCAGGTCGCCGCTGCTGCGGCCGACGCGGACGATCTCATGGCGCTGGCCCAGTTCGCTGGCCACGGCCTGGCCGAGGGTGCCGCTGGCGCCGACGAGGATGATCTTCATGCTGACTCCGGGAGTGAGTGGGTGACGGAGCCAGTCTAGGGACGTATTTTGTTGAGATAACCGGGGTAATCGGCAACCTGGCGTTTTCGTGGGGAAACAATCATGGGCGAACTGGAAGACCTCTCGGCTTTCGCCGTGCTGCTGGAATGCGGCAGCTTCACCCGCGCCGCCGAGCGCCTGGGCTGCAGCAAGGGGCAGTTGTCCAAGCGCATCAGCGCCCTGGAGCAGGCCCTGGGCGTGACCCTGCTGCACCGCACGACGCGCAGCCTGGCGCTGACCGCCGCCGGCCAGGCCCTGCTGCCCGAGGCCCAGGCGCTCAACGCCCAGGCGGCGCGGGCGCGGCAGGCGGTGGCGCGGTTGCAGGAGGAGGCGCGTGGCACGGTGCGCATGAGCGTGCCGGTGTCCCTCGGCGAGACCTTCTTCGACGCCTGGCTGGTGGAGTTCTCCCGCAGCCACCCGGGCATCCGCCTGGAGCTGGATCTGGCCAACGAGCGCCGCGACCTGGTGGCCGAGGGCTTCGACCTGGCGATCCGCTCCGGCATCGGCGGCGACGAGCGCCTGGTGGCGCATCCGCTGTTCGCCCTGCAGGAGCTGACCTGCGCCACCCCGGCATACCTCGCCGCCCACGGCGAGCCGCAGCGGCCGGCGGACCTGGCCGGGCACAACTGCCTGCTCAACACCCACTACCCGGGCCCTGGCCCGTGGCTGTACCAGCGCCAGCACGAGCTGTTCCGCGTGGAGGTCGGCGGGGTGCTGGCGAGCAACCATTACACCCTGCTGAAGAAGGCGGCGCTGGCCGGCGTCGGCATCGCCCGGCTGCCGTCCTACATGCTCCAGGACGAACTGGCCGACGGGCGCCTGTGCTGGCTGCTGCGCGACTACCAGACGCGCAGCACGCCGGTGTTCCTGGTGCACCCGTACCAGGGCGGGCTGCCGCGGCGCACGCAACTGCTGGTGGACTACCTGCTGGCCTGGTTCGAGCGCGCCCGCCAGCGTCTGCTGCAATTGCAGGGCTGAAACCGGCTTCGTTCAGCTTCGTTCAGTGCGGGTTCAGCTGGAGTTCAGGGGGTGTTCAGTGACGAGGGAATAGGCTTTGTCCATTCCCTTAGTGACCGTCCGCGAGGACCTGAGCATGAAAACCCCGACCCCGAAAGCCTCCCGCTCCCTGCTGCTCGCCGCCTTCGTCGGCAGCGCCCTGGTGCTGTCCGGCTGTGCCTCGAACCTGTCCGGCAGCAGCTATTCCCGCGCCGATGCCCGCGCGGTGCAGAGCGTGCGCATGGGCACCATCGAATCCCTGCGCGCGGTGCAGATCGAAGGCACCAGGACGCCGATCGGCACCCTGGCCGGCGCCGCCGTCGGCGGTATCGCCGGCAGCGGTATCGGGGGTGGCCGTGGCGCCGCCATCGCCACCGTCCTCGGCGGCGTCGCCGGTGGGGCCGCCGGCTCGGCGCTGGAAGAAGGCCTGACGCGTACCCAGGGCGTGGAAATCGTGGTCCGCGAGGACGACGGCATGTCCCGCGCCTACGTCCAGGCTGTGGATGCCGGCCAGCGCTTCCGCGTTGGCGACCGCGTTCGCATCATGAGCGTCAACGGCGCCAGCCGCGTGACGCTCTGAGCCGCCGTGCAGGAGGCACAGTCATGAACAAGGCGCTGATCCTGCTGGCGGCGTTGCTGCTGGCGCCCGCTGCCTGGGCCGGCGAGGGCGATTCCTGGTACCTGCAGACCAGCGTGTTCACCCGGCACTGGAACCACGACCCGCAACACAACAACCACCAGGATCTGATCGGTGTCGAGCGCAACCGCGACGATGGCTGGGTGTGGGGCGGCGCGACCTTCCGCAATTCGTTCCGCCAGCGCTCCAACTACGTCTACGCCGGCAAGCGTTTCGACCTGGACGACTCGCCGTTCTACTTCAAGGTTACCGGCGGCGTCATCCAGGGCTACCGCGGCGAGTACCGCGACAAGATCCCGCTCAACCGCTACGGCGTGGCGCCGGCCGTCATTCCCTCGGTCGGCGCCCAGGTCGGCCGCTTCGCCAGCGAGTTCGTGGTGCTGGGCAACTCGGCCGGGATGATCAACCTGGGCGTGCACCTGTAGCGGCGCACCCCGCTCAGCCGGCGGTTTCGGCCAGGGCGGCGTCCAGGGTATCGATCAGCAGGTCGGCGTGTTCCTGTTCGAAGGCCAGCAGCGGGCGGATCTTGAGGATGTTCTCCTGCGGCCCGGCGGCGCTGATCAGCACGCCGCGCTCGCGCATGGCGTTGACCACCCGGCGCGTCTGCGCGGCGGCCGGGGCCTTGCTGGCGCGGTCGGCGACCAGCTCCACGCCGAGGAACATCCCGGCGCCGCGCACGTCGCCGATCAGTTCGTGGCGCCGGGCCAGGCGCTGGAAGCCTTCGCGCAGGTAGTTGCCGAGCCGTTCCGAGCGTTGCTGCAGGCCTTCGTCGCGGATCACGTCGAGCACCGCCTGGCCGGCGGCGCAGCTCACCGGGTTGCCGCCGAAGGTGTTGAAGTAGCGCACGCTGCGGCCGAAGCTTTCCAGCACCTCGGGGCGCGCCACCACGCCGGCGATGGGCTGGCCGTTGCCCATGGGCTTGCCCAGGGTGACCAGGTCCGGCTGCACGCCGTGGCGCTGGAAGCCCCACATGCGTTCGCCGGTGCGGGCGAAGCCGCTCTGCACTTCGTCGGCGATGTAGAGCAGGCCTTCGCTGCGGGCCACGGCCACCGCCTCGGCGAGGACGCCGATGGGGCCTGCGAACACGCCGTCGCTGGCGAAGATGCCATCCACCAGCAGCGCGGCGGGCTCGATGCCGTTGGCGCGCAGCTCGGCGATGGCGGCGCGCACGTCCTCGGCGAGCAGGCGGGCGACGTTCTCCGCGCCCAGGCGGTAGGCGTCCGGCGCGCGCACGGTGCGCGCGTGGGCGGGCAGGGTGATGCCGCTGCCCAATGCCGGCGAGAGTTCGGAAATGTCGCCGGTGACGCCGTGGTAGGCGAAGCGGGTGACGATCACCCCGCTGCCGCCGGTGTGGTGGCGGGCGATGCGCAGGGCCAGGTCGTTGGCCTCGCTGCCGGTGCAGGTGAACATCACCTGGCCGAGTTCGGCAGGGAAGGTGGACAGCAGGTCCTCGGCGTAGTCGAGGATGCCTTCCTGCAGGTAGCGCGTGTGGGTGTTCAGCAGCGCCGCCTGGCGGGCGATGGCCTCGACCACCCGCGGGTGGCAGTGGCCGACCGAGGCGACGTTGTTGTAGGCGTCGAGGTAGCGCCGGCCCTGCTCGTCGTAGAGCCACACGCCCTCGCCGCGCACCGTGTGCAGCGGGCGCTCGTAGAACAGCCGGTAGGCCGGGCCGAGCAGGCGCTCGCGGCGCTCGATCAGGCTGCGTTCCTTGTCGCTCAGGCGCTCGGCGTCGGCCGGGCTGTAGCCATTGGTCATGGTCATGCGGGGGACTCCTCGTGGCAGGCGCGGGCGATGCGTTCGCGCGCCTCGGATCGGGACAGCCCGGCCAGGCCCTGCAGGCTGGCGCGGGCCTGGCGGGCGTTGCGCAGGATGTAGTCGCGGTTCTCCGGGTGCAGGCTGGCGCGCCAGGCGGTGATGCCCAGGGTGAGCACCAGGCGGGTGGCCATGAGGTCGCAGAGGATGTCCTGCTCGGCTTCCAGCAGCGGGTTGCGCGCGTGATAGGCGGCGATGAATTCCAGGGCCGGGGCCAGCACGTCGCCCTCGCTGCCCAGCTGGTAGGCGGCGGCCACGCCGAGGTCGTTGACCAGCGGGGCATGGACCATGTCGCCGAAGTCGAGGATGTTGCGCAGCCGCTCGGGGTGCGCGGCGTCGACTATCACGTTGTGCGGGTTGAGATCGTTGTGGATCACCTGGGCGCGCAGCGTCGGCAGGCGCGGCAGGGCGTGTTCCTCGAAGTTGTCCAGGGCGCGCTCGACCAGGGCGCGCAGCTCGCCGTCGTCGATGTGCCGCAGCAGCGGGCGCAGGCGCTGGGCGTGCTGCAGGTCCCAGAGCAGTTCGTGGCCGGAGGCCGGGTGCTGGTAGCCGTGCAGGGCCAGGTCCAGGCGCGCCAGGGCTTCGCCCAGGTTGCGCCGCAGCGCCGTCGAGCGCTGGGGCACGCGGTGCAGCGGCAGGCCTTCGACGAAGGACATCAGCCGCGCCAGCATGTGCTGGCCGTCCACTTCCACCCAGGTCTGGTACTGGCCGTCGAGGGCCGGATAGACGCGCTGCACCGGCAGGTCCGGGTCGGCCTGCTGGACGCGCAGCAGGGCACGGTTGTGGAAGTCCACCACCTGCGGGTCCTCCAGCGGGTGGGACAGCTTGAGCAGGCGGCTGGCGCTGTCGTGGGCGCCGATCTGGAAGTTCAGGTCGCGCTCCCCGGCCAGGCGTTGCAGCGGGCCTTCCAGGCCGAAGCAGTCGCGGGCGATGGCCGCGGCCTGGTCCGGCGTGACCTGGGCGGGCGCGGCTTCCAGCAGGGGATCGTGGGCGAGGGCGGTCAGCGGCATGCGCGGGGGCTCCGGTTCTTGTCGTGCTTGTCGTTCTTGTGGGGCTGGCGGCCATTAAAGCATAAAGAAAATATGATGCATCATATTTTATTCGGCGGTCGATTGCGTCATCATCGAACGCACTCCGCAAGCCCGAATGGATGGACACGCACATGAGCGAACCCAGGACCCTGCTGCTCACCGGCGCCAGCCGCGGCATCGGCCACGCCACCGTGAAGCACTTCAACGCCGCCGGCTGGCGCGTGTTCACCGCCTCGCGCCAGGACTGGGTGGCCGAATGCCCCTGGGCCGAGGGGCTGCTCAACCACATCCACCTGGACCTCGAGGACATCGCCAGCGTCGAGGCCGCCCTGCCAGCCATCCGCGAGAAGCTCGGCGGTCGCCTGGACGCCCTGGTGAACAACGCCGGCATTTCGCCCAAGGGCCCGGAAGGCCAGCGCATGGGCGTGCTGGAGAGCGACTACGGCACCTGGCTGAAGGTGTTCAACGTCAACCTGTTCTCCACCGCGCTGCTGGCCCGCGGCCTGTTCGAGGAGCTGAAGGCGGCCCAGGGCAGCATCATCAACGTCACCTCCATCGCCGGCTCGCGGGTGCACCCCTTCGCCGGCGTCGCCTACGCCTCGTCCAAGGCCGCGCTGGCGGCGCTGACCCGCGAGATGGCCTACGACTTCGGCCGCCACGGCGTGCGGGTGAACGCCATTGCGCCGGGGGAAATCGATACCTCGATCCTGTCGTCGGGCACCGAACTGATCGTCGAGCGCGACATCCCCATGCACCGCCTGGGCAAGCCGGAGGAGGTCGCCTCGCTGATCCACTTCCTGTGCACTCAGGGGGCTTCGTACGTGAACGGCGCGGAAATCCACGTCAATGGCGGCCAGCACGTCTGAGCGGGTGGCTGGCAATTCGCCGGCGACCGCCGCATCATCGCGCCCGGAATAGCACGAGGAGCCCATGAACTATCCCATCGACGGCCTCAACCACGCCTACCTGGGCAGCGGCGTCTACGCGTTGCTGCGCGAGGCGCTGATCACCGGACGCTTCCAGCCCGACGACCGCCTGCGCATCCGCGACCTGGCGCAGCAACTGGGCACCAGCGTGACGCCGGTGCGCGACGCCATCCTGCAACTGGCCAAGGAGCAGGCCCTGGTGCTGCGCACGCCAAGGGACATCCGCGTGCCGGTGCTGAGCCGCGAGCAGTACCTGGAAATCCGCAGCATCCGCGTGGCCCTGGAGGGCCTGGCCGCCGAGACCGCGGCCGGCCGCGTCACGCCCGCGCAACTGGCGATGCTGGAGAAGAACATCCGCGACAACCTCGCGGCCATCCATGCCGACGACCTGGTGGCGGCGCTCAAGCTCAACCAGGCCTTCCACTTCGCCCTCGCCGAGATCGCCGGCATGCCGCTGCTCAGGGGCTTCCTCGACAGCCTGTGGATGCGCACCGGGCCGCTGATCGCGCGGACCTACGGCAGCTTCAACGAACGCATGGCGGTGGAACACCACTGGGAAGTGCTGCATGCGCTGCAGAAAGGCGATGGCGCGGCAGCCCGCGCGGCCATCTGCGCCGACCTCACCGACGGCAGCCAGAAGATGCTGGAGTTCCTCGCCCAGCGCGAAGAGGACGAGGCGCGGGCGGCGGGGTGAATCCCCCATGGGAATGGCGCGGGTGGGGCAGCGTAGGAGCGGATCTCATCCGCGAACCGCGCCGGTGGGTCCGGCTATCGCGGACAAGGTCCGCTCCTACGACCGTGCATCCCTTGCGGCTATCCGCCATGCCAATGTAGGAGCGGGCCCTGCCCGCGATTTCGCGCGCAGGGCGCGCTCCTACTCGCGAACGGTGTTTACCGGCGGCAACTGTGTTTCGGATTGACTCCGCTCCCTCTCCCCAACCCTCTCCCGCAAGCGGGAGAGGGGGCTGTCCGTGCGACCGGGGAGGGAGGTTTCATCCTGCCGTTTTCGCAGCTCCGCAGAGGGCGCAGTCGTAGGATGGGTTGAGCGAAGCGATACCCATCGCCATGCATGGCCGCGCGCCGGCCTTTTCGGTCATGCCATTCCAATGTAGGAGCGCGCCCTGCGCGCGATTCGCAGGCAGGGCCTGCTCCTACGCTACAGGCGTGCACGGCTTTTCGTAGGAGCGAGCTTGCTCGCGAACAGATTCCGCAGCGGCACCTAAGGCGATGGGGCTACGGTCCAGTCCTCCAGGCGCAGCCCCGGCACTCGCTCGAATTCGCGCAGGTTGTTGCTGACCAGGATCAGCCCGCGGGAACGGGCGTGCCCGGCGATCATCTGGTCGTAGGGGTCGATGGGCTTGCCGATTCGCGCCAGCTCGGCGCGCAGTTGCCCGGTGTGGGCCGCCGCGTTGCCGTCGTAGTCGAGCACTTCCAGGCGTGCGGCGAAGCCTTCGACGATGCCCAGGTTGTGTTCCGGCATGGAGGACTTCTCGGCGCCGTATATCAGTTCCATCAGCGTCACCGAACTGATCGCCAACTGCCCATGGTGCTGGTTGAAGGCCTCGCGAACGACTTGCGGCTTGTTCTTGATGGTGAAGATGCAGATGTTGGTATCGAGCATGAACTTCAGCATCAGAACCCCTCGCGTTCCTGTTCCGCCGGTTGCTCGCGCTCGCTCATGAAGTCGGCGCTGACGTTCTCGCCGTCGAACCAGCTGTCCCAGCTCTCCCCGGCCGGGGTGAGGATGCGGGTTCGGCCGATGGCCACGACGTCTACGCGCTTCACGTCTTCAGGCAGCGCGACGGCCTTGGGCAGGCGCACGGCCTGGCTGCGGTTGCTCTGGAATACGGCGCCTTGTTCCATGCTCGGCCTCCGAGAAGGGGAGGTTCCATGGTAAGGCGAACTTGGGATATGTCAACGGGATATACCAGGCTTCAATCGTAGGATGGGTTGAGCGAAGCGATACCCATCGCCAGGGCTCGACCCATCCTGCGAAGAACCAAAGAAAAACGGCCCCGAAGGGCCGTTTTCTCTTGCCGCAAGAGGCTCAACCCCCCAGGTAGGCGTCGCGTACCTTGGGGTTGACCAGCAGGTTGGCGCCGGTGTCCTGCATCACGATGTGGCCGTTCTCCAGCACGTAGCCGCGGTCGGCGAGCTTCAGCGCCTGGTTGGCGTTCTGCTCGACGAGGAAGACGGTCACGCCTTCGCTGCGCAGCTGTTCGATGATGTCGAAGATCTGCTGGATGATGATCGGCGCCAGGCCCAGGGACGGTTCGTCGAGCAGCAGCAGCTTGGGCTTGCTCATCAGCGCGCGGCCGATGGCGAGCATCTGCTGCTCGCCGCCGGACATGGTGCCGCCGCGCTGGCTGAAGCGTTCCTTCAGGCGCGGGAACAGGCCCAGGACGCGGTCCATCTGCTCCTGGTAGTCGCCCTTGCTGGTGAAGAAGCCGCCCATGGCCAGGTTTTCCTCGACGGTCAGGCGGGCGAACACCCGGCGGCCTTCGGGGACCACCGCGATGCTCTTGCGCATGATGTGCGAAGACTCCTGGCCGACCAGTTCCTCGCCGAGGTACTTGATGCTGCCGGAGGCCGCCCGCGGCGAGCCGCAGAGGGTCATCAGCAGGGTCGACTTGCCGGCGCCGTTGGCGCCGATCAGGGTGACGATCTCGCCCTGCTGCACTTCCAGGCTGACCTCGTGCAGGGCCTGGATCTTGCCGTAGAAGGTGGAGACCTTGTCGAACTTCAGCATGGCTCAGGCCTCCCCCAGATAGGCTTTGATCACGTCCGGGTTGTCGCGGATCTGCTCCGGGGTACCGTCGGCCAGGGGCGTGCCCTGGTTGATCACGTAGATGTGGTCGGAAATGCTCATCACCAGCTTCATGTCGTGCTCGATCAGCAGCACGGTCACGCCGTGCTCGGCGCGCAGCATGGCGATCAGCGCCTTGAGGTCCTCGGTCTCGCGCGGGTTGAGGCCGGCGGCCGGCTCGTCGAGCATGAGGATCTGTGGGCGCGTCATCATGCAGCGGGCGATCTCCAGGCGGCGCTGCTGGCCGTAGGCCAGGGTGCCGGCCGGGCGGTTGGCGACGTCCTTGAGGTTGACCACTTCCAGCCAGTGCGCCGCGTAGTCCAGCGCCTCGGCCTCGGCGCGGCGGAACCCGGGAGTCTTCAGCAGGCCGGCGAAGAAGTTGGTGTTGATGTGCCGGTGCTGGGCCACCAGCAGGTTCTCCACCGCGGTCATTTCCTTGAACAGGCGGACGTTCTGGAAGGTACGCACCACGCCGCGGTGGGCGATCTTGTGGCCCGGCAGGCCCTGGATCGGCTCGCCGCGCAGCAGGATCTGCCCGCCGGTGGGCTGGTAGAAGCCGGTCAGGCAGTTGAACACGGTGGTCTTGCCGGCGCCGTTGGGGCCGATCATCGAGACCACCTGCTTTTCCTCGACCTTGAGCGCGACGCCGTTGACGGCCAGCAGGCCGCCGAAGCGCATGGTCAGGCCGGATACTTCAAGAATCGGTCGACTCATTTACGCAACTCCAGGTGCGGGCGCTGCATCGGCAGCAGGCCCTGCGGACGCCAGATCATCATCAGCACCATGATGGCGCCGAACATCAACATGCGGTATTCGCTGAACTCGCGCATCAGCTCGGGCAGCAGGATCATCACCACGGCGGCGAGGATCACGCCCAGCTGCGAGCCCATGCCGCCGAGGACGACGATGGCGAGGATGGTGGCCGACTCGATGAAGGTGAACGACTCCGGGGTCACCAGGCCCTGGCGCGCGGCGAAGAAGCTGCCGGCGAAGCCGGCGAAGCAGGCGCCGAGGGTGAAAGCGGAGAGCTTGATGATGGTCGGGTTCAGGCCCAGCGCGCGACAGGCGATCTCGTCTTCGCGCAGCGCTTCCCAGGCGCGGCCCAGGGGCATGCGCAGCAGGCGGTTGATGACGAACAGCACCAGCAGCACCAGCAGCAGCGCCACCAGGTAGAGGAACACGACCTTGTAGTTGGAGTTGTAGGCGATGCCGAAGAACTCGTGGAAGGTCTGCATGCCCTCGGGGGCGCGGCGCTCGAAGGTCAGGCCGAGCAGGGTGGGCTTCTCGATGCTGCTGATGCCGTTGGGGCCGCCGGTCAGGCCGGTGAGGTTGCGCAGCAGCACGCGGATGATCTCGCCGAAGCCCAGGGTCACGATCGCCAGGTAGTCGCCGCGCAGGCGCAGCACCGGGAAACCGAGCAGGAAGCCGAACAGCGCGGCCATCGCCCCGGCGATCGGCAGGCAGGTCCAGAAGCCCAGGCCGTAGTAGTGCGAGAGCAGCGCGTAGCTGTAGGCGCCCACGGCGTAGAAGCCGACGTAGCCCAGGTCGAGCAGGCCGGCGAGGCCCACCACGATGTTCAGGCCCAGGCCCAGCAGCACGTAGATCAGCACCAGGGTGGCGATGTCCACCGCCCCGCGCGAGCCCCAGAAGGGCCAGGCCAGGGCGACCAGGATCATCACGATGATCACCTTGCGCTGCACCGAAGGCTGCGTCAGCGAGCGGTACAGGAAGTTGTTCTCGCCCATGTGCAGGGTACGGCCACGGCTGAAGCTGAAGCGGTCGCGCACCAGTTGCCAGACGAACATGGCCACGGCGCACGCGGCGATGGTCCACAGGGTGCTGGGGCTGACGCCTTCCAGCTGCAGGCCGATGCCGATGACGCTGAGTTTCAGGCCGAGGATCGGGTAGGCCACCGCCAGCACCAGCAGGGCGCTGAAGAAAGCCGTCTTGAGTCGCTTGTTCATACCTTCTCCACCTCCGGACGACCGAGCAGACCGGTGGGGCGGAACAGCAGCACCAGGACCAGCAGGCTGAAGGCCACTACGTCCTTGTACTGGTCGCCGAACACGTCGGCGCCGAAGGCTTCGGCGACGCCCAGCACCAGGCCGCCGAGCATGGCGCCCGGGATGCTGCCGATGCCACCGAGCACCGCGGCGGTGAAGGCCTTGATGCCGGCGAGGAAGCCGATGTTCGGGTTGATCACGCCGTACTGCAGGCCCAGCAGCACCGCGGCCACGGCGGCCAGGGTGGCGCCGATGACGAAGGTCAGGGCGATGATGTTGTTGGTATTGATCCCCAGCAGGTTGGCCATCTTGATGTCCTCGGCGCAGGCGCGGCAGGCGCGGCCCAGGCGGGAACGGGAGATGAACAGGCTGAGGCCGTACATGGCCAGCAGGGTGACGATGAAGATCAGCACCTGCATGTACGAGACGGTCACCCCGTAGGTGGGATCGCCGAAGACGAAGTTCCCCGGCAGCAGGTTGGGGATGGCCTTGTCCTTGGAGTCCTGGGCGAGCAGGACCTCGTTCTGCAGGAAGATCGACATGCCGATGGCCGAGATCAGCGGGATCAGCCGGTTGCTGCCGCGCAGCGGGCGGTAGGCGATCCGTTCGATGCTGTAGCCATAGGCGCTGGTGACGATGATGGCGGCGGCGAAGGTGCAGAAGATGACGATCGGCAGGCTGACGATCCCCATCATGGCCAGGCCGGTGATCACGATGAAGGCTACGTACGAGCCGATCATGTAGACCTCGCCATGGGCGAAGTTGATCATGCCGATGATGCCGTAGACCATGGTGTAGCCGATGGCGATCAGGGCATAGGTGCTGCCAACGGTAAGGCCGTTGACCAGCTGTTGCAGGTAGTGATAGAGCTCAGGCATCACCTAACTCCTCGGGCGTCGCGTGAAGCGGCGCTTGTGGCGCGACGGACCCCCGGAATACGCGGAATAAACAAAGCCCACTGCGGGCGCAGTGGGCTCTGGACCTCAGGCGGCGGACCTTATTTGACTTCGGTCTTGGTGCCGTCCTTGTGCCACTGGTAGACCACGAAGTTGAAGTTCTTCAGGTCGCCCTTCTCGTCGAAGGCCAGGGCGCCGGTGGGCGTGTCGAAGGTGTTGCTGCGCAGGGCGGCGGCGACCTTTTCGGTATCCTCGCTGCCGGCTTTCTTGATGCCGTCGGCGATGACCTGCACGGCGGCGTAGGCCGGGAACACGAACGGGCCGCTCGGGTCCTGGTTCTTGGCCTTGAAGGCGGCGACCAGGGCCTGGTTCTTCGGATCCTGGTCGAAGGACTTCGGCAGGGTCACGTACAGGCCTTCGGAAGCCGGGCCTGCGATGGCGGAGATTTCCTTGTTGCCGACGCCTTCCGGGCCCATGAAGCCGACTTTCAGGCCTTTCTCGGAAGTCTGGCGCAGCAGCAGGCCCAGTTCCGGGTGGTAGCCGCCGTAGTAGACGAAGTCGACCTTGGCCTGCTTGAGCTTGGCGATCAGCGAGGAGAAGTCCTTGTCGCCGGCGTTGATGCCTTCGAACAGGGCGACTTTCACGCCGGCGTCTTCCAGGGTCTTCTTGACCGCGGTGGCGATGCCTTCGCCGTACTGCTGCTTGTCGTGGATGACCGCGACGATCTTCGGCTTGACGTGCTCGGCGATGAACTTGCCGGCGGTCGGGCCCTGCATGTTGTCCAGGCCGATGGTGCGGAAGATCAGCTTGTAGCCGCGGCTGGTGATGTCCGGGCTGGTGGAGGCCGGGGAAATCATCAGGACGCCTTCGTCCTCGTAGATGTCCGAGGCCGGCTGAGTGGAGCTGGAGCACAGGTGGCCGACGACGAACTTGACGCCGTCGTTGACGATCTTGTTGGCGACCGCCACGGCCTGCTTCGGATCGCAGGCGTCATCGTAGACCACGCCTTCGAGCTGCTTGCCGTCGACGCCGCCGGCCTTGTTGATCTGTTCGATGGCCATCTTGGCGCCGACGAACTCCATCTCCCCGTACTGGGCGACCGCACCGGTCACCGGACCGGCCAGGGCGATCTTGATGGTATCGGCGGCCATCGAATAGCTGGCGACGCCGGCCAGGGCCATGGCGGTCAACAGTTTGGAAAGACGTTGGGTACCCTTTTTCATAATGCTCCACTCTTTCTTGTGTTTTCGTTCTTGTGGTTCGTGGCCGCGGTTCGACGGGCTTTGCGCCCGGGGGAAGCCGCCGGCAACTGTACCGGTACAGTGTAGAGTGCCGCTTCGCCGCTTGAAAAGCCGCTGGCGGCGGGGCGTTTCGCCCCATGTCGCAAAGACGAAACAAACGTATAGAAAAACGGCGTTGTGCCAGTAGCCCTCCTTTGGTCACATCCACCCCCCGCGCAACTCCCGGGAAACTTGCCTGGCGACGACCGGGCGGTATCATGGCGCCGCCTGATTTCCCGGTGAGTACCATGACTGAACAAACTAGCACCCTCTATGCCAAGCTGCTCGGCGAGACCGCGATGATTTCCTGGCAGGAGCTGCAGCCGTTCTTCGCCCGCGGCGCCCTGCTGCAGGTGGGCGAGGCCGTCGACCTGGTGGAGGCCGCGCAGGCCGTGGCCGAGGACGACCGCCAGAAGGTCGCCGCCTGGCTGGCCAGCGGCGACCTGGCGCGGGTCGACGAGGCCCGCGCCCGCGACTTCCTGGAGCGCGACCCGCAGCTGTGGGCGGTGGTGGTGGCGCCCTGGGTGCTGGTTCAGGAACGTGCGGAAAAAAACACGCTGCATTGACCCGGGGCGGCTTGCGTTGCCCGCAGGCGAGCTAGACTTGCGGGACCACTGCAAGGAGTCACGTCATGTTCGAGCCTGGTCACCTGCATCTCCACGCCCTGCCGGGCCTTGACCAGCAGGCGCTGGATATCAACCTGTACTACGAGATTCGCCACGACGCCGAGAAGGGCGCCTACGTCCACTTCACCATGGACGGCAGCATCGACGGCAATGCCTTCAAGGAAGAGTTCGACATGCCCAAGGACCAGGCCTTCAACTTCGCCAGCGATGCCACCCGCATTGCGCAGAAGCACGGTCTGCACCCGCGCTTCGGGCCGATCGTGCGTATCCACAAGGAATACGATGCGATGTTCGAGGACATCCGCGTCAAGCTGGGGACCCATCCGGGGGATCCGGTGGACCTGGACAAGGTGCTCCATGGCGGCGAGTGAGCCGCGATACGAAGAAGCCCGGCATGTGCCGGGCTTTTTCATGGGCGCGAAACCGCTGGGTTGCCACCGGGGCTGGCTGACGATGTGCCCACCGCCGAACCACCGGTAGCCGCGGACGGCGTCTCCCGCAAGGCGCAGGAGAAACACCGTCGTAGGATGGTGTTGAGCGAAGCGATACCCATCACCGCAACCGCATGGGTTTCGCAAGCTCAACACCATCCTACGAAAAGCCATGCTCGTTCATGCGGTAGGAGCGGACTCTGTCCGCGATTCGGCGGATAACGCCGTAGGCTGTCAGGCGCTGACCCACCGCTGCCGCGCCCAGGCGCTGAGGCTGTCGACGCCCAGCACCAGCACCAGCATGGCGAGGATCACCGTGGCCGCCTGGGCCTGCTGGAACAGGCTGAGGCTGAAGTAGAGCATCTGCCCCAGGCCGCCGGCGCCGACGAAGCCGAGCACGCTGGCCATGCGGATGTTGTTCTCCCAGCGGTAGAGGATGTAGGCCACCAGCTGCGGCCAGACCGCCGGCAGGGTGCCGTAGGCGAAGGCGGTGACCCGCCCGCTGCCGCCCAGGCGCAGGGCTTCGGCGGGTTCGGCCGGGGTGTTTTCCAGGGCTTCGGCGAACAGCCGGCCGAGCACGCCGCCGGTGTGCAGGGCCAGGGCCAGGGTGCCGGCGTTGGGGCCCAGGCCCGCGGCCAGCACCATGAGCGCGCCCCACACCAGTTCCGGCACTGCGCGCAGGGCGTTGAGAACGAAGCGCGCCAGGCTCTGCGCGGCGGCGCCGAAGCGGCCGGCGGCCGGTAGCGCGAAGAGCATCCCCAGCAGCGCCGCGAGCAACGTGCCCAGGGCCGACATGGCCAGGGTTTCCAGGGCTCCGCGGCCTACCGCACTCAGGTGCGTGGCGGACAGGTCCGGCGGGAAGAAGTCGCCGGCGTAGCCGAGCATCTGCCGCAGCCCTTCGCCGCTGAGCAGGCCGTCGCTGTCGACTTGCAGGTAGACGAAGGAGGCCACCACCGCGAGCAGGATCGCCAGGCTCCAGCCGATGGCGCGCAAGAGGCCGGCGCGGGCGCGGTTCATTCCAGCCTCCGGCGCAGGAAGCGGCTCAGCTGGTCGGCGCCCAGCACCAGCAGCAGGAAGGTCAGCAGGATGCTCGCCACCTCGCCGCCGGCGAACATGCGCAGCGACAGGTCGACCTGCTGGCCGAGCCCACCGGCGCCGACGAAGCCCATGACCACCGAGGCGCGGATGGCGCACTCCCAGCGGTACACGGTGTAGGAGATCATCTCGCTCGCCGCCTGGGGCAGCAGGCCGTAGGCGAAGGCGCCCAGGCGCGAGCCGCCGCCCAGCAGCAGCGCGCGGGTGGGGCGCGGGTCCACCGATTCGAAGATTTCCGCGTAGACCTTGCCGAGCATGCCGCCGTAGGTGATGGCGATGGCCATGACGCCGGCGGTGGGGCCCAGGCCGACGGCGCGGACGAACAGCAGCGCCCAGACGATCTCCGGGATGCTGCGCAGCACGATCAGCAGCAGCCGCACCGGCCAGCGCAGGGCGCGCGCCCACCAGGCCGGCAGGCCGCCACGGGGCAGGGCGGACAGCGACAGCGCGCGGGTGGCCAGCAGCGCCGCGGGGAAGGCGATGAGCCAGGCCAGGGCCATGCCGGCGGTGGCGATGGCCAGGGTTTCCAGGGTGGCGCGGCCGAGGATGGCGAGGAATTCGGCGTCGTGGGCCGGCGGCCAGAAGCCGGCGAGGAAGCCGGCCATGGTGCGCGCGTTGTCGCCAGTGAACAGGCCGGGGATGTCCAGTTCGCTCAGGCGCAGGCCGGGCCACAGCAACAGCAGCGCCAGGACGGTCAGCAGCAGCCGCGGCAGGGCGGCGGGATCGCGGGGTTTCAGCATCGCGGGATCTGCACCACGTGCAGGGGCTCGACCGGCGCCGGAGCATCCAGGCTCAGTTGCTCGTTGGCGTAGAGCTGCTGCAGGTCGTCCGGGCTGACGCTGGCGGCCGGCTTGTCGAAGACGATGCGGCCGTCGCGGATGCCGACGATGCGCGGGAAGTGCGCCAGGGCCAGGTCGACGGCGTGCAGGCTGGCCAGCAGCGTCAGGCCACGGTTGGCGGCCTCGCGGGTGAGCAGGTCGAGGGTGTGCCCGGCGAGCACCGGGTCCATCGCCGAGACCGGCTCGTCGGCCAGCAGCAGCTGCGGCTGCTGGTACAGCGCGCGGGCGATGCCGACGCGCTGCAGCTGGCCGCCGGAAAGCTGGTCGCAGCGCTGGAACAGCTTGTCGGCCAGGTCCAGGCTGCGCAGGGCCTCGCGGGCGCCGTCGATGTCCAGCGGGTAGAGCAGGCTGGCCAGGCTCTTCCACAGCGGCCACTGGCCGAGGCGCCCGGCCAGCACTGCGTTGACCACCCGCTGGCGCGGCGGCAGCGGCGGCGCCTGGTGGATCAGGCCGATGCGCGCGCGTAGGCGCTGGCGGGCCCAGCTGCTCAAGCGCCAGGGCTGGCTGCCGAGCAGTTCGATCTCGCCATGGCTGGGCTTCAGCGCGGTGGCCAGCACGCGCAGCAGGGTGGTCTTGCCGGCGCCCGAGGGGCCGATGATCGCCACCCGCTCGCCGGCCTCGACGCTCAGGTCGATGCCGGCGAGGGCGCGCTGGCCGTTGGCGTGCTGGTGCTCCACGCCGGTCAGGCGCAGGCTCACTTCAACAGGCCGGCGGCGCGGGCCGACTCCTCGATGCCCTTGTAGTTCTCGGGCTTGGTCTCGATGAAGCGGCTGGCCGCCTGCAGGTCGAGGATGGCCTTGTCGCGCGGCTTGCTCGGGTCGAGGTCGAGGAAGGCCTGCTTGATCTTCTCGGCCAGGGCCGGGTCGAGGTTGCCGCGCACCGTCCAGTTATAGTCGTAGTAGGTCGGGGTGGTGGCGAAGACCTTCACCTTGTTGGTGTCGACCTTGCCGGCGTCCACCAGCTTCTGCCACACCGAGGCGTTGAGCACGCCGGCGTCCACCTTGCCGGCCTGGACCCAGGCCACGGTGGCGTCGTGGGCGCCGGAGTAGGCCACGCGGGAGAAGAACTGCTCGGGGACGATGCCGTCCTTCTGCATGAAGTAGCGCGGCATCAGGCTGCCGGAGGTGGAGGATACCGAGCCGAAGGCGAAGGTCTTGCCCTTGAGGTCCTGCAGCGACTTCACGTTGGCATCGGCAGTGATGAATTTGCTGGTGAACTGCTGGTCCTGCTCGCGCTGCACCAGGGGGATGGCGTTGCCGGTCTTCAGCCGCGCCTGGACGAAGGTGAAGCCGCCCAGCCAGGCCATGTCCAGGCGGTCGGCGGCCAGGGCCTCGACCACGCCGGCGTAGTCGGACACCGGGATGAACTTCACCGGCATGCCCAGGCGTTCCTGCAGGTATTCGCCCAGCGGCTTGAACTTGCGCAACAGCTCGGTGGGGGCTTCGTCGGGGATCGCCGAGACCTTGAGTTCCTTCAGGGGTTCGGCCTGGGTGAAGCTGGCGGAAAGGGACAGCGCAAAGCAGGCGGCGAGCGCCAGGGTGCGTTTCAGCATGGGAGCAGTCTCCGGTTCAATAGCGGAAAAAGCCTGGGAAGTATAGTGGCGGTCTGCCGGTGCGCGTGGAAATGACCACGGCGGCGGGCTCGCAGGCTCGGCGAAGGCGGCGGTGGACGGTTAAGATGGCCGTCCCCGTGCCCGCTATTTTGCCCGACAGGAGTCATCCATGTCTGCCTTGCCCTCCATCGCC
Source organism: Pseudomonas sp. ADPe (assembly GCF_014843515.1). NCBI lineage: Bacteria > Pseudomonadati > Pseudomonadota > Gammaproteobacteria > Pseudomonadales > Pseudomonadaceae > Pseudomonas > Pseudomonas sp. ADPe. Next base: position 4,827,095 of record NZ_CP062122.1, read on the forward strand.
TTCGCCGGCCTCGGCCTGATGGGCGTGCCCATGAGCCGCCGCCTGCTGGCCGCCGGCTACCCGTTGACCGTGTGGAACCGCTCCGCCGCCAAGCGCGAGCTGCTGGCCGGGGAGGGCGCCCGCGTCGCGCAGAGCCCCGCGCAGCTGTGCGCGGATGCCGAGATCGTCATGCTCTGCCTGGCCGACACCGCCGCCGTGCGCGAGGTGGTGTTCGGCTCCGGCGGCATCGTCGAAGGGGCGAAACCGGGGCAGTTGCTGGTGGACTTCTCCAGCCTGGAGCCGGCCGCCACCCGCGAGATGGCCGCCGAGCTGGAGGCGCGCAGCGGCATGCGCTGGATCGATGCGCCGGTCTCCGGCGGCACCCCGGGCGCCGAGGCCGGCAGCCTGGCGATCATGGCCGGCGGCCGGGTGGAGGACATCGAGCGCGTCCGCCCCGTCCTCGCCCATCTCGGCCAGCGCCTGACGCGCATGGGCGAGGTCGGCGCCGGCCAGGTGACCAAGGTGTGCAACCAGATGATCGTCGCCTGCAACGCCCTGGTGATCGCCGAAGTGGTGGCCCTGGCGGAGAGCGCCGGGGTCGACGCCAGCCTGATCGCTCCGGCCCTGGCCGGCGGTTTCGCCGACTCCAAGCCCTTGCAGATCCTCGCCCCGCAGATGGCCGAGAGCCGCTTCGAGCCGATCAAGTGGCACGTGCGCACCCTGCTCAAGGACCTGGACACCGCGGTGAAGCTGGCCCGCGAGCAGGGCTCGGCCACGCCCATGAGCGGCCTGGCCGCGCAGCTGATGCGCCTGCACGGCAGCCAGGGCCACCTGGCGCACGACCCGGCCACCCTGGTCGAGCAGTACCGCCAACCCCGCGATTGAGGAAAGCCGCCATGCCGATCTGCGCCAACCTGTCCCTGCTGTTCACCGAGCTGCCGCTGCTGGAGCGCGTGCGCGCCGCCGCCGAGGCCGGTTTCGCCGGGGTGGAGATCCAGTTTCCCTACGAGGTGCCGGCCGCGGCATTGCAGGCCGAGCTGCAGCGCAGTGGCCTGCCGCTGGTGCTGTTCAACCTGCCGGCCGGCGACCTGATGCAGGGCGGCGCCGGGCTGGCCGCGGTGCCGGGGCGCGAGGCGCAGTTCGCCGCCGGGCTGCGCCAGGCCCTGGAGTACGCCGAGGTGCTGCGGCCGCAGAAGATCAACGTGCTGGCCGGGCGCCTGGCCGAGGGCGTCGAACGCGAGCAGGCGCTGGCGCTGCTGGCCGAGCACCTGCGGCAGACCGCCGAGGCCTTCGCCGGGCGCGGCATCGCGGTGCTGATGGAGGCGATCAACCTGCACGACATGCCCGGCTTCCTGCTCAACACCCCGCAGCATCTGCTGGACATGCTGGCGCGCGTCGGCCACCCGAACCTGGCGGCGCAGCTGGACTTCTACCACATGGCGCGCATGGGCCTGGACCTGGCCGACTGCGTGCGCCAGCTGCAAGGGCATATCGGCCACGTGCAGTTCGCCGACGCCCCCGGGCGCGGCGAGCCGGGCAGCGGCGAACTGGACTTCGAGCCGGCGCTGGCGGCCCTGCGGGCCCAGGGCTACGCCGGCTGGCTGGGCGCCGAATACCGCCCGGTCGGCGCCACCAGCGCTGGCCTGGGCTGGTTGCCGGGTTGGCGGGAACGTCTGCAATCGGCCTGAGCCGACAAACGTTGTATCGATTCAGTGGCAAATTTGACATTTTTTTGACTAACTGATCAGTAGATTCGGCGCGCCCGCCGCGACGGCGGGCGATGCCGTTCTTTCCGCTGCGCCCAGTCAAGGAGTGCCTCGATGTCCGAGGGCAACCGCCGCCTGTTACCCACCATCAGTTCCAACCGCCTGGTGCTGCTGTTTTCCCTGGCCCTGGTGCTGTTCTACAACCTCGCCACCTGGAAGGCCCTGGATGGCCTGGTGCCGCTGCAGGGGGCGTACCGCATCGCCTTCTTCGCTTCCTTCGGCGTCTTCCTCTGGGCCGCCTTCACCCTGTTGCTGACCCTGGTGTCGTTCCGCCCGCTGCTCAAGCCGGCGCTGACCCTGGTGGCGCTGTGCTCGGCGGCGGCCGCCTACTTCATGAACAGCTACGGCATCGCCATCGACACGGTGATGGTGCAGAACGTCTTCGAGACCAACCCGGGCGAGGCCGAGGCGCTGTTCAGCGGCCGGCTGGTGGCCTACCTGCTGCTGCTCGGGGCGCTGCCCTCGGCGCTGGTCTGGGCGCTGCCGGTGGCCTACAAGCCGTTCCTGCGCGGGCTGCTGAACAAGGTGCTGGTGGTGTTCGCCTGCGTGGTCGCGGTGGCGGTGATGGTGGGTAGCTTCTATTCCACCTATGCGCCGATCTTCCGCGAGGAAGACAAGCTGACCCACTTCATCAACCCGACCAACTACATCTACGCCGTGAGCAAGTACGGCAAGCAGCGCCTGGGCATCAAGAAGGCCGACCTGGTGGTACAGAAGATCGGCGAGGACGCGGTGCAGAGCGCCAAGGCCGCGCAGCGGGCGAAGAAGTCGCTGTTCGTCTTCGTCGTCGGCGAGACCGCGCGGGCCGACCACTTCTCGCTCAACGGCTACGCCCGGCAGACCAACCCGGAGCTGGCGAAGCTGGACATCCTCAACTTCACCCAGGTGCATTCCTGCGGCACCTCCACCGCGGTCTCGGTGCCCTGCATGTTCTCCAGGTTCCCCCGCGAGGACTACAGCGACAAGAAGGGCAAGACCTACGAGAGCCTGCTGGACGTGCTGCAACGCGCCGGCCTGCAGGTGCTCTGGCTGGACAACAACAGCGACTGCAAGGGCACCTGCCTGCGCGTGCCGCACCGCGACATCCCGAAGAACCAGCCCGGCCCCTTCTGCGACGGCAACCGCTGCCTGGACGAGGCCCTGTTGCAGGACCTGCAGGCGTACATCGATGGCCTGAAGGACAACGCCATCATCGTCCTGCACGCCGACGGCAGCCACGGCCCGGAGTACTACGACCGCTACCCGGCGGACATGGAGCGCTTCAAGCCGGTGTGCCGCACCAACCAGTTGGGCAGCTGTTCGAAGGACGAGCTGGTGAACGTCTACGACAACACCATCCTCTACACCGATTTCTTCCTGTCGAAGGTCATCGAGCTGCTGAAGAAGAACAGCGACAGGTACGACACCTCGATGCTCTACGTCTCCGACCACGGCGAGTCGCTGGGCGAGAACGGCGTGTACCTGCACGCCGCGCCCTACGCCATCGCCCCGGCGGCGCAGGTCCATGTGCCCATGGTGATGTGGTTCGGCCCCTCGACCCTGCGCGACCTGGGCATCGACCGCGGCTGCCTGGCCGGCAAGCGCGACGAGCAGGACCTGAGCCACGACAACCTGTTCCACTCGGTGCTCGGCCTGCTGGACGTGCGCACCAGCCTGTATCAGCCCGGCCTGGACATCTTCCACTCCTGCCGCGGCAACGCGGTGGCGGCGGGTGAATGACGCCGATGCCGTAGCCTTCCGCTTTTCGTAGGAGCGAGCTTGCTCGCGAACGAGCCCCGCTGTGGAATCCGTTCGCGAGCAAGCTCGCTCCTACAGGGTGGGGGCTCCAGGTGAAAAAAAGGCCGTGCGGGGTGACCCGCACGGCCTTTTTCGTTTCGTGGGTTGCCGTTACTTGTCGCGGACCAGCAGCACCGGGCGGTTGCTGACGCGCAGCAGGCCCTCGGCCACGCTGCCCAGCATCAGCCGGCGCACGCCGCGGCGGCCATGGGTGCCCATGACGATCACGTCGGCCTTGGCGTCCTCGGCCTCCAGCTCGATACGCTCGGCGACTTCCTCGCTGGCACGCTCCTGGCACACACGGTCGAACTTCGCCTTGACCTTGTCGCCGACCTGCTCGCGGGCCTTGGCCAGTACGTCGTCGGCGGCCTTCAGCGCGGCTTCGCGCAGCGGCTCGGGGTTGTAGTAGACGGCATAGTCGGGCAGGTGGCGCAGCGGGCTATCGACGATGGTGATGACGCGCAGCTCGCCGCCAGTCAGTTGCGCCAGCTTGACCGCCTCGCCCAGCGCGCGGTCGGAAACCGGGCTGCCGTCCACTGCTACCAGAATGCGCTCGTACATGATGTATCCCTCAATGAGTGGCTTGGTGGGAAAACTCTAGCTCTCCCCGGGGTGGATTCCCTTGCGCAGCGTCAATAGTAGACCGTGAGGGCGGATGTGCCGGCGGTGGGAGGGGAATGCCTGAGTTGTAGGAGCGGGCCCTGCCCGCGATTTCGCGCGCAGGGCGCGCTCCTACAGGGGAATGGCGGGGGTGGGGCAGCGCGGATCTCATCCGCGAATCGCGCCGGATCGTCCGGCTATCGCGGACAAGGTCCGCTACGGGGAGGAATGCCGTGCTTCCCGGCGACCTGTAGGAGCGGGCCCTGCCCGCGAAATCGCGCGCAGGGCGCGCTCCTACAGGGGAATGGCGTGGGTGGGGCAGTGTAGATCTCATCCGCGAATCGCGCCGGATCGTCCGGCTATCGCGGACAAGGTCCTACGGGGGGCATGCCATGCTTCCCGGCGACCTGTAGGAGCGGGCCCTGCCCGCGATATCGCGCGCAGGGCGCGCTCCTACAGGGGAATGGCGTGGGTGGGGCAGCGCGGATCTCATCCGCGAATCGCGCCGGGATGTCCGGCTATCGCGGACAAGGTCCGCTCCTACGGGGAGGCATGCCATGCTTCCCGGCGACCTGTAGCGGGCCCTGCCCGCGAAATCGCGCGCAGGGCGCGCTCCTACATGGGAATGGCGGGGGTGGGGAAGCCCCGTAGGATGGGTTGAGCGAAGCGATACCCATCGCCATGGCAGCATGGGTTTCGCAAGCTCAACCCATCCTACGAAGCGCACCTCGGCGCAGCCGGCAAGACAGTTGCTCCTACGGGGTGACGCCAATTGGGCAGGCATGAAAAAGGCCGCCGCGGTTTCCCGGGGCGGCCTCTTTGGCGTGGCGCGGATCAGCCGGCGACCAGCACGCGGATCGCCTCCAGGCGCAGCGAGGCCTTGTCCAGCAGGGCGACGCTCTCGTCGCGCTGGGTGCGCAGGGCTTCCAGCTCGCTGTCGCGCACGCTGGGGTTGACCTGCTTGAGCGCGGTCAGGCGCGCCAGTTCCTCGTCCAGGCTCGCCACCAGTTGCTGGCGGGCCTTCTCCACGCGCTCGGCGTGGCGCGGGGCGATCTTGGCCTCGCCGATGGCGAACTGCTTGGCCAGCACGTCGCGCTGGGCCTGGACGAACTTGTTGGCGCTGGCGCGCGGCACGCTTTCCAGTTGCTCGTGCAGTGTCTCGAAGGCCACCCGGGCGGCCAGGTCGTTGCCGTTGGCGTCGAGCAGGCAGCGCAGCGCCACCGGCGGCAGGAAGCGCCCCAGCTGCAGCTTGCGCGGGGCCACCGCCTCGCTGACGAAGAGCATCTCCAGCAGCACGGTGCCGGGCTTGAGCGCCTTGTTCTTGATGATCGCCACCGAGGTGTTGCCCAGCGAGCCGGACAGCACCAGGTCCATGCCGCCCTGCACCATGGGGTGTTCCCAGGTGAGGAACTGCATGTCCTCGCGGGCCAGGGCCTGGGCGCGGTCGTAGGTGACGGTCACGCCCTCGTCGTCGCCCAGGGGGAAGCTGGCGTCGAGCATCTTCTCGCTGGGCTTGAGGATCAGCGCGTTCTCGGAGTGGTCCTCGCTGTCGATGCCGTAGGTGTCGAACAGCTTCTCCATGTAGATCGGCAGGGCGAACTGGTCGTCCTGTTCCTCGATCGCTTCCACCAGCGCCTCGCCCTCGCCGGCGCCGCCGGAGTTCAGCTCCAGCAGGCGGTCGCGGCCGCTGTGCATTTCCGCTTCCAGGGCCAGGCGCGCGGCCTGGCCTTCTTCGAGCAGGGCGGCGAAGGCGTCGTCGTCGCCGCCTTCGAGCAGTTCCACCAGGCGCGGGCCATAGCGGTGCTGCAGGGCGTTGCCGGTGGGGCAGGTGGCGAGGAAGGCGTTGAGCGCCTGGTGGTACCACTGGAACAGGCGTTCCTGCGGGCTGTTCTCCAGGTGCGGCACGTGGATCTGGATGGTGTGCCGCTGGCCGATGCGGTCCAGGCGGCCGATGCGCTGTTCCAGCTGGTCCGGGTGGGCCGGCAGGTCGAACAGCACCAGGTGGTGGGCGAACTGGAAGTTGCGGCCCTCGCTGCCGATTTCCGAGCAGATCAGCACCTGGGCGCCGAATTCCTCGTCGGCGAAGTAGGCCGCGGCGCGGTCGCGCTCGAGGATGCTCATGCCCTCGTGGAACACCGTGGCCGGGATGCCCGAGCGCAGGCGCAGGGCGTCTTCCAGGTCCAGGGCGGTCTCGGCGTGGGCGCAGATCACCAGCACCTTGAACTGCTTGAGCATCTTCAGGGTGTCGATCAGCCATTCCACGCGCGGGTCGAAGCGCCACCAGCGGGCGTTCTCGTCGGTGTTGTCGTCGACTTGCGCCTGGAAGCTCACTTCCGGGTACAGGTCCGGATGTTCGCCGACCGGCAGCTCCATGTATTCCACCGGGTTGGGCAGCGGGTAGCTGTGCAGCTGGCGCTCGGGGAAGCCCTGCACCGCGGCGCGGGTGTTGCGGAACAGCACGCGGCCGGTGCCGTGGCGGTCCAGCAGCTCGCGGATCAGGCGCGCGCGGGCATCGTCGTCGCCACTCTCGACGGCGGCCAGCAGCTCGTCGCCGGCTGCGCCGAGGAAGCCATGGATGGCCTCGCGTGCGGTGGGGGACAGGCGGCCGTGGTCGATCAGTTCCTGCACCGCCTCGGCGACCGGGCGGTACTGGCTGCTCTCGCGGCGGAAGGCTTCCAGGTCATGGAAGCGGTCCGGGTCGAGCAGGCGCAGGCGCGCGAAGTGGCTGTCCAGGCCCAGCTGTTCCGGGGTGGCGGTGAGCAGCAGCACGCCGGGGATGATCTGCGCCAGGGTTTCCACCAGCTGGTACTCGCGGCTGGCCTGCTCCGGATGCCAGACCAGATGGTGGGCCTCGTCGACCACCAGAAGGTCCCAGCCGGCGGCGCACAGGGCGTCCTGGGCGCGCTCGTCGGCGCGGATCCACTCCAGCGCCACCAGGGCCAGTTGGCTGTCCTCGAAGGGGTTGCTGGCGTCGCTCTCGGCGAAGCGCTCGCGGTCGAACAGCGCCACTTCCAGGTTGAAGCGCCGGCGCATCTCCACCAGCCACTGGTGCTGCAGGTTCTCCGGCACCAGGATGAGCACGCGGCTGGCGCGCCCGGAGAGCAGCTGGCGGTGGATCACCAGGCCCGCCTCGATGGTCTTGCCCAGGCCCACTTCGTCGGCCAGCAGCACGCGCGGGGCGATGCGGTCGGCGACCTCGCGGGCGATGTGCAACTGGTGCGCGATGGGCTGGGCGCGGGCGCCGCCCAGGCCCCAGAGGGAGGATTGCAGCAGGCGGGTGCGGTGTTCCAGGGTGTGGTAGCGCAGGGCGAACCAGGGCATCGGGTCGATCTGCCCGGCGAACAGGCGGTCGCTGGCCAGGCGGAACTGGATGAAGTTGGACAGCTGGGTTTCCGGGAGTATCTTGGCGTCGTTGTGCGAGTTGATGCCGTGGTAGACCAGCAGGCCGTCGGCTTCCTCGACCTCGCGGACGGTCATCTTCCAGCCTTCGAAGTGCGTCACCTCGTCGCCCGGGGCGAAGCGCACGCGGGTCAGCGGGGCGTTGCGTTCGGCGTACTGGCGGGTATCCCCGGTGGCCGGATAGAGCACGGTGAGCAGCCGTCCGTCGAGCGCCAGGATGGTGCCCAGCCCCAATTCTGCTTCACTGTCGCTGATCCAGCGTTGACCCGGTTGATACTGCGCCATGGACACCTCCCGCAAAAAGCCGGCTATGGTAACGGAACACGCGGCTTTCAGCGACGCCCGTTCGCACGCAGCGGCCGGGTGGCATCGCCGCTTCGGGGGGCGATGGGCCTGCGCCGGCTCCGCGCCGCCGGCCAGGACCGGGATGGATGCGGATTGTTCCGTGAAGTGTAGCGACGGCCCCGGCGCCTGCCGCCGCCAGCCGACAACCTGAAGCCCGCGAGGAGCCAGCGACAGCCATGATCCCGCCGATCCCCAGCGACGTACTGCCGGTCACCGCGCAGCAGGACCCGGCGCGCTCGCGCCCGGACGTCGCCCCGGTGGCGCCGGTGGTTCCTGCCACGGGCGATGCCGCCGTGGGCCTGGAGCGCCGCCCGGCGGAAATGACGCCGGAGGAAGAGTACCCGCAGCACCAGCGGCGCCGGCAGCAGGCGCAGGGCGAGGAGGCTGAGCCCGAGGCACCGGAGGAGCCCGCCGACGACGGCCTGGGCGAGGCGCCGCGCAAGGGCGTGTGGATCGACATCGAGGTCTGAGCGCGCCGCGTAGTAAGCTGTTCTTTCCGACCTGCCTCCTGTCACCGCCATGCTCTTCGCCGACGCGCCCATCCACCTCGAACACGCCGAGCTGCGCCTGATCCCGCATTGGTGCGATGAAGCCTGCGCCACGGCCTGGTTCGCCGAGCTGGTCGAGCACACTCCCTGGGAACAGCCCAGCGTGCACCTGCACGGCCGCGACTACCCGGTGCCGCGCCTGCTGGCCTGGTATGGCGACGCCGAGGCCAGCTACCGCTATTCCGGCCTGGTCCACCGGCCGCTGCCGTGGACGCCGCTGCTGGCGGAAATCCGCGAGCGCGTGCAGGCCGAGGTCGGCCAGCGCCTGAACGGCGTGCTGCTCAACTATTACCGCGACGGCCAGGATTCCATGGGCTGGCACAGCGACGACGAGCCGGAGCTGGGCCGCAACCCGCTGGTGGCCTCGCTGAACCTCGGCGGCACGCGGCGCTTCGACCTGCGCCGCAAGGGCCGCGCGGCCATCGAACACTCCCTGCAACTGGATTCCGGCAGCCTGCTGGTCATGTCCGGCGCAACGCAGCATTATTGGCAGCATCAGGTGGCCAAGACGCGGCGCCCGGTCGCCCCCCGCCTGAACCTGACCTTCCGCCTGGTGCACGCCTGATCATGAGCAACGACGACAAGCTGATCGACTTCAACGCCGAGCGCGACAAGCGCATCCACGACGTCCACGAGAAGCGCCTGCAGGAAGTGCGCAAGGCCTTCGAGCAGGCCCTGCCGCTGGGCAAGGCACGCAAGAAGGGCAAGGGCAAGCCGAAGAAGCGCTGAATCCGCTCCGCCCGTTCCGAACATCCCGCCAGAAGCCGCCCCGCGCGGCCATGCACCGCATCCCAACCCGCCCCGAACTTGATCTGGATCAGTTATCCGAAGCCCCGTGAACCGGGGCTTTGCGGCCATTGATCCAGGTCAATATCGCGCCCCCGGCCGACGCTAACCTGAGCCCATCTTCAAAACGCACAGGGAATCAGGAGGCCAGCATCATGTTCATCGACGAAGTGGTTCTCGCCGGCATTGTCACCGTTGGTCTGATGGTCCTGTTCTGCGGTGGAGTCGGATATTTCATCTGGAAGGACAGCCACAAGAAGGGCTGATCGCCTTCCCGATCACAGAGCACGCAAGGCACTTGGGGCGACTTCGGTCGCCCGTTTTTTTTGCCTGCGATTTTTCATGGGGCCGGGTAGGGCAGGAGAAACGCCATCGTAGGATGGGTTGAGCGAAGCGATACCCATCGCCACGACCGCATGGGTTTCGCAAGCTCAACCCATCCTACGAAAAGCATCTCGGCGCAGTCGGCTACGACCGTGCGTCCCTGAAGAGTAGGGCGCATAACCGTTCGCGGTTATCCGCCGATACGCCGGGGCCACAGTCGATGCCAAGGTTGGCCCCGAAGGTGCCGGAGACCAGGGCCAGGCGGCGGATAACGCCCTAGGCGTTATGCGCCCTACGGTTGGCCAATGAAAAACGCCGCTTCCCCCTCGGGGGAAAGCGGCGTTTTTTTGTGGGCGCGGATCAGCCGATGGTGATCGGCGGCAGCGCCGGCAGTTCGATGTCCAGCTTCTGCTTCGGCGCCAGCACTTCGGCTTCGCCTTCGACCACCGCCTCGCCGTTCTGGTTGAGCACGCGGGTGCCGATGCGCACGCGGTTCTTCGGCAGTTTTTCCAGCACTTCCAGCTCCACGTCGAGCACGTCGCCGATCTTCACCGGGCGGGTGAAGCGCAGGCTTTGGCCCAGGTAGATGGTGCCCGGGCCGGGCAGGGTGGTGGCGATCGCGGCGCTGATCAGCGCGCCGCTGAGCATGCCGTGGGCGATGCGCTCCTTGAACAGGGTGGTGGCGGCGTAGTCGGCGTCCAGGTGGACCGGGTTGCGGTCGCCGGAGACTTCGGCGAAGAGCTGGATGTCGCGCTCGCCGACCGGGCGCTGGAAGCTGGCCTTCTGCCCGACTTCGAGCTCGGCGTAGGGAACGTTCTGCACCTGGGTCATGGCTTTTCCTCGTGGTTCGCGCCTTGGCCTGCGGAAAGGACTCCGTCCAGCCAGGCGATCAGGTTGCGGGTGACCTCGTCGCGGTTGGTCTCGTTGAACAACTCGTGGCGGGCCTCGGGGTAGATCTGCGTCTGCACGTCGCGCAGCCCGGCGCGGCCCAGCGCCCCGGCCAGGTCGCGCAGGCGCCTGCCCTGGCTGACCGGGTCGCGCTCGCCGCCAATGATCAGCAGCGGCAGGGCCTTGTCGATGCGCGCCAGGTGCTGCACCGGGGTGATGTCCTCCAGGCCGCCGAGCAGGTCCAGCCACAGCTGGTTGCTGCAGCGGAAGCCACACAGCGGGTCGCTGATGTACTTGTCCACCTCGCGGGTGTCGCGGCTGAGCCAGTCGAACTCGGTGCGGTTGGGCTTGAAGGCCTTGTTGAACGAGCCGAAGGAGAGGAACTCGATCAGCGCGCTGCGCCCCAGCGGGCCCTGGCGCCAGCGCTCGAAGCGGGCCACCAGGCGCGCGGCGCGGTACAGCGCGATGCTCTGGTAGTTGGAGCCGGAGAGCACCGCGCCTTGCAGCGTGGCGCTGTGCTGCAGCAGGTAGGCGGTGGCGATGTAGCTGCCCATGCTGTGGCCGAGCAGGACCACCGGCAGGCCGGGGTGCTGTTCGCGCGCGTGGCGGTTGAGGCTGAGCAGGTCGCCCACCACCTTGCCCCAGCCGCCCTGGTCGGCGTAGTGGCCCAGGTCGCCGTGCTCGGCGGTACGGCCGTGGCCGCGCTGGTCGATGGCCAGCAGCGACCAGCCGGCGGCGTTCAGCGCCTCGCCCAGGCGGGCGTAGCGCCCTGCGTGCTCGGCCATGCCATGGGAGAGCATCACCACGCCCTTGGCTGCGTCTGCGGTCCAATGGTGGGTGTACAGCGGGGTCTGGTCGCTGGCGGTCAGCCAGTAGGCGGCGTACGGCATGGGCAATCCTTGTGCCGGCTCGGGGTGGCGGCATTCTAGCAGCGCCTGGCGCCGCGCAGCATCCCGCCGGCGGTGGCGCAAGATTCACGAAGTAAATGGGAACGGCCGAAGTATTTGCGCTGCACCGGGCAACTGCTACTTTGCGACGGATGCCCCTGCGCCGGATGCCCGAGGGAGCCGGCCGGGAACAGCCTTGCAGGTAATAAAGAGGACAACAGCCAATGCAAGCGGAATTCTGGAACGACAAACGTCCCGCCGGCGTGCCCAGCCAGCTCGACCTGGGCGCCTACAAATCGGTGGTGGAAGTGTTCGAGCGCTCCTGCAAGCGCTTCGCCGACCGCCCGGTGTTCAGCAACATGGGCGTGACCCTCACCTACGCCGAGCTGGACCGCCTGTCCGCCGCCTTCGCCGCCTACCTGCAGCGCAACACCGACCTCAAGCCCGGCGAGCGCATCGCCGTGCAGATGCCCAACATCCTGCAATACCCCATCGCCGTGTTCGGCGCCCTGCGCGCCGGCCTGGTGGTGGTCAACACCAACCCGCTGTACACCGCCCGCGAGATGCGCCACCAGTTCAAGGACTCGGGCGCGCGGGCGCTGGTCTACGTCAACCTGTTCGGCAAGCTGGTGCAGGAAGTGCTGCCGGACACCGGCATCGAATACCTGATCGAGGCGCAGATGGGCGACCTGCAGCCGGCGCTCAAGGGCCTGCTGGTCAACGCCGCGGTCAAGTATGTGAAGAAGATGGTCCCGGACTACCGGCTGCCCCAGGCGGTGCCCTTCAAGGAGGTGCTGCGCCAGGGCCGCGGCCATGCGCTGCAGCCGGTCAAGGTCGGCCTGGAGGACCTCGCCGTGCTGCAGTACACCGGCGGCACCACCGGCGTGGCCAAGGGCGCCATGCTCACCCACGGCAACCTGGTGGCGAACATGCTGCAGGTGGACGCCTGCCTGTCGCAGCACGGCCCCGACGGCCGCCCGCTGATGAACGAGGGCGGCGAGGTGATGATCGCGCCGCTGCCGCTGTACCACATCTATGCCTTCACCGCGAACTGCATGTGCATGATGCACAACGGCAACCACAACGTGCTGATCAGCAACCCGCGGGACATCCCCGGCTTCATCAGGGAGCTGAAGAAGTGGCGCTTCTCCTCGCTGCTGGGGCTGAACACCCTGTTCGTGGCGCTGATGGAGCACCCGGAGTTCAAGGACCTGGACTTCTCCAACCTCAAGGTCACCAACTCCGGCGGCACCGCGCTGGTCTCGGCCACCGCCGAGCGCTGGAAGGCCGCCACCGGCTGTACCGTGGTCGAGGGCTACGGCCTCACCGAGACCTCGCCGGTGGTCAGCACCAACCCCTACGGCGAGCTGGCGCGCCTGGGCACCGTGGGCATCCCGGTGCCGGGCACCGCGCTGAAGGTGATCGACGACGAGGGCAACGAGCAGCCCCTGGGCGAACGAGGCGAGCTGTGCGTGAAGGGCCCGCAGGTGATGAAGGGCTACTGGCAGCGCCCGGAGGCCACCGAGGAGGTGCTGGACGCCGAGGGCTGGCTGCGCACCGGCGACATCGCGGTGATCGACGAGGACGGTTTCGTGCGCATCGTCGACCGCAAGAAGGACCTGATCATCGTCTCCGGCTTCAACGTCTACCCCAACGAGATCGAGGACGTGGTCATGGCCCACCCGAAGGTGGCCAACTGCGCCGCGGTCGGGGTGCCGGACGAACGTTCCGGCGAGGCCGTCAAACTCTTCGTCGTGGCCCGTGAGCCGGGTCTGACGGTGGAGGAGCTGAAGGCCTACTGCAAGGAGAACTTCACCGGCTACAAGGTGCCCAAGCAGATCGTCCTCAAGGAGGCCCTGCCGATGACCCCGGTGGGCAAGATCCTGCGCCGGGAGCTGCGCGAAAGCGCCTGACCGCATCAGCCCTCGCAACCCTCCGAACGGAGGCTGGTCCGCCGACCCGCCTCCGTTTTTTTCGTCTCGCTTTCCCCGGCAGTGTCTTTGTCAGACAATCCAACAAGGCCGCAGCCCTTCTGGCACGGGCTTTTCCGACCGATGGGCGGGTTGTGACCGATTTACCTGCTCTTGGTCATTTTTATGACTGGGTAGGCTGTGTTTGGTGCTGGTCGGGTTTTGGCAAAGCTGTTAATCTCGGCCCGCTTTTCGCTCCCCGACCCGGGGAAAGCGGCACAAACACAACAAAGAACCGCGTACGCGGTAAAGATAAGCTGTTGCTTAGGAGTGGGCTTCCATGATCGACAATTTCTGGAAGGACAAATACCCAGCAGGTATCGCTGCCGAGATCAATGCCGACCAGTACCCGAACATCCTCGCGGTGCTCAAGGAGTCCTGCCAACGCTTTGCCAACAAGCCTGCCTTCAGCAACCTTGGCAAGACACTGACCTACGGCGACCTGTACCGCCTCTCCGGTGATTTCGCCGCCTACCTGCAGAACGACACCGACCTGCAGCCGGGCGACCGCATCGCGGTGCAGCTGCCCAACGTCCTGCAATATCCCATCGTGGTGTTCGGCGCCATGCGCGCCGGCCTCATCGTGGTCAACACCAACCCGCTGTACACCGCGCGGGAGATGGAACACCAGTTCAACGACTCCGGCGCCAAGGCGCTGGTGTGCCTGGCCAACATGGCCCACCTGGCCGAGGAAGTGCTGCCGCGCACCGGCATCCGCCACGTGCTCATCACCGAGGTCGCCGACCTGCTGCCGCCGCTCAAGCGCCTGCTGATCAACGCGGTGGTCAAGTACGTCAAGAAGATGGTCCCGGCCTACCACATCGGCAACGCCGTCAAGCTCAACGACGCCCTGGCCAAGGGCCGCGGCAAGAGCGTGCGCGAGTCCTCACCGAAGAGCGACGACGTGGCCGTGCTGCAGTACACCGGCGGCACCACCGGGGTGGCCAAGGGCGCCATGCTGACGCACCGCAACCTGGTGGCCAACATGCTGCAGTGCAAGGCACTGATGGGCGCCAACCTCAACGAGGGCTGCGAGATCCTCATCGCGCCGCTGCCGCTGTACCACATCTACGCCTTCACCTTCCATTGCATGGCGATGATGCTCACCGGCAACCACAACATCCTGGTGACCAACCCGCGCGACCTGAACGCCTTCTCCAAGGAACTGGCGCAGTGGAAGTTCACCGGCTTCGTCGGCCTGAACACCCTGTTCGTCGGCCTGTGCAACAACGAGGCGTTCCGCAAGCTGGACTTCTCCAGCCTGAAGCTGACGCTCTCCGGCGGCATGGCCCTGCAACAGGCCGCGGCCGAGCGCTGGAAGGAAGTCACCGGCTGCTCCATCTGCGAAGGCTACGGCATGACCGAGACCAGCCCGGTGGTGTCGGTGAACCCGTTCCAGAACATCCAGATCGGCACCATCGGCATCCCGGTCCCGTCGACCCTGTGCAAGGTCGTCGACGACGCCGGCAACGAGCTGCCCCTGGGCGAGCGCGGTGAGCTGTGCGTCAAGGGCCCGCAGGTGATGAAGGGCTACTGGCAGCGCCAGGAGGCCACCGACGAGATCCTCGACAAGGACGGCTGGCTGCGCACCGGCGACGTGGCGATCATCCAGGAAGACGGCTACATGCGCATCGTCGACCGCAAGAAGGACATGATCCTGGTCAGCGGCTTCAACGTGTACCCCAACGAGCTGGAAGACGTCCTCGCTACCCTGCCGGGCGTGCTGCAGTGCGCCGCCATCGGCGTGCCGGACGAGCGTTCCGGCGAGGTGATCAAGGTGTTCGTGGTGCCGCGCCCGGGCGTGACCCTGACCAAGGAGCAGGTGGTCAAGCACATGCACGACAACCTGACCGGCTACAAGCGTCCGAAGTACGTGGAATTCCGCGAGAGCCTGCCGACCACCAACGTCGGCAAGATCCTCCGTCGCGAATTGCGCGACCAGGAGCTAAAGAAGGCTCAGGCCTGAGCCGATAACAAGAAACCCGCCCCACGGCGGGTTTTTTGATGCCGTTGCCCCTGCCTATGGAGGCTGCCACCGTGATTCCCTCCCTGCGCCTGCGCGCCAAGGTCCTGAGCCTGGCGCTACTCCCGATCCTGATCCTCACCCTGGTGCTCTGCGCCGTGACCCTGGTGGCGCTGCAGCGGCTGTCCGGCCAGCAGGAAGAACAGATCCGCCAGAGCCTGATCGAAGACCGCCAGGTCCAGCTCAAGCAGTTCGTCGACGTCGCTCTGGCGGCGGTCGGCCCGCAGTACCAGGCCGCGGCCGAAGGCGATGCGGCGGCGCGCGAGGCCGGGGTGGCGCTGCTCAAGCGCCTGGCCTACGGCAACGGCGGCTACTTCTGGGGCTACGACACCCGCTCGGTGCGCGTCTTCCAGGGCACCAGCGAAGAGCGCATCGGCGAAGACTTCAGCAGCTTCCGCGACCCCAACGGCGTCTACGCCATCCGCGAGCTGGTGCGCGCCGGCCAGGACGACAGCCACTACGTGCACTACAGCTTCACCCGCCCGGGCAACAGCGCCGTCGTGCCGAAGATCGGCTACGCGCAGTACCTGCCGAAGTGGAACCTGGTGTTCGGCACCTCGCTGAACCTGGACGACATCGAGGAAGACGTGGCCAAGGCCCGCGAACAGCTGCACGGGCAGATCAACAGCCTGCTGACGCTGATGATCGGCTCGGCCCTGGCGCTGCTGGTGATCATCGCCCTGGTGGCGGTGCCCACCGGCAACGCCATCGTCCGCCCGCTGCTGCGGATCAAGGCCAACCTCGACGACATGGCTGCCGGCGACGGCAACCTGACCCACCGCCTGCCGGTGGAAAGCCGCGACGAACTGGGCGAGCTGGCGCAGTCGTTCAACCGCTTCGTCGAGAAGATCCACACCCTGGTGCAGCAGGTGGCCGGCACCACCGGGCAACTGTCCGGGCTGGTCGGCAACGTCGCCCAGCAGGCGCAGCGCTCGGAGCAGGCGATGGCCGGCCAGCGCAGCGAGACCGACCAGGTGGCCACGGCGATCAACGAGATGACCGCCGCCGCCCAGGAAGTGGCGCGCAGCGCCCAGCGCGCCGCCGACGCCGCCCGCGACACCGACCGCGAGGGCCAGGCGGCCAAGCGCGAGGTGGACCTGTGCGTGGCGCAGATCAACGATCTGGCCGGCGAGGTGAGCAGCAGCAGCGAGGCCCTGGACACCCTCAGTCAGGACGTGCGCGGCATCGTCGGCGTGCTGGAAGTGATCCGCTCCATCGCCGAGCAGACCAACCTGCTGGCGCTCAACGCCGCCATCGAGGCGGCCCGCGCCGGCGAGGCCGGGCGCGGCTTCGCGGTGGTCGCCGACGAAGTGCGCGCGCTGGCCAGCCGCACCCAGCAGAGCACCGGCGAGATCCAGCAGATGATCGACCGCCTGCAGGCCACTACCGCCGGCTCCGTGCAGGCCATGCAGCGCGCCAGCGAGATGGCCGGGCGCACCCGCAGCCAGGCCGACCAGGCCGGGCAGTCGCTGGACGCCATGGCCAACCTGATCGGCACCATCAACTCGATGAACGCGCAGATCGCCAGCGCCGCCGAGGAACAGACCGCGGTGGCCGAGGAGATCAACCGCAGCGTGCACCAGATCGCCGACGGCGTGGACCGGGTGGCCGAGGACGCCGTGCAGGGCGCGCGCACCGCCAGCGAGCTGAGCGGCCTGGGCGAGCGCCTGCGCCAGCTGGTCGGCCAGTTCCGCATCTGATCCGCGCCTGAAACCCCGCCGCCACGCACTGGGCGTGGCGACGCGGGGCGTTACTCTGCGACAATCGCGTCTTTGCCCCTTTCCGGAAGCGGCCGCCGCCAGGCGCGCGGCCGCCTTTCGCACAGACGCCAGCGCAGCCGATGACCGACGTAACGCCCAGCCCCGAACAGCTCCTGCAACGCCTCGACCACGCGTTGATCCGCGACCGCCACCGCCTGCGCCGGCAGTTCCACGAACTGCGCAAGCACCCCGACGACGGCAAGCTGGCGCAGTGGGTGGAGCGCTTCCAGGCCTCCTGCGCCAAGGTCGAGGCGCGCCGCGCCAGCGTCCCGGCGATCCGCTACGACGACAGCCTGCCGATCGCCGCCAAGCGCGACGAAATCAAGGCCGCGCTGCTGAAGAGCCAGGTGGTGGTGATCGCCGGCGAGACCGGCTCGGGCAAGACCACCCAGCTGCCGAAGATCTGCCTGGAACTGGGCCGCGGCAGCCACGGCCTGATCGGCCACACCCAGCCGCGCCGCCTGGCCGCGCGCAGCGTCGCCACGCGGGTGGCCGAGGAGATCGGTACGCCGCTGGGTTCGCTGGTGGGCTACCAGGTGCGCTTCGAGGACCAGAGCGACGACAGCACCCTGGTCAAGCTGATGACCGACGGCATCCTGCTGGCCGAGACCCAGCACGACCGCTACCTGGAGCGCTACGACACCATCATCGTCGACGAGGCACACGAGCGCAGCCTGAACATCGACTTCCTGCTCGGCTTCCTCAAGACCCTGTTGCCGCGCCGGCCGGACCTGAAGCTGATCATCACCTCGGCGACCATCGACCTGGAGCGTTTCTCCAAGCACTTCGGCGATGCGCCTATCGTCGAGGTTTCCGGGCGCACCTACCCGGTGGAAACCTGGTACCGCCCGCTGGCCGCCGAAGTGGACGAGGACGGCGAGGCGCTGTTCGACGACCTTTCGGTGGACGAAGGTATCCTCCGTGCCCTGGACGAAATCGCCGCCCACGAGCGCGAAGTCGGCAAGCGCCCCGGCGACGTGCTGGTGTTCCTCCCGGGCGAGCGGGAAATCCGCGATGCCGCGGACATGCTGCGCAAGGCCAACCTGCGCCACACCGAAGTGCTGCCGCTGTACGCGCGGCTGACCCCGGCGGAGCAGCAGAAAATCTTCGCGCCCATGCCGGGACGCAAGATCGTCCTGGCCACCAACGTCGCCGAGACCTCGCTGACGGTGCCGGGCATCCGCTACGTGATCGACAGCGGCACCGCGCGCATCAGCCGCTACAGCTACCGCGCCAAGGTCCAGCGCCTGCCCATCGAGGCCATCTCCCAGGCCAGCGCCAACCAGCGCAAGGGCCGCTGCGGGCGGGTCGAGCCGGGCATCTGCGTACGCCTGTACAGCGAGGAGGACTTCAACGCGCGGCCGGCCTTCACCGACCCGGAAATCCTGCGTACCAACCTGGCGGCGGTGATCCTGCAGATGCTCCACCTGCGCCTGGGCGACATCGAGGCCTTCCCCTTCATCGAGCCGCCGGACGGCAAGGCGATCAAGGACGGCTTCACCCTGCTGCAGGAACTCTCGGCGGTGAACCGCGAGGGCCAACTGACCCCGCTGGGCCGCCAGTTGGCGCGCCTGCCGGTGGACCCGCGGCTGGGCCGCATGCTGCTGGAAGCGGCCCACCAGGGCAGCCTGAACGAAGTGCTGACGGTGGCCAGCGCGCTCTCCGTGCAGGACCCGCGCGAACGCCCGATCGAACGCCAGCAGGCCGCCGACCAGGCCCATGCCCAGTGGAAGGACCCGGACTCCGACTTCGCCGCGCTGATCAACCTCTGGCGCGGCTTCGAGGAACAGCGCCAGGCCCTGGGCTCCAACGCCCTGCGCGCCTGGTGCCGGAAGAACTTCCTGAATTACCTGCGCCTGCGCGAATGGCGCGATGCGCACCGCCAGCTCACCCTGATCTGCCGCGAACTCAAACTCCCCTTCGGCAAGCCGGAAGGCTCTCGTAGGAGCGAGGGGGGCGCCTCAGCCATTGCTCGCGAACAACCCAACGCTGCGAAACCCCAGGCGACCAAAGACGCGAAGAGCGTTCGCGAGCAAGCTCGCTCCTACAAAGACGGGGAGCAGTCCAAGCGCGACATCGACTACGCCGCCGTGCACAAGGCCATCCTCTCCGGCCTGCTCAGCCAGATCGGCCAGAAGTCCGAGGACGGCGACTACCTGGGCGCGCGCCAGCGGCGCTTCTGGGTCCACCCCTCCAGCGTCATCGGGCGCAAGAAGCCGCAGTGGATCATGGCCGCCGAACTGGTGGAGACCACCAAGCTGTTCGCCCGCATGGTCGCCAGGATCGAGCCGGACTGGCTGGAACCCCTGGCCGGCCACCTGGTGAAGAAGAACCACCTGGAACCGCACTGGGAGAAGAGGCGCGGCCAGGTGGTGGCCTACGAGCAGGTGACCCTCTACGGGCTGATCGTCGTCGGCCGCCGCGCCGTGCACTACGGCCCCATCGACCCTCCGGTGGCCCGCGAGCTGTTCATCCGCGAGGCCCTGGTGCGCGGCGAAATCAACAGCCGCGCCAGGTGCCTTGCCGCCAACCGCCAGTTGCTGGAGAAGCTCGACGAACTGGAGGCCAAGGCGCGCCGTCGCGACATCCTCGCCGACGAGGAAACCCTGTTCGCCTACTACGACGCGCGCCTGCCGGCGGACATCTACCAGACCGCCAGCTTCGAGAAGTGGTACGAGCGCGAGCACAAGCAGCAGCCCGACCTGCTGATCATGCGCGAGGAAGACGTGCTGGCCCGCGACGCCAGCGAAGTCACCGCCGGCCTCTACCCGGACCGCCTGCGCCTGGGCGAGCTGCAGTTGCCGCTGACCTACCACTTCGAGCCGGGCCACCCGCGCGACGGCGTGACCCTGCGGGTACCGGCGCCGCTGCTGCCGCAACTGCCCGCCGAGCGCCTGGAATGGCTGGTGCCGGGCCTGCTGGAAGCCAAGTGCGTGGCCCTGGTGCGCAACCTGCCCAAGGCCATCCGCAAGAACTTCGTGCCGGTGCCGGACTTCGTCCGCGCCGCCATCGGCAAGATGACCTTCGCCGAAGGCGCGCTGCCCGAGGCCCTGGGCCGCGAGCTGCAACGCATGACCGGCAGCCGCGTGGCCGAGGAAGCCTGGGCCGAGGCCGAAACCCAGGTGGAAAGCCACCTGCGCATGAACATCGAAGTGGTGGACGCCCGCGGCAAGTTCCTCGGCGAAGGCCGCGACCTCGCCGAACTCACCGCGCGCTTCGCCGAAGCCAGCCAGGCCGCCCTGGCCATTCCCCAGGCCGACAAGCCGCAGAAGCCGGTGGAAGCCAAGGGCTTCGCCGAAGTGGCGGAAAAGGCCCAGCAGAAGATCGCCGGGCTGTCGATGACGGTCTACCCGGCGCTGGTGGAAGAGGGCGGGGTGGTCAAGGAAAACCGCTTCCCCACCCAGGCCGAGGCCGAGTACCAGCACCGCCGCGCCCTGCAGCGCCTGCTGCTGCAGCAACTGGCCGAGCCGGCGAAATTCCTGCGTGGCAAGCTGCCGGGGCAGACCGAGATGGGCCTGCTGTACCGCGAACTGGGCCGCGTCGAGGCGCTGGTGGAAGACATCCTCCTGGCCAGCCTGGACGCCTGCATCCTCGAAGGCGAGACCAGCCTGCCCCGAGACGGCGCGGCCCTGGCGTCCCTCGCCGAGAAAAAGCGCGGTGCCTGGACCGAACACGCCGAACGCATCGCCCGCCTGGTGCTGGACATCCTCAAGCTCTGGCACGGCCTGCAGAAGCGCTTCAAGGGCAAGGTCGACCTGGCCATGACGGTGCCGCTCAACGACGTGAAGGGGCAACTGGCCAACCTGGTCTACCCCGGCTTCGTCCGCGACACCCCGCTGGAATGGCTGAAGGAATACCCGCGCTACCTCAAGGCCGTGGAACAGCGCCTGGACAAGGTCGCCGGCCAGGTCCTGCGCGACCGCGTGTGGAGCGGCGAGATGGCCGGCTACTGGGACCAGTACAAGGCCCGCCAGGCCAAGCACGCCCAGGAAGGCAAGCGCGATCCGGAACTGCTGCTGTACCGCTGGATGCTGGAGGAATACCGCGTATCGCTGTTCGCCCAGCAACTGGGGACCAAGGTGCCGGTGTCGGACAAGCGGCTGAGCAAGCAGTGGGGCCAGGTCGAGGCCTGACGAGGTTTTTCGTAGGAGCGAGGGGGACGCCTAGTTCTTGCTCGCGAACAGTGTTTCCCGGCTGCTCCGGTGTTCGAGAGGGACTCCGCTCCCTCTCCCTAACCCTCTCCCTGAAGGGAGAGGGGACCGTTCGGCGTGCTCGGGTGTTTCGGCGTTAGCCGGAAGAGGGGGCGTTGGGCCGAACGGGATGTTTTGGAGTTAGCCGGCAGCACCGAAGGTTTCCGGCTGAAACCATTCCCTCTCTCGGCACGGACAAGCCCCCTCTCCCTTCAGGGAGAGGGCGGGGGGGAGAGGGCTGCGGACTTCGACACCGCTCCGTAGCCAAGCTGGACACCATCGTTCGCGAGCAGCCCAACCCCAACCTCAACCCCTCTGCGGAATCCCCAACCCCCGCTGCACCGCCGGCCGCGCCAGGAACGCCTCCAGCACCCGCTTCACATTGCCGAAGCGCTCGAACTGCACCAGATCACCCGCCTCGTAGAAACCCACCAGGTTGCGCACCCAGGGGAAGATGGCGATGTCGGCAATGCCGTACTCCTGCCCCATCACCCAGTCGCGCCCTTCCAGGCGCTGGTCCAGCACCGCCAGCAGCCGCCGGGACTCCTCCACGTAGCGATTCAGCGGCCGCTTGTCCTCGATCTCGCGGCCGGCGAATTTATTGAAGAAGCCCAACTGGCCGAACATCGGGCCGATGCCGCCCATCTGGAACATCAACCACTGGATCGCCTCGTAGCGCCGCGCCGGGTCCTGGGGCAGCAACTGGCCGGTCTTGTCGGCCAAGTAGATGAGGATGGCGCCGGACTCGAACAGCGCCAGCGGCTGGCCGCCGGGGCCGTTGGGGTCGAGGATGGCGGGAATCTTGTTGTTCGGGTTCAGCGAGAGGAATTCCGGGCTGAACTGGTCGTTGCGCTCGAAACTGACCAGGTGCGGCTCGTAGGCCAGGCCGGTTTCCTCTAGCATGATCGAGACCTTCACCCCGTTGGGCGTGGGCAGCGAGTACAGCTGCAGGACGTCGGGGCGGGTGGCGGGCCATTTGCGGGTGATCGGGAAGTCGGCGAGCGAAGGCATGGGAACTCCGGTCTGAAAGTCGAACGCCCAGCATACGCCGCCGATCGCGCAGGGGGGAGGTGCCAGCGGCGCCGCGAGCCGGTATGGTGCCGTCTCCGATCCACCGCTCAAGGACAGCGCCATGAGCCTGCAAGGCACCTATGACCCGCAGAACATCTTCGCCCAGATCATTCGCGGCGACGCCCCCTGCTACAAGCTGTACGAGGACGACGACGTGCTCGCCTTCCTCGACCTCTTCCCGCAGTCCCACGGCCATGCGCTGGTGGTGCCCAAGCGCAGCGCCGCGCGCAACATCCTCGAAGTCGACGCCGATGCGCTGTGCAAGGTGATGGGCGTGGTGCAGCGCCTGACCCGCGCGATAGTCGAGGAACTCAACCCCGACGGCGTGCAGGTGGCCCAGTTCAACGGCGCGCCCGCCGGGCAGACGGTGTTCCATATCCACGTGCACATAGTGCCGCGCTACGCCGGCCAGGGCCTGGGCATCCACGCCGTGCAGAAGGCCGACCCGGCCGAGCTGGAGCAGCTGCAGGCGCGCCTGGTGCGACGCATCAACGGGTAAGCCGGGGAAGGGCGGGGCCGTGGCCCCGCCCGGGCGTCAACGCTGGGCCGGGAGGATGTCGAAGCCTTTGTTGGCGTCGCTGAGGATGCGGAACTGCGCGGTCTCGCCGGCGGCGAGGTCCACCAGCAGTTCGCGGCGCAGCAGGCCCTTGCTGCACAGGCCCTCGCCCTGTTCGTCGGCGCCGATGCCGACGATGTGCTGGCCGGGCGGCAGCTGGAAGCTGGCGGTCTCGCCCACGGCGATGCGCGCGGCCAACTGGCGGTCGATCTTGAAGGCGACCATGCAGCCGCCGCCGAGGAAGCCCAGGTCGCGCTCGACCTCGACCCTGGCGCCGCCCTGGGCGTCCTGCTGGAAGCCCAGCAGACGGTCGGCGGGCACCGGGCCGGTTTCCCTGGCCTGGTAGGACGAGCAGCCGGCCAGGGCCAGCAGGGACAGCGAAGCGATCAATGCGCGCATGGGCGCCCTCCGTGGTTGGGGTTCCTCGAAGGCTAGCGCAGCGGCGATGAAGCTGCCGTGAATTCACGGCGTTGGTCGCCATGCTTGCACCGTCCGGCGGGCGACGACCGGCTGTGCTGCCGGGCGGGCGGACTGGCTAGACTCCATCCACGCGGATGGGCGGTCGTTTCGTCCAGCGCTCCGCCATGCCTGGCGGGGCCAGGGAAGGGTAGCCATGCACGACAAGGCCAAAGCCAATGCGCCGGGGGAGCCGGCAGCCAGCACCAGCGGACTGGACCTGGCCGACCAGCGTCTGCTGATGCGCCTGATCTTCTTCTGCACCGGGCTGACCCTGGGAATCTTCTCGGTGCTCCAGTGCCTCAACGGCAACTACCTGCTGGCGGGCCTGGAGGCGCTGGTCTGCGCGCTGCTGCTGTGGGCCACCTCGCGCCTGGCGCGGGTGCGCGACCTGACGCCGTGGATCTACGCCTACCTGCTGCCCACCTTCTGCTTCCTGGTCTACATCATCATCATGCCGCAGGCCTCGGCCACGGCCTTCGTCTGGCTCTACCTGATGCCGGTGATGGCCTACCTGCTGCTGGGCGCGTGGCGCGGCTTCCTGCTCTCGGTGCCCTTCGTCGGCGTGGCCGCGCTGCTCTACCTGCGCCAGCACCCGCTGCGCCTGGACGCCCCGGGGATGATCGACCTGGGCAACGCCATCCTCTGCGGCCTGCTGATCATGGCCTTCGTGCACATCTACGAAACCCGCCGCGCCCAGGCCCAGCAGTTGCTGCAGCGCCTGGCGCTGAGCGACGCGCTGACCGGCGCGGCCAGCCGCGAGGCCTTCCAGCGCGCGGTGCTGCGTTGCCTGGAGGATTCCCGCGGCAACGGCCAGCGCTGGGTGCTGGTGCTGCTGGACGTGGACCACTTCAAGGACGTCAACGACCGCTGGGGCCACGACGCCGGCGACAAGGCCCTGCAATACCTCTGCGCCCGGCTGCGCCTGCACCTGCGCGCCGGCGACATGATCGGCCGCCTGGGCGGCGAGGAGTTCGCCCTGCTGCTGCGCAACACCGTCCGCTTCGACGCCGCGCCGCTGGTGGAGCGCCTGCGCACGGATCTGGCGGCCAACCCGCTGCTGTACCGCGGCCATGTCATCCCGCTGTCGGCCACCTTCGGCCTGGCCGAGTGGCCGGTGGACGGCGACGACGCCGAGGCCCTGTACCGTTGCTGCGACCACCGCCTGTACCGCGGCAAGGCCCAGGGGCGCAACCGCCTGGTCTGCGGCGACGGCTAGGCCGGCACCGGGCGCGGCGCCCAGGCCTGCTTCAGGCGCCGGCCCAGGCGCAGTTCCACCCATTCGTAGCTCAGCCAGGACAGCAGCAGGATCGCCGGCAGGCACAGCGCCAGCGTCTGGTACGGACCGAGGCCCAGGCGCTGGTGCAGCCAGTAGCTGGCCAGCCACAGCACTATCACGTGGACCAGGTACACCGAATAGCTCCAGTCGCCCAGCGCCTTGAGCGGGCGGCAGCCGGCGAACCATGGCTCCAGCGCCACGCAGGCGGCCACCAGCACCGCGCTGGGCAGGCCCCAGGTCAGCGGGCGCCAGGGATGGTCGGCGGGGAAGTGCAGCAGCACCAGCACCGCGCCCAGCGCCAGCGGCAGTGCCACCGATGCCCGCAGGCGCAGCAGGCCGCGGCGGTACAGCTCGGCCAGAAGTAGGCCGAAGAGGAATTCGCAGACGATGGGGTTGCGGTAGAAGTTGCTCAGCCACGGCGCCTTCGCCAGCACGCCGCTGACCAGTGCCAGCAACGCGCCCACCAGCCAGGGGCGCCAGCGTTCGCCCACGGCGAAGGAGAGGGCGAACAGCAGGTAGAAAAGCATCTCGAAGTTCAGCGTCCAGCCCACCGGCAGTATCGGGTAGAAGCCGAAGCCGCCGGGGTTCTGGCTGGGCAGGAAGAGCAGCGACAGCAGCAGCTGCGGCAGGGCCACGCCGTAGACCGGCATCAGGTTGCCGAAGGCGTAGAGGATCAGCGCGGTGATGGCGGTGTACAGCCAGTAGGCCGGGGCGATGCGCGCCAGCCGCTGGGCCAGGAAGGTCAGGCCGGGCACCTGGCGCCCGGCGCAGGACAGCTGGATGACGAAACCGCTGAGGACGAAGAAGATGTCCACCCCGACCTGGCCGCGGGTGGACAGCAGGCGCCCGCCGAGGCTGTCGGCGCGAAAATCGAAGAACACCTGCATGAAATGATGGAACACCACCAGCCAGGCGGCCAGGGCCCGCAGCGCCTGAAGGGAAACCAGCATCGCTACCTCTGTGCTTGCCAATGAAAAGGGGCGCCGGCGGGCGCCCCTTTCCTCGACAGCGGTTTTCCCGCCGGGGTTCAGCGCAGCTGCCCGGTGGCATGCGGGTATTCGCCCCAAGGGCATTTGCGCAAGAGCGCAGGGCGCTTCCGCCAACTCGCCCGGATGGCCTGGCTATCGAGGCTTTCGGGAATTTCAATCACCGGCCGGTACAAGGTCTGTATGCTGGAAAACTGCGCCGCGGTAGCGGCATTTGCCGACGATTTGCCGCATAATCGGCGGTTATTCGAGCGCCGCGCAGCGCCGTCGCCGTTGGGCGGTGGAAGATGCCGGCACGCCACCTTCGATGGCACACTGCCTGGTCATCAGGCCGTGCCCTCAGGCCCATGCGGGCCGAACCCCTTTTGCAGTGCCGGCCCGCGGGCGGGCACATCGATGCCTAACCATGCTGCCGGGGCCGGCAGCCAGATTGAGAAGAGGATTGACCGTGCATAAAGTCGTGATCAGCGGAACCGGTCTCTATACCCCGCCGTTCAGCATCTCCAACGATGAACTGGTGGAGTCCTTCAATGCCTACGTCCGCCAGTACAACGACCAGCACGCCGAAGCCATCGCCAAAGGCGAACTGGAAGCGCTGAGCGAATCCAGCTCGGCGTTCATCGAGAAGGCCTCCGGCATCAAGAGCCGCTTCGTGGTCGACAAGCAAGGCATCCTCGACCCGCAGCGCATGGTCCCGCGCATCCCCGAGCGCAGCAACGACGACTGGGGCATCCTCTGCGAGATGGCCGTGCACGCCGCCAAGGAGGCGCTGCACCGGGCCGGCCGCAGCGCGGCGGACATCGACGGCGTCATCGTCGCCTGCTCCAACCTGCAGCGCGCCTACCCGGCGGTGGCCATCGAGGTCCAGGCGGCCCTCGGCATCCAGGGCTTCGGCTTCGACATGAACGTTGCCTGCTCCTCGGCCACCTTCGGCCTGCAGGCCGCAGTGAACAGCGTGCAGCTGGGCCAGGCCCGCGCCATCCTGATGGTCAACCCGGAAATCTGCACCGGCCACCTGAACTTCCGCGACCGCGACAGCCACTTCATCTTCGGCGACGCGGCCACCGCGGTGATCGTCGAGCGCGCCGACCAGGCCATCGGCAAGCAGCAGTTCGACATCGTCAGCACCAAGCTGCTGACGCAGTTCTCCAACAACATCCGCAACAACTTCGGCTTCCTCAACCGCGCCGCGGAAGAGGGCATCGGCCAGCGCGACAAGCTGTTCGTCCAGGAAGGCCGCAAGGTGTTCAAGGACGTCTGCCCGATGGTGGCCGAGCTGATCGGCGAGCACCTGGCGCAGAACGCCATCCCGGTCGGCGAGGTCAAGCGCTTCTGGCTGCACCAGGCCAACCTCAACATGAACCTGCTGATCACCCGCAAGCTGCTCGGCCGCGACGCCGAGGCCCACGAGGCGCCGGTGATCCTCGACACCTATGCCAACACCAGCTCGGCCGGCTCGGTGATCGCCCTGCACAAGTACCACGAGGACCTGCCCGCCGGTTCCATCGGCGTGCTCAGCTCCTTCGGCGCCGGCTACTCCATCGGCAGCGTGATCCTGCGCAAGCGCTGACCGGGTGGGCGAAGCCGACGGCGAACTGCTGGCGCGCCTGCGCGCCGGCGAGGACGCGGCCTTCCGCGAGATGGTCGCGGCCTACCAGGGCGCCATGCGCGCCGTGGCCCTGGCCATCGTCGGCAGCCCCCACGCCGACGAGGTGGTGCAGGACGCCTGGCTCGCCGTGGTGCGCCACCTGGACGGCTTCCAGGGGCGCTCCAGCCTCAAGACCTGGCTGCTGACCGTTACCGCCAACACCGCCAAGAGCAAGCTGCGCCAGGTGCGCCGGGAAGTCTCCCTGGACGACCTGCCGGCGCCCCACGGCAGCATCGACGACAGCCGCTTCGCCGCCGACGGCCACTGGAGCGCCGCGCCCCTGGCCTGGCATTCGGACTCGCCCGAGGCCCTGCTGGCCGAGGACGAACTGCGCGAATGCCTGGAAAAGACCCTGCTGAGCCTGTCGGACCTGCAGCGCAGCGTGGTCCTGCTGCGCGAGCGCCAGGGCCTGGAATTGCAGGAGATCTGTAATCTTCTGTCGCTTTCCCTCTCCAATGTCCGGGTGCTGCTGCACCGCGGGCGGCTGAAGCTGTTCGCCACCCTGGAGCATTTCGAGGAGACCGGCCAATGCTGACCTGCAAGGAACTGGTGGCCCTCTCCAGCGACCTGCTGGACAGCCAGCTCGGCCTGCGCGAGAAACTCGCGGTGCGCCGCCACCTGCTGCTGTGCCGCCACTGCCGGCGCTTCATCCGCCAGATGCGCCTGACCCAGGCCAGCGTGCGCCGCCTGCCGGAAGACCGCGCCACCGGCCTGGACCTGCTGGCCGCCCGCCTGGCCGAACTGCGCCGGGACCATTCGCGGCGCTGAGCGCAGTCGCGGATGAGATCAGCGCGCCCGGGAATGGCGAGGGTGGGACAGCGTAGGAGCGGATCTCATCCGCGAACCGCGCCGATACGTCCGGCTATCGCGGACAAGGTCCGCTCCTACGGGGGGAATACCGTGCCTCCCGGTAACCTGTAGGAGCGGGCCCTGCCCGCGATTCGCGCGCAGGGCGCGCTCCTACAATGGGAATGGCGCGGGCGGGGCAGCGTAGGAGCGGATCTTATCCGCGATCCGCGCCGGATCGTCCGGCTATCGCGGACAAGGTCCGCTCTACATGGGAATGGCGCAGGTAGCACACCGTAGGATGGGTTGAGTGAAGCGATACCCATCACCGTGACCGCATGGGTATCGCAAGCTCAACCCATCCTACGCAAGGCGCCTCGGCGCTCAGGCCCGTTCTCTAGCGGCCTCGTAGAGCCGGGAGGCATCGCGCAGCAACAGTTCGGCCGGCGAGGGTGCCCTCGTCCGGGCAGCCCAGGTCCGGCGCGCCAGCCAGCAGGCGCAGGGCGTCGCAGGCGGCGGAGTGACGGGCCTGGGCGGCGTCGAAGAGGTCGAGGGAAGTCGCTTCTTTGGAAATATGTAATGGATGCATGGTTGTGTCCTGACGAAAAGTACCTAGAACTGCCCGTCTGACGCCAATCAGGGAGGGCAGACCGTACAGGTTGGCGTACCGGTCAGAACATCCGGCGCATCCGAAGATGCCCTGCACGGCCTGCCCATGACACAGGTACGACCATGCCGACGCTCGCCCTGAGGCTCGCGTCTGTTCTGATACCGGGACGCCAATCCCGCACCGCTCGGTTGAGCGGCTGGGCAACGGTAAGGGCTGGTCGGCGCAACGTCAATCGATGGACGCCGCGCTTTTTGTAGGAACCCTGTCTGCCCGTGATAGCTGTGGTGATGGGTATTGCTGCGCTCACCCCATCCTACGAAAGCCCATCGGCGCCAGCTTGGGCCTGGCTCGCCTGCCATGCCTCCAGCCCGCCGGACAGCGCCCAGGCGCGCGGGTAGCCGTGCTTGCGCAGGCGCTCGGCGAGCATGGCCGCGGAGAGTTCGTTGGGGCAGGCGCAATAGATGACCACGTCGGCCTGGCCGAGGCTGTCGGCGAGCCCGTCCAGCGGACTGTCCAGGGTCATCGGGATGGCGCCGGGGATGCCGTCCTCGCCGGCCTCGGCGCGCACGTCGAGGATCAGCGGGGTGTCGCCCTGGTCCAGGCGTTCGCGCAGTTCCTCGACGCTGATCCGGGGAATCCGCGCGGTGCGTCGCAGCAGGCTGTAGCGCTGCCACAGGCGCCAGGCGATGAACAGCGCGAAGGCCGCCAATAGCAACAGCAGGCCGCGGGTGGCGTAGTCGTGCAGCCAGCCCAGCAGGCTGTCGACGGTGTCGCTGAAGATGGCGCCCAGCAGCAGCGCCGAGCCCACCCATAGCGCCGAGCCGGCGAAGTCGTAGCCGAGGAAGCGGCGCAGCGGCGTGCCGGTCATGCCGGCCAGGCTGGTGGACAGCGCGCCGGCGCCGGGCAGGAATTTGCTGATCAGCAGCGCGCGCGGGCCTATGCGCAGGTACAGGCTCTGGCTCTGGCGGATGCAGCTGTCGCGCGACAGCGATACCCTGCAGATGCTGCGCAGTAGGAAGCCGCCGTAGCGGCGGCCGGCGAAGTACCAGGCGGTGTCGGCGATCAGGCAGGCCAGGGTGGCCACCGCCAGCGCTTCGCCCAGGGACACCCCGTGCCCCTGCAGCGCCAGGGCGCCGGCGACGATCAGCGCCGGGTAGGCCGGAATCGGCAGGCCCAGCTGCTCCAGCAGCACATTGAGGAAGAGCAGGGCGGGGCCGTAGCGTTCGATCAGCGGTTGCAGTTCTTGCATGGAATGGGCGCGGTGGCGGAGGGGGAGGCGACAGCATACTGCCGCTCGTCCGGTGCGTCAGTCCCCGCTGACAGCCGCTGCTGTCAGCCCATGACCGCGTAGTCGAATTTTTCGGAAAAGTTCAGCTGTAACAAAAAGTTTATATCTATGCAGCCGATCTGAAATAACCCCCCGCCAAGATTCCCCGCAACACAGAAGAGCCGCCAAACGGCTGCGCGAGACCATGGGGGCCGCGCCCTGCATGCCAGGCGCTCAGCGTGTTCAACGCTTAAAACACCATAAGGGGAAATCCTGATGATCCGTAAGAACTACGCCGGTTTTGCCATGGGCGGCCTGGCGCAGGCCGTGCTCGGCGCCAGCATTGTCGTACCTGCAGTCGCTCACGCCGACTTCATTTCGGACAGCAAGGCCAACGTTGAACTGCGCAACTTCTACTTCAACCGCGATTTCCGCAGCTCCACCCAGGCGCAGCAGAGCAAGCAGGAAGAGTGGGGCCAGGGCTTCATCCTGAAATTCGAGTCGGGCTACACCGACGGCACCATCGGCGTGGGCGTCGACGGCATCGCCGCGCTGGGCCTGAAGCTGGACTCCAGCGCCGACCGCACCGGCACCGGCCTGCTGCCCAAGACCGCCGACGGCGACGCGCCGGACGATTTCAGCAAGGGCGGCGCGACCCTCAAGCTGCGCTACGAGAAAAACACCCTGAAGATGGGCACCCTGACGCCCAAGCTGCCGGTCGTGGTGACCAACGACAGCCGCCTGCTGCCGCAGCTCTTCGTGGGTAGCGCGGTCAACTCCACCCAGCTCGAAGGCCTGAACTTCGACGCCGGCCGCCTGAACCAGACCAACCGCCGTGACTCCTCCAACTACGAGGAAATGACCGTCACCACCGGCGGCAAGAAGAACATCACCGTGCGCAGCGGCAACACCACCAACGAGTTCGACTACGCCGGCGCCACCTACAACTGGACCAAGAACTTCAGCACCGGCTACCACTACGGCCAGTTGGACGACTTCTACAAGCAGCACTACCTGACCCTCGGCTGGACCCTGCCGATCGCCGAAGGCCAGTCGCTGAAGTCCGACGTCCGCTGGGCCAAGTCCACCGACGACGGCGGCAGCAATGTCGACAACAAGGCGTTCAACGCCATGGTCACCTATAACCTGGGCTACCACGCCTTCGGCGTCGGCTACCAGAAGATGAGCGGCGACACCGGCTTTGCCTACATCAACGGTACCGACCCCTACCTGGTGAACTACATCCAGATCCTGGACTTCGCCAACAAGGACGAGAAGTCCTGGCAGGCCCGCTACGACTACAACTTCGCCGGCCTCGGCATCCCCGGCCTGACCTTCATGACCCGCTACGTGAAGGGCGACAACGTCGACCTGCTGAACGCCAGCGGCGACGACGGCAAGGAATGGGAACGCGACACCGACATCGCCTACGTCGTCCAGGAAGGCGCGCTCAAGGGCTTCGGCGTCAAGTGGCGCAACGCGACCACCCGCAGCGACTTCGCCCGCAACAGCGCCTCGTCCAACAAGGCCGACGAGAACCGCCTGATCCTCAGCTACACCATGCCGCTGTGGTAATGGCGGGCTGAAGCAAGACGTCACTCCTATGGTTTGAGCCCCGCCGCCTGGCGGGGCTTTTTTATCCGCCGAACCGCCCATCGCGGACGGAGTCCTCCTACAGGGGGAACACCGCGATTTCCCAGCTGCGGGCCCTGCCCGTGATTCGCGCGCAGGGCGCGCTCCTACAGGGGAGCGGCGCGGCTGGGGCAGCGTAGCGGATCTCATCCGCGAACCGCGCCGATACGTCCGGCTATCGCGGACAAGGTCCGCTCCTACGCCCTCCGGCAAACACAAGACCCGTAGGCTGGCGTTGAGCGAAGCGATACCCATCAGCATGGCCCGATGGGTTTCGCACGCTCAACCCATCCTGCGAAGGGCGCCTCGGCGCACCGTCAATGCTGGCTGCCGTCCAGGCATGGCGCTTGACCGAAAGCGTCAATCCAGGCTGAGCGCTGCCGTCATTGAGGCGTGGCGGGGCTGGCACCTAACCTGCCGGCACTTCCACCGACCAGGATTCGCCAGCATGCAGCGCATACACTTCGAGACCGAGCACAACCTGTTCCGCGATGCCTTCGCC
Source organism: Pseudomonas sp. ADPe (assembly GCF_014843515.1). Classification (NCBI taxonomy): domain Bacteria; kingdom Pseudomonadati; phylum Pseudomonadota; class Gammaproteobacteria; order Pseudomonadales; family Pseudomonadaceae; genus Pseudomonas; species Pseudomonas sp. ADPe. The sequence goes on from NZ_CP062122.1 coordinate 4,859,129, forward strand.
GCCTTCCTCGCCAAGGAAGTGGTGCCGCACCAGGAGGCCTGGGAAGAGGCCGGGGTGGTCGACCGCAGCGTCTGGCTGAAGGCCGGCGAGCTGGGCTTCCTGCTGCCCTGGGCCGACGAGGAATACGGCGGCGCCGGGCTGAAGGACTTCCGCTACGAGCAGATCATGTGCGAGGAGTTGGCGCGCATCAACGAGCCGGGCTTCATGATCCCGCTGCACTCGGCGCTGTGCGGGCCCTACATCGCCGAATACGGCAACGCCGAGCAGAAGGCGCGCTTCCTGCCCGGGATCATCCGCGGCGAGACCATCCTTGCCGTGGCCATGACCGAGCCTGCCGCCGGCTCCGACCTGGCCGGCATGCGCACCACCGCCGTGGACAAGGGCGACCACTACGTCCTCAACGGCTCCAAGGTGTTCATCTCCAACGGCCTGCTGGCCGACCTGGTGATAGTCGCGGCCAAGACCGACCCGAACAACAAGCACGCCATGGGCCTGTTCCTGGTCGAGCGCGGCATGCCCGGCTTCGAGCGCGGGCGCAACCTGAAGAAGCTCGGCATGAAAAGCCAGGACACCGCCGAACTGTTCTTCAACGACGTGAAGGTGCCCAAGGAGAACCTGCTGGGCGACGCCAAGGGCGGCTTCTACTACCTGATGAACATGCTCGCCCAGGAACGCCTGACCAACGCCTGCGGCGCGGTGGCCGGGGCCGAAGCGGCGCTGCAGGCCACCCTCGACTACGTGAAGGAGCGCAAGGCCTTCGGCCGGCCCATCGCGCACTTCCAGAACACCCGCTTCAAGCTCGCCGAGATGCGCACCCAGGTGGACGTGGCTCAGGTGTTCACCGACCGTTGCGTGATGGACCACAACCAGAAGAAGCTCAGCCCCGAGGTGGCCGCCGAGGCCAAGCTGTTCACCACCGAACTGCTCGGCAAGGTGGTCGACGAGGGCGTGCAACTGCACGGCGGCTGGGGTTACATGTGGGAATACCCGATCTGCCGGATGTACGCCAACGCGCGCATCCAGCGCATCTTCGCCGGCACCTCGGAGATCATGAAGGAGATCATCAGCCGCGGCATGAAGCTCTGAGGCGCGGCTGCTTCACTGGGCCCCCGCGAACGCGGGGGCGCGGAAAACCAGACCCAGGAGTTCCCATGAAAGGCCCGCTCGCCTCGCTGAAAGTCCTCGACTTCTCCACCCTGCTGCCGGGGCCCTTCGCCTCGCTGCTGCTGGCCGACATGGGCGCCCAGGTGCTGCGGGTGGAATCGCCCACGCGCATGGACCTGGTGCGCGTGCTGCCGCCCCATGACGACGGCGTCTCGGCCAGCCACGCCTACCTCAACCGCAACAAGCGCAGCATCGCCCTGGACCTGAAGCGGCCCGAGGCGGTGGAGGTGGTGAAGCAACTGGTGCGCGAGTACGACATCGTCCTGGAGCAGTTCCGCCCCGGCGTCATGGACAAGCTGGGGGTGGGCTACGAGGCGCTCAAGGCGATCAACCCGAAGCTGATCTACGTTTCCATCACCGGCTACGGCCAGACCGGGCCCTACCGCGACCGCGCCGGGCACGACATCAACTACCTGGCCCTGGCCGGCGTAGCCAGCTACACCGGGCGCCGCGACACCGGCCCGCTGCCCCTGGGCGTGCAACTGGCGGATATCGCCGGCGGCTCGCTGCACGGGGTGATGGGCTTGCTCGCTGCAGTCATCCACCGGCAGCAGACCGGCGAGGGCCAGCAGGTGGACATCAGCATGACCGACTGCGCCTTCAGCCTGAACGGCATGGCTGGCGCCGGTTACCTGGCCTGCGGCGTGGAGCCGGGCATGGAGGCCCAGGCGCTGAATGGCGGCAGCTTCTACGACTATTACCGCACCCGCGATGGCCGCTGGTTCTCGGTCGGCAGCCTGGAGCCGCAGTTCATGCAGCAGTTCTGCGCCGCCATCGGCCGCCCCGAGCTGGCCGCGCGTGGCCTGTCGCCCAAGGCCGAGGACCAGCGACTGCTCAAGCGCGAGATCGCCATCGAGTTCGAGAAGCGCGATTTCGCCGACTGGCGCGAGCGCTTCGCCGCCGTGGACGCTTGCGTGGAGCCGATGCTGCCGCTGTCCGAAGCGGTGGAGCACCCGCAGATCCAGGCCCGCGGCCTGGTCACCGAAGTGCCCCGCGGCGATTGCCGCAGCCAGCGGCAGATGGCCTGCCCGATCCGCTTCTCCGCCGGCCTGCCGGCACCGAAACACATAGGCGTGGCGGCGGGCGCGCACAGCGCCGAGGTCCTGGCCGAACTGGGCTACAGCGACGAGCAGGTGGCGGCGCTTAAGGCCGCGGGCGCGGTGGGCTGAGGCTACTCGCGGACCACTTCCCCGGTGAACACCAGGGTGGTGCGGCAGCGCCGGCAGTAGTAGCGGCGGCCCTGGGCCACCAGGTTGTGGCGCTGGGCGGAGAAGGGGAAGTCGGGGTTCTCGTCGCAGCGGCAGCGGTAGATGTAGCGCGTGGCGCGGCGCCGCTTGATCTCGTAGGTGTGGCAGCGGTCCGGCGGCAGGCCGTAGACGCCGCGCATGATCAGTTGCCACTCCTCGCCGTGGGGGCGGATGCGCGGGCCGAACATCTGGTGCGCGATCAGGTGCGCGACCTCGTGGGCCACGGTCTGCTTGAGGAAGTGCTCGCGGTTCTCGCGGTAGAGCTGGGGGTTGAAGCGCAGCAGGTTCTCGTCCAGGTGCGCCACCCCGGCCTTCTGCCCGCGCAGGCGGAAGCTCACTTCCGGACGCGGGAAGCGGCGCTGGAAGAAGCTTTCCGCCAACTGGTAGCAGGCTTCGACACGGGCGTTGAGCTGTTCGGGCATACAGTATTTTCTCCGACGGCTGCCGATTATGCCGCAGGCGCCGGCGTTGTGCAGGCCGCTCGTCTGCCGTGCAGGTTCGGGCAAGCGGCAGGGAGTTTCAGGCAAGGAAGAGCAGGTGTTGTAGGAGCGAGCTTGCTCGCGAACGGAGTTTGCCGGCGGCGTAGGTGCCAGGTTCAAGAGCGCCCTCTCCCCAGCCCTCGGCTGCGCGCCCCGCCCTGAAGGGAGAGGGGGCTTGTCCGTGCCGAGAGAAGTGATGGTTTCAGCCGGAACCTGCCGGGCTGACCGGCTGACGCCATAACGCCAGATTCTGCCCAACGGTCCCCTCTCCCTTCAGGGAGAGGGTTAGGGAGAGGGGGAGGACTTCGACAACGCTCTGTGGCCAAGCCAGAAACCAAACCCCAAAAAACGAAAACCGGGCCCCCAGGGCCCGGTCTGCCTTCGCTAGTCAAGCCTCAGGTATATTCCGGCCCCACCCCGCTCCCCCAGAGGATCACCGACAGCGCGATCATCGCCACCAGCACCACCAGGCCCACCGCCAGCACCGAGCTGGAGAACAGGAAGCCTTCGTCCTTGGGAATGTTCATGAAGGTCGGGATGCCGACGTACAGCAGGTAGACCGTGTAGCAGATCGCCGCGGTGCCTATGACCATGCCCAGCCACAGGTGCGGGTAGAGCGCGGCCACGCCGCCGATGAACAGCGGGGTCGCCGTGTAGGCGGCGAACACGATGCACTGGGTCATGCTCGGAGTGGCGTCGTAGGTGCGCGCCATCCAGTGGATGAAGGCGCCCATGACGGCGACGCCGGCGAGCATCGCCACGTAGGTGAGCACGGTGAGCTGGATCGCGCTCGCCGGTGTCAACTTGACCGGTCCCGCGCTGCCCAGCACCCAACCCACCTGGGTGGTGCCAATGTAGGCGCAGATGACCGGGATGGCAGCCAATATCAGCACATGGGTCAGGTACATGTGGCTGATGCTTTCTTCTTCGCCGCGGATTTCCTGCCATTCCTGATCGGGATGGGTGAAGAGCCCCCACACATGATGGATCATCTCGGCAACCTCCTCGTTATTATGCAGGCCGCCTCCCAGCGCCGCGCCGGGGACGCATGGCCAGCGCCTTCCGGTGCCCGTCAGACTCGTGCGACCTTGTGTCGCAGTATAGGAAAGCCCCGAAGGCCGCGTCCTGCCTGAGGTTAGAGCAAATCGGAGCTTCATGGGCGGCTGTAATAGCGCTCGAGAATTTCCATCGCCTTGTTGATCGACTGCAGGCGCGTGGTGCTGCCGCCGCGGTCCGGGTGGTGCTGGCTGACCAGTTGGCGGTAGCGCAGCTTGATCAGCGCGTAGTCCACCGGGCCGTCTTCCAGCTCGAACAGGGCCAGCGCGGCGGCCTTCTCGCCGTCGCCCTGCATGCGTGTCCAGAAGCTTTCCAGCAGCTTCTCCACGTCGCGCTCGGTGGTGTCGCGCAGGTTGCTTTCGTCCAGGTAGTAGTCGCGCAGCGGGTCGCTCTCCACCAGGCCCGGCGCGCCGGGTTGCCAGGGCAGCAGGCTGATCTGCAGCGGGCCGATCTGCAGGAAGCCGGCCTCGTCGGCGCAAAGCTTATCGCGCAGGCGGTAGAGGGCGTTGAACACCAGGAAGTGGGTGCGGAACAGCACCAGCTTGTCCAGCAGCGGCAGGTGCGGGACATGGGTGGAATGCCGCGCCTTCAGCTGCTGGATCAACTGATATTCGGAAAGGCCTTCAGGGGCCTCGCGCAGCAGTTCGAGCAACTGCCCGGCGAGGTCGAGGCGGGCGTCGAGGTCGGGTGTCATGGGCATGAGCCTAGCATCAGGCTACCGATGAAGGCGGGGTGCGCGTAAAATAACCAGCTTTTCGTCTTCCCCCCGGATTCCACAGCACCATGGCCAGCACCCTTTCGGTCAACCAGAACAAACTGCAGAAACGCCTGCGCCGCCAGGTCGGCGAGGCCATCGCCGACTTCAACATGATCGAGGACGGCGACAAGGTCATGGTCTGCCTGTCCGGCGGGAAGGACAGCTACACCCTGCTCGACATCCTGCTGTACCTGCAGAAAGTCGCGCCGATCAAGTTCGAGATCGTCGCGGTGAACATGGACCAGAAGCAGCCCGGCTTCCCCGAGCACGTGCTGCCGGCCTACCTGGAGTCCATCGGCGTGCAGTACCACATCATCGAGAAGGACACCTATTCGGTGGTGAAGGAGAAGATCCCCGAGGGCAAGACCACCTGCTCGCTGTGCTCGCGCCTGCGCCGCGGCACCCTCTACACCTACGCCGACGAAATCGGCGCGACCAAGATGGCGCTGGGGCACCACCGCGACGACATCCTCGAGACCTTCTTCCTCAACATGTTCTACGGCGGCACCCTCAAGGCCATGCCGCCCAAGCTGCTGTCCGACGACGGCCGCAACGTGGTGATCCGGCCGTTGGCCTACTGCAACGAGAAGGACATCGAGGCCTACTCGGTGCTCAAGGAATTCCCGATCATTCCCTGCAACCTCTGCGGTTCGCAGGAGAACCTGCAGCGCCAGGTGGTCAAGGAAATGCTGCTGGAATGGGAGCGCAAGACCCCCGGCCGCACCGAGATCATGTTCCGCGCCCTGCAGAACGTGGTGCCCTCGCAACTGGCCGACCGCAACCTGTTCGACTTCGCCAGCCTGCGTATCGACGACAACGCCACGCCGCGCTTCGTCGACGTGATGAACCTGTAATAAAGGAAGGGCGATGCGCGACTACCAATGGCTGCACGAATACTGCCTGAACCGCTTCGGCTCGGCGGCGGCGCTGGAGGCGCGCCTGCCGCAGCCCAAGAGCCCGGCCGAACTGGCCGCGGTGAGCGATGACCGCTACCTGTCGCTGATCAGCCTGCGCATCTTCCGCGCCGGCCTCAAGCACAGCCTGGTGGACGCCAAGTGGCCGGCCTTCGAGGAAGTGTTCTTCGGCTTCGACCCGCAGAAGGTGGTGCTCATGGGCGGCGAGCGCCTGGAGAACCTGATGCAGGACACCCGCCTGATCCGCCACCTGGGCAAGCTCAAGAGCGTGCCGCGCAACGCCCAGATGATCCTCGACATTGCCCATGAGCACGGCAGCTTCGGCAAGCTGCTGGCGGACTGGCCGGTGACCGACATCGTCGGCCTGTGGAAGCTGCTGGCCAAGCGCGGCAACCAGCTGGGCGGGCTGTCGGCGCCGCGCTTCCTGCGCATGGCCGGCAAGGACACCTTCATCCCCAGCGACGACGTGGTCGCCGCGCTCAAGGCCCAGGAAATCGTCGACAAGGCGCCCACCAGCCAGAAGGACCTCGCCGCCGTGCAGGCCGCCTTCAACGCCTGGCACGAGCAGAGCGGCCGGCCGCTGTGCCAGCTCTCGATGATGCTGTCGTACACCGTCAACCACTAGAGCCCCAGGCGGCCGCTGCCGACCATCCACAGCGCGGCCAGCGCCAGGGCCAGCACCAGCGCGCCCAGCGCCCGCTCCCCGGTGTTGCCGAAGGCCGCCAGGCCGCGCTGGCGCCGGGCGTGGACGAAGAAGCCCAGCCCCGGGGCGTAGAGAATCATCGACAGCAGCAGGTACTTCAGGCCGGCGGCATACAGCAGCCAGACGCCGTAGAGCGTGCCCAGCGTCGCCATCGCCAGCAGCGCCGGGCTCGGCTGCCGCAGCACGCGCTTGAGGCAGAAGCCGGCACACAGCAGGTAGGGGATCAGCGCCATCGAGGTGGCCAGCTGGATCAGCGCGTTGTAGCCGGAGGCGTTGAGGAAGGCGACCAGCAGCAGCGCCGAGATCAGCGCGTTGGTCAGCCACAGCGCCGGGGCTGGCGTATCCACGTCGTTGGTCCTGCCGAACAGCGCCGGCGCGGTGTGCCCTTCGCCGCGGCTGGCCAGGTAGAGCATCTCCACCGCCAGCATGGTCCAGGCCAGCAGCGCGCCGCCCACCGAAACGATCAGGCCGGCGTTGATCAGCGTGGCGCCCCAGGGGCCCACGGCCGCGGCCATCACCTGGGCCATCGACGGGTTCTTCATCTGCGCCAGCTCGTGCTGCGGCACCACCCCCAGCGACAGCACCGAGACGCAGACCAGCAACAGCAGGGTGATGACGAAACCGAGCAGGGTGGCCCGGCTGACGTCGGCCGCGCGCCGCGCGTGGCTGGCATAGACGGTGGCGCTTTCGATGCCGAGGAAGACCCACACGGTGTACAGCATGGTGGTTTCCACCTGGCGGGTGACGCTGCCCAGCGCCGGGCTGCCCCAGAAGTCCAGGCGGAACACCTCGACGCGGAAGGCCAGGGCGACGCAGAGGATGAACAGGGCGATGGGCACCACCTTGGCCAGGGTGACGATGGCGTTGGTGATGGCCGCGTTGTGCACCCCGTGCAGGACGAAGGCGTGCATCAGCCAGAGCACCGCCAGCTCGCCGAGCAGCGCCGGCCAGGTGGTGCCGTCGCCGAAGAAGGCCAGCGCGCCGAACGAACCCAGGGCGCTGAACAGCACGACGAGGTAGCCGACGTTGCCGACCCAGGCGGAAATCCAGTAACCCCAGGCGGCATTGAAGCCCAGGTACTCGCCGAAGCCCTCGCGGGCGTAGCCGTAGACGCCGTCGTCCAGTTCCGGGCAGGTGGTCGACAGCCACTGGAAGACCCGCGTCAGCGTCAGCATGCCGACGAAGGTGATGCCCCAGGCGATGAGAATGGCCCCGGCGCCGGCGCCTTCGGCCATGTTCTGCGGCAGGCTGAAGATACCGCTGCCGATGATGCCGCCCACCACCAGGGCGGTCAGCGCCGGCAGGCCGAGTTTTCCTTTATCCGAAATCGACATCTTGCGCCTCCGAAACGGCAACCGGTGGCGTGGCGGCACTTGCCGCCACGCATGACGCCGACGCAGGGGAGGGGGCCCGCGCCGGCGCGACGGGCCGGCAGGCCCGCCGCTGGAGCGGCCGTTCAGAAGCGCAGGGACATGCAGCTGACGCCGCCGTCGATCTTGCGGTACTCGGAGGTGTCGACCTCGATCACCCGGTAGCCGAGGTCGGCGATCTTCTGCCGCGTGCGCGGGTAGCCGGCGGGCATGATCACCCGTTCGTTGACCCAGATGCAGTTGGCCGCGTAGGCCTCCTCCTCGGGGATCTCGACGATGTTCAGGTGCTGGAACTCCGGCTTGTCGACGAACTCGCCGGCAGCCAGCAGGTTGCCGTGTTCCAGGTAGGCCAGCCCGGTCTTCAGGTGCAGCACCTTCTCCAGGCGCACTACCGAGCCGGTGAAGCCGTGCTTGGCGAGGAGGGCGATCATCTGCCGGGCGCCCTCGGCGTTGGTCCGCGCCGATTCGCCGATGTAGAAGTGCTCGCCGACCATCATGATGTCGCCGGCTTCCACCGTGCCGGGCGCCTCGATGCGCTCGACCTTGCCCGGATAGAAGCGCTGGATGGTCTCCTCGATGATCGCGGTCTCGCCGCGCCGCGACTCGGCGCCAGGGCGGGTGATGATGGCGCAGCGCGAGGTGCAGAGCACCGGGTCCTCGACGAACACCGAGTCGGGGAAACGCTCGTCCGGCGGCAGCAGGGTGATGTCCAGGTCGCAGGTCTGCAGCGCGCGGATGTAGGCGTTGTGCTGCTCCAGGGCCCTGGCGAAGTCCGGTTTGCCCAGGTGGCTGGAGGTCAGGCCGTCGACCAGGCTGCTGGCCGGGGTGCGGGCGATGATGTGCTTGAACATGGCATTTCCTCTTGCAGGTGGATGCTTGCCGCGTTGCAAGGCGTGCGCCAGGCGGGCCGGCGTGTCGCAGACGGTTTTCCTGGCCTGGCGTTGACCCGCAGCGGGGCGGGCTCGCGCGCTTTCGTCGAAACTGGGACAGTTGTCGAAAACCGGACGGATATAAAAGGCTGGGCTGCCATGGCTGTTGTCGAGAATGCGACGGTTCCTACGGAAAAGGACGAATTGCGCTGGCTGGTGGACAGCCTGGCGCCGATCTTCGATGGGCTGCGGCAACCGGTCACGGTGGTCGACACCCAGGGGCGTTTCGTCTACTACAACCAGGCCAGCGGCCTGCTCGACGGCCTCGATCCGCGGCAGGCGCTGGGCATGCACGTGCTGCAGAGCGCGCCTTGGCTGGAGGCGGAGCAGAGCACCTTGCTGCGTTGCCTGGCCCAGGAGCGGCCATCCATCGATACGCTGCAGGCCTATGTCGGCGCCGGCGGCGAGCTGCTGCAGTACCGGCACCGGGCGATCCCGCTGCATGGCCGCGGCGGCCAGTTGCTCGGGGCGATGGAGGTGGGCGAGGTGGTGGCGGAATGCGCCGCAACGGACGACGAGCCGGACTGCCCGCCGATCCTCAGCGTCACCCCCGGCCTGCAGCGGCAGTTGCAGCGTCTGGACATCTTCGCCGCGACCGACCTGCCGCTGCTGATCCATGGCGAGACCGGCACCGGCAAGGAACTCTTCGCCCGCCGCGCCCACGCCCTCAGCCCGCGGCGCAACGGCCCGATGATCAGCCTGAACTGCGCGGCCATCCCCGAGACGCTGCTGGAGAGCACCCTGTTCGGCACCACCCGCGGCGCCTTCACCGGCGCCGAGAACCGCAAGGGCATGTTCGCCCTGGCCGAAGGTGGCACGCTGTTCCTCGACGAGATCAACTCCATGCCCATGGCCCTGCAGAGCAAGCTGCTGCGCGTGCTGCAGGACGGCAGTTATCTGCCGCTGGGCGGCCTGCGGCCGATGCGCGCGGACGTGCGCCTGGTCGCCGCGAGCAACCAGGCGCCGCGCCAGGCGATCGCCGAGGGGCGCCTGCGCGAGGATCTCTACTACCGGCTGGAGGTCGGTTGCCTGAGCATTCCGCCGCTGCGCGAGCGCCCGGCTGACGTCGAGCTGCTGGCCCGGGCCTTCGTGCGCCGCGACGCGCGCAGCCTGAACCCGCGGGTGACGGCCCTGGGGCCGCGGGCGCTGGCGCGCCTGCAGGCCTGCGCCTGGCCGGGCAACGTGCGCCAGCTGGAAAACGTGATCCGCCGCAGCCTGCTGCTGCATGGCCAGGGCGGACTGGTGCTTGACGAGGTGGTCTTCGCCGACGAGGAATCGCAGGACATGGCGGTGGCCGGAGACGAGTCGCCGGCGCTGGGCCTGCGCGAGAGGCTGGCGGAACAGGAGCGCAAGCTGATAGAAGAGGCCTTGCGCCGGGCGCGGGGCAACCTCTCGCAGGCCGCCGCCAGCCTGCGCATCCCACGGACGACGCTGCTGGGGCGCCTGCAGCGCCTGGCCATACGGCACCCACCCGCTGGCGACACGCCGGCCTGACAGGAACCCGCTCATGGACTCATCAATGGCCGCGCTCGTCCACGCCGTGCAGGCCGCCGAACGCATCCTGGTGATCACCGGCGCCGGCCTCTCGGCGGATTCCGGCATGCCCACCTACCGTGGCCTGGGCGGCCTGTACAACGGCGTGACCGAGGAGGGCATCGCCATCGAGCAGGCCATCTCCGGGCCCATGCTGCGGCGTGACCCGGCGCTGTGCTGGAAGTACCTGGCGCAACTCGGCCGGGCCTGCCTCGCGGCAGCGCCCAACGCCGGCCACGAGGCCATCGCCGAACTGCAGCGGCGCAAGCCGGAGTGCTGGGTGCTGACGCAGAACATCGACGGTTTCCACCGCCAGGCGGGCTCGCCGCTGGAGCGGCTGATCGAGATCCACGGCGAGCTGCGGCCGCTGTACTGCCAGTCGTGCGGGGCCGAGAGCGATGAGCTGGAGGAACACCTGCAGCGTCCGCTGCCACCGCGATGCGCGGTCTGTGGCGGTGTACTGAGGCCGCCGGTGGTGCTGTTCGAGGAGATGTTGCCGGAGGCGGCGATCGACAGCCTCTACGGCGAATTGCGCAAAGGCTTCGAACTCGTGCTGCTGGTGGGGACCACGGCGAGCTTCCCCTACATCGTCGAGCCGGTGCTGCGCACACGGGCCGCCGGCGGCTTCGTCGCCGAGGTGAATCCGGCGCCGACCGACCTCAGTTCGAGGGTCGATGTAAAAATTGCAGGACGAGCCTTAGACATTCTGCCGCAACTGATAGGTCACATTTCGCGATAAAAAACTTGCATCGGCTCGATCGAGCGGGCAAATTAGCGCGCTAATGGAACTAATGAGACACGGTCGTGCCCATGCTTAGACGCTTCGCACCCCTCGTGCCCATGAGTTTCGTCTTGCTGCTGGCCGCTTGCGCCAGCCATTCGCCAGAGTCCCAGCCGGGTCAACAGCAGGTCGCCGTAGAGCAGGCCACCCGCAGCTGGGCTCAGATTGACCACCATCAGGCAACGCTGGCGGATGTAGAAGACGAGGGGGCAGGAAATGATAACGGGAACCCGTCAGGGCGGGTTTCCAGCATTCTGGATCGCGCATTCGAACTGATCGGCACGCCGTATCGCTTCGGGGGCCGTTCGGAAAAAACCGGTTTCGATTGCAGCGGCTTCGTCGGCTACCTGTTCCGCGAAGAGGCTGGGATCAAGCTGCCGCGTTCCACGCGCGAGATGATCACCATGGACGTCCCGCTGGTCTCCAAGGAAGACCTGCAACCGGGCGACCTGATCTTCTTCAACAACCGTGGTCGCGGACGTGTGAGCCACGCCGGCATCTACATCGGCGATGGCCAGTTCATCCACTCCGCCAGCCGCCGCGGCGGTGGTGTACGGGTGGACAACCTGGACGACAGCTACTGGCGCCTGAGCTACATGGAAGCCAAGCGCGTCCTGGAGCCGGGTTACCAGGCGCAACAGACGGTAACGCGCTAATCTTAAAGTTTTACTTTAAGTATTGCGCTTAAGCGTTTGACGGTGCAAAGTGATGGCATTCCTGAACAGGGGATGCCATCACATGCATACCTCCCTCCGCATCATCACCCTCGCACTCGTTTCCCTGCTGGCCGCCTGCGCCAGCCATACGCCGCCCGCGCCGCCTCCGGTGGTCTACGCGCCCTCGAACAACTTCAGCGATTCCCAGGCTGCGGACGACGTGCTGATCCGTGCCATCGGCCTGGTGGGTACGCCCTATCGCTGGGGCGGCAATACCCCGGATGGCGGTTTCGACTGCAGCGGCCTGATCGGCTACGTCTACCGCGACGCCACCGGCCTGCAACTGCCGCGCTCCACCCGCGAGATGATCGGCATGCGCGCCCCCGTGGTCGGCCGCGAAGGCCTGCAGAGCGGCGACCTGGTGTTCTTCGCCACCAACGGTGGACGCAACGTCAGCCATGCGGGTATCTATGTCGGCGAGGGGCGCTTTGTGCATGCGCCCAGAACGGGCGGGACCGTACGCCTGGACAGCCTCGACAGCCCCTACTGGCAGCGGGCCTTCCTGGAAGCCAAGCGCGTCCTCGCGGTACAGAGCCTCGCCCTCCACCCCTGATCTCCAGGAGGGCCACATGACCACCCGTACGCTCAACCTCGACGACGCGCTCTACCAGTACCTGCTCGATACCTCCCTGCGCGACACCCCGCTGAAGGCGCGCCTGCGCGAGGAAACCGCCGCCCTGCCCACGGCGCGCTGGCAGATCGCCCCCGAACAAGGCCAGTTCCTGGCCCTGCTGGTCAAGCTGACCGGCGCCCGGCGCATCCTCGAAGTGGGCACCTTCACCGGCTACAGCGCCCTGTGCATGGCCGAGGCGCTGCCCGAAGACGGCCACATCCTCTGCTGCGACCTGCCCGGCGACTACAACGCCACGGCGCAGTCCTACTGGCGCGAAGCCGGCGTCGACAGCCGCATCGAACTGCGCCTGGGCCCTGCGCTGGACACCCTGGCCGGCCTGGAAAGGGCAGGGCAGGCGGGCAGCTTCGACATCGCCTTCATCGACGCCGACAAGGCCAACTACCCACGCTACCTGGAACACGCCCTGACCCTGCTGCGCCAGGGCGGCCTGGCGATCTTCGACAACGTGCTGTGGAGCGGCCGGGTACTCGAAACCAACCCGCAAAGCGCCGACACCCGCGCCATCCAGCAACTGAACCTGGCACTGAAAAGCGACGCGCGGGTGGACTATTCGCTGCTGCCGCTGGGCGATGGCATGGGGCTGTGCCGCAAGCGCTGAGCACCCGCGCAAGGGGCATTGCCTGGCGTCGCCGGCTGGGCTAGATTCTGCCTACCTCGGGCCGATAGCTCAGCTGGGAGAGCGCCGCGTTCGCAATGCGGAGGTCGGGAGTTCGATCCTCCTTCGGTCCACCAGACGAATGAAAAAGGGCACGCAAACGCGTGCCCTTTTTCGTTTCGCCACGGCCCTCAGGCAACATCCACCAGAATCACCTCGCTGTCCTCCAGCGCCGTCACCTTCACCACCGCTTCCTCGGCGATGGCCGCGCCGTCGCGGGCTTCCAGGACCACGCCGTTGACTTCCACCTTGCCAGCCGCCGGCACCAGGTAGGCGCGGCGGTCGTTGCCCAGGGCGTATTCGGCGCTCTGGCCGGCCTTCAGGGTGGCGGCGGCCAGGCGGCCGTCGGCGCGGATGCGCAGGGTGTCCTCGTCGTTTTCGTCGCCGCTGGCGAGGATCACGAAGCGGCCGGCGCGGTCGCCTTTGGGGAACGGCTTGGCGCCCCAGGACGGCGTGCCGCCGCGTTGCGTCGGCAGGATCCAGATCTGGAAGATCCTGGTCACGTCCTGCTCCAGGTTGTATTCGGAGTGGACGATGCCGCTGCCGGCGCTCATCACCTGCACGTCGCCCGCTTCGGTACGGCCCTTGTTGCCCAGGCTGTCCTGGTGGGTGATCGCCCCCTGGCGCACGTAGGTGATGATTTCCATCTCGCGGTGCGGGTGCGGCGGGAAGCCGGTGCCCGGGTCGATCTCGTCGTCGTTCCAGACGCGCAGGTTGCCCCAGCTCATGCGCTCGGGGTCGTAGTACTCGGCGAAGGAGAAGTGGTGCTTGGCGTTCAGCCAGCCGTGGTGGGCGCCGCCGAGCTGGGCGAAGGGTCTGCGTTCGATCATGGGATCAGTCCTCTTGGGGCGCCGGGCCGGCGAGTCGGCCGGCCTGCGCGGTTCATGGAGGCTATGTTGATCCCGCTTTAGTCGATATAAAAGCGCAAATATCCGAACTTTCATATCGGCTTATTTGATTTATTCAGGTCGCCCCTGGTCGGGATTGAGGAACTTGCTGAGGAACTGCCGGGTGCGTTCCTCGCGGGGCTGGGCGAACAGCGTCTTGGCGTCGCCCTGTTCGACGATCACGCCCTTGTCGATGAAGATCGCCCGGTTGGCGACGTCGCGGGCGAAGCTCATCTCGTGGGTGACGATGACCATGGTGCGCTTTTCCTGGGCCAGGCCGCGGATGGTCGCCAGCACTTCGCCGACCAGCTCCGGGTCGAGCGCCGAGGTGGGTTCGTCGAAGAGGATCACGTCCGGCTGCATGGCCAGGGCCCGGGCGATGGCCACGCGCTGCTGCTGGCCGCCGGAGAGGCGCTTGGGATAGGCGTCTTCCTTGCCGGCCAGGCCGACCTTCGCCAGCAATTGGCGGGCGCGTTGCACGGCGCTGTCGCGGGGCTCCTTCTTGACGATCACCGGGCCTTCGATGACGTTTTCCAGCGCGGTGCGGTGGGGGAACAGGTTGAAGTTCTGGAACACGAAGCCGACGTGCTGGCGCAGCTTGCGGATCAGCCCCTGCTGCGGCTTGAGCGGGCGCGAGGCGTCGATCTCGATGTCGCCGACGCGGATGGTCCCGCCGTTGGGGATTTCCAGCAGGTTCAGGCAGCGCAGCAGGGTGGTCTTGCCCGAGCCGCTGGGGCCGATGATCGCCACCACCTCGCCGGCCGCGACCGACAGGTCGATGCCCTTGAGCACTTCCTGGCCGCGGAACTGCTTGGTGAGCTTGCGTACCTCGATCATGCCTCGTGCTCCCGGTCATGGCGGTTGACCCGCTCTTCCAGGCGGTTCTGCAGGTGCGCCAGGACGCTGGCGAGCACCCAGTAGATGAGCGCGGCGGTGAGGTACATGGTGAACACCTCAAAGGTCCGCGCGGTGATCAGCTGCGCCTGGCGGAACAGCTCCGGCACCTGGATGGTGGCGGCCAGGGCGGTGTCCTTGACCAGCGAGATGAAGCTGTTGCCCAGCGGCGGCAGGGCGGTGCGCGCGGCCTGCGGCAGCACCACCCGGCGCAGCGTCTGGGCGCGCGTCATGCCGATGCTGGAGGCTGCCTCCCACTGGCCGCGATCGATGGAGCCGATGGCGGCGCGGAGGATCTCGCAGACGTAGGCGGCCATGTTCAGCGAGAAGCCGATCAGCGCCGCCGGCAGCGGGTCAAGCTCCAGGCCCAGCTGCGGCAGGCCGTAGTAGATCATGAACAACTGCACCAGCAGCGGCGTGCCGCGGAAGAACGACACGTAGATGCGCGCCAGCCAGCTGAACAGCGCATGGCCATACAGCCGCGCCAGGGCGAGGATGAACCCCAGCAGCAGGCCGAAGAACATCCCGCCGATGCTGAGGACTACGGTAAAGACCGCGCCCTTGAGCAGGAAGGGCGCGGAATCCAGAGCGAGCTGCAGGCTTTCGTCGATCATTGGGTGACGTCAGCCTGGAACCACTTCTCCGAGAGCTTTTTCAGCGAGCCATCGGCCTTGAACTTCTCGATGGCCTTGTTCAGCGCGCCGAGCAGCTCGGGGTTGCCCTTGCGCAGGGCGATGCCGGCTTCCTGGCGGGCGAAGGGCGCGCCGGTCAGGGCCATGGCGCCCTTGGTCTTGTTGACCATGTCGAAGGCGGCCAGGCGGTCCACCAGGATCACGTCGATGCGCCCGCTGCGCAGGTCCTGGAACTTGGTCGGGTCGTCCTCGTAGGTGCGCACGTCGGCCTGCGGCACGTTCTGCTTCAGCCACTGCTCGTAGTTGGTGCCCAGGCCCACGCCGACCTTCACCCCGGCGAGCTTCTCGGGCGTGTCGTACTTGCTTTCGTCGCCCTTGCGCACCAGGGCCTGGATGCCGGAGACGGTGTAGGGCTCGGAGAAGTCGTACTTCTTCTTGCGCTCCTCGGAGATGGTCACCTGGTTGATCACCACGTCCAGGCGCTTGGACTCCAGGGCGGCGAGGATGCCATCCCACTTGGTCGGCTGGAGCTTGGCCTTCACCCCCAGTTCCTTGGCCAGCAGCTCGGCGAAGTCCACTTCGAAGCCGGACAGCTTGCCGTTCTCGTCGACGAAGCTGAAGGGCGGGTAGGTGCCTTCCAGGCCGACCTTGATCGCGCCGTTGCCCTGGATCTGTTTGAGCAGGTCCTCGTCGGCCGAGGCCTGCTGGCCGAGGAAGCTGGCGCCGAGGGCCAGGGTCAGGCCGGCGAAGATGAAACCGCGTCGCAGGATGGAGAAGTTCATGGTTGCCCTCGTTCTTGGTGTTTCAAGCAGGTTAGTAGGCTGCGCGACTATAGGGGGTCAATGGTTATGCAATAAAATAATGAAATATCCTGTTCATATAACTTGAATGAATTCACAGCCGCGACGGGTAGGCGAACAGCGCCGGGGCGCCGCCGGTGTGCAGGAACAGCAGCGGGCCTTCGGCGAAGCGGCCGTGAGCCACGCCATCGAGCAGGCCGGCCATGGTCTTGCCGGTGTAGACGGGGTCCAGCAGCAGGCCCTCGGTCGCGGCGAGCAGGCGCACCGCGTCCAGGGTGCCGGCGTTGGGCTCGCCATAGCGCGGGCCGAAGTAGGCGTCCCACAGGTGCACGGCGAAGTGCGCTGCCAGCGGCCGGCCGAGCAGGTCCGCGGTGCGTTGCGCCAGGCCTTCCACCTTGGGCCGCTGGGTGGCGTCGGGACGCGAGACGGTAACGCCGATCACCGGGGTTTCCGGCAGCGCTTCGGCCAGCGCCAGGGCCAGCCCGGCGTGGGTGCCGGCGCTGCCGGAAGCGAGCACCACGGCGGCGAAGTGCCGGCCGCCGGCGCGCACCTGCTCGGCCAGCTCCAGGCCGGCACGCACGTAGCCCAGGGCACCGAGGGCGTTGGAGCCGCCGATGGGCACCAGGTAGGGCTTGCGCCCCTGGGCGCGCAGGCGCTCGCAGGCGTCCTGCAGCAGGGCGTCGGCGTCGTCGAGGTTGGCGACCGCTTCCACCTGGGTGCCGAACAGGTCCAGCAGCAGGCGGTTGCCGTTGCCCAGGTAGTTGGCGTCGTCGGTGCCGATGGGGTTTTCCAGCAGGGCCAGGCTGCCCAGGCCCAGGCGCGCGGCCAGCGCCGCGGTCTGGCGCGCGTGGTTGGACTGGATGGCGCCGGCGGTCACCAGCACGTCGGCGCCGGCGGCGAGGGCATCGGCGGCGAGGTACTCCAGCTTGCGCACCTTGTTGCCGCCCATGGCCAGCGGGGTGAGGTCGTCGCGCTTGACGAAGAGCTCCCGGCCCAGCTGCGCCGACAGGCGCTCCAGCTTGTCCAGCGGGGTCGGGGCGCCGACCAGGTCGAGGCGGGGGAAGCGGGCGAGGGCGTCGCGCAGGGAGCTCATCGGAGGGGACCTCGGCGGTACTTGAACGATCCGCCAAGATAGAACGGGGCAGGGGCGCGCGGCAATTCGCCGGCGGGGCTTTTCTTTGCGCCGCGTCTCGACGAGAATTTCACGCCGATTGTTATAAGGTTACATTTTGTTTCCCTGCGCGCCGATGTACCGGCTGGCCCCCTGGCCGCCTCTGGAGTTGTGATGCGAGTCGACCTGGACACCGCGGGCGAGGACCTGCAGGCGCTGCCGCGCTTCCAGCAGGCCGCGGTGCATGCCCGGCGCCTGTTCGCCCTGGCCCTGGGCAGCGGCCTGCTGGCCGCGCTGTTGTTCCTCCTGGCGATCCTCATCGGTCTGTTCGCCGCCCGCTCGCCCTGGCTGCCGCTGTTGTGCAACAACGCCGCGGCCTTGCTGCTGCTGGCCGCGGCGGCGCAGTCGGCCTGGCGCGTCGACGCCTGGCGGGCGCTCGCCCTGGGACAGGAGCCTTCGCTGCGCTGGTTCGGCGGGCGTGAGACGGCGGACGAACCGCTAGCCCCCGAGGCGCTGAGCGCCTATGACCGCTTCCTCGACAGCATCGGCCGTGGCATCCGTTCGCTGCTGCGGCGCATCGGCCCGGGCGCGCTCTGGCTGGCGGGGCTCTGCGTCGCCGCGCTGCTGGTGATCCGCGCCGGCTGGAGCCTGGCGCTGCCGGGCGCCGACCTTGGCCAGGCGGCTTATGTCGGCGCCGGGCTGTTGTTGCTGGGCGCCTTCGGCCTGCTGGTGCTGGAGCGCCACTTCGCCGCCAGCGGCGAGGCCCGGTGGCCGGAAGCCGCCGCCCTGGCGCCGCTGCTGCGGCTGGTCATCGCCGTGCAGCTGCTGTCGCTGCCCGGCCTGCTGTTCGCCAGCGCCGACAACCTCTGGCCGGTGCGCCTGCTAGTATTGCTCGGCTTGCTGCCCGCCGCGGTGGCCGTGGAGTTGCTGGCGCGCGCGGTGTTTTCCGCCTTCCTGCCGCAACGCGAGCGCGAGGAGCCGCGCCTGGTCGGCCGCAGCCTGGTGGCCGGGCAACTGCGCTGGCCGCCGCGGCCGCTGCAGTTCCTGCAGGACGAGCTGCAGCAGCGCTTCGGCATCGATCTGCGCCAGGTCTGGGCGTTCGCTTTCATGCGTCGCGCCTTTCTGCCGGTGGCCGCGCTGGTGGCGCTGGTCGGCTGGCTGCTCAGCGGCATACACGAGGTGTCCCTGGACGGCCGCGGTGTCTACGAGCGCTTCGGCAAGCCCGAGGCGGTGCTGCAGCCGGGCCTGCATGTTGGCTTGCCCTGGCCGTTCGGGCGGGTGATCGCGGTGGAGAACGGTGTGATCCACGAACTGGCCACCTCCGGCGATTCCGCCGTCGCCGACCCGCCGGGCCCGGCCGAAGGCCCCGCGCCGGACAGCGCCAACCGCCTATGGGATGCCTCCCACCGCAGCGAGAAATCCCAGGTGATCGCCAGCGCCGCCGAGGGCAAGCAGAGCTTCCAGGTGGTCAATATGGACGTGCGCTTCGTCTACCGCATCGGCCTGGACGATGCTGCGGCCCTGGCGGCGACCTACAACAGCGCCGACGTGCCGGCGCTGATCCGCAGCACCGCCAGCCGCGTGCTGGTCCACGATTTCGCCTCGCGCACCCTGGACGGCGTCCTCGGCGGCGAGCGCGAGGCCCTGGCGCAGGACATCGGCAAGGCCGTGCAGGCCGACCTCGACGAGCTGCACAGCGGCGTGGAAATCCTCGCCACCGTGGTCGAGGCCATTCACCCGCCGGCCGGCGCGGCGAACGCCTACCATGGCGTGCAGGCGGCGCAGATCACCGCCCAGGCCCTGATCGCCCGCGAGCGCGGCAAGGCCGCCGAGCAGGGCAACGAGGCCCGCCTGGCCGCCAGCCAGGCGGTGGACAAGGCCAATGCCGACGCCCGCGAGACGCTGGCCGCGGCCCGGGCCGCCGACCTGCGCTTCGGCGCCGAGCGCAAGGCCTGGCAGGACGCCGGCCAGTCGTTCCTGCTGGAACAGTATTTCGCCCGCCTGGGCCAGGGCCTGGGCAATGCCAACGCCCTGGTCATCGACCATCGACTGGGCGCCGGCGATGCGCCGACCCTCGACCTGCGCGGCTATTTCACCGCGCCCTTCGACCCGGCGCGCAAGCCGGCCAAACAGGAGCTCGCCCCTTGAGTTCGTCGCACAGCCACGACCACGCGCACCACGACCACGAGCATGAGCACGGTCACCCCCCTCACGAGCATGAGCACGGCGGCGCCGGGCCCTTGCCCTGGCGGCGCATCGGCCTGGCCGCGCTGCTGGTGCTGTTCGCCGTCGCCACCGCCTGCCTGGTGCAGGTGCGCTCCGGCGAGGCCACGGTCGTCACCCGTTTCGGCAACCCGGTGCGCGTGCTGCTGCAGCCGGGCCTGGCCTGGCGCCTGCCGGTGCCGTTCGAGGCGGCCATCCCGGTGGACCTGCGCCTGCGCACCACCTCCAGCGGCCTGCAGGACGTCGGCACCCGCGACGGCCTGCGCATCATCGTCCAGGCCTACGTGGCCTGGCAGGTGCAGCCCGACGCGGACGACGTGCAGCGCTTCATGCGCGCGGTGCAGAACCAGCCCGACGAGGCGGCGCGGCAGATCCGCACCTTCGTCGGCTCGGCCCTGGAAACCACCGCCAGCGGCTTCGACCTGGCCGACCTGGTGAACACCGACGGCAGCAAGGTGCGCATCGCCGATTTCGAACAGCGCCTGCGCGGGCAGATCGACAAGACCCTGCGCGACACCTACGGCGTGCGCGTGCTGCAGGTGGGCATCGAACGCCTGACGCTGCCCTCGGTGACCCTCGGCGCCACCGTCGACCGCATGCGCGCCGAGCGCGAGACCATCGCCACCGAGCGCACCGCCGAGGGCAAGCGCAAGGCCGCCGAGATCCGCTCCGCCGCCGAGCGCGACGCGCGCATCCTGCAGGCCGACGCCACGGTCAAGGCCGCCGACATCGAGGCGCAGTCCCGCGTCGAGGCGGCGGACATCTACGCCAAGGCCTACGCCGGTTCGCCCGAGCTGTACAACCTGCTGCGCTCGCTGGATACCCTGGGCACCATCGTCAACTCCGGCACCCGCCTGGTCCTGCGCACCGACGCCGCGCCCTTCCGCGTGCTGGTGGACGGCCCGCCGCAACTGCCGGCGCCCAAGCCGGGTGCGCAGCATGAGTGAGCGCGCCGAGGGCGGCAGCCCCTGGCTGCAGGCCGGGCGCCTGGCGTTCGTCGCGCTCTATGGTGTGACGCTGCTGGCGGCGCTCGGCTGGGCGCTGTCCAACGTCCGCGAGATCGGCCCGGACAGCCGCGCTGTGGTGCTGCGCATGGGCGCCCTGCAGCGCATCGCCAACCCCGGCCTGCTGCTGGCCTGGCCGCGGCCCTTCGAGCAGGTGGTGCTGCTGCCGGCGGCCGAGCGCGTCATCGAGCGCCGGGTGGAAACCCTGCTGCGCTCGGCCCAGGCGCAGAAGGCCGACCTCGACGTCAGCCTGGTCAACGACGCCACGGCCGGCTCCGGCTACCTGCTGACCGGCGACGCCGGCGTCGTGCAACTGGACGTGCGGGTGTTCTACAAGGTGGTCGACCCCTACGCCTACGTGCTCCAGGGCGAGCACGTGCTGCCGGCGCTCGACCGCCTGGTGGCGCGCAACGCCGTGAGCGTGTGCGCGGCCCGTGACCTGGACACCATCCTGGTCGCCCGCCCCGAACTGGTCGGCAGCGACAGCGCCGTGGCCGAGCGCCGCGAGCGCCTGCGCGGCGATCTGCAGCAGGGCATCAACCAGAGCCTGGCGGCACTGGCCGCCGCCGGCAGCGGGCTGGGCATCGAGATCGAGCGGGTGGACGTGCAGTCCTCGCTGCCGCGCGAGGCGGTGAGCGCCTTCAACGCCGTGCTCACCGCCAGCCAGTTGGCCGAGCAGAACGTCGCCAGCGCGCAGAACGACGCCGCGCGGCAGACCCAGGCGGCCACCCAGGCCGCCGACCGCACCCTGCAGGTGGCCCGCGCCCAGGCCGGCGAGCGCCTGGCCAAGGCCCATGCCGACACCGCGACCATCACCAGCCTGGCCGCCAGCCAGGACCCCGGCCTGCTGCTGCGTCTGTACCGCGAGCGGGTGCCGGGCATCCTCGGCAAGGCCGGCGCGGTCACCACCGTCGACCCCCGCGACGCCGGCCGCCTGATCCTCCAGGGGCCGCAGCCGTGAAGCAATGGGCGGACAGATGTCACATGGACGCGCTAGGCTCGCCGAGGGCCGCAGGCCCGACACCCACATTCCGAGAAAACACCTAGGGCGGGACACTCCATGAACGCTGTCGCTTACCGGCACTCTTCCACTTCGTCGCGGGGCAACCGCTGGCGCCCCCTGGGCGCGCTGCTGCTGGCCCTGGGCCTGCTGCTCGGCGCCGGCAGCGCCGAGGCCGGCCGCGAACTGCCCTCGGGCATGCTGGTGGGCGTGGTGGACAGCGCCAGCTTCCCGGTCATCACCCTCAAGCGGCCCAAGCCCAACCTGCTCAAGCAGGTGGTCAGCCTGGGCCTGTACCAGAAGACCGTGAGCTACCCGGTGGCGGTCTCGGTGCGCATCCGCAACGAGAACAACCTGTTCATCGTCAACGGCCTGATGCCGCAGCTGAAGGACAAGTTCGTCGCCCTGAAGAGCGGCCTCAGCGGCCAGGTCAACCAGATCTGGGTGCTGACCGAGGCCGAGGCCGAGGAATACGTACAGCGCCCGGACACCCGCTTCCCGCCCCGGGCCACCCTCCTCAAGGACGACGAGACCGCGTCGAGCCAATGACCTGAGCGATAGATGAGCGCACACCACCACCACGGCCATCACCATGGCCACAGCCACGGCCACCTCACCGGGGCCATGCTCAGCCGCGACGAGCAGCGCGCCGCCGCCCGCCAGCTGAGCCTGGCCATGCTTGCCCTCGGCCTGTTGCTGCTCGGCCTGCTCTGGCGCTGGCTGGCGCCGCAGCAGGAAGGCGTGGCGCAGATGCTGCTGGGCGTCGCCTCGCTGCTGGTGGCGGTGCCGGTGCTGCGCTCGGCCGCCGCCAGCCTGCGCCACCCCAGCCTGCACGGCATCACCGACCAGTTGATCGCCCTGGCGATGCTCGGCGCCTGGGCCACCGGCGACCTGCTGACCGCGGCGCTGCTGCCGATCATCATGATCTTCGGCCACGTGCTGGAGGAGCGCAGCGTGATCGGTTCCCAGGAAGCCATCGAGGCCCTCGGCCGCCTGACCCGCAGCCAGGCCCGGCGCATCCGCGCCGACGGCGCCGTGGAGGAAGTGGACAACGCCCAACTGCGCGCCGGCGACCAGGTGGAAGTGCGCGCCGGCGACCGCGTGCCGGCCGACGGCCGGGTGCTGGACGGCCAGGCCAGCCTGGACACCGCGCCCATCACCGGCGAATCGGTGCCGCTGGAGGCGCAGGCCGGGATGGAAGTCTACGGCGGCGCCATCAACCTCGACGGCCTGCTGCGCATCGAGGTGACACGCACCGGCGAGGAATCCACCCTGGGCAAGGTGATCGCCCTGATGCAGCGCGCCGAGCGCGCCAAGCCGCCGATCACCCGCCTGCTGGAACGCTACGCCGGGCGCTACATGGTGCTGGTGCTGCTGATCGCCGCGGTCACCTGGTTCGTCACCAACGACCCCCAGGCCATGCTCGCCGTGCTGGTCGCCGCCTGCCCCTGCGCCCTGGTGCTGTCGGCGCCGGCCACGGCCATCGCCGGCATCGCCGTGGCGGCGCGCCACGGCATCCTGATCCGCAGTTCGGCCTTCCTCGAAGAGCTGGCCGACCTGACCTCGCTGGTGGTCGACAAGACCGGCACCCTGACCCACGGCAGCCTGCGCCTGCAGGCCCTGCGCGGCGAGCCCGGGGAAGACCCGGCGGCGCTGCGCCAACTGGCCGCCAGCCTGGGCGCGGCCAGCAGCCACCCGGTCAGCCGCGCCTTGGCCGCGCTGGTACCCCACGATGCCTACCACCCGCTGGAGGACATCCGCGAACGCCAGGGCCTGGGCGTCATCGCCCACACCCCGCAGGGCGAGGCAGCTCTTGGCCGGCCCGAACTGTTCGCCCAGCTGGGCATCGCCACCGTGCCGGTGCCCGAGCACGACGGCCCCATCGCCGGCCTGGCCCTAGGCGGGCGCTTCCGCGCCTGGCTGCTGCTGGCCGACAGCCTGCGCCCGGAAGCGCCCCAGGCCATGACCGAGCTGCGCGAACTGGGCCTGGGCCGCCAACTGCTGCTCACCGGTGACCGCCAGAGCGTCGCCGAAGGCGTGGCGCGCGAAGTGGGCATCGCCGAAGTCAGCGCCCAGGCGCTGCCCGAAGACAAGCTGCACCGCGTCGGCGAGGAGATCGACAAGGGCTTCCGCCCGCTGGTGGTGGGCGACGGCATCAACGACTCGCTGGCGCTCAAGGCCGGCGTGGTGGGTGTGGCCATGGGCGCCGGCGGCGCCGACATCGCCCTGGCCTCGGCCGACGTGGTGCTGATCGGCAGCGACCTGCGCCGCCTGGGCACCTGCGTGCGGCTGAGCCGCCAGTGCCGGCGCACCCTGCAGGTGAACGTGGCGATCGGCCTGGGCTGGACCCTGGCGATAGTCGCGGCGGCCGCCTTCGGCCTGCTCGGCGCCGCCGGGGCGATGATCGCCGCCGTGCTGCACAACCTCAGCACCCTGCTGGTGCTGGGCAACGCCGGGCGCCTGCTGCGCTTCGACGAAAGCCTCGGTCAGGCGCGCCCGGAGGGGGCTTCCGGGCAGCCGGTCGGCGCCTGAGGAGCAGCGGGCACGGTGCCTATCGGGTATGATGGGCGCCGTTTCCGCATCTTTCACCCGGTCTCTATCATGACTTCCTCGCAACAGCCGCCGCGCGACGACAGCGCGGACACCCCGGCCCAGGCCCCGCTGTCCCTGGCCGAACTGACCCGCGCCGCCCTCGCCGCGCAGAAGGACGCCGCCGCCGGCTACCAGCCGCGCAAGGCCCACGACAAGGATGTACGCCGCCCGCCGGCGCCCCGCGGTTCGCGCCGCTCCATGGGCAAGCGCTGAGCGCCCCGGCGGGGAGCAAATGGCCGCCGGGCTTGTCGAAACAGGCCCGACATCCTCAGAATGACCGGCTCGCACCTTTGCCGGTCGCAGACAAGGAGAGGCAATGAAAGCGATTCCCCTGTTGCTCGGTGCCAGCCTGCTGGTGCTGGGCGGCTGCAAGACCTTCGGCGGCCACTACGAGATAGACGCCGTCGACGCCAACGGGCAGAAGCTCAACAAGAAGTCCTTCCTGGCCCAGGGCAGCGGCATCTACACGGTGCGCAACGCGCTCTGCTCCAGCTACCCCAAGGCCACGGTGATCATCCGTGACATCGACGCCGACCAGGAACTGGAAGGCGAAAGCCCCTACCACTGCAAATGACCATGAAACGACTGCTGCTGATCGGCGTGGGCGCCGGCGACCCCGAGCAACTGACCCTTCAGGCGGTCAAGGCATTGAACCGCGCCGACGTGTTCTTCCTGCTCGACAAGGGCGTCAGCAAGACCAAGCTGCTCGACCTGCGCCGCGACATCTGCGAGCGCTACGTCGAGCGCGGCGATTACCGCGTGGTGGAGGCCGAACTGCCGGAGCGCGAGCGCGGCGTGGCCGACTACGCCGGCAGCGTGGTGGACCTCAACGCGGCCAAGCAGGCGCTGTTCGAGCGGCTGATCGACGAGCACGTGGCCGAAGACGGGTGCGGCGCCTTCCTGGTCTGGGGCGACCCGGCGCTGTACGACAGCAGCATCCGCATCCTCGACGCCATCCTCGCCAGCGGCCGGCTGCGCTTCGACTACGAAGTCATCCCCGGCATCACCAGCGTGCAGGCCCTGGCCGCGCGCCACCGCATCCCGCTCAACCACATAGGCGGCGCGGTGCAGATCACCACCGGCCGCCGCCTGGCCCGCGAAGGCCTGCCCGCCGGCGTGCAGGACGTGGTGGTGATGCTCGACGCCCAGGACAGCTACACCGGCCTGCGCGGCCAGGACCTGGAAATCTTCTGGGGCGCCTACGTCGGTACCCCGGACGAACTGCTGATCGCCGGCCGCCTGGACGAAGTCGCCGAACGCATCCGCGACACCCGCCTGAAGGCCCGCGAGGCCAATGGCTGGATCATGGATACCTATCTGTTGCGGCGGGTGGAGAACCAATAACGTGCGCTCGGTGTTTGCCACGGGTGGCAGTGCCGCCAATGTACGCACTATCGCTTCGGATGCCTGCGCAGACTCGGACCCGATATCGCCATGAAGGCCTATGAACCACCGCTTGCCCTTTCCGCTTCACTGCTGCGATTGGTCGGTGAAATCTGCGAGCGGGTCGGTCGGCTTTCGGTGGGTGGCGACTCGGCATTGACGCCTCAACTACGGCGCGGCAACCGTATCCGTACCATCCAGGCCTCTCTGGCCATCGAAAACAACACCCTCAGCGTCGAGCAGGTCACTGCCGTGCTGGAGGGGAAGCGGGTGCTGGGATTGCCCCGTGAAATCCAGGAAGTGCGCAATGCCTTTCGCGCCTATGAATACCTGCCTTCCTGGCACCCGACCTCTCAACCCGATCTATTGGCAGCCCACGCCAGCCTGATGGAAGGGCTCATCGACGACGCGGGGCATTTTCGACAGGGTGGTGTCGGCATCTACCGGGGTGACCAACTGCTACACATGGCGCCGCCGGCCAACCGTGTCCCGACGCTGGTGGGGCAGTTGCTGGAGTGGCTGGGCCATACGGACTGGCACCCGCTACTGGCGAGTTGTGTTTTTCATTACGAGTTCGAATTCATTCACCCGTTCGCCGATGGCAACGGGCGCATGGGACGACTCTGGCAGACCTTGATACTCAGTCGCTGGAATCCGCTGTTGGCTTACTTGCCGGTGGAGACGGTCATCCATGCCCAGCAGGAGGCCTACTACGCGGCCTTGGCCGAGGCCGATCATGTTGCACAGGCGACGCCTTTCGTTGACTACATGTTGCGGGCATTACTGGCAGCCATGGACGAAGTCGCGCAGACCGAACAAGTAAGCGATCAAGTTACCGATCAAGTGAACGAGAGCGTGCAACAGCTGTTGCAGGCTTTCAACAAGGGAGAAACCCTCAAGTCCTCGGAAATCATGCGCAGGTTGGGGTTGTCGCACCGGCCAACCTTCCGGAAGAACTACCTGGGGCCGGCGATGGTGTCCGGATTGCTGGAAATGACCCAACCGGATTCTCCGCGCAGTCCCCTGCAGTGTTATCGCTTGACCGATCCGGGTTGGCGCAGGCGGGTTTCCGACTAGCCGTGGCGATGGGTATCGCTTCGCTCAACCCATCCTACGAAAGGCGCTCCGTAGGGCGTATAACCGTTCGCGGTTATACGCCGATACGCCGAGGCCATAGCCAACGCCACGGTTGGCCTCGGAGCCGCCGGGGACCGAGGCCGAACGGCGGATAACGCCGTAGGCGTTATGCGCCCTACGTGCCATGGAGTGCGGTCTTTCACCGCTCGAACTTCTGCGCCTGCCCCTGCTGCAACGTCCAGCCCACCACCTCTGCCGCCAGGCGGTCGGTGGCCTGGCCGAAGGCGCTGACCACTTCCGGCACCTTTTCCCCGGCGGCCGGCTGGCGGACCTCGAAGCGTCGCGTCGCGACGATGCGCTGGGTGGCGCTGCGCACCAGGCGGGCTTCGAGGATGACCACCGCTTCCACGCCCTTGTCGCGGTATTCGGCCTGGAAGGCGCGCAGGTCGCCGCCCAGTTCCAGGTCGGCCTGCAGGCTGACTTCGTCGCTGCTCAGGGCCTGGATGCGGCCGTCGGCGCGGAAGGCGTCGAGCAGGCGGTCGCGCAGCAGCGGCGGGGCGCCGTCGGCCCAGCGCGCGCCCTTGTAGACGCTGAGCAGGTCGCCCCTGGGCTGCACGGCGATGCGGTTGCTGTCCAGCACCTGGCTGGTCCTGGGCGCCAGCACCCGCAGCGACCAGTCCACCGCCGGGGAGGCACGCGGCGGTTGCTGCTGCGCCGGCAGCAGGTAGATGTCCGGGGTCTCCGCCCTGGGCAGGATCGAGCAGGCCCCGAGCAGGGCGGCGAGGGCGCTGTAGCCGAGCAGGCGCAGGGGGGCCTTCATGGTTGGAACTCCTTGGTGCGGTTGCCGCCGAACAGGTAGTTGGTCGGGTTCTCTTCCAGGCGCCGGGTGACCCGCTGCAGGTTCTCCAGGGTGGCGCGCAGTTCGCGTACCGCCGGGCCTATCTCGCCCAGGCCGTTCAGCCCGCCGTTGACCGAGTCGTAGTTGCTGTCGAGCAGGCGCTCGACCTTCTCGCTGCTGCGTTGCAGCGCGGCGAGGGTCTGCTGGGCGCTGACCAGCGAATCCTTGCCCTGGCTGCCGAGCAACTGGTTGGCGTTGCCCAGCAGCTGGCTGGCGTTGGCCAGGGTCAGCTTGGCTTGTTCGCTGGCCGCGGCCAGTTCCTGCACGGTGCGGCGGATGTCGCCGCGCTGCTCGGCGATCACCGCGGTGGCCTGGTCGATGTGGTCGAGGGTGCGGCTGATGCGGTCGACGTTCTCCTGGGAGAACATGCGGTTGACGTTGTTGATCAGGTTGCTGACGTTGGTGGCGATGTCCTCGCCGTTGGCCAGCAGCTTGCTCAGCGGCGAGGGGATGGTCTTGATCACCGGCACCTGGCCGTCCTTGCCCACCAGCGGCGGGCTTTCCGGCGAGCCGTTGCTGAGCTGGATGATGGCGGTGCCGGTGACCCCGGTGATGGCCAGCTTGGCGCGGGTGTCCTGGCGGATCGGCGTCTGGTCGAAGACGCGGATGCGCGCCAGCACCTTGCGCGGGTCGCGCGGATCGAGCCGCAGGCTGACCACGTCGCCGACCTTGATCCCGCTGTACTGCACGGTGCCGCCCTGGGACAGGCCGGTCACCGCCTCGGTGAAGATCACGTCGTAGTAGTTGTACTGCTGGTCGCTGCTGTTCTTGGCCAGCCACAGGCCGAAGAGCAGGCCGCCGGCCGCCACCAGCACGGTGAACAGGCCGATGACCACGTGGTGGGCGCGGGTTTCCATTCAGTTCTCCTCCCGCAGGCGGTCCGCCGCCTGCTGCGCGGCACGGCCGCGCGGGCCGTGGAAATAGTCCTGGACCCAGGCGTCGGGGTTGGCCGCCACCTCGTCGAGGCTGCCGACCACCAGCACGCGCTTCTGCGACAGCACGGCGACGCGGTCGCAGATGGTGTAGAGGGTGTCCAGGTCGTGGGTGACCAGGAACACGGTGAGGCCGAAGGCCTCGCGCAGGGTCAGGATCAACTGGTCGAAGGCCGCCGCGCCGATCGGGTCGAGGCCGGCGGTGGGCTCGTCGAGGAACAGGATGTCCGGGTCCAGGGCCAGGGCGCGGGCCAGGGCTGCGCGCTTGACCATGCCGCCGGACAGCTCCGCGGGATACTTGTCGCCGGCCTCCGGCGGCAGCCCGGCCAGGGAGATCTTCACCTTGGCCAGGTACTCGGCGTCGTCGCGGGTGAGCCCGGCGTGCTCGATCAGCGGCAGGCAGACGTTCTCGCTGACGGTCAGCGAGGAAAACAGCGCGCCGTTCTGGAACAGCACGCCGAAGCGCCGTTCGATCTTCGAGCGCTGCTCCGGCGGCAGTTCCAGCAGGTTCTGCCCGAACACGTGGATCTGCCCCTCCTGGGGCCGGCGCAGGCCGATGATGGCGCGCAGCAGCACCGACTTGCCGGTGCCGGAGCCGCCGACCACGCCGAGGATTTCGCCGCGGCGCACGTCCAGGTCCAGGTGCTCGTGCACCGCGTGGTCGCCGAAGCGGTTGCACAGGTCGCGGACCTGGATGATGGCTTCTTCGCTCACCAGCCCATCTCCATGAAGAACAGCGCGGCGATGGCGTCGATGAGGATCACCGCGAAGATCGACTGGACCACCGCCGAGGTGGTGTGCTCGCCCACCGACTGCGCGCTGCCGCTGACGCGGAAGCCTTCCAGGCAGCCGATCACGGCGATCACGAAGGCGAACACCGGCGCCTTCACCAGGCCCACCAGGAAGTGCTGCACGGCGATGTCGTTCTGCAGCATGACCATGAACATGCGCGGCGAGATGTCCAGCGACAGCGCGCAGACCACGCCGCCGCCGACGATGCCCGAGAGCATCGCCAGGAAGGTCAGCAGCGGCAGCACCAGCAGCAACGCCAGCACCCGCGGCAGCACCAGCAATTCCATCGGGTCCAGGCCCAGGGCGCGGATGGCGTCGATCTCCTGGTTCGACTTCATCGAGCCGATCTGCGCGGTGAAGGCGCTGGCGGTGCGCCCGGCGAGGAGGATGGCGGTGAGCAGCACGCCGAACTCGCGCAGGAACGAGAAGCCCACCAGGTCGACGGTGTAGATGGCCGCGCCGAACTTGTTCAGCACGGTGGCGCCGAGGAAGGCCACCACGGCGCCGACCATGAAGGTCAGCAGGGCCACGATGGGCACGGCGTCCAGGCCGGTCTGCTCCATGTGCGCGGCCAGCGAGGTGGGCCGCCAGCGCCGTGGGTTCAGGGCGCAGCGCGCCAGGCTTTCGAGGGTCAGGCCGATGAAGCCGAGCACGCCCACCAGGTCCTTCCAGAAGACCTCCATGGCGCGGCCGATGCGTTCCAGCAGGTCGACCAGGGCGTTGCCTGGCGGCGGCTTCTTCTCGTGCAGGCGGCACTGGGTGATGGAGCTGCCCACCGCGCGCAGCAGGTCGCGGCGCTCCCTGGGCACGTCGGCGGCGATCTCGTCCAGGCGCTGCAGGCCGCTGGCGCCGATCAGGTCGGCGAGCAGGCTGGCGCCGGCGGTGTCGAGGGCGCCGAGCCGGCTGAAGTCGAAGCCCCCGGCGTGGGTCCGCTGGCCGTCGAGGGCGCCGACCTGGCGCTGCAGGTCGGCGAAATGGGCGAGCGTCCAGTCGCCGCTGACTTGCAGCAGGGGCGGGGAGGCGGAGGTGTCCAGGCGCAGCTGGCCGGCTTGAGCGGTTTCGGTCATCCCACGGAGTCTAGCGGAGTTGTGTGACGAGACCATCCGTCGCCTTCCACTCAGGGCGGTTACAGGATGTTTCTTGACATTGTTAGCAGGCTATTTAATAGTTCGGTCAACGATTTTGCCGGTATGTCTGCATGCCTGCCTTCCTCTCGCTGTTCACCGAGTTCTTTCGCGCCGTGCTGCGCCCGCGTCGCACGGACCTGCAGTTCGCCAGCAAGTCGCTGCTGGCCGGCATTCTCGCGCTCTACCTGGCGTTCCGCTTTGAGTTGCAGCAACCGCAATGGGCGCTGGTCACGGTATTCGTGGTCAGCCAACCGCTGAGCGGCATGGTGTTGGCCAAGAGCGTGTTCCGCCTGCTCGGCACCTGCATCGGGGCCGTGGTCTCGGTGGCGCTGATCGCCCAGTTCGGCCAGGCGCCGCTGCCATTCCTGCTGGCCATGGCCGCCTGGCTGGCGTTCTGCACCGCCGGCGCCTCGCTGCTGCAGAACTTCTCTTCCTACGGTTTCGTGCTCGCCGGCTATACCACGGCGATCATCGCGCTGCCCTCCAGCGCCGCGCCCATGACGGTGTTCGACCAGGCCGTGGCGCGCTGCTCGGAGATCGGCCTGGGCATCCTCTGCGCATCGCTGGTGAGCATCGTGCTCTGGCCGCGGCGCGTGCAGCAGCAACTGGCGGAGCAGGGCAGGGGCGCCTGGGAAACCGGCCTGCAGGCGGCCGCTGCCGAACTGACCGGCGCCGACGAGCGCGGCCCGCTGATCCGCGCCATGGGCCGCATCGTGGCGGTGGACGCGCAGCGCGAACACGCCTGGTTCGAGGGCGAGAGCGGCCGGCGCCGGGCCCAGGCGCTGCGGGTGCTGAACGCCGACCTGCTGGGCCTGCTGCGCGCGGCACGCAAGGTGGCGCGGGAGTGGCGGCTGCTGGACCAGGCCGCGGCGGCCGCGCTGGAGTCCTGGCGGCGCGAGGTCATGGAACTGCTGGAGAAGGCCGGGTACCGCGCCTTCGAGGATTGCCGCGAACGCCTCGGCGCCGCCGCGCGGGAACGCGACAACGCCCAGCAACGCCTGTGCCTGGAATGCCTGGCGCGCACCCTGGAGATGGCCGGCGAGGCCCAGCGCAGCATGCAGGCGCTGGTCTACGGCGAGGCGCCGCGCAACGCGCCGGGGGTGATCGTCTGGCACCGCGACATCGAACGCGGCCTGCTCTACGGCCTGCGCAGCGCCCTGGCGTTCCTCTGCGTGTCGGCCTTCTGGCTGGCCACGGCCTGGCCCAGCGGCCTGGGCGCGGTGTCCATCACCGGCGTGGTGCTGAGCCTGTTCGCCAGCCGCGACAACCCGGCTGGCGCCGGGCTGAACTTCCTGCGCGGCATCGTCCTGTCGGTACCTTTTGCCGGCGTCGCAGGCCTGGTGATACTGCCGTTGTGCGATGGTTTCCCGGCGTTGGCGCTGGTGCTGGGCGTGCCGCTGTTCATCGCCGCGCTGTGCATGACGCGGCCGCCGATCGCCGCCATCGCCTCGTCCTTCTGCATCTTCTATGTGAAGAACATCGGGCCGAGCAACGCGATGAGCTACGACCTCGGCCACTTCCTCAATTCGGCGCTGGCCACCGTGATCGGCGTGGCCTTCGCCGTGCTGGTGTTCAACCTGGTGCGCCTGGCGCCCGGGCAGCGCCATTACCGCCGCGTGCTGGCGGCCATCCTCGCCGACCTCGCGCGGCTCACCCGCGGTCCGTTGCCGCCGCTGGAGGTCTGGTTCGACGGCCGCAGCGCCGACCGCCTGCTGCGCCTGGCGCAGTTCTACAAGAACCTGCCGGCCGAGCGCCGCGCGCGCTGGCGCGGCGGCCTGCTGGCGCTGGACCTGGGCGACGAGCTGCTGTTCCTGCGCGCGCGCCTGGCCGCTGCCCGCGGCCCCGTGCGCCGGGCCCGCGACGCCTACCTGCTGTGTTTGCACGACCTGTTGCTCGCCGGCGGCCCGCGCGCCGGCCGCGAGCAGGCCCTGGAGGCGGCCAGCATGGCGCTGTTCAAGGCCCTGGAAAACGACCACCGGCTGCCGGCCGAGGACCGCGAGCTGGCCCGCGCCACCCTGGTCCAGCTGCAGTTCATCTGGCTGCGCTGGTGCCGCCAGGACCCGGCCGCCGCACCCGCGCAGCAGGCGCGACCCATCGCCGCCTCCGATTGACCGGCCACCCCGCCTGCCTCTAAGCTGCGCGCCTGCTACAGGTGCCCTCGGCCATGGCCGAAGGTGAAACAGGGAAGCCGGTGCAACCGAGCCCATTCGGTCATTCCGGCGCTGCCCCCGCAACGGTAGGCGAGTCACGCGGACGCAACAGCCACTGTGCCAACGGCATGGGAAGGCGCAGCCGCAGAGGTCCGGTGACCTTCACTCGCGAGCCCGGAGACCGGCCCGTAGCGACGACGACGCGCAGGACGCCGTCGGGCGCTGCCCAGGCCGCGCTCCGATCGCCCCGCGTCATCCCGGTTTACTAGCCGCGCGGGTGAGAGCGGTGGAGCGATCAGGCAGATGAGCATTCTCCTTCCAGCCACGGCCCCGCGCCGCGCGGCTGCTTTCCGTCGTCCCTCCCGCACGCCCCTTCAGCCCCGGTGCCTTGGCATCGCGAGCACGGCCGCCTTCGGCCAGGAGACCCAACGATGAGCGAATCCCCGGAAAAGGACGAGCGCCACCGCGCGCGCATGCAGCGCAAGAAGGACGTGATCGACGAGAAGATCGCCCAGGCCCGGGACGAGCGCGGCGTGCTGCTGGTGCTCACCGGCAACGGCAAGGGCAAGAGCAGCTCGGCCTTCGGCATGCTCGCCCGCGCCCTCGGCCACGGCATGCAGGCCGGCGTGGTGCAGTTCATCAAGGGCGCCGCGAGCACCGGCGAGGAAGCCTTCTTCCGCCGCTTCCCCGAGCAGGTGCGCTACCACGTGATGGGCGAGGGCTTCACCTGGGAGACCCAGGACCGCCAGCGCGACATCGAGAAAGCCCGGCAGGCCTGGGACGTGGCCCGCGAGCTGCTGGCCGACCCGGCCGTCGGCCTGGTGCTGCTGGACGAGCTGAACATCGCCCTCAAGCACGGCTACCTGGAACTGGACGCCGTGCTGGCCGACATTGCCGCGCGCCCGGCGCACCAGCACGTGGTGGTCACCGGCCGCGCCGCCCAGCAGGGCATGATCGACGCCGCCGACACCGTCACCGAGATGGGCCTGGTCAAGCACGCCTTCAAGGCCGGCATCAAGGCGCAGAAAGGGGTGGAGTTCTGATGACCCGGGCGCGCCAGTGCCCGGCGCTGCTGATCGCCGCTCCCGCCTCGGGGCAGGGCAAGACTACCGTCACCGCCGCCCTGGCCCGCCTGCACGCGCGCCAGGGGCGCCGGGTGCGGGTGTTCAAGGTGGGCCCGGACTTCCTCGACCCGATGATCCTCGCCCGCGCCAGCGGCGCGCCCGTACACCAGCTCGACCTGTGGATGGTCGGCGAGGCGCAGAGCCGCCGGCTGCTCTGGGAGGCGGCGGGGGAGGCCGAGCTGATCCTCATCGAAGGGGTGATGGGCCTGTTCGACGGCACGCCCTCGGCGGCCGACCTGGCGCGCACCTTCGATGTGCCGGTGCTCGGCGTGATCAACGGCCAGGCCATGGCGCAGACCTTCGGCGCCCTGGCCGTGGGCCTGGCCACCTACCAGCCGGGCCTGCCGTTCTCCGGCGTGCTCGGTAACCGCGTCGGCAGCCAGCGCCACAGCGACCTGCTGCGCGACAGCCTGCCGGAGTGGATCCGCTGGTACGGCGCGTTGCCGCGCAGCGCCGACCTGGAACTGCCCAGCCGCCACCTGGGCCTGGTGCAGGCCGAGGAACTGGCCGACCTGGACGCGCGCCTGGACGCCGCCGCCGACGCCCTGGCCGCCAGCAGCGCAGTGGACCTGCCGCCGCCGGTGAGCTTCGCGGCGCCCACCGAGCACGAACTGCAAGCGTCCCTGGCCGGCGTGCGCATCGGCGTGGCGCGGGACGCCGCCTTCGCCTTCCTCTACCAGGCCAACCTCGACCTGCTGCGCGAACTGGGCGCCGAGCTGAAGTTCTTCTCGCCGCTCACCGGCGAATACTTGCCGGAGGTGGATAGCCTCTATCTACCCGGCGGCTATCCGGAACTGCACCTGGCGCAGCTGGAGAACAACCGCGCCATGGCCGAGGCCATCCGCGCCCACCATGCCGCCGGCAAGCCGCTGCTGGCCGAGTGCGGCGGCATGCTCTACCTGCTCGATGGCCTGACCGACGCCGAGGGGCGCAGCGGTCGGCTGCTCGGCCTGCTGCCCGGCCGCGCCACCCTGCAGAAGCGCCTCGCCGCCCTGGCCCTGCAGGAAGTGGAACTGCCGGAAGGCCCGCTGCGCGGCCACACCTTCCACCATTCGCTGCTGGACAGCCAACTGGAGCCGGCCCTGCGCGGCACCTGCCCGAACGCCAAGCCGGTGGCCGAGGCGGTGTTCCGCCTGGGTCGCCTGACCGCGTCCTATATCCACTTCTACCTGCCGTCGAACCCGGCGGCCGCCGCCGCGATCTTCCGCCCATGAACGAGCACGCCTACAGCCCCGAGGAACGCGCGGCCATCTACCGCGCCATCGCCGAGCGCCGCGACATGCGCCACTTCAGCGGCGGCGAGGTGGCGCCGGCGCTGCTGGCGCGGCTGCTGGAAGCGGCGCACCAGGCCCCCAGCGTCGGCCTGATGCAGCCCTGGCGCTTCATCCGCATCACCCGCCCGGCACTGCGCGAGGCCATCCACGGCCTGGTGGAGGCGGAGCGGGTGAAGACCGCCGAGGCCCTGGGCGAACGCTCCGAAGAATTCATGCGTTTGAAGGTCGAGGGCATCCGCGACTGCGCCGAGCTGCTGGTGGCGGCCCTGGCGGACGGCCGCGAAGCCCACGTCTTCGGCCGCCGCACCCTGCCGCAGATGGACCTGGCCTCGCTGGCCTGCGCCATCCAGAACCTCTGGCTGGCGGCCCGCGCCGAAGGCCTGGGGATGGGCTGGGTGTCGCTGTTCGAACCCGCCGCCCTGGGCGAACTGCTCGGCCTGCCGGCGGGCAGCGAGGCGGTGGCGGTGCTGTGCCTGGGCCCGGTGGCGGAGTTCTACCCGGCGCCCATGTTGGCCCTGGAAGGCTGGCGCCAGCCGCGCCCGCTGAACGAACTGCTTTACGAAAATCACTGGGGAGAACGCCCATGAGCCTGGCCCTGCTGAGCGTCGCCGGCGTGGCCCTGGACGGCCTGCTCGGCGAGCCGAAGCGCTGGCACCCGCTGGTAGCCTTCGGCCGCCTGGCCGACCGCCTGGAGCGCCGCTTCAATCGTTCACGTACTCCAGACCTGCCGGTTGGCAGCGTCGACTCCCTCGCCCTTCAGGGGGGGCCGCCTTCCGGAGAGGGCCGGGGAGAGGGCGCTCTTCTTCCAACCTCCCCAACCTCCGATAACCACACCCCCGGTCTCGGCTGGCGCAGCCACGGCGTCACCGCCTGGGCCCTGGCCGTGCTGCCACTGACCTTCCTCACCTGGCTGCTGACCCTGGTCCCGCACCTCGGTTGGCTGGTCTCCGCCATTGCCCTCTACGCCGCCATCGGCCTGCGCAGCCTGGGCGAGCACGCCGAGCCCGTGGCTCTGGCCCTGCGCGACGGCGACCTGCCCGAGGCGCGCAAGCGCGTGGGCTACATGGTCAGCCGCGAGACCGCCGGACTGGACGACAGCGCGGTGGCCAAGGCCGCCACCGAATCGGTGCTGGAGAACGGCAGCGACGCGGTGTTCGCCGCGCTCTTCTGGTTCGCCGTGGCCGGCGCGCCGGGCGTGGTGCTGTACCGCCTGAGCAACACCCTGGACGCCATGTGGGGCTACCGCAACCCGCGCTTCGAACGCTTCGGCTGGGCCGCGGCGAAGATCGACGACGCCCTCAACTACATCCCCGCGCGCCTGGTCGCGCTGACCTACGCGCTGCTCGGCAACACCCGCCTGGCCCTGCGCAGCTGGCGCCGCCAGGCGCCGCAATGGGACAGCCCCAACGCCGGCCCGGTGATGGCCGCCGGCGCCGGTGCGCTCGGCGTGGCCCTGGGCGGCAACGCCGTCTACCACGGCGAACTGCATGAGCGCCCGCAACTGGGCGAAGGCCCGGCGCCAGGCGCCCGCGACATCTGGCGGGCCCTGGCCCTGGTGCGCCAGGGCGTGCTGCTGTGGCTGCTGGCGATCCTCGGCCTGGGGGCGCTGCTGCATGCTTGAGCACGGCGGAAAGCTGCGCGCAGCCGCGCAGCGCTACGGCATCGCGCTGGAGGACTGGCTCGACCTGTCCACCGGCATCGCGCCCTGGCCCTGGCCGCTGGCGGACATCCCCGCCAGCGCCTGGCAGCGCCTGCCGGAAGAGGATGACGGCCTGGAGCAGGCCGCGCGCGATTACTACGGCTGTGACTCATTGCTGCCGCTGCCCGGCAGCCAGGCGGCGATCCAGGCCCTGCCGCGCCTGCGCGCACCGGGCCGGGTCGGCGTGCTCGCGCCTTGCTACGCCGAACACGCGGCGGCCTGGAAACAGCATGGCCATGAGCTGCTGGAACTGGCCGACGATGAGGTGGACGGCCTGGTCGACCAGCTCGACGTGCTGCTGCTGGTCAACCCCAACAACCCCACCGGCCGGCGCTTCGACAGCCAACGCCTGCTGGCCTGGCATCAGTGCCTGCGGGCCCGCGGCGGCTGGCTGGTGGTGGACGAGGCCTTCATGGACTGCACCCCCGGGCACAGCCTGCTGCCCCTGGCCGGCGGCCAGCCGGGCCTGGTGGTGCTGCGTTCGCTGGGCAAGTTCTTCGGCCTGGCCGGCGCGCGCCTGGGCTTCGCCTTCGCCGAGCCATCGCTGCTGCGGGGCCTGGCCGAGCTGCTCGGGCCCTGGGCGGTGAGCGGGCCGACGCGCTGGGTGGCCCGGCACGCCCTGGCCGACCATGCGCGGCAAAGTGAACGCCGCGCAGCGCTGGAGCAGGCCGGCGCACGCCTGGCCGCGCTTCTGAAAACGCACCGGTTGCTGACCCAGGGCACCGCGCTGTTCCAGTGGCTTGCCTACCCTCGGGCCGGCGAACTGCACGAGCACCTGGCCCGCCGCGGCATCCTCGTGCGCCTTTTCGACAGCCCGCCGAGCCTGCGCTTCGGCCTGCCCGCCGACGAAGCCGGCTGGAGCCGCCTGGGCCAGGCCCTCGGCGAATGGAGCCCGACATGACCACCGGCACTACTTTAATGGTGCAAGGCACTACTTTAATGGTGCAGGGCACCACCTCCGACGCCGGCAAGAGCACCCTGGTGACCGCGCTGTGCCGCTGGCTGCGCCGCCAGGGCGTGGCGGTGGCGCCGTTCAAGCCGCAGAACATGGCGCTGAACAGCGCGGTGACGGCCGACGGCGGCGAGATCGGCCGCGCCCAGGCGGTGCAGGCCCAGGCCTGCCACCTGGCACCGCACACCGACATGAACCCGGTGCTGCTCAAGCCCAACAGCGACGTGGGCGCCCAGGTCATCATCCACGGCCGCGCGGTGACCAGCATGAACGCCGCCGCCTATCACGATTACAAAAGGGTCGCCAAACAGGCTGTGCTCGAATCCCACCAGCGCCTGCTCGACGCCTACCAGGTTGTGATGGTGGAAGGCGCCGGCTCCCCGGCGGAGATCAACCTGCGCGCCAACGACATCGCCAACATGGGCTTCGCCGAAGCGGTGGATTGCCCGGTGATCCTCATCGCCGACATCGACCGCGGCGGCGTCTTCGCCCATCTGGTCGGCACCCTGGAGCTGCTTTCCGAAAGCGAGCGGGCGCGGGTGAAGGGCTTCGTCATCAACCGCTTCCGCGGCGACATCGCCCTGCTGCAGCCGGGCCTGGACTGGCTGGAGGAACGCACCGGCATCCCGGTGCTCGGCGTGCTGCCCTACCTGATGGACTTCCATCTGGAAGCCGAGGACGCCATCGACACCCGCCAGGCCGCCAAGGCCGGGGAAAGCCTCAAGGTGGCGGTGCCGGTGCTGCCGCGCATCAGCAACCACACCGACTTCGACCCGCTGCGCCTGCACCCGCAGGTGCAACTGACCTTCGTCGGCCCCGGCCAGCCGCTGCCGGCGGCGGACCTGGTCATCCTGCCCGGCTCCAAGAGCGTGCGCGCCGACCTGGCCTTCCTCCGCGCCCAGGGCTGGGACGCCGCCATCGAGCGCCACCTGCGCTACGGCGGCAAGCTGCTGGGCATTTGCGGCGGCTTGCAGATGCTCGGCCGCACGCTGTCCGACCCCCACGGCCTGGAAGGCGCTGCCGGCGGCAGCGCCGGCCTCGGCTGGCTGGAGCTGGACACCGTGCTGGAACCAGAGAAGCAACTGCGCAACGTCCGTGGCCGACTGGCCCTGGAAGACGCCGAGGTCGGCGGCTATGAAATCCACGCTGGCGTCACCAGCGGGCCGGCATTGGAGAGCCCTGCGGTGCGCCTGGACGACGGCCGTTGCGACGGCGCCCTGAGTGCCGACGGCCAGGTCATGGGCACCTATCTGCACGGCCTGTTCGAGTCCCCCGCCGCCTGCGTCGCGCTGCTGCGCTGGGCCGGCCTGGGCGAAGTGCAGCAGCTGGACTACCACGCCCTGCGCGAGCGCGACATCGAGCGTCTGGCGGACCAGGTGGAGGCGCATCTGGACACGCAAAAACTGAAATCCCTATGTGGCCTTTGAGCCGGGGGCAATCGATGGGTATCGCTTCGCTCCACCCATCCGACGAAAAGCGTTCCGTGCGGAGAAAACCCCATGCTTGAACTCATCCTCGGCGGCGCCCGCTCCGGCAAGAGCCGTCTGGCCGAGCGCCTGGCCCGGGACAGCGGCCTGCCGGTCAC
This sequence comes from Pseudomonas sp. ADPe, assembly GCF_014843515.1. Taxonomy (NCBI): domain Bacteria; kingdom Pseudomonadati; phylum Pseudomonadota; class Gammaproteobacteria; order Pseudomonadales; family Pseudomonadaceae; genus Pseudomonas; species Pseudomonas sp. ADPe. Next base: position 4,898,203 of record NZ_CP062122.1, read on the forward strand.
CTATTTCGCCACCGCGCAGGCCGGCGACGGCGAGATGGGCGAGCGCATCCGCCAGCACCGCGACCGCCGCCCCGCCGAATGGGGCCTGGTGGAGGAGCCGCTGCATCTGGCGCGGGCCCTCGCCGAGCACGCCGCGCCGGACCGCTGCCTGCTGGTGGACTGCCTGACGCTGTGGCTGACCAACCTGCTGCTCGCCGACGACGGCGCGCACCTGCAACACGAACTGAACGAACTGCTGGCCACGCTGCCGGCCCTGCCGGGCCGCATCCTCCTGGTCAGCAACGAAACCGGGCTGGGCGTGGTGCCCCTGGGCGAGCTGACGCGGCGCTACGTCGACGAGGCCGGCTGGTTGCACCAGGCCCTGGCCGAGGCCAGCGAGCGGGTGCTGTTCACCGTCGCCGGCCTGCCCATGACCCTCAAGGGAGACCCCGTATGAGTCTGCAATGGTGGCGCGAAGCCTGCCAACCCACGGACCGCGTGGCGCGCGACAAGGCCGCCGCGCGCCAGGACCAGCTGACCAAGCCGCGCGGCGCCCTGGGCCGCCTGGAAGAGGTGGCCGTGCACCTGGCCAGCCTGCAGGGCCGCGAGCGGCCGAGCCTGGAGCACCTGTGGATCGCCCTGTTCGCCGGCGACCACGGCGTGGTGGAGGAGGGCGTCTCGGCCTACCCGCAGGCGGTGACCGGCGAGATGCTACGCAACTTCGTGCGCGGCGGCGCGGCCATCAGCGTGCTGGCCCGCGATCTGGGCGCGCGCCTGGAGGTGATCGACCTGGGCACCGCCGTGCCCCTGGAACCGCTGCCCGGCGTGCTGCACCTGATGGTCGGCGCCGGCACCCTGAACTTCGCCCGCGAGCCGGCGATGACCGCCGCGCAGTGCCTGATCGCCCTGGAAGCCGGGCGCGAATCGGTGCGCCGCGCGCAGCAGGCCGGCAGCGAGCTGTTCATCGGCGGCGAGATGGGCATCGGCAACACCACCTGCGCCGCGGCGCTGGCCTGCGGCCTGCTGGGCGAGCGCGCGGCTGCCCTGGTCGGCCCCGGCACCGGGCTGGATGTGCAAGGCGTGGCACACAAGGCCGAGGTCATCGAGCGCGCCCTGGCCTTGCATGGCGGGCACTGCGCCGAGCCCTTCGAGGCCCTGTGCCGCCTCGGCGGCTTCGAGGTGGCGGCCCTGGCCGGCGCCTACCTGGCCTGCGCGCAGAAGGGCATCGTCGCCCTGGTGGATGGCTTCATCTGCAGCGTCGCGGCGCTCTGCGCGGTGCGCTTCAACCCGCAATGCCGCGACTGGCTGCTGTTCGCCCACAGCGGCGCCGAGCCCGGCCACCAGCGCGTGCTCCAGGCCCTGGAGGCGCAACCGCTGCTGGACCTGGGCCTGCGCCTGGGCGAGGGCAGCGGCGCCGCCCTGGCCGTGCCGCTGCTGCGCCAGGCCTGCCGGCTGCACGCCGGGATGGCCACCTTCGCCGAGGCGGCGGTGTCGGACCGCCCGGCATGAGCCTGCGCCTGGACCTGCTGCGCCACGGCGAAACCGAACTGGGCGGCGGCTTCCGCGGCCGCCTGGACGACGCCCTGACCGCCGCCGGCTGGGCGCAGATGCAGGCCGGCCTGGGCCTGGAGCAGCCCTGGGAGGCCCTGGTCAGCTCGCCGTTGCGCCGTTGCGCCGCCTTCGCCGAGCGCCTGTCGGCTGCAAGCGGCCTGCCGCTGCAGCTGGAACCGGACCTGCGCGAGATGGATTTCGGCGAGTGGGAAGGGCTTTCCGCAGCTAAGCTGATGGAGACTGATAGCGATGCGCTAGCCCGCTTCTGGAACGACCCCTACGCCTTCACCCCGCCGGGCGGCGAACCGCTCGCGGCCTTCGAGGCGCGGGTGTTCGCCGCCCTGCAGCGGCTGTACGCGACGCATGCCGGAAAGCACCTGCTGCTGGTGACCCATGGCGGCGTGATGCGCCTGCTCGGCGCGCGCGCCCAGGGCCTGCCGCGCGAGCAGTTGCTGCAGGTGAGCGTCGCCCACGGCGAACGGCTGGCGCTGCGCATCGAGCCGCAGGCCGGCGGCTGGAGCATCCAACCGGTCGAGTCCGCCGTGAGCGCGCCCCGATGAGCAACCTGTTCCTGCCGTTGATCGCCCTGCAGTTCCTCAGCCGCATCCCGATCCGCCTGGGCGAGGTGCCCACGCCCGAGCAGTTCGGCCGCGCCACCTTGTTCTACCCGCTGGTAGGCGCGCTGATGGGCGGCGGGCTCTACGCCCTGGGCTACTTCTTCTGCGAGACCTACCTGCTGCTGCACGCCGCGCTGCTGCTGGCCGTGTGGGTGGCTTTCAGCGGCGCCCTGCACCTGGACGGCCTGGCCGACACCGCCGACGCCTGGGTGGGCGGCCTGGGCGACCGCGAGCGCACCCTGGCGATCATGAAGGACCCGCGCAGCGGCCCGGTGGCGGTGGTGGTGCTGGTAGTGCTGTTGCTGGTGAAGTTCTGCGCCATCGCGGCGCTGCTCGACGCCCACCACTTCTGGGCCCTGCTGCTGGCGCCTTGGCTGGCGCGGGTGGCCCTGCCGCTGCTGTTCCTCACCACCCCCTACGCCCGCCCCGGCGGCCTCGGCCAGGCCCTGGCCGACCACCTGCCGCGCCGCGCGCTGCCCTGGATGCTGGCGTTCAACGCCGCGCTGATGCCGCTCACCGGCCTGAGCGGCCTGGTGGCGCTGGTGGTGGCGCTGGCGGTGTTCCTCTGGTGGCGCAACCGGCTGATGGCGCGGCTGGATGGCACCACCGGGGATACGGCGGGGGCTTTGGTGGAGTTGGTGGAGTGTGCGGTGTTGGTGGCTCTGGCGATTTAGCCAGGCATGCCATCGCCCTGCCCACACAGTTCCATGTAGGAGCGCGCCCTGCGCGCGAATCGCGGGCAGGGCCCGCTCCTACAGGTTGACGCCGAATTTCCAGTCCATACCGAACGGTCCCCTCTCCCTTCAGGGAGAGGGCTGGGGAGAGGGAGCGGACTTCCCGCCGGGCACCTCACCCCAAGGCGAACACCCTCACCCCAACGTCTCCGGCGGCGCCTCGTAGCTCCCCGACTCATAGCTCACCCCATGCCTCATCTTCGGCGGCGCATCCCCCGCATGCAGGCTGGTGACCGTGTCGATGATGGTCTTGTCTTCCAGCGTCATGCGGTCGAGCATCCTCAGGTGGGCGATCCAGTTGTCCACCAGGAACACCTCCTGCCAGGCCTCCTTGTCGCTGATGTCGCGGTACAGCGCCCAGCGTTCGGCGCCGTTGCGCAGGCGCAGGCGGCGCAGCGCCTTGGCCGCGCGGACGAAGTCGCGGGTGCGCTCGGCCGGGATGCGGTATTCGATGGTCACCAGCACCGAGCCGCGCTGGGTGTCGAAGACGAAGGTCGGCTCCCCCGGCAGGGTGCTGGGCGCGCGGGTGATGCTGCCGGGGTCGAGTTCCGGCAGGCGCGAGTTGTACAGCAGCGCCACCGACACCAGCAGCAGGCAGCCGGCGGCCAGCAGCGCGCCCTGCACGCCCAGGGTGCCGGCGAAGTGGCCCCAGAGGAACGAGCCCAGCGCCAGGCCGCCGTAGATGGCGGTCTGGTACAGCGCCAGGGCGCGCGCCTTGACCCAGTCCGGCACCAGTATCTGCACCGCCGAGTTGTAGCTGGCCACCGCGGCTATCCAGCAACTGCCGCCGAGGATCAGCGCCGGGAACAGCACCCAGAGGTTGTCCACCGTGCCGAGGATCAGCAGCACCAGGCCTAGGGTGCCGCCGCCCAGGCTGATCAGCCGGCTGGTGCCGATCACCTTGCGCAGGCGGCCGACCAGGGTGCTGCCGAGGATGGCGCCCAGGCCCAGGGCGCCGAGCATGTAGCCGTACACCGAGGCGTTGCCATCGGGGTTGCGGTGCGCCAGCAGCGGCAGCAGCGCCCAGACCGCGCTGGCCGACAGGCCGAACACCGCCGAGCGCAGCATCACCAGGCGGGTGACGCTGGAGTACTGGGTGAAGCGCAGCGCCGCCACCACCCCTTCGACGATGTGTTCCGGCGGCAGGGTGCGCTTGGGTACCTCGCGGCGCCATTGCCAGATGGCCCAGATCAGCGAGGCGTAGCACAGGCAGTTGAACAGGAACACCCAGGGCGCGCCGGTGGCCGACAGCAGCAGGCCGCCGATGGCCGGGCCGACCGCGCGGGCGACGTTGTAGTTGACGCTGTTGAGCAGCACCGCATCGCCTACCAGGCGCGGCGGCACCTGCTCGTTCACCGCCGCCTGCCAGGCCGGGATGGTGATGGAGCTGCCCAGCGACAGCCAGAGGATGGACGCGATCAGCAGCAGCGGGTCGAGGTAGCCGAGGAACGCCAGCAGCGTCACCAGGGCGGCGCCGGACAGTTCGATGGTGAGGCCGACGAGCATGATCTTGCGCCTGTCGTGGTTGTCCGCCAGCACCCCGGAGAGGATCGACAGCAGCACCAGCGGCAGCGCCGAGGCGACCTGGATCATCGCCACCATCAGCGGGCTGGCGTGGGCCTCGGTGACCACCCAGGCGGCGGCCACCGACTGCGCCCAGGTGCCCAGGTTGGCGAACAGGTTGCAGATCCAGATGATGCGGAAGGCCGCGATGCCGAACGGGGCGAGCACACCGCTACGCTGGGGATCGGCCTCGTTCTTCAGCGGCAGGTCGTTCTTCGGTGACACGGATTGCAGCATGGGGGAAATGCCTTCTTGCGATGGCCGGCGGCAACGGCGCCCTGCCGGCAGGTCATGCCCGGCAAGTGTAGTGGCTGGCCCCGCGCTCGCCATTGATGATGGTCAGCCTGGCCTTATCGGTGAATCGCCCTGGCCCTCTGCGACAGTGCCCCGCGGCGCCGGGATTGCTAGGCTGCGGGCATCGTCCGAGAAGAGTGGAGGCCCCATGAGCCACCGGTTGCGCATTTGCCTGCTGCTGTCCCTGCTGATCCTGCCGCGTTGCCTCTGGGCCTGGTCCAACCATGCCCTGGGCAGCTACCAGGCCCTGGCGCAATTGCCGGCCGTGGCCACTGCGCCGGCGGTGCCCATGGAGCCGCTGGAAGCCTTCCTCGCCGCCGAACGCGAGGGCCTGGTGCCGCTGCTCGACGAGCAGGAGCGCTTCGCCCGCGAGCACTTCCGCCAGTACCCGGCGCGCCCCGACGCACTGCGCTTCACCGGCGCGGAGCAGGACCTGCGCCTGGCCTTTCTCACGGCCCTGCGGCTGAACCCGGAGATCAAGCTGGCCAACGCCATCCAGCCCGAGCAGGGGCACGACCAGCCCGCGCGGCCGCACCTGAAGGCGTCCGACGTGCTGGTGTTCCACGACCTCGCCGGCTGGGCGCGCTGGCGCTTCATCGCCCTGCAGCCGGGCGAGCCGGTGCCGGCCCTGGCGGTGCTGGCCAGCGCTAGCGACGAGCCGGACTTCGGCCATGACATCCACCTGTTCAGCGACAACCCTGGAACGGCTGGCCAGCGCTATGGCTTCGGCCCGCAGCCGTTCGGCGACCCGGGCTACGAGTTCAGCTCCCAGGCGCCGTTCCACATGGGCTTCTACCACGAGTCGCCGATCATCTTCGCCGGCGCGCCCTACCTGCAGCGCAGCTGGCCGGAATGGCGCGCCTACCAGTTCCACGGCCTGGCGCGTTATGCCTTCGAACATGGCCATCCATACTGGGGCTACCGTTTCCTCGGCTGGTCGATGCATTACATCCAGGACCTGACGCAGCCCTACCACAGCACGCCATTACCCGGCGAAACCACCGCCAGCATGCTGTGGACCGCGCTCAAGGCCATGGCCGGTTTCGACGCCGACAAGAAGGCCGCCATCAGCCGCGTGGCCAGCCGCCACCTGGGTGTGGAGCGCTACCAGCTGGACTGGCTGCTGGAATCGCTGCGCAAGCCGCAGGGTTCGGCGTTGCTCGCCGCCTATGCCGATGCTTCCGGCGACGGGGGCTATCCGGCGTATTCGGCCGATTACCCGCGGGAGGTGGTGGCGGCCGAATCCCATGCCCATGCGGCGGCCTTCGATGCGGCGATCGGTCATTGGCTGGCGACGGTCCCGGCGGATGCCGGCGTCGGTTTCAGCGCCGGCAACGAACTGGCGCCGCTGCAGCACGATGCGCAGCTGGACGAACAGCTATTGGCGTTGATCCGGGCGTTCGGGGCGCACAGCCGCAACCTGGCGAGGTCGGTGCTGCAGCGTTAGGGAAGGGGGAGGGGAGAAAACCTGCAACGCGCCGCGAAGGGGGCGTGGACCCTTCGCGGTTGCGTTCCGGATGGGCCTAGCCGCCAGTGCAGCCGTTGCCCCAGACCTGGTACTCGATGGTGTGACGCTCGCCCTTCGAGTCTTCGTAGGTCATCTGCGCGGGCACGACCCCGCACTGGTTGGAGACGTCGGTGGTGGAAACCACGTGGGCGACGTCCAGGTTCATTCCGTAGGTGTATTGCTCCACTGCCGGACTCTGAGGTTGGGCAGCCTCGTCCGCTTGCGCAGCGAGGGCGAGCGAGGAGAAGCCGGCCAGGGCCAGAACGACTAGGGCTTTCATGAATTTTCCTGCCTTTTTCCCGAGCGGGAGCCGCATCCGGGCGCACGCGGCCAGGACGAAGTTCATCGGCTTCATCGGGAAGATGTCTTTAGGGATGTTGCAATCGGGTTCTTGGGTGTTGCGGCGCGCTTCAACAGCAAGCAAATGGTAGGTCCGCGGCGGGCATATTCATATGCCTGGAAGCCAGAAATACCTCGTACTAATAGGCAACAATCCAGCAACGGCGCGGGTTTTCGGGGGGCGCGCGGGCATAATGACGCTGCGCGGTCGTGTCGCAGCCGTCGCGCAATGGGTATCAGGATGCACCAATTGTAGGAGCGGGCCCTGCCCGCGATTTCGTGCGCAGGGCGCGCTCCTACATGGAATCGCGCCGGTGGGTCCGGCTATCGCGGACAAGGTCCGTTCCGACCGTGCTTCCTGGAACCGTAGGAGCAACTGTCTTGCGGGCCGCACCGAGACGCTCTTCGTAGGATGGGTTGAGCTTGCGAAACCCATGCGGTTGCGGTGATGGGTATCGCTTCGCTCAACACCATCCTACGAAAAGCCATGCTCGCTCATGCGGTAGGAGACTCTGTCCGCGATTCGCGCGCAGGGCGGGCTCCTACAGGTGGGGCACGGCGCGCGGCTTCCTCAACCCCGCGAGCTCTCCCGCAGCGGCGAGCTGGGGTCGAGCAGCGAGGTGCGGATGAAGTGCAGGTAGCTGCACATGCGCCGCAGCGGCGAGGTGTCGAAGTGCGGCGGGCGCGGTTCCTGGGTGCTGCGGGTGCTGTGGATGGCGTGCTCTACCGCCGCCAGGGCGCGCAGGCGGTTGTGCTCGCTGGGCTGGATGAACAGGCGGATCAGTGCCCGGCCCATGGCGCGGATGGCGCGGCGCCAGGGCATGTGCTCGGCGTACCAGGGCTCGTCGGGCAGCACCGCCTGTTCGCGGCGCAGCTCGATGATCGCCAGGCCCACTTCCTGCACCTGGAACATCCAGCGCAGCAGCCGGCGTTGCACGTCGGGGCGGCCGCTGGCCAGGCCGTAGGCCTGGTTGAGCAGGTCGCGGGTGCCGCTTTCGAAACCGGCCGACAGGCCCTTCAGCGGGTCGCTGATGGTGTGCACCACGCGCATGCGCAGTTCGGCCTCCAGGCGCTCCCACAGCCAGGGGCGGTTGGGCGGCAGTATCACCATCGCCGCCACCACCGCCATGCCCATGGACAGCAGCATGGCCAGGTATTCGTTGATGAAGGTGTAGGCGTCGTAGCGCGCCAGGTTGGCCGGCAGCGAGGCGATGCAGAACCACACCAGCAGGCCCACGCCGTAGCCGCTCCATTGCGGGCGGGTGATGAGGAAGGCGCCGAGGGCGAACACCGGCGCCAGCACCATGCACAGCAGCGGGAAGCCATCCAGGTGCGGCAGCACGCGGAAGGTGAGGATGAAGCCCAGCGTGGCGCCCAGCAGGGTGCCGAAGGTCAGCTGCAGCGACAGGCGCTTGGGGTTGGGCGAGGCCGAGGACAGCGCGGCGATCAGCACCGAGGTGAGGGTGAAGGTGGCGCCGCTGAGCCACGAAGTCTCGATCCAGAACACCCCGCCGACCAGCACCAGCAGCGCGCAGCGCAGCCCGGCGACGGCCGCGGCCACAGCGTTGGCCTTGGGCGTGAAGCGTTCCTTCCACTGCTCGCGGATGTGCTTGTGGGCGGCCAGGGAGGCGTGGGTCTGGGCGTAGTCGTGGAGGTCGCCGGCGAAGCGGAACAGCAGCTCGGCGGCGGTCTCGAAGTCCAACTGGTCGGCCTCCCGCGGGCAGGCGTGGGCGAGTCTGGCGCGGGCCTCGCGGATCTGCGGCATCAGCTGCTGGCGGCAGTGTTCCAGCTGGGCGGCGAGAAAGGCCGCGTCGGCGTCGCGCAGCGGCCGGCCATGCCAGCCGGCGAGCAGCCCGCCGACCTCCACCAGGCACGGCATCAGCACTTCCAGCACGGCGCCGGCCTGGCGTTCGCGCAGGCGGTCGAGCAGGCGCTGCAGGGCGTGGAAGCGCGTGGTCAGCTGCATGAACTCGCTGTTCAGGCGCGCCAGGCGGCCGCTGCGCAGGCGCATGTGCGGGTCTTCGAAGGCGGTGACGTTGCGCAGGTTCTCCAGGCCCACGGCCTCGGCGGCGATGCGCGCGGCGGCCTGCTCGAAGCGGGCGTGGTCGAGGGTGCCTTCCAGGCCGGCGGCGGCCAGCCCGGCGAAGTCGCCGAAGCGGCTGTCCAGGGCGTTGCGCAGCGCGGCGCTGCTGGTCTGCGGCAGCACCAGGGCGCTGACCAGGCCGGTGCAGAAGATGCCCAGGGTGATCTCCAGCACCCGCCACAGCGCCGCCATGAAGGCGCCCTCCGGGTGCAGGGTGGCGGGGATGCCGATCATCACCGCGGTGTAGCCGGCCAGCAGGCAGGCGTAGGCGCGGAAGTCGCGGTAGCGCGCGGCGCCGGCGGTGCACAGGCCGACCCAGAGCGACACGCAGAGCAGGAACAGCACGCGCTCCTGGGCGAACAGGGCGATGAAGGTGACCATCACCGTGAGCCCGGCCAGGGTGCCGAGGATGCGGTAGAAGCTCTTGGCCAGGACCTGCCCGCTCTGCGGCTGCAGCACGATGAAGGCGCTGACCAGCACGGTGTTCGGCTGCGGCAGCTCCAGGCGGTAGGCCAGCCACAGGGCGAGGAAGGCGGTGAGCAGGGTCTTGCCGATGAACACCCAGGTCACCCCGTCGCTATGGGCCCAGGCGGACGCCGCCTGGCGCAGCGCGTCGGCGCCGGGCAGGCGCGCGCTGATGCGGGTGAGGCTGTTCATCGGGGCAGCGGCGAGTCGGGAACTGTGCAACCGCAGGGCTGCGGGAAGGGCGACGGAGCAGGGGCGAAACGAGCCTGGCGCGTATGGCGGAACACAGCTGTGAATCCTGGGAACTGCGGAGGGGCCGCGGTGGGGAGGCGATTCTAGAAAACCGCCGGAGGCAGGATAAGCTGACAGTTGGGCGAATTATTGTTGCCTGAAAAACAACAATTCGCCGTGGGCAGTTATGCGACAATTCGCCGCCTGTCGCGAATCTGTAACAAGACTTTGCTGTAGCCGGCATCGCCCGGCACGGCGCGCGGACAGGCTCTCAGGAGAAATGATGGACCTGCTGCACAACATGCGTGCCTTCGTCTGTGTCGCCGAGACCGGCAGCTTCACCGCCGCCGCCCAGCGCATGGACCTCACCACGGCCTACGTCTCGCGTACCGTGGCCAAGCTCGAAGCCCACCTGCGTACCCGCCTGCTGCACCGCACCACCCGCCGCATCGCCCTCACCGAGGCCGGCCAGCGCTACCTGCTGCGCTGCCAGCAGATCCTCGGCTACATCGAGGAAGCCGAGGCCGAGGCCAGCGACGCCCACTCGCGCCCGGCCGGCAAGCTCAAGGTGCATGCCATGACCGGCATCGGCCAGCACTACCTGATCAAGGCGATCTCCCAGTACAGCGAGATGTACTCGGAAGTCAGCTTCGACCTGACCCTGGCCAACCGCACCACCGACATCCTCGACGAGGGCTACGACATCTCGGTGGTGATCGCCCCCGAGCTGCCCGACTCCGGCTTCGTCTCCAAGCGCCTGGGGCAGACCCACAGCGTGCTCTGCGCGGCGCCCGCCTACGTGACGCGGCATGGCTCGCCCAAGGTGCCGGCGGAACTGGCCGGGCACCGCTGCCTGCGCCTGGTGAACAGCGTGATGTCGCTGGACAAGTGGCTGTTCCACGGCCCGGACGGCGAGGAGCTGGCGCACATCGACCACACCCACTTCCAGGTCAACACCGCCGACGCCCTGACCGAGGCGGTGGTGGCCGGCATGGGCATAGGCGCGCTGCCGGTGTACTCGGCGGTGGAGGGCCTGCGCAACGGCAGCCTGGTGCGGGTGATGCCCGGCTACAGCCTGTTCCACCTGAACATCTACGCGCTCTACCCGTCGCGGCAGTTCCTCGATGCGAAGATCCGCACCTGGGTCGAATTCCTCCGCGACTGCATCCCCGGCATGCTCGCCGAGGACGAGCAACTGATGCTCGAGCACAGCGCGCGCCTGCCCAACTGAGGCGCCAGGCCGCCTGAACCGCGCCGCCCGCCCGGGCGGCGCCTTGCTTCCCGGATTCGTCCCACAGCCCGTCGCGCGTGGCCTTGTGGGCTGCGTTCCAGCAAACCGAATGCGGCTTTGGGAAAACGCGAATTCTCCGAACGCCAGCATTGCGTCAGTCTCATCGCGGGCCTACCACCCGGCCCACCTCGCCACTACAAGAACAACCTGAGGGTGACGCGATGTTCGGATCGATCCGGCGGGTTCTGCTCGCCGTTCTGGCGCTGTCCTGCGCCGTCGCGGCGCAGGCCGCCGACGCGCCCATAGTGATCAAGTTCTCCCACGTGGTCGCGGAGAACACCCCCAAAGGGCAGGGCGCGCTGCTGTTCAAGCGCCTGGCCGAGGAACGCCTGCCCGGCCGGGTGCGCGTGGAGGTCTACCCCAACTCCTCGCTGTTCGGCGACGGCAAGGAGATGGAGGCCCTGCTGCTGGGCGACGTGCAGATGCTGGCGCCGTCGCTGGCCAAGTTCGAGCAGTACACCAGGAAGGTGCAGATCTTCGACCTGCCGTTCCTGTTCGACGACATCCAGGCCGTCGACCGTTTCCAGCGCAGCCCCCAGGGCCGCAGCCTGCTGACCAGCATGCAGAGCAAGGGCATCCTCGGCCTGGCCTACTGGCACAACGGGATGAAGCAGCTTTCCGCCAACCGCCCGCTGCTGGAGCCGGCCGATGCCCGCGGCCTGAAATTCCGCGTGCAGGCCTCGGACGTGCTCAACGAACAGTTCCGCGCGCTGCGCGCGATCTCCCGCAAGATGTCCTTCGCCGAGGTCTACCAGGGCTTGCAGACCGGGGTGGTCAACGGCACCGAGAACACCTGGTCGAACTACGAGAGCCAGAAGGTCAACGAGGTGCAGAAGTATTTCACCGAGTCCGACCATGGCCTGGTGGACTACATGGTGATTACCAACGCGGCGTTCTGGAACGGCTTGCCGGCGGATGTGCGGCAAACGCTGCAGGCGGTGATGGACGAGGTCACCGTGCAGGTCAACCAGCAGGCCGAACGCCTCAACCAGCAGGCGCGCGAACGCATCCTGGCCACCGGCGCCAGCGAGATTCGCAAGCTCACCCCGCAGCAGCGCGCCGACTGGCGCGAGGCCATGCAGCCGGTGTGGCGCAAGTTCGAAGGCAACGTCGGCGCCGACTTCCTCCAGGCCGCCCAGGCCGCCAACCGCCCCCAATGACCCCCAGCAGCGCCCCGCCTGGCGGGGCGCTTCGGAGTGCGCAGCCATGAAATCCCTCGTGCGCGTCTGCAACCACCTGGAGGAGGGCGTGATCGCCCTGCTCCTGGCGGCCATGACGTTGGTGACCTTCGTCTACGTGGTGCTGACCAACGTCTTCACCGTCTTCTACGACCTCGGCGACAACCTGCCGGCCCTGCAGCGGCCGGCCTACGCCATCGGCGACGCGCTGCTGGGCGTTGCCCAGGACATGTCCTGGAGCAATGCCCTGACCAAGGCGCTGTTCGGCTGGTTGATCTTCTTCGGCATCGCCTACGGCGTGCGCACTGCCGGCCATCTCGGCGTCGATGCCCTGGTGCGCCTGGCGCCGCGCCGGGTGCAGCGGGCCATCGGCGTAGTCGCCTGCCTCTGCTGCCTGGCCTACGCCGGGCTGTTCATGGTCGCCAGCTTCGCCTGGGTGAAGACCCTGTTCGTCGCCGGCATCGGCGCGGAGGACCTCGATCACTTCGGCATCCTCCAGGCCTACATCGCCGTGATAGTGCCGATCGGCTTCGCCCTGGTGCTGGTGCGCTACCTGGAAATCCTGGTGCGTCTGCTGCGCGGCAGGCAACTCGGCCTGGGCCTGGCCGACGAGGCCGCCGAGGCCACCCGCCTGGCCGGCGAGGAAGCGAAGGAGACGCGCCCATGACCGTCCTGGTGCTGTTCCTGCTGCTGTTCCTGCTCATGTTCATCGGCGTGCCCATCGCCATCTCCCTGGGCCTGTCCGGGGCCCTGACCATCCTGATGTTCAGCCAGGACTCGGTACGCTCGCTGGCGATCAAGCTGTTCGAGACCTCCGAGGCCTACACGCTGCTGGCGATCCCGTTCTTCCTGCTCTCCGGGGCCTTCATGACCACCGGCGGGGTGGCCCAGCGGCTGATCGACTTCGCCAACGCCTGCGTCGGGCATATCCGCGGCGGCCTGGCGATCGCCGCGGTGCTGGCCTGCATGCTGTTCGCCGCGCTGTCCGGCTCCTCGCCGGCGACGGTGGCGGCGGTGGGTTCCATCGCCGTGGCCGGCATGGTGCGCTCGGGCTATCCGCGCGAGTTCGGCGCCGGGATCATCTGCAACGCCGGTACCCTGGGCATCCTCATCCCGCCATCGATCGTCATGGTGGTCTACTCGGCCGCTACCGAGACCTCGGTGGGCAAGCTGTTCGTCGCCGGGGTGGTGCCGGGGCTGCTGCTCGGGGTGATCCTGATGGTGGTGATCTACATAGTCGCGCGGATCAAGAAGCTGCCGGCGCAACCGCGGGTGAGCCTGCGCGAGTGGCTGGCCACCGCGCGCCGCGCCGGCTGGGGCCTGGCGTTGCTGGTGATCATTCTCGGCGGCATCTACTCCGGGCTGTTCACCCCGACCGAGGCGGCGGCGGTGGCGGCGGTCTATTCGGCCTTCGTCGCGCTCTTCGTGTACAAGGACATGCGCCTGCGCGACTGCCCCAAGGTGCTGGTGGAGTCGGGGCGGCTGAGCATTATGCTGATGTTCATCATCGCCAACGCCATGCTCTTCGCCCACGTGCTGACCACCGAGCAGATCCCCCAGCAGATCACCGAATGGGTGGTGCAGGAGGGCCTGACGCCGATCGGCTTCCTGCTGATGGTCAACGTGGTGCTGCTGGTCGCCGGCAGCTTCATGGAGCCTTCGGCGATCACGCTGATCCTCGCGCCGATCTTCTTCCCCATCGCCATGAAGCTGGGTATCGATCCGATCCATCTGGGCATCGTCATGGTGGTGAACATGGAAATCGGCCTGGTGCACCCGCCGGTGGGGCTCAACCTGTTCGTCACCTCGGCGGTCACCGGCATGCCGCTGGGGGCGACCATCCGCGCGGCGCTACCGTGGCTGATGATCCTGCTGCTGTTCCTGATCCTGGTCACCTACGTGCCCTTCATCTCCCTCGCGCTGCCGCAGGCGCTGGGCATGTGACGCATTGCCGCAGGCCCCGTCAGCCGGGCTGATGGGGCCTATCACTACGACTAAGGATTGGTAAGACCATGGTCGTATGGTCCCTGCGCACCCCGGCCGTTACAACTTGGTCCCAACAAGAACAACACTCCGAACCGAGGTAATGCGTCATGAGTGCGGCATCCGTGTATCCCGTGCGTCCCGAAGTGGCCGCCAATACCCTGACCGACGAAGCCAGCTACAAGAAGCTGTACCAGCAGTCGGTGGTCAACCCCGACGGCTTCTGGCGCGAGCAGGCCCAGCGGGTGGAGTGGATCAAGCCCTTCACCAAGGTCAAGCAGACCTCCTTCGACGACCACCACGTCGACATCAAGTGGTTCGCCGACGGCACGCTCAACGTTTCCTACAACTGCCTGGACCGTCACCTCGCCGAGCGCGGCGACCAGTTGGCGATCATCTGGGAAGGCGACGACCCGTCCGAGCACCAGGAAATCACCTACCGCCAGCTGCACGAGCAGGTCTGCAAGTTCGCCAACGCCCTGCGCGGCCAGGACGTGCACCGCGGCGACGTGGTGACCATCTACATGCCGATGATCCCGGAAGCCGTGGTGGCCATGCTCGCCTGCACCCGCATCGGCGCCATCCACTCCGTGGTGTTCGGCGGCTTCTCCCCCGAAGCCCTGGCCGGGCGCATCATCGACTGCCGCTCGAAGATCGTGATCACCGCCGACGAAGGCGTGCGCGGCGGCAAGAAGACCCCGCTCAAGGCCAACGTCGACGATGCCCTGACCAACCCGGAAACCAACAGCGTGCAGAAGATCATCGTCTGCAAGCGCACCGGTTCGGACATCAAGTGGAACGCGCACCGCGACGTCTGGTACGAAGACCTGATGAAGGTCGCCGGCACCACCTGCGCGCCCAAGGAAATGGGCGCCGAGGACCCGCTGTTCATCCTCTACACCTCCGGCTCCACTGGCAAGCCCAAGGGCGTGCTGCACACCACCGGCGGCTACCTGGTGTACGCCTCGCTGACCCATGAGCGGGTGTTCGACTACCGCCCCGGCGAGGTCTTCTGGTGCACCGCCGACATCGGCTGGGTCACCGGCCACAGCTACGTGGTCTACGGCCCGCTGGCCAATGGCGCCACCACCGTGCTGTTCGAAGGCGTGCCGAACTACCCGGACATCACCCGCGTCGCCAGGATCGTCGACAAGCACAAGGTCAACATCCTCTACACCGCGCCCACCGCCATCCGCGCCATGATGGCCGAGGGCAAGGCCGCGGTCGAAGGCGCCGACGGTTCCAGCCTGCGCCTGCTGGGCTCGGTGGGCGAACCGATCAACCCGGAAGCCTGGCAGTGGTACTACGAGACCGTCGGCCAGTCGCGCTGCCCGATCGTCGATACCTGGTGGCAGACCGAGACCGGCGCCTGCCTGATGACCCCGCTGCCGGGCGCCCACGCGCTGAAGCCGGGCTCCGCCGCCAAGCCGTTCTTCGGCGTGGTGCCGGCGCTGGTGGACAACCTGGGCAACATCATCGAGGGCGCGGCCGAGGGCAACCTGGTGATCCTCGACTCCTGGCCGGGCCAGGCGCGCACCCTGTACGGCGACCACGACCGCTTCGTCGACACCTACTTCAAGACCTTCAAGGGCATGTACTTCACCGGTGACGGCGCCCGCCGCGACGAGGATGGCTACTACTGGATCACCGGCCGCGTCGACGACGTACTCAACGTCTCCGGGCACCGTATGGGCACCGCCGAGATCGAGAGCGCCATGGTCGCCCACCCGAAAGTGGCCGAGGCCGCGGTGGTTGGCGTGCCGCACGACATCAAGGGGCAGGGCATCTACGTCTACGTCACCCTGAACGCCGGCGAGGAAGCCAACGAGCAGCTGCGCCAGGAACTCAAGGCCTGGGTGCGCAAGGAGATCGGCCCGATCGCCACCCCGGACGTCATCCAGTGGGCCCCGGGCCTGCCGAAGACCCGCTCGGGCAAGATCATGCGCCGCATCCTGCGCAAGATCGCCACCGCCGAGTACGACGCCCTGGGCGACATCTCCACCCTGGCCGACCCGGGCGTGGTGCAGCACCTGGTGGACACCCACCGGGCGATGAAAGCCGCCTGATCCGCCTCCGCAACGAAAAACGCCCCGGCTTGCCGGGGCGTTTTTCTTTCTTCCACTGTAGGACAGACCGAGCCAGAATGCTCTTCGTAGGAGCCATGCTCGCCTGTAACGTAGGAGCAACTGTCTTGCCGGCTGCGCCGAGGTGCTCTTCGTAGGATGGGTTGAGCTTGCGAAACCCATGCGGTGGCGGTGATGGGTATCGCTTCGCTCAACCCATCCTACGGGGCTTCCCTGGAACTGTAGGAGGACCTTGTCCGCGATAGCCGACCGTCCCGGCGCGATTCGCGGATGAGATCCTACAGGTTGATTGCCAAGGCGGTTTCCTGAGGGCTGATAGACCACTCCTACCGCCGTTTCGTCCGTTTTCGATCGTTCACCATGACGCATGCCATGCAGGATTCATGATTCTGGATGGGAGATCAGCATGACGAGAAAGCGCGACATCTTTGCCGAGCTACTGGAAGGGTTTGAAGAGCTGGCGACGATGCGTCCTGGCAATGGCGAACCACTCTCCGAGAAGAAGTCCGCCAGGTCAGATTCAGAACGACAGGGTAGGGACCGGCCTTTGCGCAAGCGGTAACACCTCCCGCCCTGCTGCGACAAAATGAGGCGCCTGGAAACATTTCGCCCGCTTTCTGTGCGCCTTTTCTGAACTCCAGAAAACTACCCCAGGCTGGAGGCCGCGTATTCATTGAGGTGTCCATTAATTGGCTCGATACCTGCAGTGAAAATTGGTTTTACTCTTCCCGCCTTGATCACCTAAAATCCGCCCCGTCAAGACGTCGGAGCCCGCTCTCCGGTGCTTCTATAATTAGTTGTCGCATTGAAGAAATAACCGCCCAGGGGCTGTCGCTAGAATGCCGCTCACCCTGGATGGCGTGGTTTTCCACGAGAAACCCGCCACGGCAATGCGCGCAGACGACAATAACCTTCACTTCTGCACGGGCAGCCTGGGCCAACCCCTTTCTCCTGCCAATCGAAGTCCTACCCTCGAAGGAGTTACTGATGAAGAAGTTCGCACTTCTCGGCGCGCTGGCGCTCTCCGCTATCACCGCTATGGCCCACGCCGACGACAAGCCCGTGCGTATCGGCATCGAAGCGGCCTACCCGCCGTTCTCCTTCAAGACTCCCGATGGCCAACTGGCCGGCTTCGACGTCGACATCGGCAACGCCCTGTGCGAAGAGATGAAGGTCAAGTGCACCTGGGTCGAGCAGGAATTCGACGGCCTGATCCCGGCGCTGAAAGTGCGCAAGATCGACGCCATCCTCTCGTCGATGACCATCACCGACGAGCGCAAGAAGTCCGTGGACTTCACCAACAAGTACTACAACACCCCGGCCCGCTACGTGATGAAGGAAGGCTCGGCGCTGAACGACCCGCTGACCGACCTCAAGGGCAAGAAGGTCGGCGTGCTGCGTGGCAGCACCGCGGATCGCTACGCTTCCGGCGAACTGACCCCGGCCGGCGTGGAAGTGGTGCGCTACAACTCCCAGCAGGAAGCCAACATGGACCTGGTGGCCGGCCGCGTGAACGCGGTGGTCGCCGACTCGGTCAACCTCGACGACGGCTTCCTCAAGACCGACGCCGGCAAGGGCTTCGCCTTCGTCGGCCCGCAACTGACCGACGAGAAGTACTTCGGCGAAGGCGTGGGCATCGCCGTGCGCAAGGGCGATAGCGCCCTGGCCGGCAAGTTCAACGCGGCCATCGCCGCGCTGCGCGCCAACGGCAAGTACAAGCAGGTCCAGGACAAGTACTTCAAGTTCGACGTCTACGGCTCGAACTGATCCCTGACCGGAAAGTGGCGCAAACCCGGGCCGAGGCCCGGGGATCGTTGCCGTTTCGGCGCGAGTCGCGTTGCTGCGACAAATGACGCCAGGCTAGGCGCGGGATGCAGGCAATGGTGTTCCCTTGCCAAATCCCGCAACGACGCATGGCGTCATTTGCCGCGCAACCCGAAGGGACGGGCTATTTTTTGTGCGGGGGCCTCGCTCGCTGTTCATCTGGGATGACCGAGCCGTGACGCGTGCACCTTGCCCCGCGCAAAAAATTGTTCCGTCGCGGCCGTGACGAAACGGTAACGGTCCCTGCTGTTTGTGCCACTTTTTTATTGGGCGGCGGACGCTGGGCGACCGCGGCCGGTTTTCCCGGGCTCCGTGGCCCGTCGTTCTGCGTTCGCCGCTGCGGCGAGCGGTTGCATGAGGTGCTGACCATGTTCAACGGTTACGCGGCCACCATCGTCGATGGTGCCTGGCTGACCCTCCAGCTCGCCCTGTTGTCGATGGCCCTGGCGGCGGTGCTCGGCCTGGTCGGCGCGGCCTTCCGCCTGTCGCCGGTCAGGTGGCTGGCCTGGTGCGGCGACGCCTACTCCACGGTGATCCGCGGCGTACCCGACCTGGTGCTGATCCTGCTGATCTTCTACGGCGGCCAGGACCTGGTGAACCGCGTCGCGCCGCTGCTGGGTCACGACGACTACATCGACCTCAACCCCTTCGTCGTCGGCGTCGGCACCCTCGGCTTCATCTTCGGCGCCTACCTCTCGGAAACCTTCCGCGGCGCCTTCATGGCCATCCCCAAGGGCCAGGCCGAGGCCGGCTTCGCCTACGGCATGAGCCACCTGCAGGTGTTCTTCCGCGTGCAGGTGCCGCAGATGATCCGCCTGGCCATCCCCGGCTTCACCAACAACTGGCTGGTGCTGGTCAAGGCCACTGCGCTGATCTCGGTGGTCAGCCTGCAGGACATGATGTTCAAGGCCAAGCAGGCCGCGGACGCCACCCGCGAGCCGTTCACCTGGTACCTGTTCGTCGCCGCCCTCTACCTGGTGGTGACCAGCGTCTCGCTGCTGTTGCTGCGCCTGCTCGAGCGCCGCTACTCGGTGGGCGTCAAGGTCGCGGATTTGTAAGGGGAGCCACGCGATGATTTTCGACTACACCGTCATCTGGGAAAACCTGCCGCTGTACTTCGGCGGCCTGCTGGTGACCCTCAAGCTGCTGCTGATCTCCCTGGCCGTGGGCCTGCTGCTGGCCGTGCCGCTGGCGCTGATGCGCGTGTCCAAGCGCCCGGCGGTGAACCTGCCGGCCTGGCTGTACACCTACGTGATCCGCGGCACGCCCATGCTGGTGCAGCTGTTCCTGATCTACTACGGCCTGGCCCAGTTCGAGACGGTGCGCAACAGCGTGTTCTGGCCCTGGCTGTCCAATGCCAGCTTCTGCGCCTGCCTGGCCTTCGCCATCAACACCAGCGCCTACACCGCGGAAATCCTCGCCGGCAGCCTCAAGGCCACGCCCCATGGCGAGATCGAGGCGGCCAAGGCCATGGGCATGTCGCGCCTGAAGATGTACCGCCGCATCCTCCTGCCCTCGGCGCTGCGCCGCGCGCTGCCGCAGTACAGCAACGAGGTGATCATGATGCTGCAGACCACCAGCCTGGCTTCCATCGTCACCCTGGTGGACATCACCGGCGCCGCGCGTACCGTGAACTCGCAGTACTACCTGCCGTTCGAGGCCTTCATCACCGCCGGGGTCTTCTACCTGATCCTGACGCTGATCCTGGTGCGCCTGTTCAAGGCCGCCGAACGCCGCTGGCTGGCCTACCTGGCGCCGCGCAAGCACTGAGGCGGAGGAGGGGAACATGCAACGCATCGATCACCTGTTGCCCTGCGCCAGCCTCGGCAGCGAACGCCGCCTGAGCCTGTTCCGCTACGGCGCCGGCCCGCGCAAGGCCTACATCCAGGCCAGCCTGCACGCCGACGAGCTGCCGGGCATGCGCACCGCCTGGGAGCTGAAGCTGCGCCTGGCCGCGCTGGAGGCCGAAGGCCGCCTGCTGGGCACGGTCGAGCTGGTGCCGGTGGCCAACCCCATCGGCCTCGACCAGTGGCTGCAAGCCAGCCACCTCGGGCGTTTCGAGGCGAACAGCGGGCAGAACTTCAACCGCGGCTTCGTCGACCTGGCATCCCTGGTCGAGCCGCGCATCGCCGGCCAACTGGGTGACGACGCCGAGGCCAACGTGCAGCTGATCCGCCAGCACATGCGCGAAGTCCTCGACGCGCTGGCGCCGGCCACCTCCGAGCTGCAAGCCATGCAGCGCCTGCTGCTGCGCCATGCCTGCGACGCCGACGTGGTGCTCGACCTGCACTGCGACTTCGAGGCCTGCATCCACCTCTACGCCATTCCCCAGCACTGGCCGCAATGGCGCTCCCTCGCTGCACGGCTGAAGGCGGGCGTGGCGCTGCTGGCCGAGGACTCCGGTGGCAACTCCTTCGACGAATCCTGCTCGCTGCCCTGGCTGCGCCTGGCCCGTGCTTATCCACAGGCCGCCGTGCCTGCGGCATGCATGGCCACCACAGTCGAGCTGGGCAGCATGGGCGATACCCGCGTCGAGCAGGCGCGCGACAACGCCGAGGCGATCCTGGCCTTCCTCGCCGAACAGGGGCTGATCGCCGGCGAATGGCCGCAAGCGCCGGCCGAATGCTGCGAAGGCATGCCCTTCGAGGGCACCGAATACCTCGCCGCGCCCCACGCCGGGGTGGTCAGCTTCCTGCGCCGCGCCGGCGACTGGGTGGAGAAGGGCGAGGCGCTGTTCGAGGTGGTGGACCCGTTGAACGACAAGGTCAGCACCGTGTGCGCCGGAACCGCCGGCGTGCTCTTCGCCCTGGAGCGGGGGCGCTACGCGCTGGCGGGACACTGGATGGCCAAGGTGGCCGGGCGCGAGCCGTTCCGTACGGGCCGGCTGATCAACGACTGAATTCGAGTAACCGACATGTACAAACTGGAAATCCAAGACCTGCACAAGCGCTACGGCACCCACGAAGTGCTCAAGGGCGTTTCCCTGGCGGCGAAAGCGGGCGACGTGATCAGCATCATCGGCTCCTCCGGCTCGGGCAAGAGCACCTTCCTGCGCTGCATCAACCTGCTGGAGCAGCCCCACGCCGGCAAGATCCTGCTCAACGGCGAGGAGCTGAAGCTGGTGCCGAACAAGGACGGCGCGCTCAAGGCCGCCGACACCCGTCAGCTGCAGCGCATGCGCTCGCGCCTGTCGATGGTGTTCCAGCACTTCAACCTGTGGTCGCACATGAGCGCCCTGGACAACGTCATCGAGGCGCCCGTGCACGTGCTCGGCGTGTCGAAGAAGGAAGCCCTGGAGAAGGCCGAGCACTACCTGGCCAAGGTCGGCGTGGCGCACCGCAAGGACGCCTACCCGGCGCACATGAGCGGCGGCGAGCAGCAGCGCGTGGCCATCGCCCGCGCCCTGGCCATGGAACCGGAGGTGATGCTGTTCGACGAGCCGACCTCGGCGCTGGACCCGGAGCTGGTCGGCGAAGTGCTCAAGGTCATGCAGGACCTGGCCCAGGAAGGCCGCACCATGGTGGTGGTGACCCACGAGATGGGCTTCGCCCGCGAGGTCTCCAACCAGCTGGTGTTCCTGCACAAGGGCCTGGTGGAAGAGCGCGGTTGCCCGAAGGAAGTCCTGGCAAATCCTCAATCGGACCGCCTCAAGCAGTTCCTTTCCGGCAGCTTGAAGTAAGCTGTCCCCCGACGAAGTCGACAGAAGCCTCCGCATGACTGCCCAACGCATCGGTTTCCTGCTCTGGCCCCAGACCCGCGCGCTGACCCTGGCGCTCGCCGAGGAGGCCCTGCGGGTCGCCCGGCGCCTGCACCCCGAAGCGCTCTACGACCCGGTGTTCATGAACGCCGAGCAACCCGCCGAGGGCGAAGGCTGGCGCCTGCCGGGGCAGGCCTGGCAGGGCGTGCTGGAGCAGTGCCAGCGCGTCTTCCTGGTCGCCGACGAGGCGCCGCAGCAGGTTTCCGCGCCGCTGGCCGCCGCGCTCAAGCAACTGGCCCGCGGTGGCGCCAGCGTCGGCGCGCTGTCCGCCGGCATCTACCCGCTGGCCCAGCTCGGCCTGCTCGACGGCTACCGCGCCGCGGTGCACTGGCGCTGGCACGACGACTTCACCGAGCGCTACCCCAAGGTCATCGCCACCAACCACCTGTTCGAGTGGGACCGCGACCGCCTCAGCGCCTGCGGCGGCATGGCCGTGCTCGACCTGCTGCTGGCGGTGCTGTCCCGCGACCACGGCGCGGAACTGGCCGGCGCGGTGTCCGAGGAGCTGGTGGTCGAGCGCATCCGCGAGGGCAGCGAGCGCCAGCGCATCCCGCTGAAGAACCGCCTCGGCTCCAGCCACCCGAAGCTCACCCAGGCGGTGCTGCTGATGGAAGCGAACATCGAAGAGCCGCTGACCACCGACGAGATCGCCCAGCACGTCTGCGTGTCGCGTCGCCAGCTGGAGCGCATCTTCAAGCAGTACCTGACCCGCGTGCCCAGCCAGTACTACCTGGAACTGCGCCTGAACCGCGCGCGGCAGATGCTCATGCAGACCAGCAAGTCGATCATCCAGATTGGCCTGTCCTGCGGGTTCTCCAGTGGGCCGCACTTCTCCAGTGCTTACCGTAATTTCTTTGGCGTTACCCCTCGTGAGGACCGGAACCAGCGTCGTGGGCAGGGGGCTGCCGATGGTGCGCTGGGGCCGGGGGAGCGGGGGTGAGCGGAGCGGGAGAGGCTCCCGGTTATGCTGGTGTTGGGCTTGGCCGCGTTCCCTCTCCCCAGCCCTCTCCCTGAAGGGAGAGGGAGCCGTCCGTGCCGAGAGGAGGCCAGGTTTCAGTCGGCGATATTTGGCGTTGCCGGCTGACGCCAGAACATCCAGCCCTGCCCAACGGTCCCCTCTCCCTTCAGGGAGAGGGTTAGGGAGAGGGGCGGAGCCGAGCCAAGGCACCGTAGCCACCGGGGAATCCCCTTCGCGAGCAAGCTCGCACCTACAAGAGCAAGCGCGGTGCTGCGTGGGCTTTTCGTAGGAGCGAGCTTGCTCGCGAACAATCGGGATTTCCCGGCACCGCCGAACGCCCCGAAGGGGAAGGGCCAGGCGTCCTCTCGCTCCCACGAAAACCCCACCCAACCTTCCCCCGTCCGACCATCGAACAAATTCCCCCGCGCCTTGTACCCGCAGGCCCGCCCTGGCTTTACACTGCGCCTTACCGACGCTTTCTGTCGCATTTCCGAAAGCCTCGGAAATCCACGGGTTGGCGCTATAAGAAGTTGTCGCTTGGCGGCAATGCCAACCGGTTTTTCGTCCCTACAATCCTTCCATCGATAGCCGCCTCACCAGGCAGGAGAACACCGATGTCCGCTCCGCACGCTCAGGTACAACGCTCCGACTTCGACCAGCTGATGGTCCCCAACTACTCCCCGGCCGCTTTCATTCCGGTGCGTGGGCAGGGTTCGCGAGTCTGGGACCAGAGCGGCCGCGAGCTGGTGGACTTCGCCGGTGGCATCGCCGTGAACTCCCTGGGCCACTGCCACCCGGCGCTGGTGGGCGCGCTGGCCGAGCAGGCCAACAGGATCTGGCACGTATCCAACGTGTTCACCAACGAGCCGGCCCTGCGCCTGGCGCAGAAGCTGATCGGCGCCACCTTCGCCGAGCGGGTGTTCTTCGCCAACTCCGGCGCCGAGGCCAACGAGGCCGCGCTCAAGCTGGCGCGCCGTTACGCCCACGACGTCTACGGCCCGCAGAAGTACGAGATCATCTCGATGGTCAACAGCTTCCACGGCCGCACCCTGTTCACCGTCAACGTCGGCGGCCAGGCCAAGTATTCCGACGGCTTCGGGCCGAAGGTCGAAGGCATCACCCACATCCCGTTCAACGACCTGGACGCGCTCAAGGCCGCCATCTCGGACAAGACCTGCGCGGTCATCATCGAGCCGGTGCAGGGCGAGAGCGGCGTGCTGCCGGCCGACAAGGCCTACCTGGAAGGCGTGCGCAAGCTGTGCGACGACAACGGCGCGCTGCTGATCTTCGACGAAGTGCAGAGCGGTTTCGGCCGTACCGGCTACCTTTACGCCTACCAGCACTACGGCGTGGTCCCGGACATCCTCTCCAGTGCCAAGAGCCTGGGCGGCGGCTTCCCCATCGGCGCCATGCTGACCACCGCGAAGATCGCCGAACACCTGGTCGTCGGCACCCACGGCACCACCTACGGCGGCAACCCGCTGGCCTGCGCGGTGTCCGGCGCGGCCTTCGATGTGATCAATACGCCCGAGGTGCTCGAAGGCGTGCGCGCCAAGCACGAGCGCTTCAAGGCGCGCCTGGAGAAGCTCGGCCAGGAATACGGCATCTTCACCCAGGTCCGCGGCCTCGGCCTGTTGATCGGCGCGGTGCTGGCCGATGCCTGGAAGGGCAAGGCCAAGGACGTGTTCAACGCCGCCGAGAAGGAAGGCCTGATGATCCTGCAGGCCGGTCCGGACGTGGTGCGCTTCGCGCCCAGCCTGGTGATCGACGACGCCGACATCGACGAAGGCCTGGATCGCCTGGAGCGCGCGGTGGCCAAGCTCACCCGCGGCTGATCCGCAGTACGGCGCCGGGCATCCCGCCGGCGCCGGTTCGATGCGGCCGGCTTGCCCGGCCGTTTTTCGCAGGCCCCGAATGCGTTGGCGCAGGCTGTGCCGTGCCCGCGACGCGACGGGGAAGTTCATATGGTTTTGTCTGGTTAGAGGAGTGACGCCATGCTGGTGATGCGCCCCGCCCAAGCGGCCGACCTGCAGCAGGTGCAGCGTCTCGCCGCGGACAGCCCGGTCGGCGTCACGTCGCTGCCGGACGACGCGGAACGGCTGAAGGAAAAGATCCTGGCCTCGGAGGCCTCGTTCGCCGCCGAAGTCAGCTACAACGGCGAGGAAAGCTACTTCTTCGTCCTCGAGGACACGCAGACCGGGCGACTGGTCGGCTGCTCGGCCATAGTCGCCTCGGCCGGCTTCTCCGAGCCCTTCTACAGCTTCCGCAACGAGACCTTCGTGCACGCCTCGCGCGAGCTGAAGATCCACAACAAGATCCACGTCCTCTCGCTGTGCCACGACCTCACCGGCAACAGCCTGCTGACCAGCTTCTACGTGCAGCGCGAGCTGGTGAACACGCCCATCGCCGAGCTCAACTCCCGCGGCCGCCTGCTGTTCATGGCCAGCCACCCGGAGCGCTTCGCCGACGCCGTGGTCACCGAGATCGTCGGCTACAGCGACGAGCAGGGCGAATCGCCGTTCTGGAACGCCGTGGGGCGCAACTTCTTCGACCTCAACTACAGCGAGGCCGAGAAGCTCTCGGGCCTGAAGAGCCGCACCTTCCTCGCCGAGCTGATGCCGCACTACCCGATCTACGTGCCGCTGCTGCCGGACGAGGCCCAGGAAGCCATGGGCCAGGTGCACCCGCGGGCGCAGATCACCTTCGACATCCTGATGCGCGAAGGCTTCGAGACCGACAACTACATCGACATCTTCGATGGCGGCCCGACCCTGCATGCGCGCACCTCGGGCATCCGCTCCATCGCCCAGAGCCGCCTGGTGCCGGTGCGCATCGGCGAGGTGCCCAAGGCCACGCGCAGCTACCTGGTCACCAACGGCCTGCTGCAGGACTACCGCGCCCTGGTCGCCGAGCTGGACTGGGTGCCCGGCAAGCCGGTGACCCTCAGCGCCGAAACCGCCGAGGCCCTGGGCATCGGCGAAGGCGCCAGTGTGCGTCTGGTAGCGGTTTAACGAGCTGGAAGCCAGAAGCCGGAAGCTGGAGGCTCAGCGCTTTCAACTTCCAGCTTCCGGCTTCCGGCTCATAGCTTGAACGGAGTGAATATGATCGTTCGTCCTGTCACCAGCGCCGACCTGCCGGCCCTCATCGAACTGGCGCGCAGCACCGGCACCGGGCTGACCACGCTGCCGGCCAACGAACAGCGCCTGGCGCACCGCGTCGGCTGGGCCGAGAAGGCCTTCCGCGGCGAAGCCGAGCGCGCCGACGCCGACTACCTGTTCGTCCTCGAGGACGATGCCGGCAAGGTCGTCGGCATCTCCGCCGTGGCCGGCGCCGTCGGCCTGCGCGAGCCCTGGTACAACTACCGCGTCGGCCTCACCGTCAGCGCCTCCCAGGAACTGGGCATCCACCGCGAGATCCCCACGCTGTTCCTGGCCAACGACCTCACCGGGCAGTCCGAGCTGTGCTCGCTGTTCCTGCATGCCGACCACCGCACGGGCCTCAACGGCCGGCTGCTGTCCAAGGCGCGCTTCCTGTTCATCGCCGAGTTCCGCGAGCTGTTCGGCGACAAGGTGATCGCCGAGATGCGCGGCATGTCCGACGCCGACGGCCGCTCGCCGTTCTGGGAAAGCCTGGGCCGGCACTTCTTCAAGATGGAATTCAGCCAGGCGGACTACCTGACCGGCGTCGGCAACAAGGCCTTCATCGCCGAACTGATGCCGAAGTTCCCGCTGTACACCTGCTTCCTCTCGGAAGAGGCGCGCAACGTGATCGGCCGCGTGCACCCGGACACCGAGCCGGCGCTGGCCATGCTCAAGGCCGAGGGCTTCAGCTACCAGGGCTACGTCGACATCTTCGACGCAGGCCCGGCCATCGAGGCGCCGACCGAGAAGATCCGCGCCATCGCCGACAGCCAGGCGCTGGTGCTGGCCATCGGCACGCCCGGCGACGACGCCGAGCCTTACCTGATCCACAACCGCAAGCGCGAGGAATGCCGCATCGCCGCGGCCCCGGCGCGGGTCGCCGCCGGCTCCCTGGTGGTCGACGCGCAGACCGCCAAGCGCCTGCGCCTGTCCGCCGGCGCCTCGGTGCGCGCGGTGCCGCTGTCCGCCGGAAAACGCTGATCCCGCGCGGATCGGAGGAGAACAAGAGATGACTACCCACTACATCGCCGGCCAGTGGCAGGCGGGCGAGGGCGCTACCCTGGAATCCCTCGACCCGGTCAGCCAGGCCGTGGTCTGGAGCGGCCGCGCCGCCAGCGCCGGACAGGTCGACACCGCCGTGGCCGCCGCCCGCGCCGCCTTCCCGGCCTGGGCGCGGCGCCCGCTGGAAGAGCGCATCGCCGTGCTGGAAGCCTTCGCCGCCACCCTCAAGGTGCGCAGCGACGAGCTGGTCCGGGCGATCGGCGAGGAAACCGGCAAGCCGCTGTGGGAAGCCAGCACCGAAGTCACCAGCATGGTCAACAAGGTGGCCATCTCGGTCCAGGCCTACCGCGAGCGCACCGGCATCAAGAGCGGCCCGCTGGCCGACGCCACGGCCGTGCTGCGCCACAAGCCGCACGGGGTGGTCGCGGTGTTCGGCCCCTACAACTTCCCCGGCCACCTGCCCAACGGCCATATAGTGCCGGCGCTGCTGGCCGGCAACTGCGTGATCTTCAAGCCCAGCGAACTGACGCCCAAGGTCGCCGAGCTGACCGTCCGCGCCTGGATCGACGCCGGCCTGCCGGCGGGCGTGCTCAACCTGGTGCAGGGCGCCCGCGACACCGGCGTGGCCCTGGCTGCGCACGCGGACATCGACGGCCTGTTCTTCACCGGCTCCAGCCGCACCGGCAATCTGCTGCACAGCCAGTTCGGCGGCCAGCCGCAGAAGATCCTGGCGCTGGAGATGGGCGGCAACAACCCGCTGATCGTCGATGAAGTGAAGGACATCGACGCCGCCGTCTACACCATCATCCAGTCCGCCTTCATCTCCGCCGGCCAGCGCTGCACCTGCGCGCGGCGCCTGCTGGTACCGGCGGGCGAGTGGGGCGACGCCCTGCTGGCGCGCCTGGTGGCGGTGACCGCGAGCATCAAGGTCGGCCGCTTCGACGAACAGCCGGCGCCCTTCATGGGCTCGGTGATCTCCCTGGCCGCCGCCGAGCACCTGCTCAAGGCCCAGGAGCACCTGCTGGCCAACGGCGCCGTGGCCCTGCTGGCCATGTCCCAGCCGCTGGAAGGCGCGGCCCTGCTGACCCCCGGCATCCTCGACGTGAGCGGCGTGGCGCAGCGCCCGGACGAAGAATTCTTCGGCCCGCTGCTGCAGGTCATCCGCTACGGCGATTTCGACGAAGCCGTGCGCGAAGCCAACGCCACCCAGTACGGCCTGGCCGCCGGCCTGCTGTCCGATTCCCGCGAGCGCTTCGAGAGCTTCCTGCTCGACAGCCGCGCCGGCATCGTCAACTGGAACAAGCAACTGACCGGCGCCGCCAGCAGCGCGCCCTTCGGCGGTATCGGCGCCTCCGGCAACCACCGCCCGAGCGCCTACTACGCCGCCGACTACTGCGCCTATCCGGTGGCTTCGCTGGAAAGCGAAAGCCTTGCCCTGCCTGCAACCCTGACTCCGGGAGTGAGCCTGTGATGACCGCCTATGAAATGAACTTCGACGGTCTTGTCGGCCCGACGCACAACTACGGCGGCCTGTCCTACGGCAACGTCGCCTCGCAGAGCAACAGCCAGGTGGCGTCCAACCCGAAGGAAGCCGCCAAGCAGGGCCTGGCGAAGATGAAGGCGCTGATGGAGATGGGCTTCAAGCAGGGTGTGCTCGCCCCGCAGGAACGCCCGGCCGTGGCGTCGCTGCGGGCCCTCGGCTTCAGCGGTAGCGATGCCGAAGTCATCGCCAAGGCGGCCAAGGAAGCCATGCCGCTGCTCGCCGCGGTCAGCTCGGCCTCCTGCATGTGGACGGCCAATGCCGCCACCGTCAGCCCCAGCGCCGACACCGCCGATGGCCGCGTGCACTTCACCGCGGCCAACCTGAACTGCAAGTTCCACCGCTCCATCGAGCACCCGGTCACCAGCCGCATCCTCGGCGCCATGTTCCGCGACGAGAAACACTTCGCCCACCACGCGGCGCTGCCGGCGGTGGCGCAGTTCGGCGACGAGGGCGCGGCCAACCACACGCGCTTCTGCAAGGGCTACGGCGAGGCCGGCGTGGAGTTCTTCGTGTTCGGCCGCAGCGCCTTCGACAGCCGCTTCCCGGCGCCGCAGCGTTACCCGGCGCGGCAGACCCTGGAAGCCTGCCAGGCGGTGGCCCGCCTGCACGGCCTGGGCGAGGAGGGCGTGGTCTACGCCCAGCAGAACCCGGCGGTGATCGACCAGGGCGTGTTCCACAACGACGTGATTTCCGTGGGCAACGGCGAGGTGCTGTTCTACCACCAGGACGCCTTCCTCGACACCGACAAGGTACTGGCCGAGCTGGACGCCAAGCTGGGCCGCCGTGGCGGCCGCTTCCAGCCGGTCTGCGTGCCGGGCGACCAGGTGAGCGTGGAAGACGCGGTCAGGTCCTACCTGTTCAACAGTCAACTGCTCAGCCGCGCCGACGGCAGCATGCTGCTGATCGTCCCGGAAGAGTGCCGGCAGAACGAGCGCGTGTGGAACTACCTGTCGCGCCTGACCGCCGAGGGCGGGCCGATCCGCGAAGTGAAGGTCTTCGACCTCAAGCAGAGCATGCAGAACGGCGGCGGCCCGGCCTGCCTGCGCCTGCGCGTGGCGCTCAACGAGGCCGAGCTGGCCGCGGTGAACCCGGGCGTGGTCATGACTCCGGCGCTGTACGACACCCTGGTGGCCTGGGTCGACAAGCACTACCGCGACCGCCTGTCCGAAGCCGACCTGGCCGACCCGCAGCTGCTGGTGGAGTGCCGGACGGCATTGGATGAACTGAGCCGGATCCTTAAACTGGGCTCCGTCTATCCCTTCCAGATGAGTTGAACATCATGAGCACCGAAAGCCTCCCGCTGATCCTCGAAGACGCCACCGGCGCCCGTCGCGAGACCCACAGCGCCCGCCTGGCCATCCGTCTGGAGGGCCGCGACCTGTGGCTGGAGGCCGACGGCAAGGGCGGCCTGCTGATCTACGCCGAGTCCTTCGAGGAGGACACCGAGGTACCGCTGCTGGTGGTCCGCCCGCAGGCGGTCAACCAGCTCAGCCTGAGCCTGGAGCTGGAGGCCGCCGAAGTCCACGAACATGGTCCAGACTGTGGATGTGACCATCACTGATCGCAGGGGCCGCCGCCCGCAGGTGCCGGCGGCCAACCGGGAGACCCGCGCATGCTAGCACTGGGCAAGCTGCTCGACCTGACCCTCGTCGGTCGCGAGCCGACCGAGAAGATCCAGCTCACCGCCGACGGCACGCGCCTGCACTGGCTGGCCGAAGGCGCCCTCGAGGTGACCCCCGCCAGCGGCCGCGACAACGGCCTGGACCTGCTGCTCTCGGCCGGCATCCACGGCAACGAGACGGCGCCCATCGAACTGCTCGACCGCCTCGTCCAGCGCATCGCCCGCGGCGAGCTGAAGCCGGCGGCGCGCCTGCTGTTCCTGCTTGGCAACCCGGAGGCCATGCGCCGCGGCGAGCGCTACCTGGAACAGGACATCAACCGCCTGTTCTGCGGCCGCCACGAGGACGGCAGCGGCAGCGAGGCCCTGCGCGCCGCCGAGCTGGAACGCCTGGCCGCGGCCTTCTTCGCCCGCGACGGGCGCCAGCGCCTGCACTACGACCTGCACACGGCGATCCGCGGTTCGAAGATCGAACAATTCGCCCTCTACCCTTGGAGCGAGGGCCGCAAGCACTCCCGCGCGGAGCTGGCGCGCCTGCGCAGCGCCGGGATAGACGCGGTGCTGCTGCAGAACAAGACCGGCATCACCTTCAGCTCCTACACCTACAGCCGCCTGGGCGCCGAGGCCTTCACCCTGGAGCTGGGCAAGGCGCGGCCGTTCGGGCAGAACCAGGTGGTCAACCTGGGCCGCCTGGAGGCGCTGCTGCAGGTGCTGGTCGACGGCAGCGAGGCGCCGGTGGAGGAGGGCGGGCTGGACGGCTTGCAGCTGTTCGCCGTGTCCCGCGAGGTGATCAAGCACAGCGACCACTTCCGCCTGCACCTGGACGACGCCGTGGACAACTTCACCGAGCTGGACCACGGCTACCTGCTAGCCGAGGACATCGGCGGCACCCGCTGGATAGTCGAAGAGAAAGGCGCGCGCATCATCTTCCCCAACCCGCGGGTGAGGAACGGCCTGCGCGCCGGCATTCTCGTGGTGCCCACCAAGCTCTGAGCGCCCGGCGTTTGGGCGCTGCCCCACCCACGTCATTCCCCTGTAGGAGCGCGCCCTGCGCGCGAAATCGCGGGCAGGGCCCGCTCCTACAGGTTGCCGGGAGGCACGACATTCCTCACGCCGTAGCGGACCTTGTCCGCGATAGCCGGACACACCGGCGCGATTCGCGGATAAGATCCGCTCCTACTCTGTTCCACCCACGCCATTCCCCTGCCCGCGAAGAGCTGCCTTCCGAGCCTTGTCCCCAGGCAGCCAAGCACATAGCATCGGGCTCTTTCCCCGCGTTCCAGGAGCCCCGTCATGTCCGTCATCGACCTTCGCAGCGACACCGTCACCCTGCCCAGCGCCGGGATGCGCGAGGCCATGGCCCGGGCCGAGCTGGGCGACGACGTGTATGGCGAGGACCCCACCGTCAACCGCCTGGAGGCCGTCCTGGCCGAACGCCTGGGTTTCGAGGCCGGGCTCTTCGTGCCCAGCGGCACCATGAGCAACCTGCTCGGGCTGATGGCCCACTGCGAACGCGGCGACGAGTACATCGTCGGTCAGCAGGCCCACACCTATAAATACGAAGGCGGCGGCGCCGCGGTGCTCGGCTCCATCCAGCCGCAGCCCATCGAGGGCGAGGCCGACGGCTCGCTGGACCTGGCCAAGGTCGAGGCGGCCATCAAGCAGGACGACTTCCACTTCGCCCGCACCCGCCTGCTGGCGCTGGAAAACACCATGCAGGGCAAGGTCCTGCCGCTGGCCTACCTGGCCGCCGCCCGCGAGCTGACGCAGCGCCGCGGCCTGGCCCTGCACCTGGACGGCGCGCGCCTGTACAACGCCGCGGTCAAGCTGGGCGTGGACGCCGGCGAGATCACCCGCCACTTCGATTCCGTCTCGGTGTGCCTGTCCAAGGGCCTGGGCGCGCCGGTGGGCTCGGTGCTGTGCGGCAGCGCCGGGCTGATCGGCAAGGCCCGGCGCCTGCGCAAGATGGTCGGCGGCGGCATGCGCCAGGCCGGCGGGCTCGCGGCGGCCGGGCTGTACGCGCTGGACCACCAGGTGCAGCGCCTGGCCGAGGACCACGCCAACGCCGAAACCCTCGGCCGCGGCCTGGCGGACCTGGGCTACGCCGTCGAGCCGGTGCAGACCAACATGGTCTATGTCGACCTCGGCGAGCGTGCCGCGGCCCTGCGCGACTTCCTCGGCGAGCGCGGCATCCGCGTCAGCGCCGCCCCGCGCCTGCGCCTGGTTACTCACCTGGACGTGAAAACCGCGGACATTCCCCGTATCGTCGAGGCTTTCGCCGCCTTTCGTCGCGACTGACTAGGATAGAGGCGCAATAGCTGCCATCTATCGTAGAAACACACTGTACCCGGTGCGCAGGGCCGATATAATGCGGCCCTTTGCCGGCGATTCGTGGCCGCATTTTTCCGTGGAAGAACCTATGAAAAGCGCTGAAATCCGTGAAGCCTTCCTCCGCTTCTTCGAAGAGAAGGGGCACACCCGCGTAGCGTCCAGTTCGCTGATTCCGGCGAACGACCCGACCCTGCTGTTCACCAACGCCGGCATGAACCAGTTCAAGGACTGCTTCCTCGGCCTGGAAAAGCGCGCCTACACCCGCGCCACCACCAGCCAGAAGTGCGTCCGCGCCGGCGGCAAGCACAACGACCTGGAAAACGTCGGCTACACCGCGCGCCACCACACCTTCTTCGAAATGCTGGGCAACTTCAGCTTCGGCGACTACTTCAAGCGCGACGCCATCCACTACGCCTGGGAATTCCTCACCTCGGACAAGTGGCTGAACCTGCCCAAGGACAAGCTCTGGGTCACCGTCTACGCCAGCGATGACGAGGCCTACGACATCTGGACCCAGGAAGTCGGCGTGCCCGCCGAGCGCATGGTGCGCATCGGCGACAACAAGGGCGCCCCCTACGCCTCCGACAACTTCTGGGCGATGGGCGACACCGGCCCCTGCGGCCCCTGCACCGAGATCTTCTACGACCACGGCGCCGACATCTGGGGCGGCCCGCCCGGCTCCCCGGAAGAGGACGGCGACCGCTACATCGAGATCTGGAACAACGTGTTCATGCAGTTCAACCGCACCGCGGACGGCGTCATGCACCCGCTGCCGGCGCCGAGCGTGGACACCGGCATGGGGCTGGAGCGCATCAGCGCCGTGCTGCAGCACGTCCACTCGAACTACGAGATCGACCTGTTCCAGAGCCTGCTCAAAGCCTCCGCCGAAGCCATCGGCTGCGCCAACGACGACGCGCCGTCGCTGAAGGTGGTGGCCGACCACATCCGTTCCTGCAGCTTCCTCATCGCCGACGGCGTGCTGCCTTCGAACGAAGGCCGCGGCTACGTGCTGCGCCGCATCATCCGCCGCGCCTGCCGCCACGGCAACAAGCTGGGCGCCAAGGGCAGCTTCTTCCACAAGATCGTCGCCGCGCTGGTGGCCGAGATGGGCGAGGCCTTCCCCGAGCTGAAGCAGCAGCAGGCGCACATCGAGCGCGTGCTCAAGACCGAGGAAGAGCAGTTCGCCAAGACCCTGGAGCAGGGCCTGAAGATCCTCGAACAGGACCTGAACGAGCTGAAAGGCAGCGTCATCCCCGGCAACGTGGTGTTCAAGCTGTACGACACCTACGGCTTCCCGGTGGACCTGACCAACGACATCGCCCGCGAGCGCAGCCTGACCCTCGACGAGGAAGGCTTCGAGCGCGAGATGGAGGCCCAGCGCGAGCGCGCCCGCTCCGCCAGCGCCTTCGGCATGGACTACAACGCCCTGGTCAAGGTCGATGGCGACACCCGCTTCCTGGGCTACCAGGGTGTGTCCGGCGCCGGCCAGATCATCGCGCTGTTCAAGGACGGCAAGGCCGTCGAGAAGCTCAATGAAGGCGAGGAGGGCGTGGTCGTCCTCGACCAGACGCCGTTCTACGCCGAATCCGGCGGCCAGGTCGGCGACTGCGGCACCCTCTCCGGCGCCGGCGTGCGCTTCGACGTGCGCGACACCACCAAGGCCGGTGGCGCCCATCTGCACCACGGCATCGTCGCCCAGGGCAGCCTGAGCGTCGGCGCCGCGGTCAAGGCCGAGGTCGATGCCAATGTGCGCCAGGCCACCGCGCTGAACCACTCCGCCACCCACCTGCTGCACGCCGCGCTGCGCCAGGTGCTGGGCGACCACGTGCAGCAGAAGGGCTCGCTGGTGGACAGCCAGCGCCTGCGCTTCGACTTCAGCCACTTCGAGGCCATCAAGCCCGAGCAGCTGAAGCAGCTGGAAGACATCGTCAACCGCGAGATCCGCGCCAACAGCGTCGTGGAAACCGAAGAGACCGACATCGACACCGCCAAGGCCAAGGGCGCCATGGCGCTGTTCGGCGAGAAGTACGGCGACCAGGTGCGCGTGCTGACCATGGGCGGCGGCTTCTCCGTCGAACTGTGCGGCGGCACACACGTCGGCCGCACCGGCGACATCGGCCTGTTCAAGATCACCAGCGAAGGCGGCGTGGCTGCCGGCGTGCGCCGCATAGAGGCGGTGACCGGCGCGGCTGCGCTGGCCTACCTCAATGGCGCCGAAGAGCAGCTCAAGGAAGCGGCCGGCCTGGTCAAGGGTAGCCGCGACAACCTGCTGGACAAGCTCGCCGGCCTGCTGGAGCGCAACCGCCAGTTGGAGAAGGAGCTGGAGCAGCTCAAGGCCAAGGCCGCCAGCGCCGCCGGCGACGACCTGGCCGGCTCGGCCGTGGACGTGGCGGGCGTGAAAGTGCTGGCCGCGCGTCTCGACGGCCTGGACGGCAAGGCGCTGCTGGCGCTGGTCGACCAGCTGAAGAACAAGCTGGGCAGCGGCGTGATCCTGCTCGGCGGCGTGTTCGAGGAGAAAGTGGTGCTGGTCGCCGGGGTGACCCAGGACCTGGCCGCCAAACTCAAGGCCGGCGACCTGATGAAGCAGGCCGCGGCAGCCGTGGGCGGCAAGGGCGGCGGTCGCCCGGACATGGCCCAGGGCGGCGGCACCGACGCCGGCAAGCTGGACGAGGCCCTGGCCCTGGCCAAGGCCTTCGTCGAACAGGGCCGGTAAGCACTGGCAAGGCCAGGCCCGCGGCGCGCCCGGCGGGCCTTGGCAAGGGGCAGCGATGTCTGTCTAATGGGCGCCCTTCAGGAATCAGGCGGCTTTTGAAATGGCTTTGATCGTACAGAAGTTTGGAGGGACCTCCGTCGGCACCGTCGAGCGTATCGAGCAGGTAGCCGAGAAGGTGAAGAAATTCCGCGAGGCGGGTGACGATATCGTGGTGGTGGTTTCCGCCATGAGCGGCGAGACCAACCGCCTGATCGGCCTGGCCAAGCAGATCATGGACCAACCGGTTCCGCGCGAACTGGACGTCATGGTCTCCACCGGCGAGCAGGTGACCATCGCCCTGCTGAGCATGGCCCTGATCAAGCGCGGTGTGCCGGCGGTTTCCTACACCGGCAACCAGGTGCGCATCCTGACCGACAGCGCGCACACCAAGGCGCGTATCCTGAGCATCGACGACGCCAACATCCGCGCCGACCTCAAGGCCGGCCGCGTGGTTGTGGTCGCCGGCTTCCAGGGCGTGGACGAGCACGGCAGCATCACCACCCTCGGCCGCGGCGGCTCCGACACCACCGGCGTGGCCCTGGCCGCGGCGCTGAAGGCCGACGAGTGCCAGATCTATACCGACGTCGATGGCGTCTACACCACCGACCCACGCGTAGTGCCGCAGGCCCGCCGACTGGACAAGATCACCTTCGAGGAAATGCTGGAAATGGCCAGCCTCGGCTCCAAGGTGCTGCAGATCCGCTCGGTAGAGTTCGCCGGCAAGTACAATGTTCCGCTGCGCGTGCTGCACAGCTTCCAGGAGGGTCCGGGCACCCTCATTACCCTTGATGAAGAGGAATCCATGGAACAGCCGATCATCTCCGGCATCGCCTTCAACCGCGACGAAGCCAAGCTGACCATCCGTGGCGTACCGGATACCCCCGGGGTGGCCTTCAAGATCCTCGGGCCGATCAGTGCCGCGAACATCGAAGTCGACATGATCGTGCAGAACGTCTCGCACGATAACACCACCGACTTCACCTTCACCGTGCACCGCAACGACTACCTGGCCGCCCTGGAAATCCTCAAGCAGACCGCCGCCAACATCGGCGCGCGCGAAGCCACCGGCGACACCAACATCGCCAAGGTCTCCATCGTCGGCGTCGGCATGCGTTCCCACGCCGGTGTCGCCAGCCGCATGTTCGAGGCGCTGGCCAAGGAAAGCATCAACATCCAGATGATCTCCACCTCGGAAATCAAGGTGTCCGTGGTCATCGAGGAAAAATACCTGGAGCTCGCGGTGCGCGCCTTGCACACTGCCTTCGAGCTGGATGCCCCGGCCCGCCAGGGCGAGTAAGAGGGCATCATGCAAAAGGCGCGGCTCATCCCGCGCCTTTTGTCGTTTTTGACCGGGCCGCCGGAACTTTCATTCCGCGCGGACTGGTCAATACTTGGGTGAAGGAGCACACACTTGATATTCAGTGGCTCTGCCGCCATTTCTTTTTTTGCAGACTGCTTATCCGAAACACGAAAGGAGAAAGGAATGCTGATTCTGACTCGCCGGGTCGGAGAGACCCTGATGGTTGGTGATGACGTCACTGTGACTGTGCTGGGCGTCAAGGGAAATCAGGTGCGCATTGGCGTGAACGCGCCGAAGGAAGTCGCTGTTCACCGCGAAGAGATCTACCAGCGCATCCAGAAAGAGAAAGACCAAGAACCAAACCATTAATTTTTCTATAAAAAATTCTTTGCAAACGGGGAAAACATGGATATCATGCGCCCCGTGTTGCGGAGAGGTGGCCGAGTGGCCGAAGGCGCTCCCCTGCTAAGGGAGTACACCTCAAAAGGGTGTCGGGGGTTCGAATCCCCCCCTCTCCGCCATTTGCACGTTCTGCTGCGAATGACGAGTCAGGTAGCTAAGCTACTGAAAAGATTGAAAAATCTGTTTGACACGTCTGAATGTTCGGACTAGAATTTGCGCCCCATCAGCGCACTCATAGCTCAGCTGGATAGAGTACTCGGCTACGAACCGAGCGGTCGGAGGTTCGAATCCTCCTGAGTGCGCCACTACACAGGCGGTACGCGAAAGCGGACGCCAGCAGCGACGAAAGGCCTCGGCCCGAGAAGCTGCACCAGTTGGTGAACCTGGCTAAACTGCACCAACCAGCGCACTCATAGCTCAGCTGGATAGAGTACTCGGCTACGAACCGAGCGGTCGGAGGTTCGAATCCTCCTGAGTGCGCCATACACCGAAAGGGCCTGCAGCAATGCAGGCCCTTTTTCTTTGTCCGCATTTTTCCAAGTCGGCCGGGCTCAGCGCCGCTTGCGTGTGGCCTTGCCCTGCACGCAGCCGAACTCGTCGAAGGTCACCGTGCGCCGGCCCTGGCCGGGCCTGGCGTCGTAGTGGTAGCGCTGCCGGTCATCCAACTGGCTGATCCGGTCCGGGCGGCCGAAGGCGCTTTCCACGTCCGCGCGGGTCATGCCGGTGCGGATGCGTTTCTGCAGGATCGCGGTGCGTCTTTCCCGGTCGTCGAGGCGGTTGCCGCAGCCGTCCTGGCGCTCGCCGACCACCACCAGCGGCGTGTCGGATGGCGTGCGCCGGCTCTCCTGGGAAGGGCGGGCGAGGGGCACCGGCCTGCCGCTGCCCGGCGTCGGGTTGTGCGCGCGCTGCCGGCTTTGCGCCTGGCCCGGCGGGCAGCCATGCTGGTGGAAGCTGACACGGCCATCGGCGGCCTCGCAGCGGAACGGCGTGGCGGCGGGATTGTCCATTGGCATGAGGGCGAGCAGCGGGAGCAGCAGGCAGTGCAGGGGCGACAGGCGCATCTCCGATCCTCCGTGACAGGGTTGCATGCAGCCTATCCCGCCTGGCCTCCGCGAAATTTCCGGGTGTCTCGACAGCTTTTTCCGGCGTCTGTGATAGCCAGTGAAGTAACCCTCAACTTTGTGCCGCAAGCGATTGTTCTAGCCGCTATTTTGTAACGCTGAACAGGCTCCGGAGTGTTATCATTTCTCCTATCTGCCCGATATGGGCGCGTGGGCACACCACCATGGACTTACCCAGTAGTTACCCAGAACCCCGATTGCCTCAACACGACCTGATGTTTTAAGCCCCCGTGCGCGCTCCGCCGCTGGGGGTGGAGCGTGCTATGACCGAAGTAGAAGCCAAGAAGCCGCAGGAAAGCCTGCAGGACCGCCTGAACCAGGTGGTCGAGCTGCTGAACAAGCACAAGCTGGTCGAAGACCTGGCGCACCGCCAGGAGGGCCAGCACCAGGACCTCGTCGAGAACCTGGTACACCGGCAGAACCTCGCCGAGCTGCAGCGCAAGCTCGATGACCTGCACCCCGCCGACATCGCCCACATCCTCGAATCGCTGCCGCTGGGCGACCGCCTGACGGTCTGGCAGCTGGTCAAGGCCGAGCGCGACGGCGACATCCTCCTCGAAGTTTCCGACGCCGTCCGCGAGACGCTGATCGCCGACATGGACGATCACGAGATCCTCGCCGCGGCCAAGGAGATGGACGCCGACGAACTCGCCGACCTGGCGCCGGAACTGCCGCGCGACGTCGTCCACGAGCTGATGGAAACCCTCGATGCGCAGCAGCGCGAGCGCGTGCGCTCGGCGTTGTCCTACGAGGAAGACGAAGTCGGCGCGCTGATGGACTTCGAGATGGTCACCATCCGCGACGACGTCAGCCTGGAAGTGGTGCTGCGCTACCTGCGCCGCCTGAAGGAGCTGCCGGGGCATACCGACAAGCTGTTCGTGGTCGACTACGACGGCCTGCTCAAGGGCGTGCTGCCGATCAAGCGCCTGCTGGTCAACGACCCGGACAAGCAGGTGGCCGAGGTCATGGCCACCGACCCGGTGACCTTCCAGCCCGACGAGGACGGCTACGACGCCGCCCAGGCGTTCGAGCGCTACGACCTGATCTCCGCCCCGGTGGTGGACAAGAACGGCAAGCTGATCGGCCGCCTGACCATCGACGAGATGGTCGACCTCATCCGCGAGGAGAGCGAGACCGAAGTGCTGAACATGGCCGGTCTGCGCGAGGAGGAAGACATCTTCGCCTCGGTGTGGAAGTCGGTGCGCAACCGCTGGACCTGGCTGGCCACCAACCTGATCACCGCCTTCGTCGCCTCGCGGGTGATCGGCCTGTTCGAAGGCTCCATCGAGAAGCTGGTGGCGCTGGCCGCGCTGATGCCCATCGTCGCCGGCATCGGCGGCAACTCGGGCAACCAGACCATCACCATGATCGTCCGCGCCATCGCCCTGGACCAGATCCAGACCAGCAACGCCACGCGCCTGCTGCGCAAGGAGCTGGGCGTGGCGCTGGTCAACGGCCTGGTGTGGGGCGGGGTGATAGGCGTGGTGGCCTTCTACCTGTACGGCAACTGGGAGCTGGGTGTGGTGATGACCGCGGCCATGACCCTCAACCTGCTGCTGGCGGCGCTGGCGGGGGTGCTGATCCCGATGACGCTGCTGCGCCTGGGGCGCGACCCGGCGATGGGATCCAGCGTGATGATCACCGCCATGACCGACAGCGGTGGGTTCTTCATCTTCCTGGGCCTGGCCACGCTGTTCCTGATGTAGGCCCGCAGTGGCCGCGAAAAACCGCCTTCGGGCGGTTTTTGCATTTCAAGGGCGGGGCTTTGCGGGCAGGAATCGGGGCTCTCGCTACATCCGTATCACAGGACCTCCTGAGCGCCGGATCGCGGACAGAGTCCGCTCCTACGGTTCCGGGAAGCACGACTTTTCGTAGGATGGCGTTGAGCGAAGCGATACCCATCATCAGGGTTCGATGGGTTTCGCAAGCTCAACCCATCCTACGAAGAGCACCTCGGCGCAAGCTTAAGGTTCAGGGAGGCACGGGCGTAGGAGCGGACCTTGTCCGCGATCGGATT
Source organism: Pseudomonas sp. ADPe (assembly GCF_014843515.1). Taxonomy (NCBI): domain Bacteria; kingdom Pseudomonadati; phylum Pseudomonadota; class Gammaproteobacteria; order Pseudomonadales; family Pseudomonadaceae; genus Pseudomonas; species Pseudomonas sp. ADPe. The sequence goes on from NZ_CP062122.1 coordinate 4,937,867, forward strand.
CACCGGCCACGCCGGACGGGGCATGGGGCGCGGGAATGAAAAATGCCGTTTCCCCCATGGGAGAAACGGCATTTCCGTTTAAGCGAACAGCGCTTCGGTGCAGTTGGGCTCAGGCGTTGCTGGCCATTTCCGCATCGTGGGCGATCAGGGCGATCAGGGCATTCTGCTGGCGGTGGGTCAGCTGGCGGAAGCGCTGCAGCAGCTCACGCTCGTGCAGGCTCAGCTCGGGGCTGTCCAGGCGGATGCCGAGATTGTCCTGCAGGGCACCCTCTTGCAGCAGGCTCTGCTCCAGGCGGGCGATGATTTCCGAGTTCATGCTGCGATGGTGATTGCGGGCGACCTCGGCGATACGCTCGCGCATGCCTTCGGGCAGACGGACGACGAACTTGTCGGCGGTGCGACTGGAGTAGCTTGGGGTTGCCTGTTTCAATGGGCGCATACATTAAACCTGTAAGTCAGGGAAACGGTGCCAGGGGGTCTGTGTTCGAGTCCCTATGACAGCGAAATCCGTTGGCCGTTCAGCGCAAGGGCAGTAATCAGGTGGCCGACCAATTACTTGACGTCAATTCTGCGACGTATTTTGCGTCGTATGAAGGCTAAATGCCAGCACCAATCGTCCGAAATGCGAGGCTATCTGCATATCTTTCTTTCGATGGGTGGCGCGGCCCAAGGGCTCCATTCGCTCAGATTAGCTCAAGTCCCAGGTCCCGGCCGCCATTGCGCCATCATCCGACCACCCGCACGGGCAATGGTTCACGAGGGGCGCGGATGATGTCGCAACCTGGCTCGCCATGCAGCGCCGGGCCGGCCATTTTCCCGCTTCCGCGGCGCCGGCGGGCGGGTATCATACGCGGCGTCCGCGCCCCGGGAGGCGCGGTGCAGAGATGAGCATGAGCGGCAAGTTGATCTATCTGATGGGGCCTTCGGGCTCGGGCAAGGACAGCCTGCTCCAGGCCGCGGCGGCGCCGCTGGCCGAGCGGGGCGGGCAGGTCGTGCGGCGGGTGATCACCCGCTCCGCCGAGGCCCGCGGCGAGGACGCCGAAGCGGTGACCCCCGAGGCCTTCGAACGCCTGGAGCGCGAGGGCGCCTTCGCCATGAGCTGGCGGGCCAATGGCCTGTGCTACGGCATCCCGCGGCAGATCGACCACTGGCTGGCCCAGGGGCGCGTCGTGCTGGTCAACGGCTCGCGCGGCTACCTGGAGGAAGCGCGGCGCCGCTATCCGGGCCTGCTCGCGGTGCTGCTGCAGGTCGCCCCCGAGGTGCTGCGCCAGCGCCTGGTCGCCCGCGGCCGGGAAACCCTGGCGGAGATCGAGGCGCGCCTGGCGCGCAATGCCGCCTTCGCCGAGGGCCTGGCGCCGCCGCTGCGGGTGCTGGACAACTCCGCCAGCCTGGAGACCAGCGTGCGCGGCCTGCTGGCCCTGCTGGACGACGCCGGGCTCAGCGCAGCGGCAAACCCAGGCTGACGCCGCTGTTCGTTCAGGCGGACCTTCTCGGCAGGTGTGAAATCCGCGCCGCGGCATGACAAATGCGTCGACGCTGGTTAACATGCCCACCCGGTCCCGGCAGCCGCCGCGGGCCCAGGCGTGTCCCCATAGTTCAAGGGATAGAATAAGCCCCTCCTAAGGGCTAGATACTGGTTCGAATCCAGTTGGGGACGCCATCCTTCCCGCCGTTTCCTCGTTGCCCCCGGTTTCTTGCCACTGCGCCTGGCGCCGATACCCGATAGTCGAATCCAGACGTCTGGCGATGACGGAGAAGCGATGAGCCATTTCCCGGAGCGGTCCGAGCGATGCTGAGCGCCGAACTCAAGGCCTTCTATATGGTGGCCCGCCTGGGCAGCATCACCCAGGCGGCGAAGAAGCTCGGCCTCAGCCAGCCGACGGTGACCACGCAGATCCGCAGCCTGGAAGGCCAGTACGCCGTGGAGCTGTTCTACCGCGGCGGCCGCCGCCTGACCCTCACCGACGAAGGCGCGCGCCTGCTGCCCATGGTCCAGGCGCTGCTGCAGCAGGAGTCGGACATCGAGTTCTTCCTGCGCAACTGCGGACAGATGCAGGGCAGCCTGCGCATCGGCGCCACCTCGCCCTACTACGTGCTGGGGCTGATCAAGGCCTTCCGCGAGCGTTACCCGCAGATCGAGGTGTCGGTGGAGATCGGCAACTCGCAGCAGGTGCTGGAGGCCCTCTACGAATGCCGGGTGGACCTGGCGGCCTCGTCGCAGCCGGTGGAGGACGCGCGGCTGATCCACCTGGTGCTCGGCCGCGACCCGCTGGTGCTGGCGGTGCACCGCAGCCACCCGCTGGCGGCGCAGCGCTCGGTGGCCCTGGGCGAGCTGCGCAACCATTGCCTGCTGATGCGCGAGGCCGGTTCCACTACCCGCGAACTGACCGAGAAGCTGCTGCGCGAGTCCGTGGTAATGCCGGCCTCGATGCTGGAGATCGGCAGCCGCGAGTCGATCCGCGAGGCGGTGATCCGCAACCTCGGGGTGAGCATCATTTCGCGCCAGGAAGTGCCGGATAACCCCGAACTGCGCGTGCTGGAGCTGCAGGGCGCGCCGCTGATCGACGAATACCTGTTCTGCCTGAAGGAACGCCGCCAGGCGCGCCTGACCAGCGCCTTCCTCGCCCTGGCACGGGAAACCGCGCCCGCCGCGTAGCTGCGGGGTTTTTCGTAGGAGCGGACCTTGTCCGCGATAGCCGGACATCCCGGCGCGATTCGCGGATGAGATCCGCTCCTACGCTGCCCCACCCGCGCCATTCCCCTGTAGGAGCGCGCCCTGCGCGCGAAATCGCGGGCAGGGCCCGCTCCTGCAAAAAGCCTTTCGCCATCGCAAATCTGCCTATACCTCTATCGGCGCAGTTGCACCCATCGCAACAGAGCCTTCGCATTCCTTCCCTAGCATGGCCCTCCATCGAGCCCCGCGGTCTGTCGCCGCGGGTCAGCTGCAAGAGGTTCCGCCATGCACGATTCCCTCTCCACCGGCACCCCGCTGCGGGTGCGCGACATGCACAAGCGCTTCGGCCACTTCGCCGCCCTCGACGGCGTTTCGCTGGATATCGAGGGCGGCGAGCTGGTCTGCCTGCTCGGCCCCTCCGGCTGCGGCAAGACCACGCTGCTGCGCTGCATCGCCGGGCTGGAGCGCCAGGACGGCGGCATCATCCATATCGGCGAGCGCGACGTCTCGCGCCTGCCGCCCCAGGCCCGCGACTACGGCATCCTGTTCCAGTCCTACGCGCTGTTCCCCAACCTCAGCGTCGAGCAGAACGTCGCCTATGGCCTGACCGGCGCCAGCCGCGAGGAAGCGCGCCGGCGGGTGGGCGAGATGCTCGAACTGGTCGGCCTGGCCGGCAGCGAGAAGAAGTACCCCGGCCAGCTCTCCGGCGGCCAGCAGCAGCGCGTGGCCATGGCCCGCGCGCTGGCCCCGGCGCCGTCGCTGCTGTTGCTCGACGAGCCCATGTCGGCGCTGGACGCCCGGGTGCGCGAGCACCTGTGCGGCGAGCTGCGCCAGCTGCAGAAGAGCCTGGGCATCACCACCCTGATGGTCACCCACAACCAGGACGAGGCCATGCTGATGGCCGACCGCATCGCCGTGATGAACCACGGCAAGGTCGAGCAGTACGGCAGCGCCCAGGACATCTACAGCGCCCCGGCCACGCCCTTCGTCGCCGAGTTCGTCGGCCAGGGCAACTGGCTGCCCTTCGAGCGCGGAGCCGACGGCCTGGCGCGGGTCGGCGGCCTGAGCCTGCGCCTGCACGGCGAGCGCGCCAACGCCACGCGCGGCCGGCTGTTCTGCCGCCCGGAGGCGATCGGCATCAACCCGGTGGTGCACCAGGAGAACCTGTTCCGCGCCCAGGTCCGCGAGATCACCTTCCTCGGCAACCGCTGCCGCATGAGCTTCGAACTGCACGAGCTGCCCGGCCACGCGCTGCTGGCCGAGCTGGCCCCGGAGCAGATGCCGCGCCTGGGCAGCGCGGACATCTGGGTCTCGCTGCCGCCGCAGAGCCTGCAGGTGTTCGCCTGAGATGGATGCCGCAGTGAAACTCGACCCGGCCCTGGCCGCTGGCAAGTTGCGCGGCGACCTCGGCGACCGCCTGTTCATCCTCGGCGGCAAGCTGTTGCTGCTCGCCCTGTTGGCCCTGGCCGTGCTGCTGCCGCTGCTGGCCATCTTCTGGCGCGGCTTCAGCGGCGCCGAAGGGCAGGGCGGTGGCCTGGCGGCCATGGCCGAGCTGCTGGCCAGCGCCAACTTCCACTGGCTGCTGGGCAATAGCCTGAAGGTCTCGCTGAGCGTGGCGGCCATCGTGGTGCCGCTGGCCTATGGCTTCGCCTACGCCCTGCAGCGCACGCTGATCCCGGCCAAGGGCCTGTGGCGCGGCATCTCCCTGCTGCCGCTGCTGGCGCCATCGATGCTGCCGGGCATCGCGCTGATCTACCTGTTCGGCAACCAGGGCCTGCTGCGCAGTTGGGTGCCGGACAACATCTACGGTTTCTGGGGCATCGTCCTGGGCGAGGCCATCTACACCTTCCCCCACGCGCTGATGATCCTGCTTTCGGCGCTGTCGCTGGCCGACGCGCGGCTGTTCGACGCCGCCTCCAGCATGGGCGCCAGCCCCTGGAAGGCCTTCTGTAGCATCACCTGGCCGGCCTCGCGGCAGGGCGTGTTCGCCGCCTTCTGCCTGGTGTTCACCCTGACCATCACCGACTTCGGCGTGCCCGTGGTGGTCGGCGGCGACTACCAGGTGCTGGCGCTGGAAGCCTACAAGGCAGTGGTCGGCCAGCAGCAGTTCGGCCGCGGCGCGCAGATCGGCATGCTCCTGCTGCTGCCGGCGCTGTTGAGCTTCGCGGTGGACGCCTGGCTGCGCCGGCGCCAGGGCGACTCCATGAGCGGCCGCGCCCAGGTCTACCAGCCCAAGCCCTCGCGCCGCCGCGACGGCGCCTACCTGGCGCTGGTGCTGCTGGTCAGCGCGGTGATCCTCGGCGTGCTGGGCATGGCCGTGTATTCCTCGCTGGTGAAGTTCTGGCCGTACAACCTGTCGCTGTCGCTGCGCCACTATGCCTTCGAGGAAACCGCCGGCGGCGGCTGGCTGGCCTACCGCAACAGCCTGACCCTGGCCTGCTGCACCGCGCTGTTCGGCAGTGCGCTGATCTTCACCGGCGCCTACCTGTTGGAGAAGACCCGCGAGCAGGCCTGGCTGAACCAGCTGCTGCGCATGTTCTGCTTCGTGCCCATGGCGGTGCCGGGCCTGGTCCTGGGCCTGGGCTACGTGTTCTTCTTCAACCTGCCGGGCAACCCGCTGCACGTGTTCTACGGCAGCATGACCCTGCTGGTGGTGTGCACCATCGCCCACTACCTGACCACCGCGCAGATGACCGCCACCACCGCGCTGCGCCAGCTCGACGGCGAGTTCGAGGCCGCCGCGCTGTCGCTGAAGATGCCGCTGTGGCGCCACTACCTGAAGGTGACACTGCCGATCTGCCTGCCGGCGCTGCTGGACATCGTCCGCTACCTGTTCGTCTCGGCGATGACCACGGTGTCGGCGGCGATCTTCCTCTACAGCCCGGACAGCATCCTCGCCGCCGTCGCCGTGCTGAACATGGACGACGCCGGCAACGTCGGCGGCGCCGCCGCCATGTCCACCTTGATCCTGCTCACCTCGGCGGCCGCTTCCATCGTCCTGGCCCTGGCCTCGCGCGGCCTGCTGCGCCGGTCCCAGGCCTGGCGCCGGAGCGGCCACTGATTCCCCACGACCCACGTTGCACCTGACCGCCACCCCCGCGAACGCGGGGGCCCAATAAACAGAAGGAGCGCACCATGTTCAAACGCCTCGCCCTCGCCGCCGCCGTGCTCGCCGGTTTCAGCCTGCACGCCAGCGCCGCCACCGAACTGACCGTCTACACCGCCCTGGAGCCGGAACAGCTGAAGGCCTACAAGGAAGCCTTCGAGAAGCAGAACCCGGACGTCGAGATCAAGTGGGTGCGCGACTCCACCGGCATCGTCACCGCCAAGCTGCTGGCCGAGAAGGACCGCCCGCAGGCCGACGTGGTCTGGGGCCTGGCCGCCTCCAGCCTGGCCATCCTCGATGCGCAGGGCATGCTCGAGCAGTACTCGCCCAAGGACCTGGCCGCCATCGGCAAGAACTACCGCGACCCGGCCAACCCGCCGGCCTGGGTGGGCATGGACGTGTGGGCCGCGACCATCTGCTTCAACAGCGTGGAAGCCGAGAAGCAGGGCCTGTCGAAGCCCATCAGCTGGCAGGACCTGACCAGGCCCGAGTACAAGGGCAAGATCGTCATGCCCAACCCGGCGTCCTCCGGCACCGGCTTCCTCGACGTCTCCGCCTGGCTGCAGACCTTCGGCGAGAAACAGGGCTGGGCCTACATGGACGCCCTGCACGAGAACATCGGCCAGTACGTCCACTCCGGCTCCAAGCCGTGCAAGCTGGCCGCCGCCGGCGAATTCCCGATCGGCATCTCCTTCGAATACCCGGCCGTGCAGCTCAAGCGCCAGGGCGCGCCGCTGGACATAGTGCTGCCCAAGGAAGGCCTGGGCTGGGAAATCGAAGCCACCGGCATCGTCAAGGGCACCCAGCACCTGGATGCGGCGAAGAAACTCGCCGACTTCTCCGCAAGCCCCGCGGCCATGGAGCTGTACAAGGAGAACTTCGCCGTGCTCGCCCAGCCGGGCATCGCCAAGCCGCAGACCGAACTGCCGGCCGACTACGAGCAGCGCCTGATCAAGAACGACTTCGCCTGGGCCTCGAAGAACCGCGACGCCATCCTGGCCGAATGGCGCAAGCGCTATGACGGTAAGTCGGAGAAGGTGGCGCAGCAGTAACTCCCTGTGGCCGCGGCTCCCTCTCCCCAACCCTCGACTGCGCGCCCCGCCCTGAAGGGAGAGGGGCTGTTCGGCACGCGGGATCAGCTCTGGCGCATACCTGAAAGCCTCAGGAAAAACACCGCTATTGCCATCCTGCAGAGGAGGGTTCCCTCTCCCTTCAGGGAGAGGGCTAGGGAGAGGGGCTCTTCACGCACCCAAGGACCACCCCCATGTCCCAACAAAACACCGACATCGCCATCATCGGCGCCGGCATCCTCGGCCTGTCCCACGCCTACGCCGCCGCTCGCCGCGGCCTGCGCGTGCGCGTCTTCGAACGCAGCGCCACGCCGCTCGGCGCCTCCATCCGCAACTTCGGCCAGGCCCTGGTCGGCGGCCAGCCGCCGGGCGTCATGCTCGACCTGGCCCGCGCCAGCCGCCCGCTGTGGGCCGAATGGGCCGAGCGCGCCGGCTTCGCCATCCGCCGCAACGGCTCGCTGCTGTTCGCCCGCAGCGAGGCCGAGGAAAACCTGCTGGAAGCCTTCTGCGCCGGCCGCGCCAGGGAGCACGGCTACCGCGCCGAACTGCTCCGCGGCAAGGCCCTGGACGCGCTCTACGACGGCGCTTTCAGCAAGCACCGCGCGGCCCTGCACAGCCTCGATGACCAGCAGCTCTACTCTCGCGAAGCGCTGCCGGCGTTGATCGACTGGCTGCGCCGCGAGCTGAAGGTGGAATTCCACTTCTCCACCCTGGTGCGCGACATCGAGCCGGGCCTGCTGCGCACCACTGCCGGCACCTTCCAGGCCGGGCAGATAGTGGTCTGCTCCGGCCACGACTACCAGACCCTGCTGGCCGAGCAACTGGCCGCGCTGAAGCCGCAGGTGTGCCGCCTGCAGATGCTCCGCGCCCGCCCCGAGCGCGATCTGGGCCTGGGCCACGCGCTGCTGACCGGGCTGAGCTGCGTGCACTACGGCGCCTTCGCCGACCTGCCGCAGGCCCAGGCGATCCACGAACAGATCCGCCGCGAGACGCCGGCGCTGGAGAGCCACGGCATCCACCTGCTGATCAGCCCCACGCCCTACGGCGAGCTGATCATCGGCGATTCCCACGACTACGGCAGCGATGCCGCGCCCTTCAACGCCGAAGCGGTGGACCGCCTGATGCTCGACCTGGCCGAGGACACCCTGGGCATGCGCGTCGAGGTGGTCGAGCGCTGGCAGGGCGTGTACGGCGCGCGTGGCCCGGCACCGTTCTCGGTGTTGCAGGTGGAGGCGGGCATCAGCGCGGTGCTGATGCACACCGGCGTCGGCATGAGCGTGGGGCCGGCGTTGGGCGAGCGGACCATCGCCGGGCTGTTCGGCTGAGGAGCCCCGTCATGGCCCTGTCACCGGATCGTCATGCCGGCCTGCTAAGCAGGAAGGCCGCCGGCCCGGCCCAGGGCGATGCCACATTCAGCGAGCGCGCATGAACCAACGTTTCACCCAGGACCCCTGGGATTCCGACCTGTTCGGGTTGCTCTACGGCTTCCGCTTCCACCCCGGGCAGCGCGGCCAGGAACTGGATTCCAGCGCCGCGCTGCGCTGGCTGGAGGCGCCGGGGGAGGGCGAGGACTTCGTCTGGCTGCACCTGAACCTCGCCCACGCCGCCTGCGAGCGCTGGATGAAGGGCCACCTGGAGCTGCCCGAAACCTTCTTCGAGACCCTGCGCGAGGGCTCGCGCTCCACGCGCATCGAGCACGTCGACGCGGCGCTGCTGGCGGTGGTCAACGACGTGGTGTTCAACTTCGGCAGCGTCTCCTCGGACGTGGCCACCCTGTGGGTCTGCGCGCGCCGGCGCCTGCTGGTGACCGCGCGCATGCAGCCGCTGCGCTCGGTGGACCGCCTGCGCTCCTCGGTCAAGCACGGCGAGTGCTTCCGCTCGCCGCTGGAGCTGCTGGTGCATTTGCTGCGCGACCAGGGCGACATCCTCACCCAGATCGTCCGCGAGACCACCGTGGGCGTGGACCGCATCGAGGACCGCCTGCTGTCGCAGAACCTCTCCGACAACCGCGCCGACCTGGGCGCCATGCGCCGCGTGCTGGTGCGCCTGCAGCGCCTGCTGGCGCTGGAGCCGGGTTCGCTGCTGCGGCTGCTCAACCGCCCGCCGGAATGGTTGCAGGAGGCCGACGTGCGCGACCTGCGCGAGGCCACCGAGGAATTCTCCCTGGTGATCAGCGACCTCACCTCCCTGGGCGAGCGCATCAAGCTGCTGCAGGAAGAGATCGCCGCGCAGCTCAACGAACAGAGCAACCGCACCCTGTTCACCCTGACGGTGGTCACGGTGCTGGCGCTGCCGATCAACATAGTCGCCGGCTTCTTCGGCATGAACGTCGGCGGCATTCCCCTGGCGGAGAACCCCCACGGTTTCTGGCTGCTGGTGATGCTGGTGGCCAGCTTCACCCTGCTGGCCTGGCGCTGGGCCTTCCGCAAGCGCAACGACGCCTGAGCTGTCACGCGCCTGACACCGGCGCGGCCAGGGCGTGGTCGATGAGGAAGGCGAGGCGGCGTATAACCGCGAACGGTTATCCGCCCTACGCCAGGGATGTTCTCGGCCTCCCAGACATAAATTGTCACACTTGCCCGTCATGCTGGCGCGGTCATCTCCCGCAACCGGATTCCCGCATGACTAGCGAAACCCTGGCCAGGGACGGCGCCGCCGTTCTCGAAGGCCGCCCGCACCTGGACAGCAAGCCCGGCCGTCTCACCGCCCTGGCGTTCTATGCATTGCTGGCCGTCGGCCTGCTGTTCTCTGCCTGGAGCCTGGTCCACGACGTCGACGAGGTGGCCAGCGCGGTCACCACCTGGACGCCTTTCCTGCTGCTCGGCGTGGCCCTGCTGATCGCCCTGGGGTTCGAGTTCGTCAACGGCTTCCACGACACCGCCAACGCCGTGGCCACCGTCATCTATACCCATTCGCTGCCGCCGCATTTCGCGGTGGTCTGGTCCGGCTGCTTCAACTTCCTCGGCGTGCTGCTCTCCAGCGGCGCGGTGGCCTTCGGTATCATCGCCCTGCTGCCGGTGGAGCTGATCCTGCAGGTCGGCTCCTCGGCCGGCTTCGCCATGGTCTTCGCCCTGCTGATCGCCGCCATCCTGTGGAACCTCGGCACCTGGTGGCTGGGACTGCCGGCGTCGTCCTCGCACACTCTGATCGGCTCGATCATCGGCGTCGGCGTGGCCAATGCGCTGATGCACGGCCGCGACGGCACCAGCGGGGTGGACTGGGCGCAGGCGACCAAGGTCGGCTACTCGCTGCTGCTCTCGCCGCTGATCGGCTTCGCCTGCTCGGCCCTGCTGCTCCTGGCCCTGCGCCTGTTGGTGAAGAACCGCGCGCTGTACAAGGCGCCCAAGGCCAAGGCGCCGCCGCCGTGGTGGATTCGCGGGCTGCTGGTGCTGACCTGCACCGGGGTGTCCTTCGCCCACGGCTCCAACGACGGGCAGAAGGGCATGGGCCTGATCATGCTGATCCTGATCGGCACCGTGCCCATGGCCTACGCGCTGAACCGCGCCATCCCGGCCGACCAGACCACCGCCTTCGTGGTCCTCGCCGAGGCCACCCAGCAGGGCCTGCAACGCAGCGCCCAGGGCTCGGCGCCGGCCGACCCGCGCCCGGTGCTCTCGGAATACATCCGCACCCATGAAGTGAAGCCGGCCGTGGTGCCCTCGCTGGCCGCGCTGACCGGCAGCATCGGCGCCGAGGTGAAGAGCTACGGCAGCCTGGCCAAGGTGCCCGCCGAGGCCATGGCCAACGTGCGCAACGACATGTACCTGGCCTCCGAGACCATCCGCGTGATGGACAAGGACAAGGCCGGCGACTTCGACGCCGATACCCAGGCGCGGCTGATGGCCTTCAAGGGCAAGATCGACGACGCTACCCGCTTCATCCCGCTGTGGGTGAAGATCGCCGTGGCCATCGCCCTCGGCCTGGGCACCATGGTCGGCTGGAAGCGCATCGTGGTGACCGTCGGCGAGAAGATCGGCAAGAGCCACCTGACCTACGCCCAGGGCGCCTCGGCCGAGGTGGTGGCGATGCTCACCATAGGCGCGGCGGACATGTACGGCCTGCCGGTGTCCACCACCCACGTGCTGTCCTCCGGCGTGGCCGGGACCATGGCGGCCAACGGCTCGGGCCTGCAGATGCGCACCATCCGCAACCTGCTGATGGCCTGGGTGCTGACGCTGCCGGCGGCGATCGTGCTATCTGGCTCGCTGTACTGGCTGTTCACCAAGCTGTTCTGACGGATCGCCAGGTTCGCAGCGCCGCCCCTCGGGGCGGCGTTTTCGTTCATGGGCGCGGTGTGTGGCGTACCCCGTAGGAGCGGGCGGGGCAGCCCCGTAGGATGGGTTGAGCGAAGCGATACCCATCACCATGGCCCGATGGGTTTCGCAAGCTCAACCCATCCTACGAAGAGCGCCTCGGCGCAGTCGGCACACTACGGTGGCGTACGGAAATTCCCTTCATCCACCTGCTTGAAATATCGAACGACCGGTGCGTATTTTGTACAGGTCGCACAGCCTGTGTGCGGCCGTATTACAAGGATAAGAAGTCATGACTAGCGAAGGACGCAGCCCGCTCGCCGAGCGCCTGGCTGGAGTCGAAGAGATCGAATGCGTCACCCCCGACCTCAACGGGGTGCCGCGCGGCAAGGTGATGACCAGCGAGGGCTTCCTCTCCGGGCGGCGCCTGCAGCTGGCCCGCGGCGTGCTGCTGCAGTGCATCATGGGCGGCTACCCGCCGGCGCGCTTCTACGGCAGCGACGACGGCGACCTGGCCCTGATCGCCGAGCCCACCCAGGTCCACCGCCTGCCCTGGAGCGACACTCCGCGCGCCCTGGCCATCTGCGACGCGGTGGAGTTGGACGGCCAGCCCTCCGGCCTGTCCAGCCGCGGCCTGCTCAAGCAGGTGGTGGCGCGCTACGCCGAACATGGCTGGCAACCGGTGGTGGCCACCGAGCTGGAGTTCTTCGTCTTCGCCCCCAACCCGGACCCGCAACAGCAGTTCCAGCCGCCGCTGGGCCTGGACGGCCGCCGCGAGATGGGCCATTCGGCGTTCAGCGTGTCGTCCAACAACGGCCTGCGTCCGTTCTTCGAGGACGTCTACCGCTGCATGGCCGCGGTGGGGCTGGAGCGCGACACCTTCATGCACGAGATGGGCACCAGCCAGTTCGAGATCAACTTCCTGCACGGCGACCCGGTGCTGCTGGCCGACCAGACCTTCCTGTTCAAGCACCTGCTCAAGGAAGTGGCGCTCAAGCACGGCCTGCTCGTCGTGTGCATGGCCAAGCCGCTGGCGCACACCCCGGGCAGCTCCATGCACATCCACCAGAGCGTGGTAGACGGCGAGGGCCGCAACATCTTCAGCGACGCCGAGGGCGAGGCCACGCCAGCCTTCCGGCATTTCATCGGCGGCCTGCAGGCCTGCCTGGCCGACTTCACCCTGCTGTTCGCGCCCAACGTCAACTCGTTCCAGCGCCTGTGCCACCCCTACGCCTCGCCGAACAACGCCTGCTGGTCCCACGACAACCGCGCCGCCGGCCTGCGCATCCCGGCCAGCCCGCCGGTGGCGCGGCGGGTGGAGAACCGCCTGGCGGGCGCCGACGCCAACCCCTACCTGGCCATCGCCGCCAGCCTGGCCGCCGGCCTGCACGGCATCGACAACGAGCTGGAGCCCAGCGCGGCCATCCAGGGCGAGTTCGAGGTGCCGGACGAGCTGCTGCTGCCCTGCACCATGTACGACGCCTTGCGCCGCCTGAAGCGCAGCGAGCTGGCGCGGCGGATGTTCGGCGCCGAATTCGTCGACGGCTACGTGGCCAGCAAGGAGCTGGAACTGACCAGCTTCTTCGACGAAATCACCCCCTGGGAGCGCCGGGTGCTGGCCGCCCAGGCCTGAGGCCGAGCGGAGCCCGCCACGGCGGGTTCCGACCGCCGGCTTTGCCGTGGACGACGCCTTTCTTTGCGTACCCGTCAAAGGGCTCGACGCGCCTTGCGGCAGGCTCTAGGCTGGTAGCGAACGCCCGCCTTCGCGCGGGCGTGCTTCGTGTAGTACGGCGGCGTCCTGCCGCCCGTCTTGGACCGGAGGTCCGATGCGGATTTTCACTGCCTTCCGTGCGCTTTACTTCGCCACCCTCACCCTGCTCACCGGCTCCGGCCTGCTGAGCACCTACCTGGGCCTGCGCCTGGCCGCCGAGAAGGTCGACGGCCTGTGGATCGGCGCCATGATGGCGGCCTATTACCTGGGCCTGGTGCTGGGCGGCAAGATCGGCCACCGGCTGATCGCCCGCGTCGGCCACATCCGCGCCTACGTCGCCTGCGGCGGCCTGGTGGTGGCGGCAGTGCTGGGCATCGGCCTGACCAGCTGGCCGGCGATCTGGCTGCTGCTGCGCACGCTCATCGGCCTGGGCATGATGTGCCAGTACATGGTCATCGAGAGCTGGCTCAACGAGCAGGCCGAAGCGCGCCAGCGCGGCGCGGTGTTCGCCGGCTACATGGTGGCCTCCTACCTGGGCCTGGTGGCCGGCCAGCTGATCCTGGTGGCGCACCCGGGGCTGGGCCCGGACCTGCCGATGATGATCGCGCTGGCCTTCGCCCTGTCGCTGATCCCGGTGTCCATCACCCACAAGGTCCACCCCGCGCCGCTGCACCCGGCTCCGCTGGAGCCGCGCTTCTTCATCCAGCGGGTGCCGCAGTCGTTGACCACGGTGCTGGTCTCCGGGCTGGTGATCGGTTCCTTCTACGGCCTGGCGCCGCTGTACGCCACCGAGCAGGGCCTGAGCGTCGAGCAGATCGGCGTGTTCATGGGCGTGTGCATCTTCGCCGGCCTGCTGGTGCAGTGGCCGCTGGGCTGGCTGTCGGACCGCTACGATCGCGCGCTGCTGATCCGCAGCGCCGGCATCCTGCTGCTGGTGTTCGCCTTGCCGCTGGCGGTGCTGCCGTCGCTGCCGATGGAGGCCATGGTGCCGATGGGCTTCATGGTCTGCCTGGTGCAGTTCACCCTCTACCCGCTGGCGGTGGCCTTCTCCAACGACCACGTCGAGGGCGAGCGGCGGGTATCGCTGACCGCCATGCTGCTGGTCACCTTCGGCGTCGGCGCCTGCGTCGGCCCGCTGGCGACCGGAGCGCTGATGCGCGCCTTCGGCCCGAACATGCTCTACGCCTTCGCCGCGACCTGCGCGCTGATCGTCATCTGGCGCGTGCGTCCGGAGAAGGTCACCGGTCTGCACCGTGTCGACGAGGCGCCGGTGAAGCACGTGCCCATGGCCGACAGCCTGGCCAGCTCGCCGCTGTCGGCGGCGCTCGACCCGCGGGTGGCCGACGAAACGGTGGAAGAACAGATGAAGACCACCCCGGCGCCAGCGCCCGCGGTACCGGAGGCAGCCGGCGTGCCCGAGGCGGAAGAGGAAAGCCGGCCGGGGTAGGGCGGGGAAGGGCGGGTGCTAGAACAGCTCGTCCTTCTCGAAGCGCCGCGCTTCGCGCTGCAGCTGGTAGACGAAGCGCTCGATGTGGCGCTGCTCCAGGCCGCTCAGGCGGTTGAAGCGCAGGCCGGCGAAGCTGGCGTTGACCTTCTCGTCGAAGTGCACGTGGCGCAGCTCCACTTCCACGGTGATGGCGCCGAACGGCAGGCGGGCGGTGAAGCGCTCGTAGAGCTGGCCGGGTTGCAGGCGCTCGTGCACGTCGCCGGCGAAGCGCACCTTGCAGCCGGTGGCGGAGATGTCCAGCAGGTTGCCGCTCAGCGCGGCCTTGAGCTTGTCGCCGGCCAGTTCCACGGCCACCGGCTGGGTCTGCTTGAGGGGCGCGCGGTAGGCGTTGCGGCGCTGGTGGTAGAGCATCTCGGCGGGCATCGGCAGCCAGTAGCAGCGGGCGCCGTCGAGTTCGCTGAACTGCGCGGCCTGCTGGCATTCCCAGGCGATCCGCACGCCTTCATGGAAGGCTTCGATGCGGAAGTTCTCGCCATTCTGCAGGAAACGCTCGCCGTCATTGGGGATCAGTTCGTCCAGGGCCACCCGGTTGCGTTCGCGGTCCACCGCGACGACGAAGCTCTGGAAGCGCTGGTTGCGCTCGGCGAAGCTGATCACCAGCGGGTCATGGCTATCCATCAGGATTCGCAGGTTGGCCTGGATCTCCACGGCCGCCTTGAGCGTTTTCGGCGGTTGCGGGCCATTTTCCTCGGCGAACGGGCTTGCCACTGTCCTACGATCTCCAGATGTATTTATTGTGGGAATTTTCTTTTGAAAGGCGATGGCATTCTGCCGCATCGCCCTGCCGGACGCCAGGGCTCAGGCCTGGCTGAGGGGACGCTGGCGGCTGCCCTGGGTCGCGCCGCCACGGCGATCGTAGAGGCTGGGGGTGTCCTGGCCGCGGAGGATATCCAGCAGGCGGCCGGTGGCGTGCTGGTTGTTGCGGATGATGCGGCCGTTGCGCAGGTTGGCCTGCTGGCATTGTTCCAGCAGCGCCGCCAGGCGCTCGCTGAGTTCCACGGTGCCCGGCTCCACCTTGCCCTGCGCGGCCAGCGCGGCGAGGCCTGCGCGGTCGCTGCTGACGCCGGCCTGGCGCAGCGTCTCGCTGCGCTGGCGGCCATTGCGCTCCAGCTGCTGGAGCAGCGGCAGCTTGCTGTCGAGCAGGCCCTGCAGGCGCTCCAGGTCACGCGCGTCGAGGGCGTGGAATTCGTCCTCGATCAGCTGCAGAAGAGCCTCGGCGGCGCCGATATCCTCGGTGATCAGATGGAGCAGGCTGGCGTTTGGCATGGCGGCTCGGCGTTCAGGGCGTCCTTGGGGAACCCCGCGCTCAGCGCTGGGATTCGAAGTCGAGCAGTTTGCCGGCGACTTTCTGGCTGTCGACCTGGTAGCTGCCATCGGCGATGGCCTGCTTCAGCCGCGCGACCTTTTCCGAGTCGACGACGGGTTGGTCTTTCAGCTGGTCGCTGGCTTTCTGCAATTGCTGGGCGGTGCTGCTCAGTTGCACGGACTCACCGCTGCCAGTGGCCGACGCGCTGCCGGCGCTTTCGCTGCCGGCGGCTTCGCTGCGGCCGGCCTGGGGCTTGCCGGTGCTGCCGGTGGAGACCGGCGCGCTGGCATTGTTCAGCCGGTTGAAGTCGATGACCATGGTAGTGAACCTCTGCGGGTTTAGGACGCTTGCCTGTAGGTTTCGGCTGACATCCATAAAACTTTAGGGCGGTTTTTCGTGCGCCTTCGCACAGTTTAGTGAAGGCTGGCGCGCAAGCGCCAGACTTCCGCCGCTAGAGCGTGACCTGCACCGCGCCTGGCTCCACCACCCGGGCCTTGATGATGCGCTGCGAACGCAGATTGCGCACGCGAATCTGCTCGCCGGGCACCCCGTCGGCCATGGCCTCGCCGGGCATCACCACGTTGACCGCGCCGGTTTGCGCGCGGATCACCACCTGGTCGCCCTTGCGCACCGCCGCGGCCTGTTCGAGGAAGACCGGGGCGAGGATCTGGTCGCTGACCGTCGGTCGCTTGAGCTTCTGCCCCACGGCCTGCTGCGGGTCGGTCAGGTAGCCCTGGCTGAGCAGGCCGATGTCGCGCTCCATCAGGCTGATGTCGCCCGGCTCCAGCACGTGGTCGCGCTTGAGCGGCTGGGTGGTCACCACCACCTGGCGGAACAGCTTGACCTGGGCCGGCACGTATACCGACCAGGGCGAGGAGCCTTCGCAGCGCACCAGCACCGAGACGCGCCCCACGGGCTGCGCGGGGCTTTCCAGGGATTGCGTCAGGTCCTTGTCGCAGGCCGCCAGGCGCAGGCGCGGGTCGATGCGCGCCACTTCTATCTCGTAGCGTGCCTCGATGCCGCTGCGTTGCAGATAATCTTCCACCTTGAACTCAAGAAAGCCCTGGGTGGAGCCGATAAGAATCTCGGGCGCGGTGAAGTCGTCGGCCCAGGTCGGACCCGGGGCGAACGCGCCCAGCATGCCGAGCACTCCACAGAGTGACAGGGCATGGGCTCGGGACCGTCGGAAAAACGTCGTTGGCAGTTTCATGCCACGACTTCAAGCAAGGCTCGTGCCGATTGCCGCCCTGGGCGGCACGGCGGATACGAAGGGGGCGCAATGGCCGGAGTCATGGATTCGGTCAACCAGCGAACGCAGCTGGTTGGGCAGAATCGTCTCGAACTGCTGCTGTTCCGGCTGGATGGCAGCCAGTTGTACGGCATCAACGTGTTCAAGGTGAAGGAGGTACTGCAGTGCCCGCGCCTGACCGTGATGCCCAAGTCCAGTCCGGTGGTGCGCGGGGTGGCGAACATCCGTGGCGGCACCATTCCGATCCTCGACCTGTCGATGGCCACCGGCCGTCGCGGCCTGCGCGAGATCGACAACAGCTTCGTGATCATCACCGAGTACAACACCAAGGTGCAGGGCTTCCTGGTGCATTCGGTGGAACGCATCGTCAACATGAACTGGGAGGAGATCCATCCGCCACCCAAGGGCACCGGCCGCGACCACTACCTGACGGCGGTGACGCGGGTGGACAAGCAACTGGTGGAGATCATCGACGTGGAGAAGATCCTCGCCGAGGTCGCGCCCACCAGCGAGGACATCTCCGAAGGCGTGATCGACGCGGACACCCAGGCCCAGGCGGTGACCAAGCGGGTGCTGGTGGTGGACGACTCCTCGGTGGCGCGCAAGCAACTGATCCGCTGCCTGGAGACTGTCGGTGTGGAAGTGCTCGCGCTCAATGACGGACGCCAGGCGCTGGACTACCTTCAACAGATGCTGGCCGCCGGTGGCAATCCGGGCCAGGAATTGCTGATGGTGATCTCCGACATCGAGATGCCGGAAATGGACGGCTACACCCTGACCGCGGAGATTCGCCACGATCCGCGGCTGCAGGACCTGCACATTCTCCTGCATACTTCGCTGTCCGGGGTGTTCAACCAGGCGATGGTGCGGAAGGTCGGCGCCAACGACTTCCTCGCCAAGTTCCGGCCCGATGATCTGGCGGCGCGTGTCGTCGAGCGCATCAAGGCGGCGGACGCACGCTGAGGAGGGCACTTCGGGGTAGTCTGCAACGGCCGGGGGGCGACCCCGGCCGCCTGGCGTCGGGATCGACGCCCGGCCAACTGGAAAGAGGCGTGATCGGTGACATCGACCAACATGGAATTCGAGCTGTTCCGGGACTTCCTGGAAAAGGCCTGCGGCATCGTCCTGGGTGCCAACAAGCAGTACCTGGTCGCCAGCCGCCTGAACAAGCTGATGGAGCAGCAGGGCATCAGGAGCCTGGGCGAGCTGGTGCAGAAGATCCAGGTCCGCAGCCAGCTGCGCGAGCAGGTGGTGGATGCCATGACCACCAACGAGACCCTCTGGTTTCGCGACACCTACCCCTTCGAGGTGCTGAAGAACCGCATCCTCGCCGAGCTGATCAAGGCCAACCCGGGCCAGCGCCTGCGCATCTGGTCGGCGGCCTGCTCCTCGGGGCAGGAACCCTATTCGCTATCGATGACCATCGACGAGTTCGAGAAGACCAACCTCGGCCAGCTCAAGGCCGGCGTGCAGATCGTCGCCACCGACCTCTCCGGCTCCATGCTCAACGCGGCGAAGGCCGGCGAGTACGACAGCCTGGCCATCGGCCGCGGGCTGTCCCAGGAGCGCCTGCAGCGCTACTTCGACACCAAGGGGCCGGGGCGCTGGGCGGTGAAGCCGGCGATCAAGGGCCGCGTCGAGTTCCGCGCGCTGAACCTGCTGGAGAGCTACGCCACCCTCGGCAAGTTCGACCTGATCTTCTGCCGCAACGTGCTCATCTACTTCTCCGCCGAGGTCAAGCGCGACATCCTGCTGCGCATGCACGCGGCGCTCAAGCCCGGCGGCTACCTGTTCCTCGGCGCCTCCGAGGTGCTCAACGGGCTGCCGGAGCATTACCAGATGGTCCAGTGCAACCCGGGGATCATCTACAAGGCCAAGTAGCCGGGCATTACGCCGATCACAGAAGGGCGCCCCTGGGGCGCCCTTCGCCTATCCGCACGGAGTCCGCTCCTACGCTTCCGGCAAACACCACGCCCCGTAGGATGGGTTGAGCGAAGCGATACCCATCGCCACCACCGCATGGGTTTCGCAGGCTCAACCCATCCTACGGTTCCAGGGAAGCACGGGCGCGTAGGAGCGGACCTTGTCCGCGATTGGACTCACCGCCCACACCGGACGCCCTGGTGGCTCGGGCAGCCCCCTCTCCCGCTTGCGGGAGAGGGCCGGGGTGAGGGTAACCCCTTCGAATGGGCAGAACGCTTTGCCGCCGGGCGGTAAGGCCTTGCCGCTTGCCGCGATTTGCCGCCCCTTGCCGCTCTTGATTCAGCGGCAATCCATTGATTCATAAGGCTTTAACGTTTTGGCACGCACCTTGCTGAAGTGCTGGCAAGCCCACACCGGCAAACAGGTTCGTGACCATGAGCATCAGCTTCGACTCCGCCCTCGGCATCCACGCACAAGCGCTCAGCTTCCGCTCGCAGCGCGCCGAAGTGCTGGCCAACAACCTGGCCAACGCCGACACCCCCAACTACAAGGCGCGCGACCTGGACTTCGCTTCCGTGCTCGCGGCCCAGGCCGACAAGGCCAAGAGCGGCACCTTCAGCACCGCCGTCACCAACGCCCGGCACATCGAGGCCGACGGCGTGGCCATGGGCGACGACTCGCTGAAATACCGCATCCCGACCAACCCCTCCATCGACCAGAACACCGTCGACGAGCAGGTCGAGCAGGCCAACTACGCGCAGAACGCCGTGCAGTTCCAGGCCAGCTTCACCTTCCTCAACAGCAAGTTCAAAGGCCTGATGGGCGCCCTGCGCGGAGAGTGATAGCCATGTCCCTTGCCAGTGTCTTCAACATCGCCGGTAGCGGCATGAGTGCCCAGACCACCCGTCTGAACACCACCGCCTCGAACATCGCCAACGCCGAGAGCGTGTCCTCGAGCATCGACCAGACCTACCGCGCCCGCCACCCGGTGTTCTCCGCCATGTTCCAGCAGGCGCAGAGCGGCCAGGGCTCGCTGTTCCAGGACACCGACCAGGCCGGCACCGGCGTGCAGGTGCTGGGCGTGGTCGAGGACCAGAGCCCGCTGGTGCCGCGCTACGAGCCGAACCATCCGGCCGCCGACGCCAACGGCTACGTGTACTACCCCAACGTCAACGTGGTGGAGGAGATGGCCGACATGATGTCCGCCAGCCGCTCCTTCCAGAGCAATGCGGAAATGATGAACACCGCCAAGCAAATGATGCAGAAGGTCCTGACCCTGGGTCAGTAAGCGCAGAGGACGCCCCATGAGCATCGATAACACCAGCAGCACTTCGAACTCGATCCTCTCGTCGCTGAACGCCGGGTCGAGTTCCTCGTCTTCCACCTCGGAAACCGGCACCAGTGCGCTGGGCAAGGATTCGTTCCTGCAACTGCTGGTCACCCAGTTGAACAACCAGAACCCGCTGGACCCGCAGGACAACACCCAGTTCGTCTCCCAGCTCGCCCAGTTCAGCAGCCTGGAGAGCATGGAGAACCTGGATACCACCCTGGGCAACTTCTATTCCTCGTTCCAGTCGTCCCAGGCGCTGCAGGCCTCGTCCCTGGTCGGCCGCTCGGTGATCGTCAACTCCAGCAAGGTCCAGGTCGACGACCCCAGCGCCGGCGTGCAGGGCTCGCTGGTGATGCCGTCCAACGGCGATGGCGTGACCCTGAAAATCTATGACGACGACGGCGAGCTGGTGCGCACCATCGACATGGGCAGCCAGAAGAGCGGCAACATCGACTTCACCTGGGACGGCAAGGACGACAGCGGCGAGCAGGTGGCCTCCGGCACCTACACCATCAAGGCCACGGCCTCGCTGGACGGCACCAGCACCGCCCTGACCACCTACCTGCCGGCCACGGTCAACAGCGTCACGCTGGGCCAGAGCGGCGGGGAAATGACCCTCAATCTCGCTGGCATAGGCAGTGTCTCCGCCTCCAGCATTCAGACCATCGGAAAATAACGCCGTCCTTCGGCACGGGAGCTGACCATGTCTTTCAATACCGCCCTGAGTGGTTTGAACGCCGCTAGCACGGACCTGAACGTGACCGGCAACAACATCGCCAACGTCGGGACCACCGGCTTCAAGTCCTCGCGCACCGAGTTCGCCGACCTGTACGCCGCCTCGATGCTCGGCACCGGGCGCAACGCCGTGGGCAGCGGCGTGATCACCCAGTCGGTGTCGCAGCAGTTCACCCAGGGCAACCTGACCTCCACCGGCCGCAGCCTGGACCTGGCCATCAGCGGCAACGGCTTCTTCATGGTCAGCGACAACGGCAGCCGCCTGTACACCCGCAACGGCTCCTTCAACACCGATGCCAACGGCTACATCGTCGACGGCTCCGGCAATCGCCTGCAGGGCTATGGCGTCAACGGCAACGGCTCGGTCGTCAACGGCGTGATCACCGACCTGAAGGTGGACACCGCCAACCAGCCGCCGAGCCCGACCTCGAAGATCACCTCGACGCTGAGCCTGAACTCGGCGGCCAGCACGCCGACCAACGCCACCTTCGACCCGGCCGATTCCGACAGCTACAACTGGTCGACTTCGGTGGACATCTACGACTCCCAGGGCAACTCGCACACCATGACGAACTACTTCGTCAAGGACAGCAGCAACAACTGGACCATGCACACCCTGGTGGACGGCCGCTCGCCGACCGACCCGACCAGCACCACGCCGCTGACCAGCCAGCTGAGCTTCAACAGCTCCGGCCAGCTGACCGGCGTCACCTCCACCGGCATGACCGTCAATGCGGACAAGACCATGACCCTCACCGGCTGGGTGCCGGCAGCGATCACCGATTCCACCACCGACCCGGTGACCTGGGGCGCCAACGGCGCGGCCGGGGCCACCGGCGGCATCAGCCTCGACCTGACCAAGACCACCCAGACCAACGCCGCCTTCGCGGTCACCGCGGTGACCCAGGACGGCTACGCCACCGGCCAGATGTCCGGCCTGTCGGTGGACGTGGACGGGCAGATGTACGCCACCTACACCAACGGCCAGTCCAAGGTGATCGGCCAACTGGTGCTGGCCAACTTCGCCAACACCCAGGGCCTGACCCCGGTCGGCAGCACCGCCTGGAAACAGTCGCTGGCCTCGGGCGAGGCGGTGATCGGCACGCCGACCTCCGGCACCCTCGGCTCGGTGGGTTCCGGCTCGCTGGAAGAGTCCAATGTCGACCTCACCGCGCAACTGGTCAACCTGATAGTCGCGCAGCGCAACTACCAGGCCAACGCCAAGACCGTGCAGACCGAGAGCACCATCTCCGACACCATCATCAACCTGCGTTGATGGCGGCAAAGCGCTCTTGCCGCAGGCGGCAGCCCCTCGCCGCCTGACGGCCCCTCAGGCTCCTTCGGGAGCCTTTTCTTTTTCATTCGTCCTTTTGAATCAGCGGCTTGCGTTGATTTTTCAATTCTGGCACAGCCCTTGCTGAGACACCTCCAGCACCGCCGGGAATCCGACCCGGCACTGGAGGAATGCCTTGGACAGAATGCTGTATGTCGCCATGAGCGGCGCGAGCCAGAACACGCAGGCCATGCAGGCTCACGCCAACAACCTGGCGAACATTTCCACGACCGGTTTCCGTCGCGACTTCGAACAGGCGCGCGCGATGCCGGTCTTCGGCGACAGCTTTCCGGCGCGCGTGTTCGCCATGAGCGAACGCCCGGCCACCGACTTCACCGCCGGCGCCCTGCAGGAAACCGGGCGTGACCTGGACGTCGCCGCCAAGGGCGACGCCTGGATCGCCGTGCAGGCCCCGGATGGCGGCGAAGCCTACGTGCGCACCGGCAGCCTGGAAATCGACGCCCTCGGCCAGCTGCGCACCGGCGACGGTTTGCCGGTGCTCGGCAATGGCGGGCCGATCGCCATTCCGCCGGAAGAGAAGATCGAGATCGGCGAGGACGGCACCATCACCGTCCGCGGCCAGGGCAACAATCCCAACGCGCTGGCCACCGTCGACCGCATCAAGCTGGTCACCCCGGACCCGAAGCAGCTGGAGAAGGGCACCGACGGCATGATCCGCATGAAGCAGGGCCAGCCGGCGCCGCAGCCCGACGCCAACGCCACCGTGCAGTCCGGCTTCCTCGAGGCGAGCAACGTCAACGCGGTGGAAGAGATGACCTCGATCCTGGCGCTGTCCCGCCAGTTCGAGCTGCACGTGAAGATGATGCGTACCGCCGAGGACGATTCCCAGGCCATGGCGCGGGTTTTGCAATTTAGCTAATCACCAGATCGAGGCGTCATGAATCCGACGCCCGAGGAGAAGACATATGCTTCCGGCACTGTGGGTCAGCAAGACCGGCCTGTCCGCCCAGGACATGAACCTGACCACCATTTCCAACAACCTGGCGAACGTCTCGACCACCGGCTTCAAGCGCGACCGCGCCGAGTTCCAGGACCTGCTGTACCAGATCAAGCGCCAGCCCGGCGCCCAGTCGACCCAGGACAGCCAACTGCCCTCGGGCCTGCAGCTGGGTACCGGCGTGCGCATCGTCGGCACCCAGAAGAACTTCACCGCCGGCAGCCTGCAGACCACCGACAACCCGCTGGACATGGCGGTCAACGGCCGCGGCTTCTTCCAGGTGCTGACCCCGGACGGCACCGTCGCCTACACCCGCGACGGCAGCTTCCACCTGAATTCCGACGGCCAGATCGTCACCTCCAACGGCAACGCCCTGGAGCCGGCCATCGTGGTCCCGGCGGAAACCCAGACCTTCACCGTCGGCAACGACGGCACCGTCTCGGTGACCGTGGCCGGCAACTCGCAGCCGCAGATCATCGGCAACATCCAGACCGCCGACTTCATCAACCCGGCGGGCCTGCAGGCGACCGGCAACAACCTGTTCCTGGAAACCGCCGCCAGCGGCGCGCCGCAGGTCGGCACCCCGGGCCTGAACGGCCTGGGCACCGTGCAGCAGAACACCCTGGAGAACTCCAACGTCAGCGTGGTGGAGGAGATGGTCAACATGATCACCACCCAGCGCGCCTACGAGATGAACTCCAAGGTGATCTCCACCGCCGACCAGATGCTGTCCTTCGTCACCCAGAACCTTTGATGCATGACGCGGGCCCCGCGGCCCGCGAGTTAGTGGCTCTCCCCGAGAGGTAGTTGCAATGAACCGTTCCCATCTTCTCTCGCTGCTGGCGCTCGCCGCGCTGGCCGGTTGCGTCAGTCCTCCGCCGAAGCCGGACGACCCGTACTACGCGCCGGTCATGCCACGCACGCCCATGCCCGCGGCACAGAACAACGGTTCCATCTACCAGGCCGGGTTCGAAAACAACCTCTACGGCGACCGCAAGGCCTTCCGCATCGGTGACATCATCACCATCACCCTCAACGAGAAGACCCAGGCGAGCAAGAAGGCCAACTCGGACATCTCCAAGGACAGCAGCAACAAGATGGGGCTGACCTCGCTGTTCGGCAGCAAGGCCACCACCAACAACCCCTTCGGCAGCGGCGACCTGAGCCTCAGCGCCGAGTACAGCGGCAACCGCGAGACCAAGGGCGACAGCGCGGCGGGGCAGAGCAACAGCCTGACCGGCTCGATCACCGTGACCGTGGCCGAAGTCATGCCCAACGGCATCCTCGCCGTGCGCGGCGAGAAGTGGATGACGCTGAACACCGGCAACGAGCTGGTGCGCATCGCCGGGCTGATCCGCGCCGACGACATCGCCACCGACAACACCGTGTCCTCGACCCGCGTGGCGGATGCGCGCATCACCTACTCGGGCACCGGCGCCTTCGCCGACGCCAGCCAGCCGGGCTGGCTGGACCGCTTCTTCCTCAGCCCGCTGTGGCCGTTCTGAGCAGGTGACCTGAGATGTCGATGTTCTCCCGCCTGCTCTTAGTACTCGGCCTGTCCTGCCTGACGCTCGCCGCCCACGCCGAGCGCCTGAAGGACATCGCCAGCATCCAGGGCGTGCGTAGCAACCAGCTGATCGGCTACGGCCTGGTGGTCGGCCTCAACGGTTCCGGCGACCAGACCACGCAGACGCCCTTCACCCTGCAGACCTTCAACAACATGTTGGCGCAGTTCGGCATCAAGGTGCCGGCCGGCAGCGGCAACGTGCAGCTGAAGAACGTCGCCGCGGTGTCGGTGCACGCCGACCTGCCGGCGTTCGCCAAGCCGGGCCAGACCATCGACGTGACCATCTCCTCCATCGGCAACGCCAAGAGCCTGCGCGGCGGCAGCCTGCTGATGACCCAGCTCAAGGGCATCGACGGCCAGACCTACGCCATCGCCCAGGGCAACCTGGTGGTGGGCGGCTTCGACGCCGAGGGCCGCGACGGCTCGAAGATCACCGTCAACGTGCCGTCGGCCGGGCGCATCCCCTCCGGCGCCACCGTCGAACGCGCGGTGCCGAGCGGCTTCGACCAGGGCAACAGCCTGACGCTGAACCTCAACCGCCCGGACTTCACCACCGCCAAGCATATCGTCGACCGCATCAACGACATGCTCGGCCCGGGCGTGGCCCAGGCCATCGACGGCGGCTCGGTGCGCGTCAGCGCGCCGCTGGACCCGAACCAGCGGGTGGACTACATGTCGGTGCTGGAGAACCTGGAGATCCAGTCCGGAGAGGCGGTGGCCAAGGTCATCATCAACTCGCGCACCGGCACCATCGTCATCGGCCAGAACGTGCGCGTGTCGCCGGCCGCCGTGACCCACGGCAGCCTCACCGTGACCATCACCGAGGACCCGATCGTCAGCCAGCCCGGCCCCTTCTCCAACGGCGAGACCGCGGTGGTGCCGCGCTCGCGGGTGAACGCCGAGCAGGAAGCCAAGCCGATGTTCAAGTTCGGCCCCGGCACCACCCTGGACGAGATCGTCCGCGCGGTGAATCAGGTGGGCGCGGCGCCCAGCGACCTGATGGCCATTCTCGAAGCCCTCAAGCAGGCCGGCGCGTTGCAGGCCGAGCTGATCGTCATCTGAGGACGCCGCCATGGACGCACGACTGCTCAACTCCGGCGCCAGCGCCAGCGACAGCCAGGCCTACACCGACCTCAACCGCTTGAGCCAGCTGAAGAGCGGCGACCGCAACAGCCAGGGCAACATCCGCAAGGTGGCCCAGGAGTTCGAGTCGCTGTTCCTCAACGAGATGCTCAAGTCGATGCGCTCGGCCAACGAGGTGTTCGCCAAGGACAACCCGCTCAACAGCGAGACCGCCAAGCAGTACCAGGACATGTACGACCACCAGCTGTCGGTGTCCCTGGCGCGCGAGGGGCACGGCATCGGCCTGGCCGACGTGCTGGTCAAGCAGATGGAGAAGATGCAGGGCGTGCGCCACACCGGCAACAACCCCTTCGCCCAGGTGCAGGCGCAATCCGATACCCAGGCCACCCAGGCTGTAGCGGGGCAGGACCGGCAGCGGGCCAGGAGCCTGTGGTCCGCCAGCGGCAAGCCGCTGACGCAGCCCGAGCCCGGCCGCGACGACCGCCAGGCGCTGAACGCGCGGCGCCTGGCCTTGCCGGGCACGCTGGCCAAGCGCATCGCCGCCGGCATAGTGCCGGACGCCAATGCCGCCAGCGCCAGCCAGCCGACGCAGTTGGCCAGCAGCGACTGGCGCAACGGCAGGGGCTACGCCCGCCAGGACGATACCGCCGGCAGCGCCGCCGTCGCCGATACCTCGGCCATCTCGACCAAGCCGGGCAAGTCCATGTTCGCCTCGGCCGACGACTTCGTCGCCACCATGCTGCCCATGGCCGAACGCGCGGCCAAGCGCATCGGCGTCGACCCGCGCTACCTGGTGGCCCAGGCCGCGCTGGAAACCGGCTGGGGCAAGAAGATGATCGCCCAGCGCGACGGCAGCAGCAGCCACAACCTGTTCGGTATCAAGACCGGCTCGAGCTGGAGGGGCGATTCGGCGCGCGCGCTCACCAGCGAGTACGAGAACGGCAAGCAGGTGAAGGAGGTGGCCTCGTTCCGTGCCTACAACTCCTTCGAGCAGAGCTTCCAGGACTACGTCAGCTTCCTGCAGAACAACGACCGCTACCAGGGCGCCCTGGACTCCGCCGCGCGCCCCGAGCAGTTCATGAAGGAACTGCAGCGCGCCGGCTATGCCACCGACCCGCAATACGCGCGCAAGGTCTCGCAGATCGCCAGGCAGGTGCAGGTCTACCAGACCGTGGCCATGGCCGACGCCCCGACCCGTACGCTTTGAAGAATGGAACGCTCTAAGGAAAGCCCATGAGCCTGTTATCCATAGGACTGTCCGGCCTCAACGCCTCGCAAACGGCGCTGAGCACCACCGGCAACAACATCACCAACGTCGACACCGCCGGCTATACCCGCCAGCAGTCGATGCAGGTCAGTTCGGCCGCGCAGTTCTCCGGGCGCTACTACGTGGGCACCGGCACCACGGTGCAGGACGTGCGCCGGATGTACAGCGAGTTCCTGGCCAACCAGCTGCGCGGCGCGACGGCGGTGAACAGCGATGCGCAGACCTACCTGAGCCAGGTCAACCAGGTCGACTCGCTGCTGTCGGACAGCACCACCGGCCTGTCCTCGGTGATGCAGAACTTCTTCGCCTCGCTGCAGACCGCGGCCGGCACCCCGACCGACTCCGCCTCGCGGCAACTGGTGCTGACCCAGGCGAAGAACCTGGCGCAACGCTTCAATTCCATCTCCACCCAGCTGGGCACCCAGAACAGCTACGTCAACACCCAGATGAGCAGCCTGGCCGGGCAGGTCAGCGACCTGGCCAAGACCATCGCCCAGTACAACCAGGCGATCACCGCCGCCGAGTCCGCCGGCGCCAGCGCCAACGACCTGCAGGACAAGCGCGACCAGGCGGTGGTGCAGCTGTCGGACATGATCGGCGTCAGCGTGGTCAAGCAGGGCAGCAGCTACAACCTCTACCTGGGCTCCGGCCAGCCGCTGGTGGTGGGCAGCAACGCCTCGACCCTGAGCGCCGCGCCCAGCGCCAGCAACCCGTCGCAGTACAGCCTGTCGCTGAACTCCAGCTCCAGCGGCGTGACCGTGGACGTCACCTCGGTGGTCACCGGCGGCCAGATGGGCGGCCTGCTGCGCTACCGCAGCGAGGTGCTGAACACCACCCAGAACGAACTGGGGCGCATGGCCATCGTCCTCGCCGACACCTTCAACAGCCAGCTGGCCCAGGGCCTGGACCTCAACGGCAACTTCGGCGCCGCGCTGTTCAAGGACATCAACGACGCCAGCGTGATCGGCAACCGCAGCCTGGCCAACGGCCTCAACAGCGGCACCGGCAACCTCAACGTCAGCATCGACGACAGCAGCGCGCTGACCACCAGCGACTACGAGGTGACCTTCACCTCGGCCACCGGCTACACCGTCAGGCGCCTGTCCGATGGCGAGGTGATGGGCAGCGGCGACCTCACCGACGATCCGCCCAAGGAATTCGACGGCTTCAGCCTCAGCCAGCAGAGCGTCGGCACCATCCAGGCCGGCGACCGCTTCACGGTGATCCCCACGCGCACCGCCGCGGCGGACATCTCGGTAGCGATGACCGACGCCAACCGCCTGGCGCTGGCCTCGCCGCTGGTCTCCACCACCACCACCGGCAACATCGGCAGCGGCACCATCAGCGGCACCAGCCTGACCACCGAGCTCGACGCCAGCAACAGCGCCGACCTGGCGGCGGCGATCAAGGCCGGCATGCCGGTCAAGCTGGTGTTCGACGCCGCTGCCGGCGACGGCACCCAGGGCTACACGATCTACGATTCCGCCGGCAACTCGCTGGGCACCGGCAGCATAGTGCCGGGGCAGAGCAACGACATCAGCGTCACCGTGCCCGGCACGCCGTCGTTCAGCTTCCAGACCAGCATCGGCGGCTACCCGGGCAAGGGCGACAGCTTCACCGTCGCCTTCAATTCCGATGGCGATGCCGACAACGGCAACGCGCAGAAGCTCATCGACCTGCAGAGCGCCAAGACCGTGGGCAGCGGCACCGGCAGTGGCAGCGGCATGAGCCTGACCGGCGCCTACAGCAGCCTGACCGAGACCGTCGGCGCCCAGGCCAACCAGGCCAAGCTGGACGCCACCGCCACCGACGCGGTGCTGACCCAGGCGCAGAACACCCGCGACTCGCTGTCGGCGGTCAACCTCGACGAGGAAGCGGCCAACCTGGTGAAGTTCCAGCAGTACTACACGGCCTCCGCGCAGATCATCAAGACCGCGCAGACGCTCTTCGACACCCTGATCAACAACATCTGAGGCGGCCGTGATGCGTATTTCCACCCCGCAGATCTTCAGTTCCAACATCGACAACTACAACCGCGGCTACGCCAGCCTGGCCAAGACCCAGGAGCAGATCTCCAGCGGTGTGCGCATCCAGACCCCCGCCGACGACCCCGTCGGCGCCGCGCGCCTGCTGCAACTCGAGCAACAGCAGGCATTGCTGGGCCAGTACAGCGGCAACATGACCACAGCCACCAACAGCCTGAACCAGGAGCAGAGCGTCCTCGACTCGATCAATACCGCGCTGCAGCGCGCCCGCGAGTTGACCCTCCGTGCCGGCGACGGCTCCCTGAGCGATGACGACCGGGGCGCCATCAGCGAGGAGCTGGGCCAGATCCAGAAACAGCTGCTGACGCTGATGAACAGCAAGGATGCCAGCGGCAACTACCTGTTCTCCGGCAGCAAGAGCACAGTGCAGCCGTTCATCCAGAACGCCGATGGCAGCTACAGCTACCAGGGCGACCAGAGCTCGCTGAATTTGCAAGTCTCGGACAACCTGCTGATCTCCACCAACGACAATGGCTGGAGCATCTTCGAGATGGCAGCCAACGCCAGCCGCACCGTCAGCTCGCTGACCAGTGAGCCGAACGCCGATGGCGTACAGCGGGCCTTCCTGTCCCAGGGCACGGTGACCAACGACAAGAGCTACAACGGCAGCTTCCGCGATGGCGCGCCCTACACCCTGAATGTGCTCAGTGGCACCCAGTACCAGATCCTCGACAAGGACGGCAACGACGTCACCAGCGAGGCCAATACCAACGGTACCTACGACGCCACTTCCACCGACAGCAACGCCATCATCTTCCGCGGCGCGCAATTCCAGCTCGACGTCTCCCTGCCCAAGACCGACGACGCCAGCAATATGGACAGCCTGGTCGATGGCTACAGCTTCAGCTTCGGTACCGCCCCGGACACCCTCTCGGTGAAGCGCAGCGCCGCCAACACCTCGTCGGCCCAGGTCACTTCGGCCACGGTGAGCAACGCGAACACCTACACCACCCAGTTCCCGAGCAACGGCGTGCAGCTGAAATTCACCAGCGCCACCGACTACGAGGTCTACGCGCTGCCGGCAGTCCAGGGCGCCACGCCGATGGCCAGCGGTACCCTGGGCGCGACCTTCCCGCAGACCATCAGCGTCGCCGGTATCGACATGGCCATCAGTTCGGCGCCGGCGGCCGGCGACCAGTTCAGCGTCACCGCCAGCTCGCCGGAGCGGCAGAACATCCTCAATACCCTGGGCGACCTCCGCGCGGCGCTGGATACCTCCACCGCCAACGATCCGCAGGCGCAACTGAACATCCGCAACATGGTGGCCAGCGCGGTGACCAACCTCGACAAAGCCACCAACCAGGTGCTGACGACGCAATCGTCGATAGGCGCACGCCTGAACACCATCGAGGTGCTCAACCAGGAAAACCAGAGCCTGAGCCTGACCAACACCACCACCCAATCGTCGATCCGCGACACCGACATGGCAGCGGCGACGTCGCAGCTGGTGCTGCAGCAAACCATGCTCGAAGCGGCGCAGGCGGCGTTTGCGCGGATCAGTCAGTTGAGTTTGTTCAACAAGCTCTGAGTTGCCACAAAGCCGTGGTTTCAGCTTTCCGAGGCTGGTTTTCCGATGGCCCAGGCCGTTTTTCAACCTACTGATCTACTTGCATTTTTCCACCAGTTCGGCAAACCAGGAAAAAAACTGCGGGAAAAACCTAAAGCTTCCCGGTAAGCCGACGATAACCCTAACGAAGGTTCTCCACGCCACTTGGGATACTCGCCGGGGCAGGGAAACCGCATAGCCCAACATACGAGGAATTCGTCATGGCTCTTACCGTCAACACCAACGTCGCCTCGCTGTCGGTTCAGAAGAACCTGACCAAGGCCTCCAACGCCCTGTCCACCTCCATGACCCGCCTGTCCACCGGCCTGCGCATCAACAGCGCCAAGGACGATGCCGCCGGCTCGCAGATCTCCAACCGCCTGACCAGCCAGGTCAAGGGCCTGGACGTAGCCGTGAAGAACGCCCAGGACGCCAACTCCATTGCCCAGGCTGCCGAAGGCGCCCTGCAGGAGTCCACCAACATCCTGCAACGCATGCGCGAGCTGTCCCTGCAGTCGGCTAACGGCTCCAACAGCAAGGAAGACCAGGAGTCGCTGAACCAGGAGTTCAAGTCCCTGACCGCCGAACTGACCCGTATCTCCCAGACCACCACCTTCGGTGGCGGCACCTCGGGTATCAAGCTGCTCGACGGTTCGGCCGGCGGCACCGGTACCCTGACCTTCCAGGTCGGCGCCAACGCCAACGAGACCATCAGTTTCACCCTGGGTGATATGAGTGCAGCAGCTCTGAAGGGGTCTTCTAACCTGGCAACTGTGTCTGGCAGCGTCGCCATCAAAGCTGATGTCGAGGGTGCTGGCGGTACTGTCACTGCAGATAGCACTCTGACTATCAATGGCACTAGCGTTGCTATCAAGAAAGGTGCTAGTGCAAACGATATCGCAGCAGCAATTAACACCAACGTAACTGGTGTAAGCGCTACCGCTGATAAAGATGGAAAACTGCAATTGACTTCTGGTAGCGATATCAAAGTAACTGGCGCTTTGGCTTCTGCATTAGGTATTTCAGATGGTGCTGCGGCTGCTGGAGCGACCCAGACTAGCGGCACTTCCACTACGTTTGCTGCCGGTACACTTAAAATTGGTAGTGTTGATGTTGCTACTACTACGGCAGCTTCTACAGTTGACACAGTGTTGGCAGATATACAGGCAAAAATTACAGATGGTACGCTGACTAACGTAGCCGCTTCGAAAGATGCTAGCGGTGCGCTAGTACTGAGTTCTCTGGACGGAACGGCTCTTACTGTTAGTGCAGGGACTACTGGTTTGGCTTTTACTGCTTCAACTGCCGTTGCTGCAGACCCTGATTTTGGTAAAGCAGAGACTTCATATTCCTCGGTGCAGGATCTCGATATCAACACCGCTGGTGCGGCTCAGTCTGCCACCCAGGTCATCGACGCCGCCCTGAAGCAGATCGATACCCAGCGTTCCGCCCTGGGTGCCGTGCAGAACCGTCTGGACAGCACCATCTCCAACCTGCAGAACGTGTCGGAAAACGCCACCGCTGCGCGCAGCACCATCCAGGACGTGGACTTCGCTTCGGAGACCGCGGAAATGACCAAGCAGCAGACCCTGCAACAGGCCGCCACCGCGGTGCTGGCCCAGGCCAACCAGCTGCCGTCCGCAGTCCTGAAGCTGCTGCAATAAGGGCTCGCCGGAAGGTGGAAATCGAGGAAGGGCGCACTGCGCCCTTCCTTGCTTTGCGTGTGGAGGGTAAACCCTGATGGATACCAGCCTCGGATTCAATACCGTACGGACCGTGGATACACCGGCCACGTCTAGCGCCAGGCAGGCCGCTGGCAATACCTTGCCGCAAAGCGCCAAGGAATCGCCAGCCGCTGCCGGTCGTCGTAACCTGAACGATGCCGTCAGCCGCCTGCGCGAGCAGGCGCAATCGGTGCAGCGCAACCTCGAATTCTCGGTGGACGAGGCCAGCGGCGAAACCGTGGTCAAGGTTGTCGCTGCCGATACCGGCGAAGTCATCCGGCAGATTCCGTCGGAGGTCGCCCTGCGGCTTGCGGAGAGCCTGAAGGATGCGGGCAATCTGTTGTTCAGCGAGCGTGCCTGAGGCCTGGCGCGATTCTTGAATAGAGCGTCCTAGACACATGGCGTGTGTAGAAACCGCCAGAAATTTGGACAGGAGGGTGGGCAAATGGCTGGGACTTCGATCAATGGCGTGGGTTCGGGAATCGACATTGATTCCATCGTGACCTCGCTGGTGAACGCGCAGAAGACGCCGAAGCAGAACCAGATCACCAACCAGAAGACCGCCACCAATACCACGCTATCCGGTATCGGCACCCTGCAGAGCGCGCTGGAAACTTTCCAGAAGGCGCTGGACAAGCTCAACGACTCCACTTCGAACGCTTTCGCCGGTCTGGCGGTGAAGTCATCGGATACTGAGGCGCTGACCGCCAAGCTGGGCTCCGGCGCAGCAGCAGGAACCTATAAGGTCGAGGTCACCAGCCTAGCCACCAGTTCCAAGGTCGCTACCCAGTACATCGACAAGGCGACGACCTTCGGCAGCGGTTCCCTGAGCATCACCCAGGGCAGCAGTACCTACAATGTCAACGTCAGCGCCGGGGCCAGCCTCTCGGATATTCGTGACAGCATCAATACTCAACTACAGAGCAGCGGCATCACCGCGAACATCATCACCGACGATTCCGGCTCGCGCCTGGTGCTTAGCTCCAGTGTCACCGGTGCAGGTAGCGACATCAGCGTCACTGCCTCCGGTGACGACAGCCTGCAGGCCTTCGCCATCGATGGCGCCAATACCCAGGCTTCGGCCAGCGCTGGTGGCTATATCACCGCTCCTGCGGCCAATGCGGTGTACAGCATCGATGGCCTGCCGATGAGCAGTTCGACCAACAGCATCAAGAACGCCATCAGCGGCGTGGAGTTCGACCTGGTCGCCAAAGGCGAATCGACCATTACCGTCAGCACCAACACCGATGGCCTGAAGAGTTCGGTGCAGTCTTTCGTCAGTGCCTACAACGCATTGATGACCTCGATGAACTCGCTGACCAAGGTCACCAGCACCACCGACAGCGACGGTAATCCGACTACCTCTTCGGCGGCGCTGGCCGGCGACGCCATGACCCGTTCGCTGCTCAATACCCTGCGTACCGAACTGGTCGGTTCCTCGACCAATGGCGGCACCATCAAGCTGCTCTCGCAGCTGGGTGTCTCTACCCAGAACGACGGTACCCTCTCCATCGACGATGACAAGCTGGACACGGCCCTGGAGAAGAACTTCGCCTCGGTACAGGGGTTCTTCACCGGCAGTGGCGGCCTGCTCGAACGCATGAGCAGCAGTCTGGATGTGTATACCAAGAGCAA
The DNA here is from genome assembly GCF_014843515.1 of Pseudomonas sp. ADPe. NCBI lineage: Bacteria > Pseudomonadati > Pseudomonadota > Gammaproteobacteria > Pseudomonadales > Pseudomonadaceae > Pseudomonas > Pseudomonas sp. ADPe. The sequence continues at coordinate 4,971,889 of NZ_CP062122.1, forward strand.
TGGCCTGCTCGACCAGCGCAAGGCTACGCTGAACGATACCCTCAGCGACCTGGCTACCCAGCAGACTGCGCTGGACAACCGCATGGATAAGCTGACCGCTACTCTGATGGCCAAATACAACGCCATGGATACCCTCGTGGCTCAATTGAATGCTACCAGCGATAGCGTGCTGACCACCTTGAATGCCCTGAACAAGAAGGATTCGGATAGCTAGGTTTCGATCCGTTAGCCCCCATCCGCTCTAGGGCGGGACTGTAGGGCGAGATCTTCTCCTAAAGATATTTCCGTATGCGCCGATATCCTTGGTACCAACGATATGTTCGTTCAAGGAACCAAGGGGATATCGCATGAACGCCATGGCCGCGCTGCGCCAGTATCAGAGTGTCAACACCCAATCCCAGGTACATGACGCTTCTCCCCATCGTCTGATCCAGATGCTGATGGAAGGTGGCCTCAGTCGCATCGCTCAGGCCAAGGGCTCCATGGAGCGCGGTCAGTTCGCCCAGAAGGGGGTGCTGATAGCCAAGACCTCGGCTATCATCGCCGGCTTGCGTGAAGCACTGAACTTCGAGGCCGGTGGTGAGTTGGCCCAGGGGTATGCCAATCTCTATGACTACATGACTCGCCGCCTGGGCGAGGCCAACCGCAGCAACGACGTGGAAATCCTCGACGAAGTCTCGGGCCTGCTGCGGACCATCAAGGACGGTTGGGACGCCATCCCTCAGTGAGAGCGTCCCGCCAGGAGAGACATGACATGACCCTCGCCGTCGAGCGTATCGAACAAACCCGCAGCGCCCTGGGCACCGCCCTGGCAGAGCAGGACTGGGAAGCCATCGCCCGGCTGGACCTGGAGTGTCGCCAGCACGTGGATGCCGCCATGCACGAGCCGCTGGACGACGACAGCGACCTCAAGCGCAGCCTCGAAGGCCTGCTCGTGCTGTACCGCGAACTGGTCCAGGAAGTCACCCGCCAGCGCCAGGGCGTGGCCGAGGAGATCATCCGCGTCAATCGGTCGCACAAGGGCGCCAAGGTCTATCAGCTTTTCGGCTGAGCCCCGCGGGTCGCCCGTTCGGCGCGGCCCCTCGTTTTCGCCGTTGCCGCCGTTCGTGCCAGCAGGTAAGTTCTTCCGTCGGAAACAACGAATAAATCACGCCATAAATTTGACTCCTGCCACATTTTTGACTTTACTTGGTGGCTAAATGATGGCGGATTGTTTCCGCCTCTTTCCCGTTGCCGTTCGCCGGCCCACATGCCTTCGGAAGACAAGAGCAAGATGTGGCGTGAAACCAAGATTCTGCTGATTGACGACGACCTGGAGCGTTGCCGCGAACTCTCCACCATCCTCAACTTCCTCGGCGAGGACCAGTTGTCCTGCCGCAGCCGCGAATGGCGCCTGGCGGTCGACGACCTGCCCAACGGCAGCCGCGGCGTGCTCTGCGTGCTGCTCGGCAGCGTCGAGCACAAGGGCGGCGCCCTGGAGCTGCTCAAGCAGCTTTCGGCCTGGGACGAATTCCTGCCGGTGCTGCTGATCGGCGACTCGGCGCCGACCGACTGGCCGGAAGAGCTGCGCCGCCGCGTGCTGGCCAGCCTGGAGATGCCGCCCAGCTACAACAAGCTGCTCGATTCCCTGCACCGCGCCCAGGTCTACCGCGAGATGTACGACCAGGCCCGCGAGCGCGGCCGCCAGCGCGAGCCCAACCTGTTTCGCAGCCTGGTCGGCACCAGCCGGGCCATCCAGCAGGTACGGCAGATGATGCAGCAGGTGGCCGACACCGACGCCAGCGTGCTCATTCTCGGCGAGTCCGGCACCGGCAAGGAAGTGGTGGCGCGCAACCTGCACTACCACTCCAAGCGTCGCGAAGCGCCCTTCGTGCCGGTTAACTGCGGGGCCATTCCCGCCGAGCTGCTGGAAAGCGAACTGTTCGGCCACGAGAAGGGCGCCTTCACCGGCGCCATCACCAGCCGCGCCGGGCGCTTCGAGCTGGCCAACGGCGGCACCCTGTTCCTCGACGAGATCGGCGACATGCCGCTGCCGATGCAGGTCAAGCTGCTGCGCGTGCTGCAGGAGCGCACCTTCGAGCGCGTCGGCAGCAACAAGACGCAGAACGTCGACGTGCGCATCATCGCCGCGACCCACAAGAACCTGGAGAAGATGATCGAGGGCGGCAGCTTCCGCGAGGACCTGTACTACCGCCTCAACGTCTTCCCCATCGAGATGGCGCCGCTGCGCGAGCGGGTGGAAGACATCCCGCTGCTGATGAACGAACTCATCTCGCGCATGGAGCACGAGAAGCGCGGCTCCATCCGCTTCAACTCCGCCGCCATCATGTCGCTGTGCCGTCACGACTGGCCGGGCAACGTGCGCGAGCTGGCCAACCTGGTGGAACGCCTGGCGATCATGCACCCCTACGGGGTGATCGGCGTGGGCGAGCTGCCGAAGAAATTCCGCCACGTCGACGACGAGGACGAGCAACTCGCCAGCAGCCTGCGCGAGGAGCTGGAAGAGCGCGCCGCCATCACCGCCGGGCTGCCGGGCCTGGACTCGCCGGCGATGCTGCCGGCCGAGGGCATCGACCTCAAGGACTACCTGGCCAACCTCGAGCAGGGGCTGATCCAGCAGGCCCTAGACGACGCCAACGGCGTGGTCGCCCGCGCCGCCGAGCGCCTGCGCATCCGCCGCACCACCCTGGTGGAGAAGATGCGCAAGTACGGCATGAGCCGCCGCGAGGAGGAAGTGGCGGAGGATTGACGCCGCTTGCCTTTGCGTTTCAATAAGTGCTTGAAAATAAAGGATTAATTTTTAGGCACGCAGATTGCTAAGACTCTGCCAGCCGACGCTTTCACGACGTCGGATGGAAGAGAGACAGCATGATGCCAGCCGTACCCCAGCAGTCCCAGCCGACCTCCAGCGATGCGCCGGAGGAGAACGGCCGCGCCGGCCTGGACCAGGCCTTCGCCCTGTTCAACCAGATGTCCACCCAGCTGAACCAGTCGTACAGCATGCTGGAGGCGCGGGTCAGCGAACTGAAGGGACAGCTGGCCCTGGTCAGCGCCCAGCGCATGCAGGAGCTGGCGGAGAAGGAACGCCTGGCCAACCGCCTGCAGAGCCTGCTGGACCTGCTGCCCGGCGGCGTCATCGTCATCGACGGCCAGGGCGTGGTGCGCGAGGCCAACCCGGCGGCGCGCGGCCTGCTCGGCCAGCCCCTGGTAGGCATGCTGTGGCGCCAGGTCATCGCCCGCTGCTTCGCGCCGCGCAAGGATGACGGCCACGAGATTTCCCTGCGCGACGGGCGCCGCCTGTCCATCGCCACCCGCTCGCTGAACGGCGAGCCGGGGCAACTGGTACTGCTCAACGACCTCACCGAGACCCGCCGCCTGCAGGACCAACTGGCCCGCCACGAGCGCCTGTCGGCCCTGGGCCGGATGGTCGCGTCCCTGGCCCACCAGATCCGCACGCCGCTGTCCGCGGCCATGCTCTATGCCGGCCACCTGAGCGAGCAGGCGCTGCCGCTGGAGCAGCAGCAGCGCTTCGCCGGGCGCCTCAAGGAGCGCCTGCAGGAACTGGAGAACCAGGTGCGCGACATGCTGGTGTTCGCCCGCGGCGACCTGCCGCTGCCGGACCGCCTGAGCCCGGCGGAGCTGTTCGCCGGCCTGCGCGCCGCCGCCGAGGCCCATGTCGCCGGCCTGCAGCTGCGCTGGCAATGCGACGTGCGCGGCGGCGAGCTGCTGTGCAACCGCGACACCCTGGTCGGCAGCGTCCTCAACCTGCTGCACAACGCCATCCAGGCCGGCGGCCAGGACGTGAGCCTGAAAGTCCACCTCTACGCTCGCGGCGACAGCCTGCGCCTGGCCATCAGCGACAGCGGCCCGGGCATGGACGCCGCCACCCTGGCGCGCCTGGGCGAGCCCTTCTTCACCACCAAGACCACCGGCACCGGCCTCGGCCTTGCGGTGGTCAAGGCGGTGGCCAAGGCGCACCACGGCGAACTGCGCCTGCAATCGCGACCGGGCCGTGGCACCTGCGCCAGCCTGATCCTGCCGCTGATCGCGGCCCCCGTCCGTGAACACAAGGAATAACCCAATGCCCGCCAGAATCCTGCTCGTCGAAGACGACCGCGCCCTGCGCGAAGCCCTCTCCGATACCCTGCTGATCGGCGGCTGCGAGTTCACCGCCGTGGACAGCGCCGAGGCGGCCCTGGTCGCCCTGCAGCGCGAGGCCTTCGGCCTGGTGGTCAGCGACGTCAACATGCCCGGCATGGACGGCCACCAGTTGCTCGGCCTGATCCGCGCCCGCTACCCGCAGCTGCCGGTGCTGCTGATGACCGCCTTCGGCGCCGTCGAGCGCGCCGTCGACGCCATGCGCCAGGGCGCCGCCGACTACCTGGTGAAGCCCTTCGAGCCCAAGGTGCTGCTGGAGCTGGTGGCCCGCCACGCCCTGGGCCAGGCGCCCGTCGCCGAAGGCGAGGGCCCGGTGGCCGTGGAACCGGCCAGCCGCCAGTTGCTGGAGCTGGCCGCGCGGGTGGCGCGCAGCGATTCCACCGTGCTGATCTCCGGCGAGTCCGGCACCGGCAAGGAAGTGCTGGCGCGCTACATCCACCAGCAGTCGCCGCGCGCCAACAAGCCCTTCATCGCCATCAACTGCGCGGCCATTCCCGACAACATGCTCGAGGCCACCCTGTTCGGCCACGAGAAGGGCGCCTTCACCGGCGCCATCGCCGCGCAGCCGGGCAAGTTCGAGCTGGCCGACGGCGGCACCATTCTCCTCGACGAGATTTCCGAGATGCCCCTGGCCCTGCAAGCCAAGCTGCTGCGCGTGCTGCAGGAGCGCGAGGTGGAGCGCGTGGGCGCGCGCAAGCCGATCGAGCTGGACATCCGCGTGCTGGCCACCACCAACCGCGACCTGCTCGGCGAGGTGGCGGCGGGGCGCTTCCGCGAGGACCTGTACTATCGCCTGTCGGTCTTCCCCCTGGCCTGGCCCGCCCTGCGCGAGCGCCCGGCGGACATCCTGCCGCTGGCCGAGCGCCTGCTGGCCAAGTACGTGAAGAAGATGAACCTGGGCGCGGTGAGCCTGGCCGCCGACGCCCGCGACGCCCTGCTGACGCACCCCTGGCCGGGCAACGTGCGCGAGCTGGACAACGCCATCCAGCGCGCGCTGATCCTGCAGCAGGGCGGCCAGGTCCGCGCCCTGGACCTGTGCCTGAACGCCCCCATCGGCATGGCGCCCGCAGCGCCCGTGATCCCCCTGGTGCAGCCCGCCCCGGCGGCGGCCGCCGCCAGCGCCGGAATTCCGTCGGCGCCCGCGGACAACGCCGGCGGCCTCGGCGAAGACCTGCGCCGCCGCGAGTTCCAGATGATCATCGACACCCTGCGCAGCGAACGCGGCCGCCGCAAGGAAGCCGCCGAACGCCTGGGCATCAGCCCGCGCACCCTGCGCTACAAGCTGGCGCAGATGCGTGACGCGGGGATGGATGTGGAGGCCTACTTGTACGCCAGTTGAGTGGCGCCGGTTTCCCCTGTTCGGGCCCGCTGTTCGCGGGCCTTTTCTTTGTCTGGTGAGGGGCGTTTCCCGTGGTGGTTTCAGCGCTTGCCGGCAGTCGTGACGGCGGTGGGTGGCGCAGGGTTCTGCTTTTCCATGGAGGAAGGGCAGGGCATGTCGAGGCCAACGGAATTCGCCCGGGAACTGCGGCGTCGGCAAACCGACGCGGAGCGGTTGTTGTGGAGTCGCCTGCGGGATCGCCGGCTACTCGGCTGGAAATTCAGGCGCCAGGTGCCGCTGGGGCCGTATGTGGTGGATTTCTATTGCCATGAGCGGCAACTGGTGGTGGAACTGGACGGCGGGCAGCATCTGGGAAACGTCGCGGATGTCGAGCGGGACGCCTGGTTGAGGGGGCAGGGGCTGCGGGTGTTGCGGTTCTGGAATCATGATGTGCTGGTACGGACGGAAGGGGTGTTGGAGGCGATTCTGTTGGCATTGGAGCCTGGATAGAGCACCCTCACCCCAGCCCTCTCCCAGAGGGAGAGGGGGCCGTTCGGCGTGGCGACAAGTAATGGATTTCTCCTGGCATATAGGTGTGGCCGGCACCGATGTTCCAGGCTGCATGCCTTGATTCGTACGGCAGAGGAGGGGCTCCCTCTCCCTCCGGGAGAGGGCTGGGGTGAGGGGCTCTTGCTCCCAATTACCTCATCCTGCAAGTCCCCCCTGAAACCTGGCACCCTTGTTGCAATCCCCTATGCCAAAGCGCCGCGGCGTCAAAAAAGCCGCGGCCCGTAGTCAGAGGGAAAGCCAATGAGTCAGGGTATCGAGTTCAACCGCCTGCTACTGGAAATGCGCTCCATGCAGATGGACGCCATGGCCAAGGCCAAGCCGGCCGCCTCGGCGCCGGCTGCCGTGGAGGGCGCGCCGAGCTTCTCGGACATGCTCGGCCAGGCGGTGAACAAGGTGAACTCCACCCAGCAGGCCGCCAGCGCGCTGGCCAATGCCTTCGAGGTGGGCCAGAGCAACGTCGACCTGACCGACGTGATGATCGCTTCGCAGAAGGCCAGCGTGTCCTTCCAGGCCATGACCCAGGTGCGCAACAAACTGGTCCAGGCCTACCAGGACATCATGCAGATGCCCATCTGAGCCACGGGGTAGGTAGATAGTTCATGGCCGAAGCCACTGTAGACAACCAGGTCCCCGCCAAAGCCGGCGCAGCCGAAATGCTGAAGAAGCCGCTGATGGGCCTGCAGTTCCTCGAGAACCTCGCCGAGATGCCGGTGCTGCGCCAGGTCGGCCTGCTGGTCGGGCTGGCGGCGAGCATCGCCATCGGCTTCGGCATGGTGCTGTGGTCCCAGCAGCCGGACTACAAGCCGCTGTACGGCAGCCTCAACGGCGTCGACGCCAACAAGGTGGTCGAGACGCTGAACGCCGCCGACATCAACTACAAGGTCGACCCCAACTCCGGCGCCCTGCTGGTCAAGGCCGACGACCTCGGCCGCGCCCGCATCAAGGTGGCCGGCGCCGGCCTGACGCCCACCGACAGCAACGTCGGCTTCGAGATCCTCGACAAGGAACAGGCCCTGGGCACCAGCCAGTTCATGGAGGCGACCAATTACCGCCGCGGCCTGGAAGGCGAGCTGGCGCGCACCATCTCCAGCCTGAACAACGTCAAGGCCGCCCGCGTGCACCTGGCCATCCCGAAGAGTTCGGTGTTCGTCCGCGACGAGCGCAAGCCCACCGCCTCGGTGCTGGTCGAGCTGTACCCGGGGCGCAGCCTGGAGCCCAGCCAGGTGCTGGCGATCGTCAACCTGGTGGCCACCAGCGTGCCGGAACTGGACAAGTCCCAGGTCACCGTGGTCGACCAGAAGGGCAACCTGCTCTCCGACCAGCAGGAGCTTTCCGAACTGACCATGGCCGGCAAGCAGTTCGACTATTCCCGGCGCATGGAAAGCATGTTCACCCAGCGCGTGCACAGCATCCTGCAGCCGGTGCTGGGCGACGGCCGCTACAAGGCCGAGGTGTCCGCCGACGTCGACTTCAGCGCCGTGGAATCCACCGCCGAGTCCTACAACCCGGACCAGCCGGCCCTGCGCAGCGAGCAGGTGAACAACGAAGAACGCCAGAACAGCAACGGCCCGCAGGGCGTGCCGGGTGCGCTGTCGAACCAGCCGCCGGGCCCGGCCAGCGCGCCGCAGCAGACCGGCAAGAGCGCCGGCGGTGATTTCGTCGCCCCGGGCCAGCCGCTGAAGGACGCCAACGGCCAGACCATCATCGACCCGAAGACCGGCCGTCCGGTGCTGGCGCCGTACCCCACCGACAAGCGCGAGCAGAACACCCGCAACTACGAGCTGGACCGTTCCATCAGCTACACCAAGCAGCAGCAGGGCCGCCTGCGCCGGCTTTCCGTCGCGGTGGTGCTGGACGACCACATGGTCGCCGACCCCAAGACCGGCGAAGTCAGCCACAAGCCCTGGAGCGCCGACGAACTGGCGCGCTTCACCCGCCTGGTGCAGGACGCGGTGGGCTACGACGCCAGCCGTGGCGACAGCGTCAGCGTGATCAACGCGCCCTTCGCCCCTGAGCAGAACCTGGAGATCGCCTCGCCGCCGTTCTACTCGCAGCCCTGGTTCTGGGACATCGTCAAGCAGGTGCTGGGCATCGTCTTCATCCTGGTGTTGGTGTTCGGCGTGCTGCGCCCGGTGCTGAACAACCTCGCCGGCAACAAGAACAAGGCCCTGGTGGCCGGCGCCGGCGGCGACATGGCCCTGGGCGAGATGGGCGGCCTGGAAGGCGAGCTGGCCGAGGACCGCGTCAGCCTGGGCGGCCCGCCGAGCATCCTGTTGCCCAGCCCCAGCGAGGGGTACGATGCGCAGCTGAACGCGATCAAGAGCCTGGTGGCTCAGGACCCGGGCCGCGTGGCCCAGGTAGTGAAGGATTGGATCAACTCCGATGAGTGATGCGGTATGAGCGAGACCCGGTTGAACGCCAAACTGACCAAGGTCGACAAGGCTGCGATTCTCCTGCTGTCCCTCGGCGAGACCGACGCGGCCCAGGTGCTGCGGCACATGGGGCCGAAGGAAGTGCAGCGGGTCGGCGTGGCCATGGCGCAGATGCGCAACGTGCATCGCGAGCAGGTCGAGCAGGTGATGAGCGAGTTCGTCGAGGTGGTCGGCGACCAGACCAGCCTGGGCGTCGGCGCCGACGGCTACATCCGCAAGATGCTCACCCAGGCCCTGGGCGAGGACAAGGCCAACAACCTCATCGACCGCATCCTGCTGGGCGGCAACACCAGCGGCCTGGACAGCCTGAAGTGGATGGAGCCGCGCGCCGTAGCCGACGTCATCCGCTACGAGCACCCGCAGATCCAGGCCATCGTCGTCGCCTACCTGGACCCGGACCAGGCCGCCGAAGTGCTCAGCCACTTCGACCACAAGGTGCGCCTGGACATCGTCCTGCGCGTGTCCTCGCTGAACACCGTGCAGCCCTCGGCGCTGAAGGAACTCAACCTGATCCTCGAGAAGCAGTTCGCCGGCAACGCCAACGCCACCCGCACCACCATGGGCGGGGTGAAGCGCGCGGCGGACATCATGAACTACCTCGACAGCTCGGTGGAGGGCGCCCTGATGGACGCCATCCGCGACGTCGACGAAGACCTTTCCGGGCAGATCGAGGACCTCATGTTCGTCTTCGACAACCTCGCCGACGTCGACGACCGCGGCATCCAGGCGCTGCTGCGCGAAGTCTCCTCGGACGTGCTGGTGCTGGCCCTCAAGGGCTCGGACGAGGGCATCCGCGAGAAGATCTTCCGCAACATGTCCAAGCGCGCCGCCGAACTGCTGCGCGACGACCTGGAGGCCCGCGGTCCGGTGCGCGTCAGCGAAGTGGAGGGCGCGCAGAAGGAAATCCTCACCATCGCCCGGCGCATGGCCGACTCCGGCGAGATCGTCCTCGGCGGCAAGGGTGGCGAGGAGATGATCTAAGTGAGTGGTCCCGCGAAACCCAAGGGCGAGGAACACGATGGCCTGATCCGCGCGCGCGACGTCGCCGGCTTCGACCGCTGGGCGTTGCCCAGCTTCGACCCGGTGGTGGAACGGCCGCCGGAGCCTGCGCCCGAGCCGCAGGCGCCGGAAACCCCGGCGGTGGAGGAAGTCCCCGTCGAGGAAGTCAAACCGCTGACGCTCGAAGAACTCGAAGCGATCCGCCAGGACGCCTACAACGAAGGCTTCGCCACCGGCGAGAAGGACGGCTTCCACGCCGGCCAGCTCAAGGCCCGGCAGGAGGCCGAGGTGGCGCTGCAGGAGCGCCTGGCTGGCCTGGAGACACTGATGGGCCAGCTGTTCGAGCCCATCGCCGAGCAGGACCTGCTGATCGAGCAGATGCTGGTCAACCTGGTCGGCCAGGTGGCGCGCCAGGTCATCCAGCGCGAGCTGGAGGGCGACTCCAGCCAACTGCGCCAGGTATTGCGCGAGGCGCTCAAGCAACTGCCGATGGGCAGCGACAACGTGCGCATCCACGTCAACCCGCAGGACTTCGAACTGGTCAAGGCCCTGCGCGACCGCCACGAGGAAAGCTGGCGCATCCTCGAGGACGAGCAGCTGCTGCCCGGCGGCTGCCGCATCGAGACCGAGCATTCGCGCATCGACGCCAGCATCGAGACGCGCCTGGCGCAGATCACCAAGCAACTCTTCGAACAGCAGCGCGAGCAGGCCACCCACGCCCTGGAGCCGGACCTGCACATCGACCTGGACCAGACCGATGCGCCTTGACCGGGTAAGTTTCGCCAGGCGCCTGGAAGGCTACCTGGACGCCGCCAAACTGCCGGCGCAGCCGGTGGTGGAAGGCCGCCTGCTGCGCATGGTCGGCCTGACCCTGGAGGCTGAGGGCCTGCAGGCGGCGGTGGGCAGCCGCTGCATGGTGATCAACGACAGCGGCTACCACTCGGTGCAGGTGGAAGCCGAGGTCATGGGCTTCTCCGGCGGCAAGATCTTCCTCATGCCGGTCGGCAGCCTCGCCGGCATCGCCCCTGGCGCCCGCGTGGTGCCGCTGCCCGACAGCGGCCGCCTGCCCATGGGCATGTCCATGCTCGGCCGCGTGCTCGACGGCGTCGGCCGCGCCCTGGACGGCAAGGGCGGGATGCGCGCCGAGGACTGGGTGCCGATGGACGGCCCGACCATCAACCCGCTCAAGCGCGAGCCGATCCACGAACCCATGGACGTCGGCATCCGCTCGATCAACTCGCTGCTCACCGTCGGCCGCGGCCAGCGCCTGGGCCTGTTCGCCGGCACCGGCGTGGGCAAGTCGGTGCTGCTGGGCATGATGACCAAGTACACCAAGGCCGACATCATCGTGGTCGGGCTGATCGGCGAACGGGGCCGCGAGGTGAAGGAATTCATCGAGCACATCCTCGGCGAGGAAGGCCTCAAGCGTTCGGTGGTGGTCGCATCCCCCGCCGACGACGCGCCGCTGATGCGCCTGCGCGCGGCCATGTACTGCACGCGCATCGCCGAATACTTCCGCGACAAGGGCAAGAACGTCCTGCTGCTGATGGACTCGCTGACGCGCTTCGCCCAGGCCCAGCGCGAGATCGCCCTGGCCATCGGCGAGCCGCCGGCGACCAAGGGCTACCCGCCATCGGTGTTCGCCCGCCTGCCACGCCTGGTGGAGCGCGCCGGCAACGGCGAGAAGGGCGGCGGTTCGATCACCGCCTTCTACACCGTGCTCAGCGAGGGCGACGACCAGCAGGACCCGATCGCCGACTCCGCCCGCGGCGTGCTCGACGGCCACTTCGTGCTGTCGCGCCGGCTGGCCGAGGAAGGCCATTACCCGGCCATCGACATCGAGGCCTCGATCAGCCGGGTGATGCCCCAGGTGGTCAGCCCCGAGCAATTGCAGCACGCCCAGCGCTTCAAGCAGCTATGGTCGCGCTACCAGCAGAGCCGCGACCTGATCAGCGTCGGCGCCTACGTCGCTGGCGGCGATGCGGAAACCGACCTGGCCATCCAGCGCTTCCCGGTGATGCGCCAGTTCCTCCGCCAGGGCCTGAACGAAAGCCAGAGCCTGGAAGACAGCGCCCAGCTGCTGGACGCCGTGCTGTCCGGCAAGGCCGGCTGAGGTTGCCGCATCATGCCTGAGGCCCGCCTGCCATGAACCGCCGCGCCGACCGCTTGGCTCCTGTCGTGGAGATGGCCCTGAAGGCCGAACGCGAGGCCGCGCGCCAGCTCGGCCAGGCGCAGAACCAACTGCTCCAGGCGCAGCGCAAGCTGGCCGAGCTGGAGCGCTTCCGCGCCGACTACCAGCAACAGTGGATCGACCGCGGCCGCCAGGGCGTCAGCGGCCAGTGGCTGCTGGACTACCAGCGCTTCCTGGCGCAGCTGGAAACCGCCGTGGAGCAGCAGAACCGCAGCCTGGCCTGGCACCAGGACGTGGTGGAGAAGGCGCGTGTCGCCTGGTCGGAGAAGTACGCCCGCCTGGAGGGCCTGCGCAAGCTGGTGGAACGCTACCGCGAGGAAGCGCGGCTGCTGGCCGACAAACAGGAACAGAAGCAGCTCGACGAATTCGCCCAGCGCCTGCGGCCGCCGGTCTACTGAGCTAGGCTCAGCCCAGGTCCCCGCCTGGAACGCCACGCATGCTGCTCAGCCGTACCCTGCTGCACACCCATCCGCGCCTGCTCCTCGCCTGCGCCGCCGGCCTGGCGCTGGGGCTGGCCTGCTACCACCTGCCGCCGCTGATGCGCACGCTGGTCGGCTGGAACGTCGCCGCCTGGGGCTACGTGCTGCTGATCACCGTGCTCGCCCTGCGCGCCGGGGCGGACCAGGTGCAGCGCCTGGCTGCCATCGAGGACGAGAACGCCCAGGCGGTGCTGGTGCTGGTCAGCGCCGCGGCCATCGCCAGCCTGGTGGCGATCGTCTATGAGCTGGCCGGCGCGCGCCAGCTGCCGGGGAGCGAGCGGCTGCTGCGCTACGCCTTTACCGGCAGCACCGTTCTGGGCTCCTGGTTCCTCATCGGGACCATCTTCGCCATGCACTACGCGCGCATGTTCTACACGGCGGCGGACGGCGAGGCGCCGCTGCAGTTCCCCGACCGCGGGCGGCAGCCGGACTACTGGGACTTCGCCTACTTCTCCTTCACCCTCAGCGTCGCCGTGCAGACCTCGGACGTGGCCATCGCCTCGCCGGCGCTGCGCCGGGTGGCCCTGGCGCAGTCGATCATCTGCTTCCTGTACAACACGGCGATCCTCGGCCTGAGCATCAACATCGCCGCCGGCATCCTCGGCTGACGCGCCTCAGTGGCGCCAGAAGGCCGGGGTGAACAGCACCAGCACGGTGAGGATCTCCAGGCGCCCGGCGAGCATGCCGGCGCACAGCAGCCACTTGGCGGCGTCCGGCAGGGACGAGAAGTTGCCTGAGGGGCCGATCACCGGGCCCATGCCCGGGCCGACGCCGGAGACGGTGCTGGCGGCGCCGGTCAGCGCGGTCATCCAGTCCAGGCCGAGGAAGGTCAGAGCCAGGCCCAGGCCGCCGACGGTGGCGCCGAAGAAGAACGAGAAGGTCAGGATCGAACGCACGATCTCCTCGTCCAGGCGGTGGCCGTTGTAGCTCTGGCGCAGCACCGCGCGCGGGTGGATGAGCTGGTACAGGCTGGCCTTGAGCAGGATGTAGGCGACCTGGAAGCGGAAGATCTTCAAACCGCCGGCGGTGGAGCCGGAGCAGCCGCCGATGAAGCCCAGGTAGAAGAACACCATGATCGAGAAGTGGCCCCACAGGCTGTAGTCGCCCAGGGCGAAGCCGGTGGTGGTGACCACCGAGGTGACGTTCACCGCGACGATGCGCAACGCGTCCTGCCAGGACAGGTCGGAATTGAAGGCGTACCAGGTGCCCATCACCAGCCAGGTGAACACCAGCAGGCCGATGAAGCCGTGCACCTGGCTGTCCTTGAGCAGCGCCTTGCGATGGCCGCGCAGGGTGGCGACGTAGAGGGCGAAGGGCAGGCTGCCGAGGATCATGATCACCACCGCCACCCAGTGCACCGCCGGCTGGTGCCACTTGGCCAGGGACTGGTCGGAGGTGGAGAAACCGCCGGTGGAGATCGCCGACATGGCGTGGTTGAGCGAATCGAACAGACCCATGCCGGCCCACCACAGGCCCAGGGTGCCGAGGATGGTGATGCTGACGTACACCGCGACTATGTACTTGGCGACCATGTGCGAGCGCGGCATGACCTTGTCGCTGCGGTCCGAGGATTCGGTCTGGAACAGGCGCATGCCGCCGATGCGTAGCATCGGCAGGATCGCCACCGCCATGCCGATGAAGCCGATGCCGCCCAGCCAGTGCAGCATCGAGCGCCAGATGAGGATGCCCGGCGACATGTTGTCCAGCCCGGAAAGCACCGTCGAGCCGGTGGCGGTGATGCCCGACATGCTCTCGAAGAAGGCGTCGGTGACGCTCATGTGGCGGGCGATGATGAAGGGCAGGGCGGAGAAGAAGCAGACGATCACCCAACTGGAGACCGTGAGCATGTACATGTCCCGCGGGCGCAGGTGGGCCTGCTCGGGGCGGCCCGGCAGGACCAGGCCGAGGCCGGCGCTGAAGGTGATCAGGCTCGACCAGATGTAGGGCGAGAGTTCCTGCGGGCGGTGGTAGTAGAGCAGGGTGGCCATGGGCACCAGCATGGCCACCGCCAGGGTGATCAGGAACAGGCCGATGATGTATCCGAGGGTGCGTAGTGTCGGCAGCGCCATGAAGCGGACTCGATGGACATGAACCCTCCATTGTACCTGCCCTCGGCGCGATGCGCAGCGCGCCGGAGGGCTCTTCACAACGGCTGCGCAATCGCTAGAATTCTGCGCTGCCCGCCGGCGCTCGCCGGTTTCTTCTGGTGCATTCGCACATCATGTCCATCGACAATCCGTGTTTGAACTGTGGCGCCTGCTGCGCGCATTTCCGTGTGTCCTTCTACTGGGGCGAGTGCCGTTCCGCCGGCGGCAACGTACCCGACGACCTGGTGGTGCAGGTCGGCCCGTACCATGCCGCCATGCGCGGCACCGAGGCCAAGCCGGTGCGCTGCGTGGGGTTGCTGGGCGAGGTCGGCTGTGGCGTGCGCTGCACGGTCTACGAGCAGCGCTCCAGCACCTGCCGGGAATTCGAGGCCTCCTGGGTCGACGGCCAGCACAACCCCAACTGCGACGCGGCCCGCGCCGCCTACGGCCTGCCGCCGCTGACGCCGCCGTTGCAGCCGATCGTCACGCCGTCGCCGGAGCGGGTGGCTTGACTGTGAGCGCATGACTTTGGGCTCCCTGTAGGAGCGAGCTTGCTCGCGAATGGAGTTTCCCGGTAGCTGCAGTGTTTTCGACGGACTCCGTTCCCTCTCCCCAACCCTCTCCCTGAAGGGAGAGGGGGCTTGTCCGTGCCGAGAGAAGGAATGGTTTCAGCCGGAGGCCTTCGGAATTGCCGGCTGACTCAGGACTGTCAAAACGCACCGAACGGTCCCCTCTCCCTTCAGGGAGAGGGTTAGGGAGAGGGCGCTCTTGGAATGAACACTGAACCACCACACACCAAGCGCTCACCGGCAAATACCCCCTGGCCCCGTAGGGCGCATAACGCCTATGGCGTTATCCGCCATCGTGCTCAGGCCGTGCGGTTCCGGCCAACGGCGGATAACCGTGAACGGTTATGTGCCCTACGTTTCTGAACGCAGATGGGGCTGTCCGTGCCGAGAGAAGGAGTGGTTTCAGCCGGAGGCCTTCGGAATTGCCGGCTGACTCAGGACTGTCAAAACGCACCGAACGGTCCCCTCTCCCTTCAGGGAGAGGGTTAGGGAGAGGGCGCTCTCAGGACGAACACCAGTGTTCGCCGATAGAACTGTTCGCGAGCAAGCTAGCTCCTACACGGATACGAAGCACCCTGGCTGCAGGTGAGCAGACAGATGAGAAGCCTTTGCGATTACAATGGCCGTCCTTGTGTGTACAGGAGGTAGCCCATGGAGGCCTACGAAGCGCTGGTCAACCGTGTATCCCATGCCCGCCTGGGCGAGCCGGCGCCCACTGCCGGGCAGCTCGAGCGGCTGTTCCGCGTCGCCCTGCGCGCGCCGGACCATGGGCAGTTGCGCCCGTGGCGCTTCCTCACGGTGGAAGGCGAGGCGCGGCAGCAACTGGGTGAGTTGTTCGCCCGTGCGCTGAATGCCGAACAACCCGACGCCAGCCCCGAGGCGCTGGCCAAGGCCCGCGCCATGCCGTTGCGCGCGCCGACCCTGGTGGTGGCCATCGCGCGCCTGCAGGAGCACCCCAAGGTGCCGGAGATCGAGCAGATGCTGGCCGCCGGCTGTGCCGCCTATGGCATCGTCCAGGCGGCTTTCGTCGAGGGGCTGGGGGCCATGTGGCGCACCGGTGCCATGGCTTTCGATCCAGTCGTGCACCAGGGCCTGGGCCTGGCGGCCAACGAGCGCATCGTCGGCTTCATCTACCTGGGCACGCCCATGGGTGAGCTGCGCCAGCCGGCGCCGCTGGACCCGGCGGCCTTCGTCAGCGCCTGGCGGGGCTGAGCGGCAGGCTCAGGCGGACTTTCCAGCGCGCCCCGCCGGCCCGCCAGAGCAGCCGGCCGCCCTGCCAGGCGGCCAGGCGCTGGGCGGCGCGCAGGGCCCGGGGCAGCCAGCGCCGGGCCTGTTCGTCGGTGCCGCCGAGGTCCAGGCGCAGCAGGCCGCGCTCCAGGTGCGGTTCCAGCACGATGGCGGCGTCCTGCTGCCATTCCACCGCGGTATCCAGCAATTCATCCAGGGCTTCGTGCAGCGCCTGCGGCCAGCTGTGCAGCGGCCAGGTGCCGCCGCGCGGCAGGCTCAGGCGCAGTTCCGGCCAGCGGCGCCGCCAGCGCTGCGCCAGCAGCCCCAGTTCCACCGCCAGCACCAGGCTCTGCGGCTCGTCCCGCGGGCGCTCCCGCGGCAGGCCGGCGGCCGCCAACGGCAGGGCCGGAGTGGGGGACGGCAGGTATTCGGCGGCTAGGCTCATGATCGGGCTCCGGGGTCAGGCAGCGTGGCGCGCCAGCGGTATTTCCAGGGTGGCGACGAAACCGCCGTCGGGGTGATTGGCCAGGCGCAGGCGGCCGGCGTGGCGCTCCACCGCGCGGCGGGCGATGGCCAGGCCCAGGCCGTGGCCGGGGCTGTCCTGGTTGGGCGCGCGGAAGAAGGGCTCGCCCAGCTGCGCCAGGTGTTCGGCATCGGCTCCCGGGCCATGGTCGCGAACGCGCACGCGCAGCACGGCGCCGTCGCTGTCGGCTTCGACTTCCAGCGGCTTGTCCGCCGGGTTGAAGCGCAGGGCGTTGCGCAGCAGGTTGTCCAGCGCCCGTTCGAGCATGTCGGGCCAGCCATCCAGGGCCAGGTCGGCGGGAACCCGCAGTTGGATGTGCTGTTCCGGGGAAAGCAGCTGGGCGTCCTCGCGCAGGCGTTCGAGCAGCGGCAGCAGTTCGACGCGGCTGGTCGGCCCGGGCTCGGCGTCCAGGCGGGCGAGGGCGAGGATTTCGGCGATCAGCGCTTCCAGGCGGTCGCACTCCTGCTCCAGGCGCGGCCACATGCTGGCGCGCTGTTCGGGGCTGGCGCGCTCGGCCAGGGCCAGGGAGATGCGCAGGCGCGCCAGCGGCGAGCGCAGTTCGTGGGAAACGTCGCGCAGCAGCTGGCGCTGGCTGCTGATCAGCCGTTGCAGGCGCGCGCCCATGCGGTTGAAGTCGCGGGCCAGCACGCCCAGCTCGTCGCCGCGGCGGGCCAGGCGCGCCAGGCTGTCCTGCTGGTAGGCGGTCTGCCCGAGGTCGTGCACGGCGCGGCGCAGGCGGTTGAGCGGGCGGGTGATGGACAGCGTCACCAGCAGGCTGAAGATGGTCAGCACCACCAGGGCGATGCCCAGCGCGCTGAGCGGCCACAGCAGGCTGCCGCGGTGCCAGGCTTCCAGCGCGCCGTGGGGAATCCGGTAGATGAACAGGTAGGTGTGGTCGCTTTCCGCGCTGGTGTATTCCTGGCTGAGCTGGCGCCAGGGGAAGCGCGGCAGGTTCCGGCGGTCGAAACCTTCGTCGTTGTTGCGTCGTGGCGGGCGCGGCAGGTAGGTGCCGTCGACCAGGCGCTGGCCGCTTTCGTCGAGCACCTGCACCGACAGGTCGTAGTCGCGGCGGCGTTGCTCCAGCAACTGCTGGGCGGCGGCGGGGCCCTGGTTCTCGTAGAGCCGCGTCCATTGCTGGGCGAGGTCGTGCATGCCGGGGTAGCGGGCGATGATCCAGGTGTCCTGGTTCAGCGCGCGACCGAGCAGGATGGACAGGCCGGCAACCAGCAGCAGGGCGAGCCAGAAGGCGGCGAGGATTCGCCAGAAGAGCGAGCGCATGGTCTTTCGGTTCAGTCGCATGTCCGTTTCGGGTCAGGGGCGCGGGCACGCCGAGGCGCCGGGGGTGAGCCCGGCGCCCGGGTGGCTGGCGCTATCAGTTGGTCTTGCCATCCTTCTGCGCTTTCCATTGCTGGAACTCGGCCCATTCGGCCTTGCGCTGCTCGCGCTCTTTCTTCAGCTCGTCGAACTTCTTCTGCTGTTCGGGCGTCAGGAGCGCGCGGATGTCCTTCTGCGTCTTGTCGTGGCTGGCCTTGAGTTCGTCCTGCATGGCCTTCTGGTCGGCGGCCGAGAGTTTGCTCAGGTATTTGTCGGTGATGTCGTGGCGGCTCTTCATCGAGTCGCCCATCAGCTTGCCGACCTGCTGGCGCTGCTCGGGGCTCAGGTTCAGGGCCTTGAAGGGGCCGTTCCAGCCGCCGCGCGGGCCGTGGCCGTCCTTCATGTGGCCGCCCATCATATGGGCGGGCGGCGGAGGAGTATCGGTCGGTACCGGCGTGGCAGCCATGGCCAGGGTCGGCAGGGCGGCGGCGAACATCAGGGCGGTGAGGGTCTTGCGCATGAATCTTCTCCTTTCGTGGACCGGTTTCTGAACCGGATGTGCCCAGTCTAGGGATGGCAAGGTCAAGGGCGGTCAGGGCCGGGTAAAGCTTCGGTAAAGATTGCGTCTACCGCTCTGGGGCGGGGTTCCCGGCCGTTCGCTCAGGGCGCGTAGAAATAGCCGCGCCCGCGCAGGGCGAGGATGCGCGGACGCCCGTCCGGGTGCGCGCCGAGCTTCTTGCGCAGGTTGCTGACGTGCATGTCCAGGCTGCGGTCGTAGAGCGTCAGCTTGCGGCCCAGGGCGATCTGCGCCAGGGCCTGCTTGTCCAGCGGCTCGCCGGGCTGGCGCAGCAGCGCCTCGAGGATGCGGCTCTCGGACAGCGTCAGGCTGACCTCCTGGCCGGCGACGCTGGCCACGCCGCGGGCCAGGTTCAGGCTCAGGTCGCCGAGGTCGACCTGGGCGCTGGGCTGCGCCGGGTGGCTGCGGCGCAGCACGGCGCGCAGGCGCGCGGTCAGCTCGCGCGGATCGCAGGGCTTGGCCAGGTAGTCGTCGGCGCCCAGTTCCAGGCCGAGGATGCGGTCCAGCGGCTCGCCGCGGGCCGAGAGCATCAGCACCGGCAGGTCGGGGTGCTCGCTGCGCAGCTGCTTGAGCAGCTCCAGGCCGCTGCCGTCGGGCAGCATCACGTCCAGCACCACGGCGTCCGGCGTGCGGCTGGCCAGGGCGCTACGGGCCGCGCCGCCATCGTGGCTGGCGCGCACGCTGAAGCCTTCCTGGGTCAGCCAGGTGCACAGCAGTTCGCACAGTTCACGGTCGTCGTCGATCAGCAGCAGCTCACTCATTGCTCGGGCTTCTTTCAGTTGATCCATTCACGGCGCCGGCGGCGTCGGCCGCGGCTCAGGGCGCCGAGAACGAAGGCGACGAGGGCGACGGCGCCGCCGGTCGCGAACCAGGTCTGCTCGTCGCTGAGCAGGCGCGGCGGTTGTTGGGCCTGCAGCTCGCGCAGTTGCAGCTTCAGGCGCTGGTTTTCCTGGCGCAGGCGGCCCACCACGGCGCTTTCCGCCCCTTGCAGCTGGGCGGCGAGGTCGGTGCGCTGCTTCTCGCTCTCGTCCAGGCGCTGTTGCAACTGGGCGAGGTCGTCGCTGGCCGGAGCCGGCGTGGCGGAGGGGGTGGGCCCGGCGCCGGGGTCGGTGGCGGGCTCCTCGCCGTGGGCGGCGAGCGGCAGGCTCAGGCAGAACAGCAGGGGCAGCAGATGACGTCGGGACATCGGAACTCCTTGTACGCTGATGAGCCGCCGGGCACCGCGCTCCGGGCGCTGTCCGGTCGCGGGGCCGGGCCTGGGTGTCCGGCCATGCGGCGTCGTCCGTACACCGCCGCTCGCCGGTTTACGGCAGGACTTTCTTGAACGGCTTGACCACGACTTCGGCATAGACGCCGGCGGCGCGGTACGGGTCGGCATCGGCCCAGGCCTGGGCGGCGGCCAGCGACTCGAACTCGGCGACGATCAGGCTGCCGGTGAAGCCGGCCGCGCCCGGGTCGGGGCTGTCGATGGCCGGGTGCGGCCCGGCCAGGACCAGGCGGCCCTCGTCCTTGAGCTGCTCCAGGCGGGCCAGGTGCGCCGGCCGCGCGGCCAGGCGGCGTTCTTGGGAAGCGGTGATGTCGCGGGCGATGATTGCGTAGAGCATGTCAGTCCTTGGGCTTTTCGCCGGTTGGGGCGTCGTGCATGTGGCGGGCCAGGAACACGCCCTGGCCGATCAGGAAGAGCAGGGTCATGCCCAGGCTGCCGAACACCTTGAAGTCCACCCAGAAACGCTCGAAGGTGAAGGCGACGAACAGCTGGACGCAGCCGCAGAACACGAAGAACAGCACCCAGGCCAGGTTCAGGCGCTGCCAGATCGGTTCCGGCAAATGCACGGCATGGCCCATGATGCGCTGGATCAGCGGCCGGCGGTCGCCCACCAGGGTGCTGCCGAGGAAGCCCAGGGCGAACAGCCAGTTGACCACCGGGGCCTTCCACTTGAGGAAGGTCTCGCTGTGGAAGGCCAGGGTCATGCCGCCGAACACCAGGCAGGCGGCCAGGGTCAGCCACTGGCCCTTGTCCAGCTTGCGCTGCTTGATCAGCAGCGCGCCGTAGACCACCACCGAGGAGGCGATCAGCACCGCCGTGGCGCTGTAGATGCCGCCCAGGCTGAAGGAGTGTCCGGCGAGTTCGACCGTGCGCGGGTCCAGCTTGTAGACGATGAAGAACAGGATGAGGGGGATGAAATCGATGAATTGCTTCATTACGGCAGCCAGAGCCCAGTTGTGGCGGCATAATACCAACCTGCGGAAGAACTGAAATAGTCACCCGTCTCGTGCCGTTGCGCTCGCACGCCGTGAATCGCCGCCGCGCAGCGTCTATACAGAAGTAAAACCCGTCCCGGTATGCCCATGCGTGTCGACCTGCATTGCCATAGCACCGCCTCCGACGGCCAGCTGCCGCCCGCTGCCGTGGTGGCCCGCGCGCACCAGCGCGGCGTGCGCCTGCTCGCCCTGAGCGACCACGACACCCTGGAAGGTTTGCCCGAGGCGCGCGCCGCCGCCGAGGAACTGGGGGTGACCCTGGTCAACGGCGTGGAGCTGTCCTGCACCTGGGGCGGGGCGACCATCCACGTCCTGGGTTACGCCTTCGACAGTGCCGCCGAGCCGCTGGTTCGCGCCCTGGACGACCTGCACCGCGGGCGCTGGGCGCGCGCCGAGGAGATCGGCCGGCGCCTGGAGGCCAAGGGCATGCCCGGCGCCTTCGAGGGCGCGCGGGCCGTCCAGCGCGAGCTGGGCGACAGCGAAAATGCCCCGGCGCGGCCGCACTTCGCCGAGTTCCTGGTGCGCGCCGGCCATGTCGCCGAGCGCGCCGAAGCCTTCCGCAAGTGGCTGGGCGCCGGCAAGCTGGGCGACGTCAAGCAGCACTGGCCGAGCCTCGCCGAGGCGGTCGGCACCCTGCGCGCGGCGGGGGCCTGGGTCAGCCTGGCGCACCCCTACCAGTACGATTTCACCCGCACCAAGCGGCGCAAGCTGATCGCCGACTTCATCGACGCCGGCGGCCACGCCATCGAAGTGGTCAACGGCCTGCAGCCGGCCGAGCAGGTCGGCGTGCTGAGCATCCTGGCCCGCGAATTCGGCCTGCTGGTCAGCGCCGGCAGCGATTTCCACGGCCCCAGCGACTGGTCGGAGCTGGGGCTGTACCGGCCCGTGCCGGACGACCTTCCGCCCTTGTGGACGCGCTTCGCCGGCGCGGCCCGGGCCCTCGAGGAGACTTCATGAGCCAGTTCTTCCAGGTCCATCCTGAAAACCCCCAGCCACGCCTGATCAAGCAGGCGGTGGAGATCGTCCGCCAGGGCGGGGTGATCGCCTATCCCACCGATTCCTCCTACGCCCTGGGCTGCCGCCTGGGCGAGAAGGGCGCGGTGGAGCGCATCCGCCGGCTGCGCAAGCTCGACGACAAGCACAACTTCACCCTGGTGTGCCGCGACCTGTCCGAGCTGGGTCTGTACGCCAAGGTCGACACCCGCCTGTTCCGCCTGCTCAAGGCCCACACGCCGGGGCCCTACACCTTCATCCTCGACGCCACCCGCGAGGTGCCGCGCATGCTGCTGCACCCCAAGCGCCGCACCATCGGCCTGCGCGTGCCGGCCTGCCCGATCGCCCAGGCGCTGCTGCAGGAGCTGGGCGAGCCGCTGATGAGCGTGAGCCTGATCATGCCCGGCGAGACCGAGCCGATGAGCGACCCCTATGAGATGCGCGGCGCGCTGGAGCACCAGGTGGACCTGGTGCTGGACGGCGGCCATGGCGGCGTCGAGGCTTCCACGGTGATCAACCTCACCGGCGAGGAGCCGGAGGTGATCCGCGTCGGCTGCGGCGACCCGGCCCCCTTCGAGGCCTACGCCTGAAGCGCTCTTCCATACTGCCGCCCTTGCCGAGGTCCCGCGCTTGAGCAATGTCGAATCCCAGCGCCGTGTGCTGTCCGGCATGCGCCCTACCGGGCGCCTGCACCTGGGCCACCTGCACGGCGTGCTGCGGAACTGGGTGCGCCTGCAGCACGAGTACGAATGCTTCTTCTCCATCGTCGACTGGCATGCCCTGACCACCGAATACGACGACGTCGGGCCGATCCGCCAGCACGTCCGCGACATGGCCGTGGACTGGCTGGCGGTGGGCGTCAGCCCCAGCGCCTCGACCCTCTTCATCCAGTCCCAGGTGCCCGAGCACGCCGAGCTGCACCTGCTGCTGTCGATGATCTGCCCGCTGCCCTGGCTGGAGCGGGTGCCAACCTACAAGGAGCTGCAGGAAAAGCTCGGCCACAAGGACCTGTCGACCTACGGCTTCCTCGGCTACCCGCTGCTGCAGGCGGCGGACATCCTGGTCTACCGCGCCGGCCTGGTGCCGGTGGGCTCGGACCAGTTGGCCCACGTCGAGTTCGCCCGCGAGGTGGCGCGGCGCTTCAACCACCTCTACGGCGGCGAGGTGGACTTCGAGGACAAGGCCCAGGCCGCCGTCGCGCGCCTGGGCAAGAAGACCTCGAAGCTCTACGGCAGCCTGCGCAAGGCCTGGCAGGAGCAGGGCGACGAAGATGCCCTGGAAACCGCGCGGGCACTGCTCAAGGAGCAGCAGAACCTGACCCTCGGCGACCGCGAGCGGCTGTTCGGCTACCTCGAAGGCAGCAGCCGCGTGCTGCTGCCCGAACCGCAGACGCTGGTCGGCAGCGCCTCGCGCATGCCGGGGCTGGACGGGCAGAAGATGTCCAAGTCCCACGACAACACCATTGGCCTGCGCGAAAGCCCGGCGGAGGTGGAGGAGAAGATCGCGCGCATGCCCACCGACCCGGCGCGGGTGCGGCGTAATGATCCGGGCGACCCGCAGCGCTGCCCGGTGTGGCAGTGGCACCTGATCTACTCCGACGACGCCTGCCGCCAGTGGGTGCAGGAGGGCTGCAGCAGCGCCGGCATCGGCTGCCTGGACTGCAAACGGCCGCTGATCGAGTCGATCAACCAGGAACTGGCGCCGATCCGCGAGCGCGGCCTGGACTACGAGGACAACCCCGAACTGGTGCGCAGCATCCTCGCCGAGGGCGCCGAACACGCCCGCGAAGCGGCGCGCGAGACCTTGGTGGAAGTGCGCCAGGCCATGGGGCTGGTGTACCGCTAGGCCGCCCGGCATTGCGGACAAAATCCTGCGTTGCAGGCGAGCATGGCTCGCTCCTACAGGGGAATGGCGTGGGTGGGGCCGCGTAGGAGCGGATCGCATCCGCGAATCGCGCCGGCGGTTCCGGCTATCGCGGACAAGGTCCGCTCCTACGGGGAAACGGCATCTCAGGGAAAATTGTAGGAGCGGGCCCTGCCCGCGAAATCGCGCGCAGGGCGCGCTCCTACAGGGGATGGCGTGGATGGGCGCCATTCCGTCCAATTCCCTCACCATCGCCGCTGAAAAGCAGGGATAATGCCGCCCTGAGCCCGCCCCGCCCGACGAGAGGCCGATGAGCGACCTGACCGAGCCGCAAGCCCCTTCCAGCCCCGACGAGTACCGCGAGCCGGTGCAGCTGGCGCTCGTCTATGGCGAGGCGGTCACCGAGCTGCCCCAGGACCTGTACATCCCGCCGGACGCCCTGGAGGTCTTCCTCGAAGCCTTCGAAGGGCCGCTCGACCTGCTGCTGTACCTGATCCGCAAGCAGAACATCGACGTCCTCGACATCCCGGTGGCGGAAATCACCCGCCAGTACATGACCTACGTCGAGCTGATGAAGTCGGTGCGCCTGGAGCTGGCTGCCGAGTACCTGGTGATGGCCGCCATGCTCGCCGAGATCAAGTCGCGCATGCTGCTGCCGCGCTCGGCCGAGGCCGAGGAGGACGAGGAAGACCCGCGCGCCGAACTGATCCGCCGCCTGCAGGAATACGAGCGCTTCAAGCAGGCCGCCGAGGACCTCGACGGCCTGCCGCGCCAGGGCCGCGACTACGTGGTGCCGACCGTGGCGGCGCCGCAGGCCAAGGCGCGCAAGCTGCTGCCGCAGGTGGACATGCAGGAGCTGATGCTGTGCCTGGCCGAGGTGCTGCGCCGCGCCGACCTGTTCGAGAGCCACCAGGTGACCCGCGAGATGCTCTCCACCCGTGAGCGCATGAGCGAAATCCTCGAACGCCTGAAGGACGCCGGCTTCGTGCCCTTCATCGAGCTGTTCCGCATCGAGGAAGGCCGCCTGGGCGTGGTGGTGACCTTCATGGCAGTGCTGGAGCTGGTCAAGGAACAGCTGGTGGAGCTGGTGCAGAATCAGGCCTTCGCGCCCATCCACGTGCGCGCCCGCATCGAGGTGGAGGAGGGCGCTGCGCCGGTCGAGGCCCTGGAGGAGGGCGACGAAGGCGTGTTCGAGGAGACCGAGGCACCGGCGCCGGAGCCGACCTTCGAGGACGGCGGCTTCGACGAGACGGCGGACGCCGAGGACTTCGACGAGGAGCCGCTCTGAGCCCCCGGCGTTGCCCTGGCGCCGCGCATTGAGTAGTTTTCCCGCCAGACCGGCGATTCCCGCAACCCGAACCGAGCGACCCGATGAATCTCTCCGACCCCCACGAACTGGCGACCCTGCTCGAAGGCATCCTGCTGGCCGCCGGCCGGCCGCTGTCGCTGGAACGCCTCGGCGAGCTGTTCGAGGAGGCCGAGCGCCCGGAGCCGCAGCAGTTCCGCGATGCCCTGGCGATCCTGTCGCTGTCCTGCGCCGGCCGCGCCTTCGAGCTCAAGGAAGTGGCCAGCGGCTACCGCCTGCAGATCCGCGAGCCGCTCTCGCCCTGGGTCGGCCGGCTGTGGGAGGAGCGCCCGCAGCGCTACTCCCGCGCGCTGCTGGAAACCCTGGCTCTGATCGCCTACCGCCAGCCCATCACCCGCGGCGAGATCGAGGAAATCCGCGGCGTGGCGGTGAACACCCAGATCATCAAGACGCTGATGGAACGCGAGTGGATCCGCATCGTCGGCTACCGCGAGGTGCCGGGGCGCCCGGCGATGCTCGCCACCACCCGCACCTTCCTCGACTACTTCAACCTCAAGAGCCTGGAAGAACTGCCGCCGCTGGCCGAGCTGCGCGAGATGGAAGCCGAGCCGGAAGACGTGCAACTGGTGCCGGTCCACCTGCCCAGCCCGATCCTCGACGAAGACTACGTGCCGGCGTCGATCCAGGCCCTGGCCGACCAGGCGCTGCGCGAAGCCGGCGAAGAGCCGGAAGCCGCGGCGCCGGAGGGGAAGCCCGAGGAAACCAGCTTCCGCAGCCTGCTGGCCGAACTGGACGAGATGGAGCAGGGCCTGAAGACCGACTTCGACGACCTGATCGAACCGCCGCCGGTCGCCGAAGACGAGGCCGCGGACGACCCCGCAGCAGCCGAAGAAGCCTTGCCGACAGCGTCCGACGACGCCGTCGAGGCAGCCCCGGAACCCGCCGCAGAGCCCGCCGCGCCGGCGCCCGAGGCCGAGGAGTACGACGAGGAGCGCGCCCTGGCCGAGGCCATGCGCGAGGAACTCGAGGCCATGGCCAGGGAACGCGACCACTGATCCGCGCGTCCGAAAGTCGGGGGCGCCGCCCCTGAAAGCTTTCAACCGTTGACTTCCATCGCGCGCGGGACGACCTTATGTGCCGCGCCGCACGGGCGCCGGCGGCAGCACCTGGGGGAGCCGCCGGAACAGCGCCGGGCATGGCCATCATCGAACCTTCCAACATTCAACAGTCGGCCGCCGCCCTGGCGCGGGCCACTGAGTGCGCACACATAATGAAGAGAACACACCTCTGCCTCGGCCTCCTGCTGGGGTTGAACAGCGTTTCCCTGCTCGCTGCCGAGGGGCCGGCGGTTCCGCTGCCGGGGCAGTCCAAGGACGCCTTCATCAGCCAGCTGATGCAGCAGATGACGCAGGACGAGAAGATCGGCCAGCTGCGCCTGGTCAGCGTCGGCCCCGACCATCCCAAGCCGGTGTTGCTGGAAGAGATCAAGGCCGGCACCACCGGCGCCATCTTCAACACCGTGGTCCGCCCGGGCATCCGCGACCTGCAGGACGCGGCCATGCACAGCCGCCTGAAGATCCCGCTGTTCTTCGCCTACGACGTGGTCCACGGCCATCGCACCGTGTTCCCCATCGGCCTGGGCCTGGCCGCCAGCTGGGACATGGACGCGGTCGCCACCAGCGCGCGCATCGCCGCCCTGGAGGCCAGCGCCGACGGCCTCAACCTGACCTACTCGCCCACTGTCGACATCGCCCGCGATCCGCGCTGGGGGCGCGTGTCCGAAGGCTTCGGCGAGGACACCTACCTGGTCAGCCGCATCGCCGAAACCGTGGTCAAGGCCTACCAGGGCAAGGGCCTGGACCAGCCGGGCACCATCATGGCCGGGGTCAAGCACTTCGCCCTGTACGGCGCCGGCGAGGGCGGGCGCGACTACAACACCGTGGACATGAGCCTGCCGCGCATGTTCCAGGACTACCTGCCGCCGTACCGCGCGGCCATCGACGCCGGCGCCGGCGCGGTGATGGTCTCGCTGAACAGCGTCAACGGCGTGCCGGCCACCGCCAACAAGTGGCTGCTGCAGGACGTGCTGCGCAAGCAATGGGGCTACAAGGGCGTGCTGCTCAGCGACCACGGCGCGGTCATGGAGCTGATCAAGCACGGCGTCGCCGGCGAACCGCGCGAGGCCGCGCGCCTGGCGATGACCGCGGGCGTCGAGATGAACATGAACGACGACCTCTACGGCAAGGAACTGCCGGAGCTGCTCAAGGCCGGCGCCATCAGCCAGGCCGACATCGACCGCGCCTGCCGCGACGTGCTGGCGGCCAAGTGGGACATGGGCCTGTTCAAGGACCCGTACCGCTATCTGCAGGGCGCCGACCCGCTCGACACCGACGCCGAAAGCCGCCTGCACCGCGCCGAGGCCCGCGACGTGGCGCGCCGCGGCATGGTGCTGCTGAAGAACGAAGGCGACGTGCTGCCGCTCAAGCGCGGCGGCACCATCGTCCTGGTCGGCCCGCTGGCCGACAGCAAGCGCGACGTGATGGGCAGCTGGTCCGCCGCCGGCAAGGCCTTCCAGGCGGTGACCCTGCTCGAAGGCATGGGGCACGCCACCCGCGGCAAGGCCGCGCTGCTCTACGCCAAGGGCGCCAACGTCACCAACGACGAAGAGATCATCAAGTACCTCAACGAATACAACGAGGACGTGAAGATCGACCCGCGCAGCCCGCAGGCAATGATCGACGAGGCGGTGGCCAAGGCCAGGCAGGCCGACGTCATCGTGGCGGCGATCGGCGAGGCCCAGGGCATGGCCCACGAGGCGTCGAGCAAGACCAACCTGCACATCGCCCAGAGCCAGTACGACCTGCTCAAGGCGCTGAAGGCCACCGGCAAGCCGCTGGTGCTGGTGCTGATGAACGGCCGCCCGCTGGACCTGCGCTGGGAAACCGCGAACGCCGACGCCGTGCTGGAGACCTGGTTCAGCGGCACCGAGGGCGGCAACGCCATCGCCGACGTGCTGTTCGGCGACTACAACCCCTCGGGCAAGCTGCCGATGACCTTCCCGCGCTCGGTGGGGCAGATTCCGATCTACTACAACCACCTCAACACCGGCCGCCCGTTCGACCACGAGCACCCGAACAAGTACACCTCGCGCTACTTCGACTCGCAGAACGGCCCGCTGTACCCCTTCGGCTACGGCCTGAGCTACACCCGCTTCAGCGTTTCCGACGTGCAGCTGTCCAGCCCGCGGATGCACAAGGGCGACACCCTCAAGGCGCGGGTGACGGTGAAGAACACCGGCAAGCGCGCCGGCGAGACCGTGGTGCAGCTGTACCTGCGCGACGAGGTGGCTTCCATCAGCCGCCCGGTGAAAGAGCTCAAGGGCTTCCGCAAGGTCATGCTGCAGCCGGGCGAGTCGAAGGTGGTGGAATTCCCGATCCGCGAGGAAGACCTGCGCTTCTACGACAGCAACCTGCGCTACGCCTCGGAACCGGGCGAGTTCAAGGTGATGATCGGCCTGGACTCGGACGACGTGAAGGAAAGCCAGTTCACCCTGCTCTGAGCCGGCGTGCCGAACCACGATATCGCCCCGATTGGCCCGGCCAATCGGGGCGATGTCTTTTCTGCGTTGGACCTTTCGTCGCCTGTGCCTTCAAGTAGGCCCGGCATATCCCCATGGTGGAGGTGTGCGCGACCCATCGGGAGGCCCCGTGAAAGATCCCTGCATCAAGGTCTGCGAATTCGACGACGGCATCTGCCGCGGCTGCGGCCGCAGCCGCGCCGAGGTCAAGGCCTGGAAGAAACTCGACAAGCCCGAGCGCCTGGCGGTGCTGGCCGAAGCCGACATGCGCCTGCTGGTGCTGCAGGCGCAGGGGCGGCGCAAATACCGCTAGGCCAGCGGTTATCTGCCCTACGGGGATGCTCGGGCGTAGCGGACCTTGTCCGCGATAGCCGGGCATATCGGCGCGGTTCGCGGATAAGATCCGCTCCTACGAAGAGCCTCGCGGTGTAGCCGGCAAGACAGTTGCTCCTACGTCATGCCCACCTCCGGACCCATTTGTAGGAGCGCGCCCTGCGCGCGAATCGCGGGCAGGGCCCGCTCCTACAGGGGCCCCGTCGTTGGCCGTCGCAACGGTGTTCCGGGCCAACGGCGGATAACCGCGTTCACCGCCGCGCCTCAGGCCGGTGCCCGCCACAGCGCCAGGGCGTTGTCCAGCATGCGGTTGGAGAAGCCCCATTCGTTGTCGTACCAGGCCATGACCTTCAGCAGCCGGCCGCTGACCTTGGTGTGGTTGGCGTCGAAGATTGCCGAGCGCGGGTCATGGTTGAAGTCCACCGACACCAGCGGCTGGCTGTTGTAGCCGAGGATGGGCGAGCCCTGGCTGGCTATCCTGAACAACTGGTTGACCTCCTCGACCGTGGTGTCGCGGCCGACCTGCACGGTCAGGTCCACCAGCGAGACGTTGATCACCGGCACCCGCACCGCAAGGCCGGTGAGCTTGCCGGCCAGCTCCGGCAGCACCAGGCCCACCGCCTCGGCGGCGCCGGTGCGCGTGGGGATCATCGACTGGGTGGCCGAGCGCGCGCGGTAGAGGTCGCCGTGGTACACGTCGGACAGGCTCTGGTCGTTGGTGTAGGCGTGTATGGTGGTCATCAGGCCCTGTTCGATGCCCAGCTCGCGGTGCAGCACCTGGGCCACCGGGGCCAGGCAGTTGGTGGTGCAGGAGGCATTCGAGATGATCTGGTGCGAGGCGCGCAGCAACTCGTGGTTGACGCCATGGACGATGGTGGCGTCGACGCCGGCCCCCGGCGCCGAGACGATCACCTTGCGCGCGCCGGCGGACAGGTGCGCGGCGGCCTTGTCGCGCTGGGTGAAATGTCCGCTGCACTCCAGGACGATATCGACGTCCAAACCTTTCCAGGGCAATTGCGCCGGGTCGCGCAGGGCCGTGACGGCGATGCGGTCGCCGTTCACCGTCAGGCTCTCGTCATCGTGCTCGACCTGCCCGGGGAAGCGCCCGTGGACGCTGTCGTACTGCAGCAGGTGGGCGTTGATGGCGGCGTCGCCGAGGTCGTTGATGGCCACCACTTCGAGCTGTTGGCGGTAGTCGGCGGTATAAAGGGCGCGGAGGACGTTGCGGCCGATGCGGCCGAACCCGTTGATCGCCAGGCGAATGGTCATGGAGGTCGTCTCTTTTGTGTTTTTGTGGTAAAAACCATTAAATTTTTTCGTCAAACAAAAGTAAATATCCTTTAACCGATGATTATGTTGTAAAAACAACAATCGTTAGTCTGCAGGAGAATGCTGCCATGCACCCGCGCGTGCTCGAAGTCACCCGTCGCATCCAGGAACGCAGCGCCGCTACCCGCCAGCGCTACCTCGCCATGGTCAAGGCCGCCGCCACCAAGGGCCCGCACCGCGGCACGCTGCCCTGCGGCAACCTGGCCCACGGCGTGGCCGCCTGCGGCGAGCACGACAAGCAGGCGCTGCGCCTGATGAACCAGGCCAACGTCGGCATCGTCTCTGCCTATAACGATATGCTCTCGGCGCACCAGCCGCTGGAACGCTTCCCAGAGCTGATCAAGGACGCCCTGCGCGAGATCGGCTCGGTGGGCCAGTTCGCCGGCGGCGTGCCGGCCATGTGCGACGGCGTGACCCAGGGCGAGCCGGGCATGGAGCTGTCCCTGGCCAGCCGCGACGTGATCGCCATGGGCACCGCCATCGCCCTGTCCCACAACATGTTCGACGCCGCGCTGTGCCTGGGCGTGTGCGACAAGATCGTCCCCGGCCTGCTGATCGGCGCGCTGCGCTTCGGCCACCTGCCGGTGGTGTTCGTCCCCGCCGGGCCCATGCCCACCGGCATCTCCAACAAGGAGAAGGCCGCGGTGCGCCAGCTCTACGCCGAGGGCAAGGCCAGCCGCGAGCAGTTGCTGGCCTCGGAGATGGCCTCCTACCACGCGCCGGGCACCTGCACCTTCTATGGCACCGCCAACACCAACCAACTGCTGGTGGAAGTGATGGGCCTGCACCTGCCGGGCGCCTCCTTCGTCAACCCGAACACCCCGCTGCGCGACGAGCTGACCCGCGAGGCCGCGCGCCAGGCCAGCCGCCTGACCCCGGAAAACGGCCAGTACGTGCCCATGGCCGAGGTCATCGACGAGCGCGCCATCGTCAATTCGGTGGTGGCCCTGCTGGCCACCGGCGGCTCCACCAACCACACCCTGCACCTGCTGGCCATCGCCCAGGCCGCCGGCATCCAGCTGAGCTGGCAGGACATGGCCGAACTCTCCGAGGTGGTGCCGCTGCTGGCGCGCATCTATCCCAACGGCCAGGCCGACATCAACCACTTCCAGGCCGCCGGCGGCATGTCCTTCCTGATCCGCCAACTGCTCGACGGCGGGCTGCTCCACGAAGACGTGCAGACCGTGGTCGGCAAGGGCCTGCGCCGCTACCTGCAGGAACCCTTCCTCGACGGCGGCAAGCTGGTCTGGCGCGAGGGCCCGGCCGACAGCCTGGACGAGGACATCCTGCGCCCGCTGTCGCGCCCGTTCTCCGCCGAGGGCGGCCTGCGCCTGATGGAAGGCAACCTCGGCCGCGGCGTGATGAAGGTTTCCGCCGTGGCCGCCGAACACCAGGTGGTCGAGGCGCCGGTGCGCATCTTCCACGACCAGACCAGCCTGGCCGCGGCCTTCAAGGCCGGCGAGCTGGAGCGCGACCTGGTCGCCGTGGTGCGCTTCCAGGGCCCGCGCTTCAACGGCATGCCCGAGCTGCACAAGCTGACGCCCTTCCTCGGCGTGCTGCAGGACCGCGGCTTCAAGGTGGCGCTGGTCACCGACGGGCGCATGTCCGGCGCCTCCGGCAAGGTGCCGGCGGCCATCCACGTGTCCCCGGAAGCCAGCGCCGGCGGCCCGCTGGCGCGCCTGCGCGACGGCGACGTGGTGCGCGTCGACGGCACCACCGGCGAGCTGCGCGTGCTGGTCGACGCCGCCGAGTGGCAGGCCCGCCCGCTGGCGCTGTTGCCCGAGGACGACGGCAGCGGCATGGGCCGCGAGCTGTTCGCCTTCATGCGCCAGTCGTTCAGTTCCGCGGAGCAGGGCGCCTGCGCCTTCACCGCCGAGCTGGAGAGCTTGCGGTAGGGGCTATGCTTGGCGGAGCATTCGCCTCCCGGAACCCGCTCAAACCTTTCAGTTGCCCGAGCTTGCGATGAATTCCAACAACAAATCCCAAGCACCGACCGGCATCGCGCTGGTCGGCGACATCGGCGGGACCAACGCCCGCTTCGCCCTCTGGCGCGAGCAGCGCCTGGAGGCCATCGAGGTGCTGGCCTGCGCCGACTACCCGCGCCCGGAAGACGCCGTGCGCGAATACCTGCAGCGCGTCGGCCAGCCGCTCGGCGCCATCCACAGCGTCTGCCTGGCCTGCGCCGGGCCCGTGGGCGATGCCGACTTCCGCTTCACCAACAACCACTGGGTCATCAGCCGCGAGGCCTTCCGCGCCGAGCTGGGCCTGAGCCACCTGCTGCTGGTCAACGACTTCAGCACCATGGCCTGGGCCGCCTCGCGCCTGGGCGGCGAGGACCTGGTGCAGGTGCGCGACGGCCAGGCCCTGCCGGGCCGCGCCAAGCTGATCATCGGCCCCGGCACCGGCCTGGGCGTCGGCAGCCTGGTGCCGCTGCCCGGCGGCGGCTGGGACGTGCTGCCCTGCGAGGGCGGCCACGTCGACCTGCCGGTGACCGGCGAGCGCGACTTCGCCATCTGGCAGCAGCTGCGCGAGAAGTACGGCCACGTCTCGGCCGAGCGCGCGCTGTCCGGCAGCGGCCTGGAGAACATCTACCAGGCCAGCTGCAAGGTCGACGGCATCCAGCCACTGGCGCTCTCCGCGGCGCAGATCGGCGAGCGCGCCCTGGCCGGCGACGCCTACTGCGACGCGGTGCTGGAGCACTTCTTCGTGTGGCTGGCGCGGGTCGCCGGCAACGCGGTGATGACGGTCGGCGCCCTGGGCGGCGTGTACATCACCGGCGGCATAGTCCCGCGCTTCCTCGAACGCTTCCAGCGCAGCGGTTTCGCCGAGGCCTTCTGCACCCGCGGCAAGACCAGCGGCCCCTACCTGAGCCAGGTGCCGGTATGGGTGATGACCGCCAGCCATCCGGGCCTGTTCGGCGCCGGCGTGGCCCTGGAGCAGGCGCTGCAGGCAAAAGCCTGAACGACCAACGGCAACCACTGGAACAACAACAAGGGATGCCCCGTGAACGCACCCGCCAAATCCATCCTGCTGGTGGATGACGACCAGGAAATCCGCGAGCTGCTGGAAACCTACCTGAGCCGCGCCGGCTTCCAGGTGCGCAGCGCCGCCGACGGCGCGGCCTTTCGCCAGGCGTTGCTGGCAGAGGAGGCCGCCCTGGCCATCCTCGACGTGATGCTGCCCGACGAGGACGGCTTCAGCCTGTGCCGCTGGATTCGTTCGCACCAGCGCCTGGCCTGCATGCCGGTGATCATGCTCACCGCCAGTTCCGACGAAACCGACCGGGTGATCGGCCTGGAGCTGGGCGCCGACGACTACCTGGGCAAGCCCTTCAGCCCGCGCGAGCTGCTGGCGCGGATCAAGGCCCTGCTGCGCCGCGCGCAGTTCACCCAGGTGCGCGGCGGCGAGGTGCTGGCCTTCGACGACTGGCGCCTGGACACGGTCAGCCACCGGCTGTTCCACGAGGACGGCGAGGAGTTCTTCCTCAGCGGCGCCGACTTCGCCCTGCTCAAGCTGTTCCTCGACCACCCGCAGCAGATCCTCGACCGCGACACCATCGCCAACGCCACCCGCGGCCGCGAGGTGATGCCCCTGGAGCGCATCGTCGACATGGCGGTCAGCCGCCTGCGCCAGCGCCTGCGCGACACCGGCAAGGCGCCGCGGCTGATCCAGACCGTGCGCGGCAGCGGCTATCTGCTGGCGGCGCAGGTCCGCCCGCACCTGGGGCTGTGATGGGCGAGCGGCGGCGCTGGCCGCTGGTCCCGCGCTCGCTGCTGGGGCGCATGCTGCTGCTGACGCTGCTGGCGATCCTCGTCGCCCAGGGCCTGTCCAGCCTGTTCTGGCTCTCGCACCTGCGCTCCAGCCAGCGCGAGGGCCTGCTCACCAGCTCGCGCAGCCTGGCCTATTCCATGGCCGCCAGCGTCAGCTACTTCCGCTCGTTGCCCATCGGCTACCGCCCGCTGGTGCTGGACCAGCTGCGCAGCATGGGTGGCACGCGCTTCTTCGTCTCGCTCAACGAGCGCCCGCTGCAGATGCAGAGCCTGCCGGACACGCCGAACAAGCAGGCGGTGCTGGACATCGTCCGCGACGTGCTGCAGCAGAAGCTGGGCAAGGACGTGGAGCTGGAAGTGGAATTCGTCGCCCCGGACGACCTGCGCCTGTTCAACAGCCAACTGAAGCTGGAGGAACTGCCGCGCTCCTGGGCCCACTACGCGCTGACCCTGGAGCCGGTGAACCCGCCGGTGCTGGTGACGCAGATCCGCATCGGCGAGAACGAATGGCTCTACATCGCCAGCCTGATGCCGGCGCCCTACGTCAGCCTGGAGCCGGAGGCGCTGCAGCCGCAGCAACTGCTCTCCATCGGCCTGACCAGCCTGTTGCTGCTGCTCTTCGCCGGCCTGCTGGTGCACCAGCAGAGCCGCCCGCTCAAGCGCTTGGCCCGCGCCGCCCGCGAAGTCGCCCTGGGCAGCCCGGCGGCGCCGCTGGAAGAGCGCGGCGCCCGCGAGCTGGTGGAAGTCAGCCGCGCCTTCAACACCATGCGCGAGAGCATCGACCGCTACCTCAGCGAGCGCGGCCAGCTGTTCAGCGCCATCTCCCACGACCTGCGCACGCCCATCACCCGCCTGCGCCTGCGCGTCGAACTGCTCGACGACGAGCCGCAGCGCGACAAGCTCAACCAGGACCTCGACGAGCTGGAACTGCTGGTCAAGGGCGCCCTGCAATGCGTGAAGGACACCGACATCCACGAGAACATCGAGCCGGTGGACGTCAACCAGCTGCTGCAGCACGTCGCCGGCCCCTACCTGGCCGACGGCCGCGTGAAGCTGCTGGGGGAGGCGGGCGAACCCTATCCCGGCAAGCCCCTGGCCCTGCGCCGCTGCATCGGCAACCTGCTGGACAACGCCCTGAAGTACGGCGAGCGCGCGCAGGTGCAGGTCGAGGACGGCCTGGAAGCGCTGCTCGTGCACGTCGACGACGAGGGGCCCGGGGTGCCTGAGCAGCGCTTGGAACAGGTGTTCGAACCGCGGGTGCGCCTGTCGCAGCGGGGGCAGGGGTATGGGTTGGGGTTGGGGATCGCGAGGAATATCGCGCATACCCATGGCGGGGAGGTGAGTTTGCAGAATCGGCGGGAAGGGGGGCTGAGGGTGACGTTGAGGTTGCCGAGGTTGGTGGTCGAGTAAAGACGCTTCCTTTCCTCAGCTCAGAAGGTTCCGGCGTGCTCCATGATTGCGCCTTGCAGAGGACAGCCCCCTCTCCCTTCAGGGCGGGGCGCGCAGCCGAGGGCTGGGGAGAGGGGCTCTTCAACCAAGGCCGAGTAACTTCCCTGATCTCACAAAAAAGGAGATCAAGGATGCCGTCATACCGCGACTTCTCCCGCCAACTCCGCAAGGGCCAGACCGACGCTGAGCGGGCCCTCTGGCAACAACTCCGCGGCCACCGCTTCATGGATTTGAAGTTCAAGCGCCAGAAAGTGGTAGGCCACTACATAGTCGACTTCATCTGCCTGGAAAGAATGCTGGTGATCGAATTGGACGGCGGCCAGCACCTGGGCTCTGCTCCCGATCTGGAGCGAGACGCCTGGCTCTGTGCCCGAGGTTTCCAGGTGCTACGGTTCTGGAACCATGACGTGTTGTTGAGGATGGATTCGGTGCTGGAGGCGATACGCTTGGCGCTCGATTTGAGTCCGCAACCCTCTCCCCATCCCTCTCCCTGAAGGGAGAGGGGGCCGTTCGGCGCGGGCTGCAATCATGGAGTTAGCCGGCAACACTGGGCTATTAGGATGACTCAGGACATATAGCCCCTCAGGACCAGTCCCCTCTCCCTTCAGGGAGAGGGTTAGGGAGAGGGGCTCTTGGCTCTTCAAATCAACCCCAACCCAGCCACCCCAAATGTCACCACCCCGTGACAATCCCCCATCCCTTCGTTACCCGGAGCAGGAAATGCCTTGGATAGACTCGGACTACCGCAAGCGCAGACTTGCCCCGAATAACAAGAAAAGGTCCTCCCCCATGAATGCGCTCCGCCGCCTTTCCGCCGCTGTCTGTCTTTCCTCGCTCTATCTCGCCACCCCGGCCCACGCCGGCGAAGTCGAAGTCCTGCACTGGTGGACTTCCCCCGGCGAGGCGCGCGCCGCCGAAACCCTGAAGAAACTCGTCCAGGCCAAGGGCCACACCTGGAAGGACTTCGCCGTCGCCGGCGGTGGTGGCGAGGCCGCCATGACCGTGCTGAAGACCCGCGCCGTGTCCGGCAACCCGCCGGCCGCCGCGCAGATCAAGGGGCCGGACATCCAGGAGTGGGGCCAGCTCGGCCTGCTCGCCGACCTCAACCAGGTCGCCGCCGAGGGCAAATGGGACCAACTGCTGCCGCCGCAGGTGGCGCAGGTCATGAAGTACCAGGGCGACTACGTCGCCGTGCCGGTCAACGTGCACCGGGTGAACTGGCTGTACATCAACCCCGAGGTCTTCAAGAAGGCCGGCGCCACGCCGCCGACCACCCTCGACGAGTTCTTCGCCGCCGCCGACAAGCTCAAGGCTGCCGGCTTCGTCGCCCTGGCCCATGGCAGCCAGCCCTGGCAGGACGGCACCCTGTTCGAGAACCTGGTGCTCAGCAAGATGGGCCCGGACGGCTACCGCAAGGCCTTCGTCGAGCAGGACAAGGCCACCCTCACCGGGCCGCAGATGGTCGAGGTGTTCGGCGCGCTGAAGAAACTGCGCGGCTACATCGACGCCGACGCCGCCGGGCGCGAGTGGAACGTCGCCACCAGCATGGTCATCAACGGCAAGGCCGGCATGCAGATCATGGGCGACTGGGCCAAGAGCGAGTTCACCGCGGCCAGCAAGGTCGCCGGCAAGGACTACCAGTGCCTGCCGTTCCCCGGCACGCAGAAGGACTTCGACTACAACATCGACTCCCTGGTGATGTTCAAGCTGAGCAACGCCGAGAACCGCAAGGCCCAGGAAGACCTGGCGCGCGCGGTGCTCGACCCGGCGTTCCAGAAGGACTTCAACCTGGCCAAGGGCTCCATCCCGGTGCGCCTGGACGCCGACATGGCGCCCTTCGACGCCTGCGCCCAGCAGTCGATGAAGGACTTCAAGGCGGCCTCCGAGGCCGGCACCCTGGTGCCGAGCATGGCCCACAGCATGGCCGCATCCAGCTACGTGCAGGGCGCCATCTTCGACGTGGTGACCAACTTCTTCAACGACCCCGCCGCTGACCCGCAGAAGGCTGCCCAGCAGCTCTACGCGGCCATCGAGGCGGCGGCGCAGTAAGCCGCGCGGCGCCTTCCGCCAGGCGCCGCCCCACTCCCAGCCGACCCACTCCGGGCCATCGCCATGGCCCGGACGGCTTCACTCGCACCCGGGAAGACCCATGGCGACAGAAAACCCCACCTTCACCCCCGCGGCGGCTCCGCGCGCCTCGCTGTTCGACGGCCTGCAGCGCTGGCTGCCGAAACTGGTGCTGGCCCCGAGCATGCTCGTGGTGCTGGTCTGCGTGTACGGCTACATCGGCTGGACGCTGCTGCTGTCCTTCACCAATTCGCGCTTCATGCCCAGCTACAGCTGGGCCGGGCTTGGCCAGTACCTGCGCCTGTGGGACAACGACCGCTGGTGGGTGGCCAGCCGCAACCTGCTGCTGTTCGGCGGCCTGTTCATCGTCATCTGCCTGCTGCTCGGGGTGTTCCTCGCCGTGCTGCTGGACCAGCGCATCCGCCGCGAGGGCTTCATCCGCACCGTCTACCTGTACCCCATGGCGCTGTCGATGATCGTCACCGGCACCGCCTGGAAGTGGCTGCTCAACCCCGGCCTGGGCCTGGACAAGCTGCTGCGCGACTGGGGCTGGACGGGCTTCCGCTTCGACTGGCTGGTGGACCCGCAGCGCGTCGTCTACTGCCTGGTGATCGCCGCCGTGTGGCAGGCCTCGGGCTTCGTCATGGCGCTGTTCCTCGCCGGCCTGCGCGGCGTCGACCCGGCCATCGTGCGCGCCGCCCAGGTGGACGGCGCGAGCCTGCCGACCATCTACCTGCGCATCGTCCTGCCGAGCCTGCGCCCGGTGTTCTTCAGCGCGCTGATGATCCTCGCGCACATCGCCATCAAGAGCTTCGACCTGGTCGCCGCGATGACCGCCGGCGGCCCCGGCTACTCCTCCGACCTGCCGGCGATGTTCATGTACGCCCACACCTTCACCCGCGGGCAGATGGGCCTGGGCGCGGCGAGCGCGATGCTGATGCTCGGCGCGGTGCTGGCCATAGTCGTGCCCTACCTGTATTCCGAACTGCGAGGCAAGCGCCATGCGTGACGCGACCTTCAAGCCCAGCCTCGGCCGCCTGGCGGTCCACGCCACCCTCTGGGGCGCCGTGGCGCTGTACCTGATCCCGCTGCTGGTGATGCTGCTGACCAGCTTCAAGAGCCCCGAGGACATCCGCAACAGCAACCTGCTGGCGCTGCCGGAAGTGTTCACACTGATCGGCTGGGTGAAGGCCTGGGGCGCGGTGGGCGACTTCTTCTGGAACTCGGTTCGCATCACGGTGCCCGGCGTGCTGATCTCCACCTTCATCGGCGCGCTGAACGGCTACGTGCTGTCCATGTGGCGCTTCCGCGGCTCGCAGCTGTTCTTCGGCGCGCTGCTGTTCGGCTGCTTCCTGCCGTTCCAGGTGATCCTCCTGCCGATGTCCTTCACCCTCGGCAAGCTGGGCCTGGCCAACACCACCACGGGCCTGGTGATGGTCCACTGCATCTACGGCCTGGCCTTCACCACGCTGTTCTTCCGCAACTACTTCGTGGCCATCCCGGATGCCCTGGTGAAGGCCGCGCGGCTCGACGGCGCCGGCTTCTTCACCATCTTCACGCGCATCCTCCTGCCGATGTCCACGCCCATCGTCATGGTCTGCCTGATCTGGCAGTTCACCCAGATCTGGAACGACTTCCTCTTCGGCGTGGTGTTCGCCAGCGGCGACGCCCAGCCGATCACGGTGGCGCTGAACAACCTGGTGAACATCAGCACCGGGGTCAAGGAATACAACGTCGACATGGCCGCGGCGATGATCGCCGCGCTGCCGACGCTGATCGTCTACGTACTGGCTGGAAAGTATTTCGTGCGCGGCCTGACCGCCGGCGCGGTCAAGGGGTAATCGGACATGGCAACACTCGAACTGCGCAACCTGCACAAGTCCTACGGCAGCGGCCTGGCGGACACCCTCAAGTCCATCGACCTGGCGATCGAGTCCGGCGAGTTCCTGATCCTGGTCGGCCCCTCCGGCTGCGGCAAGTCCACGCTGATGAACTGCATCGCCGGCCTGGAGGACATCAGCGGCGGCGCCATCCTGGTGGATGGCCGCGACATCAGCGGCATGAGCCCGAAGGACCGCGACATCGCCATGGTGTTCCAGTCCTACGCGCTGTACCCGACCATGACGGTGCGCGAGAACATCGCCTTCGGCCTGAAGATCCGCAAGCTGCCCCAGGCGGCCATCGACGAAGAAGTGGCGCGGGTGGCCAAGCTGCTGCAGATCGAGCACCTGCTGCAGCGCAAGCCCTCGCAGCTCTCCGGCGGCCAGCAGCAGCGCGTAGCCATGGGCCGGGCGCTGGCGCGGCGGCCGAAGATCTACCTGTTCGACGAACCGCTGTCGAACCTCGACGCCAAGCTGCGGGTGGAGATGCGCACCGAGATCAAGCTGATGCACCAGCGCCTGAAGACCACCACGGTCTACGTCACCCACGACCAGATCGAGGCCATGACCCTCGGCGACAAGGTGGCGGTGATGAAGGATGGCATCGTCCAGCAGTTCGGCACACCGCAGCAGATCTACAACGACCCGGCCAACCTGTTCGTCGCCAGCTTCATCGGCTCGCCGCCGATGAACTTCATCCCGCTGCGCGTGCAGCGCCAGGGCAGCCGCCTGGTCGGCCTGCTGGACAGCGGCCAGGACCGCTGCGAGCTGCCGCTGGAGCTGGACGCCGAAGTGGCCGAGGGCCGCGAGCTGATCCTCGGCGTGCGTCCGGAACAGATCGGCGTGGCCGAGAACGGCAACGGCCTGGTGGACGTGCGCGCCGAGGTCGAGGTGCTGGAGCCCACCGGCCCGGACACCTTGGCCTTCGTCACCCTCAACGGCGCCAAGGTCTGCTGCCGCCTGGCCCCGGACGCCGCGCCGGCCCTGGGCTCGACCCTGCAACTGCGGCTGGACCCGGCGCGGGTACTGCTGTTCGACGCGGGCAGCGGCGAGCGCCTGCGCAAGGCGCCGGGCGGGGCGGGGGAGGCCAAGGTCACCCCGCTGGCCCGGCACAAGCACTGAACGCCGCAAGGCATTTCACCAACGAGGACGTCAGCAATGCATAAGAACAACAAGATCCGGCCCG
Source organism: Pseudomonas sp. ADPe (assembly GCF_014843515.1). Classification (NCBI taxonomy): domain Bacteria; kingdom Pseudomonadati; phylum Pseudomonadota; class Gammaproteobacteria; order Pseudomonadales; family Pseudomonadaceae; genus Pseudomonas; species Pseudomonas sp. ADPe. Next base: position 5,012,348 of record NZ_CP062122.1, read on the forward strand.
CCCTGGGCTGCCTGCTCGCCCTGGGCGCCGTCGGCCTGAATGGCCTGGCCTGCGCCGACGAGGCCTTCTCCGTCGATTCGAAATGGGGCCTGGGGGACTGGGGCGGCACCCGCAGCGAGCTGCTGGAGAAGGGCTACGACTTCAAGCTGGACTACGTCGGCGAGGCCGCGGGCAACCTGCACGGCGGCTACAACGACGACAAGACCGCGCGCTACACCGACCAGTGGGCGCTGGGCACCCACCTGGACCTGCAGAAGATCCTCGGCTGGCACGGCGCCGAGTTCCAGCTGACGGTGACCGAGCGCAGCGGCAACAACCTCTCCAACGACCGCCTCAGCGACCCGCGCGCCGGCCAGCTCAGCTCGGTGCAGGAAGTCTGGGGCCGCGGCCAGACCTGGCGGCTGACGCAGATGTGGTACAAGCAGACCTTCCTCGACGATGCCCTGGACATCAAGGTCGGCCAGTTCGGCGAGGGCGAGGACTTCAACAGCTTCCCCTGCGACTTCCAGAACCTGGCGTTCTGCGGCTCCCAGGTGGGCAACTGGGTGGGCGGCATCTGGTACAACTGGCCGGTGGCGCAGTGGGCGCTGCGGGTGAAATACAACCTCAGCCCGGAATTCTTCGTGCAGGTCGGCGCCTACGAGCAGAACCCCTCGAACCTGGAGACCGGCAACGGCTTCAAGCTCAGCGGCAGCGGCACCAAGGGCGCCATCCTGCCGGTGGAGCTGGTGTGGTCGCCGAAGGTGGGGGCGCAGCAACTGCCGGGCGAATATCGCCTGGGCTACTACTACAGCACCGCCAAGGCCGACGACGTCTACGAGGATGTGAACGGCCAGCCCCAGGCGCTGACCGGCAACGCCTTCAAGTCCCACGGCAGCAAGCACGGCTGGTGGGTGGTGGCGCAGCAGCAGGTCACTGCGCACAACGGCGACGCTTCGCGCGGGCTGAGCCTGTTCGCCAACTTCACCGTGCATGACCAGGCGACCAACAGCATCGACAACTACCAGCAGGTGGGCATGGTCTACAAAGGCCTGTTCGATGCGCGGCCGAAAGACGACATCGGCCTGGCGGTGGCGCGCATCCACATCAACGACGATGTGACCAGGCACCAGAAGCAGATCAACGAAGTCTCCGGCATCGACGACTACGACAACCCGCTGTTCCAGCCGGTGCAGCACAGCGAATACGACGCCGAGCTGTACTACGGTGTGCACGTGACCAACTGGCTGACAGTGCGGCCGAACCTGCAGTACATCAAGCATCCCGGCGGCGTCTACGAGGTGGACAACGCCCTGGTCGCCGGGCTGAAGATCCAGTCCAGCTTCTGATGCGCCAAACGACACGCTCCTGAGGTGCTGCTGTACTTGGCCCGCCCGCCATCACCGGGGCGGGCTTTTTGTTCGTGGGGCGCATAACCGTTCGCGGTTATCCGCCGATACGCCGGGGCCACGGCCAGCGCCCAGGTCAACCTGGGAGCCGCCGGGCAGCGAGGCTGGACGGCGGATAACGCCGTAGGCGTTATCCGCCCTACGTGACCGGCCTGGGACGAAAAAATCCGGACATGTGACTGGGGTTCTATGCTTTTCAGGTAGAATCTGCGCTTTTTTCACCAACGTGTAGTAAAACTACATAGATGTCATGCCCCGGGAGCGTCCGGGAAGGGATTGATTCAGGACCTCCGGACAATGCTCGAGCATCCGCTGCAGCGCTTCTTCCATTCCATGCGTGCCAAGCGCCCCTTCGACTGGGTGCGCTTCCAGCGCCGCGACCTGCTGCTGATCGATCATCCCCTGTGCCAGGCGGTCTTCAGCCGCCAGGGCGCGCAGCTGCTGCACTTCCGGCCCCAGGGCGAGCGCTCCATGCTGTGGTGTTCCAGCCAGTGGCCGGCGCTGAGCACGGCGCCCATCCGCGGCGGCATCCCGGTGTGCTGGCCGTGGTTCGGCAGCCACCCCAGCGAGCCCGACTGGCCGCCCCACGGCTGGGCCCGCCAGCGCGAATGGCGCCTGCTCGACGCCCACGCCGACGAGAGCCTGGTGCAGGTGAGCTGGCAGCTGGACATCGAGGACTGGCACGTGCGCCTGGACGCGCGCCTGGGCCGCGAACTGGAGATGGAACTGTCCAGCTACCACGAGGACGACAGCGACTGCCTGTTCAGCTTCGCCCTGCAACCCTACTGGCGCATCGGCTCGCTGCGCCGCAGCGTGGTCCACGGCATGGAGCTGGAGGGCGGCCAGCGCCCAACGGCGCCGCTGCCCAACACCTGGACGCCGCGGGGCGCGGTCAAGCAGGTGCTGTACAACACCGGCGCGCTGGTGCTGGAAGACGCCGGCTGGCAGCGCCGCCTGCGCATCGACAAGAACGCCGCCGCCGGCAGCGTCATCTGGCACCCCGGCAGCCGCGCGGTGGAGCAGGTGGAGCCGGGCGAGGCCGACCGCTTCCTGTGCATCGGCGCCGCCGGCTACCGCCCCGGCGGCCTGATCCTGGCCCAGGGCGAGCGCATGCGCCTGCGGTTGAAGGCCGGGTTGGTCTGACGGTTTCCGCTGCGCGGGGTTTGAGCGTAGGAGAACAACGGTCTTGCCGACTGCGCCAAGGTGCTCTTCGTAGGATGGGTTGAGCTTGCGATACCCATCGAACCATGGTGATGGGTATCGCTTCGCTCAACACCATCCTACGAACAGCCGTGCTTCCTGGAACGTAGGAGCGGACTCCGTCCGCGATGGGCTGATCTCTGGCGCCGAAATCGCGGATAAATCCGCGCCTACGAAACCACCACGCCGCGGCGTCAGTCTTCCTCGTCCAGCTGGTACCGCGTCGGCACCAGGCTCTCCTTGATCTTGCGCAGGTGCGGCTGGAAGTCCACGCCGCGGCGCAGGGTCACGCCGGTGGCGAGCACGTCGAGCACCGTCAGCTGGATGATCCGCGAGGTCATCGGCATGTAGATGTCGGTATCTTCCGGCAGCGGGATGTCCAGGGTCAGGGTGCAGACCTTGGCCAGCGGCGAGTCGGCGGCGGTCAGGCCGAGCACCGAGGCGCCGTTGTCCCGCGCCAGGCGCGCCACGTCCACCAGTTCGCGGGTGCGGCCGGTATAGGAAATCACCACGAACAGGTCGCCGGTGTGCGCCACCGAGGCGATCATCCGCTGCATCAGCACGTCGCTCTGCGCCGACACCGCCAGGTTGAAGCGGAAGAACTTGTGCTGCGCATCCAGCGCCACCGAGCTGGAGGCGCCTAGGCCGAAGAAGTGGATCTGCCGGGCCTGGATCAGCAGGTCCACGGCGCGGTCCACGGCGCGCGGGTCGATCAGCTTGTAGGTGGCGTCCAGCGAGGCGATGGTGCTGCCGAAGATCTTCCGCGTGTACGCCTCGGGGCCGTCGTCCTCGGCCACTGCCTGGGTGACGAAGGCCGCGCCGCTGGCCAGGCTCTGCGCCAGCTGGATCTTCAGCTCCGGGTAGCCGCTCATGCCGAAGGAGCGGCAGAAGCGGTTCACCGTCGGTTCGCTGACGCTCGCGGCCTGGGCCAGCGCGGCAATGCTGAAGCGGGTGGCCTGCTGCGGGTTCTGCAGTATCACCTCGGCGACCTTGCGTTCGGCCTTGTTCAAGTCTTCCAGGCGCGTCTGGATCTGCTCCAGCAGGTTCTTCATCCGTTCTCCTTGGTGGCCCCGGCGGGGCAATCGACGGCCGGGGACGTACCTGCGGCCAGCGGCGCTATCCTAACGTCAGGTCGGCAGACGACCAACAGGACCGCGTCTTGGGAAAAATATGTTGTTTAATTACTACATTTTTGCCTTAATGGCCCGGTGTATTCGGCAAATGTTCCTCAAAATCTGTTTGGTAACAACAAATGCCTGATGTCCGCGTTCTGCCTTGCACCCTGGCGCTGTTCGGCGCGCTGGGCGACCTCGCCCTGCGCAAGCTGATCCCCGCCCTCTACCAGCTCGACCGTGAAGGCCTGCTCCACGGCGACACCCGCATCCTCGCCCTGGCCCGCGACGAGGGCGACCCCGCCGCCCACCTGGCCACCCTCGAGAAGCGCCTGCGCCTGGCCGTGCCGGCGCGCGAATGGGACGACGCCGTGTGGGCGCGCTTCCAGCAGCGCCTGAGCTACCTGAGCATGGACTTCCTCGACGCCGCTTCCTACCCGGCGTTGCGCGACGCGGTGCCGGCCGGCTTGCCGCTGGTGGCCTACTTCGCCACCCCGGCCGCGGTCTACGGCGGCATCTGCGAGAACCTCGCCGCCCTCGGCCTGGCCGAACGCACCCGAGTGGTGCTGGAGAAGCCCATCGGCCACGACCTGGCGTCGTCCCGCGAGGTGAACGAGGCGGTGGCGAAGTTCTTCCCGGAGAACCGCATCTACCGGATCGACCACTACCTGGGCAAGGAAACGGTGCAGAACCTCATCGCCCTGCGCTTCGCCAACAGCCTGTTCGAGACGCAGTGGAACCAGAACCACATCTCCCACGTGGAAATCACCGTGGCCGAGAAGGTCGGCATCGAAGGCCGCTGGGGCTACTTCGACCAGGCCGGCCAACTGCGCGACATGGTGCAGAACCATCTGCTGCAGCTGCTCTGCCTGATCGCCATGGACCCGCCCAGCGACCTCTCCGCCGACAGCATCCGCGACGAGAAGGTCAAGGTGCTGCGCGCCCTGGAGCCGATCCCGCCGGAGCAACTGGCCGGCCGCGTAGTGCGTGGCCAGTACACCGCCGGCTTCATCGACGGCAAGGCGGTGCCCGGCTACCTGGAAGAGGAACACGCCAACCGTATGAGCGGCGCCGAGACCTTCGTCGCCCTGCGCGTGGACATCCGCAACTGGCGCTGGTCCGGCGTGCCCTTCTACCTGCGCACCGGCAAGCGCATGCCGCAGAAGCTGTCGCAGATCGTCATCCACTTCAAGAACCCGCCGCACTACATCTTCGCCCCGGAGCAGCGCTCGCTGATCAGCAACCGCCTGATCATCCGCCTGCAGCCGGACGAGGGCATCTCCCTGCAGGTGATGACCAAGGACCAGGGCCTGGGCAAGGGCATGCAACTGCGCACCGGGCCGCTGCAGCTGAGCTTCTCCGAGGCGTACCAGGCCGCGCGCGTGCCGGACGCCTACGAGCGGCTGCTGCTGGAAGTGATGCAGGGCAACCAGTACCTGTTCGTGCGCAAGGACGAAGTGGAGTTCGCCTGGAAGTGGTGCGACCACCTGATCGCCGGCTGGGAACGCCTGGGCGACGCCCCCAAACCCTACGCCGCCGGCACCTGGGGACCTCAGGCGGCCGTGGCGCTGATCGCGAGAGACGGGAAAGACTGGTATGGCGACCATTGATCTGAAGCTGCCGGCCGGCGTGCGCTGGACGGCCTGGGAAAGCCCGGTGGCGCAGGCCCGCGGCCTGGCCGCCAATGTGGCCGAACAACTGCGCGGGGCCATCGCCGAGCGCGGCCGCGCGCTGCTGGCGGTGTCCGGCGGGCGCAGCCCGGTGGCTTTCCTAGAAGCACTGAGCGGCGAAGTCCTCGACTGGGGCAAGGTGACCGTGACCCTCGCCGACGAGCGCTGGGTGCCGGAAGTCCACCCGGACAGCAATGCCGGCCTGGTGCGCCGCCACCTGCTCAAGGGCGCGGCGGCCAAGGCGCTGTTCTGCGGCCTGTATCACTCGGCGCCGAGCCTGGAGGAAGCGGCGGCCATCGCCGACCGCCAGGTCGCCGAGCTGGCCCTGCCCATCGACGTGCTGGTGCTGGGCATGGGCGACGACGGCCACACCGCCTCGCTGTTCCCGGCCAGCCCGGGCCTGGCCGAGGCCCTCGACCCGGCCGGCGCGCGCCATTGCCTGCCGGCCTGGGCGCCGAGCGTGCCGCACCAGCGCCTGACCCTCAGCCGCGCGCTGCTGGCCGCCTCGCGGGTGCAACTGCTGGCGATCCAGGGCGAGGCCAAGCTGGCCACCCTGAAGGCCGCGCTGGCCGCCGAAGACGAAGCAAGCATGCCGGTGAGCGCCTTCCTCCGCGCTCCCCTGTCGATCCACTGGTGCCCTTGAGGCACGGAGTTACCGCAACATGAACCTCGATTCCCACATCCAGCGCATCGACGCCCTCGCCGAGCGCGCCCGCATCCTGCCGGTGATCACCATCGATCGCGAGCAGGACATCCTGCCCATGGCCGACGCCCTGGCCGCCGGCGGCATCACCGTGCTGGAAGTGACCCTGCGCACCCCGCTGGGCCTGACCGCCATCCGCACCCTGGCCGAACAGCGCCCGGAATTGTGCGTGGGCGCCGGCACCGTGCTGGACCCGCAGACCTTCCGCCAGGCGGAAGAGGCCGGCGCGCAGTTCATCGTCACCCCCGGTTGCACCGAGGAACTGCTGCAGCACGCGGTGAGCCGCCCGGTGCCGCTGCTGCCCGGCGTGGCCACCGCCTCCGAGATCATGGCCGCCTACCGCCACGGCCTGCGCCGCTTCAAGCTGTTCCCGGCCAAGGTGTGTGGCGGCGTGGAAGCGCTCAAGGCCTTCGCCGGCCCCTTCCCGGAAGTGCGCTTCTGCCCCACCGGCGGGGTAGGACCGGACAACCTGAACGACTACTACCGCCTGGACAACGTGATGTGCGTGGGGGGCACCTGGATGCTGCCCAAGGCCGCCGTCGCCAGCGGTGACTGGGCCGCGGTCGAGCGCCTGTCGCGCGAGGCCCTGGCGCTGCTCGAATCACACTGAGCTGTCCCACGATCGGACGTGCCCGGCCTTGTGCCGGGCTTTTTTATGGGGCTCTTCGTAGGAGCGAGCTTGCTCGCGAACGGTACTCGTCGGTTGTACCGACGTGGGGTTTGACTCCGCTCCCTCTCCCTAACCCTCTCCCTGAAGGGAGAGGGGACTGTCCTCTGCCTGCTGAGGTCCCCGAGTGGTCCTGTGGTTTCCGGCTGACGCCTGACTTCCCAAGCACGCCGAACGGCCCCCTCTCCCTTCAGGGAGAGGGCTGGGGAGAGGGTGCTCTTAAACCCGGCACCTACGCCACCGGGAAACCCCGTTCGCGAGCAAGCTCGCTCCTACGAAACAATCCCCTCCAGATAATCCCGCAACCGCTCCTGCAGATAGGGCACCGCTTCCCCCTCATCCAGCCCGAGGTACTCCTCCACCGCCATCAGCCGCCAATACTGCCCCTCGTCGCCGAAGCGGATCGCTGCGAACTCCGCCGCCCGCAGCCGCGCCACCAGGAACCAGGCCCAGGGCGCCGGGCCGTGGGTGGCGCGGTAGCGGCGCTGCCATTCGATGCGCTCCTGGCCCAGGCGGATGGCGAACTCCTCCTCCAACTCGCGCAACGCGCATTCGGCCGGGGTTTCCTGGCCTTCGCGGCCACCGCCGGGAAAGTCCCAGCAGCCGGGGAAGGGGATACCGGGTTTCTCGTCGCGCAGGTAGACCACTAGGTGGCCGTCGTGGAACAGCGCCAGCTTGGCGCCGGTGAAGGCGGATTGGTCGCTCAACTCGGTTTCCCCCTGAAAGCGGCGCGAATGGCAAAAGCGGCTAGGCTTTCCCGATCACGGACGGTGCTTTGCCGCGCCCAAGCGCGTATGATGCGCGACCTTTTTCTTCGTTGCATGACACACCGGGAGGTGCCCAGATGAACGACACGCACGAAACCACCGAAATTTCCCCCGCCGGCGAGAAGCTGCAGAAGGTCCTGGCCCGTCTGGGCGTCGGCTCGCGCCGTGACGTCGAGGCCTGGATCGAGGAAGGCCGGGTCAAGGTCAACGGCGTGGTCGCCAGCCTTGGCCAGCGCGTGGAAAGCCACGACGCCATCGCCGTCGACGAGCACCTGATCCGCCGCGAGCAGGCCGAAGAGCACGTGCGCCGCGTGCTGATCTACAACAAGCCCGAGGGCGAGGTCTGCACCCGCGACGACCCGGAAGGCCGCCCGACCGTGTTCGACCGCCTGCCGCGCCTGCGCAGCGGCCGCTGGATCAACGTCGGTCGCCTGGACATCAACACCACCGGCCTGCTGCTGTTCACCACCGACGGCGAGCTGGCCAACCGCCTGATGCACCCGTCCTACGAGATGGACCGCGAGTACGCCGTGCGCGTGCGCGGCGAAGTCGACGAAGAGATGATCGAGCGCCTGAAAGCCGGCGTGATGCTCGAAGACGGCCCGGCCAAGTTCAGCGACATCCAGCAGGCGCCCGGCGGCGAAGGCTTCAACCACTGGTACCACGTGGTGGTGATGGAAGGCCGCAACCGCGAAGTGCGTCGTCTGTGGGAATCCCAGGGCGTGGTGGTGAGCCGCCTGAAGCGCGTGCGCTTCGGCCCGGTGTTCCTCACCTCCGAGCTGACCATGGGCCGCTACCGCGAGATGGACCAGCGCGAGCTGGACATCCTCAGCGAGGAGGTCGGCCTGAAGCCGGTGAAACTGCCGGAGATGACCACCAAGGCCAAGGACAAGCTCGAACGCCAGCAGCGCAAGCTGGCCAAGCCGCTGCCGCGCAGCGAGCGCCCGGATGCCGGTCGCGGCAACCGCCAGCGCAAGGAATCCTTCGGCGGCGAGCGCCCGGCCCGTGGTCCGCGTCCGGTGGCCGGCGAGCGTCCCGCCCGAGGGCCGCGTCAGGACTCCGACCGTCCGGTTCGTGGTCCGCGCCAGGATTCGGATCGCCCGGCCCGTGGTCCGCGCCAGGATGCCGACCGTCCGGTTCGTGGTCCGCGCCAGGATTCGGATCGCCCGGCCCGTGGTCCGCGCCAGGACTCTGATCGTCCGGCTCGTGCTCCACGCCAGGATTCGGATCGTCCGGCTCGCAGCCCGCGCAAGGACTCCGACCGTCCGGCCCGCGGCCCGCGTCAGGATTCGGATCGTCCGGCTCGCGGCCCGCGCAAGGACTCCGACCGTCCGGCCCGTGGTCCGCGCCAGGATTCCGACCGCCCGGCCCGCGCGCCGCGTCCGGAAGGCCGTGGCAAGGCCCCGGCCGGCGAAGCGCCGCGTTCGCGTCCGGCCAAGCCGAGCGCCGAGCGTGACGAGCGCCCGTCCAAGCCGGTGGCGCGCAAGCCGTTGAACAAGCGCCGCCCGCAGCCGGCCGGCGACGGCATGCGTCCGGGCTTCAAGCGCTAAGCGTCAGGTATGAAAAAAGGGCTCCGCGGAGCCCTTTTTTTCGTCTTCCGGAAAGTCCGCTCAGCCAGCGCAGGCCAGGCGGTTACGGCCGTCGCGCTTGGCCGCGTAGAGCGCGGCGTCGGCCCGGTGCAGCAGGTCGTCGACGCGCTCGCCGGCGATCAGGGTGGCGCAGCCGAGGCTGACGGACAGCGGCACCGGCTTGCCATCGACGGCAAAGTCCAGCTCCTGGATGGCATGCCGCAGCCTTTCGCCGACCTGGGCGGCGCTGCTGCTGGGCGTGTTGGACAGCAGCACGAGGAACTCCTCGCCGCCGAAGCGGAAGACCATGTCGACGTTGCGCAGGCTGGCCTTGATCGCCCTGGCCACGCAGCGCAGGGCCTCGTCGCCGTGGCTGTGGCCGTACTGGTCGTTGATGCGCTTGAAGTGGTCCAGGTCGAGCATCAGCACCGACAGCGGCTGCAGGCTGCGCCGCGCCAGCTCGACCTCGCGGCCCAGGGCCTGGTCCATGGCGATGCGGTTGCCGGTGCCGGTCAGCGCGTCGCGCAGGGCGGCCTGGATGGCTGCGCGGTAGAGCAGCGCGTTGCGCAGCGGGTAGAGCAGGCTGGCGATCAGGCTTTCCAGCTGGCCCAGCTCGGTCTCGTCGAAGGGGCGGCGGCGGCGGAAGGCCAGCTCGCCCAGGTATTCCCCGGCATGGTTGAGGTTGTAGGTGGCGCCGTGGCTGGCCGCTTCGCCGAACTCCAGGCGCAGGTCGGCGCTGCCGTTCTGGTAGCTCAGGTAGTCCAGCGGCAGCAGCGCCTGGATCTCCTGGAAGAACAGGCCCAGGACGCGTTCGATCTCGAGGCTGGTCTGCAACTGCACGGCGAGTTGCCGGCGCACGTCCGTCAGGCTGGCCGGGCGCCGGCCGCGCGGGCGGCCGCTCTCGCCCTGGCTTAGGCGCTGGAGCTTGGCGGTATCGAAATCGATGGTGTTGGACTGCTTGGGCGGGGCCATGACGCGTGGCGACCTCTGGCGCAAAACGGCGACAGTGAGGGCTGAGCTATTTTCGTGCCAACCCGCGAAAAGTTCTGTTCTGACGGCTCAAGGGACCGTCTGGCGCGGGCTTGGTTCCGTAGGCTGGGGGTGCCTCGGAGGGTGGGATGTCAAAATGATGGCGAACTTTCCGAGGAATGCGTGGGGGATTTCCTCGGGCGTAGTCGGAAAACCGGCGGGGCGGCTGTCGCGCCGCCCCGCGCCGGTCAGGCCTGGGCGTCGAAGGCCTGGCCGTTGACGCCGATGCTGTCCGGGCCCATCAGGTACAGGTAGACCGGCATGATCTCGTCCGGCGCCGGGTTGTTCGCCGGGTTCTCGCCCGGGTAGGCCATGGCGCGCATGCTGGTGCGGGTGGCGCCGGGGTTGACGCTGTTGGCGCGGACGGCGTTGGTGCCGTCGCACTCGTCGGCCATCACCTGCATCAGGCCCTCGGTGGCGAACTTGGATACCGCGTAGGCGCCCCAGTAGGCGCGGCCCTTACGCCCGACGCCGCTGGAGGTGAAGATCACCGAGGCGTCGCTGGCCAGCTTGAGTAGCGGCAGCATGGCGTGGGTCAGCATGAACACCGCGTTGACGTTGACCTGCATGACGCGCATGAAGTTTTCCCCGGAAATCTGCTCGATGGGCGAGCGCAGGCCGAGGATGGAGGCGTTGTGCAGCAGGCCGTCGAGCTTGCCGCATTCCTTCTCGATGGTCGCCGCCAGCTCGTCGTACTGGTGCGGCTGGGCGGTTTCCAGGTTGAAGGGGATGACCACCGGCTGCGGGTGGCCGGCGGCCTCGATCTGGTCGTAGGTCTGGTTGAGGTTTTCTTCGCTCTTGCCCAGCAGCAGCACGGTGGCGCCGTGGGCGGCATAGGCCCGCGCGGCGGCGGCGCCGATGCCGCGGCCGGCGCCGGTGACCAGGATCACCCGGTCCTTGAGCAGGTCGGGGCGGGCGGAATAGTTGAACATGGAAACTCCTTGGGAGCGCTGGAAGCCTGAAGCCGGAAGCTTGAAGTCGAGCGGCGGAGCGCTTCCGGCTTCAGGCTTCCAGCTTCAAGCTCAACAGGAACAAAGCGCGCGGTCGAGCACCGCCAGCAGGTCGCGCGGGTGGTCGACGATCACGTCGGCGCCCCAGTGCGCGGGGTTGTCCTCGGGGTGGATGTAGCCGTAGCGCACCGCCGCGGTCTTGGTGCCGGCGGCGCGGCCGGACTCGATGTCGCGCAGGTCGTCGCCGATGAACAGCACCTGGGCCGGGTCGATGCCCAGCTGGCTGCAGGCCAGCAGCAGCGGCTCCGGGTCGGGCTTGCTGTTGGTCACGTGGTCCGGGCAGACCAGCACCGCCGAACGCTCGGCCAGGCCCAGCTGCTGCATGATCGGCTCGGCGAAGCGCACCGGCTTGTTGGTCACCACGCCCCAGATCAGGTTGGCACGCTCGATGCTTTCCAGCAGCTCCGGCATGCCGTCGTAGAGGCGGCTGTAGACCGCGCAGTGGTCCTGGTAGCGGTCGAGGAATTCCTGGCGCAGCGTCTCGAAACCGTCGGCTTCCGGGTCCATGTCGAAGGTCGCCGCGACCATGGCGCGGGCGCCGCCGGAGACCACGTCGGCGATGCGCTGGGCGTCGATCGGCGGGCGGCCGTGGGCGGCGAGCATGGCCTGGCACACGGCGATGAAGTCCGGCGCGGTGTCCAGCAGGGTGCCGTCCATATCGAAGAGAACCGCTCTGAGCTGCATCGCCGTCATTCCTCGCGCAGGGTCTGGATCATGTAGTTGACGTCGACGTCGTCGGCCAGCTTGTAGTGTCTGGTCAGCGGGTTGTAGGTCAGGCCGATGATGTCCTTGACCGCCAGGCCCGCATCGCGCGACCAGGCGCCCAGCTCGGAGGGGCGGATGAACTTCTTGAAGTCGTGGGTGCCGCGCGGCAGCAGGCGCATGACGTACTCGGCGCCGACGATGGCGAACAGGTAGGCCTTGGGGTTGCGGTTGATGGTGGAGAAGAACACCTGGCCGCCGGGCTTGACCATCTTGTGGCAGGCGCGGATCACCGAGGCCGGGTCGGGCACGTGCTCGAGCATCTCCAGGCAGGTGACCACGTCGAACTGCCCGGGCATTTCCTCGGCCAGCTGTTCGGCGGTGATGCGCCGGTATTCCACCGGCACCCCGGATTCCAGCTGGTGCAGCTGGGCCACCGCCAGCGGCGCCTCGCCCATGTCGATGCCCATGACGGTGGCGCCGCGCTGGGCCATGGCCTCGCTGAGGATGCCGCCGCCGCAGCCGACGTCCAGCACCTTCTTGCCGGCCAGGCTGGCGCGCTCGTCGATCCAGTTGACGCGCAGCGGGTTGATGTCGTGCAGCGGCTTGAACTCGCTCTCGCGGTCCCACCAGCGATGGGCCAGTGCCTCGAATTTGGCGATCTCGGCGTGGTCGACGTTGCTCATGGCGTACCTTCGTTGCAAATCATGGGAAATCGTGGCGCGCAGGCCGACTATGATGCCAGCTTCGCGCGGCGGATGGGCGCGGCATGACAGATTGTCGCAGCCGCGCCCGGCAGTGTTCAGGCGCCGGCGATGCGCCGGCCCCAGGCGCCGACCTCGGCGGCCAGGCGGCCCTCGTCCAGGCGCGTCAGGCGGCCGGCGTCCAGCAGCTGCTTGCCGCTGACCCACAGGTGGCGCACGCAGTCGCGGCCGCTGGCGTAGATCAGTTGCGAAACCGGCTCGTAGACCGGCTGCTGGGCCAGCCCGGAGAGGTCGAAGGCCACCAGGTCGGCGGACTTGCCCAGCTCCAGCGAGCCGATTTCCTGCTCCAGGCCCAGGGCGCGGGCGCCGTTCAGGGTGGCCATGCGCAGCGCGCGGTGGGCGTCCAGGGCGGTGGCCTGGCCGGCCACTGCCTTGGCCAGCAGGGCGGCGGTGCGCGTCTCGCCGAGCAGGTCGAGGTCGTTGTTGCTGGCCGCGCCGTCGGTGCCTATGGCGACGTTGACCCCGGCCTGCCACAGGCGTTCCACCGGGCAGAAGCCGCTGGCCAGCTTGAGGTTGGATTCCGGGCAGTGGATCACCGAGCTGTTGGTTTCCACCAGCAGTTCCAGGTCCTCGTCGCTCACCTGGGTCATGTGCACGGCCTGGAAGCGCGGCCCCAGCAGGCCCAGGCGGTGCAGCCGGGCCAGCGGGCGCTCGGCGCTCTTCTCCAGGGCCTGCTGGACCTCGAAGGCGGTCTCGTGGACGTGCATCTGGATGCCGGCGTCGAGTTCCTCGGCCAGCATCAGCACGTTCTCCAGCTTGTCGTCGCCGACCGTGTAGGGCGCGTGCGGGCCGAAGGCCACGCGGATGCGCGGGTGGTGCTTGAGGTCGTCGTGCAGGGCCACGCCCTGGCGGATCGCCTCCTGGGCGTCGCGGGCGCCGGGCATGGGGAAGTCCAGCACCGGCACGCACACCTGGGCGCGGATGCCGCTGTCGTGGACCGCCTCGCAGGTCACCCGGGGGTGGAAGTACATGTCCGAGAAGCAGCTGATGCCGCCCTTGATCTGCTCGGCGATGGCCAGCTCGCTGCCGGTGCGCACGAAGTCCTCGTCCACCCACTTCGCCTCGGCCGGCCAGATGTGCTCCTGCAGCCAGGTCATCAGCGGCAGGTCGTCGGCCAGGCCGCGGAACAGGCTCATGGCGGCGTGGCCATGGGCGTTGACCAGGCCCGGGGCGAGCAGCATGCCCGGCAGCTCGCGGGTTTCCGCCGCCGGCTGGCGCAGGGCCTCGGCGCGCGGGGCGAGGAGGGCGATGCGGCCGTCGCGGATGCCCAGCGCATGGTCGCGCAGGACCACGCCGGCGGGCTCCACCGGGACTATCCAGGTCGGCAGCAGAAGCAGGTCGAGAGGGGCTTTGGCGTCGGGCATGGGGCGCTTCCTGCGGCGCGGGAACGGGTGGCCGGCAGTATACCCGAGCACCTTGGCCTGCGGCTCGTTATACTCGCGGGTTTTCCCGGCCCTGGCCGGGCTCGATATCGGCGCGCCGTCCGGCGCGCCCGGACCTGATAGAAGAACGAGGTGTTCCATGCGTGAGCGACTGTTGGCGGCCGAGCGGGTCACGGCCATTGATTGGCGCAAGGGCACCCTTCGTCTGCTCGACCAGCGCCTGCTGCCGCTGGAGGAAACCTGGCTGAGCTACGACAGCGCCGCCGGCGTCGCCGAGGCCATCCGCCAGATGGTGGTGCGCGGCGCCCCGGCCATCGGCATCGCCGCGGCCTACGGCCTGGTGCTGGGCCTGCAGGCCCGCCTGAACAACGGCGGCGCCTGGCGCGAGGCCCTGGAGGACGACTTCCGCGTGCTGGCCGAGTCGCGGCCCACGGCGGTCAACCTGTTCTGGGCGCTGAACCGCATGCGCGAGCGCCTCGAGCGCCTGAAGCCGGGCGACGACCCGCTGCAGGTGCTGGAGGCCGAGGCCATCGCCATCCACGAGAGCGACCGCGAGGCCAACCTGACCATGGCCCAGCTCGGCGTCGAGCTGATCCGCAAGCAGCACTCCGGCCCGCAGAAGATCCTCACCCACTGCAATACCGGCGCCCTGGCCACCGGCGGCTTCGGCACCGCCCTGGGGGTGATCCGCGCGGCGCACCTGGAGGGCCTGGTCGAGCGCATCTACGCCGACGAGACGCGCCCCTGGCTGCAGGGCGCGCGCCTGACCGCCTGGGAGCTGGCCAACGAGGGCGTGCCGGTCACCCTGAATGTCGACGCCGCGGCGGCGCACCTGATGAAGACCCAGAGCATCACCTGGGTCATCGTCGGCGCCGACCGCATCACCGCCAACGGCGACGTGGCGAACAAGATCGGCACCTACCAGCTGGCGATCAACGCCATGCACCACGGCGTGCGCTTCATGGTGGTGGCGCCCAGTTCGACCATCGACATGAACCTGGAAAGCGGCGAGGACATCCCCATCGAAGAGCGCAACGGCCGCGAACTCCTGGAAATCGGCGGCAAGCGGATAGCCGCCGAGGTGGATGCCTACAATCCGGTGTTCGACGTGACCCCGGCCGACCTGATCGATGCCATCGTGACCGAACGCGGCGTGGTCGAGCGTCCGGACACCGAGCGCATGGCCCAGTTGATGAGCCGCAAGCGCCTGCATTGAGGGCGCCCGGCGGGGATAGGTGTTCCCCCGGGCTTGTGGTAAGCTCCGACGGTTCTCAGTGGGGCCTTTTTCTGGCCCCGTCGATTGCGCGGATCATTGACCTAAGTCGTTGATTTGTTGTGAGTCGATGGCGTTCTGATGGCGCTGTCGCACTCCGCCGGGCTCGGGACGGGCGAGGCGGAGTTCCATCTGCAAAAGGAACCAGGCTTCTCATGGGCGAACTGGCCAAAGAAATCCTCCCGGTCAACATCGAAGACGAACTCCGACAGTCCTACCTCGATTACGCCATGAGCGTGATCGTCGGTCGTGCCCTGCCCGATGCACGCGATGGCCTCAAGCCCGTGCACCGCCGCGTCCTGTACGCCATGAGCGAACTGGGCAACGACTGGAACAAGCCCTACAAGAAATCCGCCCGTGTGGTCGGCGACGTGATCGGTAAATACCACCCGCACGGCGACACCGCGGTGTACGACACCATCGTGCGCATGGCCCAGCCGTTCTCGCTGCGCTACATGCTGGTGGACGGCCAGGGCAACTTCGGTTCGGTGGACGGCGACAACGCCGCGGCCATGCGCTACACCGAAGTGCGCATGGCCAAGCTGGCCCACGAGCTGCTGGCGGACCTGGACAAGGAAACCGTCGACTGGGTGCCCAACTACGACGGCACCGAGCAGATCCCGGCGGTCATGCCGACCAAGATCCCCAACCTGCTGGTCAACGGCTCCAGCGGCATCGCCGTGGGCATGGCGACCAACATCCCGCCGCACAACCTGGGCGAGGTGATCGACGGCTGCCTGGCGCTGATGGACAACCCCGAGCTGTCCGTCGACGAGCTGATGCAGTACATCCCCGGTCCCGACTTCCCGACCGCCGGCATCATCAACGGCCGCGCCGGCATCATCGAGGCCTATCGTACCGGCCGCGGGCGCATCTACATCCGCGCCCGCGCCGATATCGAGGACATGGAGAAGGGCGGCAATCGCCAGCAGATCATCATCACCGAGCTGCCCTACCAGCTGAACAAGGCGCGGCTGATCGAGAAGATCGCCGAGCTGGTGAAAGAGAAGAAGATCGAGGGCATCACCGAGCTGCGCGACGAGTCCGACAAGGACGGCATGCGCGTGGTCATCGAGCTGCGCCGCGGCGAAGTCGGCGAGGTGGTGCTGAACAACCTCTACGCCCAGACCCAGCTGCAGAGCGTGTTCGGCATCAACGTGGTGGCCCTGGTCGACGGCCAGCCGCGCACGCTGAACCTCAAGGACATGCTCGAAGTCTTCATCCGCCACCGCCGCGAAGTGGTGACCCGGCGGACCGTCTACGAGCTGCGCAAGGCCCGCGAGCGCGGCCACATCCTCGAAGGCCAGGCGGTCGCCCTGTCGAACATCGATCCGGTGATCGAGCTGATCAAGACCTCGCCGACCCCGGCCGAGGCCAAGGAACGCCTGATCGCCACCCCCTGGGAATCCAGCGCGGTGGAAGCCATGGTCGAGCGCGCCGGCGCCGATGCCTGCCGTCCGGAAGACCTGGACCCGCAGTACGGCCTGCGCGAGGGCAAGTACTACCTGTCGCCGGAGCAGGCCCAGGCCATCCTGGAACTGCGCCTGCACCGCCTGACCGGCCTGGAGCACGAGAAGCTCCTGTCCGAATATCAGGAAATCCTCACCCTGATCGGCGAGCTGATCCGCATCCTGACCAACCCGCAGCGTCTGATGGAAGTCATCCGCGAGGAGCTGGAGAAGGTCAAGGCCGAGTTCGGCGACGCCCGCCGCACCGAGATAGTCGCCTCCCAGGTGGACCTGACCATCGCCGACCTCATCACCGAGGAAGAGCGCGTGGTGACCATCTCCCACGGCGGCTACGCCAAGTCGCAGCCGCTGGCCGCCTACGAGGCCCAGCGCCGCGGCGGCAAGGGCAAGTCGGCGAGCGGAGTGAAGGACGAGGACTACATCGAACACCTGCTGGTGGCCAACAGCCACGCCACCCTGCTGCTGTTCTCCAGCAAGGGCAAGGTCTACTGGCTGCGCACCTTCGAGATCCCGGAAGCCTCGCGCACCGCGCGCGGCCGTCCGCTGGTCAACCTGCTGCCGCTGGACGAAGGCGAGCGCATCACCGCCATGCTGCAGATCGACCTGGAAGCCGTGCGCGCCCAGTTCGCCGGCGAGGAAGGCGATGACGACGACGTGGTCGCCGAGCAGGTCGCCGAAGTGGTGGAAGCCGAAGAGGCCGAAGAGGGCGACGACGCCGACTTCAGCCAGGACGAGCCGACCGGCGCGTACATCTTCATGGCCACCATGAAAGGCACCGTGAAGAAGACCCCGCTGATCCAGTTCACCAAGCCGCGCTCCAACGGCCTGATCGCGCTGAAGCTGGAGGAGGGCGACTCGCTGATCGCCGCCGCCATCACCGACGGCTCGAAGGACGTGATGATGTTCTCCGACGCCGGCAAGGTGATCCGCTTCAAGGAAAGCAAGGTGCGCATCATGGGCCGCAACGCCCGTGGCGTGCGCGGCATGCGCCTGGCCGAAGACCAGCGCATCATCTCCATGCTGATCCCCGAATGCCGCGAGGCGCAGATCCTCACCGCCTCCGAACGCGGCTACGGCAAGCGCACGCCGCTGGCCGACTACCCGCGCCGCGGCCGTGGCGGCCAGGGCGTGATCGCCATGGTCATCAACGAGCGCAACGGCAAGCTGGTGGGCGCCGTGCAGGTGCTGGACGGCGAGGAGATCATGCTGATTTCCGACCAGGGCACCCTGGTCCGCACCCGCGTCGACGAAGTCCGCGGCGCGGGCCGCAACACCCAGGGCGTGATCCTCATCAAGCTGGCCGCCGACGAGACCCTGGTCGGCCTGGAGCGGGTGCAGGAGCCGACCGTGGTCGAGGGCGAAGTCGTGGACGACGAAGCGTTCGACGAGAATCAAGAAGCAGGCGAAGCCGCGGCCGAGGAAGCGCCGCAGGCCAGCGAAGACTGATTAGCGAGAGTGGATGTGAGCAAGCGAGCCTATAACTTCTGCGCAGGTCCAGCTGCGCTTCCCACCGAGGTGCTGGAGCGCGCCCGCGAAGAGCTGCTCGACTGGCAGGGCAAGGGCCTGTCGGTCATGGAGATGAGCCACCGCAGCGACGACTACGTGGCCATCGCCGAGAAGGCCGAGCAGGACCTGCGCGACCTGATGGGCGTGCCGTCGAACTACAAGGTGCTGTTCCTCCAGGGCGGCGCCAGCCAGCAGTTCGCCGAGATTCCGCTGAACCTGCTGCCCGAGGACGGCGTGGCGGACTACGTGGAAACCGGCATCTGGTCGAAGAAGGCCATCGAGGAAGCGCGCCGCTTCGGCAACGTCAACGTGGTCGCCAGTGCCTCCAAGTACGACTACTTCGCCATTCCCGGGCAGAACGAGTGGAACCTGACGCCGAACGCAGCCTACCTGCACTACGCGTCCAACGAGACCATCGGCGGCCTGGAGTTCGACTGGGTTCCGCAGGTCGGCGACGTGCCGCTGGTGGTGGACATGTCCTCGGACATCCTCTCGCGCCCGGTCGACGTGTCGAAGTTCGGCCTGATCTACGCCGGCGCGCAGAAGAACATCGGCCCGTCCGGCCTGGTGGTGGTCATCGTCCGCGAAGACCTGCTCGGCCGCGCCCGCAGCATCTGCCCGACCATGCTCAACTACAAGGTCGCCGCCGACAACGGCTCCATGTACAACACCCCGGCCACCTATTCCTGGTACCTCTCCGGCCTGGTCTTCCAGTGGCTGAAGGAGCAGGGCGGCGTCGAGGCCATGGAGCGGCGCAACCGCGCCAAGAAGGACCTGCTGTACTCCTTCATCGACGCCAGCGACTTCTACACCAACCCGATCCAGCCCAGCGCCCGTTCCTGGATGAACGTACCCTTCCGCCTGGCCGACGAGAAGCTCGACAAGGCCTTCCTCGCCGGCGCCGACGCCCGTGGCCTGCTCAACCTCAAGGGCCACCGTTCGGTGGGCGGCATGCGCGCCTCCATCTATAACGCCCTGGGCCTGGACGCCATCGAGGCCCTGGTGGCCTACATGGCCGAGTTCGAGAAGGAGCACGGCTGATGAGCGACGCTGACCAGCTCAAGGCTTTGCGCGTACGCATCGACAGCCTCGACGAGAAGATCCTCGAGCTGATCAGCGAACGCGCCCGCTGCGCCACCGACGTGGCGCGGGTGAAGATGCAGTCCCTGGCCGAGGGCGAGAAGCCGGTGTTCTACCGGCCCGAGCGCGAGGCCTGGGTGCTCAAGCACATCATGGAGCTGAACAAGGGCCCGCTGGGCAACGAGGAAGTGGCGCGGCTGTTCCGCGAAATCATGTCCTCCTGCCTGGCCCTGGAGCAGCCGCTCAAGGTCGCCTACCTCGGCCCCGAGGGCACCTTCACCCAGGCCGCGGCGCTCAAACACTTCGGCCATGCGGTGATCAGCACGCCGATGGCGGCCATCGACGAAGTGTTCCGCGAAGTGGCCGCCGGCGCGGTGAACTTCGGCGTGGTGCCGGTGGAGAACTCCACCGAGGGCGCGGTCAACCACACCCTGGACAGCTTCCTCGAGCACGACATGGTGATCTGCGGCGAGGTCGAGCTGCGCATCCACCACCACCTGCTGGTGGGCGAGAACACCAAGACCGACAGCATCACCCGCATCTATTCCCACGCCCAGTCCCTGGCCCAGTGCCGCAAGTGGCTGGACGCGCACTACCCGAACGTCGAGCGCGTGGCGGTGCCGAGCAACGCCGACGCCGCCAAGCGGGTGAAGAGCGAGTGGAACAGCGCGGCCATCGCCGGCGACATGGCGGCCAGCCTGTACGGCCTGGACAAGCTGCACGAGAAGATCGAGGACCGCCCGGACAACTCCACGCGCTTCCTCATCATCGGCAACCAGGAAGTGCCGCCGACCGGCGACGACAAGACCTCGATCATCGTCTCCATGCGCAACAAGCCCGGCGCGCTGCACGAACTGCTGGTGCCGTTCCACACCAACGGCATCGACCTGACGCGCATCGAAACCCGCCCGTCGCGCAGCGGCAAGTGGACCTACGTGTTCTTCATCGACTTCGTCGGCCACCACAAGGACCCGCTGATCAAGGACGTGCTGGAGAAGATCAACGGCGAAGCCGTGGCGCTGAAGGTGCTGGGCTCCTATCCCAAGGCGGTACTCTAACAAGCGGCTGGAAGCCGGAAGCCCGAAGCTGGAAGTTGGAGTCGCGCGGTCGCTTCCAGCTTCAAGCCTCCAGCTTTCGGCTTTCAGCTCCAGCGGAGCTGAAAAAATGTCTTGCGACTTCCTCGCCCTGGCCCAGCCGGGCGTACAGAAACTCTCGCCCTACGTGCCGGGCAAGCCGGTGGACGAACTGGCCCGCGAACTGAACCTGGACCCGGCGAAGATCGTCAAGCTGGCCAGCAACGAGAACCCGCTGGGCCCCAGCGCCAAGGTGCTGGAAGCGATCCGCGGCGAACTGGCGGAAATGACCCGCTATCCCGACGGCAACGGCTTCGAGCTGAAGAGCAAGCTGGCCGCCCGCTGCGGCGTGACCACTGCCCAGGTGACCCTCGGCAACGGCTCCAACGACATCCTCGACCTGGTCGCCCGCGCCTACCTGGCGCCGGGCCTGAACGCCGTGTTCAGCCAGTACGCCTTCGCCGTCTACCCGATCTCCACCCAGGCCGTCGGCGCCGAGGGCAGGGCGGTGCCGGCGAAAGACTGGGGGCATGACCTGGAAGCCATGCTGGCGGCCATCGACGCCAACACCCGCGTGGTCTTCATCGCCAACCCGAACAACCCCACCGGCACCTGGTTCGGCCCGGATGCGCTGGAGCGTTTCCTCTCCCGCGTACCGGAAAACATCCTGGTGGTGCTGGACGAGGCCTACATCGAGTACGCCGAGGGCGACGAACTGCCCGACGGCCTGGCCTACCTGGCCCGCTACCCGAACCTGCTGGTCTCGCGCACCTTCTCCAAGGCCTACGGCCTGGCTTCGCTGCGCGTCGGCTATGCCATCTCCTCGGCGCAGATCGCCGACGTGCTCAACCGCGTGCGCCAGCCGTTCAACGTCAACAGCCTGGCCCTGGCCGCCGCCTGCGCCGCGCTGGACGACGCCGACTACCTGGCCGAGGGCAAGCGCATCAACGACGCCGGCATGCAGCAGCTGCAGGACGGCCTGCGCGCCCTGGGCCTGGCCTGGATCCCGTCGAAGGGCAACTTCCTCGCCGTCGACCTGCAGCGCGACGCCGGCCCGGTCTACCAGGCCCTGCTGGCGGAAGGCGTGATCGTCCGTCCGGTGGGCGGCTACGGCATGCCGCAGCACCTGCGCATCTCCATCGGCCTGCCGGAAGAGAACGCACGCTTCCTCGAAGCCCTGGCCAAGGTGCTCGCCCGTGCCTGAGGTGACGCCACGCAAGCTCCGCCGCCTGGTGGTGGTGGGGCTGGGCCTGATCGGCGGCTCCTTCGCCAAGGGGCTGCGCGAGAAGGGCCTGTTCGAGGAAGTGGTCGGCGTCGACCGCGACCCGCAGACGCGCCGCCTGGCAGTGCAGCTGGGCGTGGTCGACCGTTGCGAGGAGAGCCTGCGCGAAGGCTGCCGCGACGCCGACGTGATCCAGCTCGCCGTACCCATCCTGGCCATGGAGAAGGTGCTCGCCGAACTGGCCACCTTCGACCTCGGCCATGCGGTGCTCACCGATGTCGGCAGCGCCAAGGGCAACGTGGTGCGCGCGGCCAGGGCCGCCTTCGGCGAAATGCCGGCGCGCTTCGTTCCCGGCCATCCCATCGCCGGCTCCGAGCAGAGCGGGGTGGAAGCGGCCAACGGCAAACTGTTCCGCCGTCATAAAGTCATCCTCACGCCGCTGGATAATGCCGATGCGGACGCGGTCCAGTGCGTCGAGGCACTGTGGCGCGAGCTGGGCGCGGACGTCGAGCTGATGGAAGTCGAGCACCATGACGAAGTGCTCGCCGCCACCAGCCACCTGCCGCACCTGCTGGCCTTCACGCTGGTCGACTCGCTGGCCAAGCGCAGCGAAAATCTGGAAATCTTCCGTTATGCCGCCGGCGGCTTCCGCGACTTCACGCGGATCGCCGGCAGCGACCCGACGATGTGGCACGACATCTTCCTTGCCAACCGCAAGGCGGTGCTGCGCATCCTCGACGTTTTCCGCGACGACCTCGACGCCCTGCGCGAGGCCGTCGATGCAGGGGACGGGCAGCAACTGATGGGCGTGTTCACCCGCGCCCGCGTCGCCCGTGAACATTTCAGCAAAATCCTGGCCCGCCGGGCCTATGTGGACGCCATGCACAACAACGACCTGATTTACCTGGCCCAGCCGGGTGGCCGCCTGTCCGGGCGCGTACGCGTTCCGGGCGACAAGTCCATCTCCCACCGCTCGATCATGCTCGGCTCCCTGGCCGAAGGCACCACCGAGGTGGAAGGCTTCCTCGAGGGCGAGGACGCCCTGGCCACCATTCAGGCGTTCCGCGACATGGGCGTGGTCATCGAAGGCCCGCACCACGGCCGCGTGACCGTCCACGGCGTCGGCCTGCACGGCCTGAAGCCGGCGCCGGGCCCCATCTACCTGGGCAACTCCGGCACCTCCATGCGCCTGCTCAGCGGCCTGCTGGCGGCGCAGCCGTTCGACAGCACCCTGACCGGCGACGCCTCGCTGACCAAGCGCCCGATGAACCGCGTGGCCAAGCCGCTGCGCGAGATGGGCGCGGTGATCGAGACCGCCGCCGAAGGGCGCCCGCCACTGACCATCAAGGGCGGCCAGAAGCTGACCGGCATGCATTACGACATGCCCATGGCCAGCGCCCAGGTGAAGTCCTGCCTGCTGCTCGCCGGCCTCTATGCCGCCGGTGAGACCTCGGTGACCGAGCCGGCGCCGACCCGCGACCACACCGAGCGCATGCTGCGCGGCTTCGGCTACCCGGTGGACGTGGAAGGCAGCACCGCCAAGGTCGAAAGCGGCCACAAGCTCAGCGCCACCAACATCGAGGTACCGGCGGACATCTCCTCCGCGGCCTTCTTCCTGGTCGCGGCGAGCATCGCCGAAGGCTCGGAGATCGTCCTCGAACACGTCGGCATCAACCCGACCCGCACCGGCGTCATCGACATCCTCAAGCTGATGGGCGCCGACATCACCCTGGAGAACCAGCGTGAAGTCGGCGGCGAGCCGGTGGCCGACCTGCGCGTGCGCTCGGCCAGGCTGAAGGGCATCGACATCCCCGAGGACCTGGTGCCCCTGGCCATCGACGAGTTTCCCGTGCTGTTCGTCGCCGCCGCCTCGGCCTCCGGCCGCACCGTGCTGCGCGGTGCCGAAGAACTGCGGGTGAAGGAATCCGACCGCATCCAGGTCATGGCCGACGGTCTGCTGGCCCTGGGCGTGAAGTGCGAGCCGACCCCGGACGGCATCATCATCGACGGCGGCCCCTACGGCGGCGGCGAAGTCTGGAGCCACGGCGACCACCGCATCGCCATGTCCTTCAGCGTGGCCTCGCTGCGCGCCTCGGCGCCGATCCGCATCCACGACTGCGCCAACGTCGCCACCTCCTTCCCGAACTTCCTCGGCCTGGCCGCGGGCGCCGGCATCCGCGTGGCGGAGGAGGGCAACTGATGGCCGCCTCCGACTTCGCCGCGGCCTGGCCGGTGGTCGCCATCGACGGCCCCAGCGGCTCCGGCAAGGGCACCGTGGCCGGCATCCTGGCCAAGCGCCTGGGCTGGAACCTGCTGGACTCCGGCGCGCTGTACCGCCTGCTGGCCTTCGCCGCCGGCAACCACGGCATCGACCTGACCAACGAGGAAGCCCTCAAGGTCCTGGCCGCGCACCTGGACGTGCAGTTCACCCACGCCAAGGGCGGCGAGGGCCAGCACATCATCCTCGAAGGCGAAGACGTCACCGACACCATCCGCACCGAACAGGTCGGCGCCGGCGCCTCCCAGGTCGCCGCGCTGCCGGCGGTGCGTGACGCCCTGCTGCAGCGCCAGCGCGCCTTCCTCGAAGCCCCGGGCCTGGTGGCCGACGGCCGCGACATGGGCACCGTGGTGTTCCCCGGCGCGCCGCTGAAGATCTTCCTCACCGCTTCGGCCGAAGAGCGCGCCCGCCGCCGCTACCTGCAGCTCAAGGGCAAGGGCGTGGACTGCGACATGGCCGCGCTCACCGAGGAAATCCGCGCCCGCGACGAACGCGACAGCCAGCGCAGCGTGGCCCCGCTGAAACCAGCCGAAGGCGCCATCGTGGTGGACTCCACCAGCATGAGCATCGAGGCGGTGGTGGACAGCATTCTTGGTGAGGTCGAGAGGCTAGGTCTGACCGACTGAGGCCTGGGAATCCTTCAGCTGCGGCAGTTTTCGGCGTCGCGTGCTTGAAGATATTTCTGAGGATGATTCCTCTTGATGCTGAGGACGTTTCTTCTAGAGACGTCTTGCCCGGGCTGCCAAACTTCCGCGCTATTCAATAGAGCCCACTCGACCGGAGCGGGCCGTGAATGGCATGGAGGCCCCTTGTCCCACACTCCCGTTTCCATCGCACTGTATGCTTCGCGGGGCGCATCGGCTTCGTTCGCACTGACCCGGCGTGAAATCCTAGCGTGCTATCAGGGCGTACCGGCAGGGGATGCCGGCATCGTCCTCCTGTTGGCGCCGTTGTGGTTCCGGCGTATGAAGGACGGTTTCGCCGATGTCCTCTGAACCGCTCGCCGACACCGTGCCGGCGGTCGTTGCCGATGCCCGCCCGCTGGGGCAGATGCTCGTCGAGCGCGGCCTGTGCAACGCCCAGGAGCTGGAACGCGCGCTGGAACTGCAGGCCAGGATCGGCGGGCGCCTTGGGGCGCTATTGTTGCGCTCGGGCGGTGTTTCGGAGGCGGCCCTGCTGGAAGTGCTCGCCGAACAACTGCGCCTGCCTTTGGTGGGCGTGGACCTGGAGGCCCCCGGCAACGCCGAGTTGCTGGCCTTCCTCGAAGCGACCTCCATCGGTGTGGAATGGTTCGTCGCCGAACAGGTGGTCGTCTGGAACGATGCCCAGGGCGGCCTGCTGGTCGCCTCCCGTGACCCGATGGCGTCCTTCGTCCTGGAGGTCCTGCGCTATTTCCATCCCGGGCAGTCGCTGCGCACGGTGCTGTGCCGCTCCCAGGATCTCGACGCCTGGCTGGAGCTGCTCAAGGAACGCCTGCAGCAGGAGAGCCGCGAGGGGCTGCGCTTCGCTTCCGACGACATCCGCCAGCTGCGGGAAATGGCGGAGGAGGCGCCCATCGTCGAACTGGTCAACAACGTCATGAGCCAGGCGGTGGAGAAACGCGCCTCGGACATCCACATCGAGCCGCGCGAATTCAATTTCCATATCCGCTTCCGCATCGATGGCGTCCTGCAATCGCAGCTTAGCCTGCCGCGGGAGCGCTTCGCCGCGGTGGTCTCGCGGATCAAGCTGATCTCCGCCATCGACATCGCCGAGCGGCGCCTGCCCCAGGACGGGCGGATGAGCACCAGAGTGGGCGGGCAGGACATGGACGTCCGCGTTTCCACGCTGCCCGGGGTGCATGGCGAGTCGGTGGTGATGCGCCTGCTGCCCAAGGCCCGCGAAGGTCTGCGCCTGGACCGCCTGGGAATGCTGGCGGACCACCTGGAACTGATGCGCGCCTGGATCGCCGAGCCCCACGGCATCGTGCTGGTCACCGGGCCCACCGGCTCCGGCAAGTCGACGACCCTCTACGGCACGCTCGAGGCCATCAACGACGGCATCCGCAAGATCATCACGGTGGAGGACCCGGTCGAGTACCAGGTGCCGAACATCACCCAGGTCCAGGCCCACGCCGACATCGGCCTGACCTTCGCCGCCGCCCTGCGCTCGATCCTGCGCCAGGACCCGGACGTGATCATGATCGGCGAGATCCGCGACCTGGAGACGGCGGAGATCGCCGTGCAGTCGTCCCTCACCGGCCACCTGGTGTTCTCCACGCTGCACACCAACGATTCGCTCAGCGCTTTCACCCGCCTGATCGACATGGGCATCGAGCCGTTCCTGGTCGCCTCGCCGGTACGCGGCGTCCAGGCCCAGCGTCTGGTGCGCACTCTGTGCCGGCATTGCGCGGAGCCCTATGAGCCCGGCCTGGCGGCAGAGGACAAGGCTGCGCTGGACGCGGCGATCCAGCGCCTCTACCCCGGGCAGGCACCGAACTGGCTCCGCGCGAAGGGCTGCGAGCAGTGCCAGGGCACGGGCTATCACGGGCGGCTGGGAATCTACGAGATGGTGGACGTCGGCCCCGAACTGCAGGCGCTCATCCTGCAACAGGCGCCCGTCGAGCAGATGCGCCGGCTGGCGGCCAGCCAGGGTTTCCGCAGCATGCGCGAAGACGGCTTCATCAAGGCCTGGCTGGGCCTGACCTCGCTGGACGAGGTACATCGGGTCACCAGCGGTTAACGGCATGCGCTTCGAATACCAGGCAGTGGACCGGCAAGGCCGGCGTTGCAGTGGCGACCTCGATGCCGGCTCTCGCAGCGACGCGCTTCGTCAACTGGAGGCCCAGGGCCTGACGCCCCTGAGCCTGGAGGCGGGCCAGCGTGCGCTGCAACCCGGGCGCCGGCGCCTGCGCGCGGAAGAATTGAACATGGCCCTGCACGAGTTGGCGACCCTGCTGGGGGCAGGCGTCGCCCTGGCCGATGCGGTCTCCGCCCAGGAGCGCTCTAGCAGCCATCCACGCCTCTGCGCGGCGCTGCAGAGCATGAGCGAAGGCCTGCGCCAGGGACGTTCCTTCCCTCAGGTGCTGGAGACAGCTGGCTTGCCCCTGCCGCGTTACGCCTACCAGTTGGTGGCGGCGGGCGAGCTGACCGGCAACCTGGCGGCGGCGCTGCGGGACTGCGTGACGCAGATGGAGTACGAGCGGCGCACCCGCGAGGAAGTGCGCAACGCCCTGATCTACCCGAGTGTGCTGGTGCTCAGCGGAATCGGGGCGGTCATGGTGATGTTCGTCTTCGTCGTGCCCAAGTTCGCCAACCTGCTGGAGCACGCCGACAAGCTGCCTTGGCTGGCCTGGGCAGTGCTCAGTACCGGCGTCTGGAGCAAGGCCAACGCCTTGCCGCTGCTGCTCGCCGGCCTGCTGCTGGGTGCCCTGGGGCTGCCGTTGGCCAGGAGCGAGAAGGTTCGCGGCCGCTTCCTCAACGGCTTGTTGCGTTTGCCATTGCTCGGCGACTGGCTGTTGCAGGCGGAGATCGCCCAATGGGCCAAGGTCCTCGGCACCCTGCTGGGCAACCGCGTGGCGCTGGTCGAGGCCCTGCGCCTGGCCAGCGCGGGCGTGCGCATCGGTCTGCAACGCGAGCTGCTGGAAAGGGTCACCCAGGACGTGAGGGGCGGGACTTCCCTGTCCGAGGCATTGGAACTGCGCAGGGCGATCACCGCCACGGGCGGCAACCTGGTGCGCGTCGGCGAAAGGTCCGGGCGTCTGGCCGAGATGCTCGACAGCCTCGCCGAACTCTACGAGGGGCTGGGGCGTTCGCGCATGCGCAAGGTCCTGGCGCTGATCGAGCCGCTGGCGATCCTGCTGATCGGCGCGCTGTTCGGCGTGATCATCACCGGCGTGGTGCTGGCCATCACCAGCGCCAACGACATTGTGTTCTGAAAAAGGGGAAGTGGATGCGCGACTGGCATGAGGGAAGGGGGCCCCGGCAGGGGAGCAGGAAAGTGCCGGCGCCGGGATGCGAGCGCGGTTTCACCCTGCTGGAAATGATCGTGGTGCTGGTGATCATCGGGCTGCTCATGGGGCTGGTCGGGCCACGTCTGTTCAGCCAGGCCGACAAGGCCAAGGTGCAGACCGCGGATACCCAGGTGAAGATGCTCAAGGGGGCGCTGATGACCATGCGCCTGGACATCGGCCGCCTGCCCAGCGAGCAGGAAGGGCTGGCCCTGCTCAATGCGGCGCCCGCGGACGAGCGGATCAAGGCCTTCTGGAAAGGCCCCTATCTGGACGGTGGGGTGCCGCTGGATCCCTGGAACCGCGCCTACGTATATAGCAACGCGCCCAGTGCTGAGCAGCCGTTCTCGCTGTACAGCCTGGGCGCCGACGGGCAGCCTGGCGGGGAAGGGGAGAATGCGGA
The DNA here is from genome assembly GCF_014843515.1 of Pseudomonas sp. ADPe. NCBI lineage: Bacteria > Pseudomonadati > Pseudomonadota > Gammaproteobacteria > Pseudomonadales > Pseudomonadaceae > Pseudomonas > Pseudomonas sp. ADPe. Next base: position 5,040,602 of record NZ_CP062122.1, read on the forward strand.
CATCGGCTTCCTGCCCCGGCAATGAGCGCTGCGGCGGTTTCACCCTGCTCGAACTGCTGGTGGTGCTGGCCCTGGTCGCCGCGGTGAGCGCCGTCGTCATGCCCAACCTGCTGAACATGCAGGAGGCCTGGCGTCGGCGTATCGACCTGCAGGACATCGCCAACCAGCTGCAGACGCTGGGCTACCGAGTCCGGCTGGAAGCCCGGCAGACCCTCATCGGGCCGGCTGGCGTCGAGCCGCCGCAGATGCTGAAGCTGCCCCAGGGCTGGACGCTGAGCGCAAGCGCGCCCGTCATCTACCTGGCCAATGGCGTCTGCCTGGGGGGGGGCGCTGGAGTTGCGGCAGGGGGATGTCGCTCGGCAGTTGCAACTGGTTCCGCCGCAATGCCTGCCGGAGTTCGTCCAGTGAAGCGCGGGCGGCAAGCCGGTTTCACACTGCTGGAAGCGGTGGTCGCCCTGACGTTGCTGGCCGTGGTGGGCAGCGCGCTGCTGGCCTGGCTGGGGACGGGCTTCCGCAGCCTGGAGCGAATGAACGAGGTTCAGCGCCGCATCGATGCGACCCGCACCGGCCTGGCGTTTCTCGAGGGGCTCAACCCGATGCTCCAGCCGAGCGGCAGCGCCGCCCTTGGAAGCTACCGGCTGGACTGGGAGAGCCGGCTTCTCGCCGCTCCGCGCCCCGTCGTCAGCCGCTACAGCGGCCACCCCGGACCCTTCGACAGCGCCCTGTATCGCGTCCAGGCGACCTTGTCCGGCGAGGACCTGCCGCCGCTGCCCTTGAGCCTGGAACTGGCGGGGTACCGGATGGCTCGCCTGCCGGACGGCGGGGGTGCGCCATGAGCCGGCGCATTTCGCGGGGGCGGGAGCGGGGCTTCACCCTGCTGGAACTCATCGTGGTCCTGTTGTTGGCGGCGATGGTCACCACCCTGTTGATGCAGGGGATGGACTATGTCTCGCGGGCCAACGACAGCTTCCTGCGCCAGGGCGAGTCACGGCAACTACGGGTGTTGGCCTTCGGCTGGTTCGACGACGCGATAGCGCAGCTGGCTGCGCCGGTCAGGGGGGATGCGCCGGCTCGTTTCCGCGGCGATCCGCTCAGCTTCGAAGCCGTCTCCCTGGCCAGCGCCGAGCGTATCGAAGGCGTCCCGGTGCCCTTTGCCTTTCGCCTGGAACGGCTTGGCGAGCCGGGCCGGGAGCGGACCGCGATGATCTACGTGCGCCGGTTGCAGGCCAGCCGCTGGCCACTGCTGGAATTGCAGGGGGCTGCGCATTTTCTCTATCGCGACGAGCAGGGAGCCTGGCATGACAACTGGCCGCCCTTGCCGGTGCTGGCCGACAGCCTTCCCGCGGCGGTGGCGTTGAACGCGCCCGCGGAGCGCCTGTTCCGCCTGGCCAGGGTCGCGACGCCGCTTCGACGGGTGAATGCGGATGCGGACTGAGCGTGGTTTCGTGCTGGTCGGCGTCATCTGGTTTCTCGCCATCATGACCTTGGTGGTGGCCTCGGCCGTGACCTGGATCGAACGCTCGCTGGACGGTATCGAAAAGGAGCGCCAGGGGTTGCTGCGCGACATGACGGAACGCTCCATGCTCAGCCGGCTGACCTGGCTGGCATCGACCCAGCGCTTGACCCTGGCCGGATTGACCACACCCGACAGCCCGGCGCCGAGCCTTGCCGACATGGATATGTCGGTCCTGCCGGTAGGGGCCGAGCTGGCCCTGGATGGCCGCGAATACTGCCTGGCCAACGGCTGGTGCTTCGCCTTCGTCGACCGCGCATCGCGTCTTGGCCTGGAGCAGGCCCCGCCGGCGGCCTTGGCCTCGTTGCTGGAAGGGCTGGGGATAGCGCCGGAGAGGATAGCGCCAATGCTGGCGGAGCTTGCCGGCCATTTGCGCGGCCCACCGGGTAGCGCCGTGCTGCGCAGCCTGCATGCCCCGCAGGAAGTCTTCGTCCTCGACAGCTGGCGCCCCTGGGAGGCCGCGTTGCGGGCTGCCGGCTGGGAGGAACTGGTCACGGTCGGCGAGCCGTCCCTGAACGTGAACACCGCCAGCGGCCAGCTCCTGCGGCTGGCCTGGCGGCTGCCGGAGGACAGCCTGGCGCTGTTGCTCGCGGCGCGCCATGAGCGGCCGTTGCGAGGCGTGGGCGACCTCGAGGGCGTGTTGGGCATGTATCTGCAGCAATTACCCGCGGAGAACTGGTCGCGCCTGGCCAGCGCCACCCTGTTCATCCGCCTGCGCCCCGCGGACGCCGTGGCGCGTTACGAATACCAACTGCGACTCGAGAGCGACGACCTGCAAGGGTCGCCCTGGCAATTTCTGCAACGGAGGTCCCTGCCGCGCAATGTCCCCATCACCGACACAGCGCCCATCCATCATGAGGCGCCTGGACTGCTTTCCGCCCCGCTTGTGGCAAGCCCATGACGTGGATGGCTCGCCCTGCCTGGAGTGGCGGCGCCAACCCCGTGGCCTGGGGCGGATGCTCCGCACGCAGTGGGTCATCGAGCGTTCGCAATGCCTGTACCGCTGCCTGGACCTGTCCCATGTGCCGGCCAGCGGGAGGGCCCAGGCCCTTGCCCTGAAGCTCGCCGGCCTGTCGCCGTTCCGCTTGCCGGGGCACTACGCGGTCTGGCGCGACGGCTGGGTGCAGCTGTGGCTCTGGGACGAACAGCAGCGCCAGCGGCTCGCCGAAGCGCAACAGGCTGCGTCCGGCTGCCTCTGCCTGCCGGAAACCCTGCTGCAGGCTCCGCCGGCGGCGACTCCAGAGCCAAGTGTTCGCCTGGTGAGCGTCCAGGACGGTGTGGACCTGCAGGTCTGGCGGGCCGGCGTGCTGCGGGCGAGCATCTTCCAGGATGGCCTGCCGCTGTCCGCGACGGCCTGGCAGGCAGTGCGAGGGGTTCCCGGCGTACGCCTGCCCGAGCGGCTGGAGGAAGAGGTACCGGCCTGCCTCGAGCGTCCCTGGGCCTCCGGCGCCAGTCTGGTGGGACGGGACTGGGAGCGCTGGTTGCCCTATGGCCTGGCGGCCACCCTGCTGGCGGGCAGCGCCTTCAACCTGACGCAGGGGGCGCAATGGTGGTGGGCCGAGCGCGGCCTGGCGGGGCAGCAGGTCGTGCTGGCCCAGCAGGTCGAGCCGGTGCTGGCGGCACGTACTCGGGCCATGCAGGCCGAGAGCGAAATCCAGGCTCTGCTGCGCTTGCAGGATGCACCTTCGCAGGTCGAACTGCTGCGCACCGTGGCGGGGCTGCTGCCGGAGGATAGCCGCCTGCTGAGCTGGCGCTTCCGGGAAAACGCGCTGGAACTGCTCATCCAGAGCAGTCGCGCGGACCCGCGGTTCTTCGTCCAGCGGCTGCAGGAGGGCGGCAGGTTCCAGGATGTCCGGGTCGAACCCTCGCCCAGGGGCGATGGCCTGCAACTGGCCATGAACATTCGACAGGGGGAATAGATGGACGCTCGATTACAAGAGGTGCTGCCCCACTGGTCCCGGCTGCGCGAGCAGTGGCGGGAACAGCCCCGCCTGCGCCTGGCGGGATGGATGATCCTGGCGCTGCTGGTCGTGCATCTGCTGTTGCTGGGCAACGACTGGCGCGAAGCCCGCCGTCAGGCGTTCGAGGAGTCGGCCAGGCGCCTGGCGCAGATGCGCGCGCTGGCCGCCCAGGAGCACTGGCCGGACCGCGCCGTCCAGGCGGAAGACGTGCGCAGCGCATTGCGCATGCGTTTGTGGCAGGCGCAGAACCCCTCGTTGGCCAGGGCCGATGTGCAGGCCTGGCTGGATGTCCAGACCAAGCAGAGTGGCCTGCAGGAGGCCCGCATCTCGGTGTTGCCGCCCCTGGACTTCGACAAGGAGGGCGTCGGCGCCCGGGTCCAGGCACAAGTGCGCGGACGTTTCGAGCCGAAGAGTTTCGGCCAACTGCTGCATGCGCTGGAAACGGCGGAGCACTGGGTGAGCATCGACGCCCTCGAGTTGAACGACCGCGGCTCGCCGTCGGTGAACCTGCAACTCACCTTCCATTTTCGTCCGAACGCAACGCCCCCTTGAGCGGATGAGCGCGGAACGCCCTGATTCGGACGGACATTCAGGCCATTCAGGCACTGTCGATCGTTCGCAGTCCCAGGTTGGGAAACTTCCTTCATGGAAAGCGGCAAAGGCAGCATTTCTGTAATGACAGAATCCCGCCTTCAACTTGTTTCGAATGCACCTTTCCCTAGCGGTATCGATTCATCGGTTTCCTATGACTTCCTTCTTCCCCTTCCGATTGGCCTGGGCGGCGCTTGCCGGCGGCGTCCTGCTGGCGCTGCTCTGGCAACCACGGGCAGCCATACCCGAGGCTCCGGCTGAGACTGCGCAGTGGCAGCTACCGGAGGTCCGGCCTGTCTCCCGTAATGCCAGCATTCCGGCGCAGATTGCTGGCATGTCCTGGTGGGGCAGCGCCAGGGAGGAGGCCGAGAAAGCACGCTCGGCGCGCATCAGCGTGGACGAGCAGGGCGTGGCCCGGGTCAAGGTCCAATGGCTGTTTCGCGGTGTGGTCGCCGAGGGTGGACAGCGTTTCGCCCTGATCGCCAAGGATGCCGCCGCGCCGCTGTTGCGCTATGCCCCGGGCGACCAGCTACCGGGAGGCGAACGCCTCGAACGGATCGCAGGGCAGGGCATTCGTTTCTCGCTGTCCGAGGATGGCGCAACACAGGACTTTGAAAGGAAACTCTATGTCCCCCTCGAATGACGCCCTTGCAGGTTTTCCCCAGCATCCCCTGTGGCTCGCGATCTGCCTGGGACTGCTGGGAGGTTGCAGTACGGCGCAGCTTCAACTGCCCGCGCCCTTGCTGGAGCAGCGTCAGGCCACGGAAGAAAGCCTGCCGCAGGAAGGGGGCAAAGGGCCTTCGCAGCGACCGCAGCAATCCATGGGGCCGTTGGTGAGTGCGACGCCGACGCCACCCGCTGGGCCCATCGGCGGGCGCGTGGACAAGGCCGATCGCCTGGTGCTCGATGACAAGAATGCCGATCTGCAGGTAAACGTCGAGGATATCGCCCTGCCGGGCTTCATCAACGAAGTCTTCGGCAACCTGCTGGGGCTTTCGTTCGAGATCGACGGCAACCTGAAGAATCGCAACGACCGGGTCACCCTGCGCCTGGAGCAAGCGCAGACCCGGCAGACCGTCTACGACATCGCCTCGCAGGTCATGGCCAATTACGGCGTCGAGATCGTCAAGCAGGGCGGCATCCTGCGCTTCCAGGTCAAGCAGGTCGGCCTGAGTCCCGAGGAACCGCCGATCCTCATCAGCGGCGAGGCTCGGCCGGACGTGCCTATAGCCTACCGACCGGTCTTCCAGTTCGTGCCGCTGCACAACGTTGACCCGAAGGACGTGATCCCCTGGTTGAACAGTGCCTACGACAAATCCGGACTGTCGGCCAGCGCGGACAATCCGCGTGGTGGTCTGATGCTCAAGGGCATGGCCTCCATCGTCAGCCAGGCGGCGCAGGCCGTGAGGCTGCTCGATCAACCATTCATGCGGGGCCAGTACAGTCTGCGCATCGACCCGGCATTCATCACCTCGGCAGAGATGGCCAAGCAACTGAAGACATTGCTCGAGGCCCAGGGTTACAGCGTCAGCATCGGCGAAGCTTCCGGGAGCGTCGTACTGGTGCCGCTGGAAAACTCCAATGGCCTGATCGTGTTTTCCAGCCGGCGCTCGCTGCTGGACCTGGCGCGTGACTGGGCCGGACAGGTGGACCGGGTGCCGCTGGCCAGCGCTGTGGATTCCGCTGGCGCCGGAGCGGAAAGCGAGGGGCTGTTCTTTTATGAGGTGCGTAATACCCGGGCCCAGGAGGTCGCCCGTTCCCTGCGGTCGCTGGTTTCCGGCCTGGGGGCGGGGGGAGCCTATGGGCTGACGCCTGGCCTGGGCAATAGCGCTTCGAGCCGGGCCGCGGCCGCCGCTGGCAACAATGCCCCGTCTTCGCGCCTGGCGATGGGGCGGGGCGACGGTGACATGGGGGCCGGACGATCCGGCGTCGCCCCGCTCGTGCGCCTGGCCGGCGCCCAGGCTCTGCTCTCGGGCAACAACAGTAGCCTGATGGACAGCCTGGCGGCTGGTGTATCGGGCAGCGGCACCATCGTCGAGGACGAGAATCGCAACGCCATCCTGTTCCGTGGCCCGGCCAGGGTCTGGCAGCAAATGCAGCCACTGCTGCGGCAGTTGGACAAGCCGGCGCGCCAGGTGTTGATCGAGGTGACGGTTGCCAGCGTCACCCTGGGCGACAACCAGGCCATGGGGGCGAACTGGTCGTTCCTGAGTGGGGTGGCGAATGTTGACCCCAGGTTCGCACGGGATATCTCCGGAGGGGAGTCCGGCTTCAAATACATGATCAACACCGCCGGGGGGACGAAAGCGACATTGACGGCTCTGGCCAACGACTCTCGTACGCGAATCCTGGCCACCCCTCGGATCCTGGTGAAAAGTGGCGAGCAGGCCAACATCAATGTCGGCACCGACATTCCGATCGTGACCGGCCGGCAAACCGATGGCAGCAACACCGGTGGAAACTCCAACCTGCTGCAATCGATCTCCTATCGCTCCACCGGCGTCATCCTCAATGTTTCTCCGGTCGTCTACTCGAACAACCGGGTCGACCTGACGGTCAGCCAGGAAGTCAGCGATGGTGGCGGCGGGGCCTCTACCGGGAGCGATGGAGGCGATGTTTCCTCTCCACCGATCAAGCGCACGTCGCTGGAGACCTCGCTGACGCTGCAAAGCGGCGGCTCCATCTTCATGGGCGGGTTGATCAACGAGAGCCATGTGGACAGCAATGCCGGCGTACCGTGGCTGAAGGATCTGCCGGTCTTAGGCTATCTGTTCGGCAAGCAGTCCCGGACCAAGTCCAAGGACGAGGTGGTGATGCTGATCCAGCCCTACATCATCGACGGCGCGGAAGACACCAGGGAGATCACCGAGAAGCTTCGGCGGATGATCGAACCCGCAATCAACTGTGACAGGTCGCTAGCCGAGTGTCGCAGCGTGTAAGAATCGATTTTTATATTTCTGGTTTCAGTCTGAAATAAAGTTGATGTTTAGTAGGAGATTTCCTGTTTTTTCAAATTTGCTTATGCGGTCTTATTTGAGGGAATTGTTAGGTTCATGGCGTTGCAAATTACTCATCAGGGACGGGAATATCCACTCATGGAATGCCAGGTTAGTCTGTCGTTTCATATTCAGTTCTTGGGACGGTGCCGCTGAGGCTGAGTCCCTATTCTGGTAGTGATTATGGAGCCGGCTTGATTTGTTCCGGGTGAAAAGTTTTGCTCGGAGAAAATCGGAGTTCGGTCTATTGCCAGTGTTCGACTGAATGGAGTGAGTCAAATACAAATGGAGATTGAGATGAGAAAGACAATTCTGAGTGCGGCTATTGCTTCCATGGTTTTCGCAGGTGGAGCCAACGCAGGGGTTATCAGTATTGCAAGTGGGCAGGGCGGGGAAGGTGTCATCAAGAACTCTCCGGGCGTAGTCGATCAGTATGCTCCGGGGCAGGACAACTACAAATCCGGAGCAAGCCTAGGGAGCGGCGCCGGCTATACCAGCCGAGCTGCCAACATGACCATAGCCCAGGAAGTATTCGGCAGGAATGCCGAACGAGTCGAACTGGTTCTTCCTGACGTTGAATACCAGTTGGATGCGGCCAAGGCAAAGCACATCAGGGCTGGGCACGCGATCCGTGTGTCCCTGGACCAGTCGAGCGGACGTTTTGCCAACGGCGTGACTGCAAACCAGATTCAAATAGGTACCCTTGCTCCCGGCAAGGGCTTCGTTGTCGAGGGTAGCGTGGGGACCAGCACGCTGAGCCTGACGCTGGATGAGCTTGGTGCCCTGGAGCTCGCAAAGGGGAGCGCCGAGAGTTCGATCGTTCGTTTCAATTTTCGAACGCCTAATACTTCCAGCCGGCAGTCTACTTCGGTCAATGATCTGAGCAACGCATTGCGGGGGGATTCGACTTTCCTGGGGCAGTCCGATATCGGCATAGCAGGAGGTGAGTTGTCGGATGATCGGCCGTTCCATGTGACGCTGTCCGCCCTGCTGGATACGACTGTCGGCCCCAATGCCGGGAGTGCGCAGAATAACGATTCGACTCAGCCCTTGATGATATTCACTTCCTTGCCTGCGGTATATTGGGATGTATTGAACGTCAATAAATACGGTCAGAACAGGGTTCTGTATCCCTTGAATGGCTCTGATAGGAAGTTTGATACCTCTGCCTCCGCGAATCCGGAAGTGCGTGATAACTCCAACTATGGCGATAGCTATGCTCGCTTGGGTAGCGTGCGCTTGGGAGTGAATCAGGACGTACTGAACGCTTGGAGGGAAGGGGAAAGGCGGTTCTTCATCGAAACCAGCGATCAGCTTTCCACTTACATCGCTGGTAACTTCTCTGGTATCAAGTCGGTTGCTCTGACGACATCCAGTTGCCGAGAATATAAAGAAGGCGTTGCTGGAGCTGCGCATGTATGGCAGGGGAAGGAGCTCGTTGGAAAGCCTGAGGCCGACGGTGTAACCCAGCTGTGGTTCGGGTTGTCGAATAATGATGCGAACAAGGTTTACAACATTTGCGCGGTTGCCGATGGCGTAACGCCGATGGCCGCTCAGCAGAATTTTGCCGTCGGAAACTTGATCGTGAATTTCACCAATTACAATTATGTCGATCGGGTGCTCCCTGGCGGCAAACTCGATCATTTCTGGAGAAACAGCTGCGTTGCAAGCCTGTTCAACCTTCCAAACTCGAGCAACTCCGATATCTTTTATATTCGTTTGACGAATACCAGTAACGATGGTCGTTCTGGAGGGGTGCGTGGCGTTCTATATGATGAGAATGGAAAGCGCTACCCCGCGAAAGGCAGTGCGTCCCTTGTCGACCAGAGCGGAAAAACGATGCTGCGTGCGCATGAGACGGGTATCTACACCGTTCGGCAGGTAGCCTCGGCTTTTGGTGTGGATGGCGCAAACTGGAACGGTGCGAATGGTCGAGCACGGTTGGTCCTGGAGGGCGATTTCCCGTCTTGTGAGGCTTTGGGCCTGCTGCGGATGGCGAATGGCACTTTGGTGAACATGACTGCGACTACCCAGGGCAATTTCAATGGTGATGGTCCTTCCACCACCGTTGGGCACAATGCAGGCAACAATCGCAATTGATCTGCTCTGGGGCGGGGAGAGGCGGGCTGTCTCTCTCCGCTCTTTTCGAAGGTGTCTCCCTGGGCGCTGCAGCCGCAAGCATGAGGTCTGCATGAGCAGGCTGCTCGCGAGTCTGCCGGCATTTGACGCCTGTGACAGCGATTGCTAACATTCCAGACCTTGTATTGGGAGGCTTTCGTCCATAGTTGGCGGAGCAACCCGTAAAAATTGAATGTGGAGTGCCCGGCTTCGGCCTGGCGCGGCCAGGGGCCGGCAGGATACCAGTCTCGATCCTGCTGGCTTCTTTTTCATCACTTGACCGCGTTCGCTGGTGGCGCGGAGCCGGGCCTACAGGCCTTTGACTACAGGTATAAACATGAGCGAAAGCTTCGCAGAACTCTTTGAAGAAAGTCTGAAATCCCTCGACATGCAGCCGGGTGCCATCATCACCGGCATCGTGGTCGACATCGACGGTGACTGGGTCACCGTGCATGCCGGCCTGAAGTCCGAGGGCGTCATCCCGGTCGAGCAGTTCTACAACGAACAGGGCGAGCTGACCATCAAGGTGGGTGACGAAGTCCACGTTGCGCTGGACGCGGTTGAAGATGGCTTCGGTGAAACCAAGCTGTCCCGCGAGAAAGCCAAGCGTGCCGAATCCTGGCTGGTTCTGGAAGCTGCCTTCAACGCTGATGAAGTGGTCAAGGGCGTAATCAACGGCAAGGTCAAGGGCGGCTTCACCGTCGACGTCAGCGGCATCCGCGCGTTCCTGCCGGGTTCCCTGGTCGATGTCCGTCCGGTGCGTGATACCACTCACCTGGAAGGCAAAGAGCTCGAGTTCAAGGTCATCAAGCTGGACCAGAAGCGCAACAACGTTGTCGTTTCCCGTCGTAGCGTCCTGGAAGCCGAGAACAGCGCCGAGCGCGAAGCCCTGCTGGAATCCCTGCAGGAAGGCCAGCAAGTCAAGGGTATCGTCAAGAACCTCACCGACTACGGCGCATTCGTGGACCTGGGCGGCGTAGACGGCCTGCTGCACATCACCGACATGGCTTGGAAGCGCATCAAGCACCCGTCGGAAATCGTCAACGTCGGCGACGAGATCGATGTCAAGGTTCTGAAGTTCGACCGCGAGCGCAACCGCGTATCCCTGGGCCTGAAGCAACTGGGCGAAGACCCGTGGGTTGCCATCAAGGCTCGTTACCCGGAAGGCACCCGCGTCATGGCCCGCGTCACCAACCTCACCGACTACGGCTGCTTCGCCGAGCTGGAAGAGGGCGTGGAAGGCCTGGTGCACGTCTCCGAAATGGACTGGACCAACAAGAACATCCACCCGTCGAAAGTCGTTCAGGTTGGCGACGAAGTGGAAGTTCAGGTTCTGGACATCGACGAAGAGCGTCGTCGTATCTCCCTGGGCATCAAGCAGTGCAAATCCAACCCGTGGGAAGACTTCTCCGGCCGCTTCAACAAGGGCGACAAGATCTCCGGCACCATCAAGTCGATCACCGACTTCGGTATCTTCATCGGTCTGGAAGGCGGCATCGACGGTCTGGTTCACCTGTCCGACATCTCCTGGAACGAAGCCGGTGAAGAAGCCGTGCGTCGCTTCAAGAAGGGCGACGAGCTGGAAACCGTCATCCTCTCCGTCGATCCGGAGCGCGAGCGCATCTCCCTGGGCATCAAGCAACTGGAAGACGATCCGTTCTCCAGCTACGCCGGCCAGCACGAGAAGGGCAGCATCGTTCGCGGCATCGTCAAGGAAGTTGACGCCAAAGGCGCCGTCATCAGCCTGGGCGACGAGATCGAAGGCGTTCTGAAGGCTTCCGAAATCAGCCGCGACCGCGTCGAAGACGCCCGCAACGTGCTGAAGGAAGGCGAAGAAGTCGAAGCCAAGATCATCAGCATCGACCGCAAGAGCCGCGTCATCAGCCTCTCCATCAAGTCCAAGGACGTCGATGACGAGAAGGATGCGATGAAAGAGCTGCGTAGCAAGCAAGAAGTAGAAAACACCGGTCCGACCACCATTGGTGATCTGATTCGTGCGCAAATGGAGAATCAGGGCTAAGTCCTGATTCCTCTAAGAAAAAGGGCGACCTCGGTCGCCCTTTTTCGTTTTCCAGGAAGCGCCCTTACCAAGGAATCTTGCAGGCCGCGCCGAGGTGCTCTTCGTAGGATGGGTTGAGCTTGCGATACCCATCGGGCCATGGTGATGGGTATCGCTTCGCTCAACCCATCCTACGGGGCTCGCGAATAAGCCCCCGCCGAGACCATCTGTAATTGGATGGACTCACCCTCACCGAGGCGTCAAGGCGCCACGGTGGCGGTCTAAGAAGCCACCGACAGTGAGGGTGAGTCCATGAAAAAGCATACGACGATGAATAAGCCGGTGTCTGCAACCGATGTATCGGTGTGCATGACAGTCGCCGTGGATCTGGCGAAAAAGGTCCAGGTGGCGGGGGAAGACGCCCTGGGTCAACTGGCGTACGAACAGCGAATCAAGTCGCGTGAAGCGTTTCAGGTGTTTCTGCAGAAGCTGCCGGAGGGCGTGACGGTGCTGATGGAGACCGGTCCTGGAGCACAAGCCTGGGCCCGGCTGCTGCAGGCGCAGGGCAACCTGGTGCGTATCCTGCCGGCCCAGCGGGTGGCCGAGCACCGGAGCGGAGCGAAGAATGATCGCAATGATGCCCACGCCATTCTGCGGGCGGGCCGGGATAGCAGTATTGCGTCGGTACCGGTGAAGAGCGTCGCGGCACTGGCGATGCAGGCCTGGCACCGTGTCCGGCGGGGCTATGTGCGGCGGCGCACCGCCATGGGTAATCAGATCCGCGGGCTGCTGCTGGAGCAGGGTATCGCCCTGGCGCAGGGGGATGTGGGCTTGAAGCAAGGTGTCACCCGGGTGCTGGAGGACGCCAGCCAGCCGTTGCCGGCGCTGCTGCGCGAGCTGATCGACGAGATGCTGAACGAATGGAAACGGCTGGGCGAGCGTATCGCCGCGCTGACCGGGCGTCTGGAAGCCTGTGCCGCCGCCGACCCGACAGCCAAACGGCTGATGACGGTACGTGGTATCGGTCCGATCACGGCCACGGCTTTGCTGGCCAAACAGGTCGAGCCGGAACGTTTCGCCAATGCGCGTCAGTTCGCTGCCTACTTCGGTATCGTGCCCGACCAGCACAGCAGCGGGCAGAAGGTGCGGCTGGGCAAGATGACCAAACGTGGCGACGCCTATGTGCGCAGCCTGATGGTCGTGGGCTCGCATGCGGTGTTGAAGCAACTGCGGCCCGATTCCGAACACCCGGACGATCGGCGCCTGCAGCGCTGGCTACAACGTCTGGGGCGCAAGGGCGCGGCAGTGCGACTGGCCAACCGCAACCTGCGTATCGCCTGGGTGCTGCTGTGCAGCGAACAGACCTACCAGCGCAAGCCGAATGCTTGCCGGGAGATGGAAATGAGCCACTGATCAACGAGTTCCCGCCAACGGGGCGCCAAGTCGCTCCAACCCTTGCTGAAGAACATTGACCCCTGGTCAGACCGTCGCGGATCGATGCCTACGCTCCTACCGGCCTTCGAGGCCTCTTTGTAATCGGCATTCCGCGGGCTTACCCAATGTTGGCCAGAAGCCCGACGTGGCTTCCTCGAACAGGCCTAATACATAGATGCAGTCGGGTTTTCATGTTCAAAAGCGGGTTGACGGTGGGGGTGAGTCCATACATAGGAGCGGGCCCTGCCCGCGATTTCGCGCGCAGGGCGCGCTCCTACATGGGGCCGGTGTGGGTGGGGCAGCCCCGTAGGATGGGTTGAGCGAAGCGATACCCATCGCCATGACCGCATGGGTTTCGCAAGCTCAACCCATCCTACGAAGCGCACCTTGGTGCAGTCGGAAACAACGAGCGCACTCTGTCCGCGATTTCGCCCCGGCCTGTCCGGCCATGCGAGAGGCAATTCGGAATTTTTGCCCGTGGATGTGGCCAGAGGCATCGCAGTTGCAGTCAAATCTGCGATGGACGCCGCGGCGTCCTCCCGGCCCGCTTTCGGGGTCGCCTGACCAGGTACACACGGACGATGAGCCAACACTCGCAATTCGCCCTGCTGGGCTCCCGGCGCTTTTTGCCGTTCTTCATCACCCAGCTGTTCGGCGCCTTCAACGACAACATCTTCAAGCAGTCGCTGATCCTGGCGATCCTCTACCACCTGAGCATCGGCGGTGACCGCAACCTGCTGGTCAACCTCTGCGCCCTGCTGTTCATCCTGCCGTTCTTCCTGTTCTCCGCCCTGGGCGGGCAGTTCGGTGAGAAGTTCAACAAGGACGCGCTGATGCGCGCCCTGAAGCTGGCCGAGGTGGTCATCATGCTGGTCGGCGCCGCGGGCTTCCTGCTCGGCAGCCTGCCGCTGCTGTTCCTCGCGCTGTTCGCCATGGGCACCCACTCGGCGCTGTTCGGCCCGGTGAAGTACTCGATCCTGCCGCAGCACCTGCGCGACGACGAGCTGGTCGGCGGCAACGCCCTGGTGGAGATGGGCACTTTCCTGGCCATCCTCGCCGGCACCATCGGCGCCGGCGTGCTGATGTCGCGCCAGGCCTACGCCCCGGCGGTGGGCATCGCCGTGGTGCTGGTGGCCGTCTGCGGCTACCTGGTCAGCCGCGGCATTCCCCGCGCCGCCGCCGCGCTGCCGCAGCTGCAGCTGGACTGGAACATCTTCAAGCAGTCCTGGGCCATCCTGCGCCTGGGCCTCGGCCAGCGCCCGGCGGTGTCGCGCTCGCTGGTGGGCAACTCCTGGTTCTGGTTCCTCGGCGCCGTCTACCTGACGCAGATCCCCACCTACGCCAAGGAGCTGCTGCACGGCGACGAGAGCGTGGTGACGCTGATCCTCACCGTGTTCTCGGTGGGCATCGCCCTGGGCTCGATGCTCTGCGAGAAGCTCTCGGGCAAGAAGGTGGAGATCGGCCTGGTGCCCTTCGGCTCCATTGGCCTGAGCCTGTTCGGCATCCTGCTGTGGTGGCACAGCGGCGGCTTCCCCGTCGGCGCCGCGCCGTTCACCTGGCTGGAAGTGCTGGAGCACCCGCAGAGCTGGGCGGTGCTCGGCGACATCCTCGGCATCGGCGTCTTCGGCGGCTTCTACATAGTGCCGCTGTACGCCCTGATCCAGGCGCGCACCGAGGAGGACAAGCGGGCCCGGGTAATCGCCGCGAACAACATCCTCAACGCGCTGTTCATGGTGGTCGCCGCCGTCGTCTCGATCCTGCTGCTGTCGGTGGCCAAGCTGAGCATTCCGCAGCTGTTCCTGGTGCTGTCGCTAATGAACGTCGCGGTGAACGTGTACATCTTCAAGATCGTGCCCGAGTTCACCATGCGCTTCCTGGTCTGGCTGCTCAGCCACTCCATGTACCGCGTCGACCACCAGAACCTCGAGGCCATCCCCGACGAGGGCCCGGTGGTGCTGGTGTGCAACCACGTGTCCTTCGTCGATGCGCTGCTCATCGCCGGCTCCATCCGCCGCCCGGTGCGCTTCGTGATGTACTACAAGATCTTCCGCCTGCCGGTGCTCAACTTCATCTTCCGCACCGCCGGCGCCGTGCCCATCGCCGCGCGCCACGAGGACGAGCGCATCTACGAGGAGGCCTTCCGCCGGGTTGCGCAGTACCTGAAGGACGGCGAGGTGGTGTGCATCTTCCCCGAGGGCAAGCTGACCGCCGACGGCGAGATGAACGAGTTCCGCGGCGGGGTGGAGCGGATCATCGAGGAAACCCCGGTGCCGGTGATCCCCATGGCGCTGCAGGGCCTGTGGGGCAGCTTCTTCAGCCGCGACCCGGACAAGGGCTTCTTCCGCCGCTTCTGGTCGCGCGTGCGCCTGGTGGCGGGGCAGCCGCTGCCGCCGCAGGAGGCTGGGCGCCAATACCTGCAGGCGCAGGTGGCTGGCCTGCGCGGCAACGCCCGCTGAAACGAAAAAGCCCCGGCAGAGCCGGGGCTTTTTCACAGGGGCGCGAGGTTCAGATGACCTGAACTTCGTCCGCCTGCAGGCCTTTCTGGCCTTCTACAACGATGAAGGAGACCTTCTGGCCTTCCTGCAGCGACTTGAAGCCATTGCCCTGGATGGAACGGAAGTGAACGAACAGGTCGCCACCGTTTTCCTGGGTGATGAAGCCAAAGCCCTTGGCATCGTTGAACCATTTGACGGTGCCGGTCTGACGATTCGACATGGAGTTACACCTTGAACGTTGTGGTTTGCTGCACGGCGTTACCGCCGCCTGTTCTGAGTTGCAAGGTGTGGGCCGGGCCGAACGAAGAGCGTCGCCGCCTTCAGGTCATCAGCCGTGACGATCCTGGCAAGCACAGTTGCCGCAGCATACCGGGACTTTTCCGGGAAAGCGACAGGACGGACGTGCCGATTTCAATGGCTTAACTTCAGCCCGACCAGGCCGCAGAGGATCAGCGCGATGCTGAGCAGGCGCAGCGGGGCGACGGATTCGCCGAACAGCAGGATGCCGAGGGTCACCGTGCCCAGCGCGCCGATGCCGGTCCAGATGGCGTAGGCGGTGCCCAGCGGCAGGTGTTTCATGGCCAGGCCCAGCAGGCCGATGCTGGCGGCCATGGCCAGCGCGGTCAGCACGCTGGGCCACAGGCGGGTGAAACCTTCGGTGTATTTCAGACCGACGGCCCAGGCCACTTCGAACAGGCCGGCGAGGAAAAGGATGAACCAGGACATGGGGACCTCCGAGGGTAGTCGATGGCAGGGCCGTCCCCGTCGGTGCACCAGGCGGTGGTGAGGTCGTCCTCACGATGTGCAGTATTTTGCACAATCTGGCCCGGACGGCAACCTGTGCAGGCGCCGCCCGGGCCAGCAGGTTTCAGGAGGTCTGTTCGGGCTTGTCCGTCAGGCGGCGGAACCAGCTCGACAGGGTGGCCCCGGAGATGTTGTGCCAGACGCTGAACAACGCGCTGGGCACCGCCGCCAGCGGCGAGAAGTGCGCGCTGGCCAGGGCCGCGCCAAGCCCGGAGTTCTGCATGCCGACTTCCAGGGCCAGCGACTTGCGCTGCGCCAGGGGCAGGCCGAAGACGCGCCCGGCGAGGTAGCCGAGGAGGAAGCCGAAGCCGTTGTGCAGGATCACCACGGCCATGATCAGCAGGCCGGACTCGGCGATCTTCGCCTGGCTGGCTGCCACCACCGCCGCGACTATCACCACGATGCACACCACCGAGACCAGCGGCAGCACCTCCACCACCTTGCCCACCCGCGCGCCGAACAGGCGCTGGGCGACCACGCCGAGGGCGATGGGCAGCAGCACCACCTGCAGGATCGACCAGAACAGCTCGGCGAAGGACACCGGCAGCCAGGCCGAGGCCAGCAGCCAGATCAGCGCCGGCGTCAGCAGCGGGGCGAGCAGGGTGGTCACCGCGGCGATGGCCACCGACAGCGCCAGGTCGCCGCGGGCGAGCCAGGTCATGACGTTGGAGGCGGTGCCGCTGGGGCAGCAGCCGACCAGGATCACGCCCACGGCGATCTCCGGCGGCAGGTGCAGCAACTGGCACAGCAGCCAGGCCACGCCGGGCATGATGACGAAGTGGGCGACCACGCCCAGGCACACGCGCCAGGGGTGCCGCGCCACTTCGGCGAAGTCTTCCAGCTTCAGCGTCAGGCCCATGCCGAACATGACGATGCCGAGCATCGGCACTATCGCCGGCGCCAGCGGGCGGAACCACTGCGGCGCGAGGAAGGCCAGCACGGCGAACAGCAGTACCCAGAGGGCGAAGGTGTTGCCGACGAAGCGGCTCAGCAAGGCGATGGCGCGCATGGACGGTGATCCTTGTCGTTATTGTCGGGCCGGCGCCATATAGGGCGCCGGCCGGGATGGGCTTAAATGCCCTGTGGGATTTCCTCGCCACCGAGCGCTTCGAACAGCGCCGGCAGGAACTGGCCGAAGGTCAGCATCATCAGGATGAAGCTGGCGTCGAGCTGGCCGAGGGCGTCGTCGCCGCCGTCCTTCTCGGCCTGCTCCTGCAGCAGTTCCTCGAAGCGCAGGCGCTTGATCGCCAGCTTGTCGTCGAGCACGAAGCTGAGCTTGTCCGACCAGGCCAGCGCCAGCTGGGTGACCAGCTTGCCGGAGGACAGGTGCAGCTGGATCTCGTCGCTGGTCAGGTCCTGGCGCTTGCAGCGCACCACGCCGCCGTCCTCGTGGGTGTCGCGCAGTTCGCACTCGTCGAGCACGAAGAAGTCGCCGGCGGCCTCCTGGGTCTTCACCCAGTCGGTGAGGGTGGCGCTGGGCGCGACCTTGATGCTGAGCGGGCGCACCGGCAGCGAGCCGAGGGCCTCGCGCAGGGTGGAGAGCAGGTCCTCGGCCTTCTTCGCGCTGGCGGTATCGACCAGGATCAGGCCCAGCTCCGGGGCGATCGCGGCGAAGGTCGAGGAGCGGCGGATGAAGGCGCGCGGCAGCAGGCTCTGGACGATCTCGTCCTTGAGCTGGTCGCGTTCCTTCTTGTAGACCTTGCGCATCTGCGCGGTCTCGATCTCGTCCACCTTGTCCTTCAGCGCGTCGCGCACCACGCTGCCGGGGAGGATGCGTTCCTCCTTGCGCGCGCTGATCAGGTAGAAGCCCTGGCTGACGTGGGCCAGGGGCGCGTCGGGGCCCTTGCCGAAGGGCGCGGTGAAGCCGTAGGTGGTCAGTTCCTGGCTGGCGCAGGGGCGCGCCGGCTTGCTGGCCAGGGCTTTCTCGAGGGCATCGGCATCGATCTGCAGATCCTGGGTGAGGCGGTAGACGAGCAGGTTACGGAACCACATGAGGGTCAAACTCCCGGACACAAAGGACTGCATTATTCCCACAGCGGCGGTCCAGGCCAAGCCCATGGCGTTTCGCCGGCGTTTTCCTAAGCCTTTGGAACGGCAGAAAAAATTTTTCACGCGGGGGCTTGCCAGGGTGCGAATGCCTCCGTAGAATGCGCCCCACTTCGAGAGTGAAGGGTGATTAGCTCAGCTGGGAGAGCATCTGCCTTACAAGCAGAGGGTCGGCGGTTCGATCCCGTCATCACCCACCAAACTCGAGGTCCGACGCAGCGGTAGTTCAGTCGGTTAGAATACCGGCCTGTCACGCCGGGGGTCGCGGGTTCGAGTCCCGTCCGCTGCGCCATATTCCAAGCCCTCAGGCAGAAATGCCTGGGGGCTTTGTCTTTTCCGGCTCCGGAAAAGGCCCGCGTGCGACGCCGTTCGCAACGCCTATCCCGTTAATTTTTCTATAAGTTTGCCGTGGGAACTTATCCCCCGGCAGTGGTTCCTATTGCCCATAGCCATTGGCCGCGGCGCCCTGATAAGCTCGCGGTTTCATCGAAATGCCAGCATGGCAATCAGACAAGGAATCAGCATGAAACAACATCGGTTGGCGGCAGCGATCGCACTGGTCGGCCTGGTTCTCGCGGGCTGCGATCAGCAGGCTGCCAATGTGGAGCTCAAGACGTCGGCGCAGAAGGCCTCCTACGGCATCGGCCTGAACATGGGCAAGAGCCTGGCCCAGGAAGGCATGAACGATCTGGACTCCAAGGCCGTCGCCCAGGGCATCGAAGATGCCATCGGCAAGAAGCCGCAGCGCGTCACCGATGAAGAGCTGACCCAGGCGTTCACCGACCTGCAGAAGCGTTCCGAGGAGCGCATGGCCAAGCTGAGCGAGGAAACCCTCAAGGCCGGCAAGAAGTTCCTCGAGGACAACGGCAAGCGCGAAGGCGTGGTCACCACCAAGTCCGGCCTGCAGTACGAAGTGGTGAAGAAGGCCGACGGCCCGCAGCCCAAGGCCACCGACGTGGTCACCGTGCACTACGAGGGCAAGCTGACCGACGGCACCGTGTTCGACAGCTCCATCCAGCGCGGCAGCCCCATCGACCTGCCGGTCAACGGCGTGATCCCGGGCTGGGTCGAAGCCCTGCAGCTGATGCACGTGGGCGAGAAGATCAAGCTGTTCATCCCCAGCGAACTGGCCTACGGCTCGCAGAGCCCGAGCCCGACCATCCCGGCCAACTCGGTGCTGGTGTTCGACCTGGAACTGCTGGGCATCAAGGATGCCAACCAGGCCGGCGGCGAGCAGCCGCAAGCCCCGGCGCAGAACTGAGTACATTCGTACCAAGAGGACGCCCCGCCCGTGCGGGGCGTTCCTGTTTCTGCAGGAAGATGGCGCTGCTCCGCGGCTGACCAGCCGGTCGGAAAGGGCGTAGTCTGGTGCGGGATGTTACCCTTATGCACATATATGTCGCAGCCGTGGTTACGGCCGGTGCTTGACAGCGAAGGGTGATATCGAATAGCCGCAACTGTATGATTTTTATAAGGTTTCCCGAGCTGAACAAAAAATCGCCGATCTGTCTGTAGGCCGCTGGCGACGGGCTTTCCGGCGTGGAGACCGGATACTTTCAACAGAGTTATCCACAGGAAAGGTGGATAACCCAAACGTCCCCCGGCGACAGCGCCGGGACGAGGTGCCCGATGAAGAAACCCGCCGGTTTCGACCGTTATCTGGCCCTGGCCGAACGCTTTCTCGCCCGGGGCCGGGTACCGGCGCTGCTGTTCGCCGTGGCGCGCAAGAGCGCGCGCCTGAAGCTGGTCAAGGCCGACCTGCGCCTGCTGCAGGAACTCGCCCTGGCCACCGTGCGCGGGCAGTATCGCCAGCTCAACCCCAGGGCGCTGCTGGCCGTGGTGGCGGCGCTGCTGTATTTCCTCTCGCCGCTGGACATGATTCCCGACTGGCTGCCCGGCGTGGGCCTGCTGGACGACCTGGCGGTGCTGGCCTGGGTGGTGCGCCACTGGCAGGCCGAGCTGGATGCCTTCAAGCTCTGGCGCGACGCGCAGAGCCGCGAGACGCGCCAGTCCCTGGCGCTGCTGCCGGGGCCGGAGCGGCCGGCGCGCGGCTGAGTTGCCGTCCACGCGAACCGTGCGCGGCGTTGCGATGCCGTGCGCGATGATGCGCCCGATGAGGCCGAGCGGCGTTTCATGGGCGATACTGTGAAGGGTCGGAATGCCGGGCAGGCGCCAGTGGTTGCCGTCATTGCCCGTTGAAATGCCGGCATGCAAGGAGTGTTGTCGATGAATGTGCAAGTGATCACACGAGACGGCGAAGCGGAGTACGCCGTGCTTCCCTGGGCCGACTACCAGGCGCTGCTGGCCGCTGCCGGCGCCCGCGCCGCCCCGCCAGCGGCAGCCGTCGTCACGGCGGCGGCGCCGACCGCCTCCTGGCGCGAGTTGCGCGAGGCGCGTGGCCTGTCCCTGGAGAGCGTGGCCCGCGAGGTGGGGATCAGCCCGTCCTACCTGGGGATGATCGAAAGCGGCGAGCGCGAGGTCAGCGAAGCCATCGAGCACGGCCTGCGTCGCGCACTGGGAGCGAAGTCGGAGTCGGCATCTTGAGCGTGCATATCAGCCGCAAGCACTGGCAGGGCTTGCTGGACGAGCTGGAAGACGCGCGCCGCCAGCGCCACCTGTTGACCTACCGGGCACTGATCGAGCGCCTGCAACTGCCGACCCCGGCGATGACCACCCTGACCGCGGCCCTGGAACACCTGGCGCAGCTCGATGCCCGCGCCGGCCGGCCGCTGCGTAGTTCGCTGGTGATCAGCCAGGGCGCCAGCCGCCTGCCGCGCACCGGGTTCTTCGAGTGCGTGGAGCGCCTGGGGCGCTTCTCCGGCGCTTCTGACGGCCCGGCGGCGGCGGGCTGGCATGCCGCCGAGGTGGTGCGGGTGTTCGAATTCGACTATCCGGAAGAGCCGTGAGCCGCGAGTTCGTCTGGCGCCTGCGCGCCCGCCTGTCCTACGCCGTGGCGCGACGTCTGATGGGCTGGCCCTGGCTGGTCCGCCAGCCGCGCGCCTGGCAGTGGATGCAGGGGCAGTTCTCGCGCATGGCCAACCTCGGCGACGTGGCTGCGCAGAGCTTCTACGGCCACCTGCTGCTGTTCCGCGGCCAGGGTTTCGGCGCCCGTGAGGAGGGCCTGCGCCTGCTCGCCCTGGCGGCTGCCGGTGGGGATGCCAAGGCTGCCTATCAGTTGGGCGTGCAGGCCCTGCAGGGCAGCGCGCAGCGGCAGCCGGACGGCGCCGCCGCGGCGCGTCATTGGGCCCAGGCCGCCGAGGCTGGTCACCCGCTGGCCGCGCGGCGCCTGGCCGAGCTCTATCGCGACGGGGCGCCCGGATTGGCGACCGATGCCGAGCAGGCCGCGCGCTACCAGGCCCTGGCGGCGCAACTGGGGCTTTGAGCGCCGCCTATTCCAGGGTGATGACGTGCCGGCTGTAGCCGGGGATTTCCTTGGCGTGGCGCTTGGCCTCGGAGGCGATGCTCGCCAGTTGCGCCGCGTCCAGGCGTTCGCCGGCGCCGGGCTTGAGGTGCACCACGCCGATCGATAGCGACAGCAGCGGGAACTCCTGGCGCTGGCCGCGGCGGTTGTAGGCGACGAAGCAGCCGGCCTGCAGGTGCTCCTGGTTGTAGAAGCGCCGGCACTGGCCCTGGAAGTCCTCCAGCAACTGGTTGAGGCGGTTGCGCCAGTCCCCGGAGGTGAACACCAGCATGAAGTCGTCGCCGCCGATGTGGCCGACGAAGTCGCAGCCGGGGTCCACCCGGTCGCTCAGGCATTGCGCCAGGCACAGCAGCACTTCGTCGCCGCGGGCGTAGCCGTAGAGGTCGTTGAAGGGCTTGAAGCTGTCGATGTCGACGTAGCACACCGCCGCCTCGCGTTCCTGCTGCAGCAGGCGCCCCAGGCACTGCTGGATGGGCACGTTGCCCGGCAGCAGGGTCAGCGGGTTGGCGTAGCGTGCCTGGCGGATCTTCAGTTCGGTGATCAGCTTGAGCACGTCGATCACCCGGCCCAGGCCGAGGTAGCGGCCGCCCTGGGTGATGATGAAGTCTTCCTCGATGCGCTGCCGCGCGCGGCTGGTGAGCAGGCGGCTGACCTGCTGCAGCGACTGGCTGCGCTCCACCGCGAGAAAGTCCTCGCTCATCAGCCGGCTGATCGGCTTGCGCGCGTACAGCTCGGTGCCGAAGGGCTTGAGCAGGGCATCGGAGAGCGCGTGGCGGTGGACGATGCCCACCGGCTGCTGGTGCTCGTCGAGCACCGCCAGGGCGTTCAGGTTGGCCTGGGCGCGGAACGCTTCCAGCACTTCGGCGATCGGCGTGTCGCGGCCCACCGCCGGCTGTTCCAGCAACAGCGGGCGCAGGTCGGCCTGTTCCTCGCCGTGCAGGGCGTCCGTGCGGTCGAGGTCCGGCAGCAGCCCGCGGACCTCGCGCACCGGCTGTTCCTGCGGGCGGCCGATCAGGTAGCCCTGGACCAGGTCGACGCCCATCTCCGAGAGCACCGCCAGTTCCTCCGGCAATTCGATCCCCTCGGCTATCACCTGGGCGCGGGAGGCGTGGGCCATCTTCAGGATGGAGCCGACGAACTCGCGCTTGACGCCGTCCTGGTGGATGCCGTCGATGAAGTGGCGGTCGATCTTCACGTAGTCCGGGCGCAGCTCCGACCACAGGCGCAGGCTGGAGTAGCCGGCGCCTAGGTCGTCCAGGGCGATGCAGAAGCCCATGGCGCGGTAGTGGTGCAGGGCGGTGTCGAGCAGGCCGAAGTCCTCGATGGGCGCCTGCTCGGTCAGCTCGATGACCACGTCGCCCGGCGCTATGCCGAGGGTCTGCAGCAACTGCAGGGTGCGGCCGGGCTGGTGGTTGGGGTCCAGCAGCGACTCGGGGGCGACGTTGAGGAACAGCTTGCCGCCCAGCCCCAGCTCGTGGAAGCGCTGGCAGGCGCGGCGCCGGCAGAGCACGTCCAGCTCGCTCAGGCGGCCGGCGTGGCGCGCGGTGCTGAACAGGGTGAGGGGGGAGTGCAGCGGGCTGTTGGAGGGGCCGCGGGTGAGGGCCTCGTAGCCTACCAGGCGCCGTTCGGAGAGCGACACTATGGGTTGGAACAGACAATGCAGGTCGCCGTGAGCGATGATCTGGGCCAGCGCGCTCAACTGCTCGGTGACGGTCATGACGGTTCTCTGTGGGTGAAAAGACGAAGGGCCGGTCTCCCGGCCCTTGCGCATTTCACTACTGAGTCATGACTGTTTCGTGACGACTCCGCTCTTTCAGTGCTTGGCCAGCGCCGAGCTGAGCGTCAGGTAGTCCAGCAGGATGTGCCCGGACTCGGTGAGGTAGGCGTCGTCCTGCGGCTTGGTCTTGTCGTCGTCCGGCAGGGCGTTGTCGTCTTCCTGCTTGAGTTCCTTCAGCGGCTCCTGGCCCTTGGATTTGCGCAGTGCGTTCTCCATGGCCAACTGGCGGCCCTCGATGCTGCTCTGCTGGGCGCGGCGCTTGGCCTCGTTCAGGCTGACGGTCTTCTCCTTCATCAGTTCCTGGGCCAGGGCCAGGCGCTGGCGGGCGTAGACGAAGTCGGCATTGTTCGCGGTGCGCGCGTCGTGCTGGGTCTTCAGCTGGTCGAGGAATGGCTTGAAGGGGTCGCTCTGCGCCGACAGCACCGGGCGGATGGTGTCCCAGGGCATGGAGTCGGGCAGGGCGCTCTCGCCGATTTCCTTGTCGTCGACGATGGACGGGTAGGCGATGTCCGGGATCACGCCCTGGTGCTGGGTGCTCTGCCCGGAGACGCGGTAGAACTTGGCCAGGGTCAGCTTCAGCTCGCCGTGGTTGAGCGGCTGGATGGTCTGCACGGTGCCCTTGCCGAAGGTCTGGCCGCCGACGATGAGCGCGCGGTGGTAGTCCTGCATGGCGCCGGCGAAGATTTCCGAGGCCGAAGCGGACAGGCGGTTGACCAGCACGGTCATCGGCCCGGTGTAGAAGGCCTTGCCCTCGTCATCGTTGAGCACGTCGACGCGGCCGTCGCTGTTGCGCACCAGCACGGTCGGGCCCTGGTCGATGAACAGGCCGGTCAGCTCGGTGGCTTCCTGCAGGGAGCCGCCGCCGTTGTTGCGCAGGTCGATGACGATGCCGTCGACCTTGTCCTTCTGCAGCTCGCCGATGAGCTTCTTCACGTCGCGCGTGGTGCTCTTGTAGTTCGGGTCGCCGGCGCGGTAGGCCTTGAAGTCCAGGTAGAAGGCCGGCACGTCGATCACGCCGAGCTTGTAGTTGCGGCCGTCGTGGTCGAGGGTGATTTCCGACTTCTTCGCCGCCTGGTCTTCGAGCTTCACCGCCTCGCGGGTGATGGTGACGATCTTGCTGGTCTGGTCGTTCGGCGCGTTGCTCGCCGGGATGACTTCCAGGCGCACCTGCGAGCCCTTCGGCCCGCGGATCAGCTTGACCACCTCGTCCAGCCGCCAGCCGACCACGTCGACCATCTCGCCCTTGCCCTGGGCGACGCCGATGATCTTGTCCGAGGTGGCGATCTGCTTGCTCTTCTCCGCCGGGCCCGCCGGCACCAGGCGCACGACCTTGACGTAGTCGTTGTCGCTCTGCAGCACCGCGCCGATGCCCTCCAGGGAGAGGCTCATGTTGATGTCGAAGTTTTCCGCGCTGTCCGGCGACAGGTACTGGGTGTGCGGGTCGTAGGTCTGCGCGAAGGCGTTGATGTAGGCCTGGAAGATGTCTTCGCTGCGCGTCTGCTCCAGGCGCATCAGCTGGTTCTTGTAGCGCTTGGTCAGCTGTTCCTGGATGGCCTTGTCGTCCTTGCCGGCGATCTTCAGGCGCAGCACCTCGTCCTTGACCTTCTTGCGCCAGAGGTCGTCGAGCTCGGAGCTGTTCTTGGCCCAGGGCGCGTTCTCGCGGTCGATGGTCAGGCTCTCGTCGACCTTGAAGTCGATCTTGTCGACGCCCTTGCCGAGCATCGCCAGGGCGAAGTCCAGGCGCTCCTTGAGGCGGTCCAGGTGACGCTTGTAGATGGTGAAGCCGGGGTCCAGCTCGCCGCTCTTGAGGAAGTCGTCGAACTGGGTGCGCCAGGGCGCGAACTGGGCGATGTCGCCGGCGGTGAAGTACATCCGCGACGGGTCCAGGGCCTTGATGTAGGCGTCGTAGATCTTCGCCGAACGGTCGTCGTTGAGCGGCGGCTTGCTGTAGTGATGGCGCTTGAGCAGCTCGACGATGTTGAGGCTGGCGATCACCTGGTCACGGTCCGGCTGCAGGCCGTCCCAGGAGTTCTGGCCGGCGGAGGGCGCGGCGAACGCGGACAGGGCGCTGGCGCCGAGGACCAACAGCAGGGCGGTGCGGGGCAGAAATCGCTTCATGCTTAATCGACTGGGTGCGGAGTTATGACGCATATTAGGCCGTATCTGGCGTCGCCGGGTTCCAAGCTTGTCGAGATTGGGCTCTGGCGCGACGAGCGAAGAGAAAGGCCCGACCGACGTGGTGCGGGCCGTGCAAGCACTATGGAGGTAGCGTGAACGCATTGCAAGGTATCGAAGGGCGGGTGGAGTGGGCCGAGCGCGCCGCGCCGACCTGCGGGGCGGGGCAGGTGCGCATCCGCGTGGCCGCGGCCGGGCTCAACCGCGCCGACCTGTTGCAGCGCGCCGGGCTCTACCCGCCGCCGCCGGGGGCCAGCGACGTGCTCGGCCTGGAATGCGCCGGGGTGATCAGCGAAGTGGGCGCCGGCGCCACCTGGCAGGTGGGCGACCGCGTCTGCGCGCTGCTGGCCGGCGGCGGCATGGCCGAGGAAGTGGTGGTCGACGCCCGCCACGTGCTGCCGGTGCCCACCGGCCTGTCGCTGGCCGAGGCGGCGGGATTGCCGGAGGTGTACGCCACGGCCTGGCTCAACCTGTTCCAGCTGGCTGGCCTGCAGCCGGGCGAGAAGGTCCTGCTGCACGCCGGCGCCAGCGGCGTGGGCTCGGCCGCCATCCAGCTGTGCAAGGCCTTCGGCAGCCCCTGCTGGGTCAGCGTCGGTTCCGCCGACCGCCTGGCCTACTGCGAGGCCTTGGGCGCCGAGGGCGGCGTTCTGCGCGGCGAGGGGCTGGAATCGCTGCGCGATTTCGCACCCTTCGACGTGATCCTCGATCCGGTGGGCGCCAACTACGCGGCGCTCAACCTGCAGGTGCTGCGCCAGGACGGCCGCTGGGTGGTCATCGGCCTGATGGGCGGACGCAAGGCCGAGCTGGACCTGGCGCTGCTGCTGGGCAAGCGCATCCAGCTGACCGGCTCGACGCTGCGCAGCCGCGACGCCGACTTCAAGGCACAACTGATCGCCGAGCTGGGCACCCGCGTCTGGCCGCTGTTCGCCAGCGGCCAGCTGCAGCCGCGGCTGGAACGCCAGTTCGCCGCCAAGGATGCTGAGCAGGCCTTCGAGGCCCTGGCCAGCAACCAGGTGCAGGGCAAGGTGGTGCTGCTGATCGACGAAAGCCTGGCCTGACGGGCTGTTCCGCACGGTGTTTGCCCTGAATCTGTAGGCGCAACTGTCTTGCCGGCTGCGCCGAGGCGCTCTTCGTAGGATGGGTTGAGCCTTGGCGAAACCCATGCGGCCATCGGTGATGGGTATCGCTTCGCTCAACACCATCCTACGCGGCGTCGTGTTTGCCGGTGGGTAGCGGGCCCTGCCCGCGATTTCGCGCGCAGGGCGCGCTCCTACAGGGGAATGGCGTTTCCTGGTGGACTCAGCGCCAGGCGAGGATTTCCCAGCCGTGCTTTTCCGCCTCGGCGCGCAGCACCGGGTCGGGGTTGACCGTGTGCGGGTTGCCGACGCGGCGCAGCAGCGGCAGGTCGTTGCGCGAGTCGGAATAGAAGTGCGCGGCGGCCAGCGGGTCTTCGTCGCCGCCCAGCCAGTCGAGCAGGCGGATGATCTTGCCGTCGCGGTAGGTCAGCACGCCCTGGGTGCGGCCGGTGTAGTGGCCGTTCACTACCTCCAGGTCGATGGCCAGCACGTCCTGGATGCCGATGCGCTCGGCGATCGGCTGCACCAGGTGCACGCCGGAGGCGGAGATCACCAGCGGGCTGTCGCCGGCGGCGCGGTGGCGCGCCAGGGTGCGGCAGGCGTCGTTGTAGATCAGCGGTTCGATGACGTCCTCGACGTAGGCCTCCACCTCCCGCTCCACTTCCTCGACGCTGCGCCCGGCCATGGGCTCCAGGCTGAAGGCCATGTAGGCCTCCATCGACAGCTCGCCCAGGGCGTAGCGCGCCATCAGTTCGGTGTCGCGGCGGATGAAGGATTCGCCGTCGACCCAGCCCAGCTCGGCCATGCGCCGGCTCCACAGGCTGGCGCAGTCGCCGTCGATGAGGGTTTCGTCAAGGTCGAAGATCACCAGGGCCATCAGGCCACCTCCCGGATGCTTTCATGATCGATCGCCAGCGCCAGTTGGCTGCCGGCCGGATAGAGACGTTCCGCGCTGCGGTTGAGCACGTCCACCGTGAGTTCGACGCCGTTGGCCCGCACCCGGTAACGGATGACGTTGCCCAGCAGGCTGTGGGACAGCACTTGGGCGGCGATGCCGTCGCCCGCGTCCAGGCTCAGGCGCAGGGATTCCGGGCGGATCGCCACCTGCCCGGTGAAGGGCCGGCCGAGCAGGCGGCCGGCCTGCTCGGCGTCGAGCAGGTTGTAGTTGCCGATGAAGCCGGCGGCGAAGGCGTCGGCCGGCGCGGTGTAGAGGGTTTCCGCGTCGCCGCTCTGGACGATGCGCCCGGCGTTCATCAGCACGATGCGGTCGGACAGCGTCAGCGCCTCCTCCTGGTCGTGGGTGACGAACACCGTGGTCAGCTGCAGCTCTTGCTGGATGCGCCGGATCTGCTCGCGCAGGTGCTTGCGGATGCGCGCGTCCAGCGCCGACAGCGGCTCGTCGAGCAGCAGCAGGCGCGGGCGGGTGACCAGCGAGCGGGCCAGGGCCACGCGCTGGCACTGGCCGCCGGAGAGCTGGTGCGGGTAGCGCGCGGCGTACTGGCCCAGCTCGACCATCTCCAGCACCTCGGCCACCCGGCTGGCGGCCTCCGCGGCCGGCACCTTGTGCATGCGCAGGCCGAAGGCGACGTTCTGCTGCACGGTCATGTTGGGGAACAGCGCGTAGCTCTGGAACACCATGGCGATGCCGCGCTTCTGCGGCGGCAGCGGCACCAGGTCCTGGCCGTCGACCAGGATGCGCCCGCTGTCCACCGCGGTGAGCCCGGCGATGCAGCGCAGCAGGGTGGACTTGCCGCAGCCGCTGGGGCCGAGCAGGGTGACGAACTCGCCGCGCCGGGCGGCGAAGTCGATGTCCTGGAAGACCTGGGTGTCCCCGAAGCTCTTGTCCAGGCGTTCGACGCTGAGGAAGCTCATGTGCGGTCCTTGTTCAGGCGGTTGGCGGCCCAGGTCAGCAGCAGGATGAAGAGGAAGTAGGAGACCACCACCGCGCTGGTGTAGTGGCCGCTGCTGTTGCGCATGTTGTTGAGGAAGACCTGCAGCGTCTCGTAGCGGGTGCCGACCAGCAGGTTGGCGAAGACGAACTCGCCGATGAGGAAGCTGAAGGACAGGAACAGCGCCACCATCAGGCCCTTGCGCAGGTTCGGCAGCACCACCAGCAGGGCCGCCTGCCAGGTGCTGGCGCCCAGCAGCTGGGCGGCGTCCATCAGGTCGTGCAGGTTGATCGCCTGCAGGTTGTTGCCGATGGCCCGGTACATGAACGGCAGGGCGATGGTGAAGTAGCAGCCGATGAGGATCCAGGGCGTGCCGGTCAGCGGCAGGGGGCCTGCGGCATACAGCTGCAGCAGGCCCACCGAGGAGACCACCGGCGGCACCGCGAAGGGCAGCAGGATGAGCACGTTCATCAGCGCGTCCAGGCGCGGGTAGTGGTAGTGCACCACGAACATCAGCGGCAGGATCAGCAGCACGCTCAGCAGCAGCGCGCCGAAGCACACCAGCAGCGACTGGCCGAAGGCGGTGAGGAAGCGCGGGTCGGTCCACAGCGCCAGGTACCACTTCAGTGTCAGGCCGTCGGGCAGCACGCTGGCCGACCACTGGGTGGCCAGGGAGTAGAGCAGGGTGGCGGCCAGCGGCAGCAGCAGGATCAGGAACAGGGCCCAGACCACCAGCCGGTGGTACAGCGGGCTAGCGTTTCTGGACATGGTAGCTCCGCCGCAGCAGCCACTGGTGGGCTAGGGTGATGACGGTCATCAGCCCGACCAGGATCATCGCCAGGGCGCTGGCCATGTTCGGGTCGAGGAAGACGTCGCCGGAGACCAGGCCGGCGATGCGGATCGGCACCACGTTGAAGTTGCCGGTGGTCAGCGAGTAGACGGTGGCGTAGGCGCCCAGGGCGTTGGCCAGGAGGATGACGAAGGTGCCCAGCAGCGCCGGCGTCAGCACCGGGATGCCGATGTGCCGCCAGAACTGCCAGTGGTTGGCGCCCAGCAGCGCCGCCGACTCGCGCCAGTCCTCGCGCAGGGCATCGAAGGCCGGGTAGAGCAGCATCACCCCCAGGGGAATCTGGAAGTAGGTGTAGAGGATGATCAGGCCGGTCTTGGAATAGAGGTTGAAGTCCTCGATCAGCCCGGCCTGCTTGAGCAGCAGGGTGATGGCGCCGTTGAAGCCGAGGATGATGATGAAGGCGAAGGCCAGCGGCACCCCGGCGAAGTTGCTGGTCATGTTGGCGAAGGCCATGACGAAGTCGCGCAGGCGGCTGTCCACCTGGCGCAGCGAATAGCTGCCGAGCACGGCGATGGCCAGGCCGATCAGGCTCGACCACAGGGAAATCTCCAGGCTGTAGCGGATCGCCTGGCGGTAGAAGGGCGAGGCGAATATCTCGGCGAAGTTGCCCAGGCCCCAGGCGTCTTCGCTGCGCAGGCTGTTGATCGCCACCCACAGCAGCGGGGCGATCTGGAAGGCGAAGAAGAACAGCGCGAAGGGCAGCAGGCAGAGCAGGGCCAGGCGCTTTCCGCGGTTCGCGCTCATGGCCGCAGCAGCCCTTGGCAGACCGGCTTGTCGTGGGGCGCGCCGAGGATTTCGCAGAGGCTGCCGCACAGCTCGACCTGGCGCGGGCGCACCTGGTCGTCGAGGCTGAAGGCCTCGCCGAAGACGAACAGCGGCACCTCGCGCTCTTCGGGGAGGATGCCGCCGTGGGTATGGTCGTCGTTCATGCCGTGGTCGGCGGTGACCATCACCTGGTAGCCGGCGGCCAGCCACTGGTGCAGGTATTCCGAGAGCAGCACGTCGGCCTGGCGCGCGGCGTTGCGGTACTGGGCGCTGTTCAGGCCGTGGCGGTGACCGGCGTCGTCGATGTTCATCGGGTGCGCCAGCAGCACGTCGGGCTTGTGACGGCGGCGCAGGTGCTCGGCGTCGGCCAGCAGGTGCGAGTCGGGGTAGTGGTCGGTCCAGTAGAAGTGGCCGAACTGGATCGGCAGCGCCGCGTCCTCGGTGTGGCGGTCGCGGGCCGCGTCGAAGGGCGAGCGGTTGTACAGCTCGCTGACCCAGTGGTAGGCCGCCGCCGCGGTGCTCAGGCCCGCGTCGCGGGCGTAGTGGAACAGACTGCGCTCCCTCGACAGGCGCGACACCTGGTTGTGCAGGATGCCGCTGTCAATCGGCGCGACGCCGGTGAGCAGGCATTCGTAGAGCGGCCGCGACAGCGACGGCAGCTCGCACTGCAGGCGGTAGAGGCGGCCGCGGCCGGCGTTGCAGAGTGCCTGCAGGTGGCCCATGCAGTCATGGGCGACGCCGTAGTTGAGGCCGTCGAGAATGACCAGGATGACGGGACGGGACATCGTAGCTGCCTGTGCTGGGAAACCGGAACGGGCGCCCCCGGCCATGGCCGGGGGCGGTGCCGCGTTACTGCATGTTGATGATCACGCTCTCCTGCCACATGCGCGGCAGGCGCTTGGAGGTCGCTTCCCAGGCCTGGCCGTCCTTGATCGGCTGGGCCTTGGCGTACTGCTCGTTGGGCAGCAGCTTGGCCTTGACCTCGGCCGGCAGTTGCAGGTGCTCGGCGCGGATCGGCCGGGCGTTGCCCTTGGCCAGGTTGATCTGCCCGGCGTCGCTGAAGATGTACTCGCGGGCCAGCTTGGCGGCGTTGGGGTGCTTGGCGTACTTGTTGATGATGGTGGTGTAGCCGGAGATCACCGAGCCGTCGGAGGGGATCAGCACCTCGAAGCGGCTGGGGTCGATCTGGTCGCGGTAGCTCAGGCCGTTGAAGTCCCAGACGATGCCGACTTCCACCTCGCCCTTCTCCAGGGTGTTGATCACCGGGTTGGTCAGCGACAGGCGGCCCTGCTTGGCCAGTTGGGCGAAGAACTCCAGGCCCGGCTTGATGTTCTTCTCGTCGCCGCCGTTGGCGATGGCCGCGGCCAGCACGCCGTTGACCGCCTGGGCCGCGCTGCTGACGTCGCCGATGGTGACCTTGTACTTGCCCTTGAGCAGGTCGGCCCAGCTGCGCGGCACGTCCTTGACCAGCTGCTTGTTGACGATGAAGGCGATGGTCCCGGTGTAGGCCAGGGCCCAGTGGCCGTCCTTGTCCCTGGCCCATTCCGGGACCTGGTCCCAGGTGCTCGGCTTGTAGGGCTGGCTGACGTCCTGTTGCACGGCGATGGGGCCGAAGGCGGCGCCGACGTCGCCGATGTCGGCGCTGGCGTTCTCGCCCTCGGCCTTGAACTTGGCTAGCTCCTGGGCCGAGCTCATGTCGGTGTCCATGTGCTTGAGCCCGTACTTGCTCTCCAGGTCCTTCCAGGTGTCCTTCCAGTTCGCCCAGCTGTCGGGCATGCCCACGCTGTTCACCTGGCCTTCCTTGCGCGCGGCCTGTTCCAGCGCCTGCAGGTCGGCCTCGGCGGCCATGGCGGTCGCGCTGCCCAGGGCAATCGCGGTTCCCAGCAGTGAAGCAAGCAAGCGTTTCATTCGGTGCTCCTTCGGTCATCGGGTTTGGCAGTCGGGCCCGCGCCCCGGCAAGGGCGCGGCGCATCGCTGGTCTAGATCAGCAAGACCCAGGCCAATCTACGAAGCGGGCATGACAATTTCGTGTCCGGGCGGCGGCATGGGGGTCAGCAGGTGGCGCCCGGATACAGCCTAGACCATGCACAAGACCTTGATGCGCCGGGGCTATGCCGGGCCCGGGAGCTGGCATGGGGCCTGCTTGCCATGGCATTGTCACCGGACGGTCACCGGCGATTCCTACAGTGGAAGCTGCCGCCGGTTGCGGTGAAGTGCCCCAGGTTGGGGCTGGTCTAGTCCAAAAGAGGGAAACAGCATGCGCGACGAGGCGCTACCGACGGTGACGGCGATCTGCCGGGCGCTGCTGGAACAGATCGACAGCGGCCTGCTGCCGGCCGGCGGCAAGCTGCCGGCGGAACGGCGCCTGAGCGAGCTGTTCGACACCACGCGCATCACCCTGCGCGAGGCGCTGACGCAGCTGGAAGCCCAGGGCCTGATCTACCGCGAGGAGCGCCGCGGCTGGTTCGTCTCGCCGCCGCGGCTGCTGTACAACCCGCTGGTGCGCAGCCACTTCCACGCGATGGTCGCCGGCCAGCAGCGGGTGCCGGCCACCGAGGTGCTGTCGGCGCGCCAACTGCCGGCCAGCCCGGCGATCTGCGCGCACCTGGAGCTGCCGGCGCTGTCCAGCGTCTACCAGATCCGCCGCGCACGAAGGGTGGACGGGCGCTTGGTGCTGTACGTGGAGCACTACCTGAACCCGGCCTACTTCCCCGGCATCCTCGACAGCGACCTGCGCCAGTCGCTGACCGATCTCTACGCCAGCCGCTACGACATCCGCTACGGCCGCGTGCGCTTCGACATGGTGCCCACCGCCCTGCACGGCGAAGCCGCCAGCGCCCTGCGGGTGGCCGAAGGCAGCCCGGCGCTGCGCATCACCCGCATCAACCGCGACCAGCACGGCCGGGTGATCGACTGCGACCTGGAGTTCTGGCGGCACGATGCCATTCATGTGAGCGTGGAAGTGCCGGATTGAGGGGAGGGCTCTTCGTAGGAGCGAGCTTGCTCGCGAACCTGGCTCTTCATGCGTTTGGCTGACCTTCGCCCCCTCTCCCCAGCCCTCGGCTGCGCGCCCCGCCCTGAAGGGAGAGGGGGCTTGTCCGTGCCCGCAGAGAGTAATGGTTTCAACCTGAGGCTTGATTACCGGCTGACGCCGAAATATCTACTCGCTCCGAACGGTCCCCTCTCCCTTTAGGGAGAGGGAACAGAGGTCACCCCGAACATCGGAGTGCCCGGGAAACGCCGTTCGCGAGCAAGCTCGCTCCTACGAAAAGCCGCAGCCTCAAGGCAACTCGGCACTGCCGTAGAACGCCCCCAGCACCTTGGCCAGGTAGCGCAGGTCGTGGCTGCCGGCCAGTTCGCGGATGCTGTGCATGGCAAAGGTCGGCAGGCCGATGTCGACGGTGCGCACGCCCAGCTGGCTGGCGGTGATCGGGCCGATGGTGGAGCCGCAGCCCATGTCGCTGCGGGTCACGAAGCTCTGCACCGGCACTTCGTTCTCCAGGCACAGGTGGCGGAAGTAGCCGGCGGTCTCGCTGCTGGTGGCGTAGCGCTGGTTGCTGTTGACCTTGATCACCGGGCCGCCGTTGAGCAGCGGGCCGTGGTTGCCGTCGTGCTTGTCGGCGTAGTTGGGGTGCACGCCGTGGGCGTTGTCGGCGGAGACCAGCAGCGAGCGCTGGATCACCCGCACGAAGGCGTCGCCGTCGGGCAGCAGGCGGCGCAGCACCTGTTCCAGGAAGGGGCCGTCGGCGCCGCAGGCCGAGCAGGAGCCGACTTCCTCGTGGTCGGTGCAGACCAGCACCGCGCTCTGCTCGTCGCCGCTGGCCAGCAGGGCCTCCAGGCCAGCGTAGCAGGACAGCAGGTTGTCCAGGCGGGCGCCGGCGATGAACTCGCCGCCCAGGCCCACCACCGCGGCGCGCTGGGTGTCGTAGAAGCTCAGTTCGTAGTCGAGGATGGCGTCGGCGATGATGCCGTGCTCGTTCTGCAGCTGTTCGCCGAGCAGGTCGCGGAAGTCGCGGGTCTCGCCGGCGGCTAGTTGGGCGAGGATCGGCGGCAGTTCGGTCTGGGCGTTGATCGCCCAGCCCATGTTGGCGTCGCGGTTGAGGTGGATGGCCAGGTTGGGGATCACCGCGATGGGCGCGCGGAAGTCGATCAGGCGGCTTTCCACCTTGCCGGCCAGGCGGAAGGTGACGCGCCCGGCCAGGGACAGGTCGCGGTCGAACCAGGGCGCGAACAGGGCGCCGCCGTAGACCTCGACGCCCAGCTGCCAGTAGCCCTTGCGGGCCAGTTCCGGGTTCGGCTTGACGCGCAGGCAGGGGCTGTCGGTGTGCGCGCCGACCAGGCGCAGGCCGTGCTCCAGCGGGGCGTTGCGGCCGAGCTTGAAGGCGATCAGCGAGGAGTCGTTGCGCGTCACGTAGTAGCGCCCACCGGCCTCGGTGCGCCAGGCGTCGCGCTCGTCGAGGCGCTGGTAACCGGCCTCCTCGAGGCGCCGGGCGAGGCTGGCGGTGGCGTGGAAAGGCGTCGGCGAGGCCGCGAGGAAATCGATCAGGCCCTGGTTGAGATCTGCACGCATGGGAAACTCCGGACAACGATGGGCGGAAGTTTATCGCAAATGACGGGGGCGGCGGGGCTGTGGCAATGCCGGCAGGGATTCATCGCGGACTCCGTCCGCGATTCGCGCGCAGGGCGCGCTCCTACAGGGGAATGGTGTGGGTGGGGCGGCGTAGGAGCAACTGTCTTGCCCAGCGCACCGGGGCGCTTTTCGTAGGATGGGTTGAGCCTGCGATACCCATCGGACCATGGCGATGGGTATCGCTTCGCTCAACACCATCCTACGGGGCCTTGTGTGCCGGTGGCGTAGGCGGATCTTATCCGCGAATCGCGCCGGGACGGCCGGCTATCGCGGACAAGGTCTGCTCCTACGGGGGCACCATGCCTCACGGTGAATTGTAGGAGCGGGCCCTGCCCGCGATTTCGCGCGCAGGGCGCGCTCCTACAGGGGAATGGTGCGGGTGGGGCGGCGTAGGAGCGGATCTCATCCGCGAATCGCGCCGGGATGTCCGGTTATCGCGGACAAGGTCCGCTTACGGGCGCCGTGCCACCACGGCGAAGATATGCCAGTGCTTGATGCCTCCGACGGCTGTCTTGCCTTGCCATTCGTGTTCTTCGAAGCGCAGCGTTTCCCAGCCCTCGAAAAGAGCCTGAGTGGCTTCGCGGGTGTGGAAGCTCATGCCGTCGCGCCCCTGCCACTGGTCGCGCTCGCCGAAGAAGTGCCCGGCAAACAGCCCGCCACGTTCCAGGGCGGCTTCGATGCTTTGCCACAGGTGCGGAAAATCGGCAGGCGGGCAGAAGGGCAGGGCGAAGCTGCTGTTGATCAGCTGCGCGTTGGGCAGGGCGGTGTCCTGGAAGCGTTCGCAGCGGGTTCGCAGGCGTTCGGCCTGGCCCGTGGGTAAACCGTCCATCAGGTGCTGCAGGCCGGCGGCGTTGCTGTCGATCGCCAGCACTCGCCAGCCCCGGCGCAGCAGTTCATGGGTGTCGCGCCCGGAGCCGCAACCCAGGTCGAGGGCCAGGCCGGGTGCGTCGTGCCAGTGCTCCAGCACCTGCAGTAGCGAGGGATGGGGCGGGGCGCCGCGGGTTGCCCGGTGGAAGTCTTGCCGGTCCATGGCGGTTCCCGCTCAGAACGGCGCCGGCGACTCGAAGCGCAGGCGCTCGCCGGTCTGCGGGTGGGTCAGGCACAGCAGGCTGGCGTGCAGGCACAGGCGGTCGCGCAGGGTCAGGGCTTCGCCTTCGGCGTAGAGGCGGTCGCCGAGCAGCGGGTGGCCGATGGACAGCATGTGTACGCGTAGCTGGTGCGAGCGGCCGGTGATCGGCGTCAGCTCGACTCTTGCGTACTGGCCGTAGCGTTCCACCACGCGCCAGAAGGTCAGGGCGTGGCGGCCGTGCTCGTGGTCGACGATGTGTCGCGGCTTGTTCTCCGGGTCGTAGCGCAGCGGCAGTTCGATGCGCCCGCTGTCCAGCTCCGGTTCGCCCCAGCACAGGGCGGTGTAGGCCTTTTCGGTCTCGCGGTCGTGGAACTGCCGGGACAGCTCGCGGTGGCTGTCGGGGTCGCGGGCCAGGACCATCAGGCCGGAGGTTTCCCAGTCCAGGCGGTGGACGATGCGTGCCTCCGGGTAGCCGTTTTCCTGCAAGCGGGTGACCAGGCAGTCCTTGTTGTCCTCGGCGCGGCCGGGCACCGAGAGCAGCAGGGTGGGCTTGTTCACCACCAGCAGGGCGGCGTCCTGGTGGACGATCTGGATGTTCGACAGCGGCATGGGGCCTCGACAGCGGCTAGAAATGACTGCGGCGGCCGAAGCCGCCGCAGTTCACTCCGGGAACGATCAACGTTCCGGCAGAGTGATGTTGAGTTCCAGGATCGAGCAGCTGCCCTGGTTGGCCAGTTCCACCTGGACCTGTTCCTGGTCGATCGGAACGTATTTGCGGATCACTTCCAGCAGGTCTTTCTGCAGCTGCGGGAGGTAATCCGGTTGCGAACGGTTGCCGCGCTCGTGGGCGACTATGATCTGGAGTCTTTCCTTCGCGATGGACGCGCTGTTCGGCGCTTTCCGGCTGCGAAAGAAGTCTAAAAGGCTCATTCACGTCCTCCGAACAGTCGTTGCAGGAATCCTTTCTTCTGCACATCGAGGAACCGATGTGGCATCTCTTTGCCCAGCAGGCGGTCGACCGCGTCGCTGTAGGCCTGGCCGGCGTCGCTCTGCTCGTCGAGGATGACCGGCACGCCCTGGTTCGAGGCCTTGAGCACGGCCTGCGACTCGGGGATCACGCCCAGCAGACGGATTGCCAGGATTTCCTCGACGTCTTCCACGCCGAGCATCTCGCCCTTGGTGACGCGCTCGGGGTTGTAGCGGGTCAGCAGCAGGTGTTCCTTGATCGGCTCCTCGCCCTTCTCGGAGCGCGCCGACTTGCTGGCCAGCAGACCGAGCATGCGGTCGGAGTCGCGCACCGAGGAGACTTCCGGGTTGGTCACGACGATCGCCTCGTCGGCGAAGTACATGGCCAGGTGGGCACCCTTCTCGATGCCGGCCGGGGAGTCGCAGATGATGTATTCGAAGTTCTGCTTGAGTTCTTCCATGACCTTGCCGACGCCTTCCTGGGTCAGGGCGTCCTTGTCACGGGTCTGGCTGGCGGCCAGGACGAACAGGTTCTCGAGGCGCTTGTCCTTGATGAGGGCCTGGGTCAGCGTGGCTTCGCCGTTGATGACGTTGACGAAGTCATAAACCACGCGGCGTTCGCAGCCCATGATCAGGTCGAGGTTACGCAGGCCCACGTCGAAGTCGACGATGACGGTCTTGTGGCCGCGCAGGGCCAGGCCGGTGCCGATGGCGGCGCTGGTGGTGGTTTTACCGACGCCACCCTTACCGGATGTGACTACGAGGATCTTGGCCAAGGTGATTCACCCCAAAGAAAAAACGAAGAGTTCTGGTCCCTGAAATTCGCGGCAGTATCCGTTAAAGGCGGGTGATGTTCAACACGTCTCCCGACAGGCTGACGTGTACCGCCTGCCCCCATTGCGGACTGCGCCTAAGGTCTTCTGCCACCTTGTAATTCCCGGCGATCGAGACCAGTTCGGCGCCCAGTTGCTGACA
Source organism: Pseudomonas sp. ADPe (assembly GCF_014843515.1). Classification (NCBI taxonomy): domain Bacteria; kingdom Pseudomonadati; phylum Pseudomonadota; class Gammaproteobacteria; order Pseudomonadales; family Pseudomonadaceae; genus Pseudomonas; species Pseudomonas sp. ADPe. The sequence goes on from NZ_CP062122.1 coordinate 5,078,152, forward strand.
GAAGATTCGCGCGCTGGTGTCGCCCTTGACGCCGGCCAGGGCACGACCGCGCATCGGACCGTATACGTGGATGTTGCCGTCGGCGAGAAGTTCCGCACCGGGGCTCACGGGGGCGAGCACGATGAGGTCGCCGCCGGCGGCGTAGATCTGCACGCCGCCGCGTACCGGGGTGGTCACCAGTTTAGTCGGACGGACGGCCGGGGCGGCGGGTTCGGCGGCCTTTTCAGAGGTCTTTTCAGGGGCTTTTTCAGGCGCCTTGTCCGCCGTCTTGCCGTTGGCCTTGTCGATGGCTTTTTCGACCACCGGTTCGGCCAGCTTCTCGCTGCGCGGGCGGCGCACTATGCCTTCGTTCGCCGGGGCGGCGACGGCGTCCCTGGGCTCCAGCGGGCGGTCGCGGGAGCCGGAGGGCGGCAGCACCGGGATGTCCAGCATGGTCGCCAGGCGCAGGTCTTCCTCGCGGTTGGCGCGGATGGCCAGGGTGCGCAGGCCGTGGCGGCGGCAGATGTCCAGCACGCCCTGCAGGTCGAGCTGGCCCTCGCCGTCGGGGAGCTTGTCCAGGGCCAGCACCAGCGGGGTGTCGCGGAAGAAGTTGGGAGCCTGGGCGACCTTGTCGGCGAGCTGACGGTCCAGGCGCGACAGGTCGTTGTGCGCCAGTTCCAGCACGGTGACGGCGAGCATGCTGCCCTTGAGCTGGAAAACGGGATCTTGGTCGAGGAGGTCGGCTTGGCTCATGGTCGCACTGCATCGCTAAATGGCCTCGACTTATAGCGAACCCTCCCGGCAGCCGCAAGCCTGGCGCGGGGCCAGGTGCGATAGTGGCACCGGGGCGGCGGCGCAAAGGCGGCGCTCGCGGTAGAATGCCGCCTTTGCCCGTCATTTCGGAACCCTCCATGGATCGTCCCAGCTTTCGTCCCGCCTTCCTCCATCCGCGCTACTGGCCGCTGTGGCTGGGCCTGGGCGCGCTGTGGCTGGTGGTGCAGCTGCCCTATCCGGCGCTGCTGGCGCTGGGGCGCGGCCTGGGCGCGCTGATGTACCGCGTGGTCGGCAGCCGCCGGGCGATCGCCGCGCGCAACCTGGAGCTGTGCTTCCCCGAGCTGTCCGCCGCCGAGCGCACCCGGCTGCTCAAGGCCAACTTCGCCTCCACCGGCATCGCCTTCTTCGAGATGGCCATGAGCTGGTGGTGGCCCCGGGCGCGCCTGGCCAGGCTCGCCCATATAGAAGGCCTGGAGCACCTGCGCCAGGCCCAGGCCGAAGGCAAGGGTGTGATCCTCATGGCCATGCACTTCACCACCCTGGAGATAGGCGCGGCGCTGCTGGGCCAGGTGCAGACCATCGACGGCATGTACCGCGAGCACGACAACCCGGTGTTCGACTACGTGCAGCGCCGCGGCCGCGAGCGGCACAACCTGGACGCCAGCGCCATCGAGCGCGAGGACGTGCGCGCCATGCTCAAGGTGCTGCGCGCCGGACGCGCCATCTGGTACGCCCCGGACCAGGACTACGGCGCCAAGCAGAGCCTGTTCGTGCCGCTGTTCGGCATCCAGGCCGCCACCGTCACCGCCACCACCAAGTTCGCCCGCCTGGGCCGCGCGCAGGTCATGCCCTTCACCCAGACGCGCCTGGCCGACGGTTCCGGCTACCGTCTGGTGGTGCACCCGCCGCTGCAGGACTTCCCCGGCGAGAGCGAGGAGGCCGACTGCCTGCGCATCAACCAGTGGGTGGAAGCCGAGATCCGCCAGCAGCCCGAGCAGTACCTCTGGGCCCACCGCCGTTTCAAGAGCCGCCCGGAGGGCGCGCCGAAGCTCTACGACAAGCGCTGAGCGCGGCGGCCGGCTTTACCGCGGCGAGCGGCGCTGCATACTCAAATGCAGGACGCATCCAGGACTCCGGTCGTGACTGAATCTGCCGTTCCCCCATCCCCCCAGGCCGTCACCGGCCTCATCCTCTCCGGCGGCGGCGCCCGCGCCGCCTACCAGGTGGGCGTGCTGGCGGCCATCGCCGAGCTGCTGCCGGAGGGCGCGGCCAATCCCTTCCCGGTCATCGTCGGCACCTCGGCCGGCGCCATCAACGCCGTGGGCCTGGCCTGCGGCGCGTTGTCCTTCCGCGAGGCCATCCACAGCCTGACGCGGGTGTGGAAGGGCTTCCACACCGGCCAGGTGTACCGCGCCGATTTCACCGGGGTGCTCGGCCAGGCCCTGCGCTTCCTCGGCCACAGCCTGCTGGGCCTGGGCCGGCGGCGGCCGGTGGCGCTGCTCGACAGCACGCCGCTGCGCCACCTGCTGGCCCGCGAGATGGACTTTTCCGGCATCAGCGCCGCCCTGCAGCAACGCAAGCTGCGCGCGGTGGCGGTGACCGCCTTCGGCTACGACTCCGGGCAGGCGGTGACCTTCTACCAGGGCCGCGCCACCATCGAGCCCTGGCTGCGCCACCGGCGCATCGGCGTGCCGACGCGTCTGTGCCTGGAGCACCTGCTGGCCAGCTCGGCGATCCCGCTGCTGTTCGCCCCGGTGCGCATCAAGCGCGAGTACTACGGCGACGGCGCGGTGCGCCAGCAGGCGCCGATCAGCCCGGCGCTGCACCTGGGCGCCAACCGCGTGCTGGTGATCGGCGTCAGCGGGAACCCGATGCGCAACGACCCCAACGAAGGCGCCGGCCAGGCCAGCGGGCGGCCGCCGACCCTGGCGCAGATGGGCATCCACCTGCTCAACAGCACCTTCATCGATAGCCTGGAGGGGGATATCGAGGTGTTGCAGCGCGTCAATTACCTGGGCTCGCTGGTGCCCCAGGAGCGCCGTTGCCACGAAGCGGGACTGCGCGAGGTGGAAGTGCTGCTGGTGTCGCCGTCGCGGCCGCTGGACGAGATCGCGGCCAAGCACCGCAAGGAACTGCCCTGGGCGGTCCGCCTGTTCCTGCGCGGCCCGGGCGCGACGCGGGCGAGCGGGGCGGGGGTGCTGAGCTACCTGCTGTTCGAGCGCGGCTATTGCCACGAGCTGATCCGCCTGGGCTACAAGGATGCGATGGACAAGCGCGCGGAGCTGGTGCGCTTTCTTGGGCTGGAGGAGCATTGCCTGTAGGGTGGGGCAGCGTAGGACCTTGTCCGCGATAGCCGGAGGTTCCGGCGCGGTTCGCGGATAAGATCCGCTCCTACGCCGCCCCACCCATGCCGTAACCATGTAGGAGCGCGCCCTGCGCGCGAAATCGCGGGCAGGGCCCGCTCCTACAGGTTGCCGGGGGCGCGGTATTCCTCCCCCGTAGGAGCGGACCTTGTCCGCGATAGCCGGGCGTCCCGGCGCGGTTCGCGGATGAGATCCTACGCTGCCCCACCCGCGCCATTCCAATGTAGTGGTGGCGATGGGTATCGCTTCGCTCAACGCCATCCTACGAAAAGCCATGCCCGCTACAGGCGCGGGAGATCCATCCGCGACCCCGGCGGCTCAGACCGCCAGCACGCCATCCCGGTAATCGCGCAGGGCCTGTTCGATCTCCTCGCGGCTGTTCATCACGAAGGGCCCGTACTGCACGATCGGCTCGTTCAGTGGCTTGCCGGCCAGCAGCAGGACGCGCGCGCCCTGGTCGCTGTGCAGCTGTACCGCGTCGCCTTCGCCCAGGCGCGCCAGGCGGTTGGTGCCGACCTCGCCGCCGCGCTCGGCCTGCACCTGCAGGCTGCCTTCGTAGACGTACAGCAGCGCGCGGTGGCTGGCCGGCAGGTTGAGGCCGATGTCGGTGCCGGCCGGCAGCTTCAGGTCGTAGTAGTGCGGTTCGGTATCCGGGCGCTGCACGGCGCCGTCGAGTTGCACCTGGCCGTCGTCGAAGCGCCCGGCGATCACCGTCACTTTCACGCCGCCGGCGGTGGTGGTGCGCGGTACGTCTTGCGGCTCGATGTCGCGGTAGCCGGCCGGGCCGAGCTTGCTCTTGCCGGGCAGGTTCAGCCACAGCTGGAAGCCGCGCATGGCGCCGTGCTCCTGCTCGGGCATCTCGCTGTGGATGATGCCGTGGGCGGCGGTCATCCACTGCACGCCGCCGGGCTTGAGCAGGCCCTCGTTGCCCAGGTGGTCGCGGTGGCGCATGCGCCCTTCGAGCATGTAGGTCACTGTCTCGAAGCCGCGGTGCGGGTGGTCGGGGAAGCCGCCGATGTAGTCGTCGGGGTTCTGCGTGTCGAACTGGTCGAGCATCAGGAAGGGATCGAAGCGTTCGATGCCCGGGCCGCCGATCACGCGGGTCAGGCGCACGCCGGCGCCGTCGGAGGCGGGGCGGCCGATGTGCAGGTCGATCAGGTTGCGCAACTGGGTCATGGGGGACCTCCTCGTTCAGGCATGGAGGCCATGGTAGTCCCGCCGATTGAATGAATGGTTGCGAGTTTTGCGGGCCGAATATCGAATTTGTCGATATTCGGCCCGCCGTCTCATTCGCCGATCTGCAGCTTGCGCGCCTCGGTATAGAAGTAGCGCAGCTTCTCGTACTCGAAGGGCGTGTTCATCTGCCCGTAGCGGAAGCTGTTGCTGTAGCGCCGGTCGATGATCTCCAGGGTGGGGATTTCCCAGTAGTCGCCGCTGGCGCTGGCCACGCCCAGGTAGTCCACCTGCTGGCCGGCGACGAAGTCGGTGACCAGCCCGCCGGTGTCGCGCAGGTTGGACGGGCCGAGGATCGGCAGCATCAGGTAGGGGCCGGCGGGCACGCCGTAGAAGCCGAGGGTCTGGCCGAAGTCCTCGGGTTGCCGCGGCAGGCCCATGCGGGTGGCCGGGTCCCACAGGCCGAGTACGCCGAAGGTGGTGTTGAACAGCAGCCGCGCGGTGGTGTTCATGGCCCGCTTGCCTTTGAACTGCAGCAGGCTGTTGAGCAGGCTCGGCACCTCGGCGATGTTGCTGAAGAAGTTGCTCACGCCGCTGCGCACGAAGCGCGGGGTGACGTACTCGTAGCCGTGCACCACGGGCAGGAACACCCACTCGTCGAAGCGGTAGTTGAAGTGGTAGACGCGGCGGTTCCACGACTCCCAGGGGTCGTAGACGTTGAGCGCGCTGAGGGTGGCGCGTTCGAACTCGCGCTGGTCCAGGCCGGGGTTGAACTTGAGCGCGTCCAGCGGGTGCTTGAAGCCGTCGGCGTCGGGCGTCAGCTGCACCTGCCTGGCGGCCGAGGGCGGCACGGCGGGCGCCGGGCCGAGGTCGGAGGCGTTGTCGGCGTGGGCCAGCGCGCTGCCCAGCAGCAGGGCCAGCAGCCAGGGGGATCGGCGGGTCATCTAGCGCTTTCCTGTGTCGGCGGCGGCCTGCAGCGTGGCGTCCTGGCCGCGGAAGAAGTCCAGCATGTCCTGGGCGTTGACCCGGTAGTTGAGGTTGCCGCAATGGCCGCCCAGCGGGTACAGCGTCAGCCGGTCGCCGAAGGTGCGGCGCAGGAAGCCGATGTCGCCGGGGCCGAGGATGACGTCGTCGGCGTTGTGCATCACGGCGATCTTCGGCGTGTCGTGCAGGTACTGCTGCAGGGCGTACAGGCTGGCCTGCTGGATCAGCTGCGGCAGGCTGCCGCCGCCATGGCGCTTGCGCCACATGGGGATCAGCTGCTCGACCATGTAGCAGTCGAAGTCGCATTGCAGCGCGCGCTTGAAGAAGGGTTCCAGGCTGGTGCCCTCGTTGATCGGGTAGTGCGGCGGGGTGACCAGCCCGCGCTGGTTGATCAGGTCCGAGGTGAAGGCGATGTCGGCGGACGAGAAGCGGAAGCTCGTGCCGATCAGCATGGCCATCTCTTCGTTGGTCAGGTGCTGCTTGGAGTGCTGGAAGTCGTAGAGGAAGGCATCGTTGAGGTCGATGTAGCCCTTCTGCTGGAAGTAGCGCGTCAGTTTGCCGAGCACCAGCTGGTAGTAGGTCCTGGAGTCGGTGATGCCTTTGACCTGGGTCTGCACCAGGCGGTCGAGGTTGCTCACCGAGGTGTAGAGGTTCACCGGCGGGTTGAGCAGCAGCACGCGCTTGAAGTTGAAGCTGCGGCGGGTTTCGTCGAGGTGGCTGACGAAGGCCGCGTGCAGCGCGCCGAGGCTGTAGCCGGTGAGGTAGTAGCCGGTGACCGGCAGGCTCGGGTGCTGGGCGCGCACCGCCTGCATCACCCGGTACAGGTCGTCGGCGTCGTCGGGGCTGTAGCCGGGGGTGGCGCGCATCGAGGCGCCGGCCATGAAGTCCCAGCTGGTCGGCGAGGAAATCTGCACCACGTGGTAGCCGGCGCCGTAGAACAGGCGCTTGAGGTACTCCGGGGTGCTGCTGAGGTAGCTGGCGCCGGTGCCGGCGATGATGAACACCAGCGGCGCGGGGTGGTCCTGGCGGGCCAGGCGGTAGTGCAGCTTCTTCACCGGCCAGAAGTTGTCCGGCAGTTGGAACTCGCGCTCCGGACGCAGCTTGAGGGCGTAGTCGTGCTGGTCGATGTCGGCATCGTCCGGCAGTTGCGGGCGCAGTTCCGCCGGGGTGGTGGCGATGGTCGCTTCGAAGGGGTTGCCCAGGGGGTAGCCGTAACTGGCCGGGTCGACATCCCTGGCGAGCGCCGGACCTGCGAAGCCCATGACGAGGCTGCCGAGCAGGGCAGCCACGCGCGTAAGCAGAGGCATGCGGTGGATTCCTTTCAGTAGGACGCGAAATGCAGTGAAACCGAGCACTGTGACAAGTGCAAGTTCTACAAGTGCTGTAGGACGCGTCCGGAATCCTCCTGGGTGGTCGTTCAGTAGCGCCGGCCGAGGCGGGCGAGGGCATCGCCGGCCAGGCGGTAGACGGTCCATTCGTCCAGGGGCACGGCGCCCAGGCTGCGGTAGAAGCCGATGGCCGGTTCGTTCCAGTCCAGCACCGACCACTCCAGGCGCCCGCACTTGCGTTCCACCGCCAGGCGCGCCAGTTCGCTCAGCAGCGCCTTGCCCAGGCCCAGGCCACGGGCGCTGGGGCGCACGTAGAGGTCTTCGAGGTAGATGCCGGGCTGGCTCAGCCAGGTGGAGTAGTTGTGGAAGAACAGCGCGAAGCCGGCGCCGACGCCGTCCACCTCGCCGATCAGCACCTCGGCGTAGGGGCGCGGGCCGAACAGGTGCTCATGCATGCGCCCGGCGTCGGCCTTGTTCTCGTGGGACAGGCGTTCGTAGTCGGCCAGCTCGGCGATCAGTTCGAGAATCAGCGGGACGTCGTCGGGGCGGGCGGGGCGCAGCTGGATGCGGGACATGGCGATCTCCTTGAAGCGGACCGCCGAGCATGCCGTGCCGGCCCGGCGCTGGCAACCTCGGCGGTGGGGGATGCGCAGCTGCTGCAGCCGCCCACGCCAGGGGGCTGCGCCTCTTGCATCGGGCCTTGCGCTGGTTATGCTGGGCGCCCTTCGCCCGCGGAAGTGGCGCCATGCCCTCACGTTCATCGCTGATCCTGCTCTGCCTCGCCGCCCTCTGGCTGGCCGCCTGCTATGGCGTGCGCTTCGGCCTGCTGGAAAACGGCAGCTGGGTGGACGTGTGCGCCGACGATGCGGCGCTATGGGCGTGCCAGGCGCGCTCCGGGCTGGGCCTGCTGATCCATTTCGGGGTGTTCGGCCAGGCGGCGTTGGCGGCGTCCGTGCCGGCCTTTCTGCTGCCAGGGCGCATCGGCTGGTGGCTGGCGGTCCTGGCGCTGTTCGTCGGCCTGCTGGCGCTGGTGTTCTACAGCGTGAGCATGGCGGTGTTCGCCGTGGTGCTGGCCGGGCTGCGCCTGGTGCGCCAGCCACGCCCGGCGCGGGCCTGAATCAGGTGGTCGAGGCTGCGGCGGTCACGTACCTTTCCTGGCGCAGGCCGCGCCACAGGGCGCCGGCGAGCAGCAGGGCGATCCCCGCCCAGATCAGCGCCTGGCGGTTGCCCAGCCCTTCCAGCACGAGTTGCGGGACTATGCCCGCGGCGATCAGCAGCGCCAGCAGGCCGGCCTCGCGGCGCGGCGCGGTCGTTGGCCGGCAGAGGTAGACCAGCGCCGGGAACAGCAGCGCCGCGTTGGGGAAGTTGCGGTAGCGCGCGTCGAACACCAGGGCCAGCATCCACACCGCGCCGGCGAAGCCGCTGGCCAGCAGCCACCAGCCGCCGCGGGCCTCCAGCCAGGCCAGCAGGCGCGCGCGCCAACCGGCCCCGGCGCCCAGCGCCAGGGAGAGGTGTGCCAGCACCAACAGGTTGAGCAGCACCAGGTACGCCGCCCACAGCCATTCGTCGAGGAAGGTGCAGATCACCTGGGCCTGGGCGCCCCAGAGGCCAACGCAGGCAGCGCCGAGGGCGGCAGCCAGTGGCTGCAGCAGGGCGTCACGGGCGTGGGCCGGGCGGCCGCCGAGCAGCAGCGCGGCGCCCCACAGCGCCAGCGACAAGGCCAGCCAGCGCGGCCAGTCCGGCTGGTTGGAAACCGGCCCGGCGAGCACGTTCTTGTCCTGCCGGTCGGCGTCGAACAGGCCCCAGTAGCCGCCCACGGCGCCCTCGATACGGCGCTTCCACGGCTGGTCGAAGGCCTCGATCAGGTTGTAGCGCCAGCCGTGCGCCTCGGCCAGGCGCACGAAGTCGCGGATGTAGCGCGCCTCGTTGACGCGGCTGGGCAGGGCGGTCTGGCGCTGGCGGCCCTCGCTGGGCCAGCCGGTCTCGCCGATCAGGATGGCCTTGCCGGGGAAGGCCTGGTCGAAGCGCCGGCGGATGTCCGCGACGTGTTCCAGGGCGCCGTCGATGCCGCTGGGCTGGTTGTCCCAGTAGGGCAGCAGGTGCAGGGTGATGAAGTCGACGCCGCCGGCCAACTGCGGGTGCTTGAGCCAGTATTCCCAGACCTCGGCGTAGGACACCGGCTGGCGCACCTGGCTCTTCACCCGCGCCAGCAGGCCTTCGAGGTACTTGCTGGTGACCTCCTGGCGCAGCAGCGTCTCGTTGCCGACGATTACCGCCTGGACCACGTCGGGGTAGGCGTTGGCCGCCGCTATCAGCTTCTGCACCTCGCGTTCGCTGTCGGCGGGGATGGCGTTGATCCAGGCGCCGAGGATCAGCTTCAGGCCATGCTTGCGGGCCAGCTCGGGAATGCCCTCCAGGCCGCTCATGGAATAGGTGCGCACGCAGGTGAAGCGCGTCGCCAGCAGCGCCAGGTCGGCGTCCATTTGTTGAGGGCGCAGGGTGAAGGGCTGGTCGAAGGGCGACTGGTCCTTGCCGAAGGGGCTGTAGGAGGCGCACTGCAGCTTGTGCGTGGGGCCGGCCGCGTCGGGCAGGACGATGGCGCGGCCTTGCAGGTACCAGGTGGCGCAGAGGGCAAGGGTGGCCAGGAGCAGACCGAGACAGTAGGCTGAAAAAGGATGGCGCTGGAATCTGGGCATGGGCGCGGTGCTTTCGAGCAGGTCGCGCATCTTAGCAATGCCCCGCCTCCGGCGTCTGCGCAGACGAGCGTGGGATGGCTCTCTGGCATCAGTGGGGGACACGAGCATGTCGTAAATGCTCCGTGGTTGTCGCAATTGGACAGTCGTTGTCGCGTACCAGCAGGTTGCGCGTCGTTCTCGGAGCAGCCCGCCAGCCCCTCGCGCAGATGATGGAGGGGCGGCCAAGACCGTCCCGGAGCGCTCGTTCCGGTGAACCTAGAACAAGGGGAGACTCTTATGCGAATGATGCGACGACTGATGGGCCTGGGTGCGGGGCTCGTGCTGTCGGCGGCAGCGGGCCTGGCCGGTGCGGCGGCCAAGCCGGAGATCACCATCGGCTACGTGGATGGCTGGTCGGACAGCGTGGCGACCACCCACGTGGCCGCCGAAGTGATCCGCGAGAAGCTCGGCTACCCGGTCAAGCTGATGCCGGTGGCGGCCGGGATCATGTGGCAGGGCGTGGCCCGCGGCAAGCTCGACGCCATGCTCTCGGCATGGCTGCCGGTGACCCACGGCGCCTACTACGCGAAGATGAAGGACCAGGTGGTCAACCTGGGCGTCAACTACCCCGGGGCGAAGATCGGCCTGATCGTGCCGGAGTACGTCAAGGCCAACAGCATCGAAGACCTCAAGGCGATGAAGGACGACTTCGGCGGCCGCATCGTCGGCATCGACGCCGGCGCCGGGGTGATGCTCAAGACCGACCAGGCGATCAAGGACTACGGCCTGGACTACAAGCTGGTGGCCAGTTCCGGCAGCGGCATGATCGCCGAGCTGACCCGCGCCGAGAACGACAAGAAGGCGGTGGCGGTGACCGGCTGGATTCCGCACTGGATGTTTGCCAAGTGGAAGCTGAAGTTCCTCGATGATCCGAAGAAGGTCTACGGCGAGGAAGAGCACGTCGACAGCGTGGCCAACCCGGCGCTGGAGAAGAAGGCCCCGGAAGTCTGGGCGCTGCTGAAGAAGCTGCAGTGGAAGGACGGCGCGGAGATCGGCCAGGTGATGCTCGCCATCCAGGACGGCGCCAAGCCCGAGGAGGCGGCCAAGCAGTGGGTGGCCAGCCATCCGGACCGGGTGAAGGAGTGGACGCAGTAAGGCTTTGCCTGGCCTGGCGGTAGGTTGCTGCCGGGTCGGTGGAGGTTGTGAGGAGAGCCGCTTCCTTTTTGGGGGAAGCGGCTTTTTTGTTTGTTGGGGGCTGTTCGTGCCACCGGGGCGCCTGGCGTGGCCGGCGAATCCAATCGCGGACAAGGTCCGCTCCTACGCCCGGCCTTCCTGGAACTGTAGCGGGCCCTGCCCGCGATTTCGCGCGCAGGGCGCGCTCCTACATGGGAATGGTGCGGGTGGGCGGCGTAGGAGCGGCTCCTGCGAAGAGCCCACGGCGTGGCCGCCAAGGCTCAACCCATCCTACGAAAATCATCCTGGCGCGGTCGGCAAATGACGGGAGTGGAGGAGGGTGCCGGACTGGCAAGCCACTCCGAACGGTCCCCTCTCCCTCTGGGAGAGGGCTGGGGTGAGGGCGCCCTTGAACCCAGCACCATAACTCCCGGCAAACCCCATTCGCGAGCAAGCTCGCTCCTACAGGTACCTCCGCCATTTCTTCGCCGAAGGCTCTAGAAAGCCCCTCCCAGCCCGCTACGACTAAAGTCGTCTGGAGGCCTTGCACCAGAGTCCTAAAGTGGGGATCGACGACATCCGCGTCATCCCCCGCTGTGAGGACAAGAACAAAATGAACGACAGCATCTACCAGCGGATTGATACCAATCCGCGCTTCAAGGAACTGGTGGCCAAACGCGAGCGATTCGCCTGGCTGCTCTCACTGATCATGCTGGGCCTGTACGTGGCCTTCATCCTGCTGATCGCATTCGAACCACAAGTGCTGGGCACCAAGGTGAGCCCCGATTCCTCGGTGACCTGGGGCATTCCCCTGGGCGTCGGGCTGATTCTGTCCGCCTTCGTCCTCACCGGCATCTACGTGCGCCGCGCCAATGGCGAGTTCGACCGCCTGAACCAGGAAGTCCTCAAGGAGGTCCAGCAATGATCGCCCGCCTGTTCGCGGCCCTCGGCCTGGCCGCCTTCGCCCCCGCCCTCTGGGCCGACGCCCTGACCGGCGACGTGCAGCGCCAGCCAATCAACGTCTCGGCGATCGTCATGTTCGTCGCCTTCGTCGGCTTCACCCTGTGCATCACCTACTGGGCCTCCAAGCGCAGCAAGTCGGCTGCCGACTTCTACACCGCAGGCGGCAGCATCACCGGCTTCCAGAACGGCCTGGCGATCGCCGGCGACTACATGTCCGCCGCGTCCTTCCTGGGGATTTCCGCGCTGGTGTTCACCTCCGGCTACGACGGCCTGATCTACTCCATCGGCTTCCTCGTGGGCTGGCCGATCATTCTCTTCCTGATCGCCGAGCGCCTGCGCAACCTCGGCAAGTACACCTTCGCCGACGTGGCCTCCTACCGCCTCAAGCAGAAGGACATCCGCACCCTGTCCGCCTGCGGCTCGCTGGTGGTGGTGGCCTTCTACCTGATCGCGCAGATGGTCGGCGCCGGCAAGCTGATCGAACTGCTGTTCGGCCTGAACTACCACGTCGCCGTGGTCATGGTCGGCATCCTGATGGTGCTCTACGTGCTGTTCGGCGGCATGCTGGCCACCACCTGGGTACAGATCATCAAGGCCGTGCTGCTGCTGTGCGGCGCCTCCTTCATGGCGATCATGGTGCTCAAGCACGTCAACTTCGACATCAGCGCGCTGTTCTCCGAAGCCATCAAGGTGCACCCCAAAGGCGAGGCCATCATGAGCCCCGGCGGCCTGGTGAAGGACCCGATCTCGGCCTTCTCCCTGGGCTTCGCGCTGATGTTCGGCACCGCCGGCCTGCCGCACATCCTGATGCGCTTCTTCACCGTCAGTGACGCCAAGGAAGCCCGCAAGTCGGTGTTCTTCGCCACCGGCTTCATCGGCTACTTCTACATCCTGACCTTCATCATCGGCTTCGGCGCCATCGTGCTGGTGAGCACCAACCCGGCCTTCAAGGACGCCGCCGGCGCCCTGATCGGCGGCAACAACATGGCCGCCGTGCACCTGGCCGACGCCGTGGGCGGCAGCCTGTTCCTCGGCTTCATCTCCGCGGTGGCCTTCGCCACCATCCTCGCGGTGGTCGCCGGCCTGACCCTGGCCGGTGCCTCGGCGGTGTCCCACGACCTGTACGCCAGCGTGATCAAGGGCGGCAAGGCCAACGAGAAGGACGAGCTGCGCGTGTCGAAGATCACCACCGTCGCTCTGGGCGTGGTCGCGATCGTCCTCGGCATCCTGTTCGAGAAGCAGAACATCGCCTTCATGGTCGGCCTGGCCTTCTCCATCGCCGCCAGCTGCAACTTCCCGGTGCTGCTGCTCTCGATGTACTGGAAGAAGCTGACCACCCGCGGCGCCATGATCGGCGGCTGGCTGGGCCTGATCACCGCGGTGGTGCTGATGATCCTCGGCCCGACCATCTGGGTGCAGATCCTCGGCCACGAGAAAGCCATCTACCCGTTCGAATACCCGGCGCTGTTCTCCATGGCCGTGGCCTTCATCGGCATCTGGTTCTTCTCCATCACCGACAAGTCGGCGGCGGCGGACGAGGAGCGCGCACGCTTCTTCCCGCAGTTCATCCGCTCGCAGACCGGCCTGGGCGCCAGTGGCGCAGTAGCCCACTGATGCCTCGCGGCTGACCCGACGAAGCCGGAGGCTCGCCTCCGGCTTCGCCTTTTACGCACTGCCACAAGGGGCTCGCGATGCCCGAGAGCTTCAACTTCTCCGCGCCGCCGTTCGATCAGCTGCGCGCGGGCGAGCGCCAGGCCTTCGCCGAGGCCCTGAGCGTCGCCTACTACACCAGTGGCGAGACCGTTCTCGAAGCCGGCGCGGCGGTACCCTGCCTGTTCATCGTGCTCAAGGGCGTGGTGGAGGAACGCGGCGAGGACGGCCGTTTGTTCGCCCAGTACGCCGGCGACGACCTGTTCGACATCCGCGGGCTGTTCTCCGGCAGCAGCAAGCACGCCTACCGCGCGGTGGAGGAGAGCATCCTCTACGAACTGCCGGCCAGCACCTTCCACCAGTTGTGCGGCGACAACCCCGGCTTCGCCCGCTTCTTCCAGGCCGACCTCGCGGCCAAGCGCCAATTGGCGCGGCGCGACGGGCAGAACCTGGCCGAATTCATCCTCACCCGCATCGCCCGCGAGCACCTGCTGCCGGCCATCGAAGTGGACGCCGGGCTGCCCCTGGGCGACGCCGCGCGCCTGCAGCTCAGCCATGGCGCCGATGCCCTGCTGGTGCGCAGCGGCGGCGAGCTGGGCATCGTCACCCGCACCGACCTGATGCGCGCGCACTTCCGCGACGGCCGCGCCGAGGACGAGGCCATCGGCCCGCTCGCCCACGGCCCGCTGGCCAGTGTCGAGCTGGGCGACTTCCTGTTCGACGCCATGATCCTCATGACGCGCCTGCGCATCGAGCGCGTCGCGGTGCACGAGGAGGGCGAAGTGGTCGGCCTGCTGCACCTGACCCAGGTGCTCAGCCTGTTCTCCACCCATTCCCACGTCCTGGCGCTGCGCATCGCCCGCGCCGAGACCGAGGAGGAGCTGCGCGGCGCCGCCGAGACGCTGCACACCCTGATCGCCACCCTGGCCGGCAACGGCATCCGCCTGCGCTTCATCATGCAGCTGGTCGGCGCGCTCAACGAGCAATTGCTCGAACGCCTCTTCGAACTCTTGATACCGGCGCCGCTGCGCAGCCGCTGCTGCCTGGTGGTGATGGGCAGCGAAGGCCGCGGCGAGCAACTGCTCAAGACCGACCAGGACAACGCCCTGATCCTCGCCGACGACTTCCCCCAGGAACAGGCCCTGGCGCTGATGCAGCGCTTCAGCGAAGCACTGCTGGCCTGCGGCTACCCGCCGTGCCCCGGCGGCGTCATGGCCAGCCACGCGCAGTGGTGCAAGCCGCTGGCCGCCTGGCAGCGCGAGCTGAATGCCACGGCCCTGGAGGGGCGCCCGGAACAACTGCTGCGCCTGTCGATCCTCGCCGACGCCTGGCCGGTGGCCGGCAACCGTCAGCTGTTCGACGGCCTGCGCCAGGGCCTGCTGGGCTTCGCCGCGGACGGCGAGCGCTGGCTGGCGGACATCGCCGTGGCGGCCCTGCAGTTCGACACCCCGCTGACCTTCCTCGGCCAGCTGAAGACCCGCGAAGAACACCTGGACATCAAGCGCGGCGGCATCTTCCCCATCGTCCACGGCTGCCGCGTGCTGGCCCTGCGCGAAGGGCTGGAGGCGCGCGGCAGCCTGGCCCGGCTGGAGGCGCTGAAGGCGCGCGGCGTGCTCGACGAGGGCCTGGCGGAGAACCTCGCCGAAGCCTTCGAGCTGTTCCTGCAACTGCGCCTGGTCCAGCAACTGGCCGGCGAGCGCGATGGCCGCCAGCAGGGCCTGGACGTCGCCCGCCTGAGCCGCCACGAGCGCGATATGCTGCGCTTCGGGCTGCATGCGGTGAAGAAGTTCAAGCAGAGCCTGGAACGGCAGTTCCACCTGGAGAGCCGATGAACGCCCTGGTGAAGATTCCCGACCATCACTGGTCCGGCTGGCGCCGCCGGCTGTACTGGTGCCTGCACGCCCCGGAGGAGGCCGAGGAGATCGTCTCCCTGGACCTGGAGACCACCAGCCTCGACCCGCGCAAGGCGGACATCCTCAGTATTGGCGCGGTGCTCATCCGCCGCGGCAAGCTGGTGCTCGGCGAGCGCCTGGAGCTGCTGGTGGAGCCGCCGGCCAGCCTCGACGGCGAGTCGATCCGCATCCACAAGCTGCGCCGCGCCGACCTCGAAGGCCAGTTGCCGCTGGAAGAGGCGCTGCGCCGGACGCTGGCCTTCATCGGCGACCGCCCGCTGCTGGGCTACTACCTGTCGTTCGACGTCGCCGTGCTGCGCCGCCACCTGCGCGAGCGCCTGGGCGAGGCCCTGGGCAACCCGCGCATCGAGGTCTCCGCGTTGTACCAGCGCAAGATGGCGCGGCGCTACCCGGACCTGCACCTGGACCTGCGCTTCGACACCCTGGCGCGCACCCTGGGCATTCCCGTGGAAGGCCGTCACACCGCGCTGGGCGATGCGCGCAGCGTGGCGCTGATGTTCCTGCGCCTGCGCAAGGGCTCGCTGCCCGACCTGCAGCACTGAGCCCGCGGCGCAGAAAAACTGAATCCCGGCGTTGCGGCGCCAGTCCCAATAGCAGGTGGGCAGCCCGTGCGCTGCCCGTTCCGCGGACGCGGGCCGGCATTGCCGGCGTGCCGTCCGACTGCCTACGGGAGGCGCACCATGGGAACCATTCTGCTGGTCATCCTCATCCTTCTGCTCATCGGCGGCCTGCCGGTGTATCCCTATTCGCGTAGCTGGGGCTACGGGCCCTCGGGGATCCTCGGCGTGGTCCTGGTGGTGCTGCTGGTCATGCTCCTGCTGGGCTACGTATAGCGTGAACCCTTTGCGGTTCGCCGCCGGCGCAAGGTGCGCAAAGTGATCCAGGACACAGCCCGCCGTCCGCCCACGCCCTACCATGATGGCCTTTTGCAGGACGGGGGAAAGGGAATGCTCGGAGTCGTACTGGTCGCCCTGGGCAGCCTGTGGCTGCTCGGCCAGTTGCTCAGTGGCCTGGTGGCGCTGCCGGCGGCGGACTGGCTGGCGCGGGAGAGCGATCCGCAACGTTACTGGCAGTTCGTCTATTTCGCCCCGGCCCTGCTGCTGGCGCTGGGTTTCTTCCTGTTGCGCTACCGCGTGCATTCGTTCGCCGGCCTGCGCCGCGAGAAGGTCAATTGCGCGGCCTTCGTGCTGATCTTCGCGGGCGTCGCGCTGGTTCTCGGGAAGCTTTCCTGTCTGCTGCTTCCATTGTTCTGAAGGCCGCGCCTTACCTGGCTGTGGCGCCGGTTTGCCGGCGCCATTCAGCAGCCTGATTAAAGCGCAGCGCGGGCGGGGCCTTGGCTACACTGCCGGACAATTCCCCGGACAAGACAAGGCAACCCCCCTATGCAAAACCGCATGATGATCACCGGCGCCGGTTCCGGCCTGGGCCGCGAAATCGCCCTGCGCTGGGCCCGCGAAGGCTGGCGCCTGGCCCTGGCCGACATCAACGACGACGGCCTGGCCGAAACCCTGCGCCTGGTGCGCGAGGCCGGCGGCGACGGCTTCACCCAGCGCTGCGACGTGCGCGACTACAGCCAGTTGACGGCGCTGGCCCAGGCCTGCGAGGAGAAGCTCGGCGGCATCGACGTTATCGTCAACAATGCCGGCGTGGCCTCCGGCGGCTTCTTCGAGGAGCTGTCGCTGGAAGACTGGGACTGGCAGATCTCCATCAACCTGATGGGCGTGGTCAAGGGCTGCAAGGCCTTCCTGCCGCTGCTGGAGCGCAGCAAGGGGCGCATCGTCAACATCGCCTCCATGGCCGCGCTGATGCAGGGCCCGGCGATGAGCAACTACAACGTGGCCAAGGCCGGCGTGGTGGCCCTGTCGGAAAGCCTGCTGGCCGAGCTGAGCCTGGTGGACGTGAAGGTCCACGTGGTCTGCCCGTCGTTCTTCCAGACCAACCTGCTGGACTCCTTCCGCGGCCCCAGCCCGGACATGAAGAACCAGGTGGGCAAGCTGCTGGAAGGCTCGCCGATCAGCGCCGCCGACATCGCCGACTACATCCACCAGGAAGTCGAGCGCGGCAGCTTCATGATCCTGCCCCACGAGCAGGGCCGCCTGGCCTGGCAGGTCAAGCAGCAGAACCCGCAGGCGATCTACGACGAGATGACGCGCATGGCGCAGAAGATGAAGGCCAAGCAGCGCAGCCTGGCCTGAGTTTTCGCACCGCTTCGGTGCAAGCGAAAACAGCGCTTGCCCAGGGCGGTGCAAAAGCGTAGTTTTGCTTCACCGGCCTGCCTGCCGATGTAAGTTGGACCCCAGTGAAAGCCCCGCCTCCATCGCGGGGCTTTCGCTTTTCCGGGCCGGGCCACGCAACATTGCCGCCCGGCGCTTCCGTGGCGCCAGCGCCTGTGCTAGAAGGCAGCGTCGTCCAGAGGGAGTCTCACCGTCTTGCAGTCCGAATCCATCGTCTATGGTTGCATCCGCGACTGGCCCGGCGACTCCATGGAGCGGCGCCTGCGCCGCGCGGCCAACCGCAAGGTGCTGGACAGCCTGCCGGTGGGCGAGGCCTGGCCGTTCCTCGGCCGCGAGATGTTCAGCCGCTGCGAGCAGGAAGGCGCCGGCCTGTACCAGTCCCAGGTGATCCACTTCGGCGCCAGCTACCCGGCCATCGAATACGAGTGGAACCTGTGGGTGGAGCAGTTCGAGGCGCTGCTCAAGCGCCTGTACTGGGCCAGCGCGGTGGTGCACCTGGAAACCGAACTCAACGGCTGCCACACCTTCCGCTGGGAATCCGAACGCGGCTTCCACAGCCCCCAGGAAGGCGACCTGCGGGTACGCTGCGCCTGGGAACGCGAAGGCGGCCTGCGCGGCTGAGCCGCCAAGGAAAGCGAGATGCTCAACTACCTGTGGTTCCTCCTGGCCGCGTTCTGCGAGATCGCCGGCTGCTACGCCTTCTTCCTCTGGCTGCGCCTGGACCGCACGCCCCTGTGGATAATTCCCGGGCTGTTCAGCCTGCTGTGCTTCGCCCTGCTGCTGACCCGCGTCGAGGCGGCCTATGCCGGGCGCTCCTATGCGGCCTATGGCGGCATCTACGTGGCGGCGTCGCTGTTCTGGTTGGCCTATGTGGAGAAGAGCCGGCCGCTGTGGAGCGATTGGCTGGGCGTGGCGCTGTGCATCGTGGGGGCGAGCGTGGTGCTGCTGGGGCCGAAGTTGGCGCCTTGATGGGGGGCTGGCTTTTCGTAGGAGCGAGCTTGCTCGCGAACAAGCTCCCCGGTGACTCCGCTGCCGGGCCCACCTCTGTTCCCTCTCCCTAACCCTCTCCCTGAAGGGAGAGGGGACCGTTCGGCGTGCTCGGGTATTTTGGAGTTAGCCGGCAACTCCGAAGGTTGCCGGCTGAAACCATTTCCTCTCTCGGCACGGACAAGCCCCCTCTCCCTTCAGGGCGGGGCGCGCAGCCGAGGGCTGGGGAGAGGGTGCTCCAAAGCCCAGCACCTAAAGTCCCCGGCAAGCGCCATTCGCGAGCAAGCTCGCTCCTACGCGGCATCAGCCATGGCGTACCCCTGTAGGAGCGGGCCCTGCCCGCGATATCGCGCGCAGGGCGCGCTCCTACACCACCACACACCGTAGGATGGGTATCGCTCAGCTCTCCAGCCACTCCTTCGGCACTTCCACCTTGAGCATCAGCTGGCACTGCTGGCTCTCCGGATCGAACACGATCACCGCCTCGCCGCGCCTGAGCGCGTGGCGGGCCCGTTCGACGCGGGTGGCCAGGGGCGTGTCGTCGCCGTTGTCGGTGCCTTCGCGGGTGACGAAGTCTTCCAGCAGGTTGTTGAGGGTCTCGGCTTCGAGCAGGTCGTAGGGAATCAGCATGGGCGGGCACTCGGCGGAACTGGCGGCGATTCTAGTCGCGCGCCGGCCCGCCGGCGAGTGCGGAACGCCTCAGTGGTGCCCCTTTTCATCGTCCTTGCTGTTGTCCAGCAGTTCGCCCACCGGTTGCACGTGGGTGGTGCTCTCCATGTGCACCGGGTGTTCCAGCTGCTTGCTGAAGCGCTCGATGGCGCCTTCCTTGGGCTCGGCGTCGCTGTCGAACACCGGCGGGCTGAGCAGGTAGGCGCAAAGCAGGCGCGCCAGGTTGGCCAGGCTGTCGATGTGGGTGCGCTCGTAGCCGTGGGTGGCGTCGCAGCCGAAGGCCAGCAGCGCGGTGCGGATGTCGTGGCCGGCCTCGATCGCCGACTGCGCGTCGCTGTGGTAGTAGCGGAACAGGTCGCGGCGCACTGCCACCTCGTGGCGCTCGGCCAGGCGCAGCAGGTGCCGCGAGAGGTGGTAGTCGTAGGGCCCGCCGGAATCCTGCAGGGCCACGCTCACCGCATGCTCGCTGGAGTTCTGCCCCTCGGCCACCGGGGCGATGTCGATGCCGACGAATTCGCTCACGTCCCAGGGCAGGGCGCCGGCCGCGCCGGAGCCGATCTCCTCGGTGATGGTGAACAGCGGGTGGCAGTCGATCGGCGGCTCCTGGCCGCTTTCGACGATAGCCTTGAGCGCCGCCAGCAGCGCCGCCACGCCGGCCTTGTCGTCCAGGTGGCGGGCGCTGATGTGGCCGCTGTCGGTGAACTCCGGCAGCGGGTCGAAGGCCACGAAGTCGCCGATGGACACACCCAGCGAGGCGCTGTCGGCCGGGCTCACGGTGTAGGCGTCCAGGCGCAGCTCGACGTGGTCCCAGCTGATCGGCAGGCTGTCCACCGCGGTGTTGAAGGCGTGCCCCGAGGCCATCA
Organism: Pseudomonas sp. ADPe; assembly: GCF_014843515.1. Lineage (NCBI taxonomy): Bacteria > Pseudomonadati > Pseudomonadota > Gammaproteobacteria > Pseudomonadales > Pseudomonadaceae > Pseudomonas > Pseudomonas sp. ADPe. The sequence continues at coordinate 5,097,880 of NZ_CP062122.1, forward strand.
GCGGCAGCACGCTGCCGCGCAGCACGCCGTTGTCGCAGAACACGGTGACGCGGCTGCCCTCGGCGAAGCGGCTCGACCAGCAGCCCACCGGGGCCAGGGCCAGGCGGCCGTTGGGCTTGATCTCGCGGACGATGGCGCCGATGGTGTCCAGGTGCGCCGAGACCGCGCGGTCCGGGCTGTTGCGGCGGCCGGCGAGGGTCGCGCGGATGGTCCCGCGGCGGGTCATCTCGAAGGGGATGCCGATCTCCTCCAGGCGCTCGGCGACGTAGCGCACGATGGTGTCGGTGAAGCCGGTGGGGCTGGGGATGGCGAGCATCTCCAGCAGCACCCGCTGCAGGTAGTTGAGGTCCGGTTGCGGCAGTCGGCTCATGCGGGCACCTCGCGGTCCAGGGGTTCGCGGCTGAGCGGGAAGAGCAGGTCGAGGAAGCGTTCGGCGGTGGGCTGCGGCTCGTGGTTGGCCAGGCCCGGGCGCTCGTTGGCTTCGATGATCACGTAGTCCTCGCCCTCCACGTCGGGCACCAGCAGGTCGAGCCCGGTGACCGGGATTTCCAGCGCCCGCGCGGCGCGGATGGCGGCCTCGCTCAGGGCCGGGTGGAGCTTGTCGGTGACGTCTTCCAGGGTGCCGCCGGTGTGCAGGTTGGCGGTGCCGCGCACGGCCAGGCGGCGGCCTTCGGGCAGCACGTCGTCGTAGCCGAAGCCGGCGGCCTGCAGGGTGCGCTCGGTCTCGCCGTCCTGGGGGATGCGGCTTTCGCCGCCGGTGGCGGCCTGGCGCCGGCGGCTCTGCGCCTCGATCAGCTGGCGGATGCTGTGGCGGCCGTCGCCGATCACCGTGGCCGGGTGGCGCACCGCGGCGGCCACCACCTCGTAGCCGATCACCAGCACGCGCAGGTCCTGGCCGGGGTGGTAGCTCTCCAGCAGCACGCGGCCGTCGAACTGGCGGGCGTGTTCGATGGCGGCCTCGACCTCTTCGCTGTTCGTCAGGTTCACCGCCACGCCCTGGCCCTGCTCGCCGTCCACCGGCTTGACCACCAGCGCGCCGTGCTCGGCGAGGAAGGCGGCGTTGTCCGCGGCGCTGGCGGCCAGGCGCTGCTGCGGCTGCTTCAGCCCGGCGCGTTCCAGCGCCCGGTGGGTCAGGCGCTTGTCCTGGCAGAGGGTCATGCTCACCGCGCTGGTCAGGTCGCACAGCGACTCGCGGCAGCGGATGCGCCGGCCGCCTTGGGTCAGGCTGAAGATGCCGGCCTCGGCGTCCTGCACCTGCACCTCGATGCCGCGGCGATGGGCCTCGTCGACGATGATCCGGGCGTAGGGGTTCAGGCCCTGCTCGGGGCCGGGACCGAGGAACAGCGGCTGGTTGATGCCGTTCTTGCGCTTGATGGCGAAGGTCGCCAGCTCGCGGAAGCCCAGCTTGCGGTACAGCGCCTTCGCCTGCTTGTTGCTGTGCAGCACCGAGAGGTCGAGGTAGGCCAGTTCGCGGCTCATGAAGTGCTCGATCAGGTGGCGCACCAGCGCCTCGCCGACGCCGGGCCGGCTGCATTGCGGGTCCACCGCCAGGCACCAGAGGCTGGAGCCGCCTTCGGGGTCGTGGAAGGCCTTGGCGTGGTTCAGGCCCATGACCGCGCCGACCGCATTGCCGGTCTCGCTGTCCTCGGCCAGCCAGTAGGTGGGCCCGCCCTGGTAGTGCGGGGTGAGCCGCTGCGCGTCCACCGGCAGCATGCCGCGGGCCAGGTACAGGCGGTTGACCGCCGCCCAGTCGTCCTCGCCGTGTACCCGGCGGATGCGGAAGCCGCGGAACGAGCGGCGCGCCGGGCGGTAGTCGGTGAACCACAGGCGCAGGGTGTCGGAGGGGTCGAGGAACAGCTGCTGCGGCGCATGGGCCAGCACCTGCTGCGGCGCCGCCACGTAGAGGGCGATGTCGCGCTCGCCGGGGCGCTCGTTGAGCAGCTCGCCGGCCAGCGCGTCGGGTTCGGCGAAGGTGTGCCCGATCAGCAGCCGGCCCCAGCCGCAGTGCAGGCTGTGGGGCTCGCAGCCGGGCCGCTCGTGGTCCTCGGCGAAGCGCGCCTGCAGGCGCTGGTAGGTCGGCACCTGGCCGCGCAGCAGGCGCTGGTTGTGCGGATGGGGCAGGTTGAAATGGCTTTTCATGGTTCGCTCCCTGGAGGGCGGGCCGCCGGTATGGTGCCGGCGGCCCGCGCTGCTGGCTGGGTCAGAGTCCCTGTTCGGTCAGCCAGAGGTTGAGGGCGGCCAGCTGCCAGAGCTTGGAGCCGCGCAACGGGGTGAGGTCGTCCTGCGGGCTGCCGAGCAGGCGGTCGATCTGCGCCGGCTCGAACAGGCCGCGGTCCTGGCTCGGGTCCAGCAGCAGTTCGCTGACCCAGGCCCGGGTGTTGCCCTGCAGGTGCTTGAGGCCCGGCACCGGGAAGTAGCCCTTGGGCCGGTCGATCACCTCGGCCGGGATCACCCGCCGCGCCGCGGCCTTGAGCACCTGCTTGCCGCCGTCGCCGAGCTTGAAGCGCGCCGGGATGCGCGCCGAGAGTTCGGCCAGGCGGTAGTCGAGGAACGGCACGCGGGCCTCCAGGCCCCAGGCCATGGTCATGTTGTCGACGCGCTTGACCGGGTCGTCCACCAGCATGATGGTGCTGTCCAGGCGCAGCGCCTTGTCCACCGCGTCGCTGGCGCCGGGCATGGCGAAGTGCTCGGCGACGAAGGCCTGGGCTACGTCCTCCACGCGCATGGCCGGACGCACCGTGGCCTCGTACTCGCCGTGGCTGCGGTCGAAGAAGGCCGCGCGGTAGGCGTGCAGCGGCGAGGCGGCGTCGACCATGGGCGGGTACCAGTGGTAGCCGGCGAAGAGTTCGTCGGCGCCCTGGCCGCTCTGCACCACCTTGCAGTGCTTCGACACCTCGCGGGCGAGCAGGTAGAAGGCGATGCAGTCGTGGCTGACCATGGGTTCGCTCATGGCGCGGAAGGCCGCCGGCAGCTGCTCGATCACCTCGTTCTCGCCGATGCGCAGCTGGTGGTGGCGCGTGCCGTAGCGGCGGGCGATGAGGTCGGAGTAGCGGAACTCGTCGCCGCGCTCGCCGCCGGCATCCTCGAAGCCGATGGAGAAGGTCAGCAGGTCGTCCACCCCGGCCTCGTGCAGCAGGCCGACCAGCAGGCTGGAGTCCACCCCGCCGGAGAGCAGCACGCCCACCTCGCGGGCGGCGCGCTGGCGGATGGCCACGGCCTCGCGCAGGCTGTCCAGCACGCGGTCTTCCCAGTCCTCCAGGCGCAGTTCGCGCTCGTCCTCGCGGCAGCCGTAGTCCAGGCGCCACCAGCAGTGCTGCTCGCTGCGGCCGTCGGCGTCGATGCTCATCCAGGTCGCTGGCGGCAGCTTGCGCACGCCGTTGAGAATGGTGCGCGGCGCGGGCACCACGGCGTGGAAGTTCAGGTAGAGGTTGAGCGCCTCGGCGTCCAGGCTGGTGTCGACGCCGCCGCCCTGCAGCAGCGCCGGTAGGCTGGAGGCGAAGCGCAGGCGCTTGTCGTCCCGGGCCAGGTACAGCGGCTTGATGCCCAGGCGGTCGCGGGCGATGAACAGCCGGCGGGCGTCGCGCTCCCAGATGGCGAAGGCGAACATGCCATTGAGCTTGGGCAACAGCTCCTTGCCCCAGGCGTGGTACCCCTTGAGCAGCACCTCGGTGTCGCCGCCGGAGAAGAAGCGGTAGCCGAGGGCTTCCAGCTCCTTGCGCAGCTCGGGGTAGTTGTAGATGGCGCCGTTGAACACCAGGGACAGGCCCAGGGTGGTGTCGATCATCGGCTGGCCGGAGGCTTCGGCCAGGTCCATGATCTTCAGCCGGCGGTGGCCGAGGGCCACTGGCCCTTCGCTGTGGAAGCCCCAGGCGTCGGGTCCGCGGGGGGCGAGATGGTGGGTGATGCGTTCGACCGCCGCGAGGTCGGCCGGTTGATTGTCGAAGCGTAGTTCTCCTGCTAAGCCGCACATTTTCCTTACCGGTTCTCCGTTGGGGATGAATGGGGTTCAGGCCGGGGCCCTTTTTTGTGTTAACAGAAAGACTCTTTCATGTGAAAGTAGTTCTATGATTTTTTTATGAATTACTGCGGTTTTTGAACGGACGATTGATTATGGTTGAAAGGAAAAATGCCTTGGAGGATGCCTATGCGCTGTCCATGTTCCAGGCCCTGCGGCGGCTGCAGCAGGGCAGCGAGGTGCACGCCAAGCGCCTGAGCCGCTTCGGCGGGCTGACGCCGCTGCAGTTGCTGATCCTGCAGGTGATGCTGGTGGAGCGGGAGATCACCGCCAGCCGCCTGGCCAAGCGCGTGAGCCTGTCCCAGGCTTCGCTGTCCGGGGTGCTCGACCGTCTGGAAAGCCGTGGCCTGCTGGCGCGCCGGCGTGATGAGCAGGACAGGCGCAAGCAGTGGTTGCTGCTGGAGGACGCCGGCCGCGATGCGCTGCTGTCGGCGCCGCCGCTGTTGCCGGAGTATGTGCTGGCGCGCTTCGCCGAATTGCCCGAGTGGGAGCGGCATGCGGTGCTGGCGGGGTTGTTGCGGGCGGCGGAGTTGTTCGAGTTGCCGGAGGAGGAGGAAGAGGAGTGATGGGGCCACGCAATGCCAATCGCGGTACGACCGTGCCTCAGCGTAGGGCGAATAACCGTTCGCGGTTATCCGCCGATGCACCGAAGCCACAGCCCACGCCAAGGTCAACCCAGACGCCGCCGGGAACCAAGGCCAAACGGCGGATAACGCCGTAGGCATTATGCGCCCTACGATTTTCTGATGGGTATCGCTTCGCTCGACACCATCCTACGGGGTGGTTTGCCGGCCACGCCGGACGCCCCGGTGACAATCCGTTCAGCCTTCAGCCTTCAGCCTTCAGCCTTCAGCCTTCTTCTGCCCCCGCACCAACTCGCGCAGGAAGAACCGGTTGGGATGGCAGGCCTCGGCCACGGCGCGGGGCAGGGGTAGCGGTTCGTCGTCCAGCCAGGCTGCCAGCAGTTCGCCGGACAGCGGCGCGCTGATCAGCCCGCGGGAGCCGTGGGCGCTGTTCAGGTACAGGCCGTCGAGCCAGGGGCAGGGCGCTTCGGGCACCTGGCGGGCGTCCTTGGCCAGCACGGCGTAGGCCTCGGCGAAGGCTTCGCGCGCGGCCAGCGGGCCGATCAGCGGCAGGTAGTCCGGGGTGGTGCAACGGAACGCGGCGCGGCCTTCGAGGGCTGCCGGGTCCTGGGGGCCCAGGCGCTGCAGCAGGTCCGGGGAGATTTCCCGCAGCAGTTCGAGGTTGCCCAGGTGTTCGGCGACGGTGGGCTGCAGGTCGTCGCTGTGAAAGTCGAAGCTGGCGCCCAGGGTGTGCTCGCCCAGGCGCGGCGGGGCGACGTAGCCCTCGGCGCAGACCACGGTACGCAGCGCCGCGCTGGCGTCGGTGGCCGGAAGGCGGCTGATCTGCCCGCGGATGCGCTTGAGCGGCAGGCTGGCCGCGCCGGGGAAGGCGCGTACCTCGGCCGCGGTGGCCAGGACTGCCACCGGCGCCGAGGCCAGGCGCTGCTCGCCGTCGAGGGCATGCCACTGCCCGCCGTCGCGCTCCAGGCGCACCTCGTGGCCGCTCAGCAGCTCGATGTTCGGGTGTTCGGCCAGGGCCCGGCACAGTGCCGGCGGATGCGCCCAGCCGGCTTCGGGGAAGAACAATCCGCCGGCGGGCAGGGCGACACCGGCGCGGGCCTCGGCGTCTTCCTTCGACAAGGCTTGCAGCAGGTCCTCGGGGAAGGCTTCGGCCAGCTTCGCCTGGCGCTTGCCCTCGGCTTCGTCGAAGGCCAACTGCAGCACGCCGCAGGCGTCCCAGTCGCGGCCGCGCTGCAGGCGTTCCAGCAGCCGGCGGGTATGGCCGAAGCCGGCCACCACCAGGCGCGACAGCGCCGTGCCGTGGGCCGAGAGCTTGAGGTAGAGCACGCCCTGGGGATTGCCCGAGGCCTCCGCGGCCAGTTCGCCATGGCGTTCCACCAGGCTCACCTTCCAGCCGCGCACAGCCAGGCTGGCGGCGGTGGCGCAGCCGGCCAGGCCGCCGCCGACGACCAGCGCGCGGCGCTCGCCCACGGGCGCCGGCGGGCGCGCATACCAGGGCTTGGCGGCGCCCTGCGGCTGGCCCTGGAACTCGCCCACCAGCATCTCGCGCTTCTGCCCGAAGCCCTTGACCCGCTGCATGGCGAAACCGGCGGCGATCAGCCCGCGGCGGACGAAGCCGGCGCTGGTGAAGGTGGCCAGCGTCGCGCCGGGGGCTGCCAGCCGCGCCAGCTCGGCGAACAGCGGCTCGGTCCACATCTCCGGGTTCTTCGCCGGCGAGAAGCCGTCGAGGAACCAGGCGTCGATGCGTGCGTCCAGCTCCGGCAGGGTTTCCAGCACGTCGCCCACCAGCAGGGTGAGCACTACCCGGCCACCGTCGAACAGCAGGCGCTGGAAGCCGGGGTGGATGGCCTGGTACTGCGCCAGCAACTGCTCGCTCCAGGGCCGCAGTTCGTCCCACAGGGCCAGGGCGCGCGCCAGGTCGTCGCGGCGCAGCGGGTACTTCTCCACGCTGACGAAGTGCAGGCGCGCATCCGCCGGGGCCAGGGCTTGGAACTGGCGCCAGGCGCAGAGGAAGTTCAGGCCGGTGCCGAAGCCGGTCTCGCCGATGCACAGGCGCCCGCCCGCCGGCAGTGCGGCGAAGCGTCGCGGCAGCTGGTTGCCGTCGAGGAACACGTGGTGGGTTTCCGCCAGGCCCGAGGCGCGGGAGAAGTACACGTCGCCGTAGGCGCGCGACAGGGGCTGGCCGTTTTCGTCCCAGTCGAGCTGGGCGCTGTGGTGGTCGGGCATGGGGCTACCGGCAGGAAAGCGAAGCGCGCATTTTAGCCGATCCCCCGCGCAGACAGCCTGCGTCACATCCGCTACCTTCAATGCAACCCGCAGTCAGGAGGCAGTGCATGTTCGAGTCCGCCGAGATCGGCCATTCCATCGACAAGGAAACCTACGAAAGGGAAGTCATAGAGCTGCGCGAAGCCTTGCTGGAGGCCCAGTACGAGCTCAAGCGGCAGGCGCGGTTCCCGGTGATCATCCTGATCAACGGCATCGAGGGGGCCGGCAAGGGCGAGACGGTCAAGCTGCTCAACGAGTGGATGGACCCGCGGCTGATCCAGGTGGACAGCTTCCTCTGGCCCACCGACGAGGAGCTCGCGCGACCGCCGCAGTGGCGCTTCTGGCGGCGCCTGCCGCCCAAGGGGCGCACGGCGATCTTCTTCGGCAACTGGTACAGCCAGATGCTCCACGCGCGGGTCAACGGCGACATCAAGAGCAGCCGCCTGGACGTGGCCATCGACGCCGCCGAGCGTTTCGAGCGCATGCTCTGCGACGAGGGCGCGTTGATCTTCAAGTTCTGGTTCCACCTGTCCAAGAAGCAGCTCAAGGAGCGCCTGAAGACACTGGAGAAGGACCCCCAGCGCTCCTGGCAGCTGAGCGAGATCGACTGGCTGCAGAGCGAGGTCTACGACAAGTTCGTGCGCTACGGCGAGCGCGTGCTGCGCCGCACCAGCCGCGACTACGCGCCCTGGTACATAGTCGAAGGCGCGGACGAGCGCTACCGCAGCCTGACCGTCGGCCGCACCATCCTCGAAGGCCTGCAGGCGGCGCTCGACGTCAAGGACCGGCCGCGCCGGCAGCCCCATGCCGCGCCGCTGGTGGCCAGCCTGGACAACCGCGGCCTGCTCGACAGCCTCGACCTGAGCCTGGCGCTGAGCAAGGACCAGTACAAGACGCAACTGGCCCGGGAGCAGGCGCGCCTGGCCACGCTGATCCGCGACAAGCGCTTCCGCCAGCATTCGCTGCTGGCCGTGTTCGAGGGCAACGACGCCGCCGGCAAGGGCGGCGCCATCCGCCGCGTCACCGACGCCCTGGACCCGCGCCAGTACCACATCGTGCCCATCGCCGCGCCCACCGAGGAGGAGCGCGCCCAGCCCTACCTGTGGCGCTTCTGGCGGCACATGCCGGCGCGCCGGCAGTTCACCATCTTCGACCGTTCCTGGTACGGCCGGGTGCTGGTGGAGCGCGTCGAGGGCTTCTGCCCGCCGGCCGACTGGCTGCGCGCCTACTCGGAGATCAACGACTTCGAGGAGCAACTGGTGGAGTTCGGCATAGTGGTGGTGAAGTTCTGGCTGGCCATCGACAAGGACACCCAGTACGAGCGCTTCAAGGAGCGCGAGAGCATTCCCTTCAAGCGCTACAAGATCACCGAGGAAGACTGGCGCAACCGCGACAAGTGGGACCAGTACGTCGACGCGGTGGGCGACATGGTGGATCGCACCAGCACCGAGATCGCGCCCTGGACCCTGGTCGAGGCCAACGACAAGCGCTTCGCCCGGGTCAAGGTGCTGCGCACGCTCAACGATGCGCTGGAGGCAGCGTTCGACAAGGACAAGTGAAGGAGACGGCGATGGTCTACGTGCAGCGCGATGAGAACGGCCGCCTGGTGCGGGTCGAACGCGAACCCTTCGCCGGCGGCCAGGGCGCCCCGGCCGACGACCCCGAGGTGCTGGCCTGGATGAGCGGCGCCCTGGACGCGCGCCTGCAATCCCTGCAGCGCTCGGACCTGGAACTGGTGCGGGTGATCGAGGACCTGGTGGGCGTGCTGGTGGGCCGCGGCCTGATCCGCTACACCGACCTGCCCGAGGCGGCCCGGCGCAAGCTGGAGGACCGCGCTACTACCCGCGCGGGGCTGGATGGGTTGGGGGCTTTGGTGGAGGAGGAGGATGAGCGGTTGTTATGAGGGTGGTGAATCCAATCGCGGACAGAGTCTCCTACAGCATGAACGAGCATGGCTTTTCGTAGGATGGTGTTGAGCGAAGCGATACCCATCACCACAAACGACGCAGCGGAATTTCCAGCGAACATCCGTTCGCGAGCAAGCTCGCTCCTACGAAGAGCAGGATTTCCAGAGAAACATCCAAGCGCACCGGAACGCCCCTTCAGAAGGCCGAGCGAAACCCGCGCTCAGGAGTCATGCGACATGGAAGCCCCCTTGATCCCCATCTCCCGCAACACCCGCAGTTCCCCCTCGCTCTCCACCATCTCCGCGATCAGCGGCAGGTCGATGCTGTTGGTGGCGCGGAACACCGCCTCGATGAACAGGCGCTTGGCCTGGTTCTGGTCGATGGCGCGGATGTAGCTGCCGTCGAGCTTCAGGTAGGCCAGGCCCCAATGGCAGCGGAAGCGACTGCAAAAGATGCAGTGCTCGTATGGTCTTGCGAGCCGCGTTCCGAGCGTTACGTCATGTATGAGATGAAGCTTCTGACATAGTGCGGAAGGTTCGAAAAGCTATTCGCCACCAACCACTGCTTGCGATGTCGCCAGGATTCCTCCAGGGAGACTCCGGCAATTCGATGTTCACTGATGGCTGTGCTGGCAATGCTGCGGGGCACAATGGAGACACCTACGTTTTCCTCGACCAGTTGAAGCAGCGTGGGGAAGTTCTGCACGTTCACCCGGGCATTGATGCGTTTCCCCAGTTTTCCCGCCAGCTTGGAGAGGAACAGGAAGTTGCTGCTGCGGCGATCCAGGCAGATGAAGTCGGAATCCAGTGCGGTGGCAAGGCTGACCTGCTGTGCGTTGGCCAGGGGGTGGAAAACCGCAGTGATCAATATCAGTTCATCCTGCCCATATGGCTTGGATTCGAGCGCCATCACATCGACCTCGCCTGCCAGCAGGCCTATGTCTGCCGTATTTTCCGTAACGGCAAGAACGATGTCTTCGCTCAGCCGCTCCTCCAGTTCCACATTGATATTGGGATGTGCGACCAGATAGCGGCTAAGTGGCGCGGTCAGACCGGCCAGGCAACTGCTATTGGCGACAATTCGTATTTGCCCTCTGATGTTATTGGAGAAGCGCGACAGGTCACCTTCCATATGCTGGACCGACGTGAGGATGCCACGCACATGGTCCAGGAATACGCGCCCGGCTGGCGTTAGCGCCATGCCCTTGGCGCTTCTCAAGAACAATGTGGTTCCCAGGGCCTGCTCCAGATTCTTGAGCCGGTAGCTGGCCGACGGTGCGGAGAGGAAGCGGCTGGATGCTCCGATCGAGAGGCTTTCCGATTCGGCAATGGCGAGAAACAGTCGTAGATCGGTCAACTCGTATCGCATGGGCACCTCGGGGTTTGCATTGAGTCGTCGGTAGGGGGCGCCTGGCCGAATATATCCTCACCACCATCGGAAGTTTCGGCAAGTCTGTTTTTTAAGTCTGAGCATACCCTTCCAATATCCCGATCACCCCCTTCGAATATTTCAACTGTTTTCCAGTCCGGCAGACCTCTAGTCTGATTATGTCGTTATGGCCGTACCGACCTTGAGATGTTTCTATTTCAAAAATAATAGGGCTACGATACATGCATTCTTCCCCTGATCTTCCCTGCGCGAGTCATCGGATCTGTGCGCAACGCTATTTCGAGGATTTCGAAATAGGCGAGCGTTTCATTCTTCCGTCCCGAACGATGACCGATGCGCTTTTCGCGGCCTTTCAATTGGCCAGCGGCGATAATCATCCGGTTCATTACGATATCGAATACTGCCGGGCGCACGGTATGCCGAATATGCTGGCGCACGGGTTCCAGGTCGCGATCCAGACGGCCGCCGGTGCGGGGCTGTTTCCGCACATGGTGGAAGATTCGCTGAAGGCATTCCTGGGGCAAAGCAGCGAGTTTCTCAAGCCGGTGTATGTGGGAGACACGCTCTACAGTTCACTGGAAATTATCGAACTGATTCCTGGCCGGACAACTGGTGTGCTGGAAATGGCCTCATGCATCGTCAATCAGCGAAGTGAGCAAGTATTGCGCGGCAGGCAGAGATATCTGCTTCGCAAGCGCGCGTAATCATACCGGAGCGGCGCTCTTTCCTGTGACATTAGAATAAGAACGGAGTCACTATGAGCCAGTTGGGAGTTTTATCGAAAAGCAATGTAGGAAGTGCTTCAGCGGACTTGGCGTCGGAAGCAGAAGAAGCACTACTGTACAGAAAGATTACCTGGAGACTGATCCCCTTTCTGCTGTTGGCCTACGTCATCTGTTATATCGACCGGGCCAATGTCAGCTTCGCCTACCTGAGGTTCAAGGATGATATCGGACTGTCCGACGCCGCTTATGGCCTGGGGGCCGGAATCTTTTATCTTGGATACATAGTCTTCGAGCTTCCAAGCAATATTCTGCTGGAAAAGCTGGGTGCCCGAACCACCTTGATGAGGATCATGGTGCTTTGGGGGCTGGTTTCGGCCGGAACGGCCTTCGTGAGTTCTCCCGAGCAATTCTATATCGCGCGTATCCTGCTGGGCGCCGCTGAGGCCGGGTTCTTCCCGGGCTTGATCCTGTACCTGACCTACTGGTTCCCGGCCAACAGACGTGGGCGTGTCACCTCGTTGCTGATGCTGGGACTGTGCATAGCCGGGGTCATTGGCGGCCCTGTTTCCGGCGGCATACTGGATTTGTTCGAAGGCTCCACGGTCATGAAGTCCTGGCAGTGGATGTTCCTGCTCGAAGGCCTGCCCGCCGTCATTATCGGTTTCGTGGCGTTCTTCTACCTCAGCGATGGCCCGATGGACGCCAAATGGCTGAGCGAGGACGAAAAGCGACGGGTATTGGCCAACCTGGAACGGGACCAGCAAGGCAAGGTGCAACAGCATGGAGGCAAGGCCGTGCTGCTCAAGTTGCTCACCGACCCCAAGGTCTTCATCGCCTCGGTCGCCTACTTTTTCAGCCCCTGGGCGCTGAGTGTCCTCAATGTCTGGGGGCCCGCCATCATCAAGCAGTCCGGCGTCGAGAATGCGTTCGCCATCGGCCTGCTGACCATCGCCCCGAACCTGGCGGGAGCTATCGCCATGGTTTACGTGGGGCGCCGATCCGACCGGCATGGAGAAAGGCGCTGGCATTTCATGTTCAGCGTGGGCATCACCGCTATCGGTTCCCTGATGCTCGCGTCGATGCATGACAACTGGGTGGCAGCCACTGTTTTCCTGACGCTGGTGGGGATCGGTCAGTACGCCGCCTTCGTCGTGTTCTGGAGCATTCCTCCCAGCTATTTCTCCCGTACCACGGCTGCGGCGGGCATCGCGATCATCAGCAGCCTCGGGCAGGTTTCCGGTCTCTTGTCGTCCTGGATTCTCGGAATCCTCAAGGAGGCCACGGGCAGCATGGTGGTCGGCCTGTACCTGGTCACCGCCATCCAGATCCTGGCCGGACTGTTGATCGTCTTCGGGTTTCGCGAGCGAGTGCCTGCCGAAAAGCACACGGGCCACTGAGTCATTGCACAGGTGAGCAAAATGAATACTGCATTGGAAGGTATCCGCATTCTCGATCTTTCGAGGATTCTCGCTGGCCCCTGGTGTACCCAGAACCTTGCGGACCTGGGCGCCGATGTGATCAAGGTGGAAAGCCCATGGGGCGGGGACGACAGCAGGGACTGGGGGCCTCATTACCTTGAGGTGGCCGATGGCGAGGAGCGGCTGTCCGCCTATTTCCTCAGTTGCAACAGGGGCAAGCGTTCCATCGCCATCGATTTCTCCCGGCCCGAGGGGGCCGAGGTGGTCCGGCGACTGGCCAGGCAGGCCGACGTCGTGATCGAGAACTACAAGTCCGGATCGCTGGCCAGGCATGGCCTCGACTATGAAAGCCTGAGCGATGGCAATCCGGGCCTGATCTACGTGTCGATCACCGGTTTCGGCCAAACCGGGCCGATGGCGGGGCGCCCCGGATACGACTACATCTTCCAGGGTTTCGGCGGGCTCATGAGCTATACCGGGCATCCCGACGGGGAACCCGGAGCGGGGCCGTTGCGTACCGGCGCATCCATCATCGACCTGAGCACCGGAATGTACGCAACGGCCGCAGTCCTGGCGGCGTTGATCGAGCGGGCTCGCACCGGCAGCGGTCGGTACGTCGATCTCGCCCTCTCAGACGTTGCCATCGCCATCAATGCGAACCATAACCTTGGCTACCTGATCTCCGGGCGGGTGCCCGAGCGCATGGGGAACACCCATGCGAACCTGGCTCCCTACGAAGTATTCGCCTGCGCCGATGGCTATCTGATCCTGGCGATCGGCAATGATCAACAGTTCACCAGGTTCTGTGCTCTGGCGGGCGAGCCTGGTCTTGCCAGCGATGCCAGGTTCGCCAGCAACGAGCAGCGCCTGCGCAACAGACCGGCGTTGCGCGAGGCGGTCGCCGTGCTCCTGGCGAGGAAGACCCGCTCGGCCTGGAAGGAAGTTCTCGATGGCGCCGGTATTCCCTGGGGACCCATCAATACGTTGCAACAGGCATTCGATGATGTGCAGGCCAGGCATCGCCTCGTTCGCCAGACGCTTCGGCATCCCCGCGCAGGCGACATTCCCTGCGTCAGGAATCCGCTGCTGGCCGGGGACGTGAGTGCCGGAAGGGCACCGCCGATGCTTGGCGAGCACACCAGCGAAATACTCTCCGAACTGCGCTTCGACAAGGCACGGATCGACGCGCTGAAGAACGCTGGAATCGTTGCCGGCGATTGATGACCAGCAAAGGGAATCAGCCAATGAACCATCACGTCAGCCTCTCCATCGACTCGCGAGGCGTTGCAGTGCTCTGCATCAGGAATGCAGGCCCATTGAACATTCTCGGTACCGAAGTGGTAAGCGACGTACTTGCGGCCTTGAATGCCATCTCGTCGAACGAAGCCGTTCGGGTAGTGGTCTTGAGCACATCGGGTAGCAAGGCCTTCATCGGCGGCGCCGACATAAAGGAAATGGTGGATTTCGATGCGCAGGAGGGGAGGCGCTTCATTTCCTCCCTGCGCGACCTGTGCGTTGCCTTGAGGCAGTGCAGGGTTCCCGTGGTGGCGAGAATCCAGGGTTGGTGCCTGGGAGGAGGGCTCGAAGTCGCCGCGGCCTGCGACATACGGGTGGCCGCGGGCAATGCCCGCTTCGCCATGCCGGAGGTCAGGATGGGCATTCCTTCGGTGATCCATGCGGCTTTGCTGCCTGCGCTGATTGGCAGTGGGCGGGCGCGCTGGCTCATGCTGTCGGCGGAAGCGATCGACGCGCAGACGGCCCTGGCGTGGGGGCTGGTCACGGACCTGGCCGACGACGCCGAACTGGACCAGGCGGTGGAGCGTGTGCTGGAGCCCTTGCTGCAGATCCAGCCGGGGGCGATGGTTGCCCAGAAGTGTCTGCTGAATGACTGGGAGGAGTACGCGCTGGGCGATGCCATCGACTCCAGCATCCCGTGCTTCGGTGACGCCTTCGGCACCGGCGAGCCTAGTCGATCGATGCGCGAGTTCATTTCCAGGCGCCGTGGCTGAGTCGGGGCTGTCCGCCAACAGGTTCAGACGCCTGCCAGCCTGGCGCTCGGAGCTTCGATCCTGTGCGCCGTGGGCCACCTCCTGCACTGATTCAGGACGGTTGTCCGTCCCACGGCGCCGGCGCCCCGACCAACCGCCCCATCGCCCCCTTGATCCCCATCTCGCGCAACACCCGCAATTCCCCCTCGCTCTCCACCATCTCCGCGATCAGCGGCAGGTCGATGCTGTTGGTGGCGCGGAACACTGCCTCGATGAACAGGCGCTTGGCCTGGTCCTGGTCGATGGCGCGGATGTAGCTGCCGTCGAGCTTCAGGTAGGCCAGGCCCAGATGGGTGAGGTTGCCGATCAGGCTGAAGCGCCCGCCGAAGTGCTGCAGGCCGAGGCTGGCGCCGGTTTCGCGCACGGCCTGGCCGAGTTGTTCCAGTTCGGCCGGCGGCGGCAGGTAGCGCTCGTCCAGTTCCAGGGTCAGCAGGGCGGCCTGCTGCGGGTTGGCCTTGATGGCTTCGAGCAGTTGCCGCAGCTCCCGGGGCTCGCGCACGCTGGCGGCCGACAGGCTCAGCGCCACGGGCTCGGGGTGCTGGGCCAGATGGGCCAGGGCGTGTTCGAGCATGGCCCGGTCCAGGCGGGCCGCCCAGCCGAAGCGCTCCACCCAGGGCAGGAACTGTCCGGCGGCTACTGCCTGGCCCTGCGGGTCGAGCAGGCGCGCCAGCAGCTTCTGCTGCAGCAGGGCGCCGTCGGCGCAGGCGCGTACCGGCTGGAACCACAGTTGCAGCTGGCTCTTCTGCAGCGCGCTGTCGATCCAGGCGTGCCAGGCATGGCTGTCCTGGGCCGTCTGGCCATTGGATTCGTCGAGGCGTTGCCAGGGCCGTTCGGCATTGGCCTGGGCGCTGGCCAGGGCCTGGTCGGCGCGGGCCAGGACGCTGACCGCCGCTTCCCCCGGGCGGAACGCGGCCAGACCCAGGTGCGCCACCGGCTGGACGTCGCTGGCGCCGGTGCGCTGGAGGCTTTCCAACTGGTCGCTGAGGGCTTCGGCCAGGCGCTCGGCGCCGCTGCCGTCCAGCCCCGGGGCGAGCAGGGTGAACTCGCCGCCGCGGCTGCGCGCGGCCAGCCAGTCGGGCTTGCCGTGCTGGGCCTGGGCGCCCTGCAGCAGGCCGGCGACTTCGCGGATCAGCGCGTCGGTGCGCTGGCCGCCCAGGCGCTGGTTGAGCCCGGCCAGGTCGTTCAGGCGCAGCAGCAGCAGGTAGCCGGCGGCGCTCTGCTCGCCGGGGGTCAGCTGGGCTTCCAGGCGGGCGTCGAACAGGCGGCGGTTGGCCAGGCCGGAGAGGCTGTCCTGGTAGGCCTCCTCGCGCAGCTTCTCGCTGCGCGAGGCCTCCTCGGCGAACAGCGCCTTGAGCTTCTCGACCATCTGGTTCATCGCCTGCACCACCCGGCGCAGTTCCGGGGTGCGCGGCTCGCGGGGCAGGGTGAGGAATTCGCGGCGGGTGATGGCCCGGGCCTGTTGCACCATCTGGTCCAGCGGGCGTAGCTGGGTGCGCAGCAGCCAGCCGCCGAGGATCGCGCTGACCACTCCGCAACCGAGCAGCCAGGCCAGGCTGCCCAGGGCGCTGTCCCACAGCCGCGCCAGGGCGAACTGCGGGTGGCTGACCACCTCGACCCGCGCCGCCTGCTCCCAGCCGCGCATGATCAGGGCGTCGCCGCCTTCGGCCTTGAGGTTGACCAGGCGGGCGAACCAGCCGGGTACCTCGCCGTTGCCCGGGGCGGCCTTGCGTTCCACCAGCACCTGGCCGTCGGCGATGCGCACCACGCGGATGCTGGCGAAGTAGCCGCTGTCGAAGATCGAGCTGACCATCAGCTCGATCATCGCCGGGTCGTCGACGTGGGGCGTCAGCGACAGGCCCAGGGCGGTGGCGGCGTCCTGGGCGTGGGAGCGCAACTGGCTTATGAGCTGCTCGCGGGAACTCTCCAGGCTGGTGGCGAAGCTGCCGGCGAAGGCCACCACCAGGAACAGGCAGATGGCCAGGAAGAGTTGCTTGAGTAGCGACATGCATGCCTCCTAGCGCGTCTCGTCGAGGATCAGCCCCTCGCCGCGCATCTTGGTCAACAGGTCCTGCCAGCGCGACAGCTGCTTGCTGCTGCCGCTGCGCTTGCCGCCGCCGGGGCCGGGCAGCCACAGCCCCTCGGCGTTGAAGGCGTAGACCGGGAGCAGGTCCTGGCGCTGCGAGGCGGGGCGGATCTGCAGGATGAGGTTGTCGAGCACCAGCGGCTCGGCGTCGGGGCTGGCGTACCAGGTCAGCACCATGTGCGCCTGGTTCAGGCGGAGCGCCTTGACGTAGGTGATGCGCAGTTTGTCGCTGGGGATGCCGAGCTGGCGCAGGGTGACGTACTTGGCGATGGCGTAGTCCTCGCAGTCGCCGGCGCCCTTGTACAGGGCCTCGACGGGCGTCGCCCAGTAGTCCTCCTGGCCCCACACGCTGCGGTCGTCGCGGAACGCCAGGCTGGCGTTGAAGAAGTCGTTGGCGGCCTTGAGCTTGCCGGCCTCGTCCTGGCCCCGGGCGCTTTGCAGCAGCTCGCCCCAGTCGCGGATGCGCTGGCGCGCCGGGCCCAGGTCGCCCCAGCGTTGCTCGGCGCTGCGCAGGATGGCGTCGAAGTCCCACTGCGCCTGGATGCCCAGGGCCAGGACGAGGAGCAGCGCCAGGCCGGCCCGGAGGTGGGGCAGGCAGACGAACAGCCGACGGGCTCCTCGCAATGGCTGCATCGCCAGTGCTCCAGGGGGGATGTGGCAAGTCTAGGCGCTGTTCGCCGGCTGTCGATGCCGCCTCAGAGACGGCGGGTCTTCACCTTCAGCAGGATGTACAGGCTGACCAGCACCGCGCTGGCGAGCATGAACACCCGGGCCCAGAGGTGCGGGACCAGGTAGCAGGAGAAGCCGATGCTGATCCACATCAGCCCCACGGTGTAGAGCTTGCCCTTGAGCGGGATGCCGTTGCCTTCCAGGTAGTCGCCGATCCAGGGGCCCAGCCTGGGGTGGCTCACCAGCCAGTCGTAGAAGCGCTGCGAACTGCGCATGAAGCAGGCCGCGGCGAGCAGCAGGAAGGGCGTGGTGGGCAGCAGCGGCAGGAAGATCCCGGCCACGCCGAGCGCCACGCTGAGCCAGCCGACGGCCAGCAGCAGGTAGCGCACCCAGGCGTGACGGCTATGGCGGATTTCCCGCGTTGCCATAGGCGCCGGATCAGTGTTGGCGGGGCTTGAGCAGCGCCGGCTTCTCTTCCGGGGCCTGGCAGAGCAGGAACAGGTTGGTCAGCAGCTCGGGGATCTGCGCGACCATGTCGTCCACCAGGTGGCGGTCGCGGGCGATCTCGTCGAACTCCGGCTGCTCGTCGAACAGCCCGGAACCGACCATGATCGGCAGCAGCAGCTCGCTGACTTCTTCCTCGGCCTGCTCGAACCACACGGCTTCGCGCAGGAACACGCCTTCCATGAAGCCGATGCACCAGCCGCGGATATCGGAATCGTCCGGCTCGTCGCCCAGGTAGGGCTCGCAGGGCAGCTCCAGCTCCTCGTCGCCGGCCAGTTGGCGGGTGATGTGCGCCTTGAGCAGCAGCAGGGAGCCCTCGATTTCCTCGCGCTCGGCGTCGCTGCGGTAGTGCGGCGGCTCGGCGAAGAGCGCGTCGATCCACTCGCGGTCGGGCACCTGGTCGGGGCAGATCGCCAAGGCGGTCAGGTAGCCGTGGGCCGCGACATAGTCCAAGGCTTCCTCGTGCAGGTCGTCGGCATCGAGAAAGGCTTGCAGGCGGGCCAGTTGGTCGGCGAAGGACATCGGTTACTACCTCGGCGGGGATGCGGGCCTGAATTGTAGTCTTTCCGCGGCCCGCGGGCCAGCCACGGGGCTTGGTGGCCGGCGTGGGGTTCTGCTTTTCGTGGGAGCGAGCTTGCTCGCGAACGGAGTTCCCCGGTTGCAACGGAGCCTTGGATTGACTCCGTTCCCTCTCCCCAGCCCTCTCCCTGAAGGGAGAGGGGGCTAGTCCGTGCCGAGAGGTGGTGTGGTTTCATCCTGATGGCGCGGAGTAGCCGGCTAACGCCGAAACATCAGCGCGCTCCGAACGGTCCCCTCTCCCTTCAGGGAGAGGGTTAGGGAGAGGGCGCTCTTCAGGACTCGCACCGACCCCACCCGGCAGAACGCCATTCGCGAACCTCCTGAGCGGGGGGTTCGTTCGGCCTTCTGAAGGGGCGTTTCGGTGCGCTCGGATGTTTCATCGTAGGGCGGAGTCCGCTCCTACGCCTGAACCTTAGGCGTAACTGTCTTGCGCCGAGGTGCTCTTCGTAGGATGGGTTGAGCTTGCGAAACCCATGCGGTGGCGGCGATGGGTATCGCTTCGCTCAACCCATCCTACGGGATTGCCTTGCCGGCCACGCCGTGGGGCTCTTCGTAGGAGCGGACCCTGTTCGCGATAGCCGGACATATCGGCGCGATTCGCGGGTGAGAGCCGCTCCTACGCCGCCCACCCGCACCATTCCCATGTAGGAGCGCGCCCTGCGCGCGAAATCGCGGGCAGGGCCCGCTCCTACAGTTCCGGGAAGGCCGGGCGTAGGAGCGGACTCTGTCCGCGATTGGATTCTCCGGCCACGCCGGACGCCCCGGCGGCACGAACGGCGCTCTCTTCCGTCAGGGAGAGGGCGCTCTAATAGAGCAGGTGCCTCCATCCATTGCGACGGCTGACCCACCCCCATCGCCCCGCTTGCGTATAATGCCCGGCTCGAAACGGAGTCCCCCATGCTCGACCAGGCTCAGCGCATCCTCAAAGACGTATTCGGCTACGACGCCTTCCGCGGCAACCAGGCTCGCATCATCGAACGCGTGGCCAGCGGCGGCGACGCCCTGGTGCTGATGCCCACCGGCGGCGGCAAGTCGCTGTGCTTCCAGGTGCCGGCGCTGCTGCGCGAGGGCCTGACCGTGGTGGTTTCGCCGCTGATCGCGCTGATGGAGGACCAGGTCGCCACCCTCGACGAGCTGGGCGTGCCGGTCGCCGCGCTGAATT
Source organism: Pseudomonas sp. ADPe (assembly GCF_014843515.1). Lineage (NCBI taxonomy): Bacteria > Pseudomonadati > Pseudomonadota > Gammaproteobacteria > Pseudomonadales > Pseudomonadaceae > Pseudomonas > Pseudomonas sp. ADPe. The sequence goes on from NZ_CP062122.1 coordinate 5,117,228, forward strand.
CCTCGCTCAGCCCCGAGGCGCAGCGCGACATCGCCGCGCGCCTGCAGCGCGGCGAGATCAAGCTGCTCTACCTCGCCCCCGAGCGCCTGGTGCAGCCGCGCATGCTGGACTTCCTGCAGCGCCTGAACGTCAGCCTGTTCGCCATCGACGAGGCGCACTGCGTGTCGCAGTGGGGCCACGACTTCCGCCCGGAATACCTGCAGCTGGGCCAGCTCGCCGAACTGTTCCCGGACGTGCCGCGCATCGCCCTGACCGCCACCGCGGACATGCGCACCCGCGAGGAAATGATCCAGCGCCTGCACCTGCAGAACGCCGAGCAGTTCCTCTCCAGCTTCGACCGGCCGAACATCTTCTACCGCATCGTGCCCAAGGAGCAGCCGCGCAAGCAGCTGCTGGGCTTCCTCGCCGAGCGCCGCGGCGACGCCGGCATCGTCTACTGCCTGTCGCGCAAGAAGGTCGAGGAGGTCGCCGAGTTCCTCTCCAACCAGGGCTTCCCGGCGCTGCCGTACCACGCCGGGCTGTCCAACGAGCTGCGTGCCTTCCACCAGAAGCGCTTCCTCAACGAGGAAGGCCTGATCATGGTGGCGACCATCGCCTTCGGCATGGGCATCGACAAGCCCAACGTGCGCTTCGTCGCCCACCTCGACCTGCCCAAGAGCCTGGAGGCCTACTACCAGGAAACCGGCCGCGCCGGCCGCGACGGCCTGCCGGCGGACGCCTGGATGGCCTACGGCCTGCAGGACGTGCTGCTGCTGCGGCAGATGATGCAGAACTCCGAGGGCGACGAGCGCCACAAGCGCGTCGAACGGCACAAGCTCGAAGCCATGCTGGCCCTGTGCGAGGAGCCGCGCTGCCGGCGCCAGGCGCTGCTGGCCTACTTCGACGAGGTCATGCCCAACCCCTGCGGGCATTGCGACAACTGCGTCGACGGCGTCGAGACCTGGGACGCCACCGAGCCCGCGCGCCAGGCGCTGTCGGCCATCTACCGCAGCGGCCAGCGCTACGGCGTCGGCCACCTGGTGGACATCCTGATGGGCAAGGAGACCGAGAAGGTGCGCAGCCTCGGCCACCAGCACCTGGCGGTGTTCGGCATCGGCAAGGGCCGCCCCGAGGACGAGTGGCGCACCCTGTTCCGCCAGTTGGTGGCGCGCGGCCTGGCCGACGTCGACCTCGACGGCTACGGCAGCCTGCGCCTGACCGAGGCCTGCCGGCCGCTGCTGCGTGGCGAGGAAACCCTGGCCCTGCGCCGCGATCCCAAGCCGCAGCGCAGCAAGTCCCCGTCCTCCGGCGGCGCCAGCCCGGCCAGCCAGCTGGTGCGCCAGGAAGAGCGCGAAATGTGGGAAGCCCTGCGCACCCTGCGGCGCAAGCTGGCGCAGGAGCATTCGGTGCCGCCCTACGTCATCTTCCCCGACGCCACCCTGCTGGAAATGCTGCGCAGCCAGCCGACCACGCTCACCGCCATGGCCCAGGTCAGCGGCGTCGGCGCGCGCAAGCTGGAGCGCTACGGCCAGGCCTTCCTCGACGTGCTCACCGAGTCCGAGGCGGCGCCCGCCACGCCGGCGCCGGTGGTCGACCTCAGCCACGAACTGGTCAGCCTGGCCCGCGCCGGCATGACCCCGGCGCAGATCGCCCGCCAGCTCGACTGCAGCGAGAAGAACGTCTACAACCTGTTGGCCGAGGCCATTGCCGCGCAGCAGCTGAGCCTGGAACAGGCCCTGGACCTGCCCGAGGAGCTGCTGGCCGAAGTGCAGGACGCCTTCCTCGAAGAGGACGGCGAGCTGCCGCCGGTAGCGGCCCTGGCCGAGCGCTTCGAGGGCCGCGTGCCGCAGGGCGTGCTGCATTGCGTGCGCGCCGCGCTGCAGGCCGAGCTGGAAGTCTGAGGCCGGCGCCGGCCATGCTGGCGCTCTGATGGCTGACAGAAAAGTGGCGTTTCGAGGCGACAAACTTGTGACGCGCTTCGCAACGGGCTAAGGTGTGCCCAAGACCTCCACCAGAAGAGGCGGACGTGCCACACCATGCCTGGCTCGACGACGTGCGCGCCAACCCCTACGCCGAACAGCTCGCCCGCGGTTTCCGCCGCCTGCGCTTCGACGCGCCCGTGGAAGGCGAGTACCGCGCCTACCTGCTGGAAGACAACTTCGCCCTCAAGTGCAGCGCCCTCGGCTTCGCCGTGCTGGCCTGGCTGGCGCTGGCGGCCATCGACCTGCTGCTGATCCCTGGGCCGGAGCACTGGAGCATGCTCGCCGTGCGTGCCGCGGTGCTGGTGCTGCTGGTGGTCTGCGGCGGGCTGATCCTGCAACGGCGCTTCGTGCGCCTGGTGGTGCCGCTGAGCCTCGCCTGCATCCTCGCCGTGGGCATCGGCGCCGCCGTGGTGGTGGGCATCGCCCACCGCGTCGACCCCGGCTATCCCTACGAGGGCCTGCTGCTGGTCAGCATGGCCGCCTACTTCCTGGTCGGCCTGCGCTTTTCCGAGGCGCTGGGTTCGGCCTCGCTGATCCTCCTGGCCTACCTGGGCTGCGAGCTCTACGCCGGCCTGGCGCCGGCCAAGCTGCTGAACAACCTGGTGTTCCTGCTGCTGGGCAACCTGGTCGGCGCGGTGGGCTGCTACCTGCTGGAGTACAAGTCCCGCGAGCACTTCCTGGTCAGCCGGCTGATGCGCCAGATGGCCGACCACGACGCCCTCACCGGCCTGCACAACCGGCGCAGCTTCGACCGCCAGTTAGAGCGCCTGTGGCGCCAGGCCCAGCGCGACGGCACGCCGCTGTCGCTGCTGCTCTGCGACGTCGACCACTTCAAGGCCTACAACGACCGCTATGGCCACCAGGCCGGCGACGAGGTGCTGCGCAGCATAGGCAGGGCCCTGGCGGCCAGCGCGCGGCGGCCGCTGGACATGGCCGTGCGCCTGGGCGGCGAGGAGTTCGCCGTGCTGCTCTATGGCACCGACCTGGACGAGGCCCGGCAGCGCGCCGAGGTGTTGCGCCAAGCGGTGCAGAGCCTGGGCATCAGCCACGAGGGGTCGAGCACCGCGGCGGAGGTGACGCTGTCCATCGGCGTTTCCTGCCTGCAGCCCGGCGCCGCCTCGGCCCTGCAGGCGATCTACGCCCATGCCGACCGCGCCCTCTACGAGGCCAAGGCGTTCGGCCGCAACCAGGTGGTGGCCTGACCCATTCGGTCCCCCGTCCTGGCGCCGCCGGTGACTGCGCCTGCCGGCACGCCGGTGCTAGGATGCCGCCGACCCCGCAGCCGAGCGCCCGCCATGCAGCGACTGATCCAGGCCAACGGCCAGCCCCACTACGGGGTGTTCGCCGAGACCCCGCAGGACGTCAACCACCGCGACTTCGACTACCGCTCGCCCATGGGGCGCAAGCTGGGCGCGCTGAGCAAGTGGCGCAATTTCCACCAGTTCCAGTACTTCGGCCTGATCAGCCCGCAACTGATCGGCGGCTGCGCCCTGGCCGAACTGAGCCTGGTGGCCGTCGGCTTCGTCTACCTCTACGAGCCGCGCAGCGGGCGCATGCTCGAACGTCGCTTCAAATGCCCGCTGGGCTTGGGCACGCGCTTCTCGCAGCGCCCGGACGACGGCGCCTGCGAACTGCGCCAGGGGCGCAACCGGTTGCGTCTGGAGAACTCTGCCGGGCCGCTGCGCAAGCGCCTGCTGGTGGAACTGGACGATGGCACGCGCATCGACGCCTGTTTCGACGAGACTGAGCCGGCCTTCCAGCCCATGAGCCTGTGCACGCCCGCGGCGGTGAACGGCTGGGTATACGCACGCAAGGTCGCCGGGGTGCGCTGCGCGGGCCAGGTGCGCAGCGCCCTGGGCGATTTCGACCTGCGCGCCATCGACGCCTTCGCCCACCACGACTGGTCGGCCGGCTACATGCGCCGCGAGACCTTCTGGAGCTGGGCCTGCCTGTCCGGCGAAGCGCAGGGGAGGCGGGTGGGGCTGAACCTGTCGTGCGGGGTCAACGAGACCAGCTTCACCGAGAACTGCTTCTGGCTCGACGGTGAGCTGTGCAAGGTCGACAGCGTGCGTTTCGAGTTCGACCGCGACCGGGAGCTGGGCCCCTGGCGCATCCGCTCCTTCGATGGCCAGGTGGACCTCACCTTCGAGGCCCACGGCCTGCATCGCGAACGCCTGAACCTGGGCCTGCTGGCGAGCAACTTCAAGCAGATCTTCGGGCGCTTCCGCGGCGAGCTGCGCCCCCATGGCCGCGCGTCGCTGGTCATCGACGACCTCTGGGGCTTCGTCGAGGACCAGTACGCCAAATGGTGAACGGGTAAAGCCCTGCGACAAAATGTCATTGTACGGGCTTGATTAGCCGACTAATAATTAGCCAAATCAATTAGCCTGAAACTGCTGCAGCACAATGACAGATAAAGACAAGCACTACTTCGGCACCCAACTGGCCCAGGCCTCGCGTGCATGGCGCGCCGAACTCGACCGCCGCCTCAGCCACCTGGGGCTTTCCCAGGCCCGTTGGCTGGTGTTGTTGCACCTGGCGCGCAATTCCGGCATCCCCACCCAGCGCGAGCTCGCGCAATCGGTCGGCGTCGAAGGCCCGACCCTCGCGCGCCTGCTCGACGGCCTCGAATCCCAGGGCCTGGTGCGCCGCCAGGCGGTGGCCGAGGACCGCCGCGCCAAGCGCATCTGCCTGACGCCCAAGGCCGACGTGCTGATCGCCGACATCGAGAACATCGCCGCCAGCGTACGCAATGACGTATTGGCCGGCATCGATGAGTCGGACATAGCAATCTGTCAGAAAATCCTCTCCCGCATCCTCTCCAACCTGGAAAAGAACTGAGCGATTCTTCACACTTTTTCGAGTAGAATTGCCAAACTTCTGACGGCTCCTACGGGGGCCGTCATCCGTTCGGAGTGGTACCCAGACCTTTCGCCGGGTTTCCGACGAATTGTCTTGACCTAGACGGGGCCTGCGCCTAATCGTGATGGCAATGAGCCTTTATGGCGTTGCCGGGCCAACCCACGTCCCGGATGGGCGTCTATATTGCATGGACAGCACGACCGATCGCACAGCGAGGTCAAGGATGGCCTGCAGACCTGGACACAACTGGGATGGGACCTATGGCTCGACTCACTCGCTTGCCGCTGGCAATGGCCGTACTCTCGGCACTCATGACTTCCCAGGCCCATGCTCTGGGGCTCGGCGACATCACCGTGCGCTCGGCGCTGAACCAGCCGCTGGATGCGGAGATCGAGCTGCTGCAGCCCGGCGACCTGAGCAGTGACGAACTCATCGCCCGCCTGGCCGACATGGCCACCTTCGAGCGCATGGGCGTGGACCGCACCGCCTTCCTGCAGAACCTGCGCTTCACCCCGGTGATCCGTAACGGCCGCGGTTACATCCGTGTGGTTTCCACCCAGCCGGTGCATGAGCCCTACCTGAATTTCCTCCTCGAACTGGAGCGTCCCAACGGCCGCCTGCTGCGCGAGTACACACTGCTGATCGACCCGCCGGGCTATGCCGGCGGCAGCTATGCCCAGAGCGCTCCCACGCGCGGTGCCGACAGCGGATCGGCAGCCAGCCGCCCGGCCAAGCGCAGTGCGGCAGCGCGCCCAGCCCCCGTTCCGAGCGCGCCCATCGCCGCGGGCGAGGGGCGCTACACCACCGCCGCGGGCGACACCCTGTGGAGCATCTCCGGCCGCCTGGGCGCCAAGGGCGCCGCCCGCCAGGCGCTGATGACCCAGCTGCAGCAGCTCAACCCGCAGGCGTTCATCGGCGGCAACCCGCACCGCCTGCGCCTCGGCTACCAGTTGGTGCTGCCCGCCGGCCAGGCTGCGCCTGCGGCTGCCACGAACACCGCTGCTGCCGCCGCGCCGACCAGCGCCGCGCCTGCCGCGCCGGCGCCGAGCGAGGCGATGGTGGCCCAGGCCCAGGGGCAACTGGCCGACCTGACCGCCGAGCGCGAGCGCCTGAACCAGCGCATGGACACCCTGCAACAGCAGCTCGACACCCTGCAGAAGGCCCTGGAAAGCCGCGACCAGCAGGTGCAGAGCCTGCAGGCCGAACTGGCCCGGCGCCAGGCCGAGCAAGCGGCCGCGCCGGCCAGCGTTCAGGTGCCTGAAGCCGCGCCTGCCGCACCCGTGGCTGCACCGGCTGCTGCGCCTGCGCCGACGGCGGAAGCCGCCAAGCCGGCGCCCCAGGCGCCCGCCGCGCAGGATGAAGAAAACGCCTCCCTGAGCCGCTACTGGCCGTGGGCCGCCCTGGCAGCCCTGGTGCTGGCCCTGGGCCTGGTCTACAAGCGCCGGCGCAAGCCCAGCGGCGACGAGCCGCCCCAGGCGCAGCCCGAGGCCGTCAGCCTGCCACCGCTGGCGCCGGCCCGCCCGGCAGCACCGGCCAGGCCGGTGGTGGCTTCCGCCGTCGAGCCGCTGGCCAGCGTCAACGAAGCCTCCCTGGCACGGCTGCCGGCTGCCAGCAGCGACAGCCTGGAAGGGGCGAACATCTACATCGCCTACGGCCGCTTCGGCCAGGCCCGCGACATGCTGGTCAAGTCCGTCGCCGCCGAACCGCAGCGCCGCGACCTGCGCCTGAAGCTGCTGCTGGTGCTCGCCGAGCTCGGCGACCGGACCACCTTCCACGAGCAGGAGCGGGCGTTGCAGGCGATGGGCGGCGACCAGAAGCAGATCGACCAGCTCAAGGCCCGCTACCCCGCCATGCTCGAGCGTGAAGACGAGCAGGCCATCAGCGACGGCCTCGGCGAATGGGACGGGCTGGAGCTGGGCGACATCGGCGAGCACCCCGCGCCGGCACAGCCGCCACTGAGCGACGCCGGCGACCTGAACCTGGGCGAGCTGTCCCTGGACCTGGACTGGAACAGCCTGGACGCCTTCGATTCGCCCAAGGGCTCGCCGGCCAAGGGCGGCAAGGACGACACCGACGATCTGCTGAAGGATTTCCGCAGCAACCTGCGCGAGTTGCCCGAAGTCACCGAGTTCGACCTGGACGACGAACAGGCCGGCGCCTTCGGCCTGCCGAGCCGTTCCGGCGGCGAGCAGGACAAGTTGCTGGCCAGCCTCGACCAGGCCCGTGCCTGCATCGACCGCGGCGACCTCGACGAGGCCTACCGGATCCTCGAACAAGTGTTGCAGAAGGGCGACAAGCAGGAACAGGAAGAGGCCCGCGAGCTGTTGGCGCGGATTGCCTGAAGCATCCTGAGTCATCCGGAGCCCGGCCTTGTGCCGGGCTTTTTGTTGCCTGAAGCCGGTGAGGCTCGGCGCTCGGGCTTTCCCCTCACCCCAGCCCTCTCCCGGAGGGAGAGGGGGCAGTACGTGCCGGCTGGGAGTGAGGTTTCAGCCGGAGAATCCTTACTCTCCGGCTAACTCCAATCTCCCCGAGCACGCCGAACGGTCCCTTCTCCCTCCGGGAGAGGGTTAGGGTGAGGGAGCCGCAGGCCTGCTCCCTCAATCCCGAGGGGAATGGTGCGGGGGAGCAACTGTCTTGCAGGCCACGCCGGAGGGCTCTTCGTAGGAGCGAGCCGTGCCCGCTCGTACGGTAGGAGCGGATCTCATCCGCGAATCGCGCTGGGATGTCCGGCTATCGCGGACAAGGTCCGCTCCTACAGGGGAAGGAATACCGTGCCTCCCGGCGACCTGTAGGAGCGGGCCCTGCCCGCGATATCGCGCGCAGGGCGCGCTCCTACACCACCGCACACCCCGTAGGATGGGTTGAGCGAAGCGATACCCATCACCGTGGCCGCATGGGTTTCGCAGGCTCAACCCATCCTACGAAGAGTGCCCTGGCGCAGTCGGCAAGACAGTCGCTCCTACACCCGCGTCCGACCGTAGGGCGAATAACCGTTCGCGGTTATCCGCCGCCAGCCGGAACACCTGCGCCCGAGGACGGCAGGGCTCCCTCAGAAATTCCGCCCCAGGTTCAGGTACACCGCATGCTCATCGGCATCGTTGAGCCCGTAGCTGAACGACAGCGGCCCCAGCGGCGTCTCGAAGCCGAGCATGATGCTCATGGCGTTGATGTAGCCGGTGTCGTAGCTGTTGTCGTTGTTCCACACCCGTCCGCGTTCCAGGCTGCCGCCGAGGTAGAAGGGGAAGTCCAGGGGCAGGAACGAACGCTCGGTCATGCGCCGGTAGTAGATCACCCGGCCGAGGCTGTAGTTCTGCCCGGCCAGGGCGTCCTGGCGGAAGCCGGAGAGTTCGCGCGCGCCGCCGAGCAGGAAGCTCGACACCACCACGTCGGCGTCGTCCAGGGTGCGCCCGTAGCCGCCGCCGAGCACCCAGGTGTTCGGCCCGCTGCTCAGCGCCTTGTCCAGGCGCAGTTCCCACTGGCGGTAGCGGTCGTCGTCGCCCAGCGACGGCGTGTGCTCGCGGTAGCCGGCCTGGATGTCCTCGCCCTCGCGGGGGAAGTCGACGTTGTCCATGGTGTCGAAGGAGTACTTCAGCTCGGCGTAGCCTTCGTTGAAGTGGAAGTCCGGCAGGTCCTGCTGGCCCACGCGCACGTCGGCCTTGCCGAAGGCCTGGGCCACGCCCAGGCGGATCTCGCCGTTGTTGGCGATCTGCCGGCCGAGGTTGAGGCCGTAGCCGTAGCGCTCCAGGCGGTATTCGGCTATGGGGTCGTCGTTGTCGGTGGCCTCGACGTTGCGCGCCTCGTTGAACAGGTAGGGCGCCACGAAGTAGCGCGAGCCGGCGTCCAGCGGCTGGTAGAACTCGCTGTAGAGTTCCTGCTGGTCGCCGATCTGCAGGCGCGTCAGCCATTCCGCGCCCAGGCGGTTGATGCCGTTGACGCGATAGCTGGCGCCGACGTTGAAGGTGCTGTCGCCGCGCAGGTCGTCCGACAGGTTCAGGCCCAGGCGCAGGTAGTCGGTGCCGCTGCGCTTGCCCAGGGCATGGATGACCAGGGCGTTGCCGCCTTTCTCGCGGACCACGCGGTACTGCACCTGGTCGAAGTAGTCCAGGCCGTAGAGGGTGCTCATGTCGCTCTGCAGGCGCTCCAGGTCCAGCGGCTGGCCCAGCGGCTGGCGGATGTAGTGGCGGATCACCTCGTCGCCGACCTTGGAGTCGTTCTCCACGCGGATGCTGCCGATCACCGGGGTGCGCTCGTCCGGCGTGCGCGCCTCGGCCAGGGCCACGGCCTCCTGGTCGCGGGGCTTGCGCAGGGCCGCCAGGCGCGTGGCGAGGATGCTGGTGGCGCGGTAGCCGGCGTCGATCAGCTGCGGCACGCGGCCGAAGTCGGTGGAGCTGTAGCCGCTGAGCGGCGGCTGGATGAGCACGTCGTCGGGCTTCAGGGTGGCCAGCTGCGCCTCGGAATTCTTGCGTGTCATCAGGGTGACCGACTGGTTGAGCATGTCCACCACCGTGGTCAACTGCTTGCGTTCGAGCAGCGGGTTGCCGATGTCGACCACGATGACCACGTCGACGCCCATCCTGCGCGCCACGTCCACCGGGATGTTGTCGACCATGCCGCCGTCCACCAGCAGCTTGCCGTCGACCTCCACCGGGGCGAACACCGCCGGGATCGACATGCTGGCGCGGATCGCCTGGGGCAGGTGGCCGCGGTCGAATACCACCTTCTCGCCGGTGGCGATGTCGGTGGCCACGGCGCGGAAGGGGATGGCCAGCTTGTCGAAGTCGCGGGTGCCGCTGGTGTGCACCAGCAGGCTTTCCAGGAGCATGGTCAGGTTCTGCCCCTGGATGGCGCCCAGGGGCAGGCCGAGGGAGCCGTCGTCGCGGAAGCTGAGCTTCTGCTTGACCAGGAAGTCGCGGTCGTCCTGCTTGCGCCGGAAGGGCACGTCCACCCGCGGCGGCGAGTCGGACAGCGCCTGCTGCCAGTCCAGGCCGAGGGCGATGCGCTCCAGCTCCTTGGGCGTGTAGCCGGCGGCGTAGAGCCCGCCGACCACCGCGCCCATGCTGGTCCCGGCGATGGCGTCGATGTGGATGCCCTGTTCGTCCAGGGCCTTGAGCACGCCGATGTGGGCCAGGCCGCGGGCGGCGCCGCCGGACAGCACCAGGCCGATCTTCGGCGGGTGCCCGGCGGCGAGGGTGAACAGCGGAAGGAGCAGCAGCAGGGCGAACAGCAGGCGGCGCATGGGGCGGGGTCCGATCGGGCTTCCAGGCGGCTATTATAGGCATCCCAGAGCAGGAGCCCGGTCGCCATGAGCCAGCCCAGAGCGGAAATCGTCATCACCTATTGCACCCAGTGCCAGTGGCTGCTGCGCGCCGCCTGGCTGGCCCAGGAGCTGCTCAGCACCTTCGCCGACGACCTCGCCCGGGTGAGCCTGGAGCCCGGCACCGGCGGGGTGTTCCGCATCACCTGCGACGGCGAGCAGATCTGGGAGCGCAAGGCCGACGGCGGCTTCCCCGAGGCCAAGGTGCTCAAGCAGCGGGTCCGCGACCGCATCGACCCGCAGCGCGACCTGGGGCACAACGACCGGCCGTGAGTCGGGTATTCCGTTAGTGAGCTATCTTTTCCTGCCTTATATCAAAGGCTGCCGGCGTCGCGCGCAATAGCCTGTGGGCAACTCATTCTCCCCAGGGGAGGGGTGCCACATGAGCATCATCGTCACCGGGGCGGCCGGCTTCATCGGCAGCAACCTCGTCAAGGCGCTGAACCGGCGTGGTGAAACCGACATCATCGCGGTCGACGACCTGACCGAGGGAGACAAGGTCCGCAACCTGGCCGACTGCGACATCGCCGACTACCTGGACAAGCGCGACTTCGTCGAGCGCTACGCCCGCGGCGGCTTCGGCGTGGTCCGCGCGCTGTTCCACCAGGGCGCCTGCTCCAGCACCCTGGAAGGCGACGGCCGCTACCTGATGGACAACAACTACCGCTACAGCTGCGACCTGCTGGAAGCCAGCCTGAAGCTCGGCGTACCGTTCATCTACGCCTCCTCGGCGGCGGTGTATGGCGCCGGCCGCGACTTCCGCGAGCTGCGCGAGTACGAGCGGCCGCTGAACGCCTACGGCTACTCCAAGTTCCTCTTCGACCAGCGCGTGCGCCGCGCCCTGCCGCAGGCGCGCAGCCAGGTCGTCGGGCTGCGCTACTTCAACGTCTACGGCCCGCGGGAGCAGCACAAGGGGCGCATGGCTTCGGTGGCCTTCCACTGCTTCGAGCAGTTCCGCGCCAGCGGCAAGGTGCAACTGTTCGGCGAATACGGCGACTACCCGGCCGGCGGCCACCTGCGCGACTTCGTCTACGTGGACGACGTGGCGCGGGTCAACCTGCACTTCCTCGACAACCCCGGCCGCAGCGGCATCTTCAACCTCGGCAGCGGCCGCGCCCAGCCCGTCAACGACGTGGCCCTGGCGGTGATCAACAGCCTGCGCGCGCAGCAGGACCAACCGCCGCTGGACCTGCAGCAGGCCATCGCCCAGGGGCTGCTGGAATACGTCGAATTCCCCGACAGCCTGCGCGGCAAGTACCAGTGCTACACCTGCGCCGACATCGCCTTCCTCCGCGAGGCCGGCTACCGCGCGCCCATGCTGGGCGTGGAGGAGGGGGTGGAGCGTTATTGCCGGTGGTTGCTGGAACAGGAAGCGGCCTGAGCAGCCGAGCTCTTCGCATGAGAGCCTTCCATACGTGCGGATGTATCGGTTGTTTTACCCAGTCTTTACCAAGCGCTGACAACCGACAGGCCCCGGACGAGCGATGATAGGCACCATGAAAGGCGGGCGCTTGGCGCCCGTGTCCGGAGGTGCAATCAAGATGTCGTCGCAAGCTGTGCTCAAGTCGATCGCCGCTGCTCTGGCCCTGAGCCTGTCGGCCGCCGCCGTGGCCGGGCCGCCCGGTTATGGTCCCGGCCCGGGGCATGGCTGGGGGCCGGGCCCCGGGCATGGCCATGGCCTGCCGGATTATGCGCGGTCGCTGTGGATCGGCAGTGCGCTCTATTTCGTCGCTGCGGGCACCTACTACCTGTGGAACGCCGACCGTCGCGAATACGTGGTGGTGGAGCCGCCGCCGGCGGTGCAGCAGGCGCCGGCGGGTGTGAGCTACGACGTGATCGCCTACCCGGCGCGCGGGCAGACGCCCGACCAGCAGAGCCGTGACCGCTACGAGTGCCACACCTGGGCCGTTGGCCAGAGCGGCTTCGACCCGGCCGCGGCCAGCCAGGCGCCGGCACCGGGCGTGGCGGATACCTACCGGCGGGCGCTGGGCGCCTGCCTGAACGGGCGCGGCTACAGCATCAACTGAAACAACCGGCCCCGGGCCGGACCGAACAGGCCGCTTCGCAGGCAATCGTGCGGTGATTCCTTGGCAATCCCTCCCCAGGGCAAGGAGTCGGGTTACGCATGCTGCGGGGCGGCCTTCTTATTTTTCCCGACGCTATTGGAGCGGAATCATGCCCTCACCCCAGCCCTCTCCCGGAGGGCGAGGGGGCCGTTCGGAGCGGGGCTGAGTCCGGAGCCATCCTGAAACGTCTACGGCGTATTCGCCGAATCGCGGACAGAGTCCTGCACCTTCCGGCAGTGCCCCGTAGGATGGCGTTGAGCGAAGCGATACCCATCGCCATGGTCCGATGGGTATCGCAGGCTCAACCCATCCTACGAAAAGCGCCCCGGTGCGCTGGGCAAGACAGTTGCTCCTACAGCTCCAGGGAAGCACGGGCGTAGGAGCGGACTTTGTCCGCGATTGGATTCACCGGCCACGCCGGACGTCCCGGCAGCACAGGCTAAGCGGCACTACGCGCACTGAGGAAGGTGGCGAAGATGATCAGCGCGCCACCGGCCAGCATCCGCAGGCTCGGCTGCTCGCCGAACAGTACGGCGGCGAAGGCGATGCCGTAGACCGGCTCCAGGGCAAAGATCACCGCCGCGGTGCGCGCCTTGATCAGCTGCAGGCTGGCGACGAACAGGCTGTGCGCCACGCCCGTGCACAGCACCCCCAGCAGCACCAGCCACAACCAGTCCAGCGCGCGCACCGCGGGCAGTTCGAACAGGGCCAGCGGCGCCAGGCAGAGGACGATGGTGAGGTTCTGCGCGAAGGCCGAGAGGATCGGGTCCAGCCCGCGCACGCTGGCGCGGTTGGCCAGCGACAGCAGGGCGAACAGCAGGCCGGAGGCGATGCCCCAGAACAGCCCGGCGGTGGCGCCCTGGCTGAAGTCCAGGTTCGGCGTCACCAGCACCAGGCCCAGGCACACCAGCCCCACCACCAGGTACTCGGCGCGACGGATGCGTTCGCGGAACAGCAGCCCTTCCAGCAGCACGGTGAAGGCCGGGAAGCTGGCGAAACCCAGGGTGGCCACGGCGACGTTGCCCACCTTCACCGCGAGGAAGAAGGTCAGCCAGTGCGCGCACAGCAGCAGCCCGCTGCCGGCCAGCGCGGCGGCCTGGCGCAGGCTCGGCCGCGGTTGCGCCGCCAGGTGCCCGGCGAAGGCGCCGCCCAGCGCCGCCAGGCCGAACAGCGCGCGGCCGAAGACGATCACCAGCGGGGCGGCGAGGATGAGTTTGCCGAAGATGCCGCTCAGGCCGAACATCAGGGCGCCTACGTGCAGGCCGATCAGGGCCGAGCGGGGTGTCAGTCGGGGAACGCGCATTGCTTCTCTATCTATCGCGGGATCGCAGGTGCTCGATGAGCCAGTCGCCTGGCGGTTGAAGGCCTCAGGCCAGGCGCGCGCCGTTGGGCAGCGGCTTGTCGAAGCCGGCCAGCACCACTTTGTCGTCGCTGTCGTAGACGCCGGTGACCAGCACTTCCGAGCGCACCCCGGCGATGGACTTGGGGGCGAAGTTGCAGACGCACAGGACCTGGCGGCCGAGCAGTTCGTCGAGGGAATAGTGCGCGGTGATCTGCGCGCTGGAGGTCTTCAGCCCCAGCGGGCCGAGGTCGACCTGCAGGATGTACGCCGGCTTGCGCGCCTTGCTGTTGGGTTCGGCGTGGACGATGGTGCCCACGCGCAGTTCGACGCGCTCGAAATCCTGCCACTCGATGGTTTCTGCCGACATCGCCGATCTCCTCAGCTCATCTGCTCAATGATGGAGCGGCAGTCTAGGGCGTGGCGGGGCGTTTGTCTGTCGCGCGGCTAGCGGGAATTGTCGCGTGCCTCGCGGCGGATCTGCCGCGGCGTGCTGCCGAACTGGCGGACCAGGGCGGCGGTGAAGGCGCTCTGCGAGGCATAGCCGACCCGCGCGGCGATTTCGCCCACCGCCAGGTGCGTGGCGCAGAGCAGTTCGCGGCCCAGTTGCAGGCGGCGCTGGCGCACGTAGTCCATGGGCGTCTGCCCGGTCTCGGCGAGGAAGCGGGCGTGGAAGCGCGCCGCCGACAGCCCGGCCAGCCGCGCCAGGTCGGCGACTTGCAGCGGGTGCCCGGCGTGGCGGTCGACGTAGGCGTCCAGGCTGGCCAGCGGCAGGCGCGCCGGTTCCTCGGCGGCGTGCATGCCGGCCAGGCTGGCGAGCAGCAGCAGGGCGCCCTGGCGGGCGATCACCGGGTCCTGCAGGGGGCTGGCGGCCAGCCAGTGCACCAGTTGCCCCTGGGCCGGGTTCAGGGCCAGGGCGGCGGGGCGTTCCAGCAGGCGGCGGATGCTCTGCGCGTGCTCGCCCAGGCCGCGCAGCAGCAGGTCCTCGTCCTCCAGGTCGAACACCAGGCACTGGCTGCCGCCGGGGGCGGCGCAGGCGTGGTGCGCGCCGCGCGGGACCACCGCGAAGTGCTGGCGGGTGACGCGGCTGCCCAGGCCGCCGACCTCGAACTCCAGATCGCCGGACAGCCCCAGGACCAGTTGCGCGTGGTCGTGGCTGTGGGCGAGGTGCTCTTGGCTGTAACGGCGCAGGGAGAGGATCTGGCTCATGGCGGGCTCCGGGGGCAGGCCCACAGTCTAGCGCGGCGCAGGCTGTCACGGGACTGTCGCGCGGCCGTCACGCGCGGGTCACCGCCGGGCCGGAAAATCGACTAAACCCCGCCGGAGGCCGCCCATGACCAGCGCCCAACGCCTGATGCCGACCAAGAAACAACGGGTGCGCACCCTGTGGATATCCGACGTCCACCTGGGCACGCGCGACTGCCAGGCCGAGCACCTGGCGGGCTTCCTCAAGCGCTACCACGCCGAGCGCATCTATCTGGTGGGCGACATCATCGACGGCTGGAAGCTGCGCGGCGGCATCTACTGGCCGCAGGCGCACACCAACGTGATCCGCCGCCTGCTGACCATGAGCAAGCGCGGCACCGAGGTGATCTACGTCACCGGCAACCACGACGAGTTCCTGCGCCGCTACTCCACGCTGCTGCTGGGCAACATCCGCCTGGTCGACGAGATCGAGCACACCACCGCCGACGGCCGCCGCCTGCTGGTGATCCACGGCGACCAGTTCGACGTCATCACCCGCTACCACCGCTGGCTGGCGTTCCTCGGCGACTCGGCCTACGAATTCACCCTGACCCTCAACCGCTGGCTGAACCACTGGCGCAGCCGCTACGGCTATGGCTACTGGTCGCTGTCGGCGTACCTGAAGCACAAGGTGAAGACCGCGGTGAACTTCATCAGCGACTTCGAGGAAGCCATCGCCCACGAAGTCCACAAGCGCGGGCTGAACGGCGTGGTCTGCGGGCACATCCACCACGCGGAGATCCGCCGGATCGGCGAGGTGGAGTACCTCAACTGCGGCGACTGGGTGGAGTCCTGCACGGCGCTGATCGAGCACTGGGACGGCAGCATCCAGCTCTACCGCCTGGCCGAGGAGCAGCTCCAGCACGCCAGCGAGGCCATCGTCGCCGAGCCGGCGGCATGAGGCTGCTGATCGTCAGCGACGCCTGGGCGCCGCAGGTGAACGGCGTGGTGACCAGCCTGCGTGCTCTGGTCGCCGAACTGGAGGCCATGGGGCACCAGGTACGCCTGCTGTCGCCGGCCGAGTTCCGCAGCCGGCCCTGCCCGAGCTACCCGGAAATCCCCCTGGCCTGGGACCTGTGGAAGGTCGGCCCGGCCATCGAGGCCTTCGCCCCGGACTGCGTGCACCTGGCCACCGAGGGCCCGTTGGGCTGGGCCGCGCGGCGCTGGCTGTTGCGCCGCGGCCTGGCCTTCACCACGGCGATCCACACGCGCTTCCCGGAATACCTGAACAACCGCTGGGCCTGGCTGCCGCTGGCGTTCGGCTATGCCGTGCTGCGCCGCTTCCACGCGCCCAGCGCGGCGGTGCTGGTGAGCAGCGAGCGCATGCGTGGCGCCTTCGCCGATTGGGGCGTACAGGCCCTGGAGTTGTGGCGCAAGGGTGTGGATACCACGCAATTCCAGATGGGACCGGGGCCTGTCGAGGGCCCGGTGTTCCTCTATGTCGGGCGCCTGGCGCCGGAGAAGAACCTGGAAGCCTTCCTCGACCTGGACCTGCCCGGGCTCAAGCGGGTGGTGGGCGACGGCCCGTCACGCGGCGAGCTGCAGGCGCGTTATCCCCAGGTGGAATTCCTCGGCAACCGCCATGGCGAGGCGCTGGCCGAGGCCTATCGCGCGGCCAACGTGCTGGTGTTCCCCTCGCGCACCGACACCCTCGGCCTGGTGATGTACGAAGCCCTGGCCTGCGGCACGCCTGTGGCCGCCTTCCCGGTGCCGGGCCCGCTGGACGTGCTGGAGGAGGGCGTCACTGGCGCCATCGATAGCGACCTGCGCAAGGCCTGCCTGCGCGCCCTGGCGCTGGACCGCCAGGCCTGCGCCGAGTGGGCCGCCGGGCAGTCCTGGCGGCTCTCGGCGCAGCAGTTCCTGGCCCTGCAGCGGCCGCTCGGCGAGCCGGGTGGCATGACCGAGGCCGAGGCCCTGGTCGACTGAGGCCTAGTGGAACAGGTCGCGGTCGCTGTCCAGGCTCTGGTCCACCAGCCACTTGCCGTGGGCGATGGAGGCGTGCTGCGCGGCGTCCAGGTCGGCGAGGAAGGCCATCTTCGTCGGCAGCGGCTGGCGCCGCGTGCTGCGTCCGTCCGGGGCGATGATCTGGCAGCCGCCGGCATAGGGCGTGGGCAGCCCCGGGTGTTCGAAGACGCGGGCGATGATGGTGTAGTCGCGATGGGTGCATTGCAGGGTTTGCATGGCATGGACCTCGCTGTCGGGCCAGGGGGCGCCGCCTGCGCCATTGCCGGCGCCAGGCGCCGCGCCGCTCTGGCATGGCTGTCCCGCCGGTGGCGGGGCCTGTGCTTTCGCGTATCCCCACCTTAGAACAGCGGGCCGGCCGTGCAAGGACGGGGCGACGAAGGGCGCCGCGGCACTTTTCTTCCGCCGCGCCCGGCGCCAGACTGTCGGCATGCCTATCCATAGACTTTCCCGCCTCGGCGACCTCGCGCCCAGCCAGTGGGACGCTCTGCTGCCGGACGCCCAGCCGTTCCTGCGCCACGCCTTCCTCGCCAGCCTGGAGGACAGCGGCAGCGTCACCGCGCGCACCGGCTGGCGCCCGGCGCACCATGTGCTGCTCGACGACGCCGGGCGGCTGCGCGCGGCGCTGCCGGCCTACGTGAAGGCGCATTCCTATGGCGAATACGTGTTCGACTGGGGCTGGGCGGACGCCTGCCAGCGTGCCGGTATCCGCTACTACCCCAAGCTGCTGATGGGCGTGCCCTTCTCGCCGGTGAGCGGCGCGCGCCTGCTGGGCACGGACGAGGGCATCGCCGAATTGCTGGGCGTGCTGGCCGAGGGCACCGCGGAAGGCGTGTGGTCCGGCGTGCACGTGAACTTCACCGAGCCGCGCGCCGACGGGCTGATCGCCGCGCAGGGCGGCTGGCTGGAGCGCCTGGGCTGCCAGTACCACTGGTTCAACCGCGGTTACCGGGATTTCCAGGACTTCCTCGATGCCCTGGCCTCGCGCAAGCGCAAGCAACTGCGCAAGGAGCGCGAGCAGGTGGCCGGGCAGGGCATGGAGTTCCGCTGGATGGAGGGGCCCGAGCTGGTCGAGGCCGACTGGGACTTCGTCTACGCCTGCTACGCCAGCACCTATGAGGTGCGCGGCCAGGCGCCGTACCTGACGCGGGAGTTCTTCAGCCTGCTGGCCGAGCGCATGGGCGAGGCGATCCGCGTGGTCTTCGCCCGCCGCAACGGACGGCCGGTGGCCATGGCCTTCAGCCTGGTGGATGGCGACACCCTCTACGGGCGCTACTGGGGTTGTCTGGCGGAGTACGACCGCCTGCACTTCGAGACCTGCTTCTACCAGGGGCTGGACTATGCCCTGGCCGCCGGGCTGCGCCGCTTCGACGCCGGCGCCCAGGGCGAGCACAAGCTGATCCGTGGCTTCGAGCCGGTGCTCACGCGCTCCTGGCACCAACTGGGGCACCCGGGCCTGCGCGCCGCGGTGGACGACTTCCTCGCCCAGGAGCGCGCCGGCATCCGCGCCTACGCCGAGGAGGCGCGGGCGGCGCTGCCTTACCGGCAGGCGGAGTAAGGGGAAGGCGGGTAGAAGGTCGGCCCCCGGCCGCTACGACAGGCTCGCGGGGTGGCCAAGTCGGCCAGGGACCGAGACCGGGTGGGGCTCAGACGTGGCTCGCCTGGCCGCCCCATTCGAGGAAGCGCACGCGGTGCGTGGTGCCCTCGTGGTCCTGGTACACGAGGTAGGCGGGGACCATGCCCACCTTGTGCGAGTTGTCGGTACGGTGCAGCACCTTGTCGATATCCAGCGACATGCCGTAGTGATATTCGACCGTCGGAAGGTCGGCGCCCGGCTCCTTGATCGCGTCCTGGGCGAAGACCATGGGAGCGAGGCTGGAAAGCACCGCCGATACGACAGAAGCAATCTTCATTCTGGTGGTCCTCATAGCGAAGGGGATGAAGCCCCGCCCTGGAGCACTGGCATCCGATGTCTGGCCGCGGGTCCGGGGGCGGGCAGGGGGCGATGCTTCAGGCGTCCACCGCGTGGCGGGGCGTGGAACAGATATGACCACCGAACCACCCCACGCGAGAAATTGATGTGCTTGCTAATGATCATCGACCAGGGTGATGCGGCGACTTGTCGCAGGGTTCGGGATGGAGGCTTAAGGCTTCATTAACGGACTGGGCGATATGCCGCAGGAATCCTGTAGGAGCGGGCCCTGCCCGCGATTCGCGCGCAGGGCGCGCTCCTACAAGGTGTGGTGCTTTGCGAATGGGCTGGGCAGGAGATTCGGCGTCAACCTGTAGCGGGCCCTGCCCGCGATTTCGCGCGCAGGGCGCGTTCCTACAGCCAGACCGCGTTCCAGAAGGGGTAGTCGCCAACCTTGGCCACCAGGCCGGCACGTAGGGGATTGGCGACGACGTAGCGTGCGGCGGCACGCAGGTCCTCGTCTCGGCGCAGTGCGCGATCATGATACGCCCGTGCCCATAGTGTTCCGGACCTGCCCAGGCACTGGTTCACGTGCCGGGCACTGCATGATTTCAGACGGTTCACAAGACTGTTCAAGCTCGCCCCAGAACCGATCTGGAGCAGCCAGTGGGCATGGTCGGGCATCAGTACCCAAGCCAGCATATGGCAGTCGTCGAGGAGCCTCGGGTCGCGAAGCAGCGCGCTGCCGCACAGGCGGCAGGAAAGCAGCGAAAAATGGGGGGGCGGTCGTATGTGGTGGTCGTAACCAGGTAGGTCGTATGAGGCTGGGAAAACCGACCTTTGCGCAGCGCCGAATGGCCCGGGGATTGCTCGTCCATATTCAGTCCTCAGGGGAAAGGACTGAATATCGCTTCCAACCCCTGAGGAAAGAGCGCTGGCCGCCACCGAATGCGCTGCCTGCCCTGTAGGAGCGGGCCCTGCCCGCGAAATCGCGCGCAGGGCGCGCTCCTACAGGGGGATTGTTGGTTAATCCACCCCCACGAACCCGCCGGTCTGGTGGCGCCACAGGCGGGCGTAGAGGCCGCCGTGTTCGATCAGTTCGGCGTGGCTGCCGCTTTCGACGATGCGGCCGTGTTCCAGCACCACCAGGCGGTCCATGCGGGCGATGGTGGAGAGGCGGTGGGCGATGGCGATCACCGTCTTGCCTTGCATCAGCGTCTCCAGGCTTTCCTGGATGGCCGATTCCACTTCCGAATCCAGCGCCGAGGTGGCCTCGTCGAGGATCAGGATCGGCGCGTCCTTGAGCAGCACGCGGGCGATGGCGATGCGCTGGCGCTGGCCGCCGGAGAGCTTCACGCCGCGCTCGCCGACATGGGCGTCGAGGCCGGTGCGGCCCTGGGCGTCGTACAGCTGCGGGATGAACTCGCTGGCGCGGGCCTTGCGCACCGCCTCCTGCAGTTCTTCCTCGCTGGCGCCGGGGCGGCCGTAGAGCAGGTTGTCGCGGATCGAGCGGTGCAGCAGCGAGGTGTCCTGGGTGACCATGCCGATCTGCGCGCGCAGGCTCTCCTGGGTCACGTGGGCGATGTCCTGGTCGTCGATCAGGATGCGCCCGCCTTCCAGGTCATACAGGCGCAGCAGCAGGTTGACCAGGGTCGACTTGCCGGCGCCGGAGGGGCCGACCAGGCCGATCTTCTCGCCCGGGCGCACCACCAGGTCCAGGCCCTGGATCAGGCCGCTGCCCTTGCCGTAGCTGAAGTCCACCTCGTCGAAGCGCACCTCGCCGCGCGTCACCACCAACGGCTTGGCGTCGGGCGCGTCGACCACCTGGCGGGGGATGGCGATGGTCTGCATGCCGTCCTGCACCTGGCCGATGTTCTCGAAGATGCCGCCGACCACCCACATGATCCAGCCGGACATGTTGTTGATGCGGATCACCAGGCTGGTGGCCAGGGCGATGGCGCCCACCGAGATCAGTTCCTGGCTCCACAGCCACAGCGCCAGGCCCGTGGTGCCGGCGATGAGGATGCCGTTCATGATGGTGATGCTGACGTCCATGGAGGTCACCACGCGCCCGGCGCGCTGGGCCTTGTGCGTCTGCTCGGCGATGGCCTCGCGGGCGTAGTCCTCTTCCTGGCGGGTGTGGGCGAACAGCTTGAGGGTGGTGATGTTGGTGTAGCCGTCGACGATGCGCCCCATCAGCTTGGAGCGCGAGTCCGAGGCGGCCACCGAGCGGCGCTTCACCTGCGGCACGAAGTAGGCGAGGGCGCCAACGTAGGCGATCACCCAGAGCACCAGCGGGATCATCAGCCGCCAGTCGGCCTCGGCGAACAGCACCAGGGCGCTGATGGTGTAGATCGCCACGTGCCAGAGCGCGTCCACCACCTGCACCGCCGAGTCGCGCAGCGAGTTGCCGGTCTGCATGATGCGCTGGGCGATGCGCCCGGCGAAGTCGTTCTGGAAGAAGCCCAGGCTCTGCTTGAGCACGTAGCGGTGGTTCTGCCAGCGGATCAGGTTGGTCATGCTGGGGTTGATGCTCTGGTGCACCAGCATGTCGTGCAGGGCGTTGAACAGCGGGCGCAGCACCAGCGCCACCGCGGCCATCCAGGCCAGTTCGTTGCCGTGCAGGCGGAAGAAGTCGGCGGGCGCGGTGTTCTGCGCCAGGTCGACGATGCGCCCCAGGTAGCTGAACAGCGCCACCTCGATCAGGGCGACGATCAGGCCGACCACCAGCAGGACCGAGAACACCGGCCAGACCTGGCGCAGGTAGTAGGTGTAGAAGCGCCAGACGTCGGCCGGCGGCATGTGCTCGGGGGCGTCGCGGAAGGGGTCGATGAGCTTTTCGAAGCGGCGGTAGAGCATGATGTCTCTCGGTTGTCGCGGGCCCGTCCCGGGCCCGCCGTTTCAGGCCTCCGTCAGCGTGGGAATCGGGGATTCTCAGAGACGCTTGGCGGAGAGTATGACCACCGGCTCGGCGGGCACGTTCTGGTACATGCCGCGGTTGGTGGTGGGCACCTTGGCGATCATGTCGACCACGCCCATGCCGCGCACGACCTTGCCGAACACCGCGTAGCCAAAGTCGCGCTGGCCGTGGTCGAGGAAGTCGTTGTCGGTCAGGTTGACGAAGAACTGGCTGGTGGCCGAGTCCACGTCGCTGGTGCGGGCCATGGCCAGAGTGCCGCGGGCGTTGAGCAGGCCGTTGTCGGCCTCGTTCTTGATCGGCTCGCCGGTGTCCTTCTCCTGCATCTTCTCGGTGAAGCCGCCGGTCTGCACCATGAAGCCGGGGATCACCCGGTGGAAGATGGTGCCGTTGTAGAAGCCGCTGTCGACGTAGCCGAGGAAGTTCTTCACGCTGATCGGCGCCTTGGCGCTGTCGAGTTCCACCTCGATCTCGCCCAGGGTGGTGGAGAGCAGCACGTGGGGTTTCGCCGGGTCGGCGGCGAGCGCCGAAGTGGCCAGGACGAGGGTACAGGCGGCGAACAGGAAGCGTTTGAACAGGGTCATTTTGCGGATGTTTCCTGAGGTGTTTTAGGAATGGTCTGCCTGCTCGAGGAAGTCGAGCAGGGTGCTGTTGAAGGCTTGCGGCTGGTCCAGCGGGGTGGCGTGGCGCGAATCCTCGATCACCACCAGGCGCGCGTTGGGCAGGCGCTCCACGTAGGCCTGCTTGAGCGTCACCGGGGTGTAGTCGCGGTCGGCGCTGACCACCAGCGTCGGACAGGTTATGCGCCCCAGGCGCTCCTGCACACCCCAGCCGATGATGGCGTGCAGGCTGGAAAGGTAAGCGCGTTTGTCGTTCTGCGGCCAGCGCTGCTCGATCTTGCGCCGCAGGTCGGCCTGCTCCGGCTTGGGGAACAGCAGCTTGCCCAGGGCCTTGCCCACGGTGTCCAGGCCCAGCACGTGGGCGAGGAACAGCCGGCGCGCCACTTCCAGGTATTCGCGCAGGGTGCGCGGCTTCACTTCCGGGGCGCTGTTGACGATGGTCAGGCTCTTGAGCAGTTCCGGCCGGCGGGTGGCCAGCTCGAAGCCGATCATCCCGCCCATGCTGATGCCCACCAGGTGCACCGGGGCCAGGCGCAGTTCCTCGATCAGCGCCGCCACGTCCTCGGCGAAGCCGGCGATGCTGTAGCGCTCGCGGGGCTTGTCGGACTGGCCGTGGCCGCGCACGTCGAGGGCGATCACCCGGTGCCGCCGGAGCAGCTCCGGCACCTGGTATTCCCAGTCACGGCTGCTCGAGCCCAGGCCGTGCACCAGCAGCACGGGCGTGCCCTGGCCGCTGTCCTCGAAGTACAGGCGCTGGCCGTCGTGGTGCAGGTAGGGCATCGGCGGTTCTCCGGGTCAGGCGCTCGGCGGCGCGGCGAAGGGGGCGTCCAGGGGTACGTTGGCGAAGGTCTTCAGCAGTTCGACGAGGATCTGCGTGGCCGGGCCCAGGGGCTTTTCCTTGTTCGGATAAAGATAGAAGCGGCTCTCGCGGGTGACGCCCTGGGTCAGCGGCAGCGGCTTGAGCGAGCCGTCGCGCAGTTCGCGCTCGATCATGTGCCGCGGCAGCCAGGCGAAGCCCAGGCCGTTGCCGACGAAGGTGGCGGCGGTGGCCAGGCTGCCCACCGTCCAGCGCTGCTCGGCGCCCAGCCAGCCGACGTCGCGCGGCTGCAGGCGGCCGGAGTCGCGGATGACCACCTGCATCTGGCTTTCCAGGTCCTGGTGCGTCAGCTCGCGCTGCAGGCGGTGCAGCGGATGGTCCGGGTTGGCCACGGCGACGAATTCCACGGTGCACAGGTCGGCGCCCAGGTAGCCGGCGATGTTCAGGCCGCTGATGGCCAGGTCCGCATGGCCCTGCTGCAGCGCCTCTTCGACGCCGGAAAGCACCTCCTCGCGCAGCAGCACGCGGCAGCCGCGGCTCTGCGGCACGAACGCGGACAGCGCGCGGACCAGGCGCAAGGTGGGGTAGGCGGCGTCCACCACCAGGCGCACTTCCGGCTCCCAGCCCTGCTCCATGTGGTGGGCCAGTTCCTCCAGTTGGCCGGCGCTCTTCACCAGTTGCCGCGAGCGCCGCAGCAGCACCTCGCCGGCCTCGGTGAGCACCGCCTTGCGGCCGTCGATGCGCAGCAGCGGCACGCCGAGCTGCTCCTGCATGCGCGCCACCGTGTAGCTGATGGAAGACTGCGAGCGGTGCAGGGCCTCGGCGGCCTGGGCGAAGCCGCCGTGGTCGACCACCGCCTGCAGCGTGCGCCATTGATCCAGGGTAACGCGGGGCGCTTTCATCCTCGCCTCCTCTTGTCTAATCTGGCGCTCTGCCTGAACCGAGCGAGACCGCCACATGAAAAGAATCTGCTGTGCGTTGCTGCTGTCGCTGCCGTTGACCGCCCTGGCCTACCCGATCGAGGTGGAGAAGTCCCTCAACGGCACGGAGATCGACGTCCAGACCCAGGACATCGGCGACAGCATGGGCGCCGTGCTGTTGCAGAACTACGGCAAGCAGGACGTGGCCTGCACCGCGGTGTTCCAGAACGGCCCGGAGTCGCCCAAGGTGCGCAAGACGGTGCTCGCCGCCGGCAAGTCCAGCAACCTCACCGCCAGCTTCGGCCGCGCCATCATCAAGCTGCGCATCAAGCTGACCTGCAACCCGGCCTGAGCCGGCAGCGCATGTTCTCCAGACTAGGAGCAGACGCGGTACAAATCAACTAAATCGATATTTTGAAGCAATTATTTCTGCTTTTTTATCGATAAGTCATTCCATAAGCTGGCCTCCATCGACGCAAACGACCGCTGGAGGTCAAGCCCATGTCCCGTGTTCTGGTAATCGAAAGCAGCGCCCGCCAACAAGGTTCGGTCTCCCGCCAGCTGACCGCCGAATTCATCGCCAACTGGCGCGCCGCCCACCCCGCCGACGAGATCCAGGTCCGCGACCTGGCGCTGGAACAGGTGCCGCACCTGGACGCCGACCTGCTGGGCGGCTGGATGAAGCCGGCCGAGCAGCACAGCGCCGCCGAGCAGGCCGCGCTGCAGCGTTCCAACCTGCTCACCGAGGAGTTGCTGGCCGCCGACGTGCTGGTGCTGGCCGCGCCCATGTACAACTTCGCCATCCCCAGCACCCTGAAGTCCTGGCTGGACCACGTGCTGCGCGCCGGCGTCACCTTCAAGTACACCGAGACCGGCCCCCAGGGCCTGCTCGGCGGCAAGCGTGCCTACATCCTGACCAGCCGCGGCGGCGTGTACGCCGGCGGCCCGCTGGACCACCAGGAACCCTACCTGCGCCAGGCCCTGGCCTTCATCGGCATCCACGACGTCACCTTCGTCCATGCCGAGGGCCTGAACATGGGCCCCGAGTTCGCCGAGAAAGGCCTGGCCAAGGCCCGCGAGCAACTGGCCGCGGTGGCCTGACCCCCTGATTCCGGCTTACCACTTGCGCGCCCGTCGCTCCTGGGCGCGACGCCCGGTCGACGCACTTCCCCCCTGCGAATGTCGACCGGGCTTTTTCTTTGCCGGGGTTCGCGATGACATGGGGCGCCGGCCCTGCCGGCGGGATCGCGGATGAATCCTATCCACGTCGTTCCCATGTAGGAGCGCGCCCTGCGCGCGAATCGCGGGCAGGGCCCGCTTACAGGTCGACGCTGAACCTCCCGTTCATGCCGGACAGCGCCCTGGCCCTTTCTTCGCCCCGGCAAAACCGCTATGTTCCACGCCCCTTTTCGGTGCGCCTGTTCGGTCATGCCTTACCTGCTTTTCGTAACCGTCCTTTGGGCGTTTTCCTTCAGCCTGATCGGTGAATACCTCGCCGGCCAGGTGGACAGCTATTTCGCCGTGCTCACCCGGGTGCTGCTGGCCGGCGCGGTGTTCCTGCCGCTGACGCGCTGGCGCGGGGTGGCGCCGCGCTTCATCGGCGGGGTGATGCTGGTCGGCGCGCTGCAGTTCGGCATCACCTACGTCTGCCTGTACCAGAGCTTCCGGGTGCTGACGGTGCCCGAGGTGCTGCTGTTCACCGTGCTCACGCCGCTGCACGTGGCGCTGATCGACGACGCCCTGAACCGCCGCTTCAACCCCTGGGCGCTGCTGGCCGCGGCGGTGGCCGTGCTGGGCGCGGCGATCATCCGTTACGACGGCGTCAGCGGCGACTTCATCGAAGGCTTCCTGCTGCTGCAACTGGCCAACGCCACCTTCGCCGCCGGCCAGGTGCTGTACAAGCACCTGGTGGCGCGCTACCCCTCGGACATCCCGCAGTACCGGCGCTTCGGCTACTTCTTCGTCGGCGCGCTGCTGGTCGCGCTGCCCGGCTGGGCGCTGCTGGGCAACCCGGCCAAGCTGCCGACCACCGAGGTGCAGTGGCTGGTGCTGCTGTTCATGGGCCTGCTGGCCACCGCCCTGGGGCAGTTCTGGTGGAACAAGGGGGCTACGCTGGTGGATGGCGGCACCCTGGCGGTGATGAACAACCTGCACGTGCCGGTGGGGTTGCTGATCAACCTGCTGATCTGGAACGAACATGCCGACCTGGTCCGCCTGGCCCTGGGCGGCGGGGTGATAGTGGCGTCGCTCTGGGTGAACCGCCTGGGGCTGGCGCGGAGGGCCGTGGCATGAACATTTCCGGTCGCGGCGTCGTCCTTTCCCTGGCCGCCTCGGTGCTCTTCGTCACGCTGCCGGGCTACCTGCGCTGGCTGGCGCCGCTGGACAGCATCCAGATCGTGGCGCACCGGGTGGTCTGGTCGATCCCCATGGTCCTGCTGCTGGTGGCCTTCACCGGCCAGGGCGGCGTGCTGCGCGATGCCGGCCGGCGCCTGCTGCGCGAGCGCTGGCTGCTGCTGTGCTTCCCGCTGAGCGCGGCGATGATGCTGGTGCAGTGGGGCGTGTTCATCTACGCGCCCATGGTCGGCCAGACCCTGCAGCTGTCCCTGGGTTACTTCCTGCTGCCGCTGACCATGGTGCTCTGCGGCCGGCTGTTCTACGGCGAGCGCCTGACGCCGCTGCAGGGCATCGCCGTGGCCTGCGCGCTGGTCGGCGTGCTCCACGAACTCTGGCTGACCCGCGCCTTCTCCTGGTTCAGCCTGATCACCGCCCTGGGTTATCCACCGTATTTCATGCTGCGCCGGCGCATGGGCGTGGACGCGTTGTCCGGCTTCGTCTTCGAGATGGCGGTGCTGCTGCCCTTCGCCCTGTGGACCATCTGGCACTTCGGCGACCTCCAGGTGTTCGCCGAGACGCCGCGGCTGTGGGCGCTACTGCCGATGCTGGGGCTGATCAGTGCCCTGGCCTTCGCCGCCATGATGGCCTCCAGCCGGCTGCTGCCCATGGGGCTGTTCGGCATCCTCAGCTATGTCGAGCCGATGCTGCTGTTCCTGCTGGCGGTGCTGTTCCTCGGCGAGGCGTTCCAGCCGCAGCAGTTGTGGACCTACGGGCCGATCTGGCTGGCCATCCTGCTCACCGGCTGGGACAGCGCGCGGCTGCTGCGCAAGCAGGCGCGGCGCGAGCGGCGCATACCCTGAGCCCGTTGCGGAAAATATGGCATCCATAGGATGGTGTTGAGCGAAGCGATACCCATCACCAGGGGCCGATGGGTATCGCAAGCTCAACCCATCCTACGAAGAGCCTCCGGCGCGGCCTGCAAGGCACTCGCGCCCATGAAAAACGCCGTTTTCCCGGGCAGGGAAAACGGCGTCCTTGTTCTTGCGGCGCGGGCCCTTACTCGAAGCGATTGCCCGGCAGGTCGGCCTTGGCCAGAGTCTCCGGCAGCACGCGCTTGGCCGCCAGGTAATGGCGTTGCCAGTACTTGTCGTTGAGGTTGGCCACTTTCACCCGCTGCCCGCGGCGCGGGGCGTGGACGAAGCGGTCGTTGCCGACGTAGATGCCCACGTGGTCGACGTTGCGGCTGCGGATGCGGAAGAACACCAGGTCGCCGGGCTGCAGGTCGCGGCGCGCCACCTTGGGGTTGCTGCTCTGGTAGATGGCCCGGGCGGTGCGCGGCAACTCGACGTCGTCGACGTCGCGGAACACGTACTTGACCAGGCCGCTGCAGTCGAAACCCTTGGGCGATGTGCCGCCCCAGCGGTAGGGCGTGCCGATCATGCTGAAGGCGCGCTGGGTGACCTGGTGGGCGTCACTGGGCTGCTGCTTCGCCGGTTGGGCGATGCTCAGCAGCTCCTTGCCCTGTACCGGGACACGGAGTTCGAGAGGGGCGGGCGCGTAGGAACGCGAGGCCCGTGGGGAAGCTTCCACCCCGGTTACAACGGCGGCCAAACTGGCTGCCAAGCCTATGGAAAGGCATGTCAAAAGGGTACTGCGCATTCGGCATGTCTTCTTTCTGGTTGTGGATGTAACCCAGACTCCGCTGGATCGCCGTTGCTCTTCGGCGGGCGATGGTTTCCTTTGGTCCGCGAAAAATTCCGCGCATTCTGACCGACTTTTCGTGACAGTGTTTTGACCGTCCGTCGCTTGCGGGGAGCGCCGTGTGACTCGGCGGGCATTCGGTGACATGTGTTCGGACTGCCCGGTCGGGCGCCGACCTTATAGCCGAAAGCCCTATGCCAGGCGGGTTGCCGGGAGATGGCCAGGGGCCGCGCGAGCATGTCCGGAAGGGGGCGGGAAGGGCGCGGGGTGGGACCTGATGTCGCAGGGAAAAACCCGACGAAATGCAGGCTCTCTGACGATTTTCGTCAGTCGGCGAGGTGTTCGGGCAGCGCCGGCAGGACTTTTTCGCGCAGCAGCGGCGCCAGCGGCTCGGGGTGGCGGCCGTCTTCCAGCCAGGCCAGCTCTTCCGGTTCGGCGGCGGCGCGGGGGCTCACTTGAGGACCTGGTAGCGCACCTGCACGATGCCGCTGGGGAAGCTGCGCTGTTCCAGCAACTGCAGGCGCCGTTCGAGCCCGATGCCGAACAGCGGGATGCCGGCGCCGAGCAGGTGCGGAATGATGCTGACGATCACCTCGTCGAGCAAGTCCGCCGCCAGGCAGTTGCCGGCCAGGCTGCCGCCGCCCACCAGCCAGATGCGCTGGCAGCCGCGGGCCTCCAGGTTGGCCAGGGCTTCGCTGGGCGGGCAGTGCTGCAGTTCCACCCGGGGCGAGGCCAGCGGCAGCTGGTTGGCGCGGGTGAGGACGATGGCCGGCTTGTCCGGGTAGGGCCAGTCGCCGAAGTCCAGGCATTGCAGGTAGGTGCCGCGGCCCATCAGCAGGCCGTCGATGCCGGCGTAGAAGGCTGAATAGCCATGGTCGTCGTCATGGCCGTCGAATGCGTCCAGCCAGTCGACGCTGCCGTCGGGGCGGGCGATGTAGCCGTCCAGGCTGCTGGCCACGTAATAGATGAGGGTGGCGGACACGGCGTTTCTCCGGGAAAGGCGCGCGGAAGCGCGCGCCTGCCTTGAGCATGGCACCGGCCCGGGCGGGCGGCCAGGCCGGGGGCTGTCGCCCGTCCGATCGGAGCCTGGCGCGGGGTTCTCAGGCCTGTTCCATGTCCAGCGCCGGGTGGCGTTCGCTACGAGCCGCCGGCGCCGGCAACAGGCCCTGCAGCCCGCCACGCAGGTCCTGGCCGCTGGGTTGCTGGTAGACGCCCAGGCCGAACTCCGGCAGCACCGCCATCAGGTAGTCGAAGATGTCGCCCTGGATGCGCTCGTAGTCCAGCCACGCGGTGGTGCGGGTGAAGCAGTAGATCTCCAGGGGTACGCCCTCGGCGCCGGGCTGCAGCTGGCGGACCATGCAGGTCATGTGCGGATGGATGTCCGGATGGGCCTTGAGGTAGGCCTCGGCGTAGGCGCGGAAGGTGCCGATGTTGGTCAGCCGGCGGCGGTTGGCCGACAGCGGCACGTTGCCGGCGTTGGCCTGGTTCCACTCGGCCAGCTCGTCCTGCTTGCGCCGCAGGTAGTCGGTCAGCAGGCGCACGCCGGACAGCTTCTGCGCCTCGGCCTCGTCGAGGAAGCGCACCTGGCTGGCGTCGAGGTACAGGCTGCGCTTGATGCGCCGTCCGCCGGACTGCTGCATGCCGCGCCAGTTCTTGAACGACTCGGACATCAGGCGCCAGGTGGGCACCGAAACGATGGTCTTGTCCCAGTTCTGCACCTTCACCGTGTGCAGGGTGATGTCCACCACGTCGCCGTCGGCGCCGACCTGGGGCATCTCGATCCAGTCGCCCACGCGCAGCATGTCGTTGCTGGTCAGCTGCACGCTGGCGACGAAGCTCAGCAGGGTGTCCTTGTAGACCAGCAGCAGGACCGCGGACATGGCGCCCAGGCCGGAGAGCAGCAGCATCGGCGAGCGGTCGATGAGGATCGACACCACCACTATGCCGCCGAAGACGAAGAGGAACAGCTTGGCCAGTTGCACGTAGCCCTTGATCGAGCGGGTGCGGGCGTGTTCGGTGCGCGCGTAGATGTCCAGCAGGGCGTCGAGCAGGGCGCTCAGGGCCAGCAGCAGGAACAGCGCGGTGACCGCCATGGCCAGGTTGCGCAGGAAGGCCTCGGGCCTGCCGGCCAGGTTGGGGATCAGCGCCAGGCCGAACTGCACCACCAGCGACGGCACGGTCTGCGCCAGGCGCTGGAACACGCGGTTGTCGCGCAGGTCGGCGAGCCAGCTCAGGGCCGGCTGGCGCGCCAGCAGGTCGGCCGCGCGGCGGACCAGGAAGCGGGCCAGGCGGCCGACGATCCAGGCCACTGCGAGGAGGATGACGAGGCCGAGGGCGGCGCTGGTCAGCGGGTGTTGGTCGAGCAGGGCCCAGTAGCCCTGGAGGGTGGCGAGGGGAGAGGAAAGGTCCATAGGCCGGAAACATCCTTTGGATCGGGGCGCCAGTGCGGGGTGGCGCGTGGTGCGGAGGCTACGGGGTAGCCGCGAAGGCCCGGCCGCGGTGGCCGGGATGAGCGCGGCATTGTAACGGCAGGGTAGCGGCAGGGCCGAGCAGGATATTTCCGAAATGTAACCTCAGCCCGCCAGCTCCTCCAGGGTGCGCCCGCGGGTCTCGATGCCGAAGCCCCAGACCACCGCCGCGGCGACCAGGAAGCACAGCGCGCCGAGGGTGAACACGCCGCCCTGGCCGGCCACCGGCAGGACCAGGCCGCTGACGGTGGGGCCCAGCAGCGAGCCGACGCGCCCCACCGCCGAGGCGAAGCCCGAGCCGGTGGCGCGCGCCGAGGTGGGGTACAGCTCCGGAGTGTAGGTGTAGAGCACCGCCCACATGCCGAACAGGAAGAACTGCATGGCCAGGCCGAAGCCGATCAGCAGCGCTAGGCTGCCGCCGAACACCGCGGTCTGTCCGTAGGCGTAGGCCATGGCGCCGCCGCCCAGGAGCATCAGCACGCAGCTGGGCTTGCGGCCCCAGCGCTCCACCAGCCAGGCGGCGCAGAGGAAGCCGGGGATGCCGGCCAGGGAGATCAGCACCGTGTAGTACACCGACTGCGTCACGGCGAAGCCGGATTGCTGCAGCAGCGCGCTGAGCCAGGAAGTCAGCCCGTAGAAGCCGAGCAGGGCGAAGAACCACAGGCTCCAGACCGTCAGGGTGCGGCTGCGGTAGGCCGGCGACCAGAGTTCGGCGAAGGCGCTGAAGAAGCCCGGGCGGTTCGGCTCGGGGCGCGCCAGGGCCTGCGGCTCGGGCAGGCTGGATAGCTTCAGCGAGGCCATCACCCGCGCCTCGATGCGCTGCAGCGAGCGCTCGGCCTTGTCCGCCAGCCCGGCCTGCTCCAGCCAGCGCGGCGATTCCGGGACCATGAAGCGGATGGCCAGGACGAACAGCGCCGGGAAGGCCAGCAGCAGGAACAGGCTGCGCCAGCCGGCCAGCGGCAGCACGAAGTAGGACAGGCAGCCGGCGGCGATGAAGCCCAGCGGCCAGAAGCCGTCCATGAGGGCGATGTAGCGGCCGCGGGCCCTGGCCGGGATCATCTCCGAAAGCAGCGACTGGGCGATGGGGAATTCCATGCCCATGCCGATGCCCAGCAGCACGCGGTACAGCGTCAGGCTCTGCACGTCGCCGGCGGTGGAGCACAGGTAGCTGGCCAGGCCCCAGAGCACGATGCTCCACTGGAACACCGGCTTGCGTCCGAAGCGGTCGGCGAGCATCCCCGACAGCGCCGCGCCCAGGACCATGCCGAAGAAGCTGGAGCTGGCCAGCAACCCGGCCTGGGCGCTGGACAGGCCGAACTCGGTTTTGATCGAGCCGAGCAGGAAGGTCATCATCGCCAGGTCCATGGAGTCGAAGAAGAACGCCAGGGCGATGATCACGAAGATCAGCCGGTGGTAGGGGCTCAGCGGCAGGCGCTCGAGGCGCTCGGCGGCGGTGGGGCGATGCGGCATCTCGACACTCCTTAGGCTGTCCTGCGCCAGTCTGGGACGGGCCTGCGCGGCGGACTTGCCCGAGGGCGACACGGGGCGTGCGGATCGCGACCGGCGAATAAAACCTGCTTTCGGGCGCGGCAACCGTTAGGCTATGCAGCTATTTGGTCTTTTCGTCTTCCCGAGGTCTGCCTTGTTCGCCCAATTCGCCCTCCACGAACGCCTGCTCAAGGCGCTGGAAACCCTGTCCTTCACCGAGCCGACCGCCGTCCAGGCCGCGGCCATCCCGAAGGCGCTGGAGGGCCGCGACCTGCGCGTGACCGCGCAGACCGGCAGCGGCAAGACCGCCGCCTTCGTGCTGCCGCTGCTGCACCGCCTGCTCAGCGAGGAGAAGCCCAAGACCGGCGCCCGTGCGCTGATCCTGCTGCCGACCCGCGAGCTGGCCCAGCAGACCCTCAAGGAAGTCGAGCGCTTCGCCCAGTTCACCTTCATCAAGGCCTGCCTGATCACCGGCGGTGAGGACTTCAAGGTGCAGGGCGCGCGCCTGCGCAAGAACCCGGAGATCATCATCGGCACTCCCGGCCGGCTGAACGAGCAGTTCAACGCCGGCAACCTGCCGCTGGGCGACGTCGAGGTGCTGGTGCTGGACGAGGCCGACCGCATGCTCGACATGGGCTTCGCCGAGGACGTGCTCAAGCTCGCCGGCGCCTGCCCGGCGCAGCGCCAGACCCTGCTGTTCTCCGCCACCGCCGGCAGCGGCCTGCACGCGATGGTCGAGCAGGTCCTGCGCGAGCCGGAAAGCCTGCAGCTGAACCGCGTCAGCGAGCTGAACGAGGACATCGCGCAGCAGGTCATCCTGGTCGACGACAACGCCCACAAGGAAGCCATCCTGCACTGGCTGCTGGAGAACGAGACCTTCGAAAAGGCCATCGTCTTCACCAACACCCGCGTGCAGGCCGACCGCCTGACCGGCCGGCTGATCGCCGCCGGGCACAAGGTCTTCGTGCTGCACGGCGAGAAGGACCAGAAGGACCGCAAGCTGGCCATCGAGCGCCTGAAGCAGGGCGCGGTGAAGATCCTCGTCGCCACCGACGTGGCCGCCCGCGGCCTGGACGTCGAGGGCCTGGACCTGGTGCTGAACTTCGACATGCCGCGCCGCGGCGACGAGTACGTGCACCGTATCGGCCGCACCGGCCGCGCGGGCGAGGCCGGCCTGGCCATCTCGCTGGTGTCGCACAGCGACTGGAACCTGATGTCGAGCATCGAGCGCTACCTCAAGGTGCGTTTCGAACAGCGCACCATCAAGGAGCTCAAGGGCAGCTACAAGGGGCCGAAGAAGGTCAAGGCCTCGGGCAAGGCCGCCGGCACCAAGAAGAAAAAGACCGATTCCGGCAAGAAGGCCGGGGCCAAGCCCGCCGCCAAGCGCAAGCCGGCGAACAAGCCGAAGGCGGCGCCCTCGTCGGTGGTCAGCAACGACGGCATGGCGCCGCTCAAGCGCAAGAAGCCGGCTGCCGAGTAAGCCGTAGCCCGCGCGGGCCCTGCCCGCGATCGCGCGCAGGGCGCGCTCCTACAGGTTGACGCTGAACTTCTCGCACACGCCGAACAGCCCCGTAGGATGGGTTGAGCGAAGCGATACCCATCGCCATGACCGCATGGGTTTCGCAAGCTCAACCCATCCTACAACAACTGCCGGGACCTGGCAGACGCCCTACGGATCACTCGAAGGCGAAATGCTCCGCCTTCAGCCCCATCACCGAACGCACCGGCTTGCCCATGGCCGCCGCGTGGCCCTTGGCGCGGGGCAGCAGGCGGGCGAAGTAGAAGTCGCTGGTGGCGATCTTGGCCTTGTAGAAGTCGCTCGACTCGCTGCCGCCCTGGCGCAGGCGCTTGCGGGCCGTGGCTTCCTGCAGCGCCCAGGCGTA
This sequence comes from Pseudomonas sp. ADPe, assembly GCF_014843515.1. Classification (NCBI taxonomy): domain Bacteria; kingdom Pseudomonadati; phylum Pseudomonadota; class Gammaproteobacteria; order Pseudomonadales; family Pseudomonadaceae; genus Pseudomonas; species Pseudomonas sp. ADPe. The sequence goes on from NZ_CP062122.1 coordinate 5,151,037, forward strand.
GGCCAGGGCGACGTAGCCGGAGAACATCAGGTAGTCGTGGCTGGCGGTGCCCACCAGGTCGCGCTGCTTGCGGGCGCTCAGGGCGATGCGCAGGGTCAGCAGGTTCCATTGCGCGCACAGCTTCAGCAGCGTCAGCGCGCGACCACGCATGGCCGGCTCGTCCTTGAGCAGCCCGGTGGCGAACTTGCCCACGACGCTGGTGAAGTCGCGCACCGCCTTGCCCTGGGTCATCAGCAGCACCTTGCGCCCGAGCAGGTCCAGGGCCTGGATGCCGGTGGTGCCTTCGTAGAGGGTGGCGATGCGCGCGTCGCGGACGATCTGTTCCATGCCGTGCTCGCGGATGTAGCCGTGGCCGCCGAACACCTGCATGCCCAGGTTGGCGCTCTCCAGGCCCAGTTCGGTGAGGCAGCCCTTGAGGATCGGGGTGAGGAAGCCGAGCTTGTCGTCCCAGCGCTCGTACTCGGCGTTGTCGTTGGTGAGCAGGCCCTGGATCATCTTGTCGGCGTACTGCGTGGCCAGGTAGACCAGCGCGCGGCCGCCCTCGGCCACGGCCTTCTGCGTCAGCAACATGCGCCGCACGTCGCCGTGGTGCATCAGGCTGTCGGCCACCTGTTCCGGTTCCTTGGTGCCGGACAGCGCGCGCATCGAGCGGCGCTCGCGGGCATAGGCCAGGGCGCCCTGGTAGGCCAGCTCGGCGGTGGCCACGCCCTGAATGGCGGTGCCGATGCGCGCGCTGTTCATGAAGGTGAACATGCATTCCAGGCCCTTGTTCGCCGGGCCGATGAGAAAGCCCGTGGCGCCGTCGAAGTTCATCACGCAGGTGGCCGAGGCCTTGATGCCCATCTTCTTCTCCAGCGCGCCGCAGACCACGCCGTTGCGCGGGCCGAGGCCGCCGCCTTCACCGGGCAGGAACTTGGGCACGATGAACAGCGAGATGCCGCGGGTGCCCCTGGGCGCGTCGGGCAGGCGGGCGAGGACGATGTGCACGATGTTCTCGGTGAGGTCGTGCTCGCCGGAGGAGATGAAGATCTTGCTGCCGGTGATGGCGTAGCTGCCGTCGGCTCTGGGCTCGGCGCGGGTCTTCACCTGGCCCAGGTCGGTGCCGCACTGCGGCTCGGTGAGGCACATGGTGCCGCCCCAGCGGCCTTCGGTGAGGGGCGTCAGGTAGGTGCGCTTCTGCTCCTCGGTGCCGTGCTGCATCAGGGTGTTCATGGCGCCCAGGGACAGCCCCGGGTACATGGAGAAGGGCCAGTTGGCGGTGCCGAGCATTTCCTGCTTGAGCGCGCCCAGGCTCATCGGCAGGCCCTGGCCGCCGTATTCCGCCGGGTGCGACAGGCCTTGCCAGCCGCCGGCCACGTAGGCGTCGTAGGCTTCCTTGAAGCCCTTGGGCGTGCGTACCTCGCCGTTCTCCAGGTGGCAGCCTTCCTCGTCGCCGGAGTGGTAGAGCGGGGCGATCACTTCCTCGCAGAGCTTCGCGCATTCGCCGAGGATGGCGTCGACCATGTCCGGCGTGGCCTCGGCGCCGTTGATCAGGTTGCGGTAGTGCTCGGGGAAGTCGAAGACCTCGTTGAGCAGGAAGCGGGTGTCGCGCAGCGGGGCTTTGTAGACGGGCATCGCGGTGATCTCGGAAGGACGGTGGGCGCAGTTATACGGCCGCGCACCCGGTCTGGCCTTGGCAGCGGCAACAGCCGGCGCCTGGCAGATCGGACAATCGACCGCGATTGACCTTCACGGGTATCGCGGGTATATACACGTATCATGCTGACCACCCAATGCCTCTGCACCCAGTTGCGCCGCGCCGCCCGAGGTGTCACCCGCGTCTATGACGATGCCCTGCAGGGCATCGGGCTGACGGTCGCGCAGTTTTCCCTGCTGCGCCACCTGGCGCGCCTGGAGCGCCCGAGCATTTCCGAACTGGCCGAGGCCATGGGCCTGGACCGCAGCACCCTGGGGCGCAACCTGCGGCCGCTGCAGGCCGAGGGCCTGGTGGAGCTGCAGGGCGACGCCGGCGACCAGCGCAACCGCCTGGTGCTGCTCACCGCCGCCGGGCGCGAACGCCTGGAGCAGGGCACGCAGCCCTGGGAAGCGGCGCAGCGGCGGATGTACGAACGCCTCGGGGTGGAGCGCCGCGAGCAGCTGATGGCGTTGCTGGGGGAGCTGGAAGCCCTCGATTGAATGCCTTGCCAAGGGCGTTCGTATGGATGAATGCGGGTATATACCCCTGTTGGAGCGAGAAGAACAATGTCCAAGCTGTCGCGTGCGGGTTTCTGGATACTGCTGTCCGGCGCCCTGATCCTGGCCCTGTCCCTGGGCGTCCGCCACGGCTTCGGCCTGTTCCTCGCGCCCATGAGCGCCGAGTTCGGCTGGGGCCGCGAGGTGTTCGCCTTCGCCATCGCCCTGCAGAACCTCATCTGGGGCATCGCCCAGCCCTTCACCGGCGCCCTGGCCGACCGCTTCGGCGCTGCGCGCGCGGTGCTGGTGGGCGGCCTGCTGTACGCCCTGGGCCTGGTCATGATGGGCTACTCGGACTCGGCAGCGAGCCTGTCGCTGTCCGCCGGGCTGCTGATCGGCATCGGCCTGTCCGGCACCTCCTTCTCGGTCATCCTCGGCGCCGTCGGCCGCGCTGTGCCGCTGGAGCGGCGCAGCATGGCCATGGGCATTTCCGCCGCCGCCGGCTCCTTCGGCCAGTTCGCCATGCTGCCCGGCACCCTCGGCCTGATCGGTTGGCTCGGCTGGTCGGCGGCGCTGCTCGCCCTCGGCCTGCTGGTGGCGCTGATCGTGCCGCTGGCCGGGTTGATGCGCGACAAGCCGCTGCCGGTGCAATCCCATGAGCAATCCCTGGGCGAGGCGTTGCGCGAGGCCTGCGGGCATTCCGGTTTCTGGCTGCTGTCGCTGGGCTTCTTCGTCTGCGGCTTCCAGGTGGTGTTCATCGGCGTGCACCTGCCGGCCTACCTGGTGGACCGCCACCTGCCGGCCACCGTCGGCACCACGGTGCTGGCGCTGGTGGGGCTGTTCAATGTGTTCGGCACCTACATCGCCGGCTGGCTCGGCGGGCGCTTCAGCAAGCCGAAGCTGCTGACCGCGCTGTACCTGATCCGCGGCCTGGTGATCCTGGCCTTCCTCTGGGCGCCGCTGACGGTGTGGACGGCCTACGCCTTCGGCATCGCCATGGGCCTGCTGTGGCTGTCCACGGTGCCGCTGACCAATGGCACCGTGGCCACCCTGTTCGGCGTGCGCAACCTGTCGATGCTCGGCGGCATCACCTTCCTGTTCCACCAGATCGGCGCCTTCCTCGGCGGCTGGCTAGGCGGCTACGTCTACGACCATACCGGCAACTACGACCTGGTCTGGCGGATCGCCATTCTCCTCTCGCTGCTCGCCGGCCTGCTCAACTGGCCGGTGCGCGAGCGCCCGGTGGCGCGCCTGGGCGCCGCGGAGGTAGCGTGAGGCCGCTATTGCGCCTGGGCGCGGCCGTGCTGGTCGCGGCGCTGTTGGGCCTGGCCTGGTGGGGCTGGCGGCATGGCGGCCTGGCGCTGCTGCAGGCCGGCCTGGGCCATTGCTTCTGAGGATTGCCGCGGGCGGGGCAGGGGAGTAGCGTCCTTCGATCGAAGAAGGAGAATCGCCATGTCCCGCTACCTGTTCCTCGGCCTGCTGTGCTGCCTGCCCCTGGCCGCCCAGGCTGCCGACTGCCCGCCGCTGCTGGCGCAGCAGGGGCACCTGCAGAAGCTGCGCTCGAAGGTCGACCTCGACCTCTGCGGGCTCTACGCCGGCAAGCCGCTGCTGGTGGTCAACACCGCCAGCCACTGCGGCTTCACCCCGCAGTTCAAGGGCCTGGAGGCGATCTACCAGCGCTACAAGGGCCAGGGCCTGGAAGTGCTGGGCGTGCCCTCGGACGACTTCAAGCAGGAGGCCGACGACGCCGCCGAGACCGCCCAGGTCTGCTACGGCAACTACGGCGTGACCTTCAACATGACCCAGGTGCAGCCGGTGCGCGGCGACGACGCCATCCCGCTGTTCCGCGAACTGGCGCGCCAGGCCGACCAGGCGCCGCGCTGGAACTTCTACAAGTACGTGGTGGACCGCCAGGGCAAGGTGGTGGCGCAGTTCCCCAGCCTGACCAAGCCGGACGATCCGGCCTTGCAGGCCGCCATCGAGAAGGCCATCGCCAGCCAGCCGTGAAGATGGAAGAACCGGTCCAGCGTGGCTCCGCTCCCTCACCCCAGCCCTCTCCCGGAGGGAGAGGGGGCCGTTCGGGGTGGGCGGATAATGCAGCGTCAGCCGGCAAGTTCGTAGGGCGGATAACCGTTCGCGGTTATCCGCCGTTGGCCGTGCCGCCGGGGTGTCCGGCGTGGCCGGTGAGTCCAATCGTGGACGGAGTCCTACGGTTCCAGGAAGCACGGCTTTTCGTAGGATGGTGTTGAGCGAAGCGATACCCATCACCACGGCAGCATGGGTATCGCAAGCTCAACCCATCCTACGAAGAGCACCTCGGCGTAAGACAGTTGCTCCTGCGCCCGTGCTTTCCTGGCGTCGTAGCGGACTTTGTCCGCGATGGAACCATGTCCCGCGCTCGCCATCCCAAATGAAAAAATGCCGTTTCCCCCATGAAGAGAAACGGCATTTTTTTAAGGGAATGGCATCAGGGCATCTGCCCGGCTCTTCCCCGTGCGCTCGCGCCTATCAGAAGCGATAGGTCACTTGCGCGGTCAGACCGTTGGCGCTGTTGTCGTACTTGGCGCTGTAGGCCGGTTGCAGACCGATGCCGGTGCCGTCCTTGACGTTGACGCTGGCGGTGTCTTCCCACAGGTAGGCGTAGGCGAAGTCGACGGTCAGGTCCGGGTTCGGCGACCAGCCGGCACCGAAGGTGACGATCTGGCGGTCGCCCACCGGGATGCGCACGTTGCGGTAGTCGTTGTCGGTCGGCGACGGATCGTAGGCATAGCCCGCGCGCAGCACCCATTCCGGGTTCAGCTGGTAGGACGCGCCGATCGAGCCGGACCAGGTGTCGTGCCACTTCAGGTCTTCGCCGATGGTGCCGAAGCCCAGTGCCTGGCCCAGGGCCGGTACGCCGCTGTTGCGCACTTCGATGGCTTCCAGGCGGCTCCAGCGGGTCCACACGGCGCCGATGTAGCCGGTCCACTTGTCGTTGAACTTGTGGGTGAGGGAGGTATCCACGGACTCCGGCAGGGTGATGTCCAGCTTGGCGTCGTAGCTGCCGTTCAGGCCCAGGGCGCCAGGGGCGTTCTTGACCTTGGTGTGGCCGCCCAGGTGGTAGTCGACCTTGGAGTGGTAGGTCAGGCCCCAGGTGGTGTCGTCGGTCAGGTCGACCATCACGCCCAGGTTGTAGCCCAGCGCGGTGTCGTCGCCCTTGATGTCGATGTGGGTGTCGCCATTGCCGCCGTTGAGCGCATTGGTCGCCAGGTCGTTCTTCAGCTGGCCGTCGATGCGGTTGAAGGTCGGGCCGAAGCCGACGGAGACCTTGTCGTTGATCTTGTAGGCGATGGTCGGCTGGACGGTGATCACCTGGACCTTGCTGTAGGAGCCGTGGTAGCTGCCCTGGAAGCCGTTCTCGTAGTCGTTGATGATGCCGTAGGGCACGTAGATGCCCAGGCCTACGGTGAAGTCTTCGTTGATCGGCGTGGAGAAGTAGCCGAACGGCACGGCGGCCAGGGGCACGGAATCGCCCTTGTTGGAGCCCGGGCCGGAGGCGCCGCTGATGTCGTCCTTGGCATCGACGATGGCCAGGCCGCCGCTGACTTCGGTGCGCTTGAGCTTGGACAGGCCGGCCGGGTTGCCGTAGATGGTGCTGGCGTCGAGCGCGGAGGAGGCACGGCCCGCGTAGGCGGTGCCGGCGCCGCTGGCGCTCTGTTCGTTGATGGCGATGCCGTTGGCCAGGGCCTGGGCAGAGGCAGCGCTAATCGTCAGTGCGAGAGTGGTTTTGAGCCATGTTGTTTTCATTGTAAGAGCAACTCCTGTGGTCAACGGCGCGCAAGCTACCAAGATTCCCAGGCCTTTGGTAGTACCTCTGGGGGCTCTATATCGGGCATCTGCGCGTAAAGTACCGTCCTTGTGCGAGGTTTTCCCTTCGTTAATGTATGTAAACGAAAGTTGACTGATCGGTCATTGATCGTGGTCAGGCTGCGAGGAGCGAATCGCCGATGTACGCCTGCCAGGCGTCGAGGAAATCACGCAGGTGGCCGTGGGGTTGGAAGACCCGTCGCCAGACCCTGGCCTGGCCGAGGTGATCGCAGGCTTCGGGCAGTGGCAGGCGTTGGGATTCCACCAGCATCCAGGCGATGGCGGTGCTGTAGCGCAGGTTCACGGTCAGTTCCAGGTGCGGAGCGTCGAGGAAGGCGTGCTGGCTGGCCAGGCCGCGCACGCGGCTGGCGAGGTTCGGGTCCAGGGCCAGGTAGCGATCCCAGAGCTGTTGGTGGCGGTGTTCGTCGATGCGGAAAAGGCCGTGTCCGCGGCCGCTGTCCAGGCTGCTGCCAAGCGCCGATTGACAGGCCGCCGCTCCCAGCAACAGCGCCTCGGCCGCCCCGCTGTGACGTTCCAGGTACAGCAGGGTGGGCCGGATGACGTGCTGTCGCAGGTCGCAGGCGGCGATTCCCATGGTCTTGTCCCTCAATGAACGGCGGGGCTGGGCGTCTTGGCAGCTTCTGATGTTCTCCTGGGCCCCGCCGTAAGCGGACTTAGCCGCTCGATTTGAAGTGTAGTGCGATAAACCTGCTGTAAAGGACTGTTTTTAAATTGTTTTGACTTTCTGCAGCGCAGGCATATTCCTCGATGTGATTAACCGGGAATGGGTTACCGCGTCGGGAAAGGAGCCCCAGGCCGCGCCAGATGCGGCCTGGGGCGGCGCGTCAGGCGCCGGTGGCCACCGGGTGCCGCGGGTCGGTGATCCACTCGCTCCAGGAGCCGGCGTAGAGACGGCCCAGGGGATAGCCGGCCAGGCTCAGGGCGAACAGGTTGTGGCAGGCGGTGACGCCGGAACCGCAGTAGGCCACCAGCTCCTGGGCCGGGCGGCCGCGCAGCAGGTGGGCGAAGCGCTGGTGCAACTGCGCCGGCGGCAGGAAGCGGCCGTCGCTGCCGAGGTTGTCGGTGAAGGCCGCGCACTGCGCGCCGGGGATGTGCCCGGCGACCGGGTCGATGGGCTCCACCTCGCCGCGGAAGCGCGGCTCGGCGCGGGCGTCGATCAGCGGCAGCTGCGGGTCGGCCAGCAACGCCGAGAGTTCGCCGGCGTCGATCAGCAGGCCGTTGTCCGGCTCGCCGTGGAAGGCGCCCGTCGGCACCGCCGGCTCGGCGGTAGTCAGCGGCAGGCCGGCGGCGCGCCAGGCGTTCATGCCGCCGTCGAGCAGGTATACGCCGTCGCGCTTGCCCAGCCACAGCAGCAGCCACCAGGCGCGGGCGGCGAAGGCGCCGGGACCGTCGTCGTAGAGCACCACCTCGTCGCTGTTGTCCAGGCCCCAGGCGCGCAGGCGCTGGATCAGCGCGTCGGCGTCGGGCAGCGGGTGGCGGCCGGTCACGCCCTTGACCACCGGGGCCGAGAGATCGCGTTCGAGGTCGGCGTACTGGGCGCCGGGAATGTGGTTCTCGGCGAACACGCGGGCGCCGTAGCCCGGGTCGTCCAGGGCGAAGCGGCAGTCGAGGATCAGCAGGCCGGGTTCGTCCAGGCGGGCTGCCAGTTGTTGCGGGCTGAGCAGGCGGGCGAGTGACATCGTGCGGGTTCCTGTGTCGTGACGGTTTCCTCGCGCATCATAAGGCTTGTGCAATGGAAAACGCCGGTTCGCGGCGGCTTTCTTCGATCCGATGGAGTTTTCGCCCATGTTCAGTCTGCAACCGGCGACCCAGGCGGCCTCGCGGGCGCGCGTCTGCGCCATCGCCCTGGCGACCGGCCTGATCACCCTCTACTACAGCCTGCTGGTGCTGTCCCTGGCCGCCATCGGCCGCCTGCGCCGCGAGCGCGTGGACCGCTACACCCGCCAATGGTCGGGCCTGCTGCTGCGCCTGGTGCGTATGCGCCTGAGCGTGCACGGGGCCATGCCGGACTTCGGCGACGGGCGGCGCTACATGATCCTCTGCAACCATTCCAGCCACTACGACATCCCGGCCAGCTTCGCCGCGCTGCCCGGCTCGATCCGCATGCTGGCCAAGAGTGAGCTGTACCGCATCCCGGTGCTCGGCCGGGCCATGCGCGCCGCCGAGTTCCCCTCCATCGACCGGCACAACAGCCAGCGCGCCCGCGCCGACCTGCAGCGCGCGCGGCAGATGATGGAGAGCGGCATAGTGCTGTGGGCGGCGCCGGAAGGCACCCGCTCGGACGACGGGCGCCTGCTGCCGTTCAAGAAGGGCTGCTTCCGCCTGGCCCTGGACACCGACGCGGTGATCATCCCGGTGGCCATCCGCGGCATCCACCGGGTGCTGCCGGCGCGCACCTTCGACCTCAACCTGGGCCAGCCGGTGGACCTGCTGGTGGGTCGCCCGGTGGACGCCGCGGCCTTCCACGGGCAGGGCCTGGATGCCCTGATGGGCGAGGTGCGCGGGCGCATGCAGGAACTGCTGGAGCCGGGCGCCGCGAAATGCGCCGAAGCGGCCCGCGAGGAGCCGCTGGCGCTGGGCTGAGGTGCTTCAGCGAATCTTCAGGCGGCCGATGCGGTCGTTTTCCAGGCTGCCGAAGTAGAGGTAGTCGCCCACCGGCTTGGCCGAGGTGATCATGCGCAGGTGCTGGCCGCTGGTGTCGTGCAGGCTGCGCACGATCTGGCCGTTCTCGTCCACGGCGATGACCAGGCCATAGGGCACCGGCTTGGGCAGCAGCGCGCGCGGCAGCTTGGTCAGCTGGCGCTTGAGCCAGGGTTGGCCGAGGATGAAGTCGGCGTCGGCCTTGCGCGGCGTCGGCAGGGCCACCCAGAAGGTGCCCTTGCGGTCGCCCTGGAGGTTGTCCGGCAGCCCCGGCAGGTTGTCGATGAAGATGTCCTGCTGCCCGGCCTTCGGGCCTTTCAGCCAGTAGCGGGCGATGCGGTAGCGGTAGGTCTCGTTGACCAGCACGAAGTCCTCGTTGGCCGACAGCGTCACGCCGTTGGCGAAGTACAGGTCCTTGAGCAGCGTCTCGGTCTTGCCGGTCGCCGGGTCGTAGCGCAGCAGGCGGCCGTGGGGGCGGGTCTCCAGGTAGTCGAGGATGTAGTCGGGCTGGTGGAAGCGGCTGGAGGCGTCGCTGAAGTAGATGCGCCCGTCGCTGGCGATGTCCAGGTCGTCGGCGAAGGCGAAGGGCAGGCCGTCGGCCTCAGTGCTGAGCACCGTGATCTTGCCCTGCGCGTCGATCTTCAGCAGGCCCTTCCAGGCGTCGGCGACGATCAGGTTGCCCTGGGCGTCGAAGTCCATGCCCAGCGGGCGGCCGCCGGTCTCGGCGAAGGTGCTGACCTGGCCGTTGTCCAGGCGCACCACGCGGCCGTCGTCCAGGCCGGCGTAGACGCGGCCCTGGGCATCCACCGCGGTGTCTTCCGGGCCCTTCACCTGGCCCAGGCCGAGCAGCTCGGCCTTCATCAGGGTGTCGTTGGGTTCCAGCACGCCGGTCATCGATGGCGCCGGCGGCGGGTTCCAGGCCACGGGGTCGATGGGGCTGGGGGTGATGGCGAGGTAGACCGCGGCGGCGGCGATCAGCAATACCAGCAGGCTTGCGAATTTCTTCATCATGAAGGCTCTTGTCATGGGTCCTGGGGCAGGAAAGATAAGCCTTCGTTCGCGTCTGTACAGCCTTGTAGGCAAAAGCGGAATGCTCGGACATCATCCAGCCCGATATACTGCGCTCCACGTGAAGCAAGGAGATGTTCGTGAGCGCCCTCGATATCCGGTGGATCCGCGACGATGCCAGCCTGGCGCAGCAATGCCGGGACTGGAAACAAAGGCCGTACCTGGCACTCGATACCGAGTTCATGCGCGTCGATACCTTTTACCCCGAAGCCGGCCTGGTGCAGGTCGGCGACGGCGAGCGGGCGTGGCTGATCGACCCGCTGCTGATCCGCGACTGGTCGCCCTTCGCCGAGGTGCTGGAGGCGTCCTCGGTGGTCAAGGTGTTCCATGCCTGCGGCGAGGACCTGGAAGTCTTCCAGCGCCTGACCGGCAGTCTGCCGCAGCCGCTGTTCGACACCCAACTGGCCGCCGCCTACCTGGGCATGGCGCATTCCATGGGCTATTCCAAGCTGGTGCTGGAGATCCTCGGCCTGGACCTGCCCAAGGACGAGACGCGCTCGGACTGGCTGCAGCGCCCGCTGACCGACATGCAGGTGCGCTACGCCGCCGAGGACGTGCAGCACCTGGCCGAGGTCTACGTGAAGCTGGCGCCGCGCCTGCCCGAGCACAAGCTGGCCTGGCTGCTGGCCGACGGCGCCGACCTGGTCGCCAACCAGACCCGCGTCAGCGACCCGCGCCAGGCCTGGCGCGACGTCAAGCTGGCCTGGAAGCTGGCCCCGCAGCAACTCGCCGTGCTGCGTGAACTCTGCGCCTGGCGCGAGGAACAGGCGCGCCTGCGCAACCAGCCGCGCAACCGCATCCTGCGCGAGCAGACGCTGTGGCCGCTGGCGCGCCTGCAGCCGAAGGACAAGCTGGCGCTGTCGCGCATCGACGAGATGCACCCGCGCACCGTGCGCCAGGACGGCGACACCCTGCTGGCGCTGCTCGCCCATGCCGCCGCGCTGCCCGCCGAGCAATGGCCCGAGCCGCTGCCCGAGCCGCTGCCGCGCGAGGTGGCGCCGCTGCTCAAGCAACTGCGCGAGGTCGGCCAGCGCGAGGCCGAGCGCCAGGGCATGGCCCCGGAGCTGATGCTGCGCAAGAAGATTCTCGAGGCGCTGCTCAAGACCGGCTACCCCGATGGCCCCTACCGCCTGCCCGATTCCCTGCAGGGCTGGCGCCGTGAACTGATGGGCCAGGCCCTGCTGGACTGCCTGGCCACCCCGGAGAAACCATGAAACGCATCTGCTCCATCTACAAGAGCCCGCGCAAGAACGAGATGTACCTGTACGTCGACAAGCGCGAGGTCCTGAGCCGTGTGCCCGAGGCGCTGCTGGCGGCGTTCGGCGCGCCGCAGCACGCCTTCGACCTGGTGCTCAGCCCCGAGCGCAAGCTGGCCCGCGAAGATATCCACAAGGTACTGGAGAACATCGAGAAGCAGGGCTTCCACCTGCAGATGCCTCCAGTGGAGGAGGAATACATCGAGCACCTGCCCGAAGAGTTGCTGCGCATGAACGACCCACTTTGAGAACCTGTCTACGCTCTGCTGCGCGTCGGCATAACTGCGTTGAAAACAGGCGAGTGATGCTCATTTAGCGGCCTAAACTGCGCTCCCTCGCCTGTTTTCGCCTTGTTCTGCTCTAGCTCGCGAGACCGTAGACAGGCTCTCAGGCGTCGAAAAGTCGTCGCCATCGCGAATTGGTACGAAATTGCTGTGCAAGTTGTAGGCTCAAGAGCATTATTGCGTCAGAAATTGCCTGAGCAGGCGGAACGCCTGGGCTTCCTGCCGGTCTACAGGCCCTTCGTTCAACTCGCACAAAATCGCCGCTGCATGCAGGGACGATAACGACAATGCCAATCAACGTGCCTACGCCTTGCCACCCCGGTGCGATCTAGACCATGCGCCTGCTCATCCTCGATCGCGAACACACCCTCTACGCTGCGCTGACCATGGCTGCCGAGCCCGGTCTCAGCGTGGTATCCGGCGACAAACCCGACAACCTCGTCGAGGCCGCCGCCGAATGCCCGGTATGGCTGGGCGAGCCCGACCTGGTGGCGCAGCTGCTGCGCAAGGGCGTGCACCCCGTCTGGGTGCAGTCCACCTGGGCCGGCATCACCCCGCTGCTGGCCGACGACCTGCCCAAGGACTATGCCCTGACCCGCGCGGTGGGCATCTTCGGCCAGGTGATGAGCGAATACCTGCTGACCTACATGCTGGCCCACGAACGCCAGTTCCTCGGCCGCCTGGCCAGCCAGGTCGGCAGCCAGTGGGACGACCGCGCCCCCGGCAGCCTGCGTGGCCGCCACGTGCTGCTGGTGGGCACCGGCGAAATCGGCCTGGCCGTGGCGCACATGCTGGCGGCCTTCGGCGTCGAGCTGACCGGCGTGGCGCGCACGCCGCGGCCGCTGCAGCCGTTCCAGCGGGTGGGCGCGCTGGACGAGTTGCCGCGTCTGGTGGAAACCGCCGACTACGTGGTCAACCTGCTGCCCGACACCCCGGACACCCAGGACATCTTCGACCTGGCGCTGTTCCAGCGGATGAAGCCCTCGACGCTGTTCATCAACGCCGGGCGCGGTGTCGCGGTGGTCGATGCCGACCTGATCAGCGCCCTGGAAAACAATCGCCTGGCAGGCGCCGTCATCGATGTCTGCCGCCAGGAGCCGCTGCCGCCGCAGCACCCGTTCTGGAACGCGCCGCGCCTGCTGCTCACCGGCCACACCGCCGCGCCGACGTTGCCGGGGCCGATGGTGGAGCTGTTCCGCGAGAACCTGTCGCGCTTCTGGGCCGGGCAGCCCATGCGCGGCGAGGTGGACTTCACCCGCGGCTATTGAAAGCGGGCGCCCCGCGCGGGGCGCCCTGTCCCTCACAGGCTGAAATCGCCCTCGGCGGCCAGTTGCTCCAGCGGCCGGCGCGGGCTGGGGATTTCGCGCGCCTGCAGGCTTTCCGAGAGGATCGACTTGTCGCCGAGCCTGCCGATGGCGATGGCGGCGTGGATCTCGTGGTCGTCCGGCACCTTCAGTTCGACGCGGGTGGCCTCGCGGTCGAAGCCGGCCATGCCGTGGCTGTGCCAGCCGGCCAGGCTCGCCTGCAGGGCCAGGAAGCCCCAGGCCGCGCCGGTGTCGAAGGTGTGCCAGAGCGCCGGTTTCTCTTCGCTGGAGCCGGGCGGGGCGAAGGTGGTCTTGGACAGCACTATCACCAGCGCCGCGGCGTTCTGCGCCCAGCCGCGGTTGAACTCGCCCAGCAGGTCCAGGTAGCGCTGCCAGTTCGGCGTGTCGCGGCGCGCGTAGAGGAAGCGCCAGGGCTGCGAGTTGAACGAGGAGGGCGCCCAGCGCGCGGCTTCGAGGAAGCCCAGCAGGGTTTCCTCGGGGATGCTCTCGCCACTGAAGGCGCGGGGCGACCAGCGATTGATGAACTGCGTGTCGATGGGATAGTCGGCAACGCGGGGATTGGCGCTCATGGCGGCTCCTGCTGGCAAAGGGGGATGGTGCCGTGGACGGCTGGGCATCGCGGATCGTGGGTGAGGCGGCGGCCCGCTCGGGCCTGATGGTGGGGGAAAGCTACCCAGCCGCGCGGCCCCTGGCAAGCGCTCCGGCGGTCACCTGCGCTTGGCCGGCGCGGCGCCTGGGCATAGACTTGGCGCCCCCGTGAAAAGCCCTACCTAGAAAAACGATGGCCGCCAAAGTCGAACCCTTCTGGAAACGCAAGACCCTCGAACAGCTCGACCAGCAGGAGTGGGAGTCGCTGTGCGACGGCTGCGGCCTGTGCTGCCTGCAGAAGCTCGAGGACGAGGACGACGGCACCGTCTACTACACGCGCATCGCCTGCAAGCTGCTGGACCTGAAGACCTGCCGCTGCACCGACTACGCCAACCGCCGCGCCAGCGTGCCCGACTGCATCCAGCTCACCCCGGCCCAGGCCGACGAGTTCCGCTGGCTGCCGCCGACCTGCGGCTACCGCCTGGTGGCCGAGGGCAAGGACCTGCCGCTGTGGCACCACCTGGTCTGCGGTGATCCCGATGCGGTGCATCAGGAGCGGATTTCGCAGTCGGGGCGGATGCTCAGCGAGACTGTGGTGGCTGAGGATGACTGGGAAGAGCATCTGATCTTCCGGGCGGGGTGAGGTTGCTGGGCGGGAATTGGTTTTCGTGGGAGAGAGCTTGCTCGCGAATGGCATTTCCCGGCTGCATTGGTGTTTCGGGGTTACTCCGCTCCCTCTCCCCAACCCTCGGCTGCGCGCCCCGCCCTGAAGGGAGAGGGGGCTGTCCTGAGCGGTGTGTCGGTCAGGCGTCATCCTCCCAACCCCGTCATTCCCCGCGAACGCGGGACGCGGCTCCATCGCGAACAAGGTCCGCTTACGGTTCCAGGGAAGCACGGGTGTAGGAGCGGACCTTGTCCGCGATGGGGTTTACCGGCCACGCCGGACGCCCCGGTGGCACGAACAGCCCCCTCTCCCGCTTGCGGGAGAGGGCTGGGGTGAGGGTGCTCTTGAATATAGAAACCACGCGAACAGCAACACACCGAACCGGCTCTTCTCCCACCCCGGCTCAGCGCCAGACAGGCTCTATGCCACCTGGCATCAGGCCGCCTCCAGCAGGCCCAGCACCTTGAGCACGAAGGCGTATTCCAGGGCCACGTCCTTCAGCCCCTGGTAGCGCCCGCTCATGCCGCCGTGGCCGGCGCCCAGGTCGGTCTTGAGCAGCAGCAGGTTGTCGTCGGTCTTGCTGGCGCGCAGCTTGGCCACCCACTTGGCCGCTTCCCAGTACTGCACGCGGCTGTCGTTGTAGCCGGCCACCACCAGCAGCGCCGGGTAGTCCTGGGCGCAGACGTTCTCGTAGGGCGCGTAGGCGCGGATGCGCTCGTAGACCTCGTGCTCCTGCGGGTTGCCCCACTCGTCGTACTCGGTGACGGTCAGCGGCAGGTCCGGGTCGAGCATGGTGTTGAGCACGTCGACGAAGGGCACCTCGGCGATGCACGCGGCGAACTGCTGCGGGCGCTGGTTGAGCACCGCGCCCATCAGCAGGCCGCCGGCGCTGCCGCCGCTGATCACGGTCCGCTGCGGCGTGCTGTAGCCCTCGGCGCAAAGGTGCTCGGCGCAGGCGATGAAGTCGCTGAAGCTGTTCTGCTTGTTGGCCAGCTTGCCGGCGCGGTACCAGGCCTCGCCCAGCTCGCCGCCGCCGCGCACGTGGGCGATGGCGAAGACGAAGCCGCGCTCCAGCAGGCTCAGGCGGGCGTGGGAGAACCAGGGATCAAGGCTCGCCCCGTAGGCGCCGTAGCCGTACAGGTACAGCGGCGCCGGGCGGCCGGCGGCGATGCCCTGCAGCACCTCGCGGCGCGCCACCAGGCTGATCGGCACCTGCACGCCGTCGACGCTGCTGGCCCAGAGCCGGCGGCTTTCGTAGGCGTCGGCGTCGAAGGGGCCTTCCACCGGGGTTTCCTTGAGCACCTTTTGGGCGCCGTCGAGCAGGCCCAGCTGGCGGATCTGCGCCGGGCGGTTGAGCGCCTCGTAGCGCAGGCGGATGACCGGGCTGTGGAATTCCAGGCTGTCCTGCACGTACAGGTTGTAGGCCGCGTCCGGCAGCTCCACGCGGCGCGGCGCCTGGCCGGCGGCGTGGACCTCGACGATCGGCAGGCCGCCCTCGCGCAGGCTGAGGGTGAAGGCGTCCTGGTTGAGGGTGAGGTCTTCGAGCATCACGCTGTCGCGGTGGGCGATCAGCTCGCGCCAGTGCTCGCGGCCGGGCGCCGCTTCGCTGGCGCTGTAGAGGGCGAAGTTGATGCCGCCCTGGTTGCTGCGGATGAACCAGGTCCACTCGCCGTCCAGCAGGCCGTGGTCGACGTGGTACTCGTGCTCTTCTTGGCGCGGGGCGACGCAGCGGAATTCGCCGCGCGGCTGTTCGGCATCCAGCACCCAGGCCTCGCTGGTGGTCTTGCTGCCCAGCAGCAGCACCAGCTGGCGCTCGGAGCTGGCGCGGTAGCAGTGCAGGAAGAAGCGCCCGTCGCGCTCCTCGAACACCTGCTCGGCGCCGGGTTCGTCCAGGGTGTGGCGGTACAGCTTGTGCGGGCGGTGGGTGTCGTCCAGCTCGCCGAAGAACAGGGTGCGGCTGTCGTTGGCCCAGGTCATGCTGCCGTCGCAGTCGTCGAAGGGCAGTTCCTCCACGGCGCCGCTGGCCAGGTCCTTGACGTACAGGCGGTAGATCTCGTCGCCGCTGGTGTCCAGGCTGTAGGCCAGGCGCGAGTGGTCGGGGCTGATGCTGAAGGCGCCGAGGGAGAGGAAGCCGCCGGCGGCCAGCTCGTTGGGGTCCAGCAGCAGTTGCTCGGCGCTTTCGTCCACGCTCAGCGAGTCGTCGGCCGGGCGCGGGCAGCGGTAGTGGCGCGGGTATTCGTCGCCGGCGGTGGTGCGCTGGTAGTACAGCCACGGGCCCCAGGGCGAAGGCAGCGACAGGTCGGTCTCGCGGATGCGGCCCTTGATCTCCTGGAACAGCTGCTCGCGCAGTTCGGCCTGGCCGGCCAGTTCGCTTTCGAGGTAGGCGTTCTCCGCTTTGAGGTAGTCGAGCACTTCGGCGCTGTCGCGCTGCTGCAGCCAGGCGTAGGGATCGGCGGCGGCTTCGCGGCGGGCGACGGGGGGCTGGCGGTCGGTCATGGCGGCTCCTTGGCGGGGCAGGGGTGACACCCGGCTGCGCACCCGTGGGGAAAAGCGGCTATCATAAGCCCCCTTCCGCCGCCATCGCACGCACGCGCATGAACGAACACGATTATCAACTCGCCTGGGGCGTCTACCTGTTCGCCGCTTTCGGACTCCTGGTCGTCTGGTTCCTGATGACCGGCTGGATGTGGCGCTGGCTGCGCGAACCGCTGCGGGTGATCGTGCCCGTGCTGTTGTTCACCCCGACGCCGGTTGACCCGGCCAACAACGAATACGCCCCGGCCATCGCCATCACCGCCCTGGACGTGCTGTTCAAGGTGGGCAACAACGCCTGGCGCGCCGTGTCCGACCTGGCCCTGGTGCTGCTGGCGGCCTTCGTCGTGTACCTGATCTTCGTCGCCGTGCGCTGGCCCATCGAGCGTGCCGCGCGCAACCGCCGCCAGCGCGCCGAGGCGGAGAACGAGCCGACCATGCGCCAGCTCATGCAGCCGCAGCTGATGCCCGACGTGGACGACAGCCGCGCCGACGAGCGCAACGGCAACCGCGGCATGCGCATCGAGCCGCGCCTCTGAGCGAGCCCGGCGCCGCCCTTGCGCGGCGCCCATCCGGCGTTCAGCATGGCGGCATAGCCGTAGCGGAACGAGCCCGATGCTGCCCCAGACCTTCGCGCCAGGCCGGCGCCTGATTTCCCTTTCCACCTTCCAGTCCGTGCCGGGCGACCGCCTGCCACAGGAGCGCTGACCATGTGCGAACTGCTCGGCATGAGCGCCAACGTCCCCACCGACATCGTCTTCAGCTTCACCGGCCTGATGCAGCGCGGCGGCGGCACCGGCCCGCACCGCGACGGCTGGGGCATCGCCTTCTACGAGGGGCGCGGCGTGCGTCTGTTCCAGGACCCGAGCGCCAGCGTCGAGTCGGAGGTGGCGCGCCTGGTGCAGCGCTACCCGATCAAGAGCGAGACGGTGATCGGCCACATCCGCCAGGCCAACGTCGGCAAGGTCTGCCTGTCCAACACCCACCCCTTCGTGCGCGAGCTGGGCGGGCGCTACTGGACCTTCGCGCACAACGGCCAGCTGGCCGACTTCGCGCCGCCGCCGGGGCTGTACCGGCCGGTGGGCGACACCGATAGCGAGGCGGCCTTCTGCGACCTGCTCAACCGCGTGCGCCGGGCCTTCCCCGAGCCGGTGCCGGTGGAGGTGCTGCTGCCGACGCTGGTCTGCGCCTGCGCCGAGTACCGGCAGAAGGGCGTGTTCAACTGCCTGCTGAGCGACGGTGATTGGCTGTTCACCTTCTGTTCCAGCAAGCTGGCGTACATTACCCGTCGCGCGCCCTTCGGCCCGGCGCGGCTGAAGGATGCCGACCTGACCGTGGACTTCCAGTCCGAGACCACGCCCAACGACGTGGTCACGGTGATCGCCACCGAACCGCTGACCGACAACGAGCACTGGTCGGTGCAGCAGAGCGGCGAGTGGATGCTCTGGTGGCGCGGCGAGATTCTCGACCAGGGCCGCGTCTGAGAGGGGGACTCCCATGTTGCGCAGCTACATCCGCCTGGTGCTTTTCGCCCTCGGCCTGCTGGTCGGGGTGCAGGTGCCGGGTTTCATCAAGGACTATTCGATCCGCGTCGATGCCCACCGCCAGGAGGCCCTGCAGGCCCTGGAGGGCTATCGCAACACCGCCGGGCAGTACTTCCAGGGCGACCTCGACGCCCTGGTGGCGCACTACCGCGGCAGCCCGGACCCGGTGTTCCAGCGCGACGGCGACAACGTCGAGCGCCTGCTGCGCCGGGCCAAGCTGTTCGACAGGGAATGGCAGGCCCTGCAGGGCCCCTGGTACGCCCGCGCCTGGCACCTGCTGAGCGCGCCGAACCGCGAGCTGCTGCAGGAGACCCTCGACGGCTACAGCTACCAGGTGGTGCTGGCGCCGGAGGCGATCGGTTGGGCCCTGGGCGGCGGTTTGCTGCTGGCCTGGATCGTCGAGCTGCTGATCGTTTCGGTCGGGGCGCTGGCGGGGCTGGGGGACAACCGCAACGTCGCGCGGCGGCATTGGAGCTGATGAGGGCCGGTTGGACGCCGTGCGGGACGGGGAGGGCGGTCAGGCGGCGGATAACCGCGAACGGTTATTCGCCCTACGTCCATGATGGTCCTCGCGTAGGGCGGATAACGCCACGGCGTTATCCGCCATTTTCCTAACCGCGGGCGTTGATGGCCCGCTGGTTGGAGGCGTAGATGTTGTCGCGCTCCAGGGCCTTGCCGCTTGCCACCGCCGCCAGCCAGTCGGCGGTGCTGGCCACCGCGGCGAACGACGAATGCAGCACCACGCTGAACACCCGGTGGATTTCCTCGGCAGTGGCCGCGCCCGCGCTATTGGCGTAGGGCAGCGAGCCGCTGGCGTCGTCGAGGAATTCCACCTGCCAGCCTTCGTGGGCGGCCTGGCGGGCGGTGGAGTCGTCGCAGTTGTGCGTCATGTAGCCAACGATCGTCAGGGTGTCGACGCCGCGTTCGCGCAGCCAGTCGCCCAGCCCGGTGTCGCTGAGGGCGCTGGCCTTGCTCTTGTCCAGCAGCAGGTCGCGGGGGCGCTCGGCCACCTGCGGGTGCAGTTCCACGCCGTGGCTGCCGGGGGCGAAGATGGGCGCGCCGGCCGGGGCCTGGTGGCGCACCACCACCACCGGGATGCCGGCGGCGTGGGCGGCGTCCATGGCGCGCAGGATGTTCGGCAGCGAGTCGCCGACCGGCGGGTATTCGATGCGCAGGTTGCCGCTGAAGTATTCGTTCTGCACGTCGATGACGATCAGGGCGCGTTTCGGGGCGTTGCTCATGCTGGGTGTCTCCGCTGGAGTGGGGATGGGGCCATTCTGCGCAGGGGCCGGCGGTCGGCGTGAGTGGCCCGCAAGACAGCTTTCGCTAGAATCGGGCCAAAGCCTTGCCCGGATGATGCCCATGGAAACCCATCGCGTGGCCGTGGTGGCCTTCGACCAGATCAGCCCCTTCCACCTCTCGGTGCCCTGCCTGGTGTTCGGCGAGGGCGACCCGGGCGGGACGCGCACGCGCTTCGAACTGCAGGTCTGCGCCGCCGAGCCGGGGCCGCTGAACACCACGGCCGGCTTCGCCATCGATACGCGCCACGGCCTGGAGGCGCTGGAAACCGCCGATACCCTGATAGTGCCGAGCTGGCGCGAGCCGGCGGAACGCCCGCCGCAGGCCCTGCTCGACGCCCTGGTGGCTGCGCATGCGCGCGGCGCGCAACTGGTGGGCCTGTGCCTGGGCGCCTTCGTCCTGGCCGAGGCCGGCCTGCTCGACGGGCGCCGCGCCACCACCCACTGGCTGTGGGCGGACTATTTCACCCAGCGTTATCCCCAGGTGCGGGTGGAGCCGGACGTGCTCTACGTCGACGATGGCCCGATCCTCACCTCCGCCGGCACCGTGGCCGGCATCGACTGCTGCCTGCACCTGCTGCGCCAGCGCTGCGGCGCCGGCCTGAGCAACCAGCAGGCCCGCCGCCTGGTGGTGGCGCCGCACCGCCAGGGCGGCCAGGCCCAGTTCATCGAACAGCCGCTGCCGGCCACGGCGCGGGACAACCGCCTTTCCGGCCTGCTCGACTGGGTACGCGAACGCTTAGACCAGCCCCACGACCTGGACAGCCTGGCCGAACGCGCGCTGATGAGCCGGCGCAGCTTCAGCCGGCACTTCCGCCAGCTCACCGGCAGCACCCTGGGCGACTGGCTGCGCGGCGAACGCCTGGCCCTGGCGCAGCGGCTGCTGGAGTCCACCGAACAGCCTATTCCGGAGGTGGCGGCGCTGGCGGGGTTCGGCTCGGTGGCTTCGTTGCGGCAGCATTTCAGCGCGGCGCTGGGGGTGTCGCCGAGTGCCTATCGGCAGGCGTTTCGGGGGTGAGCGGGGGCCCCGGCGCGGCCGGGAAATCTACGGTTACAGGGAAGCACGGGTTTTCGTAGGATGGCGTTGAGCGAAGCGATACCCATCACCACGGCAGCATGGGTATCGCAAGCTCAACCCATCCTACGAAGAGCACCTCGGCGCAAGCGGACTCTGTCCGCGATTCGGCGGCGTTATGTGCCCTACGGATTTCCAGGGAAGGCTCTTACTCCGCCAAAGCCTTCTCCGGCAACTCATTACGCCGATAGGGGAACACGTCTATCACCTTGCCCGCCCGTATCTGCGTCTGCAGCCCCTTCCAGTAATCCGCGTCGTAGAGATCGCCATGCAGCTTGGCGAACAACCGACGCAGCTTCAGGTCGACGAACAGGAAGCGCGGAAACTCCTCGGGAAACACATCCATCGGCCCCACCGAATACCAGGGCTCGGAAGACATCTCGTCCTCCTCGTAGCGCGGCGGCGGGATGTGGCGGAAGTTCACCTCGGTGAGGTAGCTGATCTCGTCGTAGTCGTAGAACACCACGCGGCCGTGGCGGGTGACGCCGAAGTTCTTCAGCAGCATGTCGCCGGGGAAGATGTTCGCCGCCGCCAACTGCTTGATGGCCAGGCCGTAGTCGTACAGCGCCTCGTGCACCTGGGCCTCGGTGGCGTGCTCCAGGTAGAGGTTCAGCGGGGTCATGCGGCGCTCGGTCCAGCAGTGGCGGATCAGCACCACGTCGCCTTCCATCACCACCGTGGAAGGCGCCACCTGCAGCAGTTCGGCCAGGCACTCGGGCTCGAACTTGGCCACCGGGAAGCGGAAGTCGGCGAACTGCTGGGTGTCGGCCAGGCGGCCGACACGGTCGTGGTTCTTCACCAGTTGGTACTTCTGCACCACGGTGGCATGGTCCACGGTCTTGGCCGGGTTGAAGTTGTCCTTGATGATCTTGAACACGGTGTTGAAGCCGGGCAGGGTAAACACGCTCATCACCATGCCGCGCACGCCGGGGGCCATGATGAAGCGGTCGTCGGTGCTCGCCAGGTGGTTGATCAGCGCGCGGTAGAACTCGCTCTTGCCCTGCTTGTAGAAGCCGATGGAGGTGTACAGCTCGGCGATGTGCTTGCCCGGCAGCAGGCGCTTGAGGAAGGCCACCAGCTCCGCCGGCACCGGCACGTCGACCATGAAGTAGGAGCGGGTGAAGGAGAAGATGATCGACACCTCCGCCTCGTCGGTGATCACGGTGTCGAAGCGGATGCCGCGGCCCTCGCGGTGGATCAGCGGGAACACCAGCGGCCACTGCTCGTCGGGGGTGAACAGGCGGCCCACCAGGTAGGCGCCCTTGTTGCGGTAGAACACCGAGCCGATCAGCTCCAGGGCCAGCTCCGGGTCCTTGCACACCCAGTCGGGCAGGTTGCTGTGCAGCAGGGCGTCCAGGCGCGCCAGGTCGCCTTCGGCATCCTCGTAGGGCACCTGGAAGCGGTAGTCGGCGAAGATCTGCTGCAGCGCCTGGCGCAGGTTGCCCCGGGGCCGGTAGAGGCGCGTGTGCGGGTCGCGCGCGTGGGGCCGCAGCGACGGCCGCGTGGTGTGCACGAACATGGTGCCGTCGCTGATGTTGTCGTGGCTGAACAGGCCGCAGAAGATCGAGTTGAACCAGGTTTCCGCCAACTCGTCGTCGTTGCGCGGGTCGATCAGGGCGATGTAGGCGCTCTTGATCAGTGGCCAGCGCTCCACGTCCAGCAGCTCCGCCGGGCTGAAGCGGCTGCCGACCCGCGCCACGGTCTCGGCGACCTTTTCCTCGTAGAGGTCGATGCGCTCGGCCGAGGTCCGCTGGATCTCCTGCCACTGCGCCTGCTCGAAGCGCGCCTGGGCGCCGTCGGTGATCTGCTTGAAGCGCTCGCGGTAGACGTCGAAGCCGTCGAGGATGGTCTGCGCGATCTGGGCATGGCTCATGGGGCGCATCTCGTTCATGGGATGTGCAGCGAGCTTAGCCAGACTCGGGGGGCGGCGAAAGCGACACGGCCGACCGGCCGGTCAGGAAGCGGGGGCGTCGCCGCCCCCGTTCGTTCAGTACCTCGCGCGGAGGCTTACTTGCCGGTCTTGACGTTGGTCCAGATGCGCGTGCGCAGGCGGTCGATCTTCATCGGCATGGATTGCAGGGCGAACAGCTTGGCCATCTTGTCCTGCGGCGGGTAGATCGCCGGGTCGGCCTTGATCGCCGCGTCCACCAGCGGCTCGGAGGCCAGGTTGCCGTTGGCGTAGTGCACGTAGTTGCTGATGCCGGCCATCACCTCCGGGCGCAGCAGGTAGTTCATGAAGGCGTAGGCGGCCTTCTCGTCGGGCGCGTCGGCCGGCATGGCGATCATGTCGAACCACAGCGGCGAGCCTTCCCTGGGCGTGGAGTAGTGGATCTCGATGCCGTTCCTGGCTTCCTTGGCGCGGGTGGCGGCCTGCAGGATGTCGCCGGAGAAGCCGACGGCCACGCAGATGTTGCCGTTGGCCAGGTCGCTGACGTACTTCGAGGAGTGGAAGTAGGCGATGTAGGGGCGAACCTTCATCAGCGCTTCCTCGGCCTTCTTGTAGTCCTCGGGGTTCTGGCTGTGGTGCGGCAGGCCCAGGTAGTTCAGGGCGATGGGCAGCAGCTCGGGGCCGTTGTCCAGCACGGCGACGCCGCACTTGGCCAGCTTCTGCATGTATTCGGGCTTGAAGAACAGGTCCCAGGAGTCCAGCGGTGCGTCTGCGCCCAGCACTTCCTTGACCTTGGCCGGGTTGTAGCCGATGCCGGTGGTGCCCCACAGGTAGGGGAAGCCGTACTGGTTGCCCGGGTCGTTGACCTCCAGGGCCTTCATCAGCACCGGGTTGAGGTTCTTCCAGTTGGGCAGTTGGCTCTTGTCCAGCTTCTTCAGGGCGCCGGCCTGGATCTGCTTGGCCATGAAGTGGTTGGAGGGCACCACGATGTCGTAGCCGGACTTGCCGGTCATCAGCTTGCCGTCCAGCGTCTCGTTGCTGTCGTAGACGTCGTAGGTGGTCTGGATGCCGGTTTCCTTGCCGAAGGTGGCGACGGTGTCGGGGGCGATGTAGTCGGACCAGTTGTAGATCTTCAGGGACTCGGCCTGGGCGCCGGCGGCGACGCCCAGGGTGAGGGAAAGCGCTAGGGCACTGGACAGCGGTGCGGTCGTTTTCATTGTTGTTTCCTGACGGCAAACGGTAGTGGCGCGGCCGGGGTGGGGCCGCGGCTGCTCAAGGAATAACCGGATTGCCGGAGGATTTGGAGGGGGCGCGGTTGCCCGCGGGTCCGCAGACAGTGGCAAAGGGCCGCCGCGCGGGGCGCCGCCCCGCAGTGGGGCGGCGCGGGGGCTTACTGCACCATTTCCTGCTCGTCGAACACGCCTTCGAAGAGCATGCTCGACAGGTAGCGCTCGGCCGAGTCGGGGAGGATGACCACGATGGTCTTGCCCTGCATGGCCGGCTCCTCGGCCAGGCGCACGGCGGCGGCCATGGCGGCGCCGCAGGAGATGCCGCAGAGGATGCCTTCCTCGTGCATCAGGCGCTGGGCCATGCTGCGGGCCTCGTCGTCGCCGACCAGCTCGACGCGGTCGACCATGGCCAGGTCGAGGTTCTTCGGCACGAAGCCGGCGCCGATGCCCTGGATCTTGTGCGGCGAGGGCTTGACCTCTTCGCCGGCGAGGGTCTGGCTGATCACCGGTGAGCTGGTCGGCTCCACGGCCACCGAGAGGATCGGCTTGCCCTTGGTGTTCTTGATGAAGCGCGACACGCCGGTGAGGGTGCCGCCGGTGCCGACGCCGGCCACCAGCACGTCCACCGCGCCGTCGGTGTCGTTCCAGATTTCCGGGCCGGTGGTCTTCTCGTGGATCGCCGGGTTGGCCGGGTTGTCGAACTGCGCCGGCATGAAGTACTGGGCCGGATCGCTGGCCACCAGCTCCTCGGCCTTGGCGATGGCGCCCTTCATGCCCTTGGCCGGTTCGGTGAGGACCAGCTCGGCGCCGAGGGCCTTGAGCACCTTGCGCCGTTCCAGGCTCATCGACGAAGGCATGGTCAGCACCAGCTTGTAGCCGCGCGCGGCGGCGACGAAGGCCAGGCCGATGCCGGTGTTGCCGGAGGTCGGCTCGACGATGGTCATGCCCGGCTTCAGGCGGCCGCTGGACTCGGCATCCCAGATCATGTTGGCGCCGATGCGGCACTTCACCGAGTAGCCGGGGTTGCGGCCCTCGATCTTGGCCAGGATGGTGACGCCGCGCGGGGCCAGGCGGTTGATCTGGACCAGCGGCGTGTTGCCGATGGACTGCGCGTTGTCTGCGAAGATGCGGCTCATGATGGGTGTCCTTGTGGATCGATGCTGACCCACCAGCCTATTCCCCGGCGCCCTGGCCGTAAAGCCGCGAAACCGTCGGAAAGGTCGGCTCCAGGCCGGCGGCCCCGGTGAGAGGGTGGTACGCGCAGGTAGCCTTCGACGAATGGATGAATGGCCGTGCATTCAGTGACTGAATGCCATGCCTGCGTTCACAGTCGACAGAGCTGCGCGGTATAGTCGCAGTCTGTCTCCCAGTTCCTGCAGCCCGGGCAGCGGCCCGGCCGATACCGTTCGAGGATTCCCCGATGAAGTTCGAAGGCACCCAGTCCTACGTCGCCACCGACGACCTCAAGCTGGCGGTCAACGCCTCCATCACCCTGCAGCGCCCGCTGCTGGTGAAGGGCGAGCCGGGCACCGGCAAGACCATGCTCGCCGAGCAGCTGGCCGAAGCCTTCGGTGCCAAGCTGATCACCTGGCACATCAAGTCCACCACCAAGGCCCACCAGGGCCTCTACGAGTACGACGCGGTGAGCCGCCTGCGCGACTCGCAGCTGGGCGTGGACAAGGTCCACGACGTGCGCAACTACATCAAGAAGGGCAAGCTCTGGGAGGCCTTCGAGGCCGACGAGCGCGTCATCCTGCTGATCGACGAGATCGACAAGGCCGACATCGAGTTCCCCAACGACCTGCTGCAGGAGCTCGACAAGATGGAGTTCTACGTCTACGAGACCAACGAGACCATCAAGGCGAAACAGCGGCCGATCATCATCATCACCTCGAACAACGAGAAGGAGCTGCCGGACGCCTTCCTGCGCCGCTGCTTCTTCCACTACATCGCCTTCCCCGACCGCGAGACGCTGCAGAAGATCGTCGACGTGCACTACCCGGGCATCAAGGCCTCGCTGGTCAGCGAGGCGCTGGACATCTTCTTCGACGTGCGCAAGGTGCCGGGCCTGAAGAAGAAGCCCTCCACCAGCGAGCTGGTCGACTGGCTGAAGCTGCTGATGGCCGACGACATCGGCGAGGCGGTGCTGCGCGAGCGCGATCCGACCAAGGCCATCCCGCCGCTGGCCGGCACCCTGGTGAAGAACGAGCAGGACGTGCAGCTGCTCGAGCGCCTGGCGTTCATGAGCCGCCGCGCCAGCCGCTGAAAAATCGCCCCAGGGACGGCTGCGCGTCGGCCATGCTGCGTTGGGGGCAGGTGAGGAATGCTCATTTACAGTCGTAAACTCCGCTTCCTCGCCTGCCCCCGCCTTGCCTGGCTCTAGCTCGCCGCCCCTGGAACGATTTTGGGTGTCAACGAATACATGAGGGTGCAGCCATGCTGCTCAACCTGTTCAACGAAATGCGCGCGGCCAAGGTGCCTGTGTCGGTGCGCGAGCTGCTGGACCTGATCAACGCGCTCCAGCAACGCGTGGTGTTCGCCGACATGGACGAGTTCTACTACCTCGCCCGCACCATCATGGTGAAGGACGAGCGCCATTTCGATAAGTTCGACCGGGCTTTCGGCGCCTACTTCAAGGGCCTGGAGAAGCTCGACGACCACCTCAAGGCGCTGATCCCCGAGGAATGGCTGCGCAAGGAGTTCGAGCGCCTGCTGACCGACGAGGAGCGCGCGCAGATCCAGTCCCTGGGCGGCCTGGACAAGCTCATCGAGGAGTTCAAGAAGCGCCTGGAGGAGCAGAAGGAACGCCACGCCGGCGGCAACAAGTGGATCGGCACCGGCGGCACCAGCCCGTTCGGCTCCGGCGGCTTCAACCCCGAGGGCATCCGCGTGGGCGACGCCGGCAAGCGCCAGGGCAAGGCGGCCAAGGTCTGGGACCAGCGCGAGTACAAGAACCTCGACGACCAGGTCGAGTTGGGCACGCGCAACATCAAGATCGCCCTGCGCCGCCTGCGCAAGTTCGCCCGCGAAGGCGCGGCGGAAGAGCTGGACATCGACGGCACCATCGACCACACGGCCAAGGACGCCGGGCTGCTCAACATCCAGATGCGCCCGGAGCGGCGCAACACCGTGAAGCTCCTGCTGCTGCTGGACATCGGTGGCTCCATGGACGCCCACGTGAAGGTCTGCGAGGAACTGTTCTCGGCCTGCAAGACCGAGTTCAAGCACCTGGAATACTTCTACTTCCACAATTTCATCTACGAGTCGGTGTGGAAGAACAACCTGCGCCGCACCAGCGAACGCACCGCCACCTTCGACCTGCTGCACAAGTACGGGCCGGACTACAAGGTGGTGTTCGTCGGCGACGCGGCCATGGCGCCCTACGAGATCACCCAGGCCGGCGGCAGCGTCGAGCACTGGAACGAGGAAGCCGGCTACGTGTGGATGCAGCGCTTCATGGAGAAGTACAAGAAGCTCATCTGGATCAACCCGTACCCGAAGGACACCTGGAACTACACCGCCTCCACCAACCTGGTGCGCGAACTGGTGAAGGACCAGATGTACCCGCTGACCCTGCGCGGGCTGGAAGAGGGGATGCGCTTCCTTTCGCGCGGGTGAGCCCGCTCTGCGCCAACCATCGCGCTCCCCTGTAGGAGCGCGCCCTGCGCGCGAATCGCGGGCAGGGCCCGCTCCTGCAATTGCCGCCTTTGCCTTGCCAAATCCCATGCCCGCGACGGTAACATCGCGGGCACGGCGCAGCGCTCCTATGGGCAAGACATGACCGGAACCAGTTTTTCCCGCAACACCTGGCTCAACTCCCTGCACATGACCACCCTGACGGTTTCCCTGCTGGAAGCCGAAGGCCATGAGCGCGACGGCATCCTCGAAGGCAGCGGCATCACCGCCGCCGACCTGGTGGACCTGCGCCGCCTGGTCAGCCCCTGGCAGGAGCAGCAGGTGTTCGCCAACGCCGAGCGCCTGGCCGCCGAACCCGCCCTGGGCCTGCGCCTGGGCCTGCGCACGCGGATTTCCGCCTACGGCCTGCTGGGCTATGCGCTGCTTTCGGCGCCGACCCTCGGCGAGGCGCTACGCATCGGCCTGAGCTACCCGGTGCTGCTGGGCACCTACTTCCACCTGGCGCTGCAGGTCGAAGGCGAGGTGGCCTGGCTGGTGGCCACCGGCTACAGCGAGGACGAGGCCCTGCGGCCGTTCAACACCGAACTCTGCCTGGGCTCGATGAAGGTCACCTGCGGCGACCTGCTGGGCCAGCCGCTGGAGCTGCTGTGCGCGGAGTTCGACTATGCCGGCCCGCCCGAGCGCGAGGCCGCCTACGCCGAAGGCTTCGCCTGCGGCCTGCGCTTCGGCGCTTCGCGTAGCGCCTTCGGCTTCCCCGCCGCCTGGCTGGAGCGCCGCCTGCCGCTGGCCGACCCGGTGACGCACCGCGAGATGCTCGAACAGTGCCGCCGGCAGAACGTCGACCTGGCCGCCCGTCGCGCCTGGCTGGACAAGGTCCGCGGCATCCTCGGCGAGCGCCTGCAGGCGCCGCCGGGCCTGGAGGAACTGGCGCGGCGCCTGAACTGCTCCTCGCGCAGCCTGCGCCGGCACCTGCAGCAACAGCAGACCAGCTACCAGCAACTGCTCGACGAACTGCGCTTCGCCCGCGCCAAGGAACTGCTGCAGGGCGGCGACATGCCCATCTACCGCATCGCCGAGGAACTTGGCTTCAGCGAAACCGCCAGCCTGCGCCACGCCTTCCAGCGCTGGAGCGGCCAGCCGCCGAGCCATTTTCGCGCCTGAAACCCGTAGGGCGCATAACGCCTACGGCGTTATCCGCCGTTTGACCTTGGTTACCGGCTCGCTCGGTGTTGAGCTTGGCGCTGGTCATGCATTTCCCCGGATCGACCGAGGCAGGGTCGATGAGAAAGGTGAGGCGGCGGATAACCGTGAACGGTTATTCGCCCTACGCAACCCCACCCGCGCCGTTCCCATGTAGGAGCGCGCCCTGCGCGCGAATCGCGGGCAGGGCCCGCTCCTACGAAGAGCAGCCCGGCGCGGCCTGCAAGACAGTTGCTCCTACGATCGACCACTCATGGCCGCGCCTCCAGGATCAGGTTGAACGGCGTCTCCGCCGCCCGGCGGAAGCGGGTGAACCCGGCTTCTTCGAACACCGCGCGCAGCCGCGCCTCGCCCGCCTGGGCGCCCAGGCCCAGGCCCACTTCCTGGGACAGCGAGTTGGGCGTGCAGATGAAGGTCGAGGCGGCGTAGAACAGCTTGCCGATGGGCGTCAGGTTGTCTTCCAGTCGGTCGCCGGCGTAGGGCTCCACCAGCAGCACCGTACCGTCCGGCGCCAGGTGGCGCAAGGCGTGGCGGGCGGCGCCCACCGGGTCGCCCATGTCGTGCAGGCAGTCGAAGTAGCAGATCAGGTCGTACTCGCCCAGGTAGTCCTTGGCGCTGGCCTGGGTGAAGGCCACGCGGTCCTCGACGCTGGCCTCGCGGGCGCGCTGGCTGGCGGTTTCCACCGAGGGCGCGTGGTAGTCGAAGCCGGCGAAGCGCGAGGCCGGGAAGGCCTGGGCCATGATCACCGTGGAAGCGCCGTGGCCGCAGCCGATGTCGGCCACCCGCGCGCCGTTCTGCAGCTTGGCCACCACGTCGTCCAGCGCCGGCAGCCACTCGTCCACCAAGTGCGCGCGGTAGCCGGGGCGGAAGAAACGCTCGGTGCCGCGGAACAGGCAGGGGTGGTGGTCGCCCCAGGGCAGGGCGCCGTCGCCGCGCATGGCGGCCAGCAGCTTGTCCTTGTCCTGGTACAGCGAGGCCAGCACGCCGGCGCCGCCGGCCACGTACACTGGCGAGTCCTCGATGGCCAGGGCCATGGCCTGTTCCTCGGGCAGGCGGAAGTTGCCGCCTTCGTGCTCCAGGTAGCCGGCGGCGGCCTGGGCGCTGAGCCATTCGCGCAGCAGCCGCGGGTTGCAGCCGGTGCGCTCGGCCAGGGCCTGCGGGCTTACCGGCTGGTTGTCGGCCATGGCCCGGTACAGGCCCAGTTCGTCGCCGAGGATGACGTTCGCCAGCATGGCCGCGCCGCCCATGTCGGCGACCAGGCGGCCCATGAAGTCGTTGAGTTTGGCTTCGTCCATGGCAGCTCCTCCGCTGTCGGGCGCCCGCGCGGCGGCGGGGGCTCCGGGTGGATGGCGGGAGGTGCCGGTTCTCCGTACGCGAGGCGAACAGCGGGGCAGGGCAGGCGCCGGCCCGGGGCGGGCGCGTGCCGGCAGCCGCGGTTCGCGCGTCATTGCCGGCCCGGGGCGGGCGGCCCCTCGGCGGGGCGTCGTTTCAGTCTAGCGCTGCGGCCGCGGCGGGTGGCGCCGGCCGACGCCCGGCGTCAGCGGGCGGAATCGCCCAGGCCGCCGTTGCGCATGATCTGCGCGATGATCGGCACCGGCGTCATCAGGTGGTTGCGCATCATCTCGCTGGCCTTGGCGGCGTCGCGGGCGAGGATCGCCTCGACCAGCGCGGCGTGCTCCTGGCGCTTGAGCTCCAGGGCCTGCTCGGAGAACACCGTGTGCGTCAGCCACAGGTGGCGGTAGCGCTCGGCCTGGTCGAACAGGTAGGTGCGCGCCTGCAGCAGGTGCTTGGAGCCGCAACCCTGGGCGATGGCGGTGTGGAAGGCCTTGTGCCGCTCGTCCCAGACGTCCAGGCGCTGCTCGCGGGTCTTCACTTCCACCACCTTGGCCAGGGTGTGCGAATTCGCCAGCACCTGCGCTTCCCAGGCGTCGTCGCCGCGCTGGATGGCCAGGCCGACGATCATCGCTTCCAGGTTGGCGCGGGCGTCGTAGATGTCCTGCATCTCTTCCAGCGACATGGGCGCCACGCGGTAGCCCTTCTGGCTGATGGCCACCACCAGGTGCTCCGCCACCAGTTGCGACAGGGCCTCGCGCAGCGGGCCCACGCCCAGGTCGTAGCGCTCCTTCAGGGTGCTCATCAGCAGCTTTTCGCCGGGTTTGAAGACGCCGCGGATGATGTCCTTCTTGAGCCACTCGTAACCGCTGACGGCCGAGTTCTGACGGGGGGCGATCGCTTCCAAATCCAGCTCCTGTGGGGATTTGCGCTGGATCATACCCAAATGTCGTAGGGACGAAAAACAATAGACAGGACGGCTATTTGTCTTCGAAAAATAAAAATGTAGACATTCTTATGTTGTGGCGATATTTTTCTCCTGCCCGCCTGATCCAGGTCATTGCCGGACGGCGCCACCCCATCATTGCCAGGACACCGCCATGAACGCCTTCACCTCCATCCAGGACCTCGCCATGCCCCTGCCGCTGGAGACCCGCGGCTACTCGGTAGCGCCCTCGGCGCAGTCGCCGCGCCTGCTGGAACTGACCTTCGCCCGTGAAACCGTGCAGGCCTTCGTCGAGGCGGTGGCGCAGTGGCCGGTGCAGGCCCTGGAGTACAAGTCGTTCCTGCGCTTCCGCGTCGCCCAGATCCTAGACGAGCTGTGCGAAGGCACCCTGCGCCCGGTGCTGCTGAACACCATCCTCGACCGCGCCACCGGCGGCATGCTGGTCAAGCCCGAGGGCCTGGACGACGTGGCCCAGGCCGAGGACATGGTGAAGTTCTCCACCGCCATCGCGCACCTGATCGGCCGTTCCAACTACGACGCCATGAGCGGCCAGTTCTATGCCCGCTTCGTGGTGGTCAACAGCGACAACTCCGACAGCTACCTGCGCCAGCCGCACCGCGTGATGGAGCTGCACAACGACGGCACCTTCGTCAATCAGATCACCGACTACGTGCTGATGATGAAGATCGAAGAGAAGAACATGGAGGGCGGCGACTCCCTGCTGCTGCACCTGGACGACTGGAACGAGCTGGACGAGTTCTACCGCCACCCGCTGGCCCGCCGCGAAATGCGCTGGACCGCGCCGCCGAGCAAGAAGGTCAGTGAGGACGTGTTCCACGCGGTGTTCGACTGCGACGCCGAAGGCCGCCCGACCATGCGCTACATCGACCAGTTCGTGCAGCCGAAGGACTTCGAGGAAGGCATCTGGCTGAATGCCCTGTCCGACTCCCTGGAAACCAGCCCGGCCAAGCTCTCGGTGCCGGTGCCCCAGGGCTGCTTCCTGCTGATCAACAACCTGTTCTGGCTGCACGGCCGCGACCGCTTCACCCCGCACGAGGGCCTGCGCCGCGAGCTGATGCGCCAACGCGGCTACATCGCCTACCAGAAACCGCTGTACCAGCGCGGCCAGTAATTCCGACAGCGTCACCCTTGCCACAGGAGTGGGCTCGCCCGCGAAGGTCCGCGCACGGTCTTCGCCGGCGGCCCGCTCCTGTGGGTCTTTTTCAGCTGAGCCAGTGCGCGAGGTAATGGCTGTGTACGATTTCATCATCATCGGCGGCGGCATCGTCGGCATGTCCACCGCGATGCAACTCACCCAGGTCTACCCGGACGCGAAGATCCTCCTGCTGGAGAAGGAAGCCGGCCCGGCCCGCCACCAGACCGGGCACAACAGCGGCGTGATCCACGCCGGCGTCTACTACACCCCCGGCAGCCTCAAGGCGAAGTTCTGCCTGGCCGGCAACAAGGCCACCAAGGCCTTCTGCGACAAGCACGGCATCCGCTACGACGAATGCGGCAAGCTGCTGGTGGCTACCAACGAGCTGGAGATGGAGCGCATGCGGGCGCTCTGGGAACGCACCGCGGCCAACGGCCTGGAGCGCCACTGGCTGAGCGCCGGCGAGCTGCGCGAACGCGAGCCGAACATCGTCGGCATGGGCGGCATCTTCGTGCCCTCCAGCGGCATCGTCAGCTACGCCGAAGTCACCGCCGCCATGGGCCGCGAGTTCCAGGCCGCCGGTGGCGAGATCCGCTACAACGCCGAGGTGACGGCGCTGGACGAGCGCGCCGAGGAAGTGGTGGTGCGCACCACCGACAACGAGTTCCGCGGCCGCTACCTGGTCACCTGCTCGGGCCTGATGGCCGACCGCATCGTGCGCATGCTGGGCCTGGAGCCGCAGTTCATCATCTGCCCGTTCCGTGGCGAGTACTACCTGCTGCCCAGGCAGCACAACCAGATCGTCAACCACCTGATCTACCCGATCCCCGATCCGTCCATGCCGTTCCTCGGCGTGCACCTGACGCGGATGATCGACGGCACCGTCACCGTCGGCCCCAACGCCGTGCTGGCGATGAAACGCGAAGGTTACCGCAAGACCGACGTCAGCCTTTCCGACCTGTTCGAGACACTGACTTCGCCGGGCATCCTCAAGGTGCTGGCGAAGAACCTGCGCCCGGGCCTGATCGAGATGAAGAACTCGCTGTTCAAGGGCGGCTACCTCAAGGAAGTGCAGAAGTACTGCCCGAGCATCGTCAAGAGCGACCTCACCGAGTACCCGGCCGGCGTGCGCGCCCAGGCCGTGTCGCGCGACGGCAAGCTGATCGACGACTTCCTCTTCGTCAACACCAGGCGCAGCGTCAACGTCTGCAACGCGCCGTCGCCGGCCGCCACCTCGGCCATCCCGATCGGCGCCTACATCGTCGAGAAGGTCCGTGAACAGGTCGCAGCCCAAGGCGGCGACTTCGCCAGGGCCGCCACCCCCGACAACAACCTGCGGGCTGCCGGCTGAGCCGCCCGCCGCCGATAACGAGGAAGAACGCGTGCAACTCAAAGACTCCAGCCTGTTCCGCCAGCAGGCCTACATCGACGGTGCCTGGGTGGATGCCGACAACGGCCAGACCCTCAAGGTCAACAACCCGGCGACTAACGAGATCATCGGCAGCGTGCCGAAGATGGGCGCCGCCGAGACCCGCCGCGCCATCGAAGCCGCCGACCGCGCCCTGCCGGCCTGGCGCGCGCTGACCGCCAAGGACCGTGCCAACAAGCTGCGCCGCTGGTTCGAACTGATGATCGAGAACCAGGACGACCTGGCTCGTCTGATGACCCTCGAGCAGGGCAAGCCGCTGACCGAAGCCAGGGGCGAGATCGCCTACGCCGCCTCCTTCCTCGAGTGGTTCGGCGAAGAGGCCAAGCGCGTCTACGGCGACATGATCCCCGGCCACCAGCCGGACAAGCGCCTGATGGTGATCAAGCAGCCCATCGGCGTCACCGCGGCCATCACGCCGTGGAATTTCCCCTCGGCGATGATCACCCGCAAGGCCGGCCCGGCCCTGGCCGCTGGCTGCACCATGGTCCTCAAGCCCGCTTCGCAGACGCCGTATTCCGCCCTGGCCCTGGCCGAGCTGGCCGAGCGTGCCGGCATCCCGAAAGGTGTGTTCAGCGTGGTTACTGGCAGCGCCGGCGAAGTCGGCGGCGAGCTGACCAGCAATCCCGTCGTACGCAAGCTGACCTTCACCGGCTCCACCGAGATCGGCCGCCAACTGATGGCCGAGTGCGCCAAGGACATCAAGAAGGTCTCGCTGGAGCTGGGCGGCAACGCGCCCTTCATCGTCTTCGACGATGCCGACCTGGACGCCGCCGTGGACGGTGCGCTGGTTTCCAAGTACCGCAACAACGGCCAGACCTGTGTCTGCGCCAACCGCCTGTACATCCAGGACGGCGTGTACGACGCCTTCGTCGAGAAGCTCAAGGCTGCCGTCGCCCGCCTGAACATCGGCAACGGCCTGGAAAACGGCGTGACCACCGGCCCGCTGATCGACGCCAAGGCCGTGGTCAAGGTCGAGGAGCACATCGCCGATGCCGTGAGCAAGGGCGCCAAGGTCGTCGCCGGCGGCAAGCCCCACGCCCTGGGCGGCACCTTCTTCGAGCCGACCATCCTGGTCGACGTGCCGAACGACGCCGCCGTCGCCAAGGAAGAAACCTTCGGCCCGCTGGCGCCGCTGTTCCGCTTCAAGGACGAGGCCGAGGTGATCGCCATGTCCAACGACACCGAGTTCGGCCTGGCCGCCTACTTCTACGCCCGCGACCTGGGCCGCGTGTTCCGCGTCGGCGAGGCGCTGGAGTACGGCATCGTCGGCATCAACACCGGGATCATCTCCAACGAAGTCGCTCCCTTCGGCGGCATCAAGGCCTCGGGCCTGGGCCGCGAAGGCTCCAGGTACGGCATCGAGGACTACCTGGAAATCAAATACCTGTGCATCGGCGTGTAAGCCGCGGCCACCCCCATTCCTGACCTGGAGACAGCTATGAACAGCAACCAGAGCCTGCAACAACGGCGCATGGCCGCCATCCCGCGCGGCGTCGGCCAGATCCACCAGATCTACGCCGAGCGCGCCGAGAACGCCACCATCTGGGACGTGGAAGGCCGCGAGTACCTGGACTTCGCCGGCGGCATCGCCGTGCTCAACACCGGCCACCTGCACCCGAAGGTGATGGCCGCCGTGCAGGCGCAGATGGCCAAGCTGACCCACACCTGCTTCCACGTGTTCGGCTACGAGGGCTACGTGGCCCTGGCCGAGAAGATCAACGGCATGATTCCCGGCGACTTCGAGAAGAAGACCCTGCTGGTGACCACCGGCGCCGAAGCCGTGGAGAACGCCATCAAGATCGCCCGCGCCGCCACCGGCCGCAGCGGCGTGATCGCCTTCACCGGTGCCTACCACGGCCGCACCCACTACACCCTGGCGCTGACCGGCAAGGTCGTGCCGTACTCCGCCGGCCTGGGCCTGATGCCCGGCGGCGTGTTCCGCGCGCAGTACCCGAACGCGCTGCACGGCGTATCGGTGGACGACGCCATCGCCAGCATCGAGCGCATCTTCAAGAACGACGCGCAGCCGCGCGACATCGCCGCGATCATCCTCGAGCCGGTGCAGGGCGAGGGCGGCTTCAACCCGGCGCCGAAGGACTTCATGCAGCGCCTGCGCGCCCTGTGCGACGAGCACGGCATCGTGCTGATCGCCGACGAAGTGCAGACCGGCGCCGGCCGCACCGGCACCTTCTTCGCCATGGAGCAGATGGGCGTCGCCGCCGACCTGACCACCTTCGCCAAGTCCATCGCCGGCGGCTTCCCGCTGGCCGGCGTGGCCGGCAAGGCCGAGCTGATGGACGCGGTGGCCCCGGGCGGCCTGGGCGGCACCTACGCCGGCAACCCGATCTCCTGCGCCGCCGCCCTGGCGGTGATCGAGGCCTTCGAGGAAGAAAACCTGCTGCAGCGCGCCCAGGCCGTGGGCGAGATCCTCGGCGCCGGCCTGCGCCAGATCGGCGAGCGTCACGCCAGCGTTGGCGACGTGCGCATCCTCGGCGCCATGGTCGCGGTGGAACTGTTCGAAGCCGACGGCCGGACCCCAGCCGCCGAGCTGACCGCGAAGATCGTCGCCAAGGCCCGCGACAAGGGCCTGGTGCTGCTGTCCTGCGGCACCTACTACAACGTCCTGCGCATCCTCGTGCCGCTGACCGTCAGCGACGCCGACCTGCAGCGCGGCCTGGGCATCATCGGCGAGTGCTTCGACGAACTGGCCTGAGGTTCCTCCGCGTGCGCCGCGGTCCCTTTCCCTGAAGGGGCCGCGCCGAAGAGAACAAAGACGGACCCCGTACCCGCCCGTGCCCACGCACGGGTGGGCCGGGCCATTTCCGCCGCAGGGACGCAGCTTTACAAGGTGAGACCATGCAACAGCTCAACAAGAACAACCTGAGCCATGGGTTGAAATCGCGGCATGTGACCATGCTGTCCATCGCCGGCGTGATCGGCGCCGGCCTCTTCGTCGGCTCCGGCCGCGCCATCGCCGAGGCGGGCCCGGCGGCCATCCTCGCGTACATGCTGGCCGGCGCCCTGGTGGTGATCGTCATGCGCATGCTGGCCGAGATGGCCGTGGCGTCGCCCGACACCGGCTCCTTCTCCACCTACGCCGACCGCGCCATCGGCAAGTGGGCCGGCTACACCATCGGCTGGCTGTACTGGTGGTTCTGGGTCCTGGTGATCCCCATCGAGGCGAACATCGCCGCCACCATCATCAACAGCTGGGTGCCGCAGCTGGACATCTGGGTGCTGTCCCTGGCCATCACCCTGCTGCTCACCGTGACCAACCTGTTCAGCGTGAAGAACTACGGCGAGTTCGAGTTCTGGCTGGCGCTGGTGAAAGTGATCGCCATCGTCGGCTTCATCATCCTCGGCGCCTGCGCCATCCTCGGCCTGCTGCCGGATACCGGCGTCAGCGGCGTGTCGCGCCTGTGGGACAACGGCGGCTTCATGCCCAACGGCTTCGGCGCGGTGCTCAGCGCCATGCTGATCACCATGTTCTCGTTCCTCGGCGCGGAAGTGGTGACCATCGCCGCCGCCGAATCGGACGCTGCCGAAAAGCAGATTTCCAAGGCCACCAACTCGGTGATCTGGCGGATCACCCTGTTCTACATCCTGTCGATCTTCATCGTCGTCGCCCTGGTGCCCTGGACCGATTCGCGCCTGGCCGCCGACGGCTCCTACGTGACCGTGCTGGAAGTGCTCGGCGTGCCCCACGCCAAGGCGCTAATCGACGTGGTGGTGCTGACCTCGGTGACCAGCTGCCTGAACTCGTCGCTGTACACCGCCTCGCGCATGCTCTACTCGCTGAGCAGCCGCGGCGACGCCCCGGCCGCCGCGCGCATCACCAGCCGCGCCGGCACCCCGGTGGTGGCGGTGCTGCTGTCCACCGCCGCGGCCTTCGCCACGGTGATCGCCAACTACCTGGTGCCCGCGCAGGTGTTCGGCTTCCTCATGGCCAGCTCCGGCGCCATCGCCCTGCTGGTGTACCTGGTGATCGCCATCTCCCAGCTGCGCATGCGCAAGCGCATGAACGCCGAGGGCCAGGTGCCGCAGTACCGCATGTGGCTGTTCCCCTGGCTGACCTGGGGTGTGATCCTGTTCATCGTCGGCGTCCTGGTGCTGATGCTGCTGCGCCCGGACCACCGCGTGGAAGTGACCGCCACCGCGTTGCTGAGCGTGCTGATCGTCTGCTCCGGCCTGCTGGTCACCCGCCGCCGCGCGCGTGGCGAGCAGGGCGCTACACGCCTGAGCGTGGCCGAGCGCTGATGGGCTTTTCGTAGGAGCGAGGCACGTAGCTCAACCGTAAGCGGACCTTGTCCGCGATAGCCGGACGTCCCGGCGCGATTCGCGGATGAGATCTCCTACAGGTTGCCCATACGCCGTGCCCTTGTAGGAGCACGCCCTGCGCGCGAATCGCAGGCAGGGCCTGCTCCTACAGGTTTCCGTGAGGCACGTAGTTCAACCGTAGGATCTCATCCGCGAATCGCGCCGACAGGTCCGCGATGCCCGATTGCGAGGCGCCGGTCTGCCCCGTATAACGGCTTCTTTGCCCGTAACAAGGAAGCCGCCAGCATGATCACCCTCAGCGCCCTCTACCGTTACCCGCTCAAGTCCGGGCAGTTCGAGCCCCTGGAGCGCATCGGGCTGGACGCCCTCGGCCTGCAGGGCGACCGTCGCTGGATGGCGGTGGAGGCTTCCAATGGGCGCTTCCTCACCCAGCGCCTGCTGCCGCAGTTGGGCCGCATCGAGGCGCGCTGGCAGGACTCTGGCAAGGCCCTGCGCCTGCGTGCGCCGGGGATGGAGGACCTGCTGGTGGCGGTGCCCGGCGTGGACGATGCGCTGCGCGGCGTGACCATCTGGCGCGACAGCCTGCAGGTGCCGGATGCCGGCGAGGCCGCAGCGGACTGGCTGAGCCGCTTCCTCGGCCGCCCGTGCCGGCTGGTGGAGATTCCCGAGCAGCGCGCCCGGCAGGTGGACACCGCCTATGCCGAGCCGGGCGAGAAGGTGCATTTCGCCGATGGCTTCCCGCTGCTGCTGATGAGCCAGGCCTCGGTGGACGACCTGGCCGCGCGCGTCGGCCATCCCCTGGAGATGCTGCGCTTCCGCCCCAACCTGGTGCTGGAGGGCAGCGCGCCCTATGCCGAGGATGGCTGGAAGCGCATCCGCATCGGCGAAGTCGAATTCCGCGTGGTCAAGCCCTGCGGCCGCTGCATCCTCACCACCATCGACCCGCACACCGGCGAGCGCGACCCCAACCGCGAACCCCTGGCGACGCTGCTCAAGTACCGCCAGGTGGACGGCGAGGCGCTGCTCGGGCAGAACCTGCTCCCCCTCGGCCGCGGCGAGCTGCGCGTGGGCATGCCGGTGGAAATCCTGGAGTGATCCAGCTCCCGCGGATGCGCATCCGCCCGCACCTGTAGGAGCGGGCCCTGCCCGCGATTTCGCGCGCAGGGCGCGCTCCTACAGAAGAGCGGCGAGGAGCGGATCTCATCCGCGAATCGCGCCGGTGGTTCCGGCTATCGCGGACAAGGTCCTACCCCCTTCGGCAGGCACAAGACCCGTAGGATGGTGTTGAGCGAAGCGATACCCATCAGCGCAACCGCATGGGTTTCGCAAGCTCAACCCATCCTACGAAGAGCATCTCGGCGCGGCCGGCAAGACAGTTGCTCCTACATTCTTCGGTAGACACAACCCTAGGATGGGTGGAGCGAAGCGATACCCATCGCCACGATTCTGGAAGGCGCTCCGGCCCGCGCTCGAAGTGCGCGGATGCGAAGGTCAGGCGGCGGATAACCGCGAACGGTTATCCGCTCTACGCCAAGCGTGCGGGAGGGGCGGTCAGAGCTCGTCGAAGAAGCGCTCGTGCCAGTCCACCAGCGGCTGCGGCACGCCGATCTTCTGGCCGTAGATGACCGCGTAGGACAGCACGTTCTGCACGTACTGGCGGGTTTCATCGAAGGGGATGCTCTCCACCCAGACGTCGAAGGACAGGTGGCGGGCGTCCTTCAGCCACTGGCGCACGCGGCCGGGGCCGGCGTTGTAGGCGGCGGTGGCGAGCACGCGGTTGCCGTTGAACTGGCCCTGCACCTGGCTGAGGTAGGCGGCGCCGAGGCGGATGTTGAGGTCCGGCACTATCAGCTGCTGCGGCCCGGCCAGGGGAATGCCGAACTTCTTCGAGGTTTCCTTGGCGGTGGCCGGCATCAGCTGCATCAGGCCGGTGGCGCCGACGCCGGAGCGCGCATCGGACATGAAGGCGCTTTCCTGGCGGGTGATGGCGAACACCCAGCTGGGGTGCAGGTCGCGGTTACGCGCTTCGCGCAGCAGGCTGTCGCGGTGCGCCACCGGGAAGCGGATGTCGAGGTCGTCCCAGTACTGCGCCTGGCTGATGGCGCGGATGGCCGGGAAGTACCACTGCATGTCGTAGGCCATGCGGGCCTGGGCCAGCAGTTCGTCGCGGTTGAACACCCGCGCGGCGTAGTACCACTCGCGGCGGGCGCTGATCACGTCGCCGCGGGCGT
The DNA here is from genome assembly GCF_014843515.1 of Pseudomonas sp. ADPe. Lineage (NCBI taxonomy): Bacteria > Pseudomonadati > Pseudomonadota > Gammaproteobacteria > Pseudomonadales > Pseudomonadaceae > Pseudomonas > Pseudomonas sp. ADPe. Next base: position 5,190,675 of record NZ_CP062122.1, read on the forward strand.
AGAACTCCAGGGCGCGGCGGGTGCTGGCGGCGTTGCGCACGCGCTGCATCACCTGCGGGCTGATGCTCACCGGGCGGTTGTTCAACTGGTAGGGCGCGTTGATCCGGTCGGCGGCGAGGAAGCCGTAGAAGTCGCGTTCGCGCGCCAGCGGCTGGTACAGCGCCATGGCCTGCGGGTTCTGCGGCTGGGCCAGTTGCAGGGTGCGCGCCTGCCAGTAGCGCCAGCGGTTGGTTTCGGCGAGGTCCTTGGGCAGCTGGCGCGTCAACTGGTAGGCGTCTTCCCAGCGGCCCAGGCGCATCAGCAGGCGCAGGCGCCATTCGCTGACGGTGTTGTCGCGCAGCTCGGGATCGTAGCGGGTCATCAGCGGCAGGGCGCGCGGGTCGTAGCGGCGCGCCAGGCCCAGGCCGATCTGCCGGGCGATGTTGACCTTCTCCTCGCCGGTGAACGGCAGGCTGCTCTCGTAGCCGTCGAGCAGGCCCAGGGCGCGTTCCGGGTCCTGCTTGGCCAGGCGCCGCAGGCCCAGGCCGACGACGTCGGCCATGGCGTGGGTGCGCAGGCTGAAGCGTTCGGTCTGGCTCAGCTGGGCGGGGTTCTGCGCCACCTTGACCATCAGCTCGCCGAGGCTGCCGAGGGTCGGCAGGCGCTTGGCGAGGGTGGTGGCCAGGCCGTAGTTGCCTTTCTCGGCCGCCAGCTTCAGGCGCCTCCAGACCATGTCCTCGGTGAGCTGGCCGTCGGTCTGCCAGAGATCGAACAGGGTGTCGCAGGCGTCGGGTTGCGACTTGCCCACCAGCCACAGCTTCTGCGCGGTCTCGTAGCCGGCGGCCTTCTGCCCGTGGGTGAGCTGGTACTGGCCGTACAGGCAGTCCAGCTCGGTGAAGTTCATCTTCGGGTCGTAGTAGTTGAGGAAGGTCTTCCAGTCCTGGCGGTCGGCCAGCTGGCGCAGCCAGCGCAGCTTCAGCCAGTTGATCTGCGGCAGGTCGCCGTGCTCGGTGAGGAAGCCCTCGATCTCGGCGTCGCTGGCGCTTTTCAGACGGTTGGTCAGGTCGTCGTAGCCCAGGTAGGGTTCCAACGGATAATCCGCCAGGGCCTGGCGGTAGCGCAGGTAGGGGCCGTTGTCGTTGCGCGCCAGGGCGGCCTTGGCCTCGTCGTACATCTGCCGCTGTTGCTGCAGCGGGGCAGCGTGCGCCGGCGCGGCGCTGGTCAGGGTGAGGATCAGGCAGGAGAACAATAGTGAAAGGCGACCGCGCATGACTCTTCCGCAAAGTGATTCGTGGCGCGGTCTGGCCGGCGCCGATAGGCACAAGCTTAGCCTGTTGCGCGGCGGCGGAGGAAGCGTTGCGGCGGTACCGTCGGGCACAAAAGATGACAGCCGCGGCGCTCGTGCAAGGCTCTGACTTTTTTCGAGTTTCCCTTACACTGCGGCCCCAGTTTCCGGAGATGCCCCATGACCCTGCTGAAGTTCACCGATGTATCCCTCGCCTTTGGCACCACGCCGCTCCTGGACAAGGTGTCCTGGCAGATCGAGAAGGGCGAGCGGGTCTGCATCATCGGTCGCAACGGCACCGGCAAGTCGAGCATGCTCAAGCTGGTCAAGGGCGAGCAGATGCCCGACGACGGCGCCATCTGGCGCGCCCCGGCGCTGAAGATCGGCGAGCTGCCGCAGGAGCTGCCGGTGGCCGACGAGCGCACGGTCTACGATGTGGTCGCCGAGGGCCTGGCCGAGGTCGGCGAGCTGCTCAGCCGCTACCACCACCTGAGCCTGCACATCCAGGGCGAGGACGACCTGACCCAGCTGGCGCGCGTCCAGCAGGCCCTGGAGGCCCGCGACGGCTGGCGCCTGCAGCAACTGGTGGAAACCACCCTGACGCGCCTGCAACTGCCGGCCGACAAGACCCTCGCCGAGCTTTCCGGTGGCTGGCGCCGCCGCGTGCTGCTGGCCCAGGCGCTGGTCGCCGAGCCGGACCTGCTGCTGCTGGACGAGCCGACCAACCACCTGGACATCGGCGCCATCGCCTGGCTGGAAGAGGCGCTGTCCGGCTTCCCCGGCGCGGTGCTGTTCATCACCCACGACCGCGCCTTCCTGCAGGCCGTGGCCAACCGCATCCTCGAACTGGACCGCGGTCACCTGATCGACTGGAAGGGCGACTACGCCAGCTTCCTGGTGCACAAGGAGCAGCAACTGGCGGCGGAAGAGGCGGCCAACGCGCTGTTCGACAAGCGCCTGGCCCAGGAGGAAGTGTGGATCCGCCAGGGCATCAAGGCCCGGCGCACCCGCAACGAGGGCCGCGTGCGCGCGCTCAAGGCCATGCGCAACGAGCGCGCCGAGCGCCGCGAGCGCACCGGCAAGGCCAGCTTCCAGATGGAGACGGCGGAGAAGTCCGGCAAGCAGGTGATAGTCGCCGAGAGGGTCGGTTTCGCCCATCCCGGCGGCGAGCCGCTGATCCGCGATTTCTCCCTGGTGCTGCAGCGCGGCGACCGCATCGGCCTGCTGGGCGCCAACGGCACCGGCAAGACCACGCTGCTCAAGCTGCTGCTGGGCGACCTGCAGCCGACTTCCGGCAGCATCAAGGAAGGCACGCGCCTGGAAGTGGCCTATTTCGACCAGTTGCGTCACCAGCTGGAGCCGGAAAAGACCGTCATCGACAACATCGCCGAAGGCCGCGAATTCATCACCATCAACGGCCAGAACCGCCACGTGCTGAGCTACCTGGGCGACTTCCTGTTCTCCCCGCAGCGCGCCCGCACGCCGGTCAAGGCGCTGTCCGGCGGCGAACGGGCACGGCTGTTGCTGGCCAAGCTGTTCAGCAAGCCGGCCAACCTGCTGGTGCTGGACGAACCGACCAACGACCTGGACGTGGAAACCCTGGAGCTGCTGGAAGAGGTGCTGCTGGGCTTCGACGGCACCGTGCTGATGGTCAGCCACGACCGCGCCTTCCTCGACAACGTGGTGACCAGCACCCTGGTGTTCGAAGGCGAGGGCCGCGTGCGCGAGTTCGTCGGCGGCTACCAGGACTGGCTGCGCCAGGGCGGTTCGCCGCGCCTGCTGGGCGTGGGCGAGGAGAAGGCGGCGAAACCCGAGCCGGCCCCGCAGGCAGCTGCGGCACCGGCCGCGGCGCCGGAGGCGGCGAAGAAGAAGCTCAGCTACAAGCTGCAGCGCGAACTGGAGGCCATCCCCGGGCAGATCGACGCCCTGGAGGCCGAACTGGCCGGCGTGCAGGAAGAAATCTCGGCGCCCAGCTTCTACCAGCGCCCGGCGGAGGAGACCCGCGTGGTGCTGGAGCGTCTGGACAGCCTGCAGGCCGAGCTGGACCGGCTGATCGAGCGCTGGGCCGAACTGGAAGAATGACCCGCCCCGTCGGGAAGGTGCCCGGGGGCTGCCGCTGCGGCGGCGATCGGCGAGTTGGGGAAGGGCATGGCGATCGAGTACCGCATCAATCTGGATGACGAACAGGGCTTCAGCTACCGCATCGAGCTGGAACGCCGCTTCGATGGCGAACAGGCCGTCGGGGCGCCGGCGTGGACGCGCCTGGAGCACAACCAGTGCAGCAACTGCCCGCTGTCCCGCGAGCAGCACAGGCATTGCCCGGCTGCGGTGGACCTGCACCGGGTGATCGAGGATTTCCGCGGCCTGCCGGCGCTGAAGAAGGTGGACGTGCTGGTGCGCACCCCCGAACGCGAGTACCACAAGCAGGTCGGCCTGGAGGAAGGCCTGCGGGCGCTGCTGGGGGTGATCATGGCCACCAGCGCCTGCCCGCTGCTGGGGCGGCTCAAGCCCATGGCCCAGCAGCACCTGCCGTTCGCCAGCAACCAGGAGTTCATCACCCGCGCGGTGTCGCTATACCTGATGCGCCAGTACTTCAACTACCGCGAGGGGCGCCACGCCGACTGGGAACTGAAGGGGCTGGTGCGTCTGTACCAGCAGCTGCAGCTGGTCAACCAGGCGTTCTGGCAGCGCATCCACGACAGCTGCGTGGGCGACTCCAACCTCAAGGCCTTCCTCAGCTTCTTTTCCATGTCCTCGAGCATGAGCTATTCGCTGGAGGCACAGTTGCAGAAGGTTCGCCCGGTCCTGATGAGCGGGGGAGAGGTGTTCTGAAACCGGGCGCCCGCCGCGGCAGGCGCCCGGGCTGACTCACTCGGTCTTCTGCAGGCGCACCGCCAGCACGTCGCAGGGCGCGCCGTGCAGCACGTCGTTGGCGGTGGAGCCCAGCAGCAGGGCCAGGCCGTGGCGGCCGTGGCTGCCGACGATGATCAGGTCGCAGCCCTGTTCCTTGGCCAGGCGGTGGATTTCCTGGCGCGGCTGGCCGTAGACCAGGTGGCTCTGGGCGATGGATACCTGCGGGTAGCAGAGGGTGAACTGGTGCATGCGCTCCTTGGCCTGGTCGAACTGCTGTTGCTGCAGCATCGACAGGTCCATCGGCACGTCACCGCCGAAGGCCATGGCCATGGGCTCGACCACGTGCACGGTGGACAGCTGCGCCTGGGTGCTGGAGGCCAGCGCCACGGCGCGCTTCATCACCGGATCGCATTCGTCGGTGAGGTCCACGGCGACCAGGATGTGTTGGTAGGGCATGAGCGTCTCCTCCGGGGGACAGTTATGAATGCAAGTATGGCTCTTTGGGCCGAGGTATACCCGATATGACGGTCTGGTGGTCGATTCTGCTCCTGGCGCTGGTGCTCAGCCCGCTGGCCTGGCTGATGCCCTCGCGCGGCCAGCGCGGGCAGATGGACCTGCGCCTGCAGGCGCGGCGCCTGGGGTTGGCCATGCAGATGGCGCGCCAGGAGTGGCCGCACTGGCTGGAGCGGCAGCCGCCGCAGAGCTGCGCGCAGTACCACCGCGGCCGCAGCCGTGGGCGCAACGACGAGTGGCGCTACTGGCAGAGCGCACCGGGCGTGTGGCTGGACCGCTGGCGCGAGCCTTGCGCCGATGCGCAGCTGCTCGCCGACCTGGCGACGCTGCCGGGCGACGTGTACATGGTCGAGGCTTCGGCGCAGTTCATCGCCCTGTACTGGGGCGAGCGCGGCGACGCCAGCCACCTGCAGCGCATCGCCGAGTTCCTTTCCCGGCGCGCCTGAGCGCCGTGGCGCTGCCGTCATTCAGAGCTGCGCCGCGGCATAGCGGCCGGAGACCTGCTCCAGGTCGGCGATGATGCCGTCGGAGTACTTGTCGATGAGGAAGGGCACGTTGCTCTGCGCGGCGCCCTGCAGCGATTTCTCGATGAACCGCCACTTGGTGGAGATGGCCCGCAGTTCGCGGCCGATCTCCGGGCTGGTCTGCGGCGCCTGTTGCAGTTGCAGCAGGTTGATGGCGAAGCGGTTGGTCAGGTCGTCCAGGGCCTGCTGGTCCTCGCTGCGCACCGGGTTGGCGCCCACCGAGGCGTTGCGCGACACGTAGTTCCAGGTGATCGACTGCATCAGCAGGCTCTGCTCGCGGCTCTGCTGGGTGAGCGGCGGCACCTGCTGGCCGCTGTCCTTCTGGATGCCCTCGTAGAGCTGTTCGGCGGTATCCAGCAACTGGCTGTTGCGGCGGGCCAGGTCGCCCAGGGGCTGGAAGTCGTTGTAGCCGTTCTGCTTCTGCGCCTGCAGCTGCTGCTCCAGGGCCTGGCGGTAGCCGTCCCACTGTTCCTGCAGCTTGCCCCTGAGCTGCGCCGAGGCGCTGCCGGGCATCTGCCCCAGGCGCTCCAGGGCGGCGTCGGCGTCGGCCGTGGAGCTGGCCACCAGGCCCGCGTAGCGCGGGTCCCCGGCCATGGCGTTGAGCAGGAACAGGTCGCTCAGGCTGCGCTGGGCGGCCAGGCGCATCTGGTGCAGCGCCAGCAGGTCGCCGGCGGGCTCGGCGTGGGCCAGAAAGGGCAGGGCGGACAGGACGAACAGGGACAACAGGCGGGCCAGCGGTCGGCATGGCATGGGCGCGTCTCCTTGGGGCCGTGGGGCTTCTTGTTGTTCTTCGCGATGCTCGGCGACAAGCGATTCGCCGGACTCTAACCTGCGTCCGGGCATTTTGCCAACGACGCGGCTGGCCCCGGGCCAGACAGCGGCACGGGGCGCCATGGTTTTGCTGAATGTCGCGGCAGAACCTCGCTGAATGCGGCGAACCAGAGGCCTTTCGGACAGCCGTCCGCGATTGACAAGCGCAGGCTTTTCGAAGAAGGTGTGCACACCCGAATCAAACGGGCGTATGAATCGAGCGTTTGCCATGTACGAACGGTCGAACCAAGGCCCCGACTATCGCATCGGCGGGTGTGCCGCAGGCTTTGGGACTATGCTCCGCGACTGCGGAACGGTCCCGATACACGGCGTCCGATGCGTGAGTTCAAGCTTCCCTAGCGTGGAGATCAGTTGATGATTTACCAAGGTAAAGCCATCACGGTTAAGGCTCTTGAGAGCGGCATCGTCGAGCTGAATTTCGACCTCAAGGGCGAGTCCGTCAACAAGTTCAACCGGCTCACCCTGAACGAACTGCGTGAAGCAGTCGATGCGATCAAGGCCGATGCGTCCGTCAAGGGCGTGATCGTGACCAGCGGCAAAGGCGTGTTCATCGTCGGCGCCGACATCACCGAATTCGTCGACAACTTCAAGCTGCCGGACGAAGAACTGCTGGCCGGCAACCTCGAAGCCAACAAGATCTTCAGCGCCTTCGAGGACCTCGAGGTCCCGACCGTCGCCGCGATCAACGGCATCGCCCTGGGCGGCGGCCTGGAAATGTGCCTGGCCGCGGACTTCCGCGTGATGAGCGCCACCGCCAAGATCGGCCTGCCGGAAGTCAAGCTGGGCATCTACCCGGGCTTCGGCGGCACCGTGCGCCTGCCGCGCCTGATCGGCGTGGACAACGCCGTCGAGTGGATCGCCTCGGGCAAGGAAAACCGTGCCGAGGACGCCCTGAAAGTCGGCGCCGTCGACGCCGTGGTCGCCCCCGAGCAGCTGCAGGCCGCGGCCCTGGATCTGGTCAAGCGCGCCATCGCCGGCGAGCTGGACCACAAGGCCCGCCGCCAGCCCAAGCTGGAAAAGATCAAGCTCAACGCCATCGAGCAGATGATGGCCTTCGAGACCGCCAAGGGCTTCGTCGCTGGCCAGGCCGGCCCGAACTACCCGGCCCCGGTCGAAGCCATCAAGTCGATCCAGAAGGCCGCCAACTTCGGCCGTGACAAGGCGCTGGAAGTCGAGGCCCAGGGCTTCGTCAAGCTGGCCAAGACCTCGGTCGCGCAAAGCCTGATCGGCCTGTTCCTGAACGACCAGGAACTGAAGAAGAAAGCCAAGCAGTACGACGAAGTCGCCAAGGACGTGAAACTGGCCGCCGTGCTCGGCGCCGGCATCATGGGCGGCGGCATCGCCTACCAGTCGGCGGTCAAGGGCACCCCGATCCTGATGAAGGATATCCGCGAAGAGGGTATCCAGATGGGCCTGAACGAGGCCTCCAAGCTGCTCGGCAAGCGCGTCGAGAAGGGCCGCCTGACCCCGGCCAAGATGGCCGAGGCGCTGAACGCCATCCGCCCGACCATGTCCTACGGCGACTTCGGCAACGTCGACATCGTCGTCGAAGCCGTGGTCGAGAACCCCAAGGTCAAGCAGATCGTGCTGGCCGAGGTGGAAGGCGTGGTCAAGGAGGACGCGATCCTCGCTTCCAACACCTCGACCATCTCCATCAGCCTGCTGGCCCAGGCCCTGAAGCGCCCGGAAAACTTCGTCGGCATGCACTTCTTCAACCCGGTGCACATGATGCCCCTGGTCGAAGTCATCCGCGGCGAGAAGTCCGGTGAAGTGGCCGTCGCCACCACCGTGGCCTACGCCAAGAAGATGGGCAAGAACCCCATCGTGGTGAATGACTGCCCCGGCTTCCTGGTCAACCGCGTGCTGTTCCCGTACTTCGGCGGCTTCTCCAAGCTGCTGGGCTTCGGCGTCGACTTCGCGCGCATCGACAAGGTGATGGAGAAGTTCGGCTGGCCCATGGGCCCGGCCTACCTGTCCGACGTGGTCGGCATCGACACCGGCCACCATGGCCGCGACGTGATGGCCGAAGGCTTCCCGGACCGCATGGCCGTTGAAGGCAAGACCGCCGTCGACGTCATGTACGAGGCCAACCGCCTGGGCCAGAAGAACGGCAAGGGCTTCTACGCCTACGAGACCGACAAGCGCGGCAAGCCGAAGAAAGTCAGCGACCCGCAGGCCTACGAACTGCTCAAGGCCATCGTCAGCGAGCAGCGTGAGCTGAGCGACGAGGACATCATCAACTACATGATGATCCCGCTGTGCCTGGAGACCGTGCGCTGCCTGGAAGACGGCATCGTCGAAACCGCCGCCGAGGCCGACATGGGCCTGATCTACGGCATCGGCTTCCCGCCCTTCCGTGGCGGTGCGCTGCGCTACATCGACTCCATCGGCGTGGCCGAATTCGTCGCCCTGGCCGACAAGTACGCCGACCTGGGCCCGCTGTACCACCCGACCGCGAAGCTGCGTGAAATGGCCAAGAACGGCCAGAAGTTCTTCGGTTGAGTGCGAACGAATAGAGCGAGAGTGAATTTATGAGCCTGAATCCGAGAGACGCCGTCATTGTCGACTTCGGCCGCACCCCGATGGGCCGTTCCAAGGGCGGGATGCACCGCAACACCCGTGCGGAGAACATGTCCGCGCACCTGATCAGCGGCGTGCTTGCACGCAACCCGAAGGTCGACCCGGCGGAAGTCGAGGACGTCATCTGGGGCTGCGTGAACCAGACCCTGGAACAGGGCTGGAACATCGCGCGCATGGCCTCGCTGATGACCCAGATCCCCCACACCAGCGCCGGCCAGACCGTCAGCCGCCTGTGCGGCTCGTCGATGAGCGCCCTGCACACCGCCGTGCAGGCGATCCAGACCGGCAACGGCGATGTCTTCGTCGTCGGCGGCGTGGAGCACATGGGCCACGTCGGCATGATGCACGGCGTCGACCCGAACCCGCACCTGTCGCTGTACGCCGCCAAGGCCTCCGGCATGATGGGCCTGACCGCCGAGATGCTGGGCAAGATGCACGGCATCACCCGCGAGGCCCAGGACAAGTTCGGCGTGCGTTCGCACCAGTTGGCGTGGAAGGCCACCCAGGAAGGCAAGTTCAAGGACGAGATCATCCCGATGGAAGGGTATGACGAGAACGGCTTCCTGAAGGTCTTCGACTTCGACGAGACCATTCGTCCGGAAACCACCCTGGAAGGCCTGGCCTCGCTGAAGCCGGCGTTCAACCCCAAGGGCGGCACCGTGACCGCGGGCACCTCCTCGCAGATCACCGACGGCGCTTCCTGCATGATCGTCATGAGCGCCCAGCGCGCCAAGGACCTGGGCATCCAGCCGATGGCCGTGGTCCGCGCCATGGCCGTGGCGGGCGTCGACCCGGCGATCATGGGCTACGGCCCGGTGCCCTCGACCAACAAGGCGCTCAAGCGCGCCGGCCTGACCATCGACGACATCGACTTCGTCGAGCTCAACGAAGCCTTCGCCGCCCAGGCCCTGCCGGTGCTGAAGGACCTCAAGCTGCTCGACAAGATGGACCAGAAGGTCAACCTGCACGGCGGCGCCATCGCCCTGGGCCACCCGTTCGGCTGCTCCGGTGCGCGCATCTCCGGCACCCTGCTGAACGTGATGAAACAGAACGGCGGCACCCTGGGCGTGTCCACCATGTGCGTGGGCCTCGGCCAGGGCATCACCACCATCTTCGAACGCGTCTAAGCTTTCGTCGATGGACGAGCCGGGGCCTTGTGCCCCGGCTTTCGTTTTTCCGGGCGGCGGGGTTGCCCCGATCGCCCTGGGCCTGGAGAATCGCGGCTTTTTTGCCGAGGAGGGCAGCGAATGGAACTGCAGACCGGCCTGTACCGTCACTACAAGGGCCAGCACTACCGCGTGCTGGGCGTGGCGCGGCATTCGGAGAGCGAGGAGACCCTGGTGGTCTACCAGGCTCTGTACGGCGAGTTCGGCCTCTGGGTGCGCCCGCTGGGCATGTTCACCGAAGCGGTGGAGGTGGACGGCGAGCTGGTTCCGCGCTTTGCTCTGGTGAGCGCCGAAAACGACCCGCTGGGATTGACCCAGGTCGGTTTCGGCGAATCCTGAACTTGACCTTGGGCGGACCACCACTATATATAGCGGTGCCGTTCCGGGCGCCTCCCTCCTTATATTCATCTTCTCGAAGCAGGAATCTTCCGATCCATGGGTAAATCGCTGGTCATCGTGGAATCACCGGCCAAGGCCAAGACCATCAACAAGTACCTGGGCAGCCAGTACGTGGTGAAGTCGAGCATCGGCCACATTCGCGACCTGCCCACCAGCGGTTCGTCCAGCGCGAAGGAGCCGGCCGCGGCCAAGGCCCGCAAGAGCGCTGCCGAAGCCCCTGCGCTGTCGCCGAAGGAGAAGGCCAAACGCCAGCTGTTCACCCGTATGGGCGTGGACCCGGAGCACGGCTGGAAGGCCAAGTACGAGATCCTCCCCGGCAAGGAGAAGGTGATCGAGGAGCTACGCCGCCTGGCCAAGGATGCCGACACCATCTATCTCGCAACCGACTTGGACCGCGAAGGGGAGGCCATCGCCTGGCACCTGCGCGAGGCCATCGGCGGCGACGACAGCCGCTACAAGCGCGTGGTGTTCAACGAAATCACCAAGAAGGCCATCCAGGAAGCCTTCTCGCAGCCCGGCGAGCTGGACATCAACCGCGTCAACGCCCAGCAGGCGCGGCGCTTCCTCGACCGCGTGGTGGGCTACATGGTCTCGCCGCTGCTGTGGTCGAAGATCGCCCGCGGCCTGTCCGCCGGCCGCGTGCAGTCGGTGGCGGTGAAGCTGGTGGTGGAGCGCGAGCGCGAGATCCGCGCCTTCGTTCCCGAGGAATACTGGGAAATCCACGCCGACCTGAACACCCCGCGCGGCGATAAGGCCCGCTTCGAAGTGGTGCGCGAGAAGGGCGAAGCCTTCAAGCCGCTCAACGAAGCCCAGGCCATGGCCGCCCTGGAGAAGCTCAAGGCCTCCAGCTACAGCGTGGCCAAGCGCGAGGACAAGCCGACCTCCAGCCGGCCCTCTGCGCCCTTCATCACCTCGACCCTGCAGCAGGCCGCGAGCAACCGCCTGGGCTTCGGCGTGAAGAAGACCATGATGATGGCCCAGCGTCTCTACGAGGCCGGCTACATCACCTATATGCGTACCGACTCGACCAACCTGTCGGCCGACGCCATCGACATGGTGCGCGGCTTCATCGACAGCGAGTTCGGCAAGAAATATCTGCCGGCCAAGCCGAACTTCTATTCCAGCAAGGAAGGCGCCCAGGAAGCGCACGAAGCGATTCGTCCGTCCGACGTCAACCTGCGTCCGACCCAGCTGTCGGGCATGGAGCGCGACGCCGAGCGCCTGTACGACCTGATCTGGCGCCAGTTCGTGGCCTGCCAGATGCCGCCGGCCGAGTACCTGTCCACCACCGTCAGCGTCGCCGCCGGTGACTTCGAGCTGCGCGCCAAGGGCCGCATCCTCAAGTTCGACGGCTACACCAAAGTGCTGCCGCAGCAGAGCAGGCCGGGCGAGGACGACGTGCTGCCGATGATGGACCAGGGCGATGCGATGAAGCTGCTCAAGCTCGACCCGAGCCAGCACTTCACCAAGCCGCCGGCGCGCTATTCCGAAGCCAGCCTGGTCAAGGAGCTGGAGAAGCGCGGCATCGGCCGCCCGTCGACCTACGCGGCGATCATCTCGACCATCCAGGAGCGCGGCTACGTCACCACCCACAACCGCCGCTTCTACGCCGAGAAGATGGGCGACATCGTCACCGACCGCCTCAACGAGAGCTTCTCCAACCTGATGGACTACGGCTTCACCGCCGGCATGGAAGAGCACCTCGACGACGTGGCCCAGGGCGAGCGCGACTGGAAACACCTGCTCGACGAGTTCTACGGCGACTTCAAGAAGAAGCTCGAAGTGGCCGAGGTCAGCGAGAAAGGCATGCGCGCCAACCAGCCGACGCTGACCAGCATCCCCTGCCGCGAGTGCGGCCGGCCGATGATGATCCGCACCGCCTCCACCGGCGTGTTCCTCGGCTGCTCCGGCTACAGCCTGCCGCCGAAGGAGCGCTGCAAGGCCACCATCAACCTCATCCCCGGCGACGAGATCGCCGCGGACGACGAGGGCGAGTCCGAATCCCGCGTGCTGCGCGGCAAGCACCGCTGCCCGATCTGCAGCACGGCGATGGACGCCTACCTGCTGGACGAGAAGCACAAGCTGCACATCTGCGGTAACAACCCGGACTGCCCGGGCTACGAGATCGAGGAAGGCCAGTACCGCATCAAGGGCTACGAAGGCCCGAGCCTGGAATGCGACAAATGCGGCAGCCAGATGCAGCTCAAGACCGGCCGCTTCGGCAAGTTCTTCGGTTGCACCAACCCGGCCTGCAAGAACACCCGCAAGCTGCTGAAGAACGGCGAGCCGGCGCCGCCGAAGATGGACGCCATCCGCATGCCCGAGCTCAAGTGCGAGAAGGTCGACGACGTCTACGTGCTGCGCGACGGCGCTTCCGGCCTGTTCCTGGCCGCCAGTCAGTTCCCCAAGAACCGCGAGACCCGCGCGCCCCTGGTGAGCGAGCTGATCCCGCACAAGGACGAGCTGGACCCGAAATACCACTTCCTGCTCGCCGCGCCGCAGAAGGACCCGGACGGCCGCCCGGCGGTGATCCGCTTCAGCCGCAAGACCAAGGAGCAGTACGTGCAGTCCGAGGTGGACGGCAAGCCCAGCGGCTGGCGCGCCTTCTTCGACGGCGGCAAGTGGAAGGTCGAGGACAAGCGCTGATGGGCGGCGCGCCCCGCGCAGGCGGGGCGCGCATATACTGCCGAGTGACCGCATGAGGGCGCGCTGATGGCTCAGGAACTCTACACCCGCACCAACCAGAAGCTGTATTTCGCCGGCCTGGCCCTGGAAGCCTGGCGCAAGGCGGAAGAGGCGCGGCCGATGAACGCCCAGGCGCTGGTGCAGGCCGAGCGCGAGGCGGCGCTGTTCCACCTGTATGGCGCGGTGCTGGGCGTAGCCCATGAGATCGCCGGCTACTACCGCCTGCCCGAGGCCAATGCGCCGTGCGTCGAGCTGCTGCTCAACGCCGAGGTGCTGGCGGCCTCGCCGAGCCCGGAGCTGGCCGAGCTGGTGGAGCTGGCGCAGCAGCCGGAAACCTGGCTGGCGCAGTTGCTGGCCGCCTACGCCGAGCTGTTCCAGCCGCCGCGCGAGCCGCGCAAGGCCAAGGTCGACCCGACCCAGCCGCTGATCCAGGCCGTCAGCCTGGACGAGGAAGAGCCGCAGCTCCTGGGCAACGCCGAACTGGAAGCCTGGCGCAAGTCGCTGAAGGAAATGGTGTTGCGCTTCCGCGGGGCGCTGACCGAGCTCTGAGCCTGCCGGAAGTCGGTTGGGCTAGGGGAGAGCGGCCATGACTGTTACAATGGCCGTTCTGCTGTGAGAGAACCTAGCCATGCCGACCTCATTCCTGGAAATCGTTGAACTGCCCGATGGGCGCATCGTACTGCGCCGCGCGGAAGACGAGGAGGCGCTGGTGACCCTGGAGTTCTCCAACGACGCCAAGGGCTTCCTGCAGGGCCAGCACATCGAGATCGCCAAGGCGATGTTCAACGTCGGCGTGCAACTGGCCGGCCGCCTCGCCGAAGGTGGCGAGGTCGAGCAGGACGGCCCGCGCGTCCTGCACTGATCCCTTCCTTTACTACCCCAGACGGATATTCAGGCTCTGCGCCTGCCCGGCGAGCGCCGCGCGGGACAATTGCGCGCGCGCCTTGCCGCCGAGCGCCGATAGCCAGCTGACCACCGTGTGGCTGTGGCCCAGGCGCAGCGCCTCGCAGGCCAGGCTCAGGGCGGAGGCCTGGTCGCGCGCCGGCAGCAGCAGGATGCGCTCGCGGTTCAACCCGGCCTTGCGCAGCCAGTCGTGGGTGAGGCTGGCCGGCGGGGCGATCAGCGTCAGCCAGCGGGCATCCTTCTCTTCGCTGAGTTCGCGCAGGATGGGCGCCAACAGGCTCTGGCAGTGGCCCGGCAGGCCGCGCAGCGACAGTTCGCTGAAGGCTTCGTCCTCGACGGCATCCGGTTCTGCCAGCTTGGCCAGCAGGGGCTCTTCGGCGTTGGCCCAGAGCGCCTCCTGGAACAGCGGCAGTTGGGGCAGGTCCAGCGGCTGGGGATACTGCATGGGGCCTCCTGTCAGCGGCGGATGACGCCGACGCTCAAACCTTCGATGGTCAGTTCCTGTTCCTCGAGGTCGACCTCGATGGGCGCGAACTCGGGGTTCTCGGCGATCAGCCAGACCTTGCTGCCCTCGCGCTTGAAGCGCTTCACCGTGACCTCTTCGCCAAGGCGGGCGACGACGATCTGGCCGTTGCGCGCCTCGCGGGTGACGTGCACGGCGAGCAGGTCGCCGTCGAGGATGCCGACGTCCTTCATGCTCTGCCCGCGCACGCGCAGCAGGTAGTCGGCGCGCGGGTTGAAGAAGGCCGGGTTGATGCGGCAGGCGTCCTCGACGTTCTGCTCGGCGAGAATCGGCGCGCCGGCGGCGACGCGGCCGATGATCGGCAGTTCGTCCTCGTTGGCGGCGGCCTTGGGTTCGAAGCCGGGGATGCGGATGCCGCGCGAGGCGCCGGGGGTCATCTCGATGGCGCCCTTGCGGGCCAGGGCCTTGAGGTGCTCCTCGGCGGCGTTGGGCGACTTGAAGCCGAGCTCCTGGGCGATCTCGGCGCGCGTCGGCGGGTAGCCGTTGTCTTCCAGGCAACGCTTGATGAAGGAGAGGATCTCGGCTTGGCGCGGCGTCAGCTTCTGCATGTCCCTACTCTGTCTTTTTGTACAGTGGCTGGGATTATATACAGTGGTCGGCCGCTGGCAACGAATTATTTCATCGGCCGGGGGCTGTAATTCGGCGGATTCGGCCAACGTCCCGCTGGCATCGTTCGTCGTATTGCCCGAGAATCCGCAACAATCCCCCCGCGCCAGGCTTGACAATGGATTGATTTGAAACGTAAGTTTCAAACAAGTGTTTGTCAGGTGAAATCATCCATGGCCCAGTCGGAAACCGTCGAACGTATCCTCGATGCTGCGGAGCAGCTGTTCGCGGAAAAAGGCTTCGCCGAGACCTCGTTGCGTCTGATCACCAGCAAGGCCGGGGTCAACCTGGCGGCGGTGAACTACCACTTCGGCTCGAAGAAGGCGCTGATCCAGGCGGTCTTCTCGCGCTTCCTCGGGCCCTTCTGCGCCAGTCTGGAAAAAGAGCTGGACCGGCGCCAGGCCAAGCCCGACGCGCCGCGCGCCAGCCTCGAGGAACTGCTCGAACTGCTGGTGGTGCAGGCCATGGCGGTGAAGCCGCGCAGCGGCAACGACCTGTCGATCTTCATGCGCCTGCTGGGTCTGGCCTTCAGCCAGAGCCAGGGGCACCTGCGCAAGTACCTCGAAGAGGTCTACGGCAAGGTGTTCCGCCGCTACATGCTGCTGGTCAACGAGGCTGCGCCGCGCCTGCCGCCCATCGAGCTGTTCTGGCGCGTGCACTTCATGCTCGGCGCCGCGGCCTTCAGCATGTCCGGGATCAAGGCGCTGCGCGCCATGGCCGAGAACGACTTCGGGGTGAACACCTCCATCGAGCAGGTGATGCGCCTGATGGTGCCGTTCCTCGCCGCCGGCATGCGCGCCGACAGCGGCGTCAGCGACCCGTCCCTGGCCGGCGCCCAGCCCAAGCCGCGCAGCAAGGCGCCGGCGCCGGCCAAGGTCTGAGCGCGCTGGGCCTGCCACGACCGATCGGCTAAAGTAGCGGGCCATTCCTGCTGTCGCTGGCGGACGATGCCCGATCTCGACCTGCTGCACATTTCCCTCGCCGACCAGATGCTCTACGGCTTCGCCGCGCAGCGTCTGGTGCTGCGTTTGCCCGTTTCCACCGCGCTGAACGGCGCCGGCGAGCGCCAAGGCTCCGGCTGCACGCCGCGCGGCCTGCACCAGGTGCGGGCGAAGATCGGCGAAGGCCTGCCCTGCGGCGCGGTGTTGCGTGGCCGGCGCTGGACCGGCGAGGTGTGGAGCCCGGCGCTGCACGAGCAGTTCCCCGGGCGCGACTGGATCCTCACCCGCATCCTCTGGCTGAGCGGCTGCGAGCCGGGCGTCAACCGCCTGGGCGAGGTGGATACCTTCCGTCGCTACATCTACCTGCACGGCACGCCGGATTGCGAACCCATGGGCGCGCCGTTGTCCCATGGCTGCGTGCGCCTGCGCAACGCCGACCTGCTGCAACTCTTCCCCCGTGTGCCGCTGCACTGCCCCGTGCGCCTCGACGAGGCGCCGCAGCCGCAGTGGCGCGCGGCCGAACTCTGTTAAGGATTCCCCCATGCAAGGCTCCCTGATGCTCGACATCGGCGGCACCTGGCTCACCGCCGAGGACCGCCGGATCCTGCGCCACCCCGAAGTGGGCGGGCTGATCATCTTCGCCCGCAACATCGAAAGCCCGCGCCAGGTGCGCGAACTCAGCGCGGCCATCCGCGCCCTGCGCCCGGACCTGCTGCTGGCGGTGGACCAGGAGGGCGGCCGCGTGCAGCGCCTGCGCCAGGGCTTCCTGCGGCTGCCGGCGATGCGCGCCATCGCCGACAACGCCAACGCCGAGCGCCTGGCCGAGCAGTGCGGCTGGCTGATGGCCACCGAGGTGCTGGCGGTGGGCCTGGACCTGAGCTTCGCCCCGGTGCTGGACCTGGACCACCAGCGCAGCGCCGTGGTCGGCAGCCGCGCCTTCGAGGGCGACCCGGCGCGCGCCACGCGGCTGGCCGGCGCCTTCATCCGCGGCATGCACGCCGCCGGCATGGCCGCCACCGGCAAGCACTTCCCCGGCCACGGCTGGGCCGAGGTGGATTCCCACGTGGGGATTCCCGAGGACGAGCGCAGCCTCGATGAGATCCGCCGCAGCGACCTGGTGCCTTTCCAGCGCCTGGCCGGCGAGCTGGATGCGGTGATGCCCGCCCACGTCATCTACCCGCAGGTGGATGCCGGCCCCGCCGGTTTCTCGCGGCGCTGGCTGCAGGACATCCTGCGCGGCGAGCTGGGCTTCGACGGGGTGATCTTCAGCGACGACCTGTCCATGGCCGGCGCCCATGTGGTGGGCGACGCCGCCAGCCGCATCCAGGCGGCGCTGAATGCCGGCTGCGACATGGGCCTGGTGTGCAACGACCGTGGCTCGGCGGAACTGGCCCTGGGCGCCCTGCAGCGCCTGAAGGTGAAGGCCCCCGAGCGCCTGGCTCGGATGCGCGCCAAGGCCTGGCCGGGCATCGAATACAAGCAGCTGCCGCGCTGGCAGCAGGCCGTGGGCGAACTGCGCGCGGCACAACTGATCGACTGAGGATTCGCCATGACCGTCTACGCCATCATCGGCGGCACCGGCCTGACCCAGCTGGAAGGCCTGACCCTGAAGGATTCGCTGAACCTGGACACGCCCTACGGCGTGCCCTCGGCGCCGATCCAGCGCGGCGAGTACGCCGGCCGCGAGGTGCTGTTCCTGGCCCGCCACGGCCACCCGCACCGCTTCCCGCCGCACCAGGTGAACTACCGTGCCAACCTCTGGGCGCTCAAGCAGGCCGGCGCCCAGGCGGTTCTGGCGGTCAACGCGGTGGGCGGCATCCACGCGGCCATGGGCAGCGGCCACCTCTGCGTGCCGCACCAGATCATCGACTACACCTACGGCCGCGAGCACACCTACTTCGCCGGCGACATCGATCACGTCACCCATATCGACTTCAGCCATCCCTATGACGAAGGGCTGCGTCAGAAGCTGGTGGCGGCGCTGCAGGCGCTGGGCCACCCGCACAGCAGCCATGGCGTCTACGCGGCGACCCAGGGCCCACGCCTGGAGACGGTGGCGGAAATCGCCCGGCTGGAGCGCGACGGCTGCGACATCGTCGGCATGACCGGCATGCCCGAAGCCGCCCTGGCCCGCGAGCTGGAGCTGCCCTATGCCTGCCTGTCGCTGGTGGTCAACCCGGCGGCGGGCAAGTCCAGCGGCATCATCACCATGGCCGAGATCGAACAGGCCCTGCACGAGGGCATCGGCAAAGTGCGCGAGGTGCTGGCGCGGGTGTTGGTGGGCTGATAGGCCTGCCGTCGCGATTCGTGCTGATCGCGGACAAGGTCCGCTCCTACAATGGAATGCCATGTCTCCCGGCGGCTGTAGCGGGCCCTGCCCGCGATTTCGCGCGCAGGGCGCGCGTATGGTGTGAGGGCGTACCCGTAGGCGGATCTTATCCGCGAATCGCGCCGGGACGTCTGGCTATCGCGGACAAGGTCCGCTCCTACAATGGAACGCCATGCCTCCCGGCGGCTGTAGGAGCGGGCCCTGCCCGCGATTTCGCGCGCAGGGCGCGCTCCTACATGAGAATCGTGCGGCAGGTCAGGCTTTCGGCAGGGGCGCGAAGAGGGCGTCTATATCGCTGTCCTGCAGCTGAAGACCGCTGTCCTTGCCTTCTTCCAGCACACCGGCGGCCAGCGCTGCCTTCCTTGCCTGCAACTGCTGGATCTTCTCTTCCAGGGTGCCGCGGGCGATCAGCTTGTAGACGAACACCGGCTTGTCCTGGCCGATGCGGTAGGCGCGGTCGGTGGCCTGTTGTTCCACCGCCGGGTTCCACCAGGGGTCATAGTGGATCACGGTGTCGGCGGCGGTGAGGTTGAGGCCGGTGCCGCCGGCCTTCAGGCTGATCAGGAACAGCGGCACGCGGCCCTGCTGGAAGTCTTCCACCGGCTGGCGGCGGTCGCGGGTGTCGCCGGTGAGCAGGGCGTAGGGGATGCCGCGTTGCTCCAGCTCCGCCTGGATCAGTTCGAGCATCGAGGTGAACTGCGAGAACAGCAGCACGCGGCGGCCTTCCTCCAGCAGTTCGTCGAGCATTTCCAGCAGGCCGGCGAGCTTGCCCGAGCCCGCCGCCGGCAGGGTTTGGTCCAGCAGGCGCGGGTCGCAGCAGACCTGGCGCAGCTTGAGCAGGGCTTCGAGGACCACGATATGGCTGCGCGCCAGGCCCTTGCGCTGGATTTCCGCGCGGACCTTGCTGTCCATGGCCAGGCGCACGGTTTCGTAGAGGTCGCGCTGCACGTCGCTGAGTTCCACCCAGTGGGTGATCTCGCTCTTGGGCGGCAGTTCGTTGGCCACCTGTTCCTTCTTGCGCCGCAGCAGGAAGGGCTTGATGCGGGCGTTGAGGTGGGCCAGGCGCTGGCTGTCGCCGGCCTTTTCGATGGGGGTGCGGTACAGGCGGGCGAAGCTGCGCGCATCGCCCAGCCAGCCGGGCATGACCAGGTCGAACAGCGCCCAGAGCTCGCCCAGGTGGTTTTCCAGCGGCGTGCCGGTCAGGCACAGGCGCTGGCGGGCGTCGAGCTTCGCCGCGGCCCGGGCCGACTTGCTGCTGGCGTTCTTCAGGTACTGCGCCTCGTCGAACACCGCCAGGTGCAGCGGCTGGCGGCTCAGCGCCTCGATGTCCCGCGGCAGCAGGGCGTAGGTGCTGAGCAGCAGGTCGTACTGGCCGAGTTCGTCGAAGCCCTTGTGGCGGTCGCTGCCGTGCAGGGTGAGCACGCGCAGGTCCGGGGCGAAGCGTTGTGCCTCGTCCTGCCAGTTGGCCACCAGGCTGGTGGGCATCAGCACCAGGGCCGGGCGGTCCAGGCGCCCGGCGCGTTTTTCCGTGAGAACGTGCGCCAGCACCTGCAGCGTCTTGCCCAGGCCCATGTCGTCGCCGAGGATGCCGCCCACTTCCAGTTCGCGCAGCGCCTGCATCCAGGCCAGGCCCTGCAGCTGGTAGGGGCGCAGCTCGGCCCGCAGGCCCTCGGGGGGCTGGCACGCTTGCTGGTGGTGGTCGCGCAGGCGCTTGGCGAAGCGCAGCAGGCGTTCGCCGCCCTGCCAGTGCAGGGGATGTTCGTCGAGCGGGGCGAGCAGCCCGGCGTCGGCGCTCGACAGGCGCAGGCTGTCGCCGTTGTTTTCCGGGCTGGCGAGGTACAGCCCCTCCAGAACCTGCAGTATCGCCTTGACCCGCTCCAGCGGCAGGCTGACCTTCAGCGGCTTGCCGTCGGCCTGGCGATGCGCGTGGAGCCGTATGGGCAGCTCGGCTCCGGGGGCGTTGGCTGCGCCATCACGCAGCGCCTCGGGGCGCTGGCGGAGCAGTTCCAGCAGCGGTTGCAGCAGGCTGACTTCCTGGCCGTCGACGCGGATGCCCAGCTCCAGGTCGAACCAGGCGTTGCCGGCCTCTTCCTCTATGTGGACGAACCAGTCCTCGACTTCGCTGAAGTCGAGGAGAAACTCGTCGGCCATCTCCACCACCCAGCCCTGTTCGCGCAGTTTCGGCAGGCCGCGGAGAACCGCGGGCCAGCGCTCGGCATCGGCCGAGAAGACTTCGGACTTGTACTCCAACTGGCGGGGAGTGTCGTATTTGCCGAGTTTCTCCAGGCCCAGCTTCTGCAAGCTCTTGCGCAAGGCCTGCTCGATCTTGGGTTGGCGCTCGATGGTGACGAAGCTGCCATCGACGTGGAAGCGGATCGGCTGGTCCTTGCGTGCAGGGCCATGCACCCGCTGCCCCTGGTAGGCGAAGTCCAGGGCGGCGAGGTGGCGCAGCTCCTCGACGAAGCCATAGCGTTCCCTGCTGTAGGAGCGCTGGGTCAGGCTGGTCAGGTACAGGTGGGGAACGGGGCGGACGTCTTCCAGGCGCTGTTCCGCGTAGCTCACCGGCAGGGGCGCCTGGGGCGCCAGTTCCTTCAGTTGCAGGGCGAACAGCATGGCCTCTTCCTCGCTCACCGGCGGTGCGCTCGGCAGATAGCTGGCCAGGGCCTCGGGCAGGCCGTGGTGCAGCGGGCCCACGCGCAGGTTCTTGCGGTCGAGGTACCAGGGTGGCGTCAGTTGCGTCAGCAGTTGTGGCCGGGGCTCGGCGTCGGTATCCCAGGCGACCCTGTAGTCACCGTACTCGTCCCTGCGCCAGGCGAGCCGAGCGGGCAGTTCCGGCCCTGCGAGCAACTGGCTGGCCGGCGGGCCCAGGTCGAGGAACAGGCGCCCGCTGCGCAGGATCAGCTCCAGCAGATCGGCGCCCTTGCGGCCCTTGAGCGCTATTTCGCTGGTGTGGGGCTGGGTGCCCGGGGCGTCCAGTGCGCGGACCAGGATTTGCTGGTCCACGGCATCCACGCAGGGCAGGCTCTGGGCTATCGAGGAGATGCGCAGGTAGCCCTGGAGCTTGCCGCCTGCCGTATGGGCGGCGGTGTGGATCAGTATTCGGCCGCTCTTGGTCAGGCGGTAGTACAGTGGCGACTCGTGCAGCGCCGTGCCGGGCGGCTGCTCCCTGAGGACGGCGGGCAGCTTCCTCAGCCAGTGCTGCAGGTCGTAGGACAGCTCGGTGGCGGTCCTCTGGGGTGGGCGGGCGGCTGGCGCGGGCTCCGCGGAGGTCGAGGGGGGCAGGCCTTCCAGCAGGTGCAGCAGCGCCGCCGCGCAATGCTTGCAGTCGAAGCCGACCGGGCAATCGCACTGGCACTCGAGGGTGTCGCCGCTGGCGGAAAGGCCGATGCGCTGGCGGTAACGATTGCTGCCCGAGCCATCGCACACGCTGTCCAGCGTGCGCTCGGTCAGGCGGGTGATCTGTATCCGGCCCTCGCGGGCGTAGGCTTCGCCGCGGACCAGGGTGACGCTGGGGAACAGGCGGCGCCAGGGAATGCGTCGCAGATGCTCGATGAACGGCGGCATGCTGCCCCCCTTTGCGTTTACTGCTGGTCTGGCTCGCTCGCCGGCGGGGCGTCGAAGCCGCCGTTGGCTGGGGCTTCCGGGGCGGGTTGCTGCGGTTGCCCGGCCGGCGCCTCTTCCTGCATTTCCGCCGGCGGCGGTGTGGTCGGCTTGGCGTTGAGCGGGCTGACGCGGATCAGCATGCCCAGGCTGGGATGGTCGAGGTAGGCCAGCACGTCGTTCTTCAGGCTGACGTCCTGGACCATGTGCTGGCTGTTGGCGAGCAGGCCGTCGGCGCCGAACTGGTTGATCCAGAAGTCCACCTGGGTGTCGACGAAGCGCTGCTGGCGCAGGCTGATGGTGCCTTCCACGGGGAAGTGGTCATCCTGCTGGCGGCCTTCGCTGAGGGCGATCTTCACCGGCGTGTCGCCGATGGACTGTTTCCAGGCCTTGTGCATCAGCACGTGGTAGCCCTGGGCCTGGGCCAGCTTGTTGGCCTGGGCGTCCATCGCCGTCGGCCGGCGGGCGTCCTCGCCCAGCGGCTGGGCGCCCTTGGCCCAGTCGTCGGGCGCCGGCTGGCTGGAGTAGACGACGTCGCCTTCCTGCTGGAACAGGATCAGTTCGACCTGGTAGAGGTCGTCGGCGAAGCTCGCCGGGGCGATAAGGGCAAGCAGCAGCGGCAGGTAGCGGAACATACTGGTCCTTTCAGGATGCGTTGGGCGCGAGGCGCTCGAACAGCGCCTCGAGGGTGTTGAAGCGTTCTTCCGGGCGCTCCATGGGCACCTGGAACTTGAACAGGGTCGCGCCTTCGAACTTGTAGCGGTTCGGCTGGCTCTGGATCAGCTTGATCAGCACCAGTGGGTCGACGCAGGTATCGGCGGCGAATTCTACCCGGCCTCCCTGGGGGCCGGCATCCACCTTGACGATGCCGAGCTTCTCCGCCTGCAGTTTCAGGAGCGTCAGACGCACCAGGTTCTTCGCCGGCTCCGGCAGCAGGCCGAAGCGGTCGATCATCTCCACCTGCAGTTCGCGCAGGCCGTCCTCGTCCAGCTGGTTGGCGATGCGCTTGTAGAGGATCAGCCGGGCGTGCACGTCGGGCAGGTAGTCCTCGGGGATCAGCGCCGGCACCCGCAGGTTGATGTCCGGGCCGCCGCCCAGGGGCTGCTCCAGGTTGGGCTGCTCGCCCTTGCGGATGGCTTTCACCGCGCGTTCGAGCATTTCCATGTAGAGGGTGAAGCCCACCGCCTGGATCTGCCCGCTCTGGCCTTCGCCGAGCAGCTCGCCGGCGCCGCGGATTTCCAGGTCGTGGGTGGCCAGGACGAAGCCGGCGCCCAGGTCCTGGGCGTTGGCGATGGCCTCCAGGCGTTTCTCGGCGTCGGGCGTCATCTGCTTGCGCGGCGGCGTCAGCAGGTAGGCGTAGGCCTGGTGGTGGCTGCGGCCGACGCGCCCGCGCAACTGGTGCAGCTGGGCCAGGCCGAACTTGTCGGCGCGCTCGATGAGGATGGTGTTGGCGCTGGGCACGTCGATGCCGGTCTCGATGATGGTCGAGGCCACCAGCACGTTGAAGCGCTTGTGGTAGAAGTCGCTCATCACTCGTTCCAGATCGCGTTCGTGCATCTGCCCGTGACCGATGCCGATGCGCGCCTCGGGCACCAGTTCGGCCAGGTCGCGGGCGCACTTCTCGATGCTTTTCACCTCGTTGTGCAGGTAGTAGACCTGGCCGCCGCGCAGCAGCTCGCGCAGCAGCGCCTCCTTGATCACCGCGTTCTGCTGCTCCATGACGAAGGTGCGCACCGACAGGCGGCGCGCCGGCGGCGTGGCGATGATCGACAGGTCGCGCATGCCGGCCACGGCCATGTTCAGGGTGCGCGGGATCGGCGTGGCGGTGAGGGTGAGGATGTCCACCTCGCTGCGCAGGGCCTTGAGCTGCTCCTTCTGGCGCACGCCGAAGCGGTGTTCCTCGTCGATGATGACCAGGCCGAGGTTCTTGAAGCGCACGTCCTCCTGCAGCAGCTTGTGGGTGCCGATGACGATGTCCACCTTGCCTTCGGCGAGCTGGCCGACCGCGCCTTCGACTTCCTTGGCGGTCTTGAAGCGGCTCATCACCTCCACCGTCACCGGCCAGTCGGCGAAGCGGTCGCGGAAGCTGTTGTAGTGTTGCTGGGCTAGCAGGGTGGTAGGCACCAGCACCGCTACCTGCTTGCCGCTGTGCACGGCGACGAAGGCGGCGCGCATGGCTACCTCGGTCTTGCCGAAGCCGACGTCGCCGCACACCAGGCGGTCCATCGGCTTGTCGGCGAGCATGTCGGCCACCACAGCGTCGATGGCCGCCTGCTGGTCCGGTGTCTCCTCGAAGGGGAAGCCGGCGGAGAAGGTGGCGTAGTCGGCCTGCGGGTCCTTGAATGCGTAGCCCTTGCGCGCGGCGCGGCGGGCGTAGATGTCGAGCAGTTCGGCGGCGACGTCGCGGACCTGCTCGGCGGCCTTGCGCTTGGCCTTCTGCCAGGCCTCGGAGCCGAGCTTGTGCAGCGGCGCCAGGGCGTCGTCGCTGCCGGTGTAGCGGGCGATCAGGTGCAGGTTGGCCACCGGCACGTAGAGCTTGGCCTCGTCGGCGTACTCCAGGGCCAGGAACTCGGCGTTCTGCCCGTCGATCTCCAGGGTGATCAGGCCCATGTAGCGGCCGACGCCGTGGTCGATGTGCACCACCGGCGCGCCTTCGCGCAGCTCGGTGAGGTTCTTGATGACGTTCTCGCCGCCGTCGCGGGTCTTCTCGCGGCGCCGGCGCTGCATCACGCGCTGGCCGAACAGCGGGCTCTCGGCGATCAGCGCGACTTCGCCGCTCAGCAGCAGGCCGTCGTCCAGCGGCGCGATGGTGATGGCCAGGCGCTCGGGCTGGGCGAGGAAGGCCGGCCAGCCGTCGACTTCGCCGGGGCGCAGCTTCAGCCGCGCCAGCAGTTCCAGCAGCACCTCGCGGCGCCCGGCGGATTCGGCGCTGAACAGGATGCGCCCGGGGAATTCCTCGATGAAGCGGCGCAGCCGGGCCAGCGGCTCGCTGGCCTTGGCCTCGATGGCCAGGTCCGGCAGGGGCTCGGCGGGGAAGCTCTCGCGGCCCACGCCCGGCTCGACCGGCTCGGCGCTGACCACCACGCGCGGCCAGCTCTTCAGGCGGGCGAAGCAGTCCTCCACTGGCAGGAACAGCTCGGCCGGCGGCAGCAGCGGCCGCTCGGGGTCGTAGCGGCGGTCCTCGTAGCGGCTGCGCACGTCGTTCCAGAACTGCTCGGCGGCCTGCTCGATGCCCGGCAGGGAGAACACCTGGGTGTCCTGGGGCAGGTAGTCGAACAGGGTGGAGGTCTCGCCCTCCTCGAAGAACAGCGGCAGGTAGTACTCGATGCCGGCCGGGGTCAGGCCGCTGGCCAGGTCCTGGTAGATCGGGCAGCGCCGGTAGTCGACGTCGAAACGCTCGCGGAAGCGCCCGCGGAAGCCGGTGACCGCCTCCTTGCGCAGGGGGAACTCGCGCGCCGGCAGCAGGCGGATGCTCTGCACCTTGTCGATGGAGCGCTGGTTCTCCGGGTCGAAGGTGCGCAGCGTCTCGATCTCGTCGTCGAACAGGTCGATGCGGTAGGGCAGCTCGCTGCCCATCGGGAACAGGTCGATGAGCGCGCCGCGCACGGCGAACTCGCCGTGTTCGTAGACGGTGTCCACGCAGCGGTAGCCGGCGGCTTCCAGGCGCAGGCGCATCTGCTCGACGTCGAGCTTCTGGCCGATGTCCAGCACCAGGCTGCCGCCCAGCAGGAACTTCACCGGCGCCAGGCGATGCAGGGCGGTGGCGATGGGCGCCACCAGCACGCCGCGGCGCAGCTCGGGCAACTGGTAGAGGGTGGCGACGCGCTGGGAAATGATGTCCTGGTGCGGCGAGAACACGTCGTAGGGCAGGGTTTCCCAGTCCGGCAACTGCAATACCGGCAGGTCCGGGGCGAAGAAACGCAGCTCCTGTTCCAGGCGCTCGGCGCTCTGGCTGTCGGTGGTCAGCAGCAGGGTGAAACGGCTGGCCCGGGCGGCGGCCTCGGCCACCGCCAGGCTCAGGGCGGCGCCGGGCAGGTTGCCCCAGGTTTGCTTGCCGGCCGCGGCCGGCAAGGCGGGAATACGCAATACGGACACGGGCGTAGCGGGCTCCGGTCGGAAATTTGACCGGGTGGATTGTAACTATCCCGATTGACGGCTGTCAGTCTTTGCAGCGCTGCAGATTGCCGGCGATGGCCTGCACCGTCATAATGTAGCCCCTTTTTTCTTCTCCTACATGTGGAAGGTAATGCCCGTGAATCAGAAGCCCGACCAGTGTCTCGGTGAGTGGATCGATCGTGAAGCCCTCGCGGAAGCCATGATTCCGCTGATCGGCCAGCTCTACCGCAACAACAACGTGGTGACCTCGATCTACGGCCGTGGCCTGATCAACCGTTCGGTGATCGACATTCTCAAGGCGCACCGTTTCGCCCGCCACCGCCTGGCCGACGAAGCCGAGCTGTCGGTTCACGACACCTTCCCCGTCCTCAAGGCCATGAGCGAGCTGAAACTCGGCGCCGCCTCGGTCGACCTGGGCAAGATGGTCGCCAAGTTCAAGGCCGAGGGTAACGGCCGCAGCATCGAGCAGTTCACCAAGGACGAGCTGGCCGACGTGGTCGGCAAGCAGAACGGCGCCGCCCGCGAAGGCACCGACGTCGTGCTGTACGGCTTCGGCCGCATCGGCCGCCTGCTGGCGCGCATCCTCATCGAGAAGACCGGTGGCGGCGACGGCCTGCGCCTGCGCGCCATCGTCGTGCGCAAGGGCGCCGAGAACGACCTGGTCAAGCGCGCCAGCCTGCTGCGCCGCGACTCCGTGCATGGCAAGTTCGACGGCACCATCACCATCGATGAGGCCAACAACACCATCACCGCCAACGGCAACCTGATCCAGGTGATCTACTCCAACGATCCGTCCTCGGTGGACTACACCCAGTACGGCATCAAGAACGCCCTGCTGGTCGACAACACCGGCAAGTGGCGCGACGCCGACGGCCTCGGCCAGCACCTGAAGTGCCCGGGCGTCGACCGCGTGATCCTCACCGCTCCGGGCAAGGGCGCGCTGAAGAACATCGTCCATGGCATCAACCATGGCGACATCACCGCCGACGACAAGATCGTCTCCGCCGCCTCCTGCACCACCAACGCTATCGTGCCGGTGCTCAAGGCAGTCGATGACCAGTACGGCATCGTCAACGGCCACGTCGAAACCGTTCACTCGTACACCAACGACCAGAACCTGATCGACAACTTCCACAAGGGCAGCCGCCGCGGCCGCAGCGCTCCGCTGAACATGGTGATCACCGAGACCGGTGCCGCCACCGCCGCCGCCAAGGCCCTGCCGGTGCTCAAGGGCAAGCTGACCGGCAACGCCATCCGCGTTCCCACCCCGAACGTGTCCATGGCCATCCTCAACCTGAACCTGAACAAGTCGACCTCCCGCGAGGAGATCAACGAGTACCTGCGCCAGATGGCCATGCACTCGGACCTGCAGAAGCAGATCGACTTCGTCAGCTCGCAGGAAGTGGTCTCCACCGACTTCGTCGGCTCCCGCCACGCCGGCGTGGTCGATGCCGAAGCCACCATCTGCAACGACAACCGCGTCGTGCTGTACGTGTGGTACGACAACGAGTTCGGCTACAGCTGCCAGGTGGTCCGCGTGATGGAAGAGATGGCTGGGGTCAACCCGCCGGCCTTCCCGCGCTAAGCCAGGCCTGAAAATCGAAAACGGGAGCTCTCGGGCTCCCGTTTTTCGTTAGTCTTCGCGCTTACCCGCGCACCATAACGATAAAAATGCCAACCCCTCTACCGAGGAACCCCGCAATGGATGGACACCCCCATCTGCATGAAGGCTCGCTCAAGCGTGGCCTGAAGAACCGCCACATCCAGCTGATCGCCCTGGGTGGCGCCATCGGTACCGGCCTGTTCCTGGGCTCGGCCGGTGTACTGCAATCCGCCGGCCCGTCGATGATCCTCGGCTACGCCATCGGCGGCTTCATCGCCTTCCTGATCATGCGCCAGCTCGGCGAGATGATCGTCGAGGAACCGGTCGCCGGTTCCTTCAGCCACTTCGCCCACAAGTACTGGGGCGGCTTCGCCGGCTTCATGTCCGGCTGGAACTACTGGGTGCTGTACATCCTGGTCGGCATGTCGGAACTCACGGCGGTCGGCAAGTACATCCAGTTCTGGTGGCCGGAGTTCCCCACCTGGGCCACGGCGGCGATCTTCTTCGTGCTGATCAACGCCATCAACCTGTTCAACGTGAAGGCCTTCGGCGAGACCGAGTTCTGGTTCGCCATCATCAAGGTCGCCGCCATCATCGGCATGATCCTGCTCGGCATCTGGCTGCTGGCCAGCGGCCACGGCGGCCCGCAGGCCTCGGTGAGCAACCTGTGGAGCCACGGCGGCTTCTTCCCCAACGGCATTTCCGGCCTGGTGATGGTCCTGGCGATCATCATGTTCTCCTTCGGCGGCCTGGAGCTGGTGGGCATCACCGCGGCCGAAGCGGCGGAGCCGAAGAAGGTGATCCCCAAGGCGATCAACCAGGTGATCTACCGCATCCTGATCTTCTACATCGGCGCCCTGGCCGTGCTGCTCTCGCTGTACCCGTGGGACGCGCTGCTGCAGAGCATCAACAGCTCCGGCGACCCGTACAGCGGCAGCCCCTTCGTCAAGGTGTTCTCGCTGCTGGGCAGTGATGTCGCGGCCAACGTGCTGAACTTCGTGGTGCTGACCGCGGCGCTGTCGGTCTACAACAGCTGCGTGTACTGCAACAGCCGCATGCTCTTCGGCCTGGCCGAGCAGGGCGACGCCCCGCGCGCCTTCGCCAAGGTCGACGATCGCGGCGTGCCGCTGCTGGCCATCGGCGTCTCGGCCTTCATCACCCTGGCCTGCGTGGTGGTCAACTACGTGATCCCGCACCAGGCGCTGGAGCTGCTGATGTCGCTGGTGGTGGCGGCGCTGGTGATCAACTGGGCGATGATCAGCCTGGCCCACCTGATGTTCCGCCGCGCGAAGAACCGCGAGGGCGTGCGCACCAGCTTCCGCGCCCTGTGGTACCCGTTCGGCAACTGGCTGTGCCTGGCCTTCGTGGTGTTCATCCTCGGCATCATGCTGCAGATCCCGGGCATCGACGTGTCGGTGTACGCCATCCCGGTATGGGTGGTGCTGATGGGCATCTGCTACCTGCTCAAGCGCAAGGGCGAGGCACGGGCTACCGCCTGATCCCGCCGGCGCTGGACGAGAAAGGGCCGCATTCCTACCGGGGTGCGGCCTTTTTGTTTGCGGCGGCGGATAACCGCGAACGGTCATGCGCCCTACGTCATGGTTGGGCATTGCGTAGGGCGCATAACGCCTACGGCGTTATCCGCCGTTTGACCGTGATTCCAGGCGCGTTCCGGGTCACCTGTTCCCGGGCACTCCGGGCCCGACCCGCCATGGCGATGGGTATCGCTTCGCTCAACCCATCCTACGGGGGAATGGCGTGGGTGGGGCAGCGAACCGCGCCGATACCTCCGGCTATCGCGGACAAGGTCCGCTCCTACAGATTGCCCGGAGACATGGCGTTCCCACCCGTAGGATGGGCCCCACCGGCGACGCTGTAGGCCGGCCAGCGCCGTACTACAGCCGCCCGTCGCGGTAATCCCGCGCCACCGCCTCCAGCCCCGCCTGGGCGAACAGCTGCAGGTGGCGGGCGAGGTCTTCCGGCGGCTGTTCGAACAGGCCGGTCAGCGGCGTGGGGATTTCCCGGCTGATCACCTGCAGCGTCAGGTAGGGCGCTATCACGCTGAACAGGCAACGCAGCAGCGCCGGCTCCTGGGCGGGGATGCCGGTGACCTCGCCGAGCAGCGCCAGCACCAGGCGCACCTTGGGCATGGCCTCCCGGTCGATGAGTTCGGAGAGGAAGGGCGAGGGCGTCAGCAGCTCGCGGGCCCACAGGCGCGCCTGCCAGCGCTGGCCGTTGGCAACGTTGAGGGTCAGTGCCGCGATCAGGTCGGCGAGCTTGTCGCGGGGCGGGCGCTGGCCGCAGGTCAGTCGTTCGAGCTGGTCGTAGCCGATCAGGTGCTTGTGCATGTCCTGCAGCACCGCGCGGTAGAGGCCGTCGCGGCTGCCGAAGTGGTAGTTCACCGCGGCCATGTTGCACTGCGCGCGCTGGCAGATGGCCTTGCTGGTGGTGTCGGTGTAGCCACGCTCGGCGAACAGTTCGCCGGCCGCCAGGAGTATCCGGCGACGAGTGGCTTCGCCGTCCTGGCGCGGCGCGCGGGGCGGCTCCTGGCGAGCCTTGCGGGGTGGTCCAGGCATGCTTGCACCCTGCTGGATGGGAGTCTGTGCAGACTAGAGCCGGGCTAGATCAAATTCAAATTTGAATTCGTTGTCTATGCTTGCCCCTTGTCGTCAACCGATAGCGGGTCGTCATCATGCGCAAGAAGCTCGTCGTTGTCCTGCTGCTGCTCGCCGTAGCGGGCCTGGGGGCCTGGTACTACTTCCACTCGAAGGCCGAGCAGGGCGGCGACCTGGTGCTCTACGGCAACGTCGACATCCGCCAGGTGTCCCTGGCCTTCACCGGCAGCGAGCGCATCGCCGAGATGCGCGTGGAGGAGGGCGACGCGGTCAAGGCCGGGCAGGTCCTGGCCAGCCTCGACAGCCGCACCCTGAAGCTGCAGATCGACCAGGCCAAGGCGCAGATCGCCGCCCAGGAAGCCAACGTCCTGCGCCTGCACAACGGCTCGCGCCCCGAGGACATCGACCGCGCCAAGGCCCAGGTGGACGGCGCCAGGGCCCAGGTCGAACTGGCCGGCATCCAGCTGCGCCGCCTGCAGGGCATCCGCGCCAACAGCCCCGGCGGGCGCGCGGTCAGCCAGCAGGACCTGGACAACGCCAGCGCCCAGCTGAAGGTCGACCAGGCCCGGCTGGAGGATGCGCAAAAGGCCCTGCGCCTGGCGAAGATCGGCCCGCGCGCCGAGGACATCGCCCAGGCCGAGGCCCAGCTGCAAGGCGCCCGCGCCCAGCTCGCGCTGCTGCAGCACAACCTCGACGAAACCCAGCTGCGCGCCCCGCAGGACGCCACGGTGCGCTCGCGCCTGCTGGAGCCGGGCGACATGGCTTCGCCGCAGCGCGCGGTCTACGCCCTGGCCATCACCGATCCGAAGTGGGTGCGGGTGTACGTCAACGAAACCCAGCTCGGCCACATCAAGCCGGGCATGCGCGCCAGCGTCAGCACCGACAGCCATCCGCAGCAGCCGGTGCAGGGGCGCGTCGGTTACATCTCCGACGTCGCCGAGTTCACCCCCAAGGCCGTGCAGACCGAGGAGCTGCGCACCGCGCTGGTCTACGAGGTGCGGGTGATAGTCGAGGACAAGGACAACCGCCTGCGCCTGGGCATGCCGGCCACGGTGCGCATCGCCGAGGGCGACCAGGTGCGCGACGGGAAGGCCGACTGATGGACCTGGTGATAGACGCCCGCGGCGTCGCCAGGCAGTTCCTGGTCAAGGAATCCGGGCAGATCGTGCAGGCCTTGCACGGCCTCGACCTGCAGGTGCGCAAGGGCGCGCTGACCGCGCTGGTTGGCCCGGACGGCGCCGGCAAGACCACCTTCCTGCGCCTGGTGGCCGGGTTGCTGCGCGCCGACGGCGGCGAGCTGGAGGTGCTCGGCATCGACGTCAAGGCGCACCCGCAGCGCGTGCAGGACCTGATCAGCTACATGCCGCAGCGCTTCGGCCTCTACGAAGACCTGAGCGTGCAGGAAAACCTCGATCTCTACGCCGACCTCCATGGCGTCGGCGCGCAGCAGCGCCGCCAGCGCTTCGAGCGCCTGCTGGCGATGACCGACCTGGGACGCTTCACCGACCGCCCTGCGGGCAAGCTGTCCGGCGGCATGAAGCAGAAGCTCGGCCTGGCCTGCACCCTGGTGCGCTCGCCGCAACTGCTGTTGCTGGACGAGCCGACCGTGGGCGTCGACCCGCTGTCGCGCCGCGAGCTGTGGGAAATCGTCCAGCAGTTGGTGGAGGAGGAGAGTCTCAGCGTGCTGCTGACCACCTCCTACATGGACGAAGCCGAGCGCTGCTCCGAGGTGTACCTGCTGCACCAGGGCCAGTTGCTGGCCCAGGGCCTGCCCGAGGACATCCGCCGCCACGCCGATGGTCTCTGCCGCATCGCCGTGCCGCCGGTCGGCGAGCCGGCGCGCAAGCTGCAGGCGCGGCTGCTGGACGATCCGCAGAACATCATCGACGCGGTGCCCCAGGGCGGCGAGGTGCGCTTCATCCGCCAGCGCGATGCCGATGAAAAGCGCCTGGACGAACTGCTCGACGGCGCCCCGGTGCGCGAGGTGGACGCGCGCCTGGAGGACGGCTTCATGGTCCTGCTGCGGGCCAGGAGCGGCGCCGAGCAGGTGGATACCGAGGCGCTCAAGGCCGCCGCGCCGGGCGGTACTTCCGGCAACGGCGAGGCGGTGATCGAAGTGAAGGACCTGGTGCGCAAGTTCGGCGACTTCACCGCGGTGGACCGCACCAGTTTCAGCGTGGCCCGCGGCGAAATCTTCGGCCTGCTGGGCCCCAACGGCGCCGGCAAGACCACCACCTTCCGCATGCTCTGCGGGCTGCTGCCGGCGTCGTCCGGCAGCCTGCAGGTGGCGGGCGTCAACCTGCGCCACGCCCGCGCCCAGGCGCGCCGGCGCATCGGCTACGTGTCGCAGAAGTTCTCGCTGTACGGCAATCTCTCGGTGCGCGAGAACCTGCAGTTCTTCGGCGGCGCCTACGGCCTGGCCGGCAGGCAACTGGGGCGGCGCATGGACGAGGTGTCGCGGCAGTTCGACCTTTCCGGCCACGAGGGCGAGCCCAGCGGCCAGCTGCCCGGCGGCTACAAGCAGCGCCTGGCCATGGCCGTGGGCCTGCTCCACGAGCCGGAAATCCTCTTCCTCGACGAACCCACCAGCGGCGCCGACCCCCTGGCCCGGCGCGGTTTCTGGCAGCGCATCACGGCGCTGGCGGCCGGCGGCACCACCATCATCATCACCACCCACTTCATGGAAGAGGCCGAGTATTGCGACCGCATCGTCATCCAGGACGCCGGGCGCATCCTCGCCATGGGCACGCCGCAGCAGGTGCGCGAGCAGGCCGGCGGCCAGGGTAGCTCGCTGAACATGGAGCAGGCCTTCATCGAGATCGTCGAGCAGGCCCGCCAGCACCAGCAGGAGGCGCGCGCATGAGCGGTTCGTTCTGGCGCCGGCTGCTGTCGCTGACGCGCAAGGAAGTGCGCCAACTGCTGCGCGACCACAGCAACCTGATGATCGGCATCGGCCTGCCCATCGCGCTGATCCTGATCTTCGGCTACGGCCTGTCGCTGGACGTGCGCCACAGCCTGGTGGCGGTGGTGCAGGACGACCCGGCGCCGCAGGCCCGCGACCTGCTCGCCAGCATCAGCGACTCGGAATACCTGCGGCCGCTGCCGCTGAAGTCCTTCGAGGAGGGCCGGCGGATGCTGGAGTCGCGCCAGGCCGACGCCCTGGTCTACCTGCCCGCCGACTTCAGCCGCCGCCTGCAGGACGGCAACGCCCAGGTGCTGGTGCTGGTGCAGGGCTCCGACGCCACCCGCGCCTCGGGGGTGAGCAACTACCTCAACCAGGCCCTGGCGCTGTGGGGTGAGAAACAGGCGGCGCGCAACGCCGGGCTGCAATCCGGCGGCGTGCGCATCGAGCAGCGCATGTGGTTCAACGCCGCCAACACCAGCACCTGGTACCTGGTGCCAGGGCTGATCGTGCTGATCATGACCCTGGTGGGCGCCTTCCTCACCGCGCTGGTGATGGCCCGCGAATGGGAGCGCGGCACCCTGGAGGCGCTGTTCGTCACCCCGGTGCGCTCGGTGGAAATCCTCCTGGCGAAGATCATCCCCTGCTTCCTGGTCGGCCTGCTGGGCCTGGCGCTGTGCCTGCTGGCGGCGCGCCTGCTGTTCCACGTGCCCATGTACGGCTCGTTGCTGGCGCTGCTGGTCAGCTCCATGCTCTACCTGTTCGTCGCCCTGGGCATCGGCCTGCTGATCTCGGCGGTGACCAAGAACCAGTTCCTCGCCAGCCAGATTTCCCTGCTCGCCAGCTTCCTCCCGGCGATGATGCTCTCGGGCTTCATCTTCGACCTGCGCAACGTGCCCACCGCCGTGCGGGTGATCGGCAACCTGCTGCCGGCCACCTACTTCATGGAGCTGGTGAAGTCGCTGTTCCTGGCCGGCGACTTCTGGCCGCTGATCATCCGCAACTGCCTGATCCTCGCCGGCTACGCCGTGGTCCTGCTGGGCCTGGCGCAGTTGGCCACGCGCAAGAGGCTGGACTGAGATGGGCGCCTTCGTCGAACTGCTGCGCCGCCTGGCCAATCTCTGGCGCAAGGAGCTGCTGGTGATCCTCAAGGACCCGGCCAACCGCATCGTGCTGCTGGCGCCGGTGCTAATGCAGAGCCTGCTGTTCGGCTACGCGGTGACCTTCGACCTCAACGACGCGCCCTACGCGCTGCTCGACCAGAGCCACAGCGAGTCGTCCCAGCGCCTGGCCAACCGCCTGGACGGCAGCGGCATCTTCCACCGCGTGGCGACCCTGCGCGCGCCGCGCGACATCGCCAGCGTGATCGACGCCGAGAAGGCGCTGCTGGTGATCCAGATTCCCGCCGACTTCGAGACGCGCCTGACCCGCGGCGAGCCGGCGCCGCTGCAGGTGATCCTCGACGGGCGCAACTCCACCACCGCCGGCGCCGCGGCGGCCGGGCTGGCCAGTGTGGTCAACGACTTCAACCGCGAGCGCGGTCTGGCCCAGGCGCCGGTCAGCGTGGTCACCCGCGCCTGGTACAACCCCAACCTGGAGACGCGCTGGCCGCTGATCCCGGCGCTTATCGCCTCGCTGAGCATGCTGCAGACGCTGATGCTCAGCGCGCTCTCGGTGGCCCGCGAGCGCGAGCAGGGCACCTTCGACCAACTGCTGGTCACGCCCTATTCGCCCATGGAGATCATGCTCGGCAAGGCCCTGCCGCCGATCCTCATCGGCCTGGTGCAGGCGTCGCTGGTGCTGCTGATGGCGCTGTACTGGTTCCGCATCCCCATGGCCGGCTCGCTGCTGGATTTCTACGGCGGGCTGCTGGTGTTCATGGTCTCCTGCGTCGGCCTGGGCCTGTCGATCTCGGCGGTGTCGCTGAACATGCAGCAGGCGATGCTCTACACCTTCGTGCTGATCATGCCGATCATGCTGCTCTCGGGCCTGGCCACGCCGGTGCGCAACATGCCCGAGGCGCTGCAGATGGCCACCTACATCAACCCGCTGCGCTTCGCCATCGACCTGATCCAGCGCATCTACCTGGAAGGCGCCAGCCTGTTCGAGGTGGCCCATGACCTGTTGCCGATGCTGGTGGTGGCGAGCGTGACCCTGCCGCTGTCCGCCTGGCTGTTCCGCAATCGACTCGCCTGACCGGAGGCCGCCATGCCGTCGTCGCCCAATCCCTACTTCCTCCTGCCGCTGCTGCTGGCGCTGGGCGCCTGCGCGGTGGGGCCGGACTACCAGGCGCCGCAGCCGCAGGCCCCGGCCGACTGGCGCGCGGCCCATGCCGGCGATGCCGCGCTGCTGAGCGCGGGGCAGGGCGGCCAGGCCATCCCCGCGCAGTGGTGGACGCAGTTCGCCGACCCGGCGCTGGACTACCTGCAGCGCCGCGCCACGGCGGCCAGCCCGGACCTGCAGAGCGCCGCGCTGCGCTTCGCCCAGGCGCGCATGCAGCGGCAAATGGTCGCTGCCCAGCGCGGGGTGAACGTCGACGGCAAGGCCGACGTGCAGCGCCAACGGCAGAGCGAGCGTGGCGCCAGCGCGCGGATGATCTCCAGCCTGGCGCCGGGCGACAGCGACGAACTGGCGAAGACCCTGGCCCAGCCCTTCACCCTCTACGAAGCCGGC
Organism: Pseudomonas sp. ADPe; assembly: GCF_014843515.1. NCBI lineage: Bacteria > Pseudomonadati > Pseudomonadota > Gammaproteobacteria > Pseudomonadales > Pseudomonadaceae > Pseudomonas > Pseudomonas sp. ADPe. The sequence continues at coordinate 5,226,301 of NZ_CP062122.1, forward strand.
TTCGACGCCTCCTGGGAAATCGACTTCTGGGGCCGCGTGCGCCGCTCCATCGAGGCCGCCGACGCCCGCGTCGAGCAGCAGCGCGCCTTGCTGGAACAGGCGCGGCTGCTGGTCGCCAGCGAGGTGGCGCGCGGCTACTTCGAGCTGCGCCGGGTGCAGCAGCAGATCGCCGTGACCCAGGAAGACCTGCGCGCCACCGAGGAATCCCTGGAACTGGTGCAGGCCCGCGCCGACGGCGGCCTGGTGGACGACTTCGACCTGGTGCGCCAGCGCAGCCAACTGGAAGAGCTGCGCTCGCGCCTGCCGCAACTGCAGGCGGCCGAGGGCCAGGCGATCAACCAGCTCGGCGTGCTGGTCGGCGCGCAGCCGGGCGAGCTGCAGGCGCAGCTGAAGACGCCGCCCGCGCAACCCGCCGTCTTGCCCGACCTCAGCCCCGGCCTGCCCTCGGAAGTGGCGCGCCGGCGCCCGGACATCCGCGCCGCCGAAGCGCAATTGCACGCCGCCACGGCCAACATCGGGGTGGCGGTGGCCGAGCTGTACCCGAGCATCCGCCTGGGCGCCAGCTTCGGCTATTCCTCCTTCGAGAGCGGCGACCTCTCCGACTGGGGCAGCCGCCAGTGGGCGGTGGGGCCGAGCCTGAGCGTACCGATCTTCGACAACGGCCGGCGCCGCTCCCAGGTGACCCTGCGCAAGCTGGAGCAGCAGGAAGCCGCGGTGAACTACCAGCAGACCGTGCTCAAGGCCTGGCAGGAAGTGGACGACGCCCTCAGCGGCTACGGCGCCGAGCGCCAGCGCAATGCCCAGTTGCAGGCGCGGCTGAACAGCGCCGGGCAGGCCTACGACATGGCCAAGGCGCGCTACGCCGGCGGCATGACCGATTTCCTGGTGGAGCTGGACGCCCAGCGCAACTACCTGCAGGCGCGCCGCGACCTGGTGGACAGCGACGGCCAGCTGCGCCTGGACCTGGTGGCGCTGTACAAGGCCCTGGGCGGCGGCGCGCCGCTGCAGGGCGGCGATTCGGTCAACGAACCTTTACCGCCTGGGCAACAGTAAGCCCCGCCGTTTCCGGTAGAATGTGCGCCGCCCGTGCCGGGGCAGGGGAATGGAGGTGGTGCGTTGCGAGGCATCTGGCTGTGCTTGGGGCTGTTGGCGTTGGCCGGTTGCGGTGAGCGTGTCGAGCGCTTCGGCGGCCCGACCATGGGCAGCAGCTATTCCGTGCAGTACCTGCCGACGGCGCAGAGCCCCGCGCCGCAGCGCCTGCAGGCGGAGGTCGAGGGCATTCTCGGCGAACTCGACCGGCAGTTCTCCACCTACCGCGACGACTCCGAGGTCTCGCGCTTCAACGCCCTGCCGGCCGGCGCCTGCCAGGCCATGCCGACCGAGCTGGTGGAACTGCTGCGCTACGGCAACGAGCTGTCCGAGGCCAGTGCCGGCGCCTTCGACCTCAGCGTCGAGCCGCTGATGAATCTCTGGGGCTTCGGCCCGCAGTCCCGCGGCGAGCTGGTGCCGGCGCCCGAGGCGCTGGAGCGCGAGCGGGCGCGCGTCGGCTATCGTCATGTGCGGGTGGACGGCAGCCTGGTGTGCAAGGACGTGGCGGCGCAGCTGGACTTCGACAGCATCGTCGCCGGCTACGCGGTGGACCGCGTCAGCCAGCGCCTGGCCGAGCTGGGTGTGAAGAATTACCTGGTGGAGATCACCGGCGAACTCAAGGCCGTGGGCCACAAGCCCGACGGCTCGCCCTGGCGGGTGGCGCTGGAGGTGCCCAGCGGTGAACGCGAGCGCAGTGTGGCGCGCTCGCTTGCGGTGGACGGCTACGGGGTCTCGACCTCGGGTGACTACCGCAACTATTTCGAGGAAGGTGGGCAGCGCTACTCGCACACCTTCGACGCGCGCAGCGGCACGCCGGTGCGCCACAGGCTGGCGGCGGTGACCGTGGTCGATCGCTCGACGCTGCACGCCGACGGGTTGTCGACCCTGCTCATGGTGCTGGGCCCGGACGAGGGCTACCGCTACGCCGAGCAGCACGGGCTGGCCGCCTGGTTCGTCGTGCACCAGGGGCAGGGCTTCGCCATGCGCGCCAGTACGCGCTTCGCCGAGCTCTTCCCCGATCCGGCGCGGCCATGAAAGCCGCACCAAATGTAGTGATGGCAAAATTCGCCTACCGCACGACCAAGCGCTAATGTGCAGCAATTTGTCGCGCGGCTAAGCTGCCAACATCGATTCGATCGCTCCCGGCGCCAGGCGCGCCGGGACTTTGCCGGAAGCGCCACAGGGGCGCCCCGGCCTGTTCTGAAGGAGTACGCATGGCTGTCTACAACTACGACGTGGTGATTCTCGGCACGGGCCCGGCGGGCGAGGGGGCGGCGATGAACGCCTCCAAGTACGGGCGCAAGCTGGCGGTGGTGGACAGCCGTCGCGTGGTCGGCGGCAACTGCACGCACCTGGGCACCATCCCGTCCAAGGCGCTGCGTCACTCGGTGAAGCAGATCATCGAGTTCAACACCAACCCGATGTTCCGGCAGATCGGCGAGCCGCGCTGGTTCTCCTTCCCCGACGTGCTGAAAAGCGCCGAGAAGGTGATCAACAAGCAGGTCTCCTCGCGCACCGGCTACTACGCGCGCAACCGCATCGACATGTTCAACGGCACCGCCAGCTTCGTCGACGAGCGCACCGTCGAGGTGGTCACCCCCAGCGGCGCCGTGGAGCGCCTGGTCGCCGACCAGTTCGTCATCGCCACCGGCTCGCGCCCCTATCGCCCGGCGGACATCAACTTCAACCACCCGCGGGTCTACGACAGCGACACCATCCTCTCGCTGAGCCACACCCCGCGCCGCCTGATCATCTACGGAGCCGGCGTTATCGGCTGCGAGTACGCCTCGATCTTCAGCGGCCTGGGCGTGATGGTCGACCTGATCGACACCCGCGACCAACTGCTGAGCTTCCTCGACGACGAAATCTCCGACGCCCTGAGCTACCACCTGCGCAACAACAACGTGCTGGTGCGCCACAACGAGGAGTACGAGCGCGTCGAGGGCCTGGACAACGGCGTGATCCTGCACTTGAAGTCGGGCAAGAAGATCAAGGCCGACGCCCTGCTGTGGTGCAACGGCCGTACCGGCAACACCGACCGCCTGGGCCTGGAGAACGTCGGCATCAAGGTCAACAGCCGCGGCCAGATCGAGGTGGACGAGAACTACCGCACCTCGGTGTCGAACATCTATGCCGCCGGCGACGTGATCGGCTGGCCGAGCCTGGCCAGCGCCGCCTACGACCAGGGCCGCTCGGCCGCCGGCAACATCGTCGAGCAGGACAGCTGGCGCTTCGTCAACGACGTGCCCACCGGCATCTACACCATCCCGGAGATCAGCTCCATCGGCAAGAACGAGCACGAGCTGACCGCGGCGAAGATTCCCTACGAGGTGGGCAAGGCGTTCTTCAAGGGCATGGCCCGCGCGCAGATCTCCAACGAGCCGGTGGGCATGCTGAAGATCCTCTTCCACCGCGAGACCCTGGAAATCCTCGGCGTGCACTGCTTCGGCGACCAGGCCTCGGAGATCGTCCACATCGGCCAGGCGATCATGAACCAGCCGGGCGAGCTGAACACCCTGAAGTACTTCGTCAACACCACCTTCAACTACCCGACCATGGCCGAAGCCTACCGCGTAGCGGCGTTCGACGGCCTCAACCGGCTTTTCTGAAATACCCCGACCGGCGGCCTGAGCCGGCCGGGGGCGACCCGCTCAGCGATTCCCGAGCGTGGCAGTGGCCAAACCGGGAAAGTCTGTAATCAGGCTGTCCACGCCGAAGTCGGCGAGCCGGCGCATCAGCGCCGGTTCGTTGACCGTCCACACCGACACGTGCAGCCCCTGCTTCTGCGCCTTGAGCAGCCGCTCGGGGGTGCACAGCGTCCAGTTCAGCGCCAATAGCTCGCAGCCATAGTTCGCCGCAACCTTCAGCGGGTCGAGCCAGGCGTATTCGGCCACCAGCCCGCGGGACAGGTCCGGCGTCAGCTGCTGCAGCGCGCGCAGCACGGTGCGCGAGCTGGAGGTCACGGTGATGCGCTCGCGCAGGCCGAAGCGCCCGACCAACTGGTGGATGGCCTGCACGGTGCGCGCCGCGCGCTCGCGCGAAGCGCTCTTCACTTCCAGTTGCCAATGCTCGAACTCGCAGCGCTCGAACAGCTCGGCCAGCCGCGGGATGGGGCAGGGGCGCACCCAGCCCGGGCCGCCCTGGCGCGCGTCGTAGGTGATCAGGTCCTCGGCCAGTTGCTCGGACACCTTGCCGCGGCGCCCGGTGGTGCGCTTGAGCGTCGGGTCGTGGATCACCATCAGTTCGCCGTCGCGGGACAGGTGCAGGTCCAGTTCGCAACGCGTCACGCCGTGTTCCAGGCAACGCTGGAAGCTGGGCAGGGTGTTTTCCGGCGCTTCGCCTTTGGCGCCGCGATGGCCATAGATGAGAGTCACTGGGGCTCCTTGGGAGAGGAAGGGATCGGGTTCTGCGGGCGATGCGCGCGAACCGCGTCGACCACGTGATCGTATTCGAAATAGACGCTGAATTCGCGGTAGTCCCAGCGGGTGATCGGCGGGCTGCCCACGGCCGGGTGCTCCTCGTCGGGCAGGCCGAAGCGCTCCAGCACTGCGCGCCGGCTCTCGCCGCGGGCGGGCAGAGCGATGCTGGCGTCGCCCTGGGCGCCGACGGGGATTTCCAGGGTGTCGGCCGCGGCCGGCAGGGCCATGCCCAGGCACAGCAGCAGGAAGGGGATGTGCAGGGCCTTCATGGGTCGTCGCGGTCCTTCGCCTGGCGCCGTTCGGCCGCCTGTTTCTGCAGTATGTGCCGGGCCAGCAGTTGGCGCTGCGGCTCCTCGATGTTCTCGAACAGGGTGCCGATCTCGTATTCGCCCAGCCCGCGCGACTCGCAGTGGGTGACCCGCGCGCGCAGGCTCAGGCCCAGGGCCTGGGGCAGCAGCACCAGCTTCAGCGCCAGCAACTGCCCGGGGTGGAAGGGCTCGGGGGCGATGAAGGCGATGCCGCCCTCGGAGAGGACCACCGGCTGCGCCGGGCCGACCTGCTCCAGCAGCCCGCGGGCGAGGGCGCCGGCCACCAGGTCCAGGCGCTTGTCGAGCAGCTTCAGGTAGCTGGCCAGGGGGCGGTCGCGCTCGGCGATCTGCCGCAGCAGGTGCTGCGCCTCCACTTCCAGCAGGTGCAGGTCGCCGAGCAGGTTGAACAGCGGCGAATCATCCTGTAACGCTTGCGCCACCTGCTCCGCGTCCTCCGCAAGAGGGCGAAATTCCAGTGCGAGGTGATCCTCGATACGGTAGTATTCGCGGCGGTCATCCGCGTCTGGAGTGGACATGGCGAACCCACGGCGGCAGTGATGGTCTGAGTGTAAAGCCGCCCGCCGTAGCTCGCCACAACGGCCTCCGCAAACCCTTGCGCGGTAGCGGACGCCGGCCGGACCGACGCCCCAATCCCCTGACAACGGCCCCACATGTTCAGACCTCTTTCCGTCTATATCGGGACGCGCTACACCCGCGCCAAGCGCCGCAGCCACTTCGTTTCCTTCATCTCCCTGACTTCCATGATCGGCCTGGCGCTCGGCGTCATGGTGATGATCGTGGTGCTCTCGGTGATGAACGGCTTCGACCACGAGATGCGCACCCGGGTGCTGGGCATGGTGCCGCACGCCACCGTCGAGGCCTACCAGCCGATCGACGACTGGCGCGGCCTGGCCACGCAGATCAAGGCGCAGCACCCCAACGTGCTGGAAGTGGCGCCCTTCATCCAGATGCAGGGCCTGCTGAGCAACAACGGCGTGGTGCAGAAGATTCTCATCAACGCCGTGGACCCGGCCGAGGAAGGCAAGGTCTCGATCATCGGCGACTTCTTCAGGCAGGGCAGCCTGGCCAGCCTCAAGCCCGGCGAGTTCGGCATCATCATCGGCGACAAGGCCGCGGCCAACCTGGGGGTGAAGGTCGGCGACAAGGTCACCTTCGTCGCCCCCGAGGTCTCGGTGACCCCCGCCGGCATCTTTCCGCGCATGAAGCGATTCACCGTGGCCGGCATCTTCCACGTCGGCGCCGGCGAGCTGGACGGCTACGTGGCCCTGGCCAACGTCGAGGACGCCGCGCGCATGCAGCGCTTCAAGGACGGTGAGGTCCAGGGCCTGCGCCTGAAGCTCGACGACCTGTTCCAGGCGCCGCGCACCGCCTGGGAAATCGCCCAGACGCTGAAGGGCAACGACTTCTACGCCCGCGACTGGACGCGCACCCACGGCAACCTCTACCAGGCCATCCAGATGGAGAAATCCATGATCGGCCTGCTGCTGCTGCTGATAGTCGCGGTGGCGGCGTTCAACATCATTTCCACGCTGGTGATGGTGGTCACCGACAAGAAGTCGGATATCGCCATCCTCCGCACCCTGGGCGCCACGCCGGGGCAGATCATGGCCATCTTCATGGTCCAGGGCAGCGTGATCGGCGTGATCGGCACCCTGATCGGCGGCGTGCTCGGCGTGCTCGCGGCGCTCAAGGTGAGCGACGCCATCGCCCTGCTGGAGAAGCTGATCGGCCACAAATTCCTCAGCTCGGACGTCTACTTCATCGATTACCTGCCCTCGCAGCTGATGCGCGAGGACGTGATCCTGGTGTGCGCCGCCGCGCTGATCCTGAGTTTCTTCGCCACCCTGTATCCGGCCTGGCGTGCCGCGCGCACCCAGCCCGCGGAGGCCCTGCGTTATGAGTGACAAGACCGTCCTGAGCTGCCGCAACCTGCGCAAGAGCTACGAGGAGGGCCCGCAGTCGGTCGAGGTGCTGGTCGACGTGCAACTGGAGCTGTTCCCCGGCGAGCGCGTGGCCATCGTCGGCAGCTCCGGCTCCGGCAAGAGCACCCTGCTGAACATGCTCGGCGGCCTCGACATCCCCAGCAGCGGCAGCGTCTGGCTGGCCGGCGAGGAGCTGTCGGCGCTCAACGAGAAGCAGCGCGGCCTGCTGCGCAACCGCGCGCTGGGCTTCGTCTACCAGTTCCACCACCTGCTGCCGGAATTCACCGCCCTGGAGAACGTCTGCATGCCGCTGCTGATCGGCCGCATGCCGATCCCCGAGGCCCGCGAGCGCGCCGCCGCGCTGCTGGAGCGGGTGGGCCTGAAGCCGCGCCTGCAGCACAAGCCGTCGGAGCTGTCCGGCGGCGAGCGCCAGCGCGTGGCCATCGCCCGCGCCCTGGTCAACCAGCCGCAGCTGGTGCTGCTCGACGAACCCACCGGCAACCTCGACCAGCACACCGCGCATTCCATCCAGGAGCTGATGCTCGAACTGTCGCAGTCGCTGCAGACGGCCTTCCTGGTGGTAACCCACGACCCGCACCTGGCGCAGCAGATGGACCGCGTGCTGCGCCTGGAGGACGGCCGCCTGATCGCTGCCTGATCGAGCCGCAGACGCCATGTTCAGACCCTTATCGATCTTCGTCGGCACCCGCTACACCCGGGCCAAGAAGCGCAACCACTACATCTCCTTCATCTCCCTGACCTCGATGATCGGCCTGACCCTCGGGGTGCTGGCGATGATCGTGGTGCTCTCGGTGATGAACGGCTTCCAGAAGGAAATGCGCTCGCGCATCCTCGGCATGGTGCCCCACGCCGTGCTGCAGAACGCCGACGGCAAGCCGCTGGCCGACTGGCAGGCGGTGGCCGCCGAGGCCTCGAAGCAGCGCGAGGTGGTCGGCGCGGTGCCCTACACTGAGCTGGACGGCATGCTCTCGTTCAAGGGCATGATGCAGCCGATCGAGGTGGACGGCGTCGACCCGGCCCTGGAGCCGAAGGTCTCGATCATCGGCTCGCACATGGTCCAGGGCAGCCTGGACGCGCTGAAGTCCGGCGAGTCCGGGGTGGTGATCGGCCAAATCACCGCGCGGCGCTTCCGCGTCAACGTCGGCGACAGCCTGCTGCTGATCGTTCCCGAGTCCACCTCCGCCGCCGGCGGCGTGACGCCGCGCATGCAGCGGTTGAATGTGGTCGGGGTGTTCAAGGTCGGCGCCGAGCTGGACGGCACCCTGGCGCTGGTCCACGTCGACGACGCCGCGCACCTGCTGCGCTGGGAGCCGGGCCAGGTACAGAGCGTGCGCATCGCCCTGAAGGACCTGTTCCAGGCGCCGGAAGTCGGGCAGCGCATCGCCGCCGACCTGGGGCCGGGCTTCCGTTCGGTGGACTGGACGCACACCCAGGGCAGCCTGTTCGGCGCCATGAAGATGGAGAAGACCATGATCGGCCTGCTGCTGCTGCTGATCGTCGCGGTGGCGGCCTTCAACATCATCGCCACGCTGATCATGGTGGTGGCCGACAAGCGCACCGACATCGCCATCCTCCGCACCCTGGGCGCCACGCCGGGGCAGATCATGACCATCTTCATGGTCCAGGGCACGGTGATCGGGGTGATCGGCACCCTGGTCGGCGGCACCCTGGGCGTGCTGGCGGCGTTCAACGTCACCGCCATCGTCTCGGCGATGGAGAAGGCCCTGGGCACCCACGTGTTCAGTTCCGACGTCTACTTCATCAACTACCTGCCCTCCGACGTGCAGGTGACGGACGTGCTGCTGGTGTGCTGCGCGGCCCTGCTGATGAGCTTCCTCGCCACGCTGTACCCGGCCTGGCGCGCCGCCAGGACGCAGCCGGCCGAAGCGCTGCGCTACGAATGAACGAAGCCGCCCCGAGGGGCGGCTTCTTCGTTTCGTGGGGCACTGTCTTGCCGACTGCGCCGATCTGCTTTTCGCAGGATGGGTTGAGCTTGCGAAACCCGTCGGGCCATGGTGATGGGTATCGCTTCGCTCAACCCATCCTACGGGAATGGCATGGGTGGGGCAGCGTAGGCGGATCTCATCCGCGAATCGCGCCGATACCTCTGGCTATCGCGGACAAGGTCCGCTTACGGGGAGGAATGCCGTGCCACCCGGCGACCTGTAGGAGCGGGCCCTGCCCGCGATTTCGCGCGCAGGGCGCGCTCCTACAGGGGAATGGCATGGGTGGGGCAGCGTAGGAGCGGATCTCATCCGCGAACCGCGCCGATACCTCCGGCTATCGCGGACAAGGGGGGCTCACAACCCCTGCCGCAGATTGCGCAACGCCTGGCGCCGCCGCCAGCTGCGGCCTATCCACCAGCGCCAGTAGGCCTGGGTGGCCAGGTAGCCGAGCAGGCCCACCAGCAGCCCGCAGATGATCGAACCGAGCAGGAACGGCTGCCAGAGCAGCGACAGCTCGCCGCTGATCCATTCCCAGGTGAGGTTCTCCGGCAGCGTGCGCGCCGGCACGCCCATGACCCAGGCGCCCATCTTGTAGGTGCAATAGAACACCGGCGGCATGGTGATGGGGTTGGTCAGCCAGACCAGCCCCACCGAGATCGGCAGGTTGGCGCGCACCCACACCGCCAGCGTGGCGGCCAGCAGCATCTGCAGGGGAATGGGCACGAAGGCGGCGAACAGGCCCATGCCCATGGCGCGGGATACCGACCTTCGATTCAGGTGCCAGAGGTTGGGCGAGTGCAACAGGGACCCGAAGCAGCGCAGGGACTTGTGGTTCCTGATCAGCTCGGGGTCCGGCATGTAGCGCTGGAAAAGTCGGCGCGGCATGGGGAAATCTCTGGCAGACGAACACCGGCCATTATGCCTAGCTAGATGACAGCTTCTGTTCACCAACTATGTCCATGTGTAACCGGGCGCGGTGCACCGGACTTCGCTGCCAGGGAGGCAACCCGTGCGCACAGGGATGATGGCGCTGGCCTGCGGCCTGGTGCTGCTGCGTTTCCTGCCCCAGTTGCCACCCCTGGCAGCCCTGCTGCCATTGGTCGGAATGGCGCTGCTGTGCCTGCATCGGAATCATCACGCGGTGGCGCTCTTCCTGCTCGGCTTCGCCTGGGCCTGCCTGTTCGCCCATGTCTCGTGGGAAGGGCGCCTGGCTCCCGAACTGGATGGGCGGACGCTGTGGCTGGAAGGGCAGGTTGCCGGCCTGCCGGCTACCGCGGATGGCATCGTCCGCTTCGAGCTGGAGGACGTCCAGGCGCGCCTGGACCTGCCCGGGCGCATCCGCGTGTCCTGGTATGGCGGCCCGGAGGTGCGGGCCGGGGAGCGCTGGCGCCTGGCGGTCACCCTGCGCCGCCCCCATGGCCTGGCCAACGACTTCGGTTTCGACTATGAAGCCTGGCTGGCGGCCGACGGCATAGGCGCCACCGGCAGCGTCAAGGATGGCCGGCGCCTGGCCGAGGCCACGGGACCGATGGCCTGGCGCGAAGCCTGGAAGGACCGGCTGCTGGCGGTGGATGCCCGGGGACGCAACGCCTACCTGGTGGCCCTGGTCCTCGGCGACGGCAGCGGCCTGGGCCGGGACGACTGGGACATGCTGCAGGACACCGGCACCCTGCACCTGATGGTGATCTCCGGCTCGCACATCTCCCTGCTGGGCGGCTTGCTCTACGCCCTGGTGGCGGGTCTGGCGCGCCTGGGAGCCTGGCCGGCGCGCGTGCCCTGGCTGCCCTGCGCCTGTGCCGCCGCACTGGCTGGCGCCTGGGGCTATGGCTGGATCGCCGGGCTGCAGGTGCCGGCATTGCGCGCCTGCCTGATGCTCAGCATGGTGCTGCTGTGGCGCCTGCACTTTCGTCGCCAGGGCGTCTGGCTGCCGCTGCTCGGCGCTCTGCTGGTGGTGCTGCTGGTCGATCCATTGGTCAGCCTGACGCCCGGCTTCTGGCTGTCCTTCGCCGCCGTGGCGCTGCTCGTCTACGGCTTCGCCGGGCGCCTGGGGCGGGGGGCCGGCTGGCTGGCCTGGGGGCGCGCGCAGTGGCTCATGGCTCTCGGCCTGGCACCGGTGTTGCTGGCCCTGGGCCTGCCGCTGAGTCCCGCCGGCGCGCTGGCGAACCTGATCGCGGTGCCCTGTGTCGAGTTGCTGGTGGTGCCCCTGGCGCTGGTCGGCAGCCTGCTGCTGTGGCTGCCGGCGGTGGGCGAGGGGCTGCTGTGGCTGGCCGGTGGCGTGCTCGACGTGCTGCTGGGCCTGCTCGGGCGCCTGTCGCTGTATTCCCCGGCCTGGCATCCCATGGCACCGCCGGCCTGGAGCATCGCCCTGGCCCTGTTCGGCGCGCTGCTGTGCCTGGCGCCGGCCGGGCTGCCGCTGCGCCCGCTGGGCCTGGCGTTGCTGTTGCCGATGTTCTGGCCGCATTCCACTACGCCGCCCCATGGCCATGCCGAAGTGCGGGTGCTGGACGTGGGCCAGGGGCTGTCCGTGCTGATCCGCACCCGCCAGCACACCTGGCTGTACGACGCCGGACCGCGCCGGGGCGAGTTCGACCTCGGCGAGGTGGCGGTGCTGCCGACTCTCCGTGGCCTGGGCATCGAGCGCCTGGATATGCTGCTGCTCAGCCACGCCGACAATGACCACGCCGGCGGCGCCCGCTCGGTGGCGGCGGCCGTGCCGGTAGCGCGGATCATCAGCGGCGAGCCCGGGCGTTTGCCGGACAGCCTGCCTGCCGGCCCCTGCTGCAACGAGGCATGGCAGCTGGACGGCGTGCGCTTCTCCACCTGGCAGTGGCCCGATGCGACGGACAGCAACGGCCGCTCCTGCGTGCTGCACGTCGAGGCTGGCGGCGAGAGCCTGCTGCTCACCGGCGACCTGCCGGCCGCAGGCGAGGCCGCCTGGCTGGCCAGCCATCCTGGGCTCGGCGCCGACTGGCTGCTGGCCGGCCACCATGGCAGCCGCAGCGCCTCTTCCGCGGCCTTCGTCAGGCAACTGGCGCCCCGAGCAGCGCTGGTTTCCCGCTCGCGCCACAACGCCCATGGCCATCCGTCCAGCGAGGTGCTGCAACGCTTTGCCGAGCAGGGGACGAAGGTGCACGATGTGGCCCGGGAGGGCGCCCTGCGCGTGCTCCTGGGGCAGCGCGGAACGCTGCGCGGCGTGCGCGAAAATGCCGGATTCTGGAGGGAAAAATGAGAACGGCGACGGTCGGCGGGGCAGGGGCCCTGTGCTAGAGTGTCGCCACTTTTTTTCAGGGGATTCGCCACTGTGTGGGAACTGGTCAAAGCCGGCGGCTGGATGATGCTGCCGATCATTCTGAGCTCCATCGCCGCCACCGCCATCGTCGCCGAACGACTCTGGACCCTGCGCCGCAGCCGCATCGCCCCGCCGCAGCTGCTGGGCCAGGTGTGGAAGCAGATCAAGGACAAGAAGCTGAACAGCCAGGCGCTCAAGGAGCTCAAGGCGTCTTCCCCGCTGGGCGAGGTGCTCGCCGCCGGCCTGGTCAACTCCAAGCACGGTCGCGAGATCATGAAGGAGTGCATCGAGGAGGCCGCCGGCCGGGTGATCCACGAGATGGAGCGCTACCTCAACGCCCTCGGCACCATCGCCGCCATGGCCCCGCTGCTCGGCCTGCTGGGCACCGTGTTCGGCATGATCCAGATCTTCAGCGCCTTCATGGGCGACGGCATGGCCAACGCCCCGCAGCTCGCCGGCGGCATCTCCAAGGCCCTGGTGACCACCGCCTCCGGCCTGATCGTGGCCATCCCGGCGGTGTTCTTCCACCGCTACCTGCTGCGCCGCGTCGATGAGCTGGTGGTGGCCATGGAGCAGGAAGCGATCAAGCTGGTGGAAATGGTCCAGGGCGACCGCGAGGTCGACCTCTCCGAGGATGGCAAAGCGTGAAATTCCGCCGCAGAAACGGCAGCGCCGCCCGCGATGACGTGTTCATCAACCTGGCGTCGCTGATCGACGTGATCTTCGTCCTGCTGCTGTTCTTCGTGGTCACCACCACCTTCAGCCGGCCGACGCAGCTGAAGGTCGAGCTGCCCGAGGCGGTCAGCGGCACGCCGCCGGAAGCCACCGACATCAAGCCGCTGGAACTGGACATCGACGCCGCCGGCCACTACGCGCTGAACGGCCAGACTCTGGTCAACGGCGACATCGCCACCCTGATGGCGGCGATGCAGAAGGAATCCGCCGGCGACAGCAGCCTGCCGCTGGTGATCACCGCCGACGGCAAGGCCACCCACCAGTCGGTGGTCACCGCCATGGACGCCGCCGGCAAGCTCGGCTTCAGCCACCTGCGCATCACCACCGTCGAGGCGCAGCCGGCGGCCAAGCCCTGATGGCGTTTTCCGAGCGCCTGCTGCAGGCCTGGTACCAGGGCCACCCGGCCCTCGGCCTGCTGCGCCCGCTGGAGGCGCTGTACCGGCGCATCGCCCTGCGCAAGCGCGCCGACTACCTGGAAGGCCGGCGCCAGGCCTACCGCGCGCCGGTGCCGGTCATCGTGGTCGGCAACGTCACCGTCGGCGGCACCGGCAAGACGCCGATGATCCTCTGGCTGATCGAGCACTGCCGCGCCCGCGGCCTCAAGGTCGGCGTGGTCAGCCGCGGCTACGGCGCCAAGCCGCCGAGCCTGCCCTGGCGGGTGCGCGCCGAACAGAGCGCGGCGCAGGCCGGCGACGAGCCGCTGATGATCGTCCAGCGCTGCGGCGTGCCCCTGGTCATCGACCCGGACCGCCCGGCCGCGGTGCGCGCGCTGCTGGCCGAAGAGCCGCTGGACCTGATCCTCTGCGACGACGGCCTGCAGCACTACCGCCTGGCCCGCGACCTGGAACTGGTGCTGATCGACGCCGCACGCGGCCTGGGTAACCGCCGCTGCCTGCCGGCCGGCCCCCTGCGCGAGCCGGCCGAGCGCCTGGAGTCGGTGGACGCGGTGCTCTACAACGGCGCCAGCAGCGATCCGGCCGGGGCCTTTTCCTTCGTCCTGCGGCCGAGCGCACTGGTCAACCTGCGCAGCGGCGAGCGCCGCGACCTGACGCACTTCCCGCCGGGCCAGCAGGTCCACGCCCTGGCCGGCATCGGCAACCCCCGGCGTTTCTTCGCGACGCTCGAGGCGCTACACTGGCGGCCTGTTCCGCACGCCTTCCCGGACCACGCGGCCTACAGCGCCGAGCAGCTGCAATTCAGCCCGCCGCTGCCCTTGCTGATGACCGAGAAGGATGCGGTGAAATGCCGGGCCTTCGCCGCCGCCGACTGGTGGTACCTCGCGGTCGACGCGCAGCCATCCCCGGCCTTCGTCGCCTGGTTCGACGCCCAGCTCGAGCGTCTGATCGCGCGCTGACGGGTGGCGCCGCCACCCATTGCTTTCCAAGGATTCCGCCATGGACCCGAAACTCCTCGACATCCTCGCCTGCCCGCTGTGCAAGGGGCCGCTGAAGCTCACCGACGACAAGTCCGAACTGATCTGCAAGGCCGACGGCCTGGCCTACCCGGTGCGCGACGGCATCCCGGTGATGCTCGAGGGCGAGGCCCGCACGCTGAACGTCGACGAACGCCTGGACAAGTGACCGAGAGCCGAGACCCTGCGATGAGCCAAGCCTTCACCGTCGTCATCCCGGCCCGCTTCGCCTCCACCCGCCTGCCCGGCAAGCCGCTGCAGGACATCTGCGGCAAGCCCATGGTCCAGCACGTCTGGGAGCAGGCGCGCAAGAGCGCCGCATCTCGCGTGGTTATCGCCACCGACGATGCGCACATCCTCGAAGCGGCCAACGTCTTCGGCGCCGAGGCGCTGCTGACCCGCGTCGACCACAACTCCGGCACCGACCGCCTGGCCGAGGTGGCCGATGCCCTGGGCCTGGCCGACGACGCCATCGTGGTCAACGTGCAGGGCGACGAGCCGCTGATCCCGCCGGCCATCATCGACCAGGTGGCGGCCAACCTGGCGGCCCACCCGGAAGCCGGCATCGCCACCCTGGCCGAACCGATCCACGAACTGGGCGCGCTGTTCAACCCGAACGTGGTGAAGGTGGTGACCGACCTCAACGGCCTGGCGCTGACCTTCAGCCGCGCGCCGCTGCCCTGGGCCCGCGACGCTTTCGCCAAGGAGCCGGACGGCCTGCCCCAGGGCGTGCCCTACCGTCGCCACATCGGCATCTACGCCTACCGCGCGCGCTTCCTCCGCGACTTCGTCGCCTGGGGCCCGTGCTGGCTGGAAGACACCGAGTGCCTGGAGCAGCTGCGGGCGCTCTGGCACGGCGTGCGCATCCACGTCGCCGACGCCCTGGAGGCGCCGCAGGCCGGGGTGGACACCGCCGAGGACCTGGAGCGCGTCAGGCGCATCCTGGGGGGCTGATGCGGGTTCTCTTCGTCTGCCTGGGCAACATCTGCCGTTCGCCCACCGCCGAGGGCGTATTCCGCCACAAGCTGCGCGAGGCCGGGCTGGAGGCGCGGGTGACCGTCGATTCCGCCGGCACCGGCGACTGGCACGTGGGCAAGGCGCCGGACGCCCGCACCCGCGTCGCTGCCATGCGCCGTGGCTATGACCTGTCGGCGTTGCGTGCGCGCCAGGTGAGCACTGCCGATTTCACCGACTTCGACCTGATCCTGGCCATGGACCTGAGCAACCTGGCTCATCTCGAACGCCTGGGACGGGGCGCCGGCCCGGCCGAACTGGACTTGTTCCTGCGCCGCTACGCCGGCGCGCTGGACGAGGTGCCCGATCCCTATTACGGCGGCGAGGCCGGTTTCGAGCAGGTGCTGGACCTGATCGAGCTGGCCTGCGACGCCCTGCTGCTGGAAGTGAAGGGGCGCCTGTGAGCCTGGTTTTGCAGAAAGACGTTTCCCTGAAAGCCTTCAATACCTTCGGCATCGAAGCGCGCGCGCAGTTGTTCGCCGAAGCCCGCGACGACCAGGAAGTGATGCAGGGCCTTGCCCTGGCGGTGGAACACGACCTGCCGCTGCTGGTGCTCGGCGGCGGCAGCAACCTGCTGCTGACCCGCGACGTCGAGGCCCTGGTATTGCGCATGGCCAGCCGTGGCGTGCGCATCCTCGAAGACGACGGTGATCGGGTGCGTATCGAAGCCGAGGCCGGCGAGGTCTGGGACGACCTGGTGCGTTGGAGCCTGGCGCAGGGCTTCGCCGGCCTGGAGAACCTCAGCCTGATCCCCGGCACCGTCGGCGCCGCGCCCATGCAGAACATCGGCGCCTATGGCGTGGAGCTGAAGGACGTGTTCGACAGCCTGGTGGCGCTGGACCGCCACAGCGGCGGTCTGCGCGAATTCCACCTGGACGATTGCGCCTTCGCCTACCGCGAGAGCCTGTTCAAGCGCGAGCCGGGGCGCTGGGTGATCCTGCGCGTGCGCCTGAAGCTCGCGCGCCGGGCCAGCCTGCACCTCGACTACGGTCCGGTGCGCCAGCGCCTGGCGGAGGAGGGCATAGACGCTCCTGGCCCCGCCGACGTGGCGCGGGTGATCTGCGCCATCCGCCGCGAGAAGCTGCCCGACCCGGCAGTGCTGGGCAATGCCGGCAGCTTCTTCAAGAACCCGCTGGTATCCGCCGCCGTGGCTGAGCGCCTGCGTGGCGAATACCCGGACCTGGTGGCCTATCCCCAGGCCGACGGCCAGGTCAAGCTGGCCGCCGGCTGGCTGATCGACAAGGCCGGCTGGAAGGGCTTCCGCGACGGCGCCGCCGGCGTGCATGCCCAGCAGGCGCTGGTGCTGGTCAACTACGGCGGCGCCAGCGGGGCGCAGATCCAGGCACTGGCCGAGCGTATCCGCGAGGACATCCGGCAGCGCTTCGGCGTGGAGCTGGAGATGGAGCCCAACCTCTACTGAGGTGTGCGGGCTTGGAAAAAGGCGCTTGCCGGCAACGGCAAGCGCCTTTTTTTGTCCGTGCTGCTTTTCGTAGGAGCGAGCCGTGCCCACCGGTATGGGTGTAGGAGCGGACCTTGTCCGCGATAGCCGGACATCCCGGCGCGATTCGCGGATGAGATCCGCTCCTACACTGCCCCACCACTCCATTCCCCTGTAGGAGCGCGCCCTGCGCGCGATATCGCGGGCAGGGCCCGCTCCTACAGTTGTTGTCGTGAGGCATGGCGATCTACCCCGCGCAACCCAGAAACCATAAAAAAAGGGGATGCCTAGGCATCCCCTTTTTCAGCACGCGGGCGATCAGCCGTGGTGCTTTTCCACTTCTTCGCGGTGCTGCTCGGCCTTGTCGGCTTCGACTTGCTCCTCGACGGCCTGGATGGTCTGCTCGCCTTCGGCAGCTTCGGCAGCTTCGGCAGCTTCGGCAGCTTCGGCAGCTTCGGCAGCGGGTGCTTCGGCGGCTTCGGTGGTGGCAGACGCTTCGACAGTCTCCTGGGCCGCTTCTACGACGCTTTCTTCCGCGGCCTCGACTTGCTGCTCGGCGATGGCTTCCACCTCGGCGGCCTGTTCGACCCCGGCGGTTTCTACTACGGCCGGAGCGGCAGCGGCGGCTTCCGCGGCTTCACGGGCCAGGCGCTCGGCTTCGCGCTGCAGGCGACGACGCTCGCGCGGGTCGTTCAGGGCGCGGCCGGTGGCGTTGGCTGCCGGCTGGGCTTCGTCCTGGCTCGGCGCGGCAACAGCAGGCTCGGCCTGGGCGACCGGGGCTTCGACCACCTCGGGTTCGACGTGAGCGGTCTCGACGACCGGAGCGGCTTCGACCACGGCTTGCGCAGCAGGCTGCTCGACCGGCTCGGCGGCGGCCGGGGCGGATTCGCTCGGCTGCAGGCTGAACTCGACGATCTGCTCGCCGGCGCTTTCCTCGCGGGTCTCGGTGACCACGACGGTGTCGGCGCCGGCTTCGACGGCAGCGACCGGCTCGGCGGTTTGCTCGCTGGCGGCTTCGACGACCTGCTCGGCGACCACGGCTACCGCGGCAACGCCGGTTGCGGCCAGGGCCGGGGCGGACGGCGACTCGCTGCCTTGCGGCTGCTCACCGGCCTCCGGGCCTTCCACGCCGACTTCGCGCTGACGCTCGCGGCGGTTGCTGCGGCGGCGCTGGCCACGGGAACGGCGGCGCGGACGATCGTCATCGCTGCCTTCCTGGTCGTCCTGCTCCAGCAGTTCCTCGTTGTTCGGCTCTTCGGCTTCCAGCGCGGCTTCGCGGGCCTGGCGCTCCTCGCGGGGCTGGCGTTCGCCACGTTCGCGACGCTCACCACGCTCTTCGCGCGGCTGGCGTTCTTCACGGGGCTGACGCTCTTCACCCGGCTGGCGCTCGGCGCGTTCTTCACGCGGTTGGCGCTCCTCACGGGGCTGGCGCTCGGCACGCTCTTCACGCGGTTGGCGTTCCTCGCGGGGTTGACGCTCGGCGCGCTCTTCACGCGGTTGGCGCTCCTCGCGGGGCTGACGCTCGGCACGCTCTTCGCGCGGCTGACGTTCCTCGCGGGGCTGACGCTCGGCGCGCTCTTCACGCGGCTGGCGTTCCTCGCGCGGCTGACGCTCGGCACGCTCTTCGCGCGGTTGACGTTCCTCGCGCGGCTGGCGTTCGGCGCGTTCTTCACGCGGCTGGCGCTCTTCGCGGGCCGGGCGCTCGGCGCGCTCTTCACGACGGCGCTCGTTGCGCTCGCCACGCTCCTCGCGGGGCTTGCGCTCGTCGTCGCGACGGCCGCCATCACGGCGACGGTTCTGCTGGCGGCCGTTGCGGCGCTCGTCCGGGGTCGAGCTGCGCTCGCTGGCGGGTTTCTCCGCGCTGGCGGCCGGCTTGGCCTCTTCTTCCTTGCCGGCGAACAGGCTCACCAGCGACTTGACCAGGCCCTGGAACAGGCTCGGCTGCGGCATCGGCTTGGCGGCTTCCACCGGTTGCGGCGCGGCGGCCTGTTCGGCCTGCTGCGGAGCGGGAGTCTGCGGGGAAACGGTCTTCACCGCGGCTTCCTGGCGTACCAGGGTGCGGGTGGCGCTGACCGGCTGGACTTCCTCGTGCTCGACCTGGGCCATCTCGTAGCTGGTGTGGCCGACCAGCAGGTCCGGGTTGTCGTCACGCAGGCGCTGCACTTCGAAGTGCGGGGTTTCCAGATGCTCGTCCGGCAGGATGAAGATGCGCGCGCGGGTGCGCAGCTCGATCTTGGTGATGGCGTTGCGCTTCTCGTTGAGCAGGAAGGCGGCGACCTGGAAGGGCACGCGGGCGCGGACTTCCGCGGTGCGGTCCTTCAGCGCTTCTTCCTCGATCAGGCGCAGGATGGCCAGCGACAGGGATTCCACGTCGCGAATGATGCCCTGGCCGTTGCAACGCGGGCAGACGATGCCGCTGGTCTCGCCGAGGGACGGACGCAGGCGCTGGCGGGACATCTCCAGCAGGCCGAAGCGCGAGATGCGCCCGACCTGCACGCGCGCGCGGTCGGCCTCGAGGGCTTCGCGCACGCGCTCTTCCACGGCGCGCTGGTTCTTCGCCGGGGTCATGTCGATGAAGTCGATGACGATCAGGCCGCCGATGTCACGCAGGCGCAGCTGGCGGGCGATTTCCTCGGCCGCTTCCAGGTTGGTCTGCAGGGCGGTTTCCTCGATGTCGCCGCCCTTGGTGGCGCGCGCCGAGTTGATGTCGATGGAGACCAGGGCCTCGGTCGGGTCGATGACGATGGAGCCGCCGGAGGGCAGCTTCACTTCGCGCTGGAAGGCGGTCTCGATCTGGCTCTCGATCTGGAAGCGGTTGAACAGCGGAACGCTGTCCTGGTACAGCTTCACCTTGCTGGCGTACTGCGGCATCACCTGGCGGATGAAGTTCAGGGCTTCTTCCTGGGCGTCGATGCTGTCGATCAGCACTTCGCCGATGTCCTGGCGCAGGTAGTCGCGGATGGCGCGGATGATGACGTTGCTTTCCTGGTAGATCAGGAAGGGCGCGCCGCGCTCGCCGGAGGCTTCCTTGATGGCGCCCCACAGTTGCAGGAGGTAGTCCAGGTCCCACTGCAGTTCTTCGGAGCTGCGGCCCAGGCCCGCGGTGCGGACGATCAGGCCCATGTCGGCGGGGGCGTTCAGGCCGTTCAGGGCTTCGCGCAGTTCGTTGCGCTCTTCGCCCTCGATGCGGCGGGAGATGCCGCCGGCGCGGGGGTTGTTCGGCATCAGCACCAGGTAGCGGCCGGCCAGGCTGATGAAGGTGGTCAGGGCCGCGCCCTTGTTGCCGCGCTCTTCCTTCTCGACCTGGACGATGACTTCCTGGCCTTCGCTGAGCACATCCTTGATGTTGATGCGCCCTTCGGGGTTCTTCTTGAAGTACTCGCGGGAAATTTCCTTGAGGGGGAGGAAGCCGTGGCGCTCGGCGCCGAAGTCGACGAAGGCGGCTTCCAGGCTGGGCTCGACGCGGGTGATGCGGCCCTTGTAGATGTTGGCCTTCTTCTGTTCGCGCGCGCCGGACTCGATGTCCAGGTCGAACAGACGCTGGCCATCTACCAGCGCTACACGCAACTCTTCGGGTTGAGTTGCGTTGATCAGCATTCTTTTCATGTAGTACCAATGGTTTCCGGGGCCACCGGAAACGGCAATCGGCACCCACGACTCTCACGGTCGGTGCTCAGGCGCGTACTCAGGAACGGCGGACCATTCCCGTGTCCAGCGACGTCCGGCCAGCAACGGGCCGGGTCGCGACTACGTCTCCTGCTTGTCCTGCGAACAAGCAATCAACAGGAGGAGGAATCAGCTGTCGGAGGCGGACGAAAGAGTGCGTCTGAAACAAGGCTATGCCAGCTACGCGGTCCGACAGTTGTGCATCTCCACCCTGCACGTTTCCTATTGAAGAAGCGGGTGCCGCTCGCAGAATCCGGGAGCGGGTTGGCTTTTCACGGCTACCGAGGCAGCCGTGCGTCATGTCTCAAGGCTCGGGTTCCGAATCGTTGCGGCGAGGGATTCATGGGTCCGCCACGGCAACGCTTCGCAGGACTGCCTCACGTCCGTTCAATGTGCTTGCAGGCAGCGGGGATGGCGATTTCGCTGACATCCGCGGGCCCGGCCACTTTTGGCGGCCTCCCGAATATAGCAGCAATGATTAAGTGCTTCAATTGAATGAAAAATTGCTATGATGGGCGGATGACGACTTCCTCCCCTCCGACTTCCGGCGTCCAGCTGCTTGAAGTCGCGCCGGAATATGCCGGCCAGCGCATCGACAATTTCCTCAGAACTCAGCTCAAAGGCGTACCCAAGACCTTGATCTATCGCATCCTGCGCAAGGGCGAGGTGCGGGTGAACAAGGGGCGGA
Source organism: Pseudomonas sp. ADPe (assembly GCF_014843515.1). Taxonomy (NCBI): domain Bacteria; kingdom Pseudomonadati; phylum Pseudomonadota; class Gammaproteobacteria; order Pseudomonadales; family Pseudomonadaceae; genus Pseudomonas; species Pseudomonas sp. ADPe. The sequence goes on from NZ_CP062122.1 coordinate 5,247,268, forward strand.
TCAAGCCCGAGTACAAGCTGCAGGCCGGGGACGTGGTGCGTGTGCCGCCGCTGCGCCTGGCCGAGCGCGACGAGCCGGCGCCGCTGGCCCAGGGGCTGCTCGAGCGCCTGGAGGCCGCCATCGTCTACGAAGACAAGGCGCTGATCGTGATCAACAAGCCCGCCGGCATCGCCGTGCACGGCGGCAGCGGCCTCAGCTATGGCGTGATCGAGGCCTTCCGTCAGCTGCGCCCGGAGGCCAAGGACCTGGAGCTGGTGCACCGTCTGGACCGCGACACTTCCGGCCTGCTGATGATCGCCAAGAAGCGCAGCATGTTGCGCCACTTGCATGATGCGCTGCGCAACGAGCACGTGGTGGACAAGCGCTACCACGCCCTTGTGCGCGGCAGCTGGCCGGCGGCGAAGAAGCAGATCCGCGCGCCGCTGCTGAAGAACAACCTGCGTTCCGGCGAGCGCATGGTGGAGGTCAACGTCGAAGGCAAGGACGCGCTCACCGAGTTCAAGGTGCTGCGCCGCTTCGGCGACTTCGCCACCCTGGTGGAGGCGCGGCCGATCACCGGGCGCACCCATCAGATTCGCGTGCACGCCAAGCACGCCGGGCATTCCATCGCCGGCGACGCCAAGTACGGTGACGACGAATTCTCTCGCGAAATCCGCGAGCTGGGCGGCAAGCGCCTGTTCCTGCACTCCGCGCAGCTGCGCGTGCCCATGCCCGACGGCTCCACCCTGGAGCTGGACGCCGAGGTGGATGACATCTGGCGCAGCACCCTGGAGCGCCTGGATGCCTGATTACGCGCTGCTGGTCTTCGACTGGGACGGCACTCTGGTCGATTCCGTCGGCCGCATCGTCGAGTCGATGCGGGTGGCGGCCGAGCGTTCCGGCCTGCCGCGGCGCAGCGACGAAGCCATAAAAGGCATCATCGGCCTGGGGCTGCCGGAGGCGATCCAGACGCTGTACCCGGAAGTCGACGATGAGGCGGCGCTGACAGTCTTTCGTGGCGATTACGCCGAGCATTATCTGATGCTGGAGGTCGAACCTTCTCCTTTGTTCCCCGGCGTGGCCGATGCGCTGGAGCATTTCCGCCAGTCCGGCTACCGTCTGGCGGTCGCCACCGGCAAGAGCCGCCGCGGCCTGGATCGGGTGCTGAAGGGGCGGGGCTGGGAAGGCTTCTTCGACATCACCCGCGCCGCCGACGAGTCGGCGAGCAAGCCCGACCCACGCATGCTGCATGAAATCCTCGCGCATTGCCGGGTCGAGCCGGGCCGCGCGCTGATGGTCGGGGATGCGCCCTTCGACCTGGAGATGGCGCGCCGGGCGGGCATGGATTCGGTGGCGGTGTCCTACGGGGCGCAGCCGCTGTCCGTGCTGCGCGAATACGGCCCGCGCCTGGAAATCGGGCATTTCAACGAATTGCGCGCCTGGCTGGATGGCCGGGCGCAGGACCTACGGATCGAGGTGAGCGAGCATGTCGGATGAGTGGAAGGCCGAGGAGCCCGGCAAGGAAGACGCGAAGAGCTGGAAGCTGCTGGAGAAGGCTGTGCTGGCGGGCGTGCAGGAACAGCGCCGGGCCCGTCGCTGGGGCATCTTCTTCAAGCTGCTGACCTTCGTCTACCTGTTCGGCGCCCTGGCGCTGTTCACCCCCTTGAGCGGTCTGTCCAAGTCCGCCTCGCGCAGCGGCAGCCATACCGCGCTGATCGAGGTGAAGGGCATGATTGCCGACGACGAGCCGGCCAGCGCCGACAATGTCGTCGGGGCGCTGAAGGCGGCCTTCGAGGACAGCGGCACCAAGGGCATCGTCCTGCGCATCAACAGCCCGGGCGGCAGTCCGGTGCAGTCCGGCTATATATATGACGAGATCAAGCGCCAGCGCGGCCTGCATCCGGACGTGAAGGTCTACGCGGTGATCAGCGACCTGGGGGCGTCCGGCGCCTACTACATCGCCAGCGCCGCCGATGAGATCTACGCCGACAAGGCCAGCCTGGTCGGCTCCATCGGCGTCACCGCCGCCACCTTCGGCTTCGTCGGCACCATGGAGAAGCTCGGCGTCGATCGCCGCGTCTACACCTCCGGCGAGCACAAGGCCTTCCTCGATCCCTTCCAGCCGCCCAAGGCCGAAGAGACGCAGTTCTGGCAGGGCGTGCTGGACACCACCCACAAGCAGTTCATCGACAGCGTGAAGAAAGGGCGCGGCGATCGCCTGAAGGACAAGGACCACCCCGAGCTGTTCTCCGGGCTGATCTGGTCCGGCGAGCAGGCGCTGCAACTCGGCCTGATCGATGGCCTGGGCAGTACCAGTTACGTGGCGCGCGATGTGGTCAAGGAAAAGGAAATCGTCGACTACACCGTGCAGGAAACGCCGTTCGACCGCTTCGCCAAGAAGATCGGCGCCAGCGTCGCCGAGCGCCTGGCGCTGTGGATGGGCTGGCAGGGGCCGGCGCTGCGCTGAGGCCCTGGTGCTCGAAACGAGCCGCTGCCTTTATATATAGAGGCAGCGGCTTTTTCGTTTCCGGGCGGGCCTTGTCGACCTCCGCTCCTACACCGCCCGCCCATGCCATTCCCCTGTAGGAGCGGGCCCTGCCCGCGATTCGCGCGCAGGGCGCGCTCCTACATGTTCCGGAAGGGGGCCGATTGTAGGGGGAGGGGGGCGGACTCCGTCCGCGATGCTCAGGGAACCTGCACGCCTTCCGCCAGCAGCATGTCCACCAGGCGGATCAGCGGCAGGCCGACCAGGCTGGTGCCGTCCTCGCCCTCTGTCGCGCGGAACAGGCTGACGCCCAGGCCCTCGGCCTTGAAGCTGCCGGCGCAATCGAAGGGGCGTTCGGCTTCGAGGTAGCGGCGGATGCGCGCCTCGTCCAGTTCGCGGAAGTGCACGCGGAAGGGGATGCAGTCCACCTGGCAGCGGCCGCTGGCGCTGTCCAGCAGGGCCAGGCCGGTGAGGAAGCTGACGCTGTTGCCGCTGGAGGCCTTGAGTTGCTCCATGGCCCGCTCCAGGGTGTGCGGCTTGCCGAGGATCGCCTGGCCCTGGACGGCGGCCTGGTCCGAGCCGATGATCAGGTGCTCGGGAAAGCGCGCCGCCAGCGCCCGCGCCTTGGCTTCGGCGAGGCGGCGCACCAGTTGTTCGGCGCTTTCGCCGGGCAGCGGGCTTTCATCTATATCCGGGCTCGCGCATTCGAAGGGCAGGCGCAGGCGTTGCAGCAATTCGCGGCGGTAGGGCGAGCTTGAGGCGAGAATCAGTGGGCGCATCGGGAGTCTCCTGGGCGAAGTCCGCGATTCTAGCGAAAAGGCTGTCCATACAGCGGTTTATGCCTAATTTCCTTTGACAGAGGCGGGTGCATCCCTATAATGGCGCGCTTATGTTGAATGGGCCGATACCACCTCACGTCGATCCGCGCAAATTGGTAGAGCGCGAAGCCACCCTCGAGGGTGTGCTGCCGCTCGCCAGTATGCCGCGGGTGTGCGAACAGCTGACCAGCAGCGAAGGCAACGTCCGGGCGAAGTTCTTCTTCCACCGCGACGAGCAGAAGCTGGCGGTCATGCATGTCGAAGTCGACGCGCAGGTGAGCATGGTATGCCAACGCTGCCTCGAGCCGGCGACCTTCCAGGTCACCAGCGAGTCCGACTTCGCCATCCTCTGGGAAGGCCAGTCTGCCGAAGGGCTGCCGAAGGGGTACGATGCGCTGGAAGTGGGGGAGGAACCCCTCGACCTGCCGCCTCTGGTCGAGGACGAGCTGTTGCTCGCCTTGCCCATCGTTCCGGCCCATGACCCTGAAGAATGCCAGCATCCGGCGGGATTTGCAGCAGCGCCCGAGCCGAGCGAGAACGTGGAAGAACGTCCCAACCCGTTCAGCGTACTGGCGCAGTTGAAGCGTGACCCAAACGTTTAGGAGTTAATCAATCATGGCTGTTCAGCAGAACAAAAAATCCCGTTCCGCTCGTGACATGCGTCGTTCCCACGATGCGCTCGATGCGAACGCTCTGTCCGTGGAAAAGAGCACCGGTGAAGTCCACCTGCGCCACCACGTCTCCCCGGACGGCTTCTATCGCGGCCGCAAGGTCGTAGACAAGGGCTCTGACGAGTAATCCTTGTCCGCACCAATCATCGCGATTGATGCAATGGGTGGGGACTTCGGTCCCCACTGCATTGTTCCGGCCAGCATTTCCTTCCTGGCCCGGCACCCCGCTCTGCAACTGGTCCTCGTCGGCCAGGCTCCCCTTCTCGAAGAACTCTGCGCCCGCGTTCCCGCGGTCGACCGCCCGCGCCTGCACATCCAGCACGCCAGCGAAGTCATCGGCATGGACGAACGCCCGTCCCAGGCCCTGCGCAGCAAGCCCGACTCCTCCATGCGCGTCGCCCTGGAACTGGTCCGCGACGGTACGGCCCATGCCTGCGTCAGCGCCGGCAATACCGGCGCGCTGATGGCCCTGTCGCGCTATCTGCTCAAGACCCTGCCGGGCATCGACCGGCCGGCCATGGTCACCGCCGTGCCGACCCAGACCGGGCATTGCCACCTGCTGGACCTGGGGGCGAACGTCGATTGCAGCGCCGAGCACCTCTACCAGTTCGCCGTGATGGGCGCGGTGGCGGCCGAGGCGCTGGGCAAGGCCAACCCGAGGGTGGCGCTGCTCAACGTCGGCACCGAGGAAATCAAGGGCAACCAGCAGGTCAAGCTGGCCTCGACCCTGCTGGAGCAGGCCCGCGGCATCAACTACATCGGCTACATAGAAGGCGACGGCCTGTACCGTGGCCTGGCCGACGTGGTGGTGTGCGACGGCTTCGTCGGCAACATCCTGCTGAAAGCCAGCGAGGGGCTGGCGGCCATGGTGGTCAGCCGCCTGGAGCAACTGTTCGCGTCTAGCCTGTCGGCGAAAGCCATTGGCCTGGTGGCCATGCCGCTGCTGCGCCGCCTGCGCAGCGACCTGACGCCGGCCCGGCACAACGGCGCGAGCTTCCTGGGGCTGCAGGGCATCGTGGTGAAGAGCCACGGCAGCGCGGCCGAGGAGGGCATCCAGAGTGCTCTGCGCCGGGCCCTGGCGGAAATCCGCGAGAACCTGCCGCAGCGGCTCCACGGGCGACTCGAGAGCCTTCTCTAAGTAACTGAATAGAAAGGAAATAGAGATTTCTGGCGGTAATGGAAGTATGCTTGCGCACCGCGCTCGCAAGGCCGCCCGGCGAGATGATGTCCTCGCCCTGGCGATGTGACCGCGCGGTCGAGGCCGTCATCCAACTGTCAGTTCCATGCGCCAGGCTGCTGCTGGCGTTACCCTTCGACGAAACAGACACAAGGGACCCGTTGCAATGTCCGCATCCCTCGCATTCGTTTTCCCCGGCCAGGGCTCGCAATCCCTCGGCATGCTGGCCGAGTTGGGCGCGCAGCACGCACTGGTGCGTGACACCTTCGCCGAAGCCTCGTCGGCCCTGGGCTACGACCTCTGGGCTCTGGTGCAGGAAGGCCCGGAAGAGCGCCTGAACCAGACCGACAAGACCCAGCCCGCCATCCTCACCGCCTCCATCGCCCTGTGGCGCCTGTGGCAGGCCGAGGGCGGCGCCGCGCCGGCCTACGTCGCCGGCCACAGCCTGGGCGAGTACTCGGCCCTGGTCGCCGCCGGCAGCCTGGGCTTCGCCGAGGCGGTGAAACTGGTCGAGCGCCGCGGCCAATTGATGCAGGAAGCGGTGCCCGCCGGTACCGGCGGCATGGCCGCGATCCTCGGCCTGGAAGACGCCGACGTGCTGGCCGCCTGCGCCGAAGCCGCGCAGGGTGAGGTGGTCAGCGCCGTCAACTTCAACGCTCCCGGCCAGGTGGTGATCGCCGGTGCCGCCGCCGCGGTCGAGCGTGCCATCGAGGCCTGCAAGGCGCGCGGCGCCAAGCGCGCCGTGGCGCTGCCGGTCAGCGTGCCGTCGCACTGCGCGCTGATGCGCCCGGCCGCCGAGCGCTTCGCCGAAGCGGTGGAAGCCATCGCCTGGCAGGCTCCGCAGATCGCCCTGGTGCAGAACGTCAGCGCCCAGGTGCCGGCGGACCTCGACACCCTCAAGCGCGACCTTCTGGCGCAGCTGTACAGCCCGGTGCGCTGGGTCGAGACCGTGCAACTGCTCGCCGCCAAGGGCGTGAGCGATCTGGTAGAGTGCGGCCCTGGCAAGGTCCTGGCCGGCCTGAACAAGCGTTGCGCCAAGGGCGTGAACACCCACAATCTGGATTCGGCGGACGCCTTCGCGGCGGCTCGTGCGGCTCTGGCTTGAACAGGAGATAAGAGCATGAGTCTGCAAGGTAAGGTTGCCCTGGTCACCGGCGCGAGCCGCGGCATCGGCCAGGCCATCGCCCTGGAACTGGGCCGCCTGGGCGCCATCGTCATCGGCACCGCCACCAGCGCCTCGGGCGCCGAGAAGATCGCCGAATACCTCAAGGCCAACGGCATCGAAGGCGCCGGCCTGGTCCTGGACGTTTCCAGCGACGAATCCGTCGCCTCCACCCTCGAACACATCCAGCAGCACCTCGGCCAGCCGCTGATCGTGGTCAACAACGCCGGCATCACCCGCGACAACCTGCTGATGCGGATGAAGGACGACGAGTGGTTCGACGTGGTCAACACCAACCTCAACAGCCTCTACCGTCTGTCGAAAGCCGTGCTGCGCGGCATGACCAAGGCTCGCTGGGGTCGCATCATCAACATCGGCTCGGTGGTCGGCGCCATGGGTAATGCCGGGCAGACCAACTATGCCGCGGCGAAGGCCGGCCTAGAGGGCTTCACCCGCGCCCTGGCGCGCGAAGTGGGCTCCCGTGCCATCACCGTCAACGCGGTGGCCCCGGGCTTCATCGACACCGACATGACCCGCGAGCTGCCCGAAGCCCAGCGCGAAGCGCTGCTCGGCCAGATTCCGCTCGGGCGTCTCGGCCAAGCCGAAGAGATCGCCAAGGTGGTAGGATTCCTCGCCTCCGATGGTGCCGCCTATGTGACCGGCGCCACGGTACCGGTGAATGGCGGAATGTACATGAGCTGAATGTGACCTTACTCTTCGCGGATGTGTCATATGCGCTGTCTAAAATCCGTTATATAGATGCAACTGGGTTATAGACAGAACATCGTGGTGGTCGCGAAGGGGCGTCGGCGTTCAGCTTGAAATGCAGAAAACCCTTTCTATACACTTACCCGCAGCCCAGCTGTACGGATTGTCCATAGGAGTGAAAACAAGGTATGAGCACCATCGAAGAACGCGTCAAGAAGATCGTTGCTGAGCAACTCGGCGTTAAGGAAGAAGAAGTCACCAACAGCGCTTCCTTCGTCGAAGACCTGGGCGCCGACTCCCTTGACACCGTTGAGCTGGTGATGGCTCTGGAAGAGGAATTCGAGACCGAAATCCCCGACGAGCAAGCCGAAAAGATCACCACCGTGCAGGAAGCCATCGACTACATCGTTGCCCACCAGCAATAAGTAGCCGTTTCCGACGGAAGAAGCCGCACGGCCTGCAAAGGCGTGCGGCTTTTCTTTAGCATGGCGCTGGACAGCCCTGGTCGCGGTCCGGCGCCTATGCCGTGTATTCGCAAAATGAGGAAGTCGTAGTGTCGCGCAGACGCGTCGTCATCACTGGCATGGGTATGCTCTCGCCGCTGGGCGTGGACGTGCCGAGTTCCTGGCAGGGTATCCTGGCCGGCCGCAGCGGTATCGCCCCGATCGAGCACATGGACCTTTCCGCCTTTTCCACCCGCTTCGGCGGTTCGGTGAGGGGGTTCGACGTCGAGCAGTACATGTCCGCCAAGGAAGCCCGCAAACTCGACCTGTTCATCCAGTACGGCCTGGCCGCCAGCTACCAGGCGGTGCGCGATTCCGGTCTGGAAGTTACCGACGCCAACCGCGAGCGCATCGGCGTCGCCATCGGCTCGGGCATCGGCGGCCTGACCAACATCGAGAACACCTGCCGTTCTCTGTTCGAGCAGGGGCCGCGGCGCATTTCGCCGTTCTTCGTGCCCGGCTCGGTCATCAACATGGTTTCCGGGTTCCTGTCGATCAACCTCGGTCTGCAGGGCCCCAACTACGCCATCACCACCGCTTGCACCACCGGCACCCACAACATCGGCATGGCCGCGCGCAACATCGCCTACGGCGAGGCTGACGTGATGGTCGCCGGCGGTTCGGAAATGGCCACCTGCGGCCTGGGCATCGGCGGTTTCGGCGCCGCCCGCGCGCTGTCCACCCGCAACGACGAGCCGGCCAGGGCCAGCCGCCCGTGGGACAGGGACCGCGACGGCTTCGTGCTCTCCGACGGCGCCGGCGCAGTGGTGCTGGAAGAGCTGGAGCACGCCAAGGCCCGCGGCGCGCGCATCTACGCCGAGCTGGTCGGCTTCGGCATGAGCGGCGACGCCTTCCACATGACCGCGCCGCCGGAAGATGGCGCCGGCGCTGCCCGTTGCATGAAGAACGCCCTGCGCGACGCCGGCCTGAACCCGGAGCAGGTCGACTACATCAACGCCCACGGCACCTCCACCCCGGCCGGCGACATTGCCGAGATCTCCGCGGTGAAGTCGATCTTCGGCGAGCACGCCTACAAGCTGTCGATGAGCTCGACCAAGTCCATGACCGGCCACCTGCTCGGTGCCGCCGGTGCGGTGGAAGCCATCTTCTGCATCCTGGCGCTGCGCGACCAGGTGGCGCCGCCGACCATCAACCTGGACAACCCGGACGAAGGCTGCGACCTCGACCTGGTGGCGAACCGGCTCAAGGAGCGCAGCATCGAAGTGGCGGTGTCCAACTCCTTCGGCTTCGGCGGCACCAACGGTTCCCTGGTGTTCCGCCGGTTCAACGGCTGATGTCCGCCTGGGTCGACGGCCGGCCCGCCGAGGCCCTGTCCGTGCGCGATCGCGGGCTGGCCTACGGCGATGGCCTGTTCGAGACCATTGCCGTGCGCGCCGGCCGGCCACGCCTGCTGGCGCGGCACCTGGCGCGCCTGGAAGAGGGCATCCGGCGCCTGTTCCTGCCGGTGTCGCTGGCCCAGGTCGAGCAGGAACTGCTGGCCTTCGCCGCGCAGCTGGGCGAGGGCGTGGCCAAGCTGATGCTGACCCGCGGCGAAGGCCTGCGCGGTTATGCCGCGCCGGCCGACGCCCAGGTGCGGCGCATCCTCATCGGCTCGCCGGCGCCGGCCTACCCGGCGGCCCATTTCGACGAGGGCATCGCCCTTTTCCCCTGCGCCACCCGCCTGGCCGAGCAACCGCTGCTGGCCGGCCTCAAGCACCTCAACCGCCTGGAGCAGGTCCTGGCCCGCAGCGAATGGAGCGACCCGGCCTTCGCCGAGGGGCTGATGCGCGACCAGGGCGGGCGCGTGGTCGAAGGCGTATTCAGCAACCTGTTCCTGGTCCGCGACGGCCAATTGATCACGCCCGAACTGAGCCGCTGCGGAGTGGCCGGGGTGATGCGCGCCGAACTGCTGGAGTGGGCGGCGGGGCAGGGCATTCCCACTGCGGTTCGGGATGTTGCCTACGTCGAACTGTTGCAGGCCGATGAGGTCTTTCTCTGCAACAGCCTCTATGGTGTCTGGCCGGTGCGTCGACTCGAAGCCCATGCCTGGCCGGTCGGGGCGATCACCCGTAAACTGCAAGCCCACTTCCGCGAACGCCTGGATTCCTGACCTGTGATGCGCAAATTGCTGGTGCTGCTGGAAAGCGGCCTGCTGTTGGCCGGGCTGTTGCTCGGCCTGGCCGGCTGGGAGCAGCGCCGGGCCCTGCAGCAGCCGCTGCAGCTGACCGAAGAACGCCTGCTGGACGTCCCTTCCGGCGCCACGCCGGGGGCGCTGCTGACGCGCCTGCAGGACGAGGAAGTGCTGCACGGCGCCTTCTGGCTGCGCCTGTACTGGCGCTTCAACCTGGCCGGGCAGGCCCTGCACAGCGGCGAATACCGACTCAAGCCGGGGATGAGCGGCGATGACCTGCTGGAGCTGTGGCGCGAAGGCGACGTGGTGCAGTACAGCCTGACCTTGGTAGAGGGCTGGACCTTCCACCAGTTCCGCGAACTGCTGGCGCGCCAGCCCAAGCTGGAAGCCACCCTGGCCGGCCTGAGCGACGAAGAGGTGATGAAGCGCCTGGGCAAGGCCGGCGTCGTGCCCGAGGGGCACTTCTTCCCGGACACCTACCGCTATGTCCGCGGCATGCGCGACATCGACCTGCTCAAGCTGGCCTACCAGCGCATGGAGCGCATCCTCGACCAGGAGTGGCAGGGCCGCAGCGGCGACCTGCCCTACAAGGACCCGTACCAGGCGCTGATCATGGCATCGCTGGTGGAGAAGGAAACCGGCGTGCCCCAGGAGCGCCCGCAGATCGCCGGGGTCTTCGTGCGCCGCCTGCAGAAGAACATGCTGCTGCAGACCGACCCGACCGTGATCTACGGCATGGGCGAGCGCTACAGCGGCAAGATCAGCCGCGCCGACCTGCGCGAGCCCACCCCCTACAACACCTACGTGATCGCCGGCCTGCCGCCGACGCCGATCGCCATGCCCGGGCGCGAGGCGATCCATGCCGCGCTCAATCCGGCCGATGGCCAGAGCCTGTATTTCGTCGCCCGTGGCGATGGCAGCCACGTGTTTTCCGACAACCTCGACGACCACAACAAGGCGGTGCAGGAATACCAGCTGAAGCGGCGCGCGGACTACCGGTCCAGCCCCGCGCCGATTCCCGCACCGGCGCCGGCGGAAGCTCCTGGGCAACCGCCGGCGCAGCAGTAGCACAGACAGAAGGAGAGCCGAGTGAGCGGCCTGTTCGTCACCCTGGAAGGCCCCGAAGGCGCGGGCAAGACCACCAACCGCGAGTACCTGGCCGAGCGCCTGCGCGAACGCGGCGTGGAAGTGCAGCTGACCCGCGAGCCCGGCGGCACGCCGCTGGCCGAGCGCATCCGCGAGCTGCTGCTGGCCCCCAGTGACGAGCCGATGGCGGTGGATACCGAGCTGCTGCTGATGTTCGCCGCCCGCGCCCAGCACATCGCCCAGGTCATCCGCCCGGCCCTGGCCCGCGGCGCCGTGGTGCTCTGCGACCGCTTCACCGACGCCACCTACGCCTACCAGGGCGGTGGCCGCGGCCTGCCGGAGTCGCGCATCGCCGAACTGGAACGCTTCGTCCAGGGCGAGCTGCGCCCGGACCTGACGCTGGTCTTCGACCTGCCGGTGGAAGTCGGCCTGGCCCGCGCCGCCGCCCGCGGCCGCCTGGACCGCTTCGAGCAGGAAGGCCGCGAATTCTTCGAGGCGGTGCGCCAGACCTACCTGCGCCGCGCCGCCGCCGAGCCGCAACGCTACCAGGTGCTCGACGCCGCGCAGCCGCTGGCGCGCGTACAGGCCGACATCGAGGCCCTGCTGCCGAACCTGCTGGAGCGCCTGCATGGCTGAGATCTACCCCTGGCAGGCCACGCTCTGGCAGCAGCTCAGCGGCCGCCCGCGGCATGCCCACGCCTACCTGCTGCACGGCCCCGCGGGCATCGGCAAGCGCGCCCTGGCCGACAACCTGGTGGCCCTGCTGCTCTGCCAGCACCCGGCCGGCGGCCGTGCCTGCGGCCAGTGCAAGGGTTGCCAGCTGCTGGCCGCCGGCACCCATCCGGATTTCTTCCTGCTGGAGCCGGAGGAGCCGGAGAAGCCCATCCGCGTCGACCAGGTCCGCGAACTGGTGGACTTCGTGGTGCAGACCGCGCAGCTGGGCGGGCGCAAGGTGGTGCTGCTGGAGCCGGCCGAGGCGATGAACCTCAACTCCGCCAACGCCCTGCTCAAGAGCCTGGAGGAGCCCTCCGGCGACACCGTGCTGCTGCTGATCAGCCACCAGCCCAGCCGCCTGCTGCCGACCATCAAGAGCCGCTGCGTGCAGCAGGCCTGCCCGCAGCCGAGCGCCGAGCAGAGCCGCGCCTACCTGGCCAGCGTGCTGCCCGGCGAGGACGCCGCCGCGCTCGACGAGCTACTGGTCCTGGCAGGCGGCTCGCCGCTGACCGCCCAGCGCCTGTACGGCCAGGGCGTGCGCGAACAGCGCGCGCTGGTGGTGGAGGGAGTGAAGAAGCTGCTCAAGCAGCAGATCGCCCCCGGCCAACTGGCGGAAAGCTGGAACGCCGTGCCGCTGCCGCTGCTGTTCGACTGGTTCTGCGACTGGGCGCTGGGCATCCTGCGCTACCAGCTGACCCGCGACGAGGCGGGGCTGGGCCTGGCGGACATGCGCAAGGTGCTGCAGTACCTGGCGGAGAAGTCCACCCAGCCCAAGGTCATGGCGATCCAGGACTGGCTGCTGGAGCACCGGCAGAAAGTCCTGAACAAGGCCAACCTCAACCGTGCCCTGCTTCTCGAAGCCCTGCTCGCGCAGTGGGCAAGCCTGCCGGGGCCGGGCTAGAATCGGCCAATCGGATCATCGCTAGGACAGCCCAATGAGCTTGCCACCGAACCTGGGACCGCGTAACGGTATCCTGTCCCTGACCATCAAGGACAAGTCCGTACTCTATGCCGCGTACATGCCGTTCATCCGCAACGGCGGGCTGTTCATCCCGACCAACAAGACCTACAAGCTGGGCGACGAGGTCTTCATGCTGCTCAACCTGATGGACGAGCCGGAGAAGATCCCGGTGGCCGGCAAGGTGGTCTGGATCACCCCCAAGGGCGCCCAGGGCAACCGCGCCGCGGGCATCGGCGTGCAGTTCAACGACGGCGACAACACCGCGCGCAACAAGATAGAGACGTACCTGGCCGGGGCGCTGAAGTCCGACAGGCCGACCCACACCATGTAAGTCGCGCGCCGCGGCGCGCATGAGCAGAACGCAGGAGGCGCCCGCAGGGGCGCTTCGTCATTTCCGGAGTACCCATTCGATGCTGGTCGATTCCCATTGCCACCTCGACCGCCTGGACCTCGCGGCCCATGGCGGTTCGCTGGACGCCGCCCTGGACGCCGCGCGCGCCCGTGGCGTCGGGCAGTTCCTCTGCATCGGCGTCAGCGCCGACAACGCCTGGGCGGTCAAGGCCCTGGCCGAACGCTACGCCGACGTGCACTGCTCGGTGGGCGTCCACCCATTGGACCTGGAACCCGGCGCAGCCCCGGCCCTGGACTGGCTGCTGGCCGAACTGAACCACCCGCGCGTGGTGGCTATCGGCGAGACCGGCCTGGACTACCACTACGAACCCGAGGCCGCCGAACTGCAGCAGGAAGCCTTCCGCCTGCACCTGGAAGCGGCGAAGCTCACCGGCAAGCCGGTCATCGTCCACACCCGCGAGGCCCGCGCCGACACCCTGGCGCTGCTGCGCGAGGCGGCGCTGCCCCAGGCCGGCGTGCTGCACTGCTTCACCGAGGACTGGGAAATGGCCAAGGCGGCGCTGGACATCGGCTTCTACATCTCGCTGTCGGGCATAGTCACCTTCCGCAACGCCGAAGCCCTGCGCGAAGTGGCCCGCCAGGTACCGGCCGACCGCCTGCTAGTGGAAACCGATTCGCCGTACCTGGCGCCGGTACCGCACCGCGGCAAGCCGAACCTGCCGGAATACGTGCGCGAAGTGGCCGAGTACCTGGCGGTGTTGCGTGGGGTGAGCTTCGAGGTGTTGGCTGAGCAGACTACGGCGAACTTCAAGCGGTTGTTCCCGTTGGCGGTGTGATCTGATCGCCGGCCTGTATGTAGGAGCGAGCTTGCTCGCGAACTGGCCGATGACATCCGCGCACGGGTTCAACTCCGCCCCTCTCCCTAACCCTCGGCTGCGCGCCCCGCCCTGAAGGGAGAGGGAACCGTTGGGCAGGGCTTGATGTTATGGCGTTAGCCGGCAGCCTCGGTGATGTCCGGCTGGAGCCAATTCTTTTCTCGGCACGGACTGCCCCCTCTCCCGCTTGCGGGAGAGGGTTGGGGAGAGGGCGCTCTTAACCCCAACACCTACGCCCCCGGCAAACCCCATTCGCGAGCAAGCTCGCTCCTACGAAAAGCAAAAGCGGCTCTGCTCTGGCTTTTGCTCTTGGGACTTCCAGAGAAACCTCCGCGCACTCCGAAACGCCCCTTCAGAAGGCCGAACGAAACCGGCGCTCAGGAGGTCATGCGACATGGATGTCGCGAGAGCCCCGATGGGCTACAGGGACGTACCCTCGGGGCGGGCCTCCGTGGCGGGGGAGTTCGTGAGGGTAGCCCGACTCTGTCGGGCCCGTATGTCGGGGCAAGCCTTTTTGGTTCCTTTTTGCGGGGGTGGCCTTCCACCGTTTGACAAAAGGGACTCGCCCGAGGGGGCGAAACGAGAAACATCCAAGCACTCGGTGCGGCGCGCTACACCAAGCCCCCAAGCCACTGGGTTATCCCCCTTCGGGCCAGCGCACACGCTGTTCGCGATGGAGCCGCGTCCCGCGTTCGCAGAAATGACGGGGATGGAAGTGCGGGCCAAGGCTCGCGCCTACAGGCAGGAAAGGGCACGCACAGCCCAATTATTTCACGCACATAAAAAAAACCCGGGTTCTGGGGGATGAATCCGGGTCAAGACCATTAGGAGTGTAACAATAAGGTACGCGATCCTCGGTACCTTCACTGGCGGGGCACTTGGGGGGAGATGCCGCACACCAGTAAGTTGAAGTATTGGCCAAGATGGCGGAGCTTCCACAACCGCCCGGCGGTTTTTTAAACGGATTTGGAATACTGCTCCGCCCATGGCCCGCCATTTGCCGCCTGCGCCCGGGGGCAGGCCCCCTGGCTCGCGGGTTGCGGCTTATTCCCGGGCCAGGGCCGAGATGATGGCCAATGTGTCCTCTATCACCTTTTCCGGGGTGTAGAAGTGCGGCGAGAAGCGCACCCCGGCGCCGCGCTGGATGCAGACTACCTGCTCGGCCTTCAGCCGCTCGTGCAGGCGGGCGTTGTCCCAGCCGTCGAGGCTGAAGGTCAGGATGCCGGCCCGGCGCTCGGCTTGCAGCGGGCTGTGCAGGCGCGCTCCGGGGATGCGTTGCAGGCCATCCTGCAAGGCCTGTACCCGTTCGGCCAGGGCTGCGCCGACCGCCGGCATGCCGAACTCCTCCAGCAGCCCCAGGCTGGCGTCCAGGGCCACGGCGCCGAGCATGTTCGGGCTGCCGCATTCGAAGCGCCGTGCGCTGCGCGCCGGCTGCCAATCAGTCTGGTTGTAGTTGCCGGCGTTCTCCAGCATGTGCCAGCCGTATTCCTGCAACGACAGCAGGTCGCGCTCGGCGGCGCGGCAGTAGAACACCCCCAGGCCCTCGGGGCCGAGCATCCACTTGTGGCCGTCGGCCATGGCGAAGGCGCAGTCGTAGGCCTGGGCGTCGAAGGGCAGGGCGCCCAGTTGCTGGATGGCATCGATGCAGAACAGCACGCCCCGCTGGCGGCAGCCGGCACCGAGGCGCTCCAGGTCCATGCGCAGGCCGCTGGCGTACTGCACGGCGCTGATCGACAGCAGGCGCGTGCGCGGCCCGCAGGCGGCCAGCAGGTCGGCCTCGGGATCGGCGCCTTCCAGGCTCACCTGGATGACCTCCACCCCGCGCGGCTTCAGGGCTTCCCAGACGACGCGGTTGGAGGGGAATTCCTGGTCGCTGATTACCACCTGGTCGCCGGGGCGCCAGTCGAGTCCGAAGGCCACGAAGGAAAGGGCTTCGGACGTATTCTTCACCAGGGCGACGTCGCCCGTGGTGGCGGCGCCGACCAGCTGCGCAAGGCGCTGGCGCAGGCGGTTCTCCACCTGCAGCCACTGCGGATAGTCGCGCGCGCCCAGGCGGATGTTCTCGCTGGCGAAGGCGGCAACGGCGTCGGCGCTACGCTTGGGCCAGGGCGCCACGGCAGCGTGGTTCAGGTAGCGCAGGCCGGGTTCCTGGGGAAACTCGAAAGAAAGCGGATTCATGGCGGATGTTCCGTGCATTTTGTCGCTGAATAGGCATAATACGCGGCTCCGGATTTTGACTATTTTTGACCGAACAGTCTTTTTATGCAGAAAGAGCCACGCAAGGTTCGCGAATTCCGTCGTCGCGAACAGGAGATCCTCGACACCGCCCTCAAGCTGTTCCTTGAGCAGGGCGAAGACAGTGTCACGGTCGAGATGATCGCCGATGCCGTGGGTATCGGCAAAGGCACCATCTACAAGCACTTCAAGTCGAAGGCGGAGATCTACCTGCGCCTGATGCTCGACTACGAGCGCGACCTGGCGGCGCTGTTCCACTCCGAGGACGTCGCCCGCGACAAGGAACGCCTGTCGCGCGCCTACTTCGAGTTCCGCATGCGCGATCCGCAGCGCTACCGCCTGTTCGACCGCCTGGAAGAGAAGGTGGTGAAGAACAGCCAGGTGCCGGAGATGGTCGAGGAACTGCACAAGATCCGCGAATCCAACTTCGAGCGCTTGAGCCAGTTGATCAAGGAGCGCATCGCCGCCGGCAAGCTGGAGGACGTTCCCGCGTACTTCCACTACTGCGCGGCCTGGGCCCTGGTGCACGGCGCCGTGGCGCTGTACCACTCGCCCTTCTGGCGCGAGGTGCTGGAAGACCAGGAGGGCTTCTTCCAGTTCCTCATGGACATCGGCGTGCGCATGGGCAACAAGCGCAAGCGCGACGGCGACACCCCTGCCGCCTGAGCCAATGCCGGCGGCGCTTTCGGGCCGCCGCCGCGGCCCGGCGGGGATATACTGACAGAACCACTCTCCGCCGGAGTCGATCGATGATCGTCGACCGCCAGGGCAGGCGCTTCCGCAACCTGCGCGTCAGCCTTACCGCCGCCTGCAACTACGCCTGCACCTATTGCGTGCCGAACGGCAAGCGCCTGGTCGCCGCGCAGGACGAGCTGTCCGCGCAGAGCCTGGTGCGTGGCGTGGCCTACCTGATCGAGGCCGCCGGCATCGAGCGCCTGCGCATCACCGGCGGCGAACCCCTGGTCAGCCCCAAGCTCGACGAATTCCTGCATGGCGTCAGCCGCCTGGGCTTGAAGGACATCAGCCTGACCAGCAACGGCCAGTTGCTTTCGCGCAAGCTGCCGCTGCTGCTGGAATGCGGTATCCGCCGGTTGAACGTCTCCCTCGACACCCTGGACGCCGCGGCCTTCCGCGGCATCGCCCGCGGCGGCGACCTGGCCACGGTGCTCAAGGGGCTGGACGAGGCCAGCGCCGCGGGCATGAAGGTCAAGGTCAACATGGTGCCGCTGCGCGGGCAGAACCTCGACCAGGTCGTCCCGCTGCTGGACTACTGCCTGGCGCGCGGCTTCGAGCTGCGCTTCATCGAGCTGATGCGCATGGGCCACCTGGCCCGCGACGGCAACGCCTTCGCCAGCCAGTTCGTCGGCCTGCGCGAGCTGCTCGAACTGATCGGCCGCGACCATCCCTACGTCCAGGCCGACGCCCCGGTGGACGCCACCGCGCTGCGCTATGAAGTGCCGGGGCGCGGCTTCTTCGGCGTGATCGCCAACGAAAGCGTACCCTTCTGCCGCACCTGCTCGCGCCTGCGCCTGTCCTCCACCGGCTGGCTGCACGGCTGCCTGTCCTCCAGCAACCGCCACTACGTCGGCGACCTGCTCGACAAGCCGCGCCACCAGGCCCTGCCGGCCCTGCAGCGGCTGCTGGTGAAGGCCCTGGCGGACAAGCAGGAAGTGGCCTTCTCCGGCGGCGTCACGGTGATGAAGATCATCGGCGGCTGAAACCCGACATTCCCCAAGCCAAGCGATCCATGCACGACTTCCCCATTTCCTATATCGAACCGGTGTTCCGCCCGCCGAGCGAGGCGCATTCGCTGATCCTGCCGGTGACCAACGGCTGCTCCTGGAACCAGTGCGGCTTCTGCGAGATGTACACCCAGCCGCAGAAGAAATTCCGCGCCCGCGACGAGGCCGAGGTGCTGGAGGAGATCCGCCGCTGCGGCGAGCGCCTGATCGTCCAGCGTGTGTTCCTCGCCGACGGCGACGCCCTGGTGCTGCCGACGCGGCGCCTGCTGAACGTCCTGCGGGCGATCCGCGAGCACCTGCCGGAGGTGCGGCGGGTGTCCAGCTACTGCCTGCCGCGCAACCTGCGCAAGAAGTCGGTGGCGGAACTGAAGGAGCTGGCCGACGCTGGGCTGGGCATGGCCTACGTCGGCGCCGAGTCCGGCGACGACGAGGTGCTGGCGCGGGTGAACAAGGGCGAGACCTACGCCTCGACCCTCGATGCCCTGGACAAGCTCGGCCAGGCCGGCATCAAGCGCTCGGTGATGATCCTCAACGGCCTCGGCGGCCAGGGCCTGAGCGAGCAGCACGCGGACAACTCGGCGCGGCTGATGAACGCCGCGCAGCCGGAGTTCCTCTCCACCCTGGTGGTCAGCTTCCCCACCGGCGAGCAGCGCTTGCGCGAAGGCTTCCCCGACTTCCAGCCGCTGGGCCAGGCCCAACTGTTCGCCGAGGTCGAGCGCCTGCTGCAGGGTCTGGAGTTGCGCGACACCGTGTTCCGTAGCGACCACGCCTCCAACTACCTTGTGCTCAAGGGCGTGCTTGGCGCCGACAAGCCGCGCCTGCTGGCCCAGGTGCGCGAGGCCATCGAGCGGCCGCAGCAGGCGAAGTTGCGCCAGGAATGGCAGCGCGGCCTGTGATGGCGCGGAAGCTGCATCCGTCCGGCCAACGCCGGTTTTTCGACGCCGGCCGCGGAGAGATCGAATGCGCTACCTGTTGTTGACCCTGGCCCTGGCTGCGCTGGCCGGCTGCATGAAGCCCAGCGACATGGCCGAACGCACCGGCTACTACATGGGCGACGCCGGCTTCCTCGACCACAGCCACACCCGCCGCACGGGGAACTGGCGGGTGCAGCCGGACTCCTTCATCTACATCGCCCAGGGGCACTTCGTGCCGCCGGGGCATCCCTACGCGCGGCCCAACGTGGTGGCGGAGGAGGCCTTCAAGGGCTTCGTCGAATACTTCCCGCAGGTGCGCCGGGCCAAGGTCCCGGAGGGCCTGGACGAGGCCATGCAGGAGGCGCGGGCGGCCGGCGCCGACTACCTGCTGTACACGCGCTTCGCCCGCGGCGAGGACAATGTGGGAAACTGGGAAGAGTATGAAGACACCGACAACAACGTCGGACGCGACCGCAGCGTGATCCAGGTGATGCTGATCGACACCGGCAACCGCTTCCTGCTGGACAGCGCCACCATCCGCAGCCGCGGCGGTTTCCTGACGTTCTACGACGCCCGGCCCGAGGACCTGATCGGGCCGCCGCTGGAAGACTACGCCCGCAGCCTGCTGGGGGTGAAGGCGACCGAGGAGTTCCAATGACCGATACAGGCAAGGCCGGCGACCTGCTGGCGCAGATTCCCGCCAGCAAGGGCCTGCCGCCCGTGCACCTGTGGAACCCGCCGTTCTGCGGCGACATCGACATGCGCATCGCCCGCGACGGCACCTGGTACTACCTGGGCACGCCCATCGGGCGCAAGCCGATGGTCAAGCTGTTCTCCAGCATCATCCGCCGCGATGGCGACGACTACTTCCTGGTCACCCCGGTGGAGAAGTGCGGCATCCGCGTCGACGATGCGCCTTTCGTCGCCGTGACGCTGAGCGTGGAAGGGCAGGGCGAGGCCCAGCAACTGCGCTTCACCAGCAACGTCGAGGACGAGTTCGTCGCCGGCCCCGAACACCCGATCCGCGTCGACATCGACCCGCAGACCCAGGAACCGGCGCCCTACGTGCTGGTGCGCAGCAACCTGGAGGCGCTGATCCACCGCAACGTCTTCTACCAGCTGGTCGAACTGGCCGTGCCGCGCCTGATCGATGGCCGGGAATGGCTGGGCGTGTGGAGCGGCGGCGAGTTCTTCGCCATCGGCCCGCAGTCGTGACCGGCGGGTCCCGGAGCGGCCGGTAGTTCGCGGAAGGTGTCGCTACAGCGGTTGGGGCCTCAAGCCCCTGCGCCCGTACTCCTTGTAGGAGCGCGCCCTGCGCGCGATTCGCGGGCAGGGCCCGCTCCTACGAAAAGCCGTGCTCGCCTGCAATGTAGTCGTAGGATGGGTTGAGCGAAGCGATACCCATCACCACGACCGCATGGGTTTCGCAGGCTCAACCCATCCTACGAAGAGCACCTCGGCGCAGGCACAAAAAACGCCGTTTCCTGTGAGGGAAACGGCGTTCTTTCTACGCGACGGCCTTACATGTTGGGCTGATTTACATATTGGGATAGTTCGGCCCGCCGGTGCCTTCCGGGGCGATCCAGGTGATGTTCTGCGCCGGGTCCTTGATGTCGCAGGTCTTGCAGTGCACGCAGTTCTGCGCGTTGATCTGGAAGCGCTTGCTGCCGTCGTCGTTGCTTACCACTTCGTACACGCCGGCCGGGCAGTAGCGCTGCGCGGGCTCGTCGTAGAGCGGCAGGTTCTTGGCGATCGGCACGCTCGGATCGGTCAGCTTGAGGTGGATCGGCTGGTCTTCCTCGTGGTTGGTGTTGGAGAGGAACACCGAGGAGAGCTTGTCGAAGCTCAGCTTGCCGTCCGGTTTCGGGTAGTCGATCTTCGGCGCTTCGCTGGCCTTCTTCAGGCAGGCGTAGTCCGGGGTGGTGTCGTGCAGGGTGAGCGGAATCTTGCCGCCGAAGAAGTTCTGGTCGATGAAGTTGAAGGCACCGCCGCCGATGGCGCCGAACTTGTGGATGGCTGCGCCGAAGTTACGGCTGCGGAACAGCTCGTCGTACAGCCAGCTGGCCTTGAAGGCGTCCACGTAATTGGTCAGCTCGTCGCCGCCTTCACGGCCGGCGGCCAGGGCTTCGGCGATGGCCTCGGCGGCCAGCATGCCGGACTTCATGGCGGTGTGGCTGCCCTTGATCTTGGCGAAGTTCAGGGTGCCCAGGTCGCAGCCGATCAGCGCGCCGCCGGGGAAGACCATCTTCGGCAGCGAGTTCAGGCCGCCCTTGCAGATGGCGCGGGCGCCGTAGGCCACGCGCTTGCCGCCTTCGAGGTACTGCTTGATCACCGGGTGGTGCTTGTAGCGCTGGAACTCGTCGAAGGGCGACAGGTGCGGGTTGCTGTAGGACAGGTCGATGATCAGGCCGACCACCACCTGGTTGTTCTCCAGGTGATAGAGGAAGGAGCCGCCCGGGTTGTCGTCGTTCAGCGGCCAGCCGGCGGTGTGCACCACCAGGCCCTGGTCGTGCTTGGCCGGGTCGATGTCCCAGATTTCCTTGATGCCGATGCCGTAGTGCTGGGCGTCGGCGTCGCTGTCGAGCTTGTACTTCCTGATCAACTGCTTGCCGATGTGGCCACGGCAGCCTTCGGCGAACAGGGTGTACTTGGCGCGCAGCTCCATACCCGGGGTGTAGTACCCTTCTTTCGGATTGCCTTCGCGGTCGACGCCCAGGTCGCCGGTGACGATGCCGCGGACCACGCCGTTCTCGTCGATCAGCGCTTCCTGGGCGGCGAAGCCCGGGTAGATCTCGACGCCCAGGCCTTCGGCCTGCTGGGCCAGCCAGCGGCACAGGTTGCCCAGGGAGATGATGTAGTTGCCCTCGTTGTGCATGGTCTTGGGCACGAAGAAGTTCGGCACCTTGGTGGCGGCCTGGTCGTTCTTCAGGACGTAGATGTCGTCGCGCTTGACCGGGGTGTTCAGCGGGGCTTCGAGTTCCTTCCAGTTGGGGAACAGCTCGTTCAGCGCGCGGGGCTCGAACACGGCGCCAGAGAGAATGTGGGCGCCTACTTCGGAACCCTTCTCGACCACACAGACGCTGATTTCCTGACCCGCGTCGGCGGCCTTCTGCTTCAGTCGGCATGCGGCGGACAGACCGGCAGGGCCGGCGCCGACGATGACGACGTCGAATTCCATGTATTCGCGTTCCACTTCTCGATCTCTCCTAACTCAAGGCTCTACAGGCTATTTGTTGGTATGGGGCCGGGGGCGCTACCCCGGACAGAGCGGGGCGCAATTATAGCGACAGGGCCCAGCATAGTTATACCCCCCGTTTTGGGCAATACAAACGTTTGTTTGAAATGCGCGGAAGCCTGATAGAATCGGCTTCCGCGCCTTATGAACGGGCATTCACGCGTATTGACCCGACAGGGCGATGCGGTCAAGATAGCCACGGTTTTGCGGTCGCGGTCTCGCTGGATGTAGTCGCAGATGGCGTGCACTACCGGCCAGGCCTGTCTGGCGACATTCCTATTCACCGGAGAAAAACGAGGAATCCATGAAGGTTCTTGTAGCTGTCAAACGAGTGGTTGACTATAACGTCAAGGTCCGCGTCAAGGCGGACAACTCCGGCGTCGATCTCGCCAACGTGAAAATGTCCATGAACCCCTTCTGCGAAATCGCCGTGGAAGAGGCCGTGCGTCTGAAGGAAAAAGGCGTCGCCACTGAAATCGTCGCCGTCTCCGTCGGCCCGACCGCGGCCCAGGAACAACTGCGCACCGCCCTGGCCCTGGGCGCCGACCGCGCCATCCTGGTCGAGACCAACGAAGAACTGAATTCCCTGGCCATCGCCAAGGCCCTGAAGGCCGTGGTCGACAAAGAGCAGCCGCAGCTGGTGATCCTCGGCAAGCAGGCCATCGACAGCGACAACAACCAGACCGGCCAGATGCTGGCCGCGCTGACCGGCTACGCCCAGGGCACCTTCGCCTCCAAGGTCGAAGTCGCTGGCGACAAGGTCAACGTCACCCGTGAAATCGACGGCGGTCTGCAGACCGTTGCGCTGAACCTGCCGGCGATCGTCACCACCGACCTGCGCCTGAACGAGCCGCGCTACGCGTCGCTGCCGAACATCATGAAAGCGAAGAAGAAGCCGCTGGACGTGGTGACCCCGGACGCCCTCGGCGTTTCCACCGCTTCCACCGTGAAGACCCTGAAAGTGGAAGCTCCGGCTGCCCGCAGCGCCGGCATCAAGGTCAAGTCCGTGGCTGAACTGGTCGAGAAACTGAAGAACGAGGCGAAAGTAATCTGATGGCTATCCTGGTAATCGCTGAGCACAACAACGGCGTCCTGGGCGCTGCCACCCTGAACACCGTCGCTGCCGCACAGAAGATCGGTGGCGATGTCGCCGTGCTGGTCGCCGGCCAGAACGTCGGTGCCGTGGCCGAAGCCGCCGCCAAGATCGCGGGCGTTGCCAAGGTGCTGGTCGCCGACAACGCCGCCTACGCCCACCAACTGCCGGAGAACGTCGCTCCGCTGGTGGCCGACCTCGGCAAGGGCTACAGCCACATCCTGGCCGCCGCCACCACCAACGGCAAGAACTACCTGCCGCGCGTCGCCGCGCTGCTGGACGTCGACCAGATCTCCGAGATCATCGACGTGGTCAGCGCCGACACCTTCAAGCGCCCGATCTACGCCGGCAACGCCATCGCCACCGTGCAGTCCTCGGCCCCGGTCAAGGTCATCACCGTGCGCACCACCGGCTTCGACGCCGTCGCCGCCGAAGGCGGTTCGGCTGCCGTCGAGCAGGTTTCCGGCCCGGCCGATGCCGGCAAGTCCGCCTTCGTCGGCGAAGAGCTGGCCAAGTCCGACCGTCCGGAACTGACCGCCGCCAAGATCGTGGTCTCCGGTGGCCGCGGCATGGGCAACGGCGACAACTTCAAGATCCTCTACGCCCTGGCCGACAAGCTGGGCGCCGCCGTCGGCGCTTCCCGCGCCGCCGTCGACGCCGGTTTCGTGCCGAACGACATGCAGGTCGGCCAGACCGGCAAGATCGTCGCCCCGCAGCTCTACATCGCCGTGGGCATCTCCGGTGCCATCCAGCACCTGGCGGGCATGAAGGACTCGAAAGTCATCGTGGCCATCAACAAGGACGAAGAGGCGCCGATCTTCCAGGTCGCCGACTACGGCCTGGTTGGCGATCTGTTCGAACTCGTACCGGAGCTGGAAAAGGCCGTCTGAGCCTGAACCGCTGACGAAGGAACCCGCTCCCAGGAGCGGGTTCTTTCATTTCGGGCCCCGGGTTTCCCGTGTTCGCCGCAGGGGATGACCCACTGGTCACGAATCTTCTCCCGGTTGCGCCCAAGAGAAGGTGTCTCATCTACAATGCGCGACGTCTTCAGTACCTGAACCTGTTCTAACGGCACCTGGCAAACGAGGTTTTCATGATCATCAAACCGCGCGTGCGTGGCTTCATCTGCGTCACTACCCATCCGACCGGCTGCGAAGCCAACGTCAAGGAACAGATCGAGTACGTCGAGGCGCATGGCCCCATCGCCAACGGTCCGAAGAAGGTCCTGGTGATCGGCTCGTCCACCGGCTACGGCCTGGCCGCGCGCATCAGCGCCGCCTTCGGCGCCGGCGCCGCCACCCTGGGCGTGTTCTTCGAGCGCCCCGGCAGCGAGACCAAGGCCGGCACCGCCGGCTGGTACAACTCGGCGGCCTTCGAGAAGTTCGCCCACGCCAAGGGCCTGTATGCCCGCAGCATCAATGGCGACGCCTTCTCCGACGAGGTGAAGAAGGTCACCATCGAAACCATCAAGCAGGACCTGGGCAAGGTCGACCTGGTGGTCTACAGCCTGGCCGCCCCGCGCCGCACCCATCCGAAGACCGGCGAAGTCTTCAACTCGGTGCTCAAGCCGGTGGGCAAGACCGTCAACTTCCGCGGCCTGGACACCGACAAGGAAGTGATCAAGGAAAGCGTGATGGAGCCGGCGACCCCCGAGGAAATCGCCAACACCGTCGCGGTGATGGGTGGCGAAGACTGGCAGATGTGGATGGACGCGCTGCAGGAAGCCGGCGTACTGGCCGATGGCGCCAAGACCACCGCCTTCACCTACCTGGGCGAAGAGATCACCCACGACCTGTACTGGAACGGCTCCATCGGCGCCGCCAAGAAGGACCTGGACCAGAAGGTCCTGGGCATTCGCGAGAAGCTGGCCGCCACCGGTGGTGACGCCCGCGTGTCGGTGCTCAAGGCCGTGGTCACCCAGGCCAGCTCGGCCATCCCGATGATGCCGCTGTACCTGTCGCTGCTGTTCAAGGTGATGAAGGAGAAGGGCACCCACGAGGGTTGCATCGAGCAGGTCGACGGCCTGTTCCGCGACAGCCTCTACGGCAGCCAGCCGCACCTGGACGCCGACGGCCGCCTGCGCGCCGACTACAAGGAGCTGCAGCCGGACGTGCAGGACAAGGTGAAGGAACTGTGGAACCAGGTGACCAACGAGAACCTGTATCAGCTGACCGACTTCACCGGCTACAAGACCGAGTTCCTGCGCCTGTTCGGCTTCGAGATCGCCGGGGTGGACTACGAGCAGGACGTCAATCCGGACGTGCAGATACCCGGCCTGATCCAGCTTTAAGCGCTGATCTTCGCTCCGCACAGAACCGGCGCCCAGCCGCCGGTTCTGCATTCCGGCTTCAGCGAATCGCGGTGCGCTGGGCCCTGGCCTGTTCGAGGAAGTCCAGGTAGTGGCTGGCGGTCTCTTCCGGGCGTTCGATCATCGGCACGTGGCCGCAATCGCGCAGGATGGCCACGCTGGGATGCCTGAGCAGCGGCTTCATCACCTCGATGCTGGAAACGTCCAGCACGCGGTCGCGGTCGCCCCACAGCAGCAGGGTGGGTGCGGTGATCTTCGGCAGTTCCGGCTCCAGCGGGATGTAGCGCTCGCGCAGCTGGCCGAAGATGTAGGCGTTGAGCTGGCTGCGCTGCACGCCGCGCTCGCCCAGGTACAGTTGCAGGCGCTCGGGCATCGGCGGGCGCTGGTAGAAGACGAAGTCCATCAGCCCGGAAAAGTCCTCGGGGCGGCTCAGCACCAGCGGGTTGGACTTCCCGCCGAGCAGACGCTTGAACAGCTCGCTCTGCTGCGGGGCCATGATCCCGGCGTTGTCGAACAGGCCCACGGAGAAGGCCATGTCCGGATGCCGCGCGGCCATCAGCGCGACTATCTGCCCGCCCATGGAGTTGCCCACCAGGTGCAGGCGGCCGATGCCCAGGGCCTTGGCGAAGTCCACCAGGCGCTCGGCCTGGGTGCCGACGTCGTAGCTGATGGCCTGGGGCTGGCTGCTTTCGCCGAAGCCGGGCAGGTCGGGGATGAGCACGTGGTAGCGCGAGGTCAGGTAGCGGGCGAAGCGCGGCCAGTTGTCCTTGTCGGCGCCGAAGCCGTGGACCAGCAGGACGGTCTCGGCCTCGCGCGGGCCACCCTCGTAGTAGCGGATGTCCAGGCCGTCGACGCGCACGCTCTGCTCGTCCAGGCCGGCGCGGGTGCGCTCGACGAACTGGGCGCTGGCCAGCAGGGTGGAAGGGAAGGCGTAGAGCACGCCGGCGCCGGCGGCCAGCAGCAGGACGAGGGCGAGCAGGACTTTCTTCATCGGTGATCCTTGTGACCGGGGTAGCGGAAATCGAGGGGCGGGAAGGGAACGCGACGGTTCCCGGCTTGGCGTATCCACCTGAACAGTGACATGCTGCACTGGCGTCCGAATTCGCCTAGTCTGACCCTTCGCTCAGAACTTTTTCTTACAGAAGCTAGCATGCCGTCGTCATACGCACCGCCCTCCCTTTCGCCGGTTCGCGAGGACCGCGCATGATCAGGCGCAGCCGCGTCCTGCTGGCCATGGTCGGCCTGCTGGCGCTGTATGCCCACGCCCAGAGCAGCCAGTGTTCGGTGCTGGTGGCCAGCGGCAACCCGGAATACCCGCCGTTCCTCTGGCGCGACCCCGCCCAGCCGGAGCGCCTGGTCGGGGCCAGCGCCGAGCTGCTGGAGCAACTGGGCAAGTCCATGGGCGTGAGCATCCGCGTGCGCTACACCGGCTCCTGGGCCCGCGCCCAGGAAGAGGCGCGCCTGGGCCGCGTCGACCTGCTCGCCGGCGCCTTCCTCACGCCCGAGCGCGAGGCGATCATGGACTACATCCGCCCGGCCTTCCTCAGCACCGACAACGTGGTCTGGGTGCACAAGGGCGAAGGCTTCCCCTACGCCCGCTGGGAAGACCTGCGCGGCCACAAGGGCGGCACCCTGGTGAACAACAGCTTCGGCGCCGCCTTCGACGACTTCGCCGAGCAGCAGCTGACCCTGGAAGAGGTGCCCAGCGTAGCCCAGGCCTTCCAGAAGCTGGCCCTGGGGCGCACCGACTACGTGCTCTACGAGCGCTTCCCCGGCCTGGCCACGGCGGCCCGGCTGGGCCTGCAGCAGCGCCTGCAACCGCTGGAGCCGCCGATCTCCAGCGAAGGGCTGTACCTGACCCTGGCCCACGCCTCGCCCTGCTACGGCCCGGAACTGCGCGGACAACTGCAGGAAAAGATGACAGAAT
Organism: Pseudomonas sp. ADPe; assembly: GCF_014843515.1. Taxonomy (NCBI): domain Bacteria; kingdom Pseudomonadati; phylum Pseudomonadota; class Gammaproteobacteria; order Pseudomonadales; family Pseudomonadaceae; genus Pseudomonas; species Pseudomonas sp. ADPe. The sequence continues at coordinate 5,274,343 of NZ_CP062122.1, forward strand.
TGATTGCCGCCGGCGTACCGCAGCGCCTGTTGCAGCGCAACCTGCAGCGCTGGCAGGCCGAGCAAGCGCGGTCCGCCGCCTCTCCCACGCAGTAGAGAAGATTTCGTGAGCAAGCCAAGCATGACCCTCCCCGGGCTGTTGCTGTGCGCCCTGGCGGGATGCGCCAACGACCCGCTTCCCAACGAGCAGATGCGTCTCACCGAGCAGGCCCTGGACCAGGCCCGGGCGGTCGGCGCCACGGACGCGGTGGCCGAGTTCAAGCTGGCCGAGGACAAGTACCAGGCCGCCCGCGAGGCCCTGGCCGGCGCCGCCAACAAGCGCGCCCGGCAGCTCGCCGAGCAGGCCGAACTGGACGCGCGCCTGGCCGAGGCCAAGGTGCTGACCGGCAAGAGCGCCGCGCAACTGGCCGAGCAGGGCAAGAGCATCCAGCGCCTGCGCCGTCAGCTGGGGGAAGTGAAATGAGCCCGCGCCGGTTGATGCCATGCGGCCTGGTCGCCGCCGCCCTGGCCCTGGCGGGCTGCACCCACGGGCAGCTCGCCGAGCAGTCCCTGGAGCGCGCGCGCAGCGAGTTCCAGGCGGTCAAGGACGACACCGGTGTGCTGCACAGCGCGCCGCGCGACGTGATCCGCGCCGGCGAGTCCCTGGCCCGCGCCGAGCGCCTGTCCAGCTACTGGGGCAGCAACGACGACGTGCTGCAGTACGCCTACCTCAGCCAGCGCTACAGCGAGATCGCCCGCGAGCGCAGCAACCTGGCGCTGAACCAGGAGCGCCTGGCCCGCCAGCAGCTCGACCGCGAGCGCCTGCAGCTGGCCCTGCGCGAGGCCAAGCTGGCCAGCGTGCAGGAGCAGAGCAAGTGGCTGGAAGAGCAGATGGTCAGCCTGGCCACCGACCAGACCGAGCGCGGCCTGGTGCTGACCCTCGGCGACGTGCTGTTCGACAGCGGCGAGTCCGACCTCAAGCCCGCCGCCAACCGCACCGTGCTCAAGCTGGTGCAGTTCCTCCAGCTCAACCCGCGGCGGGTGATCCGCATCGAGGGCTACACCGACAACCAGGGCGACGAGCAGGAGAACCAGCAGTTATCCCGGGACCGCGCCCAGGCGGTGGCCGACGTGCTAACCGACCTCGGCGTGGACGCCAAGCGCATCCAGGTGCAGGGCTTCGGCGAGGCCTACCCGGTGGCGGACAACGCCTCGTCCCTGGGCCGCGCGCAGAACCGCCGCGTGGAAATAGTCTTCTCCGACGACAAGGGCCAGCTCGGCGCCCAGCGCTGAGCCCCCGGCGCCGGGCGGGCCGGCTCGGCGCTGCTAACCTGTTGGCAGGGCGGCATCTCGAAGCTGTTCGAGGGTCGCCTTGGCGAAAATACGCCGATGGGACCACCCCACTCCGGGGCGTCCGCCAGCAGGAACCCGCAATGCCCTTCAAACGTGAAACTCTCAAAGCCCTCGTCGCCGATGCCCAGCCGCTGACCGGCTGGGGGTTGCAGCGCTACCTGGCCGACCAGAGCCAGGTGCAGGTGCTGGACTGGGTCACCGATACAGATTCGCTGCTGCGCCAGTTGAGCGAACGCCCCGACCTCGATCTGCTGATCACCGAGATGGCCTTGCCCGGCTCGCGCGGGCGCGATGGCGTGCACTTGCTCGAATGGCTGCAGCGCAACTACCCGCAGCTCAAGGTGCTGGTCTACTCGGTGTCGGGGGCGCCGCTGATGGCGCGGGCCTCGCTCAAGTGCGGCGCCAGCGCCTATGTCTGCAAGCGCAGCCCGTTGTCGGTACTGGACGAGGCGGTGACGCGGATTCGCCAGGGGCTGGCCTACACCGACCCCACCCTGCGCCCGCAGCGCCATACCGGCCAGCCGCTGAGCCCCACCGAGATCGACATCCTGCTCCGCCTGTCCCATGGCGCCACGGTCGGCGAGATCGCCGAGCGCACCAGCCGCAGCGTTTCCACCATCAGCACCCACAAGCGCAACGCCATGAGGAAGCTGGGCGTGACCAACGACGCGCAACTGGTGATCGCCGGCATGCTGGACTGGCTCGGGGAGTTCTGAGGCGCTCTGGCGCGCGGCCTGCGCCGATCATCGGCGGCGGGCTGTATCGGCATGTTTCCCTGCTACTGTTCTGGAACAGTTTCGAGTTTTTGGCTACTGTTTCGGTCCAATGCCCGAGGGATCGCCGCCATGAGCAATCTGCTTCTGTACCAACGCATCGCCCAGCAACTCGCCGAGGACATCCGCCGCGGCGTCTACCAGCCGGGCGAGCGCGTGCCCTCGGTACGCAAGCTGAGCACCCAGCTCAACGTCAGCCACGCCACCGTGCTGCAGGCCTACGCCACCCTGGAGGACCAGGGGCTGATCCGCGCGCGCCCGCAGTCCGGCTTCTACGTGCACCACACCCCGGCGCTGACCGCCTCGACCCCGGACATCGCGCGGGTCGAGCGCCCGGGCCTGGTGACCCGCAGCAGCATCATCAACCAGGTGCTGGCCGAGGCGCGCCGCGAGGGCGTGTTCCCCCTGGGCGCGGCGGTGCCCCACGTGGACTACCTGCCGGTGCGCGCGCTGCACCAGCAACTGGCCAAGGTCACCCGCTTCTCCAGCCCGCGGGCCTTCAGCTACATGTTCAGCCCCGGCTACGAGCCGCTGCGCCGCCAGGTGGCGATCCGCATGCGCGACGCCGGCGTGGTGGTCGATCCCAGCCAGGTGACCATCACCCACGGCTGCGTGGACGCCATCCACATGGCGCTGCGGGTGATGACGCGCCCGGGCGACCTGATCGCCACCGAGTCGCCCAGCTACTACGGCCTGCTGCAACTGGCCGACATCCTCGGCCTGAAAGTCATCGAGATCCCCAGCGACCCGCTCACCGGCATCAGCCTGGAGGCCCTGCAGCTCGCCGCCAACCAGTGGCCGATCAAGGCCCTGGTGCTGACCGCGCGGCTGTCCAACCCGCTGGGCGGGACCATCCCCGAGGAGCGCCAGAAGCAACTGCTCAAGCTCACCGCCGAGCACAACATCGGGGTGATCGAGGACGACATCTACGGCGAGCTGATGTTCGACGAGGGCCAGACCAAGTCACTCAAGGCCCATGACCGCGAGGGCCGGGTGGTGTACTGCTCGAGCTTCTCCAAGACCATCTCGCCGGGAGTGCGCATCGGCTGGATCATCGCCGAGCGCTACCAGGAGGAAATCCGCCGCCTGCAGACCTTCACCACGCACTCGGCGTGCACGGTGACGCAGATGGGCGTGGCCGCCTACCTGGAGAACGGCGGCTACGACCGCCACCTGCGCTACATCCGCCAGGAGTACCGCAAGAACATGACCGCCTACCAGTTGGCGGTGCAGCAGTACTTCCCCGAAGGCACGCAGATGACCCGGCCCAAGGGCGGCTTCATCCTCTGGGTCAGCCTGCCGGCCAAGGTGAACACCAAGGAACTGCACGTGCGCGCGCTGGAGCAGGGCATCAGCATCGCCCCGGGGCTGATCTTCAGCAACACCGAGCAGTTCAACAACTGCCTGCGCCTGACCTGCGGCATCCCGTGGAACCGCGAGGCGGAGCGGGCGATCATGACCCTCGGCATGCTGGCCTGCCAGCTGTGCCAGGAGGAGCAGATCGCTGCCTGAAACACCTGGGGTTGAATAGGGTTGATGCTTAACCCGTTTTGGCTGACGGCCTCGTCTGAAGGTTTGACTCCTTCACCGAGGCCGCCGTCATGTCCCTTCCCGCTTCCGCCTTCCGTCCCCTCGCCATCGGCCTGCTGCTGGCCGTGGGCGGTTGTGGCCAGTCCACCCAGCAACAGGCCGCCCAGCCTTCGATGACGAAACAGGCGCCGCGCGCCGACCTGGCCGCCAAGCGCGAGGCCCGCCGCGCCACGCCGGCCGCCACGCCGATGCTGGAAAGCTACGCCCTGCCCGTGGCGCCCGAGCCGTTGCCGGCCGGCTATCGCGACCAGGACCGCGAGCAATACCAGAAGCTGGCGCAGAACCCGGTACACAGCGTCGCCGAGGCGCCGGTGTCGACCTTCAGCATCGACGTGGACACCGGCAGCTACGCCAACGTCCGCCGCCTGCTCAACGAGGGCCGCCTGCCGCCCCAGGGCGCGGTGCGCCTGGAAGAGATGCTCAACTACTTCCCCTATGCCTACGCGCCGCCCAGCGACGAGAGCCCCTTCGGCATCACCACCGAGCTGGCGCCGTCGCCATGGAACCCGCACACCCGGCTGCTGCGCATCGGCATCAAGGCTTCGGAGAGCAGCGTCGAGCAACTGCCGCCGGCCAACCTGGTATTCCTGGTGGACGTCTCCGGCTCCATGGACCGCCGCGAAGGCCTGCCGCTGGTGAAGGGCACCCTCAAGCTGCTGGTGGACCAGCTGCGGCCGCAGGACAAGGTATCGCTGGTGGTCTATGCCGGCGACTCGCGGGTGGTGCTGGAACCCACCTCGGGCAAGGACAAGGCGAAAATCCGCGCCGCCATCGAGCAATTGCAGGCCGGTGGCTCCACCGCCGGCGCGGCGGGCATCGAGCTGGCCTACCGCATGGCGCAGCAGGGTTTCATCGACAAGGGCATCAACCGCATCCTGCTGGCCACCGACGGCGACTTCAACGTCGGCATCAGCGACTTCGACAGCCTCAAGGCCATGGCCGCCGAGAAGCGCCGCAGCGGGGTGTCGCTGACCACCCTGGGCTTCGGCGTGGACAACTACAACGAGCGCCTGATGGAGCAGCTGGCCGACGCCGGCGACGGCAACTACGCCTACATCGACAACCTGCGCGAGGCGCGCAAGGTGTTGGTGGAGCAGCTCAGCTCGACCCTCGCGGTGCTGGCGAAGAACGTGAAGCTCCAGCTGGAATTCAACCCGGCGCAGGTCAGCGAGTACCGCCTGCTGGGCTACGAGAACCGCGCGCTGAAGCGCGAGGACTTCAACAACGATCAGGTCGACGCCGGCGAGATCGGCGCCGGGCATACGGTCACCGCGCTCTACGAAATCGTCCCGAAAGGGCAGAAGGGCTGGCTCGAACCGCTGCGCTACCAGGCCGAGGCCAAGCCCGCCGGCAAGGGCGACGAACTGGCCTGGCTGCGGGTGCGTTGGCAGAGGCCGGAGGGCGGGCCCAGCCAGCTCGTCGAACGCCCGATAGCCACAACCGGCGCTACCGATCTGGCCCGGGCCAGCGACGACCTGCGCTTCGCCGCGGCGGTGGCGGCCTTCGCCCAGCAGCTCGACGGTGCGCGCTACACCGGCGGCTTCGACCTGGGCGATACTCTGGCCCTGGCCCGAAGCGCGCGCGGCGAGGACCCGTTCGGCCTGCGCGGCGAATTCCTCCAGCTCGTCGAGCTGGCGCGCAGCCTGCAAACCCCCTTGGCACGGAACCCCTGACTTGACCACGGACGAAGACGACGCCGCGCTGCTGCGGCGCTACCGCAAAGGCGATGCCGAGGCCTTCGCCGCGCTCTACGCGCGCCATCGCCTGGGCCTGTACCGCTTTCTCTGCGGCCTGGGCGGTGACGTCGCGCAGGCCGAGGAAGTGTTCCAGGAAACCTGGCTGAGCCTGATCCGCAGCGACAGCGAGCCCGAGGGCCGGGCCAGCTTCCGCACCTGGCTGTACCGGATCGCCCGCAACCGGCTGATCGACCACTGGCGGCGCAACGGCCGGCGCAGCGCGCAGCACGAGGCCTTCGACGAGCAGTTGCACGGCGAGGCGCTGCCCGGCGAGGCCGAGGACCCGCTGCGGCAGCTGAGCCTGAGCCGCGACCGCGAGCGCCTGCAGCAGGCCCTGGAGGCGTTGCCCGGCGAGCAGCGCGAAGTGTTCCTGCTGCGCGCCCACGGCGACCTGGAACTGCAGGAGATCGCCGAACTGACCCGCACGCCCGCCGAGACGGTGAAGAGCCGCCTGCGCTACGCGTTGCAGAAACTGCGCCGGTTGCTCGCCGACCCGGCGGCGACCCAGGAGGTAGCCCCATGACCCGCCATCCGCAGCGGCCGGACGCCGAGGAAGCCGAGCTGCTCGAGCATTTCCGCCGGCACGGCGGCGAGCAGCCCCCGGCGCAGCTGGACGCCCGCATCCTGGCCGCGGCCCGCGCCGCCGTGCAGCCGCGCGCGAATGCCTGGCAGCGCCTGGGCCGCTGGTTGTTCGGCCGGCCGCAGCGCTGGTCGGTGGCCCTGGCCGGGGTGGCGACCCTGGGCATCGGCCTGAGCCTGGCCTTGCGCACCTTCGAGGAAGCCCCGCGCTACGACGCCGTCGCGCCGGCCATGGCCCCGGCGCCCAAGGCCGAATCCATGGCCCGCTCCGCCCGCCAGGCCGCCCCGGCGCTGTACTCGGCGCCGGCCGCCCCCGCCGTGGCGCCGGCGCCGCAGCTGGAGCAGCGCAAGCAGATGGCGGAAAGCGCGGTAGCCGCTGACGAGGCAGCACCCATGGCCAAACGCAGCGCCGAGCCGGCCCCGGCGGAACCGCAGGCCAGCCTGCGGCGCCTGGCCGAGTTGCGGCAAAAGGGCGACCAGGCGGCCGCCGCGAGCCTGCGCGAGGACCTGCAGCGGCGTTATCCGCGGCTGGATATCGACGCCGAGCTGCGGCGCCTGGAGGCCCGCCCTTGAGAGCCTGAGCGCGTCCATCGGAATTGCCTTCGGATTGATCCGAGCCTCTTGTCTTACAGATCAACTAAGGCGAGGATGGCGCGCCCCTGGCCATTTGCCTGCCCCGTGATGTTGCGACGCTTCGTTCTGCTGACCCTCCTGCCGCTGTTGCTGAGCGCCTGCGGCGATGCCGACAAGACGCCACCGGCCAAGGCCGAGGCGCCCGCGGTGGCGCCCGCCGCCCCGGCGGAAAAGGCCCCGCCGCCCGAACCCGCAGCGCCGCCCAGGCCGGCGCCCGCCGCCAGCGCGAAGCCGGCCGCGCCCAAGGCGGAACTGGGCAAGCCCCTGGCCCCCGAGCGCCTGCCGGTGGCCGACGCCAAGCCGAAGAAAGCCGCCGAGCCCAGCGTGAACAAGCCGCTGCCGCCCTCCAAGCTCGACCTGCGCCTGCCCAGGGACATGCTGCACGGCCTGGAACCGGGCCGCGCCCTGCGCGAGGACCTGGACAAGCCGCTGCTGCCGCCGATGTTCGAGGAGAAGGAGAGCCCGTTCCAGGTGGGTGGCCGGTTGATCCAGCGGGAGCGCGGGGAGCGCAGCGATCCCAGTGACGACAGCTGGCATTCGGAGATTCGTGGGGCGGAGGTGCAGTTTCAGTTTCGGAATTGAGTTGGGGGGCTCTTCGTAGGAGTTTGCTCGCGAACAGCCGAGTCAAGCTCGACTCCGGAGCGATGTCGAAGTCCGTCCCCTCTCCCCAGCCCTCTCCCTGAAGGGAGAGGGGGCTTGTCCGTGCCGGCTGAAGGTATGGTTTCAGCCGGATGCCGTAACGTCCGGCTGACTCAGGAATATCCAAGCACTCCGAACGGTCCCCTCTCCCTTCAGGGAGAGGGTTAGGGAGAGGGCGCTCTTCAGGGCACGCACCACGCCCAATTTGGAAACCCCTTCGCGAGCAAGCTCGCTCCCACGAAAGAAAAGCCCGTCAGAACCGATGTTCCCCGCGCTGGATCGCCCCGAACACCCCCTCATCCAGCAGCCGATAATCCACCTCGCCCGGCAACCGCACGAACAGCGCCTCGCCAACCTGCCGCGGATCGAACCCGGCGCTCTTCAGGTCGGCCTTCTTGTACTTGAAGGTCCCGGTGGTTTCCACCTGCTGCAGCAGGCGCAGGAACAGCGGCACGGCATAGGCCGGCAGTTCGCGGTCCAGGTGTTCGGCCAGTGCCTTGCCGTCCAGCGCCTGGCCGGGCGCCAGGCGTAGCGCGGCCATGCCGCAGCGGCCGTCGGTGCCGGGGATTTCCACGCCGTAGACCACCGCGTCTTCCACGCCGGGGAAGGCGCCGAGGACGTTTTCCACCTCGGTGGTGGAGACGTTCTCGCCCTTCCAGCGGAAGGTGTCGCCCAGGCGGTCGACGAACTGGGTGTGCTTGAAGCCCAGGTCGCGCATCAGGTCGCCGGTGTTGAACCAGGCGTCGCCCTGCTTGAACACGTCGCGGTAGATCACCGCCTGGGTCTTGGCCGGGTCGGTGTAGCCGTCGAACGGCCACTTGTCGCTGATCTCGCTGATCAGCAGGCCCGACTCGCCCTTGCCGACCTTCTCCATGAAGCCCTTGGCGTCGCGCAGAGGCCGGTCGTTTTCCAGGTCGTAGCGGACGATGGCGTAGGTGGCCGGGGAGAAGCCCACGGTGTTGTCGAAATTGAACACGTTGGTGAAGCCGATGTTGCCTTCGCTGGCGGCATAGAACTCGGTGATGCGCTCGATGCCGAAGCGGTTCTTGAACTCGCCCCAGATGGACGGGCGCAGGCCGTTGCCGATCATGCAGGTCAGGCTGTTGTCGCGCTCTTCCTCGCAGGGCGGCTGGTTGAGCAGGTAGCGGCACAGTTCGCCGATATAGCCGAAGCAGGTCGCGTTGTAATGGCGCACGTCCTTCCAGAAGGCCTTGGCGGAGAACTTGCGGCGCAGGGCGATGGCCGCGCCGCCGGCCAGCACCGCGCTCCAGCACACGGTGACGGCGTTGTTGTGGTAGCAGGGCAGGGTCAGGTAGAGCACGTCGTCGCGGCCCAGGCCCAGGCCGGAGTGGCCGAAGCCGCCATAGGCCTTGATCCAGCGCCCGTGGCTCATGATCGAGGCCTTCGGCAGGCCGGTGGTGCCGGAGGTGTAGATGTAGAAGCAGGCGTCCTTCAGGCGCACCTGGGTGGTTTCCGCCAGGTTGTCGGAGCTTTGGGCCTGGGCCAGGCGCATCAGGTTGGCCCAGCCCGCCGGGGCCTGGCCGGGGTCGCGCAGGGTGTCGTCGTCGGCCACCCAGTACAGGCGTTCGGCGCCGCCTTGCAGGTTGGCGCGGACTTCGTCGAAGGCCTCGCGCAGTTCCTCGCCGACCACGAAGTGGCCGGGGCTGACCAGGTTCAGGCTGTGGGCCAGCACCTGGCCGCGCTGGGTGGTGTTGATCAGCGCGCCCACGGCGCCGAGCTTGGCCAGGGCGGCGAGGGTCACCAGCAGTTCGGCGCGGTTCTCCAGCATCACCGCGACCACGCTGGCGTGCTTCACGCCCTCGGCCTGGAAGGCGCGGGCCAGGCGGTTGGCCCAGCCGTTGAACAGGGCATAGGACAGGCGCCGCTGGCCCTCCAGCAGGGCCGGGGCGTCCGGGTACAGGCGCGCCGCGCGCTCCAGGGCCCAGCCCAGGGACAGGTTCTTCTCGCGGTTGCGGATGCCGGTGTAGTAGAGCCCGCGCAGCATGCGCGGCACGCGCCCGAGGGTGGCGGGCAGGTGGGCGATGAAGCGGGTGGGGGTGATCAGGTCGGCATGGCTCATTGACGCGGGCCCTTGTTGTCATTGTTGTCTGGCGTGTGCACGCCCGTTCGACTCTAGGACGCCGGCGAGGCTGGGGCTATGACTCTGGCGCGTTTTGCGGGGGGCAGTTGGGTCAAGGGGGAGCTGGAAGCTTGAAGCCGGAAGCTGGAAGTCAAAAGCTGCGACGCCTCCAGCCTTTAGTCCAGAAACAGATCCGGCACCAGCGGGCCGCCCTGCGGATCGAAGCGATATTGCTCGAAGTCGCTCACGCCCTGTTCGCGGAGGATTTCCTCGTCGATCAGCAGGCGCCCGCTGATGCTGCGGCCCGTGCTGTCGAGGATGGCGTGGGCGGCGTCGGCCATGATCGCCGGCGTGCGGGCGCGCTTGAAGGCGTCGCGGCTGCCCAGCTCGAACTCGATGGCGGCGGTGGCGATCATGGTCTTCGGCCACAGGGCGTTGACGCTGATGCCGTACTTCCCGAACTCCTGGTGCATGCCGAGGGTGAGCATGCTCATGCCGTACTTGGTGACCGTGTAGGGGCCGTGCTGGGCGAACCATTTTTCGGCCAGGTTCAGCGGCGGCGACAGGCTGAGGATGTGGCCCTGGCTCTGCTTCAGGTAGGGCAGGGCGGCCTGGCTGCAGACCATCACCGCGCGGGTGTTGATCTGGTACATCAGGTCGAAGCGCTTGGGCTCCAGGCGCTCCACGCCCACCAGCTTGATGGCGCCGGCGTTGTTGACCAGCCCGTCGATGCCGCCGAAGTGCTCGGCGGCGCGGGCCATGGCCTCGCGCACGGCGTTCTCGTCGCGCACGTCCAGCTGCAGGGCCAGGGCCTTGCCGCCGGCAGCCTCGACTTCCTCGGCGACGCTGTGGATGGTGCCGGCCAGCTTGGGATGGGGTTCGGCGCTTTTCGCCGCGATCACGACGTTGGCGCCGTCGCGCGCGGCGCGCAGGGCGATCTCGCGGCCGATGCCGCGGCTGGCGCCAGTGATGAAGAGGGTCTTGGCGTTCAGGGACATGGTTTGGCTCCGTGTTCTTGTTGTGTTCGGACTGCACTTGTAGGAGCGAGCTTGCTCGCGAATGGGGTTTCCCGGCGGTTCTGGTGCGTTGGGTTGACTCCGTTCCCTCTCCCTAACCCTCTCCCTGAAGGGAGAGGGTTAGGGAGAGGGCGCTCTTCAGGCTTTGCACCGAAGCCACCAGCAGAACCCCCTTCGCGAGCAAGCTCGCTCCTACGAAAAGCGTTTCAGGCGTCTTCGGCCTCCACCTCCACCAGCAACTGGCGGCTCTTGACCTGTTCGCCCTTGCTCACCTGGATGCGGCGGATAATGCCGTCGACCCCGGCCTTGAGCGGATGTTCCATTTTCATCGCCTCCAGCACGAGCAGCAGCTGGCCCTTGCTGACCCGCGCGCCTTCGCTGACCAGCACGTCGACGATGGCGCCGTCCATCGGCGCCTTGACCGTACCCGACGCCACACCGCCCTGGGTCCCGGCGGGCTCGTGGCTGACGTCGCGCAGTTCCAGGTTGCCGCCGGCGCCATACAGCCAGACGCGTTCGCCCTGGGTATGGTGGGCGATGCGTCGGCGGATGCCGTTGACCTCGGCGACCACCCAGCGCTCGTCGATGGCGATCAGGCTCAGCGCCACCACCGATTCGCCGATGTAGGCCAGCAGCTTGGGCTGCGCGCCGGGCTCCAGCACGTCCAGTTCCACCGCGTGTTTCTGTTCGCCGTCGTGCAACTGGTAGCGCCAAGGCAGGCTGCCGGCGTTGCGCCAGCCGGCCAGGCCGCCCTGGTGCGCGCGGGCGCTGGCCGAGGCCTGGTAGAGCAGGGCGGCGGCCAGGGCCAGTTCGGCGGGCTGTGGCGCCTGCGGGCGCAGGCTGGGGTCGTCTGCGAAGTGTTCGGCGATGAACGCAGTGGTGGCCTCGCCGGCGGCGAATTCGGGGTGCCGGAGCAGGTTGGCGAGGAAGCGCTGGTTGGCCTTCACCCCGAGCAGCACGCAGTCTTCCACGGCGCGCACCAGCTTGCGCCGGGCCTCGTCGCGGGTGGTGCCGTAGGCGATCACCTTGGCCAGCATGGGGTCGTAGAAGGGCGTCACCGCCTGGCCCTCCACCAGGCCGTGGTCGATGCGGATGCCGTCCAGCAGCTGCGGCTCCCAGCGCAGCACTTCGCCGGTCTGCGGCAGGAAGCCGTTGCCGGCGTCCTCGGCGTACAGGCGCACCTCGATGGCGTGGCCGCGCAGCTGGATTTCCTCCTGCTTCAGCGGCAGCGGCTGGCCCTCGGCCACGCGGATCTGCCAGGCCACCAGGTCCTGGCCGGTGACCAGTTCGGTGACCGGGTGCTCGACCTGCAGGCGGGTGTTCATCTCCAGGAAGTAGAAGGCGCCGCTGGCGTCCAGCAGGAACTCCACGGTGCCGGCGCCGACGTAGTTCACCCGCGCCGCCGCCTTCACCGCCGCCTCGCCCATGGCCTGGCGCAGTTCGGCGCCGAGCACCGGGCAGGGCGCTTCTTCGATCACCTTCTGGTGGCGGCGCTGCACCGAGCAGTCGCGCTCGCCGAGGTAGACGAGGTTGCCGTGGCTGTCGCCGAACACCTGGATTTCCACGTGACGCGGGCGGATCACCGCCTTCTCCAGGATCAGCTCGTCGCTGCCGAAGGCGTTCAGCGCCTCGGAGCGCGCGGTGCGCAGCTGCGCGGCCAGCTCGTTGGCCGCCTGCACCAGGCGCATGCCGCGACCGCCGCCGCCGGCGCTGGCCTTGATCATCAGCGGGTAGCCGATGCGCTCGGCCTCGCGGGCCAGGGTGGCGTCGTCCTGCTCGGCGCCTTCGTAGCCGGGGATGCAGGGCACGCCGGCTTCGAGCATGGCCAGCTTGGACAGGCGCTTGCTGCCCATCAGGTGGATGGCTTCCACGCCGGGGCCGATGAAGACGATGCCGGCGGCCTCGCAGGCGCGGGCGAACCCGGCGTTCTCCGAGAGGAAGCCGTAGCCCGGATGCACGGCGTCGGCGTCTGTGCGCTGAGCTGCGTCGAGGATGGCCGCAGCCTTCAGGTAGGACTGGCCGACCGGCGCCGGGCCGATGCACACGGCCTCGTCGGCCAGTTGCACGTGGCGCGCCTCGGCGTCGGCCTCGCTGTACACCGCCACCGTGCGGTAGCCCAGGGCCTGGGCGGTGCGGATCACCCGGCAGGCGATCTCGCCGCGGTTGGCGATGAGAATCTTGTCGAAGCTGGGCATGCTGGTTTCCCTCTCCCCAACCCTCTCCCTGAAGGGAGAGGGGGCTGTCTGTTGCGGCCGGCGGCTACTGCGCCCACTGCGGTTTGCGTTTCTGCACGAAGGCCAGGGTGCCTTCGGCGCCTTCCGCGCCGGTCACGGCGGCGGCGAACTGTTTTGCGGCCTCGTCCAGCAGCGGGCCCAGGGCCTCGGTCTCGCTGGCCAGCAGCAGCGCCTTGGTCTGCGCGTTGGCGCCGGGGGCACAGCGGCGCACCTGTTCCAGGCATTCCGCCAGGCGCTGGCCGAGCGCATCGGCACCGGCCTCGCTGAAGTGCACCAGGCCCAGGCGCAGCGCCTCGCGGCCGTCGAAGCGGGCGGCAGTGAGCGCCAGGCGGCGGGCCTGGGTCAGGCCGATGCGCTTGACCACGAAGGGGGCGATCTGCGCCGGCAGCACGCCAAGGCTGGTTTCCGGCAGGCCGAACTGGGCGCCGTCGGCGGCGATGGCGATGTCCGACACGCAGGCCAGGCCGAAGCCGCCGCCGAGCACCGCGCCTTCCAGCACCGCGACCAGCACCTGCGGCTGCGCCTGGGCCTCTTCCAGCAGGGCGCCGAAGGCGCGGTTCAGCGCGGCGTAGGCGTCCGGGCCGGCGGCGCGGGCGCCGGCCATGTCCTTGATGTCGCCGCCGGCGCAGAAGTGCCCGCCGGCACCGCGCAGGACGATGGCGCGCACTTCGCGTTGGTCGCGCACCGCGGCCAGCACCGCGCGCAGTTCGCCGACCATGGCCAGGCTCATGGCGTTGCGGCTGTCCGGGCGGTCGAGGGTGACGTGCAGCACGCCGCCTTCGCGTTCCAGCAGCAGGGTTTCGCAGTTCGGCAATTCGCTCATGCCGCAAATCCTCATACGATCGCTTCAGGCTTCAGGCTTCAGGCTTCAGGCTTCAGGCTTCAGGCCAGGGCGACGCATCGCCTGCCGCCTGTAGCCTGCCGCCGCTCTCAGCCCTTCTTCTTGCCCGGCAGGGTGCCCATCAGCTTGCAGATGATGCCGAGCATGATCTCGTCGGCGCCGCCGCCGATGGACACCAGGCGGGTGTCGCGGTAGGCGCGGGAGATCGGGTTCTCCCACATGAAGCCCTGGCCGCCCCAGTACTGCAGGCAGGCGTCGGTGACCTCGCGGGCCAGGCGGCCGACCTTGAGCTTGGCCATGGAGGCCAGGCGCGTCACGTCCTTGCCGCGGATGTACTGTTCGGTGGCCTGGTAGGTGAGGGCGCGCAGGCACTCGATCTCGGTCATCAGCTCGGCCATGCGGAAGTGGATAACCTGGTTGTCGATCAACGCCTGGCCGAAGGTCTTGCGCTCCTTGCAGTAGTCGATGGTGGCGTTGACGCAGTACTCCATGCCCTTGATCCCGCTGGCCGCGCCGAACAGGCGCTCCTCCTGGAACTGCAGCATCTGCATCATGAAGCCCGCGCCCTCGGCGCCGATGCGGTTGCGCTGCGGCACGCGCACGTCGTCGAAGAACACCTGGGCGGTCTCCGAGCTGCGCATGCCGAGCTTGTCCAGGTGCGGGCTGACGCTGATGCCCTTGCTCTTCATCGGCACCATGATCAGCGACTTGTTGACGTGGGGCTTGTCGTCGGAGGTGTTGGCCAGCAGGCAGATGAAGTCGGCCGACGGCGAGTTGGTGATCCACATCTTGCTGCCGTTGATCACGTAGTCGTCGCCATCCTTGCGCGCAGTGGTCTTCAGCCCGGCCACGTCGGAGCCGGCGCCGACCTCGGAGACGCCGATGCAGCCGACCATCTCGCCGGCGATGGCCGGGCGCAGGAACTCCTCGCGCAGCTCGTCGGAGCCGAAGCGGGCCAGGGCCGGGGTGCACATGTCGGTCTGCACGCCGATGGACATGGGCACGCCGCCGCAGTGGATGGTGCCGAACTCTTCGGCGGCGACCACCGAGTAGCTGTAGTCCAGGCCCATGCCGCCGAACTTCTCCGGCTTGGAGATGCCCAGTAGGCCGAGGGCGCCGGCCTTCTTGAACACTTCATGGATGGGGAAGCGGCCGTCCTTTTCCCACTGGTCGACGTAGGGGTTGATCTCCTTGTCGACGAAGTTGCGGACGGTGCGGCGGAGTTCTTCGTGTTCCTGGGTGAAGAGCATTTTTGTTGTACTCCTTGAGCCTTGTCTGGTTCCCCACCTCTGGCCCTCTCCCCAACCCTCTCCCTGAAGGGAGAGGGGGCTGTCCGGAGTGGCCGGGTGGTCCGTTGCATGCCGGGTTGCTTTGGCTCCCTCTCCCTTCAGGGAGAGGGAGCCTGTATCAGGTCAGAACCTCGCTACCCCGAAACTGTTGCCCTTCAGCGGCCGTACCGCCGCCTCCGCGCAGATGTCCAGCAGATAGCCCAGCAGCCGGCGGCTGTCGCGCGGGTCGATCAGCCCGTCGTCCCACAGGCTGGCGGTGCCGTAGAGCGCGGTGGACTGGGCGTCGAGCTTCTGCGCGGTCACCTGTTCGAGCATGTCGAGCATCTTCGCGTCGGCCTCCTTGCCCTCCTTGGCGTGCTTTTCCTCGGTGACGATGCGCAGCACCTTGCCGGCCTGGGCGCCGCCCATCACCGCGGTGCGGCTGTTCGGCCAGGCGAAGATGAAGCGCGGGTCCAGGCCGCGGCCGCACATGGCGTAGTTGCCGGCGCCGTAGGAGCCGCCGACGACGAGGGTGAGCTTGGGCACCGTGGCGTTGGCCACCGCCTGGATCATCTTCGAGCCGTGTTTGATCACGCCCAGGCGTTCGGACTCGGTGCCGACCATGAAGCCGGTGGTGTTGTGCAGGAACAGGATCGGCGTGTTGCTCTGCTCGCACAGCTGGATGAACTGCGCCGCCTTGGCCGCGCCCTGCGGGGTGATCGGGCCGTTGTTGCCGATCAGGCCGCAGGCGTGGCCCTCGATGTGCAGGTGGCCGCAGACGGTCTGGGCGTCGAACTCGTTCTTGAAGGCGAGGAAGCGCGAACCGTCGGCGATGCGCGCGATGATCTCGCGCACGTCGTAGGGCTTGCGGGCGTCCGCCGGGACCACCCCGAGAAGCTCTTCGGCCGGGTACAGCGGCTCGTCCCATTGCCTTGTCGGGCGCGCCGGCAGCTGGGCGTTCCACGGCAGGGCGGCGAGGATCTCGCGGGCCAGGCGCACGCCGTCGGCGTCGTTCTCGGCCAGGTACTCGGCGGTGCCGGCGACCTGGGCGTGCAGTTCGGCGCCGCCCAGTTCCTCGTCCGTGGCCACCTCGCCGGTGGCGGCCTTGAGCAGCGGCGGGCCGGCGAGGAACATCTTGGCCTTGCCGCGCACCACCACCACGTAGTCCGACAGCCCCGGCTGGTAGGCGCCGCCGGCGGTGCTGGAGCCGTGCACCACGGTGACCTGCGGGATGCCGGCGGCCGACAGCCGCGCCTGGTTGGCGAAGCCGCGGGCGCCCTCGACGAAGATTTCCGCCGCGTAGTTGAGGTTGGCGCCGCCGCTCTCGGTCAGGGCCACCAGCGGCAGCTTGTTCTCCAGGGCCACCTGCTGCAGGCGCAGGGTCTTCTTCAGCCCGGTGGGCGAGATGGTGCCGCCCTTGATCGCGCTGTTGCTGGCGCTGACCAGGCAGCGCACCCCGGCCACGTAGCCGATGCCGGAGATGATGCCGCCGCCGGCCTGGGTGCCGTCCTTGTCGTCGTGCAACTTGTAGCCGGCCAGGGAGCAGAGTTCGAGGAAGGGCGCGCCGGGGTCGAGCAGCAGGTTCAGGCGCTCGCGCGGCAGCAGCTGGCCGCGCTTGTCGAACTTCGGCTTGGCCTCGGCGGCCTTGTCCAGCACCTTCTGCTCGACCTCGCGGAAGCTCGCCACGGCGGCCAGCATGGCCTCGCGGTTGCGGGCGAAGTCCTCGCCCTGGGTGTCGAGTTCGGAGACGATCACCGGCATGGCTTACTCCTGGTCCTTCAGCACGTCGGGCAGGTAGGCGCGGTGGAAGCCGTTGTAGGAACGGCTCTGCCCGGGCTTGGCCTTGCTCAGCGGGAAGGCACGGCTGCCCTGGCTGGCGGCGCCATCGATGCGGATGGTGTTGCCGCTGATGAAGGCGGCGCCGGGGGAGAGCAGGAAGACGATGGCGGAGGCCACTTCCGACTCGGTGCCGATGCGCTTGAGCGGCACGTGCTCGCGCAGGGTCGGGATCACCGCCTTGAAGGCGCCCTCGTAGGTGTCCATGCCGCTGGAGGCGATCCAGCCCGGCGCCACGGCGTTGACCCGTACCCCGGCGTGGCCCCACTCGACGGCGGCGGTCTTGGTGAAGTTCTCCATGCCCGCGCGGGCGGCGCCGGAGTGGCCCATGCCGGGCATGCCGCCCCACATGTCGGCGAGCATGTTGACGATGCTGCCGCCGGTCTTGCTCATGCTCTGGTTGAACACTTCGCGGGCCATGAGGAAGCCGCCCACCAGGTTGGTGCGCACCACCGCCTCGAAGCCCTTGAGGTTGATCGAGGCCAGCGGCGCGGGGTACTGGCCGCCGGCGTTGTTGACCAGGTGCCGGATCGGCCCGCGCTCGGCGAGCACCTGCGCCACCAGCGCCTTCACCGCCTCCTCGTCGCGGATGTCGCAGCTGTGCCAGCTGGCGCTGCCGCCGTCCTCGACGATTTCGTCGGCGGTCTTCTCCAGCTTCTCGGCCTTGCGCCCGACCAGCACCACATGGGCGCCCAGGGCCGCCAGTTCATGGGCGGTGCAACGGCCGATGCCGCTGCCGCCGCCGGTGACGATTACAGTCTGGCCGGCGAACAGGCCGGGCTTGAAGATCGAGTCGTATGCCATTGTTCTTGTCGTCCTGCTCAAGCGTTCGTTCTTGTCGTAGGAGCGAGCTTGCTCGCGAATGGATTTCCCGGCGACTGCGTTGCCGGGCTGGTTCGCGAGCTCGCTCCTACGAAGAGCTGAGTTCATCGGCGATGTGCTGCGGCACCGCCACCGGGAATTCCA
Source organism: Pseudomonas sp. ADPe (assembly GCF_014843515.1). Classification (NCBI taxonomy): domain Bacteria; kingdom Pseudomonadati; phylum Pseudomonadota; class Gammaproteobacteria; order Pseudomonadales; family Pseudomonadaceae; genus Pseudomonas; species Pseudomonas sp. ADPe. The sequence continues at coordinate 5,291,865 of NZ_CP062122.1, forward strand.
GCAGTTGCTGGGCGAAGGCCTTGCCCTGCGGGTCGATGCGCAGGCTGGCCACGCCGCCGCCGCCCAGGGCGTGCTCCAGCAGGAAGTTCAGGCTGTGGCTGGCCGGCAGGTACCAGCGGCTGACGCGGCCCAGCTGCGGGTCCAGCACGTGCTGCATCCACTCGGCCACTGCGCCTTCGCTCAGCGCCTCGGCGATCCACGGCAGGTACTCGGGCTTGCGCGCCATCACGCCGATGTTGCTGTGGTCGCCCTTGTCGCCGGAGCGCGCCACCGCCAGCCTCACCAGCGCCACGCTGGCCGTGGCCTGGCCGTTGGCGGCAGGGGCTTGCGCGGCCTCGGCCAGGTTCGCCGGGTCGAAGTGCTCCAGCTGCGGCAGGGCGACGGCATGGCTGTCCTCGCCGATGCGCACCGCCAGTTGGCAGCGCGCCTTGTCCACCAGGAAGGAGAACAGGCGGATCACCGGGTACACCGTGGGCCGCCCGCCGACGATGCCGGTCAGGCCCGGGGCCATGCCGGTGGCGGCCTGGGCGATCTCGCGGGAGAACAGCAGCAGTGCCTCCTTGCGGGCGTGGCGCACAGCGAGCTTGACGACGATCTCGCGGCTGTCCTGGCGCCGGCCGTGGGGGCCGTAGGTGGCTTCGCTGCCGAGCAGTTCGATGCTGGTTTCGCGGTAGGGCCCCCAGCCGCGTTCGGCGAACATTTCCTCGGTTCTGGCGATGATCGCCCGGCTCACCCGCTCGGCCTTCTTCACTGCGTCGATGCCGGCGATCAGGCAACTGGCGGTGCAGCGGAAGCCGTCGGGGTAGGTGGCGCTGACCTTGTACTGGCCAGTGGGCGGCAGGCCGTGGGCGCCGCCGAGGGCGACGCGGTCGGGGCCGGCCTGGCGCAGCTGCACGCCGGTGAAGTCGCAGACCACGTCGGGCAGCAGGTAGGCGCGCGGGTCGTCGATCTCATAGAGCATCTGCTCGCCGACGCTCAGCGGCGTGACCAGGCCGCCAGTGCCCTGCGGCTTGGTGACCACGAAGTCGCCGCTGGCCTGCACTTCGACGATGGGGAAGCCGATGTGCTCGTAGTCCGGCACGCTTTCCCAGTCGGTGAAATTGCCGCCGGTGCACTGCGCGCCGCATTCGATGATGTGCCCGGCCAGTGCGGCCTGGGCGAGTTTGTCGTAGTCGTTCCAGGCCCAGCCGAACTCGTGCACCAGGGCGGCGCTGACCACCGCGCTGTCCACCACCCGGCCGGTGATGACGATGTCCGCGCCCAGCGCCAGCGCTTCGACGATGCCGGGCGCGCCCAGGTAGGCGTTCATCGACACGCACATCGGCGGCAGCGGGGCGCCGCTGAACATTTCCACGGTCCCGGCCCTGGCCAGTTCGCCGGCCTGGGGCAGCAGGTTGTCGCCCTCCAGCACGGCGATCTTCAGCTGTACCCCGGCCTTCTTGCAGGCGGCTGCCAGGGCCTTGGCGCAGGCTTGCGGGTTGACCCCGCCGGCATTGCTGATGACGCGGATGCGCTTGCCGGCGATCTCGCCCAGCAGCGGCGCCAGCACCTCGACGAAGTCGGTGGCGTAGCCCGCCTCGGGGTTCTTCAGGCGCGCGCCGGCCATGATCGACAGGGTGATTTCGGCCAGATAGTCGAACACCAGGTAGTCCAGCTCGGCGCCCTTCACCAGCTGGGCGGCGGCGCTGCAGGTGTCGCCCCAGAAAGCCGAGGCGCAGCCGATGCGTACGGTCTTGGTCATTGTTCTGCCCGTGACGGTCGAGAGGTGCTTCGACATTACCAAGCAAGCGCTTGGTTGAAAAGAGGGCATAAGCGCCAGACACCCCAACCAAGTGATGGCCAAGCGCTTGCTTGGTTGCCGCCGCAGGCATACATTTCACCTGTATGCACAAGTACTTGCGTGGCGATCATGGAATCGCCCTGAACAGTGGTGGCCGGATGGCGGACGAGGGGAGAGCAGAGCGTGGATGACCAGAAAGCGCGCGAAGTGATGCTGGAGCTGGTGGCGAACGGGCAGGTCACCGACCCGGAGAGCGCCCGCGGCAAGCTGCTGCAGACCGCCGCCCACCTGTTCCGCGCCAAGGGCTACGAACGCACCACGGTGCGCGACCTGGCCGGCGCCGTGGGCATCCAGTCCGGCAGCATCTTCCACCACTTCAAGAGCAAGGACGAAATCCTGCGCTCGGTGATGGAGGAGACCATCCTCTACAACACCGCGCTGATGCGCGCCGCCCTGGCCGACGCCGAGGACCTGCGCGAGCGCCTGCTGGCGCTGATCCGCTGCGAGCTGCAATCGATCATGGGCGGCACCGGCGAGGCCATGGCGGTGCTGGTCTACGAGTGGCGCTCGCTGTCGCCGGAGGGCCAGGCCTACATCCTCGGCCTGCGCGACATCTACGAGCAGATGTGGCTGGACGTGCTCGGCGAGGCGCGCGCCGCCGGCTACTGCGAGGGCGACCCGTTCATCCTGCGGCGTTTCCTCACCGGCGCGCTGTCCTGGACCATGACCTGGTTCCGCCAGGACGGCAGCATGACCCTCGACGACCTGGCCGAGCAGGCCCTGCTGCTGGTCTACAAGGCCGCCTGATCAGCCCAGGCCCAGGTGCAGCGGGTAGCTCAGCAGCAGCAGGTGCACGCTGTTGACCACCCCGTGCAGGAGGATGGGCACCAGCATGCGCCCGCTGAAGTGCAGCGCCAGGCCGTAGCCGAGCCCGGCGATGCCGGCCACCACGGCGAACTGGCCGCTGAAGGGCAGGTGCGCCAGGCCGAACAGCAGGCTGCTGACAATGATCCCGGCGGGCGCGCCCAGGCGCTCCACCAGCGAGGTCTGCAACAGGCCGCGGAAGATCAGTTCCTCGGTCAGGGCGATCACCGCGAAATTCACCAATAGCCAGATCCATAGGCCGTCGGGCCATTTCGGCCGCCACACCACCAGGCCCAGGGCGGTGGCCAGCAGCGGCACGGCGAACAGGGTGGCGACCACGGTGATGCCGGCATAGTCCGGCGAGGCCCCCGCCAGCGGCGGCCGGCGCAGCCACCAGGCGAGCAGGGTGACGCCGGCCAGCGCCTTGTCCCAGGACAGGCGCAGCGCGTAGGCCGGGGCGTCGGCGGAGAGCTGCCGCGGCGGCCAGAGCGTCCACGACTGGGTGCCGGGCAGCAGGTGCGCGGCCAGGGCGAAGCTCGCCAGCAGGCACACCGGCCACCAGAGCAGCCAGGGCAGGCGTTGTTCGCCGTAGAGTGTCCAGGCGACGAAGAGTGCGCCTATCAAGAGCCCCAGGGGTTGGACGAATCCGAGGGCGAAACCGCCGAGCAGGAGCAACCCTGGCAGCAGCGGGAGTAGCTTCCTGAGCATCGTGTCCTCCATCCACCGGCCGCAGTCTAGGCAATTCGCCCTGCCTGATCCATGCCTGCGGCGGTGAATGAGGGAAATGACCTCGGGCGCCGGGGCGGCCGGCGGCGCTCAGCGCTTGTCGTCGCGGGCGTCCTGGGCGTCCATTTCGGCGTTGCGCTGATGGATGCGCTTGAGCTGCTCCTCGGTCAGCGGCAGCTTGCGGGCGCTATCGCGCAGCAACAACAGGCCGCCGAGGATGGAGCCCAGGGCGAGGGCGATGATCAACCAGGCGTACCAGGGCATGGCGTTCTCCTTGGGATGCGAGCTTTCACCATAAACCCGCGCGCCCGGCTTGTCAGTGCGTGGCGGTGGTCGGACGCAGGCTTGTTGCCGGCGTATGACCTTCCCGTGAAGGATGCGTGGCGCGCGACCGCTGTCACATGATGGCAATCTGGACCTGATTGACTGGCGGACATTTCAGCCAGCGGAGTCCGCCGATGACCACCAGCGCCCTGCACGCACTCCTGCGCGCCGTGGAACCGCTGCAGGCGCAGATGAGCCTCAGCGACGTCGCCGACCGCCTGCTCACCGCCGAGCACCGCGCCTTCCTCTCGCTGCCGGTGGTGGACGGGCAGGGCCGGCCGCTGGGGCTGATCAGCCGCTACACGCTGCAGGACATCTTCATGCAGCGCTTCGGCCGCGATCTCTGGGGCCGCCGCCCGGTCAGCGAGATGATGAATGCCAGCCCCTTGCGGGTGGACATCGAGTGGAGCCTGGAACAGGCGGCGCAGCAGGTCACCGCGCAACTGAAGTACCCGATCACCGAGGACTTCATCCTGGTCGACGGCGAAGGCGTCTACCTGGGCCTGGGCACCGTGCTCGACCTGCTCAAGGCCATGGAGGCGCGCATCGCCCAGCGCAACCGCGTGCTGCGCAAGGCCCTGGTCGACCTGCGGGAGTCCCAGGCGCAACTGGTGCAGTCGGAGAAGATGGCCTCCCTGGGGCAGATGGTCGCCGGCGTCGCCCACGAGCTGAATACCCCGCTGGGCTACGTGCGCAACAACCTCGAGCTGCTCCGCGAGCAGCTCCTGCCGCTGCTGCAACTGGCCGAGAGCCAGGCCGAGCTGGCGGACTGCCTGAACGACGCGGCCTGCGACGAGGCTCGCCTGGCCCAGGCCCTGCAAACCGCCGGGCAGGTGCGCGCGGAAGCCGCCCTGGAGCAGTTGCTGGGCGACCTCGACCAACTGTTCGGCGACACCACCTACGGCCTGGCGCAGATCGGCGAGCTGGTCGGCGGGCTCAAGGACTTCGCCCGCCTGGACCGCGCCATGAGCGAGGAGGTGGACCTCAACGAGTGCGTGAAGAGCGCGCTGCTGATCGCCCGCAACAGCGTCAAGGACAAGGCCGAGATCATCCGCCAGCTCGGCGAGCTGCCGCGCATCGCCTGCGCGCCCTCGCAGATCAACCAGGTGCTGCTCAACCTGTTCACCAACGCCGCCCAGGCCATGGACGGCTACGGCCACATCCACGTCAGGACCTGGGCCGACGAGGCGGCGGTGTACGTCTCGGTGCAGGACAACGGCAAGGGCATGCCCGCCGAGGTGATGGCGCGCATCTTCGACCCCTTCTTCACCACCAAGCCGCCGGGCCAGGGCACCGGCCTGGGCCTGTCGATCAGCTACAAGATCGTCCAGGACCACGGCGGCAGCATCCGCGTCGCCTCCGAGCCGGGGCGCGGCACGCGATTCCTCATCCGCCTGCCGCGCGCGCAGGCCAGCGACCTGAAACGGAGTGCCTGACATGACCCAGCCGCTCAAGGCCCTGCCGCAGTCCGGCCAGGCCCGGCCCACCGGCCTGACCCGCATCCTCTTCGTCGACGACGAGGAACGCATCCTGCGCAGCCTGGCCATGCAGTTCCGCCGGCACTACGAGGTGCTCACCGAGTCCGACCCGCGGCGCGCCCTGGAGCGCCTGCGCAGCGAGCCGGTGCAGATTCTCGTCAGCGACCAGCGCATGCCGCAGATGAGCGGCGCCGAGCTGCTGGCCCGGGCCCGCGAGATCGCCCCGGACTGCCTGCGCATCCTGCTCACCGGCTACTCCGACCTGGACGCGGCGGTGGAAGCGCTGAACAACGGCGGCATCTTCCGCTACCTGACCAAGCCCTGGGACCCGCAGGAAATGGCCTTCACCCTGCGCCAGGCGGCGGAGATCGCCGGGCGCCAGGCCGCCGCGCCCGACCTGCAGGCCATCAGCCGGCTGGCCGCGCCGCTCAACGTGCTGCTGCTGGACGACGACGCCGACACCCTGGCCTGCGTCGGCGACTTCTGCGCCGCCGGCAACCACCAGCTGCACCGCGCGCGCAACCTGGCCGAGGCGCTGCTGCGGCTGAACGCCGAGCCCATCGACATCCTGGTCAGCGACCTCAAGCTCGCCGGCGAGGACACCGCGCCGCTGCTCAAGTCCCTGGCCCAGGCCCACCCGCGCCTGCTCAGCCTGGTGGTGACGCCGTTCCGCGATACCCAGGACCTGCTGGCGCTGATCAACCAGGCGCAGATCTTCCGCTACCTGCCCAAGCCGATCCGCCGCGGCCTCTTCGAGAAGGGCCTGAAGGCCGCCGCCGAGCAGGCCCAGCTGTGGCGCGCGCAACCGCAGCCGCAGGTGGCGCGCCTGGCCGAGGCGCCGCGCGAGGAGCGCGAGCGGGAGAAGGTCGGCAGCCTGCTGGGCATGCTCGGCCGCCTGCGCGAGCGCCTGAGCGTATAGGGCGGGCAACGCGTCGCCGGAAGCTGCCGGCGGCGGCGCTTTCTGCGACAATGCGCGGCGTTTTTCAGAATCCCCCCGCGAGAGAGCCCATGTCCGTCTGCCAGACCCCGATCATCGTCGCCCTGGATTTCCCCACCCGCGAGGCCGCCCTGGCGCTGGCCGACCAGCTCGACCCGAAACTGTGCCGGGTGAAGGTGGGCAAGGAACTCTTCACCAGTTGCGCCGCGGGTATCGTCGAGACGCTGAACGGCCGTGGCTTCGAGGTGTTCCTCGACCTGAAATTCCACGACATCCCCAACACCACCGCGATGGCCGTGCGCGCCGCCGCCGAGATGGGCGTGTGGATGGTCAACGTACACTGCTCCGGCGGCCTGCGCATGATGGCGGCCTGCCGCGAGACCCTCGACGCCTTCGATGGCCCGAAACCGCTGCTGATCGGCGTGACCGTGCTGACCAGCATGGAGCGCGAGGACCTGGCCGGCATCGGCCTGGACGTCGAGCCCCAGGAACAGGTGCTGCGCCTGGCGGCCCTGGCCGAGAAGGCGGGCATGGACGGGCTGGTCTGCTCGGCCCAGGAAGCCCCGGCCTTGAAAGCCGCGCACCCGGCCCTGCAACTGGTCACCCCGGGCATCCGCCCGGCCGGCAGCGCCCAGGACGACCAGCGCCGCATCCTCACCCCGCGCCAGGCCCTGGACGCCGGCTCCGACTACCTGGTGATCGGCCGCCCGATCAGCCAGGCCGCCGATCCGGGCGCGGCGCTGGCGGCGATAGTCGCTTCCCTGGCCTGAACGAGGGGGCTGTTCGTGCCAGCGGGGTGTCCGGCGTGGTTGATGAACCAATCGCGGACGGAGTCCGCTCCTACGTCCGTGCTTCCCTGAACCCTAGGTGAGCGAAACCCATGCTGCCGTGGTGATGGGTATCGCTTCGCTCAACGCCATCCTACGAAAAGCCGTGCTTCCTGGAACCGTAGGAGCGGACTCCGTCCGCGATTCGGACTTCCAGAGAAACCTCCGAGCGCACCGTAACGCCCTTTCAGCAGGCCGATTTGGTCCCTTTTTGCGGGGGTGGCCTTCCACCGTTTGACAAAAGGGACTCGCCCGAGGGGGCGAAACAAGACGGTCGGGCAAACCCGGAGCGACGCAGAAACACCCAAGCCAAGGCAGCGCAAGCGCTGTTCGCGGGAATGACGAGGGTGGGAGGATGGCGCCTGACCGACGCATCGCTCAGGACAGCCCCCTCTCCCGCTTGCGGGAGAGGGCTGGGGAGAGGGTGCTCTCGAATTCAGCACCGAAAGTCCCCGGCAAACACCGTTCGCGAGCAAGCCCCCTCAACGCACCAAAACCTCCCGTGGCCGCTCCATCCACCGCGCCCGCAGCGCGTCATACACCCAGTTGAAGGCAATGGTGTACGGCAAGAAGAACAGAATCAGCCCGATATCCAGCACGAACGCCTCCACCAGACCGATACCCAGCCACCAGGCCGCCAGCGGCACCAGCATGAAGATCAACCCCAGCTCGAACAGCGAGGCGTGCAGCACGCGCACCGGCAGGGTGCGGGCGAACTGCAGGCGCCGCTGGGCGCGGTCGAACAGGGTGTTGTAGACCATGTTCCACAGCGTGGCGATCAGCGAGAACATCAGCGTCAGGGCGCCCATGTGGCCCAGCGGCTGGTCCATCAGCCAGGCCAGGGCCGGGGCGCAGATGGCCAGGGCGATGAATTCGAAGAGCAGGACGTGGAACAGCCTTTCCTTCAGCGTCTTTTGCATGCTCATGGGTTTTCTCCAGATAAAGAGGGGCCCCACCGGGCCGGCTGGCGGCTATTCTCATCGGTTGAAGGGTTGTTTCGAAGTTGGCTAGCATCGGCAAAACCGATGGACGAGGCCCCCATGCAATATTCCCCCGAATCCCTCCAGGCCTTTGCCGAGGCCGCCTGCCTGGGTTCCTTCAGCGCCGCCGCGCGCAAGCTGGGCAAGAGCCAGTCCACCGTCAGCGAGGCCATTGCCCGCCTGGAGATCGACCTGGGCCTGGAGCTGTTCGACCGCAGCGCGCGCCAGCCCAGGCTCACCGAGGCCGGCAAGGCCCTGCTCGGCCGCGTCGAGGAAGTGCTGATGGCCAACGACCGCCTCGGCCAGCTGGCCGGCCAACTGGCGGCCGGCATGGAGCCGCGGCTGACCCTGGCGATGTCCGATACCTACCAGTCCGAACCCTTCGAGAAGCGCCTGGCGGAAATCGACCAGCACTTCCCGGACATCGAGTTCGAATGGCTGATCGCCGAGCACGGCGACGTCATCGACCTGGTCGGCCAGGGCCGCGCTTCCCTGGGCCTGCTCGCCGCGCAGCCGAACTACCCGCCGGACATCGGCTCGGCCACCCTCGGCGAATGCGCCGAGTTCGGCCTGTTCGTCAGCCGCGCGCACCCGCTGGCGCAGCTGGAAAAGGTCGAGCGCAGCGACCTGCTGGGCCACCGCAACCTGCGCCTGAACACCTTCATCGACGACGCCGAGCCGCCCCTGGGCGGGCGCTGCTGGTCGGCGCCGACCTACCTGTTGCTGCTCGATATGGCAGTGCTCGGCTTCGGCTGGGTGGAGCTGCCGACCTGGATGAACCAGCGCTTCGCCAACGGCCGCCTGCACCCGCTGCAGGTGCCCGGCTGGCCGCGCAGCGTGGCGGTCGACGTGGTCTGGTCGCGGCAGCGCAGCCTGGGCCCGGCGGCGCGCTGGCTGGTGCAGCGGCTGCTGGCCAGTTGAGCCGGCCCCGTCACAGTTTGTGGCGAAGCGGCCTGTTCGCTGCCGCGGCGGGCCAGTAGGATCGGACTTTTCGTCTGCACGGCACGAGGTGAGGATGCGCGGCAAGCTGGAGCAATGCCTGGAAGCGGTGGACCGGATCCTGCTGGGCAAGCAGGTCCAGGTGCGCCTGGCCATGACCTGCCTGCTGGCCCGCGGGCACCTGCTGATCGAAGACCTGCCGGGGATGGGCAAGACCACCCTCAGCCACGCCCTGGCGCGGGTGCTGGGGCTGAGCTTCCAGCGCATCCAGTTCACCTCCGACCTGCTGCCCGGCGACGTGCTCGGCACCTCGGTGTTCGACAAGGACACCGGGCAGTTCGTCTTCCACCCCGGGCCGATCTTCGCCGAGCTGGTGCTGGCCGACGAGATCAACCGCGCCACGCCCAAGGCGCAGAGCGCGCTGCTGGAGGCCATGGAAGAGGGCCAGGTGACCATCGAGGGCGCCACCCGGCCGCTGCCCGAGCCCTTCTTCGTGATCGCCACGCAGAACCCGGTGACCCAGGGCGGCACCTTCGCCCTGCCCGAATCCCAGCTCGACCGCTTCCTCATGCGCCTGTCCCTGGGCTACCCGGGGCGCGCGGCGGAGAAGGCCCTGCTGCTGGGCGAGGCGCGGCGCGACCTGCTGCCGCGCCTGGAGCCGATCCTCACCCCCGCCGAGCTGGCGGCGCTGCAGGCCGAGGTGCCGAAGGTCCACGTCAGCGACGCCCTGGTGGACTATGTGCTGCGCCTGGCCGAGGCCACCCGCAGCCAGCCGGCCTTCGCCCTCGGCCTGTCGCCGCGCGGCAGCCTGGCGCTGCTGGCCGCGGCGCGCGCCTGGGCCCTGCTGGCCGGGCGCGACTACGCCATCCCCGAGGACGTCCAGGCGGTGCTGCCGTCGGTGGCCGGGCACCGCCTGCGCGACCAGGCCGACCCTTCCGGGCACGGCGGCGGCGCCCTGGTGCAGTGGCTGCAGCGCGAAGTCCCGGCGCTGTGAGCGGGGCCCGGCCATGCTGGTGAAGGTCCGCCCGCTGTGGCAGAGCTGGATCGCCCGGCGCATCCCGCCGTCGCCCTCGCTGCAACTGAACCAGCGGCGCATCTTCATCATCCCCTCGGGGCAGGGCGTGGCCTTCGGTGTCGCCGTGGTCCTGCTGCTGCTCACCGCCATCAACTACCAGAACAGCCTGGCCTACGGCCTGACCTTCCTGCTGCTGTCGCTGTTCATCGTCGCCATCCTGCACACCTACCGTAACCTCGGTGGCCTGCGCCTGACCGCGCTGGGTGCGCTGCCGGTGTTCGTCGGCGAGCAGGTCTGCTTCCGCGTGCGCCTGGAAGGCGAAGGTCGCGAACGCCGGGCCATCGGCCTCGGCTGGTCGGAACAGGCGCTGCAGTACGCCGACGTGCGCGCCAATGGCGCCGAGGAACTGCTGCTGACGCTGCCGGCCGAGCGCCGCGGCTGGCTGCGCCCGGGCCGCCTGCGGGTGGAGAGCCGCTTCCCCCTGGGCCTGCTGGTGGCCTGGAGCTGGCTCGACCTGGACCAGACCGGTCTGGTCTACCCGCGTCCGCTGCCCGCCGACCTGCCCCTGGAAGGCGGCCGCGCTGACGAGCACGACGAGGGCCTGCGCGCCAGCGGCAGCGGCGCCGACGACTTCCAGGGCCTGCGCCCCTACCAGAGCGGCGACTCGCGCCGGCGTCTGCACTGGAAGGCCTACTCCCGCGGCCAGGGCCTGTTGGTGAAGGACTTCGCCGCGCTCAGCGGGCGCGACCTCTGGCTGGACTTCGAGCTGCTCGGCGGCGACGTCGAGACGCGCCTGTCCTGCCTCTGCCACTGGGTGCTGCAGCTGTCCCTGCGCGGCCAGAGCTTCGGCCTGCGCCTGCCCGGCGTGCAGCTGCCGCTGGCCAGCGGCGACGCCCACCGCGGCGCCTGCTTGCGCGAACTGGCGCTGTTCGGAGTACGGCCGTGAGCCAGCAGCCGATCCCGCGCATCGCCCTGACCTGGCTGCTGGTGGCCCAGGCCCTGGTGATACTGCCGCACCTGGAGCACCTGCCGTTCTGGGTGGTGGGCTTCTGGCTCGGCTGCGCGGCCTGGCGCGTGCAGGTCTACCGCATGCGCGCGCGCTACCCCAACGGCCTGGCCAAGCTGGCCCTGGTGATCGCCGCCGGCATCGGCGTGTGGCTGTCGCGCGGCTCGCTGATCGGCCTGGACGCCGGCGTGGTGCTGCTGATCGCCGCTTTCGTCATCAAGCTGGTGGAGCTGAAGACGCGCCGCGACGCCCTGGTGCTGATCCTGCTCGGCTTCTTCGCCGTGGCCACCAGCTACCTGTTCGACGCCAGCCTGCTGGCCGCGGCCTTCAGCCTGCTGCCGGTCACCGCGTTGCTGGCGGCGCTGATCGGCCTGCAGCAAAGCAGCTTCGCCGAAGGCCCCTGGCGCACCCTGCGCCTGGCCGGCGGTCTGCTGCTGCAGGCGCTGCCGCTGATGTTGCTGCTGTTCCTGCTGTTCCCGCGGCTGGGCCCGCTGTGGTCGCTGCCGCTGCCCGGCGGCCAGGCCACCACCGGGCTCAGCGACTCGATGATGCCCGGCGACTTCGTCGAGCTGAGCCAGTCCACCGAACTGGCCTTCCGCGTCAAGTTCGACGACGCCGCGCCGCCCCAGGACCAGCTCTACTGGCGCGCCCTGACCCTGGAGAATTTCGACGGCCAGCGCTGGACGCAGTCCTGGCAGGGGCGCAGCGAACGAGCGCCGGACTGGCGCAGGCAGGGGCCATCGCTGAGCTACCAGGTGATCATGCAGCCCAGCTCGCGGCCCTGGCTGTTCACCCTCGACGTCGCCGAGGGCGGCCCGGACGATGCGCGCATGATGAGCGACTTCCGCCTGGAGCGGCGGCGCCCGGTGCAGGACGTGCTGATGTACCGCGCCAGCTCCTGGCCCCGGGCCCTGCGCGAGCCGGACAGCAGCGCCACGGCGCTGCGCCGCGACCTGCAGCTGCCGGCCCGCGGCAACCCGCGCGCGCGGGCCTGGGCCGCAGAGCTGCGCGAGCGCTACCCGCAGCCCGAGGCGCTGGTGCAGGCGGTGCTGCGCCACTTCCACGACCAGCCCTACGCCTACACCCTGCGTCCGCCGGCCACCGGCGAGGAGCGCATCGACGGCTTCCTGTTCGACACCCGCCGTGGCTTCTGCGAGCACTACGCCGGGGCCATGACCTTCGTCCTGCGCGCGGCGGGCATCCCGGCGCGGGTGGTCACCGGCTACCAGGGCGGCGAGCTGAACCCGGCCGGCGACTACCTGCTGGTGCACCAGTTCGACGCCCACGCCTGGGTCGAGTACTGGTCGCCGGGCGCGGGTTGGCGCAGCGTCGACCCGACCTTCCAGGTCGCCCCCTCGCGCATCGAGCGCGGCCTGCAGGCGGCGCTGGCGGAGGAGGGCAGCTTCCTCGCCGACTCGCCCTTCGCCCGCCTGCGCTATGGCGGTTTCGGCCAGCTCAGCCAGCTGCGCCTGAGCTGGGACAACCTCAACTACGACTGGCAGCGCTGGGTGCTGGGCTACCAGGGCGAGCAGCAGGCGGGCCTGTTGCGGGCCTGGTTCGGCGAGCGCGACAGCCTCTGGACCGGCGTGCTGCTGGTGGGCGGCGGGGCGCTGTCGCTGGGCCTGCTGGCGCTGCTGCTGTTCAAGCCCTGGCGGCGGACGCGGGATGCGCAGCTGCGCAGCTTCGAGCGCTTCGAACAGCTTCTGGCTGCCCAGGGCCTGCAGCGCCACGCCGGCGAAGGGCCGCGCGCCTTCGCCGAGCGGGCGATGGTTGCGCTGCCGGCCCAGGCCGCGAGCATCCAGGCCTACCTGGCGGCGTTCGAGCGCCAGCGCTACGCCGGCGCCGGTTCCGCGCCGCAGGAACTGCGCGAGCACCTGGCGCGGCTGCGCCGGCAACTGCCCTGGCGGCTGGCCCGGCGCGGCCGCTGAAACGCCTTGCGACCATCGGCCACGGGCGGCGGCTTGCCGCCGATGCGCCGCCAGCTAACCTCATAGATTCCAGGCCCCGACGGACGGAGTTCGCCGTGTCATCCTTCAGCGACTATCTGGTTTCCCATGTGATCGAGCAGGAGGTGGCCCTGTTCGCGGCCTCCGAGCGCCTGCGCGCGCGCTCCGACAGCGAGGCGCTGCACGACCTGCGCATCGCCGTGCGGCGCCTGCGCAGCCTGCTGCATCCGGCCCAGGGCATGCCCGGCATCGACGAGATCGAGGCGGCGCTGAGCGAACTGGGCCGCCTGAGCGGGCCGCTGCGCGACCTCGAAGTGCTGCTGCCGGTGCTGGAAGCCGAAGGCCTGGAAAAGGCCGCCGCATTGCGCCGGCCGGCACTGACCTCCGGCTACCTGGCGCTGCTCGCCAGCCCGCAGTGGGACCGGCTGATGCGCCTGCTCGACGGCTGGCCGATGCTCTGGCGCACCGCCGAACGCCACGGCGTGCTCGAAGGCCTGCACGCCCAGGTGCGCAAGCGCCTGGCCAAGCAGTGGCACAAGCTGCGCGAAGCCCTCAAGGACCCGGCCCACGACCGCCATCGCCTGCGCCTGCTGATCAAGCGCGTGCGCTACGCCCTGGAGGCCTACCCGAAGGATTCGCCGCTGCCGCAGAAGGTGCTGGCGCCGCTGAAGGAGGCCCAGTCCACCCTGGGCACCTGGCACGACTACGAGCAGTGGCTGATCCGCAGCGAGCGCGAACTCGACCTGATGCCCCTGCAGCCGCACTGGAACGCCCTGCACGACCTGGCCGAGCGGGATGCCGACGAGAGCCTGGAGCGGCTGCTCAAGGCGCTGGGCTGAGCGCCATCCGCCGTTTTCAGCGACGGATGATCGCGGACGGAGTCCTACCTTGCGCGGAGGTGCTTCGTAGGATGGGTTGAGCTTGCGATACCCATGCTGCCGTGGTGATGGGTATCGCTTCGCTCAACGCCATCCTACGAAAAGCCGTGCTTCCTGGAACCGTAGGCGCGGACTCCGTCCGCGATTGGCTCATCAACCACGCCGTTTGACCATGGCATCCGGCCGCTCCGGGTTCGGCCTTGGCGCGGCTCATGGTTTGGGTATCTCGGCGGATAACCACCACAGGGTCATGCCCCACTCCCATCTATGAACGAACATTCGCCCCTTGAGTGGACCCGCGTTCAGCCCTAAGGATGGTTGCCAGCCCCGCCGCCTTTCCCCCTAAGATGCCCCCTGGCCCAGTCAGCAGGAGGCGACGATGACCTTTCCCGAACTCATCCAGGCGGTGCGCAATGCGCCGGAAAAAGTGGTGATCCCGGCACAGTGGGGCCAGGGCCGCGCCAGCTTCGGCGGCCTGGTGGCGGCCATGGCCTACGAGGCGATGGCCGCCGTTGCCGAGGCCGGGCGGCCATTGCGTTCGCTGGCCGTTACCTTCGTCGGCCCCGTCGAGCCGGAAGTGCCGGTGAGCTTCCAGGCCGAGGTGCTGCGCGAAGGCAAGGCGGTCAGCCAGGTGTTCTGCCGCGCCGTGCAGAACGGCCAGGTGCTGACCCTGGCCCAGGCCAGCTTCGGCCTGCCGCGCGAATCGGTGGTGCAGGTCGAGGGCCTGCCGGCGCCGGCCTTCAAGGCGGTGGACGACTGCCAGGAGCTGCCCTTCATCCGCAAGCTGATGCCCGAGTTCACCCGCCACATCGCCATGCGCTGGGCTGTGGGCGGCATGCCCTTTTCGTCGAGCACTTCACGGGAGATGGGCGGCTGGATGCGCTTTCGCGGCGACGGCGTGGGCGACGAGCCGATGGAGGTCAGCCACCTGCTGGCGCTGATCGACGCCTGGCCGCCGGCGACCCTGCCGATGCTCAAGACGCCGGCGCCGTCCAGCTCGCTGACCTGGACCATCGAATTCGTCCAGCCGCAACCGGCCCTGCCGGCCAACGGCTGGTGCCAGTACCTGGCGACCATCGAACACGCCCGCGACGGCTACGGGCACATCGCCGCCCAGTGCTGGACGGCGGACGGCCAGCTGCTGGCGATCTCGCGGCAGACCGCGACCATCTTCGGCTAGGGCTCAGCGCCGGCGGTTGCGCCAGGCGCGCCACCAGGCGCCGCTGAGGACGAAGCGCGGGAAGGTGACGAACTGCTCGGCGAGCAGGCGGCTCACGGCGTCCTTGCGGTCGCTGAACGGCTCGGGGGCCTGTTCCTCCAGCTTGTGTCCGCGGCCCTGGATGGCCAGCGCCGCGACCATGCCGATGACGCCCAGCAGGATGCTGCCCAGGCTCAGCTTGAACAGCCCGCCCAGCAGCACCAGGGCGGCGACCACGAACAGCGGCACCGCCACCAGGTGCAACGCCAGGTTGGTCGGGTTGCGGTGGTTGGCGGCGTAGCCTTGCCATTGCCAGGCGAACAGGTTGGGATGACGTTTGCCCATAGGCGGACTCCTTTTCCGGTCTTGCCCGTTTTCACGGACGCTTGCACAAAGTCTAGGTCTCTGGCGGGTGCGCGGCGAGTGACTATCGCCTATGGCTTCGATAGCCGGAAACGACGCGGCCCGGACAATGCCGGGCCGCGTGGCAGGGCGGGGCGATTACAGGCGCAGTTGGCGGATCGCCCGGCTCAGCTCGCCGGCCAGCTCGGCCAACTGGTGGCTGGTGCCGGCCGAATCCACCGTCTGCTGCACGGTCAGCTCGGTGACGTCGCGGATGCCCACCACCGAGCGCGTCATCTCCTCGGCCACCTGGCTCTGCTGCTCGGCGGCCACGGCGATCTGCGTGTTGCTCTCGCGCATCAGCGCCACCGCACCGGCGATGGCCGCCAGCGCCTCGCCGGCCTCCTGGGCTTGCTCGACGCAGCCGTCGGCCTTGATCGAGCTTTCCTGCATGAATTCCACGGCGTCGCGGGTGCCGGACTGCAGGGCGTTGATCATCTGGGTGATCTCGTCGGTGGAGTCCTGCACGCGCTTGGCCAGGTTGCGTACCTCGTCGGCCACCACGGCGAAGCCGCGGCCCATCTCGCCGGCGCGGGCGGCCTCGATGGCGGCGTTGAGGGCGAGCAGGTTGGTCTGCTCGGCGATGCCATGGATGACGCTGACCACGCTGCTGATCTTCTGGCTGTCCTCGGCCAACTGCTGGATCATCTGCGCGGTCTGTTGCACACCCTGGGACAGCCCGGCGATGGACTCGCCGACGCGGCCCACCACCTGCTGGCCGGCGCCGGCCAGGCGGTCGGCTTCCTGCGACTGGTCGCGGGTGTCGGCGGCGTGCTGGGCGATGTGGTGCACGGTGGTGGACATCTCGTTGATCGCGGTGGCGGCCTGGTCGGTCTCGCTCTGCTGGCCGAGCATGCCCTGGCGCACCTGGCCCATGCTCTGGGCGAGGGTGCGCGCGCCTTCGTCGAGGCGCCCGGCGGCCTGGGCCACGGTGCCGACCACGCGCTGGTAGCCGGCCTGCATGGCGTTGAAGGCAGTGGCCATCTGGCCCACCTCGTCGCGGCTGTCCAGCGGCACGCGGGCGGAAAGGTCGCCGCTGCGCTCCACGTGCTGCATCACATCGCGCAGCTTCAGCAGGTGGGTGAGGATGAAGCGGATCAGCAGTTGCGAGGCGGCCAGCAGGGCCATCATCAGCACCAGCACCGCGCCGGCGTAAGCCAGGGCGCGCTCGCCGAACACCTGCCAGAGATCGGCCCCGGGGGCCAGCACCGCGATGCGCTGGCCGTCGCCGGCATCCCGCACCCAGGCGCCGGCCAGCGGGCCGAGGCGGCTGGAGGCGCCGCCCAGGTCGACCCAGCCGTTGCCGCGAGCCAGCGCGCCGGTGTCCACGCCCGGCAGTTGCGGGGCGCTGCCGCTGGCGAAGCTCAGCAGGTTGTCGGCGCTGGGCAGCGCCGTGCCGGCCGGCCAGTTCTGCAGCAGCCGGGCCTGGGCCTCGGCGCCCTGGCGGGCGGCCTGGTTGCGTGCGTCCACCTCCTGGTGCATGGCGAACAGCACGAGCAGCAAGGTGGTGAAGAAGGCGACCGCGTTCACGGCCCAGAACTTGTACTTCAGAGAGATATCGCGGATCCAGGCGCCCATGGGGATGCTTCTTGTAGTGGGAATGATAGCTTTTGGCCTTCATTCTCGTTGAAGAGAAGAAGTCTGTCTTGATGAGGGTCAAGACAGCTTCGCCTCCCAGGTTAGCGTCGCTTTCCGGACATTCTTGAGGGGTATTCGTCAGCCTTGTTCGGCAATTTCCGACAGGCCAAAGAAGCGCCGGGCGCAGGCCGTGGTATGGGCCGCCAGGTCGTCTTCCGTCTCGCCGCGATGCAGGGCGGTGATGCGCAACACCTCGGGGAGGAAGGCCGGCTCGTTCTGCCCGTGCTTCGGCTTTGGCCGCAGGCTGCGCGGCAGCAGGTAGGGGGCGTCGCTCTCCAGCATCAGGCGGCCGCGGGGGATTTCCCGCACCAGCTCCTGCAGGTGGGTGCCGCGGCGCTCGTCGCAGATCCAGCCGGTGATGCCGATGTGCAGGTCGAGATCGAGATAGTTGTATAGCGTGCGCCGCTCGCCGGTGAAACAATGCACCACGGCGGCCGGCAACTGGTCGCGGAAGCCCTTGAGGATGGCCAGCAGGCGCTCGCCGGCGTCGCGCTCGTGGATGAACACCGGGTGCTGCAGCTCCACGGCCAGGGCCAACTGCTCCTCGAAAGCCTTTTCCTGTTGCGGTCGCGGCGAGAAATCCCGATTGAAGTCAAGGCCGCACTCGCCCACCGCGCGTACCCTGTCTTCCGCCAGCAGGCCCCGCAGGGTGGCGGCGCTGGCGCTGTTCCACTGCGAAGCATCGTGCGGGTGGACGCCGGCGGTGCAGAACAGCCGTTGGCCGCTTTCGTCGTGTTCGCGGCACAGGTGCAGGGCGGCTTCGCTCTCGTCGAGGCTGGTGCCGGTCAGCACCATCTGCACCACGCCGGCGCCGATGGCCTGCTCGATGACCGCCGGCAAACGGTTGGCGAAAGTCGGATGAGTGAGGTTGACGCCAATGTCGATCAGTTGCATGGTTCACCGGGGTCTGAAGATGTTTGATCACGAACCGCGTTGCTGCGTCAAATGGCGCCAGGTTAGGCGCGGGACGCCGGGAATGGTGCCCCCTTGCCAAGTCCCGCAACGACGCATGGCGCCATTTGCCGCGCAACCCGAAGGGACGGGCCTGTTTTTGTGCGGTACGTCGTTGCTCGTCGTTTATTTGGAATGACCAAACCGCTCTCCTCGCGCCTAGTCCCGCACAAAAACAGGCGCCGTCGCGGTCGTGATCAAACATCTTCAGACCCCTGTGGCTTCGGGCGGGCAGCATAGCAGAATCTTCTTTTTTCTTAAGAAAGCCTTAAAAAACAGCCTGTTGAATGCACTTGTGAAAGTGCTTCGGGAATTTTGGATTGGCATCGATCTCCGCTTGTGAGACGCTCGCGCCCCTTTTTTCGGGGCCGGGAACTTGTAAGGGACGCCGGTTTCTCAGGACCGCCGGCGAATCACCAATCCTTGGAGACCTGGATGACGCGACTGCTGCTGCTCTCCCTCTGCCTGCTGGCACTGCTGCCGCAGCCGGCGGCCGCGCGCCTGACCAGCCAGCCGGACAACTGGCAGCGCGAGAGCGCCGACACCCGCGACCTGGCCAGCATCCGCAGCAGCGGTGTGCTGCGCGTGCTGGTCAACCAGAGCCGCAACAGCTCCGGCGAGATCAAGGGCGAGCCCATCGGCGTCGAGTACAACCGCCTGCGCGCCTTCGAGCAATACCTCAACGACAACGCCCCCGGGCGCAAGCCGCTCACCCTGAAGTTCATTCCCAAGGCCAAGGATCAACTGCTGGCCGCGCTGCTGCGTGGCGAAGGCGACCTGGTCGCCCCCGGCGAGGTGCTGGTGGCCCGCGACGGCCAGGACGTCGCCGCCAGCCTGCCGTGGCGCCAGGACGTGCCGCTGGTGCTGGTCTCGCGCCAGGGCAACAAGCGCTATGCGCGCCTGGAGCAACTGGCCGGCAAGCGCATCGCCCTGGCCCCCGGCAGCGCCGCCGGCGAGGCCATCGGGCAGGTCAACGAGCGCCTGGCGCAACGCCATCTGGCGCCCATCGGCATCGACTGGGTGGACCCGTCCCTGGCGGTGGAAGACGTGCTGGAGATGGTCCAGGCCGGCATCTATCCCTGCACCGTGGTGGAACAGCCGATCGCCGAGCGCTGGGCCAAGGTGTTCAAGAAGATCCGCATCGACCGCCACCTGGTGCTCGACAACCGGCGGAACATGACCTGGTACGTGCGCCGCGACGCCTCCATGCTGCACGCCAGCGTCGACCGCTTCCTCAAGGACTACCACGCCCCGGCGGAGCAGGACGGCAACTTCCAGCGCCTGTACCGCCACGCCTACCAGGTGCGCAACCCGCTGGAGAAGGGCGACCGCAAGAAGCTCGAAGCGGTGCGCCCGACCCTGCAGCGCTTCGCCGAGCAGTACCGCCTCGACTGGCTGGCCCTGGCCGCGGTGGCCTACAAGGAATCCAACCTCACCCCCGGCGCCCGCGGCGCGTCCGGCGCCACCGGGCTGATGCAGGTCACCCCGGCGGCGGCGCGCAGCGTCGGGCTGCGTTCGGTGGAAGGCAAGGAGAACAACGTGCAGGCCGCCAGCAAGTACCTGGCCATGCTGCGCCGCAGCTACTTCAACAGCCCGCGCATGGACGAACACGAGCGCCTGGGCTTCATCCTCGCCGCCTACAACATCGGCGCCGAGCGCGTCCAGGGCCTGCGCGCCCAGGCCCGCCGCCAGGGCCTGAACCCGGATCGCTGGTTCTTCCAGGTGGAGCGCGTGGCGGCCCAGGAAGTGGGCATGGGCGTGGTGAACTACGTCAGCAGCGTCAACAAGTACTATCTTGCCTATCAGCGGGAGCGCGATGGGTTGGAGTCCCGGCAGCGGGTAGCTTCCGTCCAGAAGTAATCGGTCTTTCCGATATGTTTTAGCGTGTTTTTGCGCTTTTTATATCGATTGAATGATCTATATTGCTTCTCACGCAACGACGGTTGCCTCACCCTTTCCTCTGCACAAGGACGCACCATGAACACTCTGGTCAAATCCATTCTGTCCACCAACGCCGGCGTCGGCCTGGCCGTGCTGCGCATCACCACCGGCCTGACCTTCATGGCCCACGGCTCGCAGAAGCTCTTCGGCCTGTTCGGCGGCCCGGGCCTGTCGGGCATGGCCCAGTGGCTGGAATCCCTCGGCGTGACCCCCGGTTACCTGATGGCCACCCTGGCGGGCAGCGCGGAGTTCTTCGGCGGGCTGTTCCTGGTGCTCGGCCTGCTGGTGCGCCTGGCCAGCATCCCGCTGATCGTCGCCATGCTGGTGGCCGTGTTCAGCGTGCACATCGCCAACGGCTTCTTCATCACCAACAACGGCTTCGAATACGCCTTCACCCTGATCATGATCAGCGTGGCCCTGCTCATCAGCGGCGCCGGTCCCTTCTCCCTGGACCGCAAGCTCTCCAGCTGAGCGACCCCGCGGCCATGAAAAAGGCGGATGCCCACCGGCATCCGCCTTTTTTATTTTCATTGTGCTTCAGCCCAGCAGGTGCTGCACGCCGCTGTTGATCAGGCCGCCGCCCACCAGCAGGAAGATGAACAGCCCGGCGCCCAGCAGCAGCGGTTTGGGGCCTTCGCGGCGCAGGTCGCCGAGGCGGGTGGCCAGGCCCAGGGCGGCCATGGCCATGCCCAGCAGCACGTCGTCCAGCTGCTGCAGCGGCGCCAGCCAGGCTTCCGGCACCAGGCCCAGCGAGCGCAGGCCGGTGACCAGCAGGAATGCCACGGCGAAGCCGGGGATGTGCAGGCGGCGCTTGCCTTCGCCGGCCGCTTCCTCGCTGGCGGCGAAGCGCCCCAGGCAGAGCAGCGCCGGGGCCAGCAGCAGGACGCGGAGCATCTTGCTGATCAGCGCGGCGTCGGCGGCGGCCGGGTCCATGGCGCGGCCGGCGGCGACCACCTGGGCCACCTCGTGGATGGTCGAGCCGCTGAAGATGCCGAAGGCCTTGGCGCTGCCGAACAGGTGCGGCAGGTGGGCGAACAGCAGCGGGTGCAGGAGCATGGCCAGGGTGCCGAACAGCACCACGGTGGCCACCGCCACGGCGGTGTGCTCGGCGCGGGCGCGCAGCACCGGGCTGCTCGCCATGACCGCGGCGGCGCCGCAGATGGCGCTGCCGGCGCCGATCAGCAGGGCGCTCTCGCGCGGCAGCTTGAGCCAGCGCACGCCGACCCAGCCGGCGACCAGCAGGGTGCTGGCGACCATCAGCACGTCGATCACCAGCGCCGCCGGGCCGAGGGCGGCGATGTCCTGGAAGGTCAGGCGCAGGCCGTAGAGCACCACGCCCAGGCGCAGCAGTTGCTGGCGCGACAGCTCGACGCCGGGGCGCAGGCCGCCGAAGCGGGCCAGGCCGAGGTTGCCCAGCAGCAGGCCGAGGAGGATGGCCAGGGTCAGGCTGCCCAGGCCGAGATGGCTGATGGCGGGGATGCTCACCAGCAGGTTGGCGGCGCCGGCGATCAGCAGGCAGAGCAGGGCGCCGGGGATCAGGTAGGGCGTGCGGCGCAGGCGGGTAAGCATGACGGGCTCCTTGTGTAAGGTGCTGTCATGGTGCGCGGCGGGTGCTTAGTGTAAAAACGGATTGTTCTTATTGGATCAAACGGTTTTATCGATATGGCCCCGCGAATCACCCTGCGCCAGCTCGCCACCTTCACCGCCATCGCCGAGCACGGCAACGTGACCCAGGCGGCGGCCGCCATCGCGCTTTCGCAATCGGCGGCCAGCCAGGCGTTGCAGGAGCTGGAGCGCACCCTGCAGACGCGCCTGTTCGACCGCAGCGGCAAGCGCCTGGCGCTCAACGACAACGGCCGCGCCCTGTATCCCCGGGCCTGCGCCCTGCTGGCCCAGGGCGCCGAGCTGGAGACGCTGTTCCAGCACGCGCCGGTGCAGCTGGCCCTGGGCGCCAGCCGCAGCATCGGCGGCTACCTGCTGCCGCGGGTGATGGCCGGGTTCCTCGCCGAACTGCCGGACAGCCGCCTGCAACTGCAGGTGGCCAACAGCCGCGAGATCCTGGCCGCGCTCTGCGAGTTCCGCCTGGACGTGGCCTACATCGAGTCGCCCATCCAGCATCCCCAGG
Source organism: Pseudomonas sp. ADPe (assembly GCF_014843515.1). Classification (NCBI taxonomy): domain Bacteria; kingdom Pseudomonadati; phylum Pseudomonadota; class Gammaproteobacteria; order Pseudomonadales; family Pseudomonadaceae; genus Pseudomonas; species Pseudomonas sp. ADPe. The sequence continues at coordinate 5,313,820 of NZ_CP062122.1, forward strand.
TGCAATTGTTGCCGTGGGTCGAGGACGAGTTGCTGCTGGTCGCGGCGCCCGAGCATCCGCTGGCGCGGGCGGCGCAGGTGACCTTCGAGCAGTTGGCGGCGACACGCTGGATCCTCCGCGAGGCCGGCTCCGGCACCCGGGTGACCTTCGAGCAGCAGGTGCTGCCGCGCCTGGGCAGCCTGGCGGCGCCGCTGGAGGTGAGCAACGCCGAGGCGATCAAACACCTGGTGGCCAGCGGGGCCGGCATCAGCTGCCTGTCGCGGCGGGTGGTGGCCGACGAGCTGGCCAGCGGCGAGCTGGTCGCCCTGGACAATCCCCTGGGGCCGCTGCGGCGCACCTTCTTCCGCGCGCTGCACGTGGACAAGTACCCGACCCAGGGGCTACGCCGCTTCCTCGATTACGCCGAGGCGTGGGCGGCGCTCAATCGCTGAGCGGCCGTTCGCCGTCCAGGGGCCAGCGGCCGATGGCCCGGTAATGCACGCCGTGGGGACCGTTTTCCGAGCTGTACAGCACCAGCTCGCGGGCCGGCCAGGCGAATTGCGCCTCGGCATCGGGCGCATGGCGGCAGTGGCGGGCCAGGGTCAGGTGCGGGCGGAAGGGCCGCCGCTCGATCTCGAAGCCGCTGACCTGCAGGGCGTCTTGCAGGGCCTGGACCAGGCTGGGCAGCGCCGGCGGGATGGTCGTCGGCGCCAGGTGCAGGATGCCGTTGCGCCAGCGTTCCAGGCGGTCCAGCAACAGTTCGAAGGGCGTGCGCGGCAGGCTTGCGCCCAGGGCCAGCAGCTCGGCCTTGCGGGCGCGCGGCACCGAGCCGAGGAAGGCCAGGGTGAGGTGCAGGTTGGCCGCCGCCACCGGCTGGCCGTCGATGACCAGGCCGTCGCGCCAGGCGGCCAGGGGCGCGCGGATTTCCTCCGGGCAGGGCAGGGCGAAGAACAGACGCAGGGGCGGGGTGCTCATCGGGGCTCTCTCGTCAGCCGGAAGTCGCCTTGACAGTATCGCCGGGGCTTCTCTAGGATGCCGCACAGCGCCGATTTAAGTAGCAACTTGCGGGGCGCTGATGCCTCAGGGGCATCGAAATACCGCTAAAGCGCTGGTTCGGTGTGCCTCTCGCCGCGTCCAGCAGGACCCCAGAGGCGGAGACATGACACCATGACCTGTCCCAATCCCCAGGTGCGCCTGGCCCCCATCACCACCGGCCTGCTGCGGCGCAACCCGCGCATCCTCCTGTGCGGCCACCATCAGCCCACCCTGGTTCGCTACCTCGAAGGCTGGCCGAAGCGCTGGCAGGGCTCGCGCACTTTCCTTATCCAGTTCGCCGCCGACCTCGCGGAAATCGCCCGCTTCCCCCGCGACCATTTCGACTTCGCGGTGATCCAGTCGCCGCGCGCCGAGGAACTGCAGCCGCTGGTCCACGAGCTGACCCGCGTCGCCCGCCAGGGGCTGATCACCCGCCGGCCGCCGGTGTTCTGAGGGGGCGATAGCCGGAACCACCGGCGCGATTCGCGGATGAGATCCGCTCCTACGCTGCCCCGCCCGCGCCATTCCATATAGGAGCGCGCCCTGCGCGCGATTTCGCGGGCAGGGCCCGCTCCTACAGGTTGCCGGGAGGCACGGTATTCCTCCACCCGTAGGAGCGGACCTTGTCCGCGATAGCCGAAACCTCCGGCGCGATTCGCGGATGAGATCCGCTCCTACGCTGCCCCGCCCGCGCCATTCCCTTGTAGGAGCGCGCCCTGCGCGCGAAATCGCGGGCAGGCCTGCGGCCCCCTCACCCTAACCCTCTCCCGGAGGGAGAGGGGACCGTTCGGAGTGCGTTGGTGTTTCGGCGTTAGCCGGCTAGCACAGGGATCGCCGGCTGAAACCAGGCCTCCTCTCGGCACGGCCTGGCTCCCTCTCCCTCCGGGAGGGGACCGTTCGGAGTGCGTTGGTGTTTCGGCGTTAGCCGGCTAGCACAGGGATCGCCGGCTGAAACCAGGCCTCCTCTCGGCACGGACTAGCCCCCTCTCCCTCCGGGAGAGGGCTGGGGTGAGGGGAAAGCCCGTGCGCCGATGTCATTTCCCTGTAGGAGCGCGCCCTGCGCGCGATTCGCGGGCAGGGCCCGTTACAGGTTGCACGGCATTCTTCCCCCCGTAGGAGCAACTGTCTTGCGCCGAGGTGCTCTTCGTAGGATGGGTTGAGCTTGCGAAACCCATGCGCTGATGGGTATCGCTTCGCTCAACGCCATCCTACGAAAAGCCGTGCTTCCTGAGACCGTAGGAGCGGGCCTTGTCAGCGATTGCACCGCGGGGCTTCGCTCAGGGATAGTCGATCTCGACCACGAACCAGAGCTTCTCGCCCGCCGGCGTCCGCACCACTACTTCGGCGTCCAGTTCCTTGCCCACCAGGGCGCGGGCCAGGGGCGAGTCGATGCTGATCTGGTTGCTGCGCAGGTCCAGCTCGTCCGGGCCGACGATGCGGTAGCGAGCCTGTTCGCCGTCCTCGTCCTCCAGCGTCACCCAGGCGCCGAAGTAGACCTTGTTCGGGTCGCCCGGACGGTCGCGCACCACCTTGAGGTTCTCCAGGCGCTTGCGCAGGAAGCGCACGCGGCTGTCGATCTCGCGCAGCATCTTCTTGCCGTAGATGTACTCGGCGTTCTCCGAACGGTCGCCGAGCGCGGCCGCCTCGCTCACCGCCTGGGTCACCTGGGGGCGGCGCACGTTCCACAGTTCGTGCAGTTCGGCGCGCAGGCGCGCTTCGCCTTCGGGGGTGATCAACGGGGTTCCGGCGGTGCGCGGCGGGCGATAGCGGCTCATGGGGTTCCGGCTGTGGCTGGGCAGGTCAGGGAGTCTATCAGCCTTCGCGGAGCAGGCGCAGCGGGCTCAGGGTCAGCGCCCGGCGGGTGCCGAACAGCCCAGCGCCGCCCACCAGCAACGCGCCCAGCAGCGGCAGGCCGAGCAGCCAGGGGTGCGGATGCCAGGGCAACTGGAACACCAGGCTGTAGAGCAGGTAGCTGATCAGCTCGCAGCCCAGGGCCGCCAGCACGCCGCTGACCGCGCCGAGCAGGGCGAACTCGCTGCGCCGGGTGCGTTGCAGCAGCTCGCGCTCGGCGCCCAGGGCGCGCAGCAGGGCGCCCTGGCGCAGGCGCTCGTCGAGGGTGGCCTGCAGGCCGGCGAAGAGCACTACGAAGCCGGCGGCGAGGACGAACACCAGCACGTATTCCACCGCCAGGGTGACCTGGTCGAGGATGCTGCGCAGCTGTGCCAGCAGCACGTCCACCGGCAGCAGGGTGACGGTGGGGAAGGCTCGGGCCAGCTCGATGGCGCTGCGCTGGTCGCTGGCGGGCAGGTAGAAGCTGGTCAGGTAGGTCACCGGCAGGTCGGCGAGGGTGCCGGGCTGGAAGACCATGAAGAAGTTCGGCTGGAAGTTGTCCCACTTCACCGAGCGCAGGCTCTGCACCTGCACTTCGCGGGTCTGCCCGGCGACGTTGAAGCTCAGGCGGTCGCCGAGCTTGATGCCGAGGTTGCCGGCGAGCTTTTCCTCCACCGAGACGCCGGGCAGTTCGCCGGCTGGCGCATTGCCCCACCAGCGCCCGGCCACCAGCTGGTTGCCGGCGGGCAGCTTCTGCGACCAGGTCAGGCCGAGGTCGCGCTGCAGGGCGCGCTCGCTGCGCACGTCTTCGCTGAGCGCCTGCACCGGCTGGCCGTTCACCGCGACCAGACGCCCGGGGACCATGGGGAACAGCCCTTCGGCGTTGGGCGAGACCTGGCGCACGCGGGCTTCGAAGGCGTCCTTTTCCGCCGGCAGGATGTTCAGGGCGAAATAGTTGGGCGCGTTGGCCGGCAACTGGGCGTGCCAGGTGTCCAGCAGTTCGCCGCGCAGCAGGGCGATCAGCGCCATGGCCAGCAGGATCAGGCCGAAGGCCAGGCTCTGCCCGGCGGCGGCCAGCGGGTGGCGCAGCAACTGGCCCAGGCCCAGGCGCCAGGGCAGGCTGGCGCGCGACAGCAGGCGGCGCAGGCCGTTCAGGGCGAGCAGCAGCAGGGCGCCGAGGATGGCTGCGGCGACCACGCCGCCGCCCAGCAGGGCCAGGGTCAGGCGCAGGTCCAGGCTCAGCCGCCACATGATCAGGCCCAGCGCCAGCAGCGCGCAGCCGTAGGCCAGCCAACTGCGCATGGGTACTGGCAGCAGGTCGCTGCGCAGCACCCGCAGCGGCGGCACCCGGCCCAGGGCGGCCAGCGGCGGCAGGGCGAAACCGGCGAGGGCGACCAGGCCGGTGGCCACGCCGGCCAGCGCCGGCACTGGCCCGGCCGGCGGAATCTGTGGCGGCAGCAGGTCGCCCAGCAGCGTCACCAGGCCGAGCTGCGCCAGGTAGCCGAGCAGCGCGCCGAGCAGGCTGGCGGCCAGGCCCAGGCTGAACAGCTGCAGGCCATAGAGCAGCAGTGCTTCGCGGCGCGTCAGGCCCAGGCAGCGGAGCAGGGCGCTGGCGTCGAAGCGGCGGGCGGCGAAGCGGTTGGCCGAGAGCGCCACCGCCACGCCGGCGAGGAGGATGGCCGCCAGGCTGGCGAGGTTCAGGTAGCGCTCGGCGCGTTCCAGGGCGTCGCCGATCTGGCGGTTGCCGTGGTGCGCGTCGAGCAGCCGCTGGTTCGCCGCAAGCCCCGGTTCCACCGCGCGGCGGTAAGCCTGCAGGGCCTGGCCGTCGCCTTCCCAGAGGTCGCGGTAGCGCACCCGGCTGCCGGGCTGGACCACGCCGGTGGCCTCTAGGTCGTGCAGGTTCATCATGACCCGCGGGGTGAGGCTGTAGAAGTCGCCGGCGCGGTCCGGCTCGTAGGTCAGCACGCGGGCGATGCGCAGGGCCTGGCGGCCGATCTCGATGCTGTCGCCGACCTTCAGGTCGAGGCTGGTGAGCAGCCGCGACTCCACCCAGACCTCGCCGGGTTGCGGCCGGCCGCCGGCGCGTTCCGGCTCCAGGGGCGCCGCTGCGCTCTTCAGCTCGCCGCGCAGCGGGTAGCTGTCGTCCACCGCCTTGACGCTGCTGAGCTGGATGCCCTGGTCGGTGGCGATGACGCTGGAGAACTCGACGCTGTAGGCGTGCTTCAGGCCCAGGCGGTTGCCGCTGTCGATCTGCTCCGGGGCGGCCGGCTGGGTGCCGCTGAGGACCAGGTCGGCGCCGAGGAATTCCGAAGCGCGCACCAGCATGGCGCCGTTCAGCCGTGCGCTGAAGTAGCCGATGGCGGAGCTGGCGGCCACCGCCACCAGCAGGGCGAAGAACAGCACGCGCAGCTCGCCGCTGCTCCACTCGCGCAGCAATTGGCGCAGGGCCAGGCCGAACAGGCGCGACAGCGGCAGCGACTTCATCGGCTCAGGGCTCCGCGTGGTCGATCAGGTGGCCGCTTTCCAGGCGGATCTGCCGCTGGCAGCGGTGCGCCAGGCGCTCGTCGTGGGTGACCAGGACCAGGGTGGTGCGGCGCTCGCGGTTGAGTTCGAAGAGCAGGTCGCTGATACGCTCGCCGGTGGTGCTGTCGAGGTTGCCGGTGGGCTCGTCGGCGAACAGCACGTCGGGTTCGGCGGCGAAGGCGCGGGCGATGGCGACGCGCTGCTGCTCGCCGCCGGAGAGCTGGCGCGGGTAGTGGGTCAGGCGCTGGCCCAGGCCGACGCGCTCGAGCAGGGTGCGGGCGCGCTCGCGGGCATCGCCGCGGCCTTCCAGCTCCAGGGGCAGCATGACGTTTTCCAGGGCATCGAGGCTGTCGAGCAACTGGAACGACTGGAAGACGAAGCCGACGTGGGCGGCGCGCACCCGCGCGCGCTGGTCCTCGTCGAGCTCGCCCAGGCGGTGCCCGGCCAGTTCGACGCTGCCGCCGCTGGGCTCGTCGAGCCCGGCCAGCAGGCCGAGCAGGGTGGACTTGCCGGAGCCGGAGCTGCCGACGATGGCCAGGCTGTCGCCGCGCTGCAGGGCCAGGGAGAGGTCGTGGAGGATGGTCAGCTCGCCTTCCGCGCTGGGAACGACCTTGCTAAGGTTGCGCGCGGTGAGAATGCTTTCGCTCATGGAGGGTCCGATGCGTGCATGGCTATCGAGCGTCTGCCTGGCGTTGCTGCTGGTCGCCCAGCAAGCCGCGGCGCAGACGCTGCTGGTCGTCGGCGATAGTATCAGCGCCGGTTTGGGGGTGGATACCGGCCGCGGCTGGGTCAGCCTGCTGGAGCAGCGGCTGAAGGACGAGGGTTTCGACTACCGGGTGGTCAATGCCTCGGTCAGCGGCGACACCAGCGCCGGCGGCCTGGCGCGCCTGCCGGCGCTGCTTTCCGGGGAGAAACCCAGCGTCGTGGTGATCGAGCTGGGCGGCAACGATGGCCTGCGCGGGCAGGCGCCGCAGCAATTGCAACAGAATCTTGCTTCGATGGTCGCGGCCTCGCGCCAGGCCGGGGCCAAGGTGCTGTTGCTGGGCATGCGCCTGCCGCCCAACTATGGTGAACGCTATACCCAGGCTTTCGCCCGGGTGTTCCAGCAAGTCGCCGAGCAGGGCGGGGTGCCGCTGGTGCCGTTCTTCCTCGACGGCGTGGGCGGCGTGCCGCAGATGATGCAGGCCGACGGCATCCATCCGGCCGTGGCCGCGCAGCCGCGCCTGCTGGAGAACGTCTGGCCGCAGCTCAAGCCGTTGCTCTGATCGCCGGGCTGTCGGAAGGCTTCCCCGCGCGGGGGCTTTCCGCTATGTTTGCGCACCCTTCAGGAGCCGCCATGTCCCGCCCCGCCTGGACCCTCTTCGCCTACCAGCTGATCGAACCCGATTCCCAGCTCGATCTGTTCGCCTGCCGCGAGGTGCGCGTGCATCTCGTCGCCCGGCAGTTGGAGCTCGGCTCCCCCGCGGACCGCACCCTCTGCGGCGGCCTGCTGCCGGCGCAACCGCTCTGGCGCGAGGCCCGGCGGCCGCAGCTGCGTGACCGGCGGCTGTGCCCGGAATGCCTGAAACGTCTGGAACAGGAAAAACGCGGGCAACGATTTTCCTGGATATTGTGAACTCTCCCGGAAAATAGGGTCTGAGTGGTACACTACCGCCCCCTCTGTCAACTGTGCTCTCGCCAAGGATCTCCGGATGTTGTCGCGTGTTATCGCCGCCTGCTCGCTGTCTTTTGCCGCGCTGCTCTCGGCCGGCCCCGTTTCCGCCCTCGAGCTGCCGCTGCCGGCGCCCGGCGAGGATATCGTCGGCCAGGTGCAGGTCATCAAGGCCAAGTACGAAGACACCTTCGCCGACCTCGGCCAGACCTATGACCTGGGCTACCAGGAAATGCTCGCCGCCAACCCGGGCGTCGACGCCTGGCTGCCCGGCGTGGGCACCGAGGTCATCATCCCGACGCGCTTCATCCTGCCGCCGGGCCCGCGCGAAGGCATCGTGATCAACATCGCCGAGTACCGCCTGTACTACTTCCCCAAAGGCAAGAACGTGGTCTACACCTACCCGCTGGGTATCGGCCGCGAGGGTTGGGGCTCGCCCATCGCCCACACCAGCATCGTCGCCAAGACCAAGGACCCGGCCTGGTACCCGCCGGCGTCGATCCGCGCCGAGCACGCCGCCGACGGCGACCCGCTGCCGACCGTGGTGCCGCCGGGGCCGGACAACCCGCTGGGCCCGTTCAAGATGTCCCTGGGCGTTCCCGGCTACCTGATCCACGGCTCGAACAAGAAGTTCGGCATCGGTACCCGCACCAGCCACGGTTGCTTCCGCATGTACAACGGCGACGTGACCGAGCTGTTCCCGATGGTGCCGGTGGGCACTTCGGTGCGCATCATCAACGAGCCGTACAAGTTCGGCCGCAGCGAAGGCAAGATCTACCTCGAGGCCCATACGCCGATCGACGACCACGGCAACCCCTCGGTCGTGGACAAGCACACCGCGGTGATCAATGCGCTGCTCAAGCGTGAAGACATCGCCAACCAGATGCAGATGGACTGGAACGTGGTGCGCGAAGTGGTGGCCGCCGAAGACGGCCTGCCGGTGGCCATCGCCATGCCGCAGCAGCCCGGTTCCTCGGTGGCTGCCAGCGAGAACACCACCGTGCAGATGCCCTGACGCCTGCGCCGTTGTGCCGAGCCCGCCGACCGCAAGGTCCGCGGGCTTTTCATTGCCTAGGAGAAAGTCCGGGCAATAAAAAAGCCGACCTCGAGAGGTCGGCTTTTCGAACAGATCCGAGGATCTATTACTTGCGGCTGGCTTTGTCCAGCATACGCAGAGCGCGCTCGTTAGCCTCGTCAGCAGTCTGCTGGGCTTTCTGAGCAGCGGCCAGAGCTTCGTCAGCGTGACGATAGGCTTCGTCAGCGCGGGCTTGGGCACGGGCAGCGGCGTCTTCAGTAGCGGTCAGACGGGCTTCGGTTTCTTTCGAGTGGCTGCTGCAACCGGTGGCCAGAACAGCAGCCAGAGCCAGAGCAGAGAATTTCAGAACGTTGTTCATCGTGTTCCCCTTAAGGTGGACATTTCCATTAAAGCAATTCCCCATGGGACTGGGAAATTAGCCGGACTACATAGTACTCATTACTTGTAGTAAGTAAACTGACCAAGCGCAAGTACGGCACTTTTTTTTCATGCCGGGCCTGCTTGAACTCTTAATTGCCCGGTAGTTGTGCAAAAAATGTGCAAGTGTCCGCGGCTGCCCTACAGCGGGGCTGTTGGGAGGAGCCGAGGCGAGGGCGGAATATCCGAGTATAGACGTCCGAAGTAATGCTAAAACGCGATAGGACGAAAGTCTGCTGGGAACTAATGGCGACTAACTGTGTCGCCAATTGCAAGAGTGCATTGCGAGTGCAACGCGCTGGAACGAAAAAGCCCGGCTAACTTCATCAGTCAGCCGGGCTTTTTGATCTGGCGGTGAGGGAGGGATTCGAACCCTCGATCTGCATTCCGACGCCGCAAGCCCTTGATTTGCTTGGCATGTCGCCTTTCTTGTGTGGATCTTGTACTGCTTACCTGTACCAGTCAAGACACTTGAGGCGGCCATTTTTTGGCAAAAAATGCGAGCCGGTATCTATCGAGCCATGCAGTCCTGTTTCCCCCGGTACCCCCCCTCACCGCTGGGAAAAAAGGGGGCACCCCCCGCCCATCGATGGAGTCACCGGGCCAGGACAGGTGCGAGCTACGTACCGCGCGGTAAAGGCGTTCTGAGCGTATTGGGGTGGATCAGAAGGTGTACCTTCCGAGCCAAGCTAAGCACAGCTTGAGCCAGACGAAGCGCTGCGGCCACTAGATGGATCAGAACTGTTGATTTCTACCGATCCACCAAATAGCATCTTGAGCCAGCTTTGTGATCCATCTGGCACTCAAGGAGCTATTAGCCATGACCGCCACCATCGCCTACGTCCGAGTCAGTACCGACGACCAAACAACTGAGGCCCAGCGCCACGCCATTAGCCAACGCTTCAATGTGAACGAGTGGTTCTCTGATGAGGCAACCAGCGGAGCCACCAAGGCACTGCAACGGGAGGGCTTCAAGGCACTCCACGCCTATGCCAGGAAGGGAGACACGGTTGTCGTGGCAGCCATCGACCGCCTGGGCAGGGATACCATCGACGTTCTGGAAACAGTGGAAGCCCTGAAAGCCAAAGGCGTGACGGTGGTCTCGATGCGCGAAGGCTTCGACCTATCCAGCGCAGTCGGTAAGGCCATGCTCACCATGCTGGCTGCAGTAGCTGAGCTGGAACGAGCCAACATCAAGGCCCGCCAGATGGCCGGGATCGAGCGAGCCAGGGCGCAGGGCAAGAAGCTGGGCGCACCGAAGGTGATCGATGATCAGGCTGTGGCCATCTGGAGGAAAGAGAACGAGGCCAGCATCGCGGATACGGCCAAGCACTGGGGGATTTCAACGGCTGCGGTGAAGCGGGCTTGCAGAGTGCTGCGAGTGCCACAAGCTGCAGCCGTATAGGCGAGGTTGCGTGTTAGGGGGTGCATTATTTTTTGCCCCCCAAGCACCATTAACGCATGGCCGAGTACACGCTCTCACCAGCCCCGTAGTAGCTCGTGAAGATGTGGTGGAAGGCCATCTCGCACTTCTCGTTGTAGATCCCCTCGTCGTAACTCTCAGGCAATCCCCGGTCGAAGACGATCTCCAGAGTACGCTGCACATCACTTCTGGCCCTGTCTTTCTTGCGCCAGTCGAGCACCAGCTTCTCGGCCTTCAGTGTATCCAGAAGCTCCTTGCAGACCTTCTTCACCTGCGCCCTTTCCTTATCTGCAAGTTCAGGCACTGGCTTGGTCAGGATGTCGAACAGGGCTAGCTCTTCTTCCGAGAGGTTCTCGCGGATAGCTCGTTGATCCTCGACCTGTAGATCAGCAGTGAGATACACCAGCTCCTTGAAGAACACCTCGATGTTCAGGCTGCCAGAGTTGTAGGCATCGATCAGCTTCTGGAACTTCTCCATGAAGTCCTTGCGAGTGGGGTTCTCGGTCAGCATGGTTTCCAATTTCATGCTCAGCAAAGCACGGAGCTTCTCGGCCTCGGTGCGTTTGCGACCCTGATTGAACTTCTCCTTGAGCTTCTCGAAGTCGATCTGGCTGAGGTCATGCAGTGGCTGATCGTCGTCTTCCTTGATGATGTAAGGCACCGGAGCGATGGAGCGATCCAGCAATTCCTCGACCTGCTGCATTACCTCGGAGATGTCGACGGGTGGAGCCAGTGCCTTGATCTTCTGGGCAATCACGGAGATCAGCACAGCATCAGGAGCAAGCTCATTGGCATCGGGATCAGGAAGAATCGCTCTGTAGACCCGAGACACAATCCGGGCCTGACTCATAAAGCTGTTCTTGGTTTCCTCATTGGCAATGAGTTGCTCAACCGCATCGTCCAGCTTGGCCACCTTCTCGAAGCCTTGAGCATCCTTGATGGCCTGGGCATTCACACCATGCTCGGACAAGAACGAGATCCCCCTGGCAAGCAGGTGCTTCAAGTACTCGACCAGCTCGGACTTGTTCTTGATTGGCTCACCCTCACCACCTTCGCCAGAAGAAGCCCCACCGTAGATCGCCAAGGCTTCCTGCAGCTTACGGAAGACCCCAACATAGTCGACGATCAGCCCCGCCTCCTTGCCCGGATACTTCCGGTTGGCTCGAGCAATGGTCTGCATCAGGGTGTGATTCTTCATCGGCTTGTCGAGGTAGATGGTCGAGCAAGACGGCACATCAAAGCCGGTGATCCACATGGCGCACACGAAGACCAACCGCAGCGGATCCTTGGAATCCTTGAACTTCTCGCCCAGGCTCTCCTCATTCATGCGCTTACGGTGCGGGATGATATCCAGCCCTTTGTCGGCTAGCTCCTTCACCTCGTTCTGACCTTGGGAGACAACCACCGCCATGTCGGTCGATATCATCACCTGGATCTTGTGCTGCAACTCCTCCTGTTGCTCCTTGGGAGCCTTTGCGAGCTGAGCTTTCAGGTCAGCCAGATACGTCTTCCAGTGATCCTGAACCTTGTTGTACATGCGGACGGCGGTGGCCTTGTCGATGCACACCAGCATGGCCTTGCCCTGGTAACCACGCCCAACGAAGTGGTTCACCAGATCCTTGGCGATAGCCTCTAGTCGATCCTCTCGGGTGATCAGGTGGTACTCACGGGCGAAGACCTGCTCGACTTTACGCTCCTGCTCCTCATCCAGCTCAGCCTCTTCGAGAAGCGCCGCCATGTCCTCGTTGAGGTTGTCATTGATTAGCTGCATCTCGGGAATGCGGTTCTCGTAGTACAGCGGAACCGTGGCACCGTCAGCGATGGACTGGCCGAAGTCATAGACCGAGATGTAGTCACCGAAGACCTCTTTGGTCTTCTCCTCGCCAGCCATCAGTGGCGTCCCGGTGAAACCCAGGAAGGCGGCATTCGGGAGTGCCGTCCTCATGTTCATGGCCAGGGTGTCGTACTGGGAACGGTGAGCTTCGTCGGTGATGACGATGATGTCCTGGCGGTCAGAGAGCTGCGGGTAGACCTCGCCTTTCTTCGTGCCGAACTTCTGGATCAACGTGAAGACGTAGCGGTGATCTTCGCTGAGCAACTGCTTGAGGTGAGCACCGCTGGTGGCATGTGCCTCGACCTCACCCACAGCACCTGTAGCGGCGAAGGTCTTGTAGATCTGCTCGTCCAGTTCGTTGCGGTCGGTGACGATCACGAACGTCCAGTTGCCTGGGATCTTGCGAAGGATCTTCTGAGCGAAGAAGACCATCGACAGAGACTTGCCTGACCCTTGGGTGTGCCAGAAGACGCCCAACCGCCCAGCCTGATCCTTGGGACGATCCTTGGTACGCCAGACCTCGGCGATGGCTTTATTGACCCCCAGGTACTGGTGATTCTTGGCGATCTTCTTGATCACACCACCAGCCACGTCCTCGAAGACGGTGAAGTTCTCGACGATATCCAGCAGCCTGGAAGGCTCACCGATGCCCCTGATGGCTGTTTCCAGGGAGACGACGCCCTTCTCACCTTCATCATTGATCCGCTTCCACTCGAACAGATGTTCCCAAGGCGAGAAGGTGCTACCCACCACCGTCTGAGAACCGTTCGAAAGCATCAGTGCGCCGTTGTAGGTGAAGAGCTGCGGGATGACCGTGCGGTAGTCGGTGAGGTTGTCGTCGTAAGCGGCCTTGAGCGTCTTGTGCGTTGCCTTCAGCTCAACGAACAACAGCGGGATACCGTTCACGAAGCCCAGCAGATCAGTGCGCCGTGTGTGGTAGTCCCCCTTCACCCAGAACTGGGAGGCTAGAAAGAAGTCGTTCTCCTCAACGCAGCCCCAGTCGATGACCTTGGCCACCTTGAGCGTGTTGTGCCCGTGCTCATCGGTGACCGAGACAGGAACCCCATCCTTCAGCAGCCGGTAGACCTCCTGATTAGCGTTGACCGGCAGCAGCTTGGAGCGATCTCGGGCCAACTCTTCGACCACCAGATTGATAGCCTCGTTGGGCAGATCAGGATTGAGCTTGCTGAGTGCAGCCCGAAGACGCCCCTCCAGCACCACATCCTGCTGGGTCTGTCGACCTTCGCTGGAGGAGCTACCTGTCCACTCTGCGTAGAGACTCCCAGTTTCCCAGCCGAGAGACTCGAACAGCGCAATGGCTGGCTGCTCGACCAACGTGTCCTCGGAATAGTCGTGCGAATGCGGTGCTGCTGGACTCATGCGCCTGAACTCCTTTTAGGTCGGCATGGGGATATTGGATACGTCGATCTCACCGGAGATTAGCTTGGGGAGGAGAAGATCACGTTGCGCTCGGAGGTTGGCGTTCTTCCTGTAAAGAGCAAAACATAGTGTCAAAAACGGAGTCACGGCCATCTCGAATTGCTCGTGTACCTCATCAGAAGCCCTCAATAACCTGAACTTCTTTATCACATCCTGACTAATGTTTTGCTGCGCAGCGCCGGCTCTGAGATCAATCAGAGCTTGACGCCTGGAAAAAAGACTTAGATAGGCGTAGCCCCACCCGCAACCTTGACTATTTGGCAGGATCGCACAACAGGCCTGATTCGTTGCAGACTCTTCTTGAAGAACTCCCAAACGACCAATAGTCGCGCCATACATAGCAATCAGTACAGTATTGCGAGGGAATAGCTTTGCTGACGATTTTTTAAGCCCCTCCTCACTGATCCTCTCCTCAGTATCGAAGACAGGACAATCCTGGAGTTCTTTTGTTTTTACCCAGCGATAATCACTGCCATAAAACTCAGGATTCTTGCGACTCGGAGTTCCTCCCGACCCTGTTCGGTAGATATCGCCCAATGGAACGAAATCCCAGCCTTCAGGAATGAACCCAAGCTCACTCTCCTTGAACTTCACTCCCTCATACCCCGGAAAGCGGAACTGAACGAACCACTCCTCGTACAACCGCCGCGCCATTTCTTCGAGGATCTCGATGCGGCGCGTGTTGTTTTCGATTAGGTCGTCGTAAGCGGATACAATTGAAGCGATACGGCACTGATGCTCCCAGTCAGGCAAGATTAACTGCATTAGCTTTACATGAGTTGGCCCAAAGTTCGGCTGAGCGGAACCAACCACAAAACGCTCAATCTGACCTCTAAAGAAGTCTGATCTGAGAAAGGCGTACAAATAGTCCGGGTGCAGTTTATTAGAATTGATCGGATGAAACCTAATGACGCTTGTGTTCATCATAATTGGTAGGTGACAAGCTCTGACTCTACCAACCTTCCCATAGGTATTTCCCGAGCTTGCAACAACAACATCACCCGCCTCGACGGCAAAATGTGAATACTTTTGCCTGAACTCATCCAGCGAGATGAACCTACTAGTATTCGATATATCGACAGACCCATCCGAAAGAATATTGGTTACATTGATAACCTTCATTCCCTCTTCAGTCCATTGCCATTTTCTAAGTCCAGGGCCCTCCTGAAAAAAGACATAGTCCTTCAAATCCACAATAGGATAAGGGCAGTTAGTCATTGAAGACTCCTGCATTCTCATAGGCTTTGCCATCTAAGATACAAGATATGTTCGACAAAACGCTTTCTTCCAGCCCCCTTGCTTCAGAACTGAGAGCCTCTAATTCCTCAGCCAACTGCTCCAGTCGAGCAGTGAAATCGATATCCTCAGCCTCTCTAGCAGCAGCACCCACGTATCGGCCAGGATTCAACGACCAGCCCTGTGCTTCAATCTCCTCCCGAGTAGCAACCTTGCAAAGCCCAGGCACATCCACATAGCCATCGCCCAGCCCCTTCTCGGCCAGCAGCTCAGTACTGCCGAGTTCCAGCTCCGGCGCTTGCCCACGGTACAGCCGCACGATATTGGCAAGAAACTCGATCTGTTCAGGCTTGAAGTCACGGTGTGCCCGGTCGATTTGCCGGTAGATGTGGCGAGCGTCGATAAACAGAACCTTGTCTGCGCGCTCGGCATCACGCTCTTTCGCTCGGTCGAAGAACCACAGGGTGCAAGGCAGAGTCACGGTGTAGAAGAAGTTCGAGCCGACCGACACGATCACATCGACTGCACCGCTCTCAATCAGCTTCTGCCGGATCACCTGCTCGCTGCCTCGGGCATCACCTGCCGAGTTCGCCATAACGAAACCAGCGCGACCGTTCTTGTTCAGCGATGCGTAAAAGAGCTGGATCCAGAGGTAGTTGGCGTTGTCGGTCTTCGGTACTCCGAACGGAAACCGCAAATCGCCCTCAAGACGCTCCTTGTCGACACCCGATACGTTGAACGGCGGATTGGCCATAACGAAATCAAAGCGCCCACCATCACGAGTAACTGCCTCGTGAGGGTCTTCGTAGTAGGTGTTAGCAATGCGCACATCACCCGACAGGCCATGCACAGCCAGGTTCATCTTGTTGAGGTTGACCGTGACCTGCTCTTTCTCGGTGCCGAAGATGGAGATTTCTTCCATCGCCGTCTTGTGGTGACGCTTAACGAAGTCAGCCGACTGGGCGAACATACCGCCGGAACCACAAGCCGGGTCGAAGATCCGGCCATGGAACGGCTCGATGATCTCGACGATTAGCTTCACGATGGACTCGGGGGTATAGAAGACCCCGCCTTTCTGGCCTTCCTTCAGCGCGAAGTTGCCCAGGAAGTACTCGTAGACCTTACCGAAAGCATCCCCACTGAGATCCACCGGGCCGAGCAGCTTGATCAGCTCCAGCAGCACCTTGTTACCAAGCTGGACGTAGTTGCGAGGCAGAGCGCCTTTGAGGTCGACATTCTCTTCCTCAACGGCCTTCATGGCTTCGTTGATCGCCAGACCGATAACATCGCCCTCGGTAAGGGTCTGCAGATAGGAGAAGCGGGCCTTCTCTGGAAGGAAGATCACGCCCTCGGCCAGATAATCATCTTTGCTGACCTTGCGGCGACCACCAGAGCCAATCGGCCCCAGCTTCTCTTCGGCAGCGGCGTACATCTTCTCGGCATATCGCAGGAAGATCAGCCCCAGAACAGGCACCGAGAACTCCCCCGGCCTCAACCCCGTGTTGGCCCATAGTTGGTCAGCTACAGCCCACAAACGCTTCTCTACATCTCCAGTGACCAAGGCACATCTCCACGCAGTAATACACAAATGCCGATGAGCTTACTACAGACGAGAGCCAATCAAACGCATGGCTATAACCGGAGCAGACCAGAGTGCCATCACGTGCTCTGCTACCAACGAGGAGCAGCCAGCTTGCCACTAATGCCATATCAGCAAGATCGCAGCACGTTCGACGAAGATCGATTAACACACAGTTATGGAGGACAGAGCGCGCAACCTCGGACGTTCAATCCTCGACCATGACGCTCGGTCATCCCCGCCGCAAACAGCCGTAGGGATGGATTGAGTCAGGGAAAGGCAACAGCCCAGCGAGGCGACCGCCGAGTACCTACTGCTACTTTGAGCTTCAGGCGTACAGCCCCTCTCACTGCCCCGACCAATCGGCCAGCAGTCACGGGTGATGACGAACCTGACATAGCTGGCTGGGAGGTGATGGCACCCAGTCGAGGCTGGCTACCTGCGATGACTCGCGGGGTGTAGCGGTGGATGGCGAAGCCACTCTATGAGTGTCTTTGAGCTGTCCTTCATCCATGGTCATTACCATCAATCCATCAATGAAGAACGAAGCAATGAGACAGCATCAAGCCTGTCTTGCGGAGGACACTGGCAGGTGCTCTTCAAGCTGCACCGCAAGTTGCTCTTGATGCCCACCGATTCTGCTGACACAGGATCGATGATCACCGATGGCGATGTTGTCAGTGATCATCCCTGTCAGTGGCTGTCAGGAAGCGGAAGCATCTCTGTCAGCCCTCCTCCTGCTCATTTTTATGTACCTCCAGATGACTACGCCCAGGAGTCTCCCCATTCGCCTCTGTCATCCATCAGCCCTGGCAGTTGATCAAGGATCTGGCTTCCCCGGAACAGAAAATGAGCCGACCTCGAAGTCATGATCCGCTGGTGCTCAACCGCATCTTTTGGATCCTCCGCTCCAGAGCAGCCTGGTTCTGCCAGAGCGTATCGGCCCGTGGTCGACGTTTTATCAACGGCTCCGTGAATGGCGAGACGACGGCACGCTTGACCGAGTACTTGAGCGCTTGCACGTCCGGATGGATCAGAGGGGTCTGATTGACCTGGGTACGTGGATGATCGACTCCACCACAGTGTGTGCAAACCCAAGCCAGGACCATCCCGACTGTTTGATCATCCGTAATACCGACAGCGGAATATCATCGAGCGGATGTTTGGCTGTCTCAAAGAGAACCGGAGAATCGGCACACGTTACGACAACTCGCAAGGAGTTTTGCCGCAATGGCCGCGCCGGCTTGCACGCTGCGATGCCTAAGGCCGTACTTTCTTATAGAAACCAAGTGCAATCTCAGAGGATGCCAAACTGCAGCTCTATGTGATTGACCAGCGAGTCCGCACCCTGCCAGCTGTGATAAACCTCACGGCTTTCGCCGGTCAGTTTATGGCCAGCCGTGCGGGCCTTCTCGACGAGCTCCGCATAGCCTCGGACAAAGAGGTCGGCGAGTGGTCCGCGGTAGTCGTCATGGACACAGCGCATGGCCGTTAGCAGCTTGCATTCGACTGCACCAACTGGCTCGCCCAGGCTACCCTCCACTGGCAGGCAAAACTCGATCCGGAAGCGGTCGCTGGCATTGTCAGGCAGCTTGTGGGAGACGAACACCCAAGGGCCAGCGACTTGAAGTCCCCGCTCTTGGGCCACTCGTATGATTTCGGCACAACATACCTGCGCTTGCTCGGCGACTTCCGGGATGGACAACTCTTGGCCGATGAAAAGCACCCGCTGTGGGGCAATGACTTTTTCCTTCATCTATAACTCCCTGTTTGCCCGGCAAATCACCACGGGCACTTGCATCCCTTAACGAAATAACCTGTATTGCCTCCGCCCAGCTTTAGCCAATCGAAAAGAGCCATTGCTGACCCGAGCAGCTAAAAAGAACAGAAGTTGCGGCAACATCCTGGCCAGAGGCAGTCCCTGGAACCGCCGATACCGGATACGGCTATCTAGCCAAGTATTATGCCGAATAGGCTCTGCATGATCAAAGGCGGGCGCCCCCGCCACTATGTATCAGCGACTCTTCCTACAGCGACTTTTCGTACAGAACCTAGGCAGCCACTGCTGCCCTGGCTTTGGCTCATGGATGGCATCCAAGCACCAGGGAACTCTTGGGCAAGTCGCCAAGCATCAACCCTGCATCCCTTGCAGATACCCCTCAAACCCAGCCCGTTTTGTCCAGCCGTCCGAGCCGTCCGTGCTTTCCCTGTAGATGGGAGCTGGTGGCATGGATGGAAGGGACTCTGACGGCTGAACAAAAAGGAACATCTACGCCATGAAAAGCAAACGAACTGGCAATACCTACACCCACAAGCCTTTCGACCGTCTCAAGACCCCAGCGGAGGTAGCCTGATGCGTCTACCTGAACTGATCTTCCTGGGCGCCCTGCTTCTCTGGCCTTTGGTTCCCCTGGTGTACCTGCTGTGCATCGCCTGGCAGACCGACTTCAAGCTGGTAGCTCGATCCAAGCAGAGATCAACAGAAGGCTCTCGCTCATGAAGAGCATCGCCAGCGAAGTGAGGAAGACCAGGAGTCGGAGCACTTCGGGCTTGGCTGCGACTGTCGGAGGCACCGCCCAACATCCGCTGCTGAGCGAGATCCTGGCTGCAGACAAGCGCAGATGGAAAGCAGCCCAGCAGATGACTCCGGCTGGCACCAACGAGCAGCAACTGACAGAACCCCCATCACCCTTAACCTGGAAAGCCAGGAGGCCGACCTATCGGCTTGGTGCTGGGGGTTATTTTTTACCGTGCCACCTTCGAGAACGACGACAGTCGAACCGGGTTCATCACTGCCTCGGTCAGGGATAAAGCTAGTTTTTCCCCCTTCTCGGTCAACTGCACGATCTTCCTACGGCGCTCCATCGGATCTGGCGATGCCACTATCAATCCGAGTCCTGGTTTTTCAAGACGATGCCATTCCGACAAGGCCGAGACGTTTCTTGAACAGGACGATTGGGTGATCCCAAGGTTCTTCTGCAGATCCGTCATCGTGCAGCCTGGGTAGATCGCCGAGTAGAGGAACAATGCGATGCCTTGTGCCGGCATCTCTGGATCAATGCCACGGAACTCCTCAATCGCCTTGAAAAGCTGGACAAGTGCATACCGGTCATAGGCCAGGGCGTGCTTGCTGAATGGGGGCTCCATACACCTCACGCTCCATCCTTGCCGAAACAGAAACCAGTGCTATTCCAGGCCAGCTCAAAGCACCTCGGCACTCGGATATACACGTCACCGATGAATAAGCAAAAGCGTGCTTTCCCAATAGAGATGCTGAAGCCAAATTGACTACCGATCATTGGCTGAATCCTCCGATTCATTTTTCAGATTCGCTACAGATAGCAAACCGTATCGGGGCGCTTCAACGTTCCCACTTTCGCGTTATTTACAGTGCTGAATTAAATGCAAAACCCAATAGTTGGCAGCACCAGTCCGTACAAGGGCTGCAGCGGTATCGCGCCCCAACCGGCCAGCCCCACTAACCGCACACGCATAATTCGCCTCTCGGCCTTACCTCCCGACGAGAGGCCCGCATGATCCAGCTCAACAAGATCCTCAAGTCCTTCCAGAAGGTCATCGACCAGCTCGAACAACTGACCGCCGCCAACAACGTGGAGGTCAGCCGCAACACCGAGCAGATCGACCGACTGCAGGAGAAGAACCTGCTCCTGATCGCAGAAGCCCAGGCAGCCAAGGAGACCGCCGAGAACCTGAAAGCCCTGGTCGGCCCAGCCCTCTGACTTTTTTCCACGATCACGGAAAAACCCTCACTACAAGCGACACCCATAGCCCGCCTCTGAGCGGGCTTCGTCTTTTCTGGAGGACAGAACATGAGCAACGTGAGCATCTATAAGTTCGAGAACAAGGCTGATATCCGTGTACTGAGCGTCAACGAAGCACCCTGGTTCGTTGCCGTCGATGTGTGCCGAGCACTCAATCTGGCCGAGCATCCGATGGGAGGATTCGGTCATCACCTCAAAGGTCTGGCTGACGATGAGGTTACCCCCATCTCAAAACTGGGGGTAAAGCTGCCGGGTAAAGGCATGGGCAACGCGCGGGCTGTAGCCGAGTCCGGCCTGTACAAGCTGATCATGCGCTCGGACAAACCCGAAGCCCGCCGTTTCCAAGACTGGGTAACCCGCGACGTACTCCCGGCCATCCGCAAGGACGGCGCCTACATCATGGGCGAGGAAAAGGTAGCGACCGGCGAGATGGACGAGGACGCCTTCGTCTTGAAGGCCATCGAGATTCTCCAGCGGAAGATCGACCGGCTGTCCAGCGAGAACAAGCAGCTCACCACCGAGCGTGACGGTCTGTCGTCTGTGGTCGGTCAGCATCGCCACACCCTGGCCCGCTTCGCCCGCACTCTGCCGGGCATCAACATCAACTCCGTGAAGCGCGACCTGATGCGCCTGGGCTACCTGTACCGCACCCCGGCGTCCTACCGGGTGTACCGCCGCTTTGCCCACCTGCTGGAGGAGAAGATCAACGAGGACTTCGGGAAGATCGAAATCTACCCGACCGAGGAAGGTAAGCGCCTGATCACCGTCCTGGCTCAGGAAGGCAAGCTCACCAAATTGAAGTCCGCAGTATGAGCGAGTGGGTGCAAACCCACTTGCCTTGTCCCTGTGGCCAATCTTCTGACGCCTACTCCATCAACGACAAAGGTTGGGGGAAGTGCTTCTCGTGCGGGAAGAACTTCAACGAAGTAATTGCCCAGAAGGTGCATAGCCATACGGTCATCGCCGATGAGCTAGCCTGTGGTTAGCCTTCTGTTGTCCCTTGCGGTAGCAGCCCTGCGGTCCTTGCGATGCTCGGGAACTTCTCCAGCTCGCTGGCCATCCTGCATAGCGGATTGCTCCCGTAGGTAGCACCCACGTTGGGTGCCGCGTGCCCGGTGATCCAGTCGCTGACAGCAGTCTCGATTCCCACCTCCCGGCACAGCGTCTTGAAGGTATGGCGGAAGCCGTGAGAGGGGCTGGCCTGGCTGTCCAGTTTCACCACTTCTTTCAGGTACTTCGCCCAAGCCTTGCCGACTGCATGGCCGTAGCCGTTATCCGGGTGCTCCTCCAGCTTCGGGAAGAGACGCCCTGAAGCCGCTAGGCTGTTGCGGTAGTCGATGAAGCCCAGCGCCAGCAGATCGGCATGAAGGGGAACCTTCCGGCGGCTGCTGAGGGTCTTCACGGTTTTCCCCTCGCCCGGCGCGATGGACAGGTACCAAATGCCGGAGTCGTCATCCTGGCGCACATCGGCAACCAGCAGTTGAGCCAGCTCCTCCCGGCGAGCACCCGTATAGATCATCAGCAGGGGCAGCCAGTAGAGCGCCTGACCGAAGTCGGAGCGGGGCGGCTGCCAGTTCCCGGTGAACAGGGGACTGGTGAAGATAGTGGCCAGTTCAGAGCGGCTGTAGTGCTTGTCTTCTGCATCCCTGGTCTCGGCTCTGCGGGCGGCCTTGGCGATGCCCCGAAGCATCCCAGAGGCAGAGATCGGCTCTTCGTCGATGGCATCGAGGCGCTGTGCGGCGAAGTTCAACACTGCAGACATGGCCCGTAGTTGCTTCTTCACGGTGGCCAGTCCAGCAGTGGGCAGACCTTCGACCTCGGCCTTGGCGATCTGCTCAGGGGCGCTCAGTCCACGGATACCTTCGCCCTTGGTGGGCAGCTTGCTGAGGGCAGTCCTGAACTCCTGACACAAAGCACGGGTGATCCGATCCACCGGCAGGTCACCGAACAGCTCGATGAAGCGGGTGATGGTGGCCCCGAACTCCGAGATCGTCTTGTTGGTGCTGCGGGTGTCGCCATCGGTGAGGCGCTTGTCATCGGCCCAGGCACTGAAGACCTCCGACAGCCTCGGCCCGGAGCGGGTAGCCTGTTGCGCCTTCTGCTCGACAGCCAGAGGCTTCTCAGCTGCAGGAAGCTCCAGAGACTCCCTCCAGTTCCCTGTAGAGCGGGTGAAGGCTATCTGGCAGAGGTCGTGCCAGCGAGCGAAGAAGGCATCCACCAGCGCCCTGGAGGCCAGCTCCTGATCGTCCGGCATGGGCAGGTTGTGCTCTGCCAGTGTCGTCTTGAGGAACTCGATGATGGCCGCCTTGCGGGCCTTGGGGTTGCTGCTGTCCACAGCATCACAGGCGAGGGTAAGGTCGCTGCTCTCGTCGGATTGGATCAGGAAGTCCTGCACTGCATCGGGGTTGGCGTCCCAGAAATCCATTACGTCCTGTGCCCAGCGATCAGCGAGCTTGGGTGCATCGGAGGCGAGGACTCGTGGTTGCCCTGCGAGTTGGTCTCGGGCGGCAGCGAAGGTTTCCTCGCACCGGGCGAGTTCGGAGGCAAAGCGGGGGCGGGCTGCGGAGAAGTCTCGGGTTCTGAGTGAGACCTTCCACTCGCGGCGACCGATGATCTTGCGGATGTCTGCGGGGACTTCACGGCGGAAGTAAAGAATCCCCGACTGAGGATGCTTCCACGGTTTTGTCATGGCGTTCATCTGTACCACCTCTCTGTACCAATGGACGAAAGGCGGTAGGGCTGTATAACGAAAAAGCCCCTGATTCTCTAAGAAAATCAAGGGCTTATCGGAAAGTGGCGGTGAGGGAGGGATTCGAACCCTCGATACGGTTTCCCGTATACACACTTTCCAGGCGTGCTCCTTCAACCGCTCGGACACCTCACCAGGGTTTCGACAGCGCTTGTCTGTCGAGGCGCGCACTTTACTCAAAGGTTTTCCGAAAGGCAAATGTTTTTTCAACGGATTCATCGGCTTAAGGACGTCGAGGGGAAACCGGGGCGGCCCGCCTTGCTAAACTGGCGGCTTCCTTCCAAAGGCGAGTGCGATGGCGAGCTGGGACATCTTCTGCTGCGTGGTGGACAACTATGGCGACATCGGCGTGACCTGGCGCCTGGCCCGCCAGCTCGCCGGCGAGCATGGCCAGGCGGTGCGCCTGTGGGTGGACGACCTGAATGCCTTCGCGCGGCTGTGCCCCGGGGCCGATCCAGCGCTGCCCGGCCAGCGCCAGGCGGGCGTCGAAGTCCGCCACTGGCCCGCGCGCTGGGAAGACACGCCGGCCGCCGACGTGGTCATCGAGGCATTCGCCTGCCCATTACCGCCGGCTTACGTGGAGGCCATGCGCGAGCGCGCCGTGCCACCGCTGTGGCTGAACCTGGAATACCTCAGCGCCGAGGACTGGGTGGCTGCCTGCCACGGCCTGCCTTCGCTGCAGGCCAACGGCCTGCAGAAGTACTTCTATTTCCCCGGGGTGCAGCCGGGCGTCGGCGGCCTGCTGCGGGAGGCGGGGCTGCTCGAGCGGCGCCGGGCCTTCCAGGCGGACGACGCCAGCCGCCGGGCATTCCTGGCCTCCCTTGGCGTGGAAGTGGAGGGTAGGGAACGTCTGATTTCCCTGTTCGCCTACGAGAACCCGGCGCTGGCGCCCTGGCTGGACGCGCTAGCGCAAGACGCGCAGCCGACGCTGCTGCTGATCCCCGAAGGGCGGGTGCTGGGCGATGTCGCCGACTGGCTGGGCCTGCCGGGACTGGCTCCGGGCGACCGCCATCGGCGCGGCAACCTGCGCCTGCAGGTCTTGCCGTTCGTCCGCCAGGAGGACTACGACCTGCTGCTGTGGAGCTGCGACCTCAACGCGGTGCGCGGCGAGGATTCCTTCGTCCGCGCGCTCTGGGCGGGGCGGCCATTCGTCTGGCACATCTACGAGCAGGAGGAGGGCGTGCACCTGGAGAAGCTGGACGCCTTCCTCTCTATCTATACCCAGGGCATGGAGCCCGGGCTCGAGGCTGCCCTGCTGGCCTACTGGCACGCCTGGAACGGCCTTGGCAATGCGGCGACGGCCTGGGCGACGCTGCAGAAACGGGCTGGAGCCTGGCGGGAATGGGCGCTGCGCTGGAGCGAAAAGCATGCCGCACAGCCGGATCTCGCCGCGGGGCTGGTGCGTTTTTATACAAATTGG
Source organism: Pseudomonas sp. ADPe (assembly GCF_014843515.1). NCBI lineage: Bacteria > Pseudomonadati > Pseudomonadota > Gammaproteobacteria > Pseudomonadales > Pseudomonadaceae > Pseudomonas > Pseudomonas sp. ADPe. The sequence continues at coordinate 5,337,754 of NZ_CP062122.1, forward strand.
CTATGATACGTCCCCTGTTTTTTGTCTCCAATCCAAATCGGATATTCGTATGAAAACCGCTCAAGAGTTCCGCGCAGGCCAGGTTGCCAACATCAACGGCGCCCCCTGGGTCATCCAGAAGGCCGAGTTCAACAAGTCCGGCCGTAACAGCGCCGTCGTCAAGATGAAGCTGAAGAACCTGCTGACCGGCGCCGGCACCGAGACCGTGTTCAAGGCCGATGACAAGCTGGAACCGATCATCCTCGACCGCAAGGAAGTGACCTACTCCTACTTCGCGGACCCGCTGTACGTCTTCATGGACAACGAGTTCAACCAGTACGAGATCGAGAAGGGCGACCTGGAAGGCGTGCTGACCTTCATCGAAGACGGCATGACCGACGTCTGCGAAGCGGTTTTCTACAACGACAAGGTGATCTCCGTCGAACTGCCGACCACCATCGTTCGTGAAATCGTCTACACCGAGCCGGCCGTCCGTGGCGACACTTCCGGCAAGGTCATGAAGACCGCCCGCCTGAAGAACGGTGCCGAGCTGCAGGTTTCCGCGTTCTGCGAAATCGGCGACTCCATCGAGATCGATACCCGCACCGGCGAGTACAAGTCTCGCGTCAAGGCTTGAGCCTTCGCGTGATGTGAAAAGCCCGGCAGATGCCGTAGAGCTTTTCACTCAAGAAAGAATGCCGTTTCTCTGCCTGGGAGAAACGGCATTTTTTCATTCGCGAGCTCCCCGCCACGCAGGCCCGAACCAGGCGCCGCCGGGCGTAGGAGCAACTGTCTTGCCGGCTGCGCCGAGGTGCGCCTCAACGCATGGGGTGAGCCTTGGCGAAACCCATGCGGTCGTGGTGATGGGTATCGCTTCGCTCAACGCCATCCTACGGGTCTTGTGTTCGCCGGAGGGGGTAGGAGCGGACCTTGTCCGCGATAGCCGGACGTATCGGCGCGTTTCGCGGATGAGATCCGCTCCTGCGCTGCCCCAGCCGCGCCATTCCCCCTGTAGGAGCGCGCCCTGCGCGCGAATCGCGGGCAGGGCGCGCTCCTACAAGTTGCCGGGAAGGACTCCGTCCGCGATTGGAACCACCGGCCACGCCGGACGCCCCGGTGGCACGAACTGCCCCCTCTCCCTTCGGGAGAAGGCTGGGGTGAGGGGGCAGATGCCGGGCCTTTTCGGTTCTGGCGCGGGTTATTTCAGGTGCGCCTTCAACTCCTCGCCAGCCTGGCGCATGGCTGCCTGTACGGCGGGCACCTTGGCCAGCGGGTTGAGCAGGCCGTAGTCGTGGATCATGCCGTTGTAGCGCGTGGCGGTGACGGCCACGCCGGCGGCGTCCAGCTTGCGGGCGTAGGCTTCGCCTTCGTCGCGCAGCACGTCGAACTCGGCGGTCTGCACCAGTGCCGGCGGTAGGCCTTTCAGTTGCTCGGTGCTGGCGCGCAGCGGCGAGGCGTAGATCTCGGCGCGCTGCTTGGCGTCGGTGGTGTAGCTGTCCCAGAACCACTGCATCATCGGCTTGGTGAGGAAGTGCCCCTGGGCGAACTGGCCGTATGAGCCCGTTTCGAAGCTGGCGTCGGTCACCGGCCACAGCAGGGCCTGGAAGCGCAGCTTCGGTGTGCCCTTGTCCTTGGCCATCAGTGCGACCACCGCGGCCATGTTGCCGCCGACGCTGTTGCCGGCCACCGCCAGGCGCGCGCCGTCGACGTCGATTTCCTTGCCGTGCTCGGCCACCCACCTGGTGGCGGCGTAGGCCTGGTTGATCGCCACCGGGTAATGGGCCTCGGGGGAGGGCGTGTAGTCGACGTACACCGCCACCGCGCCGGAGTTCACCACCAGGTCGCGGATCAGCCGGGCGTGGGTCGGGTAGTCGCCCAGCACCCAGCCGCCGCCGTGGAAGAACATGAACGCGGGCAGGGTGCCCTTGGCGCCTGCCGGGCGCACGATGGTCAGCCTGATGCGCTGGCCGTCGGCCTGGATGGTCTTCTCGCTGACCTGGGTGCCGGAAAGGTCGACCTTCACCGAGGCCTGGGCGCCGCTCAGTACCGCGCGGGCGTCTTTCGGCGACAGGGTTTTCAGAGGTTTGCCGCCGCTGGCCTGCAGGGCTTCGAGGAAGGCCTGGGTGTCGTGCTGCACGCCGGGGCTGCCGGCGGCGAAGGCGTTGCCGATGGCCAGGGCGAGCAGGCTGCCTGCGAGGGTTTTGCTGAGCGCTTTCATGTTCGGGTCTCCTTGGGGTGCGTGGGTCAGACTGCGATGTTCAGGCGCACGTCGATGTTGCCGCGGGTGGCGTTGGAGTACGGGCAGACCTGGTGGGCCGCGGCCACCAGTTCCTCGGCGATGGCGCGCTCCAGGCCCGGCAGGGCAATGTTCAGTTCCACTTCCAGGCCGAAGCCGCCGGGGATCTGGCCGATGCCGACCTTGCCGGTGATGGAGGCGTCGGTGGGCAGTTGACGCTTGCTCTGACTGGCGACGAACTTCAGCGCGCCGATGAAGCAGGCCGAGTAGCCGGCGGCGAAGAGCTGTTCGGGGTTGGTCGCGGCGCCGCCCTGGCCGCCCAGTTCGCGCGGGGTGGTCAGTTTCACGTCGAGGTTGCCGTCGGAGGAGACGGCGCGGCCGTCGCGGCCTCCGGTCGCGGTGGCAGTGGCGGTGTAGAGGGCTTTGATGGTTTGCATGGCGGTGTCTCCGGATGTCTGTTTGTCCGTTAAAATTTTGCGCACTAACCAAGTGCGTGAGGCAGAAGTTAGTCCTGAGTTATTTTGCGCGCAAGATATTTATTGGAAGAATTCGCGATAAGGTATTCGCGATCCTGGAATAAGCGCCTAGTCCGAGCCTTGCAGGCTGCCGCGCAGGTCCACCAGTTCGTTCTTCAGCCTGCCCAGTTCTTCGAGGGACAGGCCGCTGGCGGCGAGGATGCAGGCCGGGATGCTCTCGGCCTGCTGGCGCAGCTCCCGGCCCTTGTCGGTCAGGCGCAGTTCGACCACCCGCTCGTCGCTGGCGCTGCGCTTGCGGGTGATCAGGCCTTCGCCCTCCAGGCGCTTGAGCAGCGGGGTGAGGGAGCCGGGGTCGGTGAGCATGCGCGCGCTGATCTCGCCGACGGTGATGCCGTCCTGTTCCCAGAGCACCAGCATGGCGATGTACTGCGGGTAGGTCAGGCCCAGTTGCTGGAGCAGGGGCTTGTACACCTTGGTCATCTGCAGCGAGGTGGAGTAAAGGGCGAAGCACAGCTGGTTGTCGAGCTTGAGCGATTCGCAGGCGTCCTTGGGTTGGCTCATGACGGGCCTCCGAATAGATGATTGCGCCTTAATTTAGCGCGCTGGCTATTTCTTCGCCAGTTCCTTGCCTGCCAGGTGCGCGGCGAGGGCGCTGTCCCAGGGTGGCGGGAAGCCGAAGCGCGCGACGAGGAAGGCCAGCAGGCGCTGGCTGCGCGGGTGGGTGCCGCGCTCCAGGCGCAGGGCGTGGATGCCGCCCGGTTCGGCTTCCGGCAGGCCCGGCTCGCAGAACAGCGGCTGCAGTTCGCCGCGCACCAGGTATTCGCTGCACAGCCAGGTCGGCAGATGGGCCATGCCGAGCCCCTGCAAGGCGCCTTCGACCAGGGTTTCCGCGTTGTTGGCGGTCAGCCGCAGGCGCCGCGGGCGCAGGTGCTGCAGGCGCCCGTCGACGGCGAAGCGCCAGGCCAGCGGCGGCGCCAGGCCTTCCCAGTCCAGGCCGACGTGCTCGGGCAACTGCAGCGGCGAGGTCGGCCGGCCGTGGCGGGCCAGGTAGTCGGCGCTGGCGCAGACGATGCGGCGCATGGGCGCCAGCGGCGTGGCCACCAGGCGGCTGTCCGGCAGCGGGCCGATGCGCAGCACCAGGTCGACCTGGCCGAGGTTGTCGCCCTGCAGGTCGGTGAAGCTGTCGATCAGGCGCAGTTGCACGTCCAGGCCGGGGTTGGCCTTGAGGAAGTCGGCGATGGCCGGTGCCAGGTGGCGGCGGCCGAAGGGCACGGGCGCGTCTATGCGGATCAGGCCTTCGGGCGCGGTGCTCAGCGACACCGCCTCGGCGCGGGCCTGGCGCAGTTCTTCGACTATGCGCCGGGCGCGCTCGGCGAAGGCCAGGCCCGCCGGCGTGGCGCGCACCACGTGGGTGCTGCGGGCCAGCAGCGGGCTGCCGAGGCCGCGTTCGAGGGCGTCCATGCGCCGCGCCACCGCCGAGGGCGTGAGCTGGCGCAGGCGCGCGGCGGCGGAAAAGCTGCCGCTGTCGAGCACGTCGAGGAACAGGTCCAGCTGGTCTTCCAGGGCGGTGGGAGTCATGGTGCTTGCCTATGCGTAAAGCGCAAAGCCATTGTGCTGGGCTTTGCGTTTCCCATCCAGCGGCGGTTTTCTAGCATGGTCTCGACGTATTTGGAGGTTCGCATGCTGGAGATGGGGCTGGATTTCGTCCTGGGGTTGGTCCTGGGTTGCCTGGGCGGGTTGTTCGGGATCGGCGGCGGCCTGCTGGCGATCCCGGTGCTGGGCGTGCTGTTCGGCCTCGACCAGCAACTGGCCCAGGGCACGGCATTGGTGATGGTGGTGCCCAACGTGCTGCTGGCGCTGCGCCGTTATCACCAGCGCAATCGCATCGATCCCGGCCAGGCGGCGGTGCTTGCGGTGACCGGCCTGCTCTGCGCCTTTCTCGCCTCCAGCCTGGCGCTTCGTATCGACGCGGCGCACATGCGCACGGCCTTCGTGGTGTTCCTGCTGGCCCTGGCCGGCTACCTGCTGCTGCGCCAGCGCAGCGAGGCGCAGCCGCGCGAGGAAACACCGGGCCTGCCCTGGTTCGCCGCCCTCGGCCTGGGTGCGGGTTCCCTGGGCGGGCTGTTCGGGGTGGGCGGCGGCGTGCTGGCCACGCCGGTGCTGACCTCGCTGTTCGGCTTCACCCAGGTGGTGGCCCAGGGGCTGGCCCTGGCGTTAGCCGCGCCGAGCACGGCGATGGCGCTGGGTACCTATGCGCTGCATGGCCACGTCGACTGGCGCATGGGCGCTTGCCTCGCGGCCGGCGGCCTGCTGAGCATCTCCTGGGGCGTGAAGCTGGCCCACGCGCTGCCCGAGCGCGCCCTGCGCTTCGCCTTCAGCCTGTTCCTGGTGGTTTGCGCGCTGCTCCTGCTGCGCCAGTGAGCCGGCTCAGGCGGCGAAGCCTTCGACGATGTAGTCGGCCAGCTTGTCGGTGACCGGCGACTGCCGCGCCGGGTTGCGCAGCAGCACGATGCTCGCCGAGGGCAGGGCCGGCAGGCCTTCCTCCTCGCCGATGATGCGCAGGTTGCCGGTGAGCAGGCTGCGCAGCTGGGCGGTGACCGCCAGGCCCGCGCTGGCCACGGCGAACAGCGCCGAGAGGCTGGGGCTGCTGTAGGCGATGCGGTAGTCGATCTCCAGCGCTTCCAGGGCGTTGCAGGCCCAGGCGCGGCAGAAGCAGGTGGTGTTGAACATCGCCAGCGGCAGCGGGCGCTGTTCCTGCGGGCAGAAGCTTTCCGCGGCCATCCAGACGAAGGGCTCCTGGCGCAGCAACTGGCCGATCTCGGTGCCCGGCTCGCGGGTGACTATGGTCAGGTCCAGGTCCTTGCGGGTGAGCAGTTGCGAGGAGCTCTCGCAATGCACTTCCACCTGCACCAGCGGGTAGGCCTGGGCGAAGCGCGAGAGGATTTCCGGGAGGAAGCGCATCACGTAGTCGTCCGGCGTGCCGATGCGCACCGCGCCGACCATGTGCGGCTGGCGCAGGGTGTTGAACACCTCGCCCTGCAGCCGCAGGATGCGCCGCGCGTAGCCCAGCAGCACCTGGCCTTCGGGCGTCAGGCGCACCTGGCGGCCGTCGCGCTCGAACAGGGTGCGTTCCAGCACGTCTTCCTCCAGGCGCTTCATCTGCATGCTCACCGCCGACTGGGTGCGGTTGACCACCTCGGCGGCGCGGGTGAAGCCGCCGTGGTCGGCGATGGCGACGAAGGTGCGCAGCAGTTCGCTGTCGATGCTGGGGAAGGCGCTCATACATCAATCTCCAAGATGGGATGCATAAGAATGATTCGTTGGATTGATCTTATGCCCGGCGCGAGACTGGTGCCAACCCCACAGGGAGGACGACACGATGAAAGCGCAATTCGGTTTCGTGATGACACCCTCGGCCTTCACCCGCCGGCACGCCGGCGCGGCCTTCTGGCCGCGCCTGCTGGGCCGCATCCGCCGCTGGCGGGAACTGGCCCGGCAGCGCGAGCAACTGGCCAGGCTCAGCGATGCGGCGCTCAAGGACATCGGCCTGAGCCGCGCCGACATCCTGCAGGAGGCGGAAAAGCCCTTCTGGATCGACCACCTGCGTCGCTGATCCTCTTCCATATCCACGAGCACAAGGAAAGGCCCATGCCGCAACGCTACCACCTGGCCCAGGTCAACATCGCCCGGGCCAGGGCTCCCCTCGACCACCCGCTGATGCAGGATTTCGTCGACCAGCTGGCGCCCATCAACGCCCTGGCCGAGGCCAGCCCCGGCTTCATCTGGCGCCTGCAGGACGAGGCGGGCGACGCCACCGGCGTCCAGGCTTTCGACGACCCGCGGATCATCGTCAACCTGTCGCTCTGGGAATCCCTGGATGCGTTGCGCGACTATGTCTATGGCGGCGAGCACCTGAGCGTGCTGCGCCGGCGCAAGGACTGGATGGAGAAGCTGCCGGGGCCGAGCCTGGCGCTCTGGTGGCTGCCGGCCGGGCAACTGCCGAGCCTGGCCCAGGCCCGCGCGGCCTTGCAGCGCCTGGCCGAGCACGGGCCGAGCGCCGAGGCTTTCAGCATCGCCCGGCCGTTCCCCGCGCCCAGCGCGCGAGCCCTGCCGGCCTGATGTCGGCGCTGGCGGCTTTGGCGTAGGATCGAGGGCTTCGATCCAGCCGGCAGGAAGCGCCCATGACCGACAGCCTGTCCCTCAAGCAAGCCCGCCGCCTGGCCCTGGCGGCCCAGGGCTTCGCCAGCCGGCGGCCGCGCGCCCAGGTGCAGCGCCGGCACCTGCAACAGGTGCTGGAACGCCTGGGCGTGCTGCAGATCGATTCGGTCAACGCCCTGACCCGCTCGCACTACCTGCCGCTGTTCTCGCGCCTGGGCAGCTACCCGCAGGCCCTGCTGGACGAGGCGGCCTGGAGCGCCGGGCGCCACCGGCGGATGTTCGAGTACTGGGGGCACGAGGCATCCCTGCTGCCGCTGGAACTCTATCCGCTGATGCGCTGGCGCATGCGCCGCGCGGCCGTGGGGCAGGGCATCTACAAGCAACTGGCGCGCTTCGGCGAGGAACGCCGCGAGGTGATCGAGCGCGTGCTGCAGGCGGTGCGCGAGCAGGGCGCCCTGGGCGCCGGCAGCCTGACCACCCGCAGCGAGCGGGCCGGCCCCTGGTGGGACTGGAGCGACGAGAAGCACGCCCTGGAATGGCTGTTCGCCGCGGGCGAGGTGACGGTGGCCGGGCGCCGTGGTTTCGAGCGGCTGTATGACCTGCCGGAGCGGGTGCTGCCCGCCGCTGTGCTGGATGCGCCCGAGCTGGATGCCGAGCAGGCCCAGCGTGGCCTGCTGTTGCACGCCGCGAACGCCCTGGGCGTGGCCAGCGAGACCGACCTGCGCGACTACTTCCGCCTGGAGCCGGCGGACAGCAAGGCGCGCCTGGCCGAACTGGTCGAGGCCGGCGCGCTGCGCCAGGTGCGCGTGCAGGGCTGGTCGCAGGCGGCCTACGTCGCCGGCGAGCCGGTCATTCCGCGCAAGGTGGCGGCCAGCGCGCTGCTGTCGCCCTTCGACTCCCTGGTGTGGGAGCGCACCCGCACCGAGCGGCTGTTCGACTTCCGCTACCGCCTGGAGATCTACACCCCGCAGCACAAGCGGGTCTACGGCTACTACGTGCTGCCCTTCCTGTTCGACGAACGCTTGGCGGCGCGCATCGACCTGCGCGCCGAGCGGGCGGCGGGACGCCTGGCGGTCCATGCCGTGCACGAGGAACAGCGGCCGCTGGGCGAGGAGGGGATGCTGGCGCTGGCCGGCCAGTTGCGCGAAATGGCCACCTGGCTGGGCCTGGAGGGCGTGCATGTGAACTGCCGCAAGGCGGAGGGCGTCCGCCTGCGGGCGATGCTCGGCGCCGGGGCTGGCGCCTAGCTGTCAGGCCTTGGTCGCCAGTTCGTCGAGGTGGGCGATGACTTCGTCCGGCTTGAGCACCAGCACGTCGCTTTCCAGGGCATCGAGCACCACCTCGGCGGTGTTGCCGATCAGCGCGCCGGAGAAGCCGGTGCGCGCCACGGTGCCGATCACCGTCACCGCCGCGTCCAACTGGTGCGCGGTACGCGGGATGAGCACGTCGGCCGGGCCTTCCTCGATGTGCAGGTGCTGGTCGTCCACCCCGTACTCGGCCTGGAATGCCTTGCAGGCCTCGCGGTAGCGAGCTTCGATGGTCTCGCTGAGCTGGAAGGTCGGGTCGGCGGCAGACAGCATCGGCGAGGGGTGGGCGCTGATCACGTGCAACTGGCCGTGGGTCAGCCCGGCGATGTCGTAGGCGTGGCTGACGATATTGGCGTGCAGCGCGTGGTGCTCGGCGTCGTTGTTGCCGACGTCGACCGCGGCGAGGATGTTGCGCCCGGCCCAGGGCGTGGCGCTCTTCACCAGCAGCACGGGGGCGGGGCAGTAGCGCAGCAGCTTCCAGTCGTCGGGGGTGAGCAGCGCCTTCTTCAGCGGGCTGTCGGGGTGGTGCTGCTTGACCACCAGGCCGCAGCCTTCGGCCTGCTGCTCGGCGATGATGGTGGCGTGCAGGCTGTCGTGCCAGGCCTGCCGGCAACTGCTGCTGTAGCCTTCCTCGCGCAGGCTGGCGGTCAGTTCCTCCAGCCGGGCGCCGGCATCGCCTTGCTTGCTGCAGGCCAGCAGGTGCAGGTGGGATTGAGTGACGCTGGCGATCAGCTTGGCGCGTTTGAGCGCCAGGCCGTCGGGCTGGTCGGGGGCCACTACTACGAGAATGCTGCGGATGGCTTGCATGGTCGTCTCCCTTGGCACTTGCCGTTGCTTTGCAGCAACTGTAGACGCGATCCGGCCGAGCGGTTCTTGAGGTGCATCAAGTGTGGCGCTGGCCGTGCGCCGCTGCATTCGTATAATGCTCCGCCTTTGGCCGCCGGCGAACCCTTTTGCGCGGCGGCGATGAGTGACTGGAGCCCGTCATGTTGTCCGAAATCCACGAATTCCTCGGTTGCGCCACGCCCGATGCCTGGGTCGAGGCCGCCTTGCGGGACCAGGAAGTGCTGCTGATCGACCACAAGAACAACGAGTTCAAGGCCGCCAGCACCGCCCTGGCGCTGATCGCCAAGTACAGCGCCCACGAGGAACTGGTGAATTTCATGTCGCGCCTGGCGCGCGAGGAACTGCGCCACCACGAGCAGGTGCTGGCGATCCTCAAGAAGCGCGGCATTCCCCTGCGGCCGATCTCCGCCGGCCGCTACGCCTCGGGCCTGCGCGCGGCGGTGCGCAACCACGAGCCGCACAAGCTGGTCGACACCCTGATCGTCGGCGCCTTCATCGAATGCCGCAGCTGCGAGCGCTTCGCCGCCCTGGTCGACCACCTGGATGCGGACCTGGCGAAGTTCTATGGTTCGCTGCTCAAGTCCGAGGCGCGGCACTTCCAGGGATATCTGGCGCTGGCGCGGCGTTATGGCGATGAGGCCGATATACAGCGGCGGGTGGAGCATATTCGTGGGGTCGAGGCGGGTCTCATCAGCTCGCCGGATGGGGAGTTCCGCTTTCATAGTGGTGTGCCGCAGGTGGCTTGAGGCTTTTGGCTTTCAGGTTGGGGTGAAGGGGCTCGGTGCTACCGGATAACCCAGCGTGGCCGGCGGGCCCAATCGCGGACGGAGTCCGCTCCTACACCTCCGGGAAAGCACGGTTTTTCGTAGGATGGCGTTGAGCGAAGCGATACCCATCATCACGACCGCATGGGTTTCGCCAAGGCTCAACCCATCCTGCGAAGAGCGCCTCGGTGCAGCCGGCAAGACAGTTGCAAAGCACGGGCGTAGGAGCGGACTCCGTCCGCGATTGGTGGATAACGCCCCATGCAATGGGGGCGCCTTCAGCGCTCGATGATCTGCCGAATCTGCGACTGCGGAATCATCTGCTCCTTGCCCTCGGAATCCTCGAAGCGAATCATCCCGCTGGCCTTGTCCAGCTTCGGCTTGTTGTCGGTAGTGATCATCTGCCCATCGGCGGTACTGATGATGTACTCGCTGGAACAACCGGCGAGGGCGAGCAGGCAAGCGGCGAGCAGCAGGTGTTTTTTCATGGCGATCCCGGACGATGCGGCTATGGATGGATTGAGCATAGCTGCTGGCCCGGGGCCATGAGGTTGATCCGCGTCAGTGGCCGGACGGCCCCGCTTCGAGACTGAAGGGCGCCTGGTGCAGGCCGTTGGCGTCGGCCTGCAGGGCCCAGCCTTGACGGTCCCAGTCGCCGAGGACGATGCGCCGGGCCGGCTGGCCGTCGAGCTGCAACTCGTGCACCGCCGGGCGGTGGGTGTGGCCGTGGATCAGGGTGCGCACGCCATGCTGGCGCATGACCTTGAGCACCTCGTCCGGCGTCACGTCGATGATCTCGCTGGCCTTCATGCGCGTCTGCGCGCGGCTTTCCTTGCGCAGCTTGCGCGCCAACTGGTGGCGCCTGGAAAGCGGCAGATTGCGCAGGATAAACAGCGAGACCGGGTTGCGCAGCCAACGGCGCAGCTTCATGTAGCCGACGTCCAGGGTGCACAGGCTGTCGCCGTGCATCAGCAGCACCTTCTCGCCGTTCAGGCGGATCACGCTGGGGTCGCGCAGCAGGGTGCAGCCGGCCTCGCGGCAGAACGCCTTGCCGATCAGGAAGTCGCGGTTGCCGTGCATCAGGTAGATGCGCGTGCCGCTGTCGGCCAGTTCGCGCAGGGCGCGGGCGATGGAATGCTGGAACTCGTCCATGCCGTCGTCGCCGATCCAGGCCTCGAAGAAGTCGCCGAGGATGTAGAGCGCTTCGGCCTGGCGGGCGCGGCTGCGCAGGAAATGCAAGAACGCCCGGGTGATGTCCGGGCGTTCCGCTTCGAGATGCAGGTCCGAGATGAACAGGACGTTCATCGACTCACTCGACGATCTCGGCCTTCTCGATGATCACGTCTTCGCTGGGCACGTCCTGGTGGCCGGCGCGCATGGTGGTGGCCACGCCCTTGATCTTGTTGACCACGTCCATGCCGTCCACTACCTGGCCGAACACGCAGTAGCCCCAGCCCTGCACGGTCGGCGCGCTGTGGTTGAGGAAGTCGTTGTCGGCGACGTTGATGAAGAACTGCGCGCTGGCCGAATGCGGCTCCATGGTGCGGGCCATGGCCACGGTGCCGACCTTGTTGCCGACGCCGTTGTTGGCCTCGTTCTTGATCGGGGCGCGGGTGCTCTTCTGCTTCATGCCCGGTTCGAAACCGCCGCCCTGGATCATGAAGTTGTTGATCACGCGGTGGAAGATGGTGTTGTCGTAATGACCGCTCTTCACGTACTCCTTGAAGTTGGCCACGGTCTCCGGGGCCTTGTCTTCGAAGAGTTCCAGGGTGATGACGCCATGGTTGGTGTGCAGCTTGATCATGAGGGGATTCCACTCTGTCGGGAAAATCGAAGGCCTGTCAGGGGGTTGACAGCTTCGGCTATGATAAGCGCTTTGGTTTGGCCGGCCTACCCTGGCCGAACGTCAGTAACGATCAAGGACACCATGAGCAAGCCCACCGCCGATTCGAAAGAAGCCACTGTCGCCGCCAACTTCCTGCGCCCCATCGTCCAGGCAGACCTGGACAGCGGCAAGCACCAGAAGATCGTCACCCGCTTCCCGCCGGAGCCCAACGGCTACCTGCACATCGGCCACGCCAAGTCGATCTGCCTGAACTTCGGCCTGGCCCGTGACTTCGGCGGCGACTGCCACCTGCGCTTCGACGACACCAACCCGGCGAAGGAAGACCAGGAATACATCGACGCCATCGAGGCCGACGTGAAGTGGCTGGGCTTCCAGTGGGCCGGCCCGGTGCGCTTCGCCTCCGACTATTTCGACCAGCTGCACGCCTGGGCGGTGGACCTGATCAAGGCCGGCAAGGCGTTCGTCTGCGATCTCAACGCCGAGGAAATGCGCCAGTACCGCGGCAGCCTGACCGAGCCGGGCAGGAACAGCCCGTTCCGCGAGCGCTCGGTGGAGGAGAACCTCGACCTGTTCGCGCGCATGAAGGCCGGCGAGTTCCCCGACGGCGCCAAGTCGCTGCGGGCGAAGATCGACATGGCCTCGCCGAACATCAACCTGCGCGACCCGATCCTCTACCGCATCCGCCACGCCCATCACCACCAGACCGGCGACAAGTGGTGCATCTACCCCAGCTACGACTTCACCCACGGCCAGTCGGACGCCATCGAGGGCATCACCCACTCCATCTGCACCCTGGAGTTCGAGGACCATCGCCCGCTGTACGAGTGGTTCCTGGCCAACCTGCCGGTGCCGGCGCAGCCGCGCCAGTACGAGTTCGCCCGGCTGAACCTGAACTACACCATCACCAGCAAGCGCAAGCTCAAGCAACTGGTCGACGAAGGCCACGTGGACGGCTGGGACGACCCGCGCATGTCGACCCTCTCCGGTTACCGCCGCCGCGGCTACACCCCGGCCTCGATTCGCAACTTCTGCGACATGATCGGCGTGAACCGCGCCGGTGGCGTGGTCGACATCGGCATGCTGGAATTCGCCATCCGCGACGACCTGGACGCCAACGCCGCGCGCGCCATGTGCGTGCTCAAGCCGCTGAAGGTGGTCATCACCAACTACCCCGAAGGCCAGGTCGAGAACCTCGAGCTGCCGCGTCACCCGAAGCAGGATATGGGCGTGCGCGTGCTGCCGTTCAGCCGCGAGATCTACATCGACGCCGGCGACTTCGAGGAAGTCCCGCCGGCCGGCTACAAGCGCCTGGTCCCCGGTGGCGAAGTGCGCCTGCGCGGCAGCTACGTGATCCGCGCCGACGAAGCCATCAAGGACGCCGCCGGCAACATCGTCGAACTGCGCTGCAGCTACGACGAGAACACCCTGGGCAAGAACCCGGAAGGCCGCAAGGTCAAGGGCGTGATCCACTGGGTGCCGGCCGCCGAGAGCGTCGAGTGCGAAGTGCGCCTGTACGACCGCCTGTTCCGCTCGGCCAACCCGGAAAAGTCCGAAGAGGGCGGCAGCTTCCTCGACAACATCAACCCCGAGTCCCTGGTGGTGCTCAAGGGTTGCCGCGCCGAGCCGTCGCTGGCCAGCGCCGGCGCCGAGGAGCGCTTCCAGTTCGAGCGCGAAGGCTACTTCTGCGCCGACAGCAAGGATTCCAAGGCCGGCGCCCTGGTCTTCAACCGCACCGTGACCCTGCGCGATTCCTGGGGGCAGTAAATGGCGCTTTCCGTCTACAACACCCTGAGCAAGGCCAAGGAGCCGTTCCAGCCGCTGGTCGGCAACCAGGTGCGCATGTACGTGTGCGGCATGACCGTGTACGACTTCTGCCACATCGGCCACGCCCGCGTCATGGTCGCCTTCGACGTCATCGCCCGCTGGCTGCGCCAGCGCGGCTATGAGCTGACCTACGTGCGCAACATCACCGACATCGACGACAAGATCATCCGTCGCGCCCAGGAGAACGGCGAGCCCTTCGACGCCCTGACCGAACGCATGATCGCCGCGATGCACGAGGACGAGGCGCGCCTGTCGGTGCTGCGCCCGGACGTCGAGCCGCGCGCCACCGGCCACATCGCCGGCATGCACGCGATGATCCAGACGCTGATCGACAAGGGTTTCGCCTACGCTCCGGGCAATGGCGACGTCTACTACCGCGTCGGCAAGTTCGTCGGCTACGGCAAGCTGTCGCGCAAGAAGATCGAAGACCTGCGCATCGGCGCGCGCATCGAGGTCGACGAATCCAAGGAAGACCCGCTGGACTTCGTGCTGTGGAAGGCGGCCAAGCCGGGCGAGCCGAGCTGGGAGTCGCCCTGGGGCGCCGGGCGCCCGGGCTGGCATATCGAGTGCTCGGTGATGTCCACCTGCTGCCTGGGCGAGACCTTCGACATCCACGGCGGCGGCCCGGACCTGGTATTCCCGCACCACGAGAACGAGATCGCCCAGAGCGAGGCGGCCACCGGCAAGCCCTACGCGGCCACCTGGATGCACGCCGGCGCGGTGCGCGTGGACGGCGAGAAGATGTCCAAGTCCCTGGGCAACTTCTTCACCATCCGCGAGGTGCTGGAGAAGTACCACCCCGAGGTGGTGCGCTTCCTGCTGGTGTCCAGCCACTACCGCAGCCCGATCAACTACTCCGAGGACAACCTCAAGGAAGCCAAGGGCGCGCTGGAACGCTTCTACACCGCGCTGCGCGGCCTGCCCGAGGTCGAGGCGGCCGGTGGCGAAGCCTTCGCCGAGCGTTTCGCCGCGGCCATGGATGATGACTTCAATACCCCCGAGGCCGTCGCCGTGCTGTTCGAGATGGCCCGCGAAGTGAACCGCCTGCGTGAAGCCGACCTGCAGGCAGCAGCGGCCTTGGCGGCGAAGCTTCGGGAGCTGGCCGGCCTGCTCGGCGTACTGCAACTGGAGCCGGATGCCTTCCTCCAGGCCGGCGCCGCCGGCAAGGTCGACGCCGCCCAGGTGGAAGCGCTGATCCAGGCCCGCCTGGAAGCCCGCGCGGCGAAGAACTGGGCCGAGTCCGACCGCATCCGTGACGAGCTGACGGCCATGGGCGTGGTTCTGGAAGACGGCAAGGGCGGTACCACCTGGCGTTTGGCCGAGTGATCGAGCGCTGAAAGGAAAGAAGGCCGCTGATGCGGCCTTTTTTCTGCCGATTGCGCCGAGGTACTCTTCGTAGGATGGGTTGAGCTTGCGATACCCATGCTGCCGTGGTGATGGGTATCGCTTCGCTCAACGCCATCCTACGAAAAGCCATGCTTCCTGGAGCCGTAGGAGCAATTGTCTTGCCGACTGCACCGAAGTGCTTTTCGTAGGATGGGTTGAGCCTTGGCGAAACCCATGCTGCCGTGGTGATGGGTATCGCTTCGCTCAACGCCATCCTACGAAAAGCCGTGCTTCCTGGAACCGTAGGAGCAATTGTCTTGCCGACTGCACCGAAGTGCTTTTCGTAGGATGGGTTGAGCCTTGGCGAAACCCATGCTGCCGTGGTGATGGGTATCGCTTCGCTCAACGCCATCCTACAAAAAGCCGTGCTTCCTGGAACCGTAGGAGCAATTGTCTTGCCGACTGCACCGAAGCGCTTTTCGTAGGATGGGTTGAGCCTTGGCGAAACCCATGCTGCCGTGGTGATGGGTATCGCTTCGCTCAACGCCATCCTACGAAAAGCCGTGCTTCCTGGAACCGTAGGAGCAATTGTCTTGCCGGTTGCACCGAAGCGCTTTTCGTAGGATGGGTTGAGCCTTGGCGAAACCCATGCGGTCGTGGTGATGGGTATCGCTTCGCTCAACCCATCCTACGGGGCTGCAACGTAGCGGACCTTGTCCGCGATAGCCGGGCGTTCCGGCGCGATTCGCGGATGAGATCCGCTCCTACGCCGCCCCGGCACGCCGCCCCCTGTAGGAGCGCGCCCTGCGCGCGAATCGCAGGCAGGGCCTGGGCGCGCCATGAAAAAAAGGCCGCAGATGCGGCCTTTTTTTGCTGGAGCAAGGCTGTTACGCGTGCAGCTCTTCCGCAGCGTACAGGGTGTTCTCCAGCAGGCAGGCGCGGGTCATCGGGCCGACACCGCCCGGCACCGGGGTGATCCAGCTGGCGCGCTCGGCCGCCACTTCATATTCCACATCGCCCACCAGCCGGCCGTCGGCCTGGCGGTTGATGCCCACGTCGATGACGATGGCGCCTTCCTTGATCCACTCGCCCTTGACCAGGCCCGGCTTGCCGGCGGCCACCACCACCAGGTCGGCGCGGCGCACGTGGTCGGCCAGGTCGCGGGTGAAGCGGTGGGTGACGGTCACGGTGCAGCCGGCCAGCAGCAGCTCCAGGGCCATGGGGCGGCCGACGATGTTGGAGGCGCCCACCACCACCGCGTCCATGCCGTACAGGTCGGCGCCGGTGCTTTGCAGCAGGGTCATGATGCCTTTCGGGGTGCACGGGCGCAGCAGCGGGATGCGCTGGGCCAGGCGGCCGACGTTGAACGGGTGGAAGCCGTCCACGTCCTTGTCCGGGTTGATGCGTTCCAGCAACTGCGAGGCGTCGAGCTGGGCGGGCAGGGGCAGCTGGACCAGGATGCCGTCGATCGCCGGGTCGGCGTTGAGGCGGTCGATCAGGTCCAGCAGTTCTTCCTGGGTGGTGCTTTCCGGCAGGTCGTAGGCCTGGGACAGGAAGCCCACTTCCTCGCAGTCCTTGCGCTTGTGCGCGACGTAGACTTGGGAAGCCGGATCGCTGCCGACCAGGATCACCGCCAGGCCGGGAATGCGCAGCCCTTGCTGGCGGCGCTCGGCGACGCGTTGGGCTATCTGCTGGCGGAGGCTGGCGGCGATCGCTTTGCCGTCGATCAGTTGTGCGGTCATGTCGGAGGAGCAACCATAGAGACGGGGAAAAAAGGACGCGCATTTTCGCACGCCGTCCACATAAGGCAAAGGCGGGCCGTCCCCGATTTGCCGTAACTCCTTTATCTCTTTGAAATTTTTTTGAAAAAACCGTTGACGAGGGTAGGGCTCGTCGCTAACATGCGCCCCGCTTGCCGAGCACAGCCTGAAGCAAGAAAGCCAAGGCAGTGCAAACCGGTTCAGTGGTTTCCACTGATCTGCTTAGCAAGGGTTGCAGCCACTAAAGCGCCCGTAGCTCAGCTGGATAGAGCATCCGCCTTCTAAGCGGATGGTCGCAGGTTCGAGTCCTGCCGGGTGCGCCATACTGGCGTTCGGTGAAGCATGTAATATGGTGGGCGTAGCTCAGTTGGTAGAGCACAGGATTGTGGCTCCTGGTGTCGTGGGTTCGATTCCCATCGTCCACCCCATATTCCGAAGCGCCAGGCCCCGAGCCTGGCGTTTTCGTTTCTGCGGTTCCCTGCGGACGTGGTGAAATTGGTAGACACGCCGGATTTAGGTTCCGGTGGCGCAAGCTGTGAGAGTTCGAGTCTCTCCGTCCGCACCATTCTTTTCCAGAAGCTCTCGCAGCCCGAGTATTTCCGCCGCTTTCAGCCTGGGTGACTTCTGCATTTCTTGTGACTAGAATGCTTGCCCTTGATTCTGGGAGCCGGAAGGACCGGCTTACGTCTGTGCCACGAGGAATATCCATGCAAGTTTCCGTTGAAAGCACCTCCGCTCTTGAGCGCCGCATGACCGTTGGCGTGCCGGCTGAGCGCATCGAGACCGAAGTCAACAAGCGTCTGCAGCAGACCGCTCGTCGCGCCAAGGTTCCCGGCTTCCGTCCCGGCAAGGTGCCGATGAGCGTGATCCGCCAGCGCTACGAAGCCGCCGCTCGTCAGGAAGCCCTCGGTGACCTGATCCAGGAAACCTTCTACGAAGCCGTGGTCGAGCAGAAGCTGAACCCGGCCGGCGCTCCGTCCGTCGAGCCGAAAGTGTTCGAGAAGGAGAAGGGCCTGGAATACGTGGCCACCTTCGAAGTCTTCCCGGAATTCCAGGTTGCCGGCTTCGACGGCATCGAGGTCGAGCGCCTGCAGGCCGACGTGGCCGACGCCGACGTCGACAACATGCTGGAAATCCTGCGCAAGCAGAACACCCGCTTCGAGGCCGTCGAGCGCGCCGCGCAGAACGACGACCAGGTGAACATCGACTTCGTCGGCAAGATCGACGGCGAAGCCTTCGCCGGCGGTTCGGCCAAGGGCACCCTGCTGGTGCTGGGCTCCGGCCGCATGATCCCGGGCTTCGAAGAAGGCCTGGTCGGCGCCAAGGCCGGTGAAGAGCGCGTGCTCAACCTGAGCTTCCCCGAGGACTACCAGAACCTCGACCTGGCCGGCAAGGCCGCCGAGTTCACCGTCACCGTGAACACTGTCAGCGAGCCCAAGCTGCCGGAACTGACCGAAGAGTTCTTCGCCCTGTTCGGCATCAAGGAAAGCACCCTGGAAGGCTTCCGCGCCGAAGTTCGCAAGAACATGGAGCGCGAACTGCGCCAGGCCATCAAGTCCAAGGTGAAGAACCAGGTGATGGAAGGTCTGGTGGCCGCCAACCCGATCGAAGTGCCCAAGGCCCTGATCGGCAACGAAGTGAACCGTCTGCGCGTGCAGGCCGTCCAGCAGTTCGGCGGCAACATCAAGCCCGAGCAACTGCCGGCCGAGCTGTTCGAAGAGCAGGCCAAGCGCCGCGTGGTCCTGGGTCTGATCGTCGCCGAGCTGGTCAAGCAGCACGAGCTGAAGGCCGACGAAGCCCGCGTTCGCGAGATGATCGAAGAGATGGCTTCGGCCTACCAGGAGCCCGAGCAAGTGGTCGCCTGGTACTACAAGAACGACCAGCAACTGAACGAAGTGCGCTCGGTTGTACTGGAAGAACAAGTTGTAGATACTGTCCTGCAGAAGGCCAAAGTGACCGATAAGCAGGTATCCTACGAAGACGCGGTCAAGCCTGCTGAAGCTCCTGTGGCGGCCTGATCCAACCCTTCGTTCGATCGTCATAAGCCAGCCCTCGGGCTGGCTTATGTCTTTGAGACATATCTATTTCATTAGGGAGTGATCGTCGGACATGCCGAATACCTTCATGCCGCAAGTTCCGAACATCCAGGCCGCCGGTGGCCTTGTGCCGATGGTGGTGGAGCAGTCCGCCCGCGGTGAGCGTTCCTACGACATCTATTCGCGCCTGCTGAAGGAGCGGATCATCTTCCTGGTCGGCCAGGTCGAGGACTACATGGCCAACCTGGTGGTGGCCCAGCTGCTGTTCCTCGAAGCCGAGAACCCGGACAAGGACATCCACCTGTACATCAACTCGCCGGGCGGTTCGGTGACTGCCGGCATGTCCATCTACGACACCATGCAGTTCATCAAGCCGGACGTGTCGACCATCTGCGTCGGCCAGGCCTGCAGCATGGGCGCGCTGCTCCTGGCGGGCGGCGCCGCCGGCAAGCGCTACTGCCTGCCGCACTCGCGGATGATGATCCACCAGCCGCTGGGCGGCTTCCAGGGCCAGGCCTCGGACATCGAGATCCACGCCAAGGAAATCCTCTTCATCAAGGAGCGCCTGAACCAGGTGCTGGCGCACCACACCGGCCAGCCGCTGGACGTCATCGCCCGCGACACCGACCGCGACCGCTTCATGAGCGGCGAGGAAGCGGTGCAATATGGTCTGATCGATCAGGTTTACACTCAGCGCCCCTCGGCCGCCTGAGTCTTTCCGCTCGAACACGGCCGGGCGACCGGCCGTTTCGCGGGCTTGAAAATGCCCGCATTTGCCTTCATCTTGTGTTTCAAGCCCTATCCGACTGGAACGATCTAATGACTGACACCCGCAACGGCGAGGACAACGGCAAGCTGCTGTATTGCTCCTTCTGCGGCAAGAGCCAGCACGAAGTGCGCAAGTTGATTGCCGGCCCCTCGGTCTTTATCTGCGACGAGTGCGTCGACCTGTGCAACGACATCATCCGCGAGGAGGTGCAGGAAGCACAGGCGGAGAGTAGCGCGCACAAGCTTCCGGCGCCGAAAGAGATCCGTTCCATCCTCGATCAATACGTGATCGGCCAGGAACGTGCCAAGAAAACCCTGGCGGTAGCGGTCTACAACCACTACAAGCGCCTGAATCAGCGCGACCGCAAGGACGACGTCGAGCTGGGCAAGAGCAACATCCTGCTGATCGGGCCGACCGGCTCGGGCAAGACGCTGCTCGCCGAGACCCTCGCGCGCCTGCTGAACGTGCCTTTCACCATCGCCGACGCCACCACCCTGACCGAAGCCGGCTACGTGGGCGAGGACGTCGAGAACATCATCCAGAAGCTGCTGCAGAAGTGCGACTACGACGTAGAGAAGGCCCAGATGGGCATCGTCTACATCGACGAGATCGACAAGATCTCGCGCAAGTCGGACAACCCGTCCATCACCCGTGACGTGTCCGGCGAAGGCGTGCAGCAGGCCCTGCTGAAGCTGATCGAAGGCACCGTCGCCTCGGTTCCGCCCCAGGGCGGCCGCAAGCACCCGCAGCAGGAGTTCCTGCAGGTCGATACCCGCAACATCCTGTTCATCTGCGGTGGCGCGTTCGCCGGCCTGGAAAAGGTCATCCAGAACCGTTCCACCAAGGGCGGCATCGGCTTCAGCGCCGAAGTGCGCAGCCAGGAGATGGGCAAGAAGGTCGGCGAGGCCCTGCGCGAAGTGGAGCCCGAAGACCTGGTCAAGTTCGGCCTGATCCCGGAATTCGTCGGCCGCCTGCCGATCATCGCCACCCTCGACGAGCTCGACGAGGCGGCGCTGATGCAGATCCTCACCGAGCCGAAGAACGCCCTCACCAAGCAGTACGCCCGGCTGTTCGAGATGGAAGGCGTGGACCTGGAGTTCCGCCCGGACGCCCTCAAGGCCGTCGCCCGCAGGGCCCTGGAGCGCAAGACCGGCGCCCGTGGCCTGCGTTCGATCCTCGAAGGCATCCTGCTCGACACCATGTACGAAATCCCCTCGCAGACCGAGGTCAGCAAGGTGGTCATCGACGAGAGCGTCATCGACGGCTCGTCCCAGCCACTGCTGATCTACGAGAACAGCGAGCAGCCTGCCAAGGCTGCGCCTGAGGCATAAAGAAAAGGGGGCCTTCGGGCCCCCTTTTTCCTTCCCGTCTACCGCGCTTGTTTTTTCCCTGGCCTAACCCCATCTTAGGTCCAAGGGTCTAACCCCATCTTTTTTGGCCAAGTGCCGCTGTAGAGCCGAATATCATGAAAACACTCGTCGAGTTGCCCCTGCTTCCCCTGCGTGACGTAGTGGTCTATCCGCACATGGTCATCCCCCTGTTCGTGGGGCGCGAGAAATCCATCGAGGCCCTGGAGGCCGCGATGACCAGCGACAAGCAGATCCTCCTGCTGGCGCAGAAGAACCCCGCCGACGACGACCCGGGCGAAGACGGCCTGTACCGCATGGGCACCGTGGCCACCGTGCTGCAGCTGCTGAAGCTGCCCGACGGCACCGTGAAGGTCCTGGTGGAGGGTGAGCAGCGCGGCCATGTCGAGCGTTTCATCGACGAAGACGCCCATTGCCGCGCCGAAGTGTCGATCATCGACGAGGCGCCGGTCGGCGAGCGCGAGTCCGAGGTCTTCATCCGCAGCCTGCTGAGCCAGTTCGAACAGTACGTGCAACTGGGCAAGAAGGTCCCGGCCGAAGTGCTGTCGTCGCTGAACAGCATCGACGAGCCGGGCCGCCTGGTCGACACCATGGCCGCGCACATGGCCCTGAAGATCGAGCAGAAGCAGGAAATCCTCGAAATCACCGAGCTGGCCGCCCGCGTCGAGCACGTGCTGGCCATGCTGGATGCCGAGATCGACCTGCTGCAGGTCGAGAAGCGCATCCGCGGCCGCGTGAAGAAGCAGATGGAGCGCAGCCAGCGCGAGTACTACCTGAACGAGCAGATGAAGGCCATCCAGAAGGAACTGGGCGACATCGACGAGGGCCACAACGAGGTCGAGGAGCTGAAGAAGCGCATCGACGCCGCCGGCCTGACCAAGGAGGCGCTGGCCAAGGCCAACGCCGAGCTGAACAAGCTCAAGCAGATGTCGCCGATGTCCGCCGAGGCCACCGTGGTGCGCTCGTACATCGACTGGCTGGTGAACGTGCCGTGGAAGGCCGAGAGCAAGGTGCGCCACGACCTGGACAAGGCCGAGGACATTCTCGACACCGACCACTACGGCCTGGAAGAGGTCAAGGAACGCATCCTCGAATACCTCGCCGTGCAGAAGCGTGTGAAGAAGGTCAAGGGCCCGGTGCTCTGCCTGGTCGGCCCGCCCGGCGTGGGCAAGACCTCGCTGGCCGAGTCCATCGCCCGCGCCACCAACCGCAAGTTCGTGCGCATGGCCCTGGGCGGCGTGCGTGACGAGGCCGAGATCCGCGGCCACCGCCGCACCTACATCGGTTCCATGCCCGGCCGTCTGATCCAGAAGATGACCAAGGTGGGCGTGCGCAACCCGCTGTTCCTGCTCGACGAGATCGACAAGATGGGCAGCGACATGCGCGGCGACCCGGCCTCGGCGCTGCTGGAGGTGCTGGACCCGGAGCAGAACCACAACTTCAACGACCACTACCTAGAAGTCGACTACGACCTCTCGGACGTGATGTTCCTCTGCACCGCCAACTCCATGAACATCCCGGCGCCGCTGCTGGACCGCATGGAAGTCATCCGCCTGCCGGGCTACACCGAGGACGAGAAGGTCAACATCGCCTCGAAATATCTTGTACCGAAGCAGACTGCGGCCAATGGTCTCAAGAAGGGCGAGCTGACCTTCGACGAAGCGGCCATCCGCGACATCATCCGCTACTACACCCGCGAGGCGGGCGTGCGCAGCCTGGAGCGGCAGATCGCCAAGGTCTGCCGCAAGGCGGTGAAGGAGGGGGCCAGGGCCAAGCGCATCGAGGCCAAGGTCACCACCGAGACCCTGGAGAACTACCTGGGCGTGCGCAAGTTCCGTTACGGCCTTGCCGAGCAGCAGGACCAGATCGGCCAGGTCACCGGGCTGGCCTGGACCCAGGTGGGCGGCGAACTGCTGACCATCGAGTCGGCCATCGTCCCCGGCAAGGGCGCGCTGACCAAGACCGGTTCGCTGGGCGACGTGATGGCGGAGTCCATCACCGCTGCGCTGACCGTCGTGCGTAGCCGTGCGAAAAGTCTGGGAATTCCGGCGGACTTCCACGAAAAACACGATATCCATATCCACGTCCCGGAAGGCGCCACGCCCAAGGACGGCCCCAGCGCCGGCATCGGCATGTGCACCGCGCTGGTCTCGGCGATCACCCAGATCCCGGTGCGCGCGGACGTCGCCATGACCGGCGAGATCACCCTGCGCGGCCAGGTGCTGGCCATCGGCGGGCTCAAGGAAAAACTTCTGGCGGCCCACCGCGGGGGAATCAAAACCGTGATCATCCCGGAAGAAAATGTCCGTGATCTCAAGGAAATTCCGGATAACATTAAGGCAGATCTCGTTATTAAACCGGTTAAATGGATTGACGAGGTCCTGCAAATTGCGCTGCAATACACGCCGGAGCCCTTGCCCGATGCGGCTCCCGAGATGGTTGCAAAGGATGAAAAACGCGAGTCTGATTCCAAGGAGCGAATCAGCACGCATTAGCCGGGGGGCTTTCTTGACACTGTTTTTGGGCCCTTGTTATAAAGCGGCACTTGCTTTGTCAGTTGGCAAACCAGCACCTGCTTTTGCTTACACCTAACACATAGAAACATACTCAACAGAAATAAGGGGACTTAGAGTGAACAAGTCGGAACTGATCGATGCAATTGCCGCATCTGCTGATATCCCGAAAGCTGTTGCCGGTCGCGCTCTGGACGCGGTAATCGAGTCCGTCACTGGCGCCCTGAAGGCGGGTGACTCCGTCGTACTGGTTGGCTTCGGCACCTTCGCTGTCAAAGAGCGTGCTGCCCGCACCGGTCGCAACCCGCAAACCGGCAAGCCGATCAAGATCGCTGCCGCTAAGATCCCGGGCTTCAAAGCCGGTAAAGCCCTGAAGGATGCTGTCAACTAAGCGTCTTTCTGGACTTGACCTGTCCGGTCCGGCCTAGCGTCGGATCGGCCGCGGAGCGGCGCTCGGGATGGGTTACCATCCCGCATCGCCGGGGGTCGCGGGCCTGGCCCGCTAGCTCCGCCAGTTGCGAGAAGGCGCATCCTCGGATGCGCCTTTCTCATATCCGCATATTAAATACCCACGCCTCGCCGCCACTGACGGCAGGTGCGTGGCCGCTTTTGGGGGCCGCATGCTGCAAAACATCAGGGACAATTCCCAGGGCTGGATCGCCAAGACCATCATCGGTGTCATCGTCGTGCTGATGGCGCTGACCGGTTTCGATGCCATCATCCGGGCTACCCATCATGAGAATGTCGCTGCCAAGGTCAATGGCGATGACATCAGCATCCCCGAGCTGCAGCAGGCTCAGGAAATGCAGCGCCGCCAGCTGCAGCAGCGCCTGGGCAAGGACTTCGACGCCTCGACCCTGGACGACAAGCTGCTCAAGGACGCCGCACTCAAGGGCCTGATCGAGCGCAAGCTGCTGCTCCAGGCCGCACAGAACGACAAGTTCGCCTTCACCCAGCAGCAGGTCGACCAACTGATCCTGCAGACTCCCGAATTCCTGGTCGACGGCAAGTTCAACGCCGACAAGTTCGACCAGGCGCTGCGCCAGAACGGCTACACCCGCATGCAGTTCCGCCAGATGCTCGAGCAGGAAATGCTCATCGGCCAACTGCGCGCCGGCATCGCCGGTTCCGGCTTCGTCACCGACAACGAACTGCAGGCCTTCGCCCGCCTGGAGAAGCAGACCCGCGACTTCGCCACCCTGACCTTCAAGGCCGATCCGTCCAAGGCCAAGGTCGAGGACGCCGACATCAAGGCCTACTACGATGCCCACAAGGCCGAGTTCATGAGCCCGGACCAGGTGGTGATCGACTACATCGAGCTGAAGAAGTCGTCCTTCTTCAACCAGGTCGTCGCCAAGGACGAGGACCTGCAGGCCCAGTACCAGAAGGAAATCGCCGGTCTCTCCGAGCAGCGCGACGCCGCGCACATTCTCGTCGAGGTCAACGCCAAGCAGACCGATGCCCAGGCCAAGGCCAAGATCGAAGAGATCAAGGCGCGCCTGGCCAAGGGCGAGGACTTCGCCAAGCTGGCCAAGGAGGAATCCAACGACGTCGGCTCCGCCAACAATGGCGGTGACCTGGGCTATGCCGGCCGTGGCGTCTACGACCCGGCCTTCGAGGATGCGCTCTACGGCCTGAAGGCCAAGGGCGATGTGTCCGAGCCGGTGCGTACCCAGTACGGCTGGCACCTGATCAAGCTGCTGGGCGTGCAGGCGCCGGAAGTCCCGAGCTTCGCCAGCCTGAAGCCGAAGCTGGAACAGGACCTGAAGAGCCAACTGGTGGAGCAGCGCTTCGTCGACGCCACCAAGCAGCTGGAAAGCTCTGCCTACGAAGCCTCCGACCTGGCCCAACCGGCCCAGGAACTGGGCCTGAAGGTCGAGACCAGCAAGCCCTTCGGCCGCGAGGGCGGCGAGGGCGTCGCCGCCAACCGCCAGGTCGTCCAGGCTGCCTTCAGCACCGAGGTGCTGGAGGATGGCGCCAACAGTGGCGCCATCGAGCTGGATCCGGACACCGTGGTGGTGCTGCGCGTCAAGGAGCACCACAAGCCGCAGCAGCAGACCCTGGAGGAAGTCACCGCTTCCATCCGCGAAGTGCTGCAGCGCCAGCATGCCGCCGATGCCGCCAAGGCACAGGGCGAAGCCCTGCTGGCAGGCCTGCGCGACGGCAAGACGCCGCTGGCCCAGGCCCAGAGCGGCCAGACCTGGAAAGTGGTGGAAGCCGCTTCCCGTGGCCAGGACGGCGTCGATCCGCAGCTGCTCCAGGAAGTGTTCCGCATGGCGCGCCCGGCCAAGGCCGAGCAACCGACCTTCGCCGGCGTGACCCTGGGCAATGGCGACTACGTGCTGATCCGCCTGAACGGCGTCAGCGAGCCGAGCGCCACCCTGAGCGACCAGGAGAAGGCCATGTATCGCCAGTTCCTCGCCTCGCGCAGCGGCCAGGAAGACTTCGCCGCCTTCCGTCGCCAACTGAGCGACAAGGCCGAGGTCGAGAAGTACTGATCCATCGGCTGTGAGAAAAGGCGGAGTAGGGTGACCTGCTCCGCCTTTTTCGTATCCGCCGCATACCGATGCCATCCCATGTAGGCGCGAGCCGTGCTCGTCTGCAACGTAGGAGCGGACCTTGTCCGCGATAGCCGGACGATCCGGCGCGATTCGCGGATGAGATCCGCTCCTACGCTGCCCCACCCACGCGATTTCAATTGTAGGAGCGCGCCCTGCGCGCGAAATCGCGGGCAGGGCCCGCTCCTACAGGGTGCCTTGAGGCCCGGCATTCTCACCCGTAAGTCGATCTCGATTGGTGGATAACGCCGCAGCGTTATGCGCCCTACGGGGCCGCTACGTAGGATGGGTTGAGCGAAGCGATACCCATCGCCATGGCCGCATGGACTGCCTCATCCTTCCCTTCGTAGCGAGCCTCAGCCGAAGCGGTAGATGTCCATGCCCAGGGCGCCCAGGGTGAAGCCAGCGTGCTCGACGTGCATGGCGGGGCCGCCGGCGCCGCGGGCGAAGTACAGCGGCAGCAGGTGTTCGTCGCTGGGGTGGTTTCGCGTTGCCGACGGTGCCTGCTGGCGATAGTCGAAAAGCGCGGCTTCGTCGTTGCTCGCCAGCTTCTCGACGATCCAGTCGCGGAAGGCCCGGGCCCAGGGTTCGACCACGTCGGGGCCGGCGTGCCAGTCCAGTTCGCCGAGGTTGTGGGTGATGCTGCCCGAGCCGATGAGCAGGATGCCTTCCTCGCGCAACTGGCGCAGGGCCTTGCCGACATGGTCCTGCAGGCGCGGACCGAGGCGGCTGGGCAGCGACAGCTGCAGCACCGGGATGTCCGCGGCCGGGTACATCAGGCTCAGCGGCACCCAGGCGCCGTGGTCCAGTGGCCGCTCGGCGTCCAGGCTGGCCGGGATGTTCTGGCTGGCCAGCAGTTCGACGACGCGTTGGGCCAGCTCCGGGGCGCCGGGTGCGGGGTACTGGACCTCGTAGAGGGCGCGGGGGAAGCCGTAGAAGTCGTGCCAGGTCTCCGGCCGGGGATTGGCGGTGACGCGCAGGTCCGGCGTTTCCCAGTGCGCCGATACCACCAGGATCGCCTTCGGCCGGGGCAGCTCGGCGGCCAGGCGCTGGAGAGGCGCCGCGCTGGCACCGGGCTCCAGCGCCAGCATGGGGGAGCCGTGGGATATGAACAGGGTGGGGAGCATGGAACACCTCCAGGGGAATGGCGTTATGTTCCCGCTGGGATAGATCGAAATCCAGTATGGGTTTTCGACCATAACAATCCGTTAATTCGATGCCATCAAGCTGTGCCGCGAAGCGACGGTCGGGCGGAACCTGGATGGCCAGTGGCCGCTCCAATACCAGTGGTCGCTCTCGACTGTGACGGGGTCGAGGCGTTTTTGCCGGCTGCGTCGCAAAGCCATCTATTCTCGGAAAAGAGCCACAGCAAGTTGCGGCTTGCGTCTCTTTGGCTGAGGGGCGGGGGTGAGGATAATTCGCGCCCCGCGGTGCAGTCGTCGTTTCCAGCGTTCGAGGTTCCATCCATGCAAGCCTTCAGGCAAGAGCTGATCCTTCGGGAAGGCGATCGTTTCGTGCTCGACGACGGTACCGAACTCATCGTCCGCCGCATCCGCGCGGGGCGGGTGAGCCTGGGGGTGGTCGAGCAGCGCGAGCAGGCCGAGCGCCACGGCTGGCTGCACTGGCCGCTGCGGCCGGCGTTGCTGCGCGGTCGCTAGCGGCAGACGCCCGGCTGGGCGATCATGGGCATCCGGCGGAGCCGCTCCGCCGATTCCGTGCAGGCAATCCGGCCTGCACCGCAGCAGGAATGGAGCCCATGCACGAAGACTTCTGGCAGGCGCGCTGGTCGCGCAACGAAATCGGTTTCCACCTCGCCGAGGTCAACCCCTACCTCGTTCGTCACTGGCCGGCGCTGGCCCTGCCAAGGGGCGCGCGCGTGCTGGTGCCGCTGTGCGGCAAGTCGCGCGACCTGGTCTGGCTGGCGGAGCAGGGCTACCGGGTGCTGGGGGTGGAGCTGGCCGAGCGTGCGGTGAAGGATTTCTTCGCCGAGCAGGGCTGGCAGCCCGAGGTGGAGCAGCGCGGCGCGCTGCGCTGTTATCGGCATGGCGCGGTGGAAATCCTCCAGGGCGACTTCTTCGACCTGGCGGCCGAACACCTGGCCGATTGCCAGGCGCTCTACGACCGGGCTGCGCTCATTGCCCTGCCGCCGGACATGCGCGAAAGCTACGCGCGGCACCTGTCCGCCATCCTGCCGCGGCCGCTGGATGGCCTGCTGGTCACCCTGGAATACCCTCAGGAGCAGATGTCCGGACCGCCGTTCGCGGTGCTCGCGGATGAGGTGAGGGAGCGCTTCGCGCAGTGGCAGGTCGTGGAACTGGAGCGCCTGGACGTGCTGGGCGAGAACTGGAAGTTCCTCGACCGCGGGGTGAAGCGCCTGGAAGAGGTGGTGTTCCGGCTGCACCGGGACTGAAAGAAGAAGGGCGGCCCTGGGGCCGCCCTTGTTTCATCAGCGCGCGTTGCGCAGCGCCTCGATGCGTTCTTCCAGCGGCGGGTGGCTCATGAACAGGCCGGCGAGGCCGTGCTTGAGGCCGCCGTTGATGCCGAAGGCGGTCAGGCTGTCGGGCATGTGCACCGGCAC
Source organism: Pseudomonas sp. ADPe (assembly GCF_014843515.1). Lineage (NCBI taxonomy): Bacteria > Pseudomonadati > Pseudomonadota > Gammaproteobacteria > Pseudomonadales > Pseudomonadaceae > Pseudomonas > Pseudomonas sp. ADPe. The sequence goes on from NZ_CP062122.1 coordinate 5,366,097, forward strand.
GCCCTGCTCGGCGCGCAGGCGCTGCAGCGCGGCGATCATCGCATTGCTGCCGGCCAGGTGGGCGCCGGCGGCGTCGGCGCGGAACTCGCGGCGGCGCGAGAACCACATGACGATGATGCTGGCGAGGATGCCCAGCACCAGTTCCGCGACTATGGTCGCGATGTAGTAGGCCGGGCCGCGGCCTTCTTCGGTCTTGAACACCGCCTTGTCGACGAAGTTGCCGAAGATGCGCGCGAAGAACATGACGAAGGTGTTCACCACGCCCTGGATCAGCGCCAGGGTGACCATGTCGCCATTGGCCACGTGGCCGATCTCGTGGGCGAGCACCGCGCGCACCTCGTCCGGCGAGAAGCGCTCGAGCAGGCCCTGGCTGACGGCCACCAGGGCGTCGTTGCGGTTCCAGCCGGTGGCGAAGGCGTTGGCCTCGTAGGCCGGGAAGATCCCCACCTCGGGCATCTTGATGCCGGCTTCGCGCGAGAGCTGCTCGACGGTCTGCAGCAGCCACTGTTCGTGGCGGGTGCGCGGCTGGCTGATGATTTCCGTGCCGGTGGTGGTCTTGGCCATCCACTTGGACAGGAACAGCGAGATGATCGAGCCGGCGAAGCCGAAGACGGCACAGTAGACCAGCAGCGCTTGCAGGTTGAGGTCGACGCCGTTGGCGGCCATGACCCCGTTGAAGCCGAGCAGGCTCAGGGTGATGCTGGCGACGAGCACGACCGCCAGGTTGGTGGCCAGGAACAGCAGGATGCGCATCATGGGTAAGACTTCTCCTCGCGACTTGGGCGCACGGCGCGCAGGGGCGCGCCGGTGCCCCGGGCGTGCGCGCTCCGGGGCCGGGCTGGATTATGCGGGGTATATACGGTCGGCCCCTAGGCGATTCAACGTGGGGACTATTTCAAACTATGTCTCTTTTTCCACGCCAGCACATTCGAAGAGTAGCCGGGCCAGGCGCGAGATGCGTTCGCTGTGCGCATCGGCCAGCGCGTCGCGCAGTTGCTGCGCGAGGGTGGCCTGCTGGCGCCGCACGCTGGCGGGCAGTTGCGCGTCGTCGGCGCCGCGGGGCAGGGCGCGGCTCAGGCGCAGGAAGCCCTTTTCGCTGAGCACGGCCTGGTCCAGGGCTTCGTGGCGGATGCAGCTGTCGTAGCGCAGGTAGCCTTCCTCGGCCAGCCACAGCAGCGCGCCCAGGCAGGCCTGGTGACGCTTGCTGGGCAGGCCGAACTCGTCGTGTTCCTCGCGGCCGATGAGGTCTTCCACGTATAGGGCGATCTTGCGCGGGAAGGCCTGGTAGAGCAGGAGCATCCCGGCGGCGGCGTCCTTGTAGAAGTCGTCGATCTGCAGGTCCATGGTTACTGACGATAGCTGCTGAGGAAGTTGCCGATGCGCCCGATGGCCTGCTCCAGGTCGTCGACGCGGGGCAGGGTGACCACACGGAAATGGTCCGGCCACGGCCAGTTGAAGGCGGTGCCCTGGACGATCAGCAGCTTCTCCGAGAGCAGCAGGTCGAGGACGAACTTCTCGTCGTTGTGGATAGGGCAGACCTTCGGGTCGATGCGCGGGAAGGCGTAGAGCGCGCCCATGGGCTTGACGCAGCTGACCCCGGGGATGTCGTTGAGCAGTTCCCAGGCGCGGTTGCGCTGTTCCAGCAGGCGGCCGCCGGGCAGCACCAGGTCGTTGATGCTCTGGTAGCCGCCCAGGGCGGTCTGGATGGCGTGCTGGCTCGGCACGTTGGCGCACAGGCGCATGTTGGCCAGGATGTCCAGGCCCTCGATGTAGCTCTGCGCCTTGTGCTTGGGCCCGGAGATGGCGATCCAGCCGGAGCGGAAGCCGGCCACGCGGTAGGCCTTGGACAGGCCGTTGAAGGTCAGGCAGAGCACGTCCGGCGCCAGGGAGGCGGTGGAGATGTGCACGGCCTCGTCGTAGAGGATCTTGTCGTAGATCTCGTCGGAGAAGATCACCAGGTTGTGCTGGCGCGCCAGTTCGACGATGTCCAGCAGCACTTCCTTCGAGTAGACCGCGCCGGTGGGGTTGTTCGGGTTGATCAGCACCAGCGCCTTGGTGTTGCTGGTGATCTTGGCCTTCATGTCGGCGATGTCGGGGAACCAGTTGGACTGCTCGTCGCACAGGTAATGCACCGGCTTGCCGCCGGCCAGCGACACCGAGGCGGTCCACAGCGGGTAGTCGGGCGCCGGGATCAGCACCTCGTCGCCGTTGTTGAGCAGCGCCTGCAGGGCCATGACGATCAGCTCGGAGACGCCGTTGCCCAGGTAGATGTCCTCGATGCCGACGCCTTCCACCTGCTTCTGCTGGTAATACTGCATCACCGCCTTGCGCGCGCTGAACAGGCCCTTGGAGTCGCTGTAGCCCTGGGCCGTGGGCAGGTTGCGGATGACGTCCTGGAGAATCTCGTCAGGGGCTTCGAAACCGAACGGCGCCGGGTTGCCGATGTTCAGCTTGAGGATGCGATGGCCTTCCTCTTCCAGGCGTTTGGCGTGCTTGAGCACCGGCCCGCGGATGTCGTAGCAGACGTTGGCGAGCTTGTTCGATTTGCTGACCTGCATGATGTGGCGTTCCCGAAATGAAGGTTCCCGCGCTCCGGCCCTGGCTTGGCAGGCTGTAACGCGGGTGACAGACTGGCGTCTATACGAGGTGCGGAATGTCGCGCGTCCTGGCGGTAAAACTGAAAAAACGCCTGGTTGACGGAGAAACGAACGAAAAAAAGCCCATAAAAAGGCTTTTTTATCGTAGATGATCCCCTGTGCGGCAGATTCTGCATCCAACGATGACGTCACGCATCATACGTGCGGCCCGTTTCCCGCGAAAGGGCGCGGACGGGCTTTTTTCAAGCTTGCGAGGTACAGCGATGGAAAAGATCGAGAAGCCCCTGGAAAGCTGGCGCGAGGAGCTCGACGAACAGCAGTTCCACATCTGCCGCCTGGGCGGCACCGAGCGTGCCTTCACCGGCGAGTACTACGCGACCAAGACCCCCGGCATCTACCACTGTGTGTGCTGCGGCGCGGCGTTGTTCGACTCGGACGCCAAGTACGATTCCGGCAGCGGCTGGCCGAGCTACTTCCAGCCGGTGTCCAAGGATGCCATCGCCGAACTGGAAGACTTCAGCCACGGCATGCACCGCATCGAGGTGCGCTGCGCGGCCTGCGAAGCCCACCTGGGCCACGTGTTCCCCGATGGGCCGCGGCCGACCGGGCTGCGCTACTGCATCAACTCGGCGTCGCTGAAGCTGGTGCCGCGCGACGGGGCTTGAGTGACGCAAGGCCCGCCGGTCGCCGGCGGGCCTTTTTTCGGCGGAAATAAATTGTGTGCAATTTAATTGCGAGCTATCTTGATCGTTCCCACTTTCCTGGAGCCGGTTCCATGAGCGACGCATTGTTGGATATCCCCTGCACGACCATCAAGGGCGAGCAGAAGACCCTGGCCGATTTCGGCGGCAAGGCCCTGCTGGTGGTGAACACCGCCAGCCAGTGCGGCTTCACCCCGCAGTACAAGGGCCTGGAGGCGCTGTGGGAGAAGTACCGCGACAAGGGCCTGGTGGTGCTGGGCTTCCCCTGCAACCAGTTCGGCAAGCAGGAGCCGGGCGACGAAGGCGAGATCTCGCAGTTCTGCGAGCTGAACTTCGGCGTCAGCTTCCCGCTGTTCAAGAAGATCGACGTCAACGGCGCCGGCGCCCACCCGCTCTACGTGCAGTTGAAGAAGCGCGCGCCGGGCGTGCTGGGCAGCCAGGGCATCAAGTGGAACTTCACCAAGTTCCTGGTCAGCCGCGACGGCAGCCAGGTCAAGCGCTTCGCCCCGCTGACCAAGCCGGAGGAACTCACCGCCGAGATCGAAGCGCTGCTGCGATGAGCCACCGCGAACCTGAACAGGCGCTGCTGCTGGACAACCAGCTGTGCTTCCGCCTGTACGCTGCCTCGCGGGCGATCATCCGCGGCTACCGGCCGATGCTCGACGCGCTCGGCCTGACCTACCCGCAGTACCTGGTGATGCTGGTGCTGTGGGAATGGCAGGACAAACCGCCCGCGCAGCCGACGGTGAAGGCCCTGGGCGAGCGCCTGATGCTCGACTCCGGCACCCTGACGCCGCTGCTCAAGCGCCTGGAGCAGCTCGGCCTGGTGCAGCGCCGGCGGGCGCGGCAGGACGAGCGCGAGGTGCACCTGGGCCTGAGCGGGGAGGGCATCGCCTTGCGCGAGAAGGTGGCGCCGCTGCGCGAGGCGCTGCTGTGTGCCAGCGGCCTGGACCTCAATGCGATGGACGAGCTGCGCGGACGCCTGGACGACCTGCTCGGACAACTGCTGGCGCTGGAGCCGTAAGGCGCCGCCGGCCTCAGGCATCCAGCCGGGGCTGCGCCCAGCGCTCCAGCATCGCCGCCATCTCGTCGCGGTGGAAGGGCTTGGCCAGGTAGTCGTCCATGCCGGCCAGGCGGCAGCGCTCGCGCTCGTCGGGCAAAGCGTTGGCGGTCAGGGCGATTACCGGCAGGTCCTTCCAGCGCGGCTGCTGGCGGATCAGGCGGGTCGCCTCGTAGCCGTCCATCACCGGCATGTTGCAGTCCATCAGCACGAGCTCAAAGTCTTCCTCGGCCAGGGCATCCAGGGCCTCCTGGCCATCGGCGGCGACCCGCACCCGGCAGCCGAGCTTCTGCAGCAGGCCCCGGGCCACCAGTTGGTTGACCGGGTTGTCTTCCACCAGCAGCACGCGCGCGGCGAACTGCTCCGGGGCCTCGCCCGGCAACTGCCGCTGGGGCTGTATGGCCGGGCGGCGGAGGGCCTGCTGCAGGGCCTGGTGCAGGGTGGCGCGGCTGAGCGGGCGGGCCAACTGGCGCAGGGGCGCCAACTGCTGCGCCAGTTCGGCCTCGAGGAAGCTGCCGTAGGCGGTGACCAGCAGCACCGGGCGGTCCTTGAGGTGCTGGCGCAGGCCGACCAGGCAGTCCGGGCAGTCGGACACCAGCACGTCCAGCTCCACGCCCAGCAGGCTGGCGTCGATGTCCAGGCGCCGGTAGTCCAGGCCCCAGCGCGGCAGCCAGGTCTGCAGCAGTTCGGCCAGGCCGCTGCCGGCCGGGCACTGCGCCACCACCTTGCCGCTCAGGGGCTCCAGCGCCTGCGCGGGGTCCAGGGCGGGCAGCGGCAGGGTCGCGGCGAACTCGCTGCCCAGGCCCGGTTGCGAGCTGACGCTCAGCTCGCCCTGCATGGCCTCGCAGAGCTTGCGCGTCAGCGCCAGGCCCAGGCCGGTGCCGCCGAACTGGCGGGTGATGCCGGCGTCGGCCTGGGTGAAGGGCTGGAAGATGCGCTGCAGGGCGTCGGCGGCGATGCCGATGCCGGTGTCGCGGACACTGATGCGCACGCCGTCCTCCCAGGGCTCGACGCGCAGGTCGACGCGGCCCAGGCGGGTGAACTTGAGGGCGTTGGAGAGCAGGTTGCTGACGATCTGCCGCACCCGCGTCGGGTCGCCTTCCAGCTGCGCCGGCAAGTCGGGGCTGACCAGGCAGGTCAGCTCTACCGCCGGGGCGGCGTTCTGCGACAGCAGGCTGGCGGTGTCCTCCACCAGGGTGGCGAGGTCGAAGGGGATCTTCTCCAGCTCCAGTTGGCCGGACTCGAACTTGGACAGGTCGAGCACGTCGTTGAGCAGGTCCACCAGCACCTTGCCCGAGTCGTGGGCGATGGACAGCTGCTGGCGCTGTTCCGGGCTCAGCGGGCCGTCCAGGGCCAGGCCGAGCATGCCCAGCAGGCCGTTGAGCGGGGTGCGGATCTCGTGGCTCATGTTGGCCAGGAAGGTGGCGCGGGCCTGGGCCATGTCCAGGGCGTTGAGGCGGGCGCGCTCCAGTTGCTGGTTGGACTGCGTCAGGCGGGCGTTGGCCGCCTTCAGCTCGGCGGTGCGCGCCGCCACTATGTTCTCCAGCTCGGCCAGGTAGCGGGTCAGGCGGTCCTCGGCCTCGCGGCGCTGCTCCATCTCCACGGCGATGTGGCTGAGCTGGCGGTTGGTCACCTCCACCAGCACGCCGATCTCGTCGCGCTCGTGGCCCTGGGGGCAGGGCAGGCGCAGGCGCGTGGGCGAGCGCGGGTCGTGGCGGGCGAGCACCTCGATCAGGCTCACCAGCGGCTTGGTCAGCAGGCCGTAGAACAGCACCAGGAGGATCAGCGATAGCAGCAGGCTGCGGACGAAGCCGGAGATCAGCGTCATGCCGGCGCGGCGCAGGAAGTCGTTGCCGAAGACGAAGGTGTCGATCTCCAGGCGCAGCACGCCGAGGGATTCCTTGGGTTGGTGCTCTATATACAGCGGCTCCTCGTAGACGCGCATATGCCCGAAGAGGAAGTCGCTGAGCGGGCGCAGGTTGCTTTCCGCCGGCGGCCGGCCGGCGCTGGCCAGGGCCACGTCGGCGCTGTCGATGATCTCCGCGCGGATCACCGCCGGCGAGCGCAGCAGGCCCACCACCAGTTCCTGGGCCAGTTCGGCGTCGATGTTGTAGGCGATGCGCGCCGCCGGGTTGTGGCTGACGTCCAGCAGGGCGCGTACTTCGCGGTTGATGGAGGCGTCCTGGCTGGCATAATCGACGCCCACCTGGATGAGGCTGAGCAGGGTGCCGAGGATGAAGGCGACCAGCACCGTCAGGCTGGCCTGCTTGAACGAGAGGCGATGGGTGAGCGCAATATCCATGAGGTGCGGTACTTCGCCTCGAGAATGCTTTCCAGGCGCGTAGCATAGCCCAAGCCGGCAGGCTGTCGGCAGAGGCGATGCCATCCATGTGACATGACCGAACGACAGCGTCGCTACGCTGAAGATCCCAGGGAGAAAGCCGTGGATTCCCGTCTGAATGATTTCCTGGCCCGCGCCGAAAGCGTGCTGGCCCGGCTGGAGCCGTTGCTCCCGGCGCTGCGCGAGCCCATCGACTGGCAGCGCTGCCTGGCCGCCCGCTGGCACCGCGATGGCCGCAGCGGCTACCTGCAGGCGCTGCAGGTGAGCCTCGACCTGCGCCTGGACGACCTGCTCGGCGTCGACAAGCAGCGCGAACAGCTGGCCCGCAACACCCGCCAGTTCGTCGCCGGCAGGCCGGCCAACCACGCCTTGCTGTGGGGCGCCCGGGGGACGGGCAAGTCCTCGCTGGTGCGCGCGCTGTTGGCCGAGCTGGCCGGCGACGGCCTGCGCCTGATCGAGATCGAGCGCGACCACCTGGCCGACCTGCCGCGGGTGGTGGAGCAACTGCACGGGCTGCCGCAGCGCTTCGTGCTGTTCTGCGACGACCTCTCGTTCGACGCCGGCGAGGGCGACTACCGGGTGCTCAAGAGCGTGCTCGACGGCTCGCTGGAGCAGGCCCCGGACAACGTCCTGCTGTACGCCACCTCGAACCGCCGCCACCTGGTCTCGGAGAAGCAGAGCGACAACGAGAACTGGAAGATGGTCGACGGCGAGCTGCACCCCAGCGAGGCGGTGGAGGACAAGATCGCCCTGTCGGATCGTTTCGGCCTGTGGCTGTCGTTCTACCCCTTCACCCAGGAGCACTTCCTGGACGTGGTGCGGCACTGGGTGAAAGTGCTGGCCGGCCGTTCGGGGCTGGCCTTCACCTGGGACGAGCCGCTGGAGAAGGAAGCCATCCGCTGGGCCCTCGGGCGCGGCAACCGCAACGGCCGCTGCGCCTATCAATTCGCCCGCCAGTGGGTGGGCCGTCAATTGCTCGAAGGAGAAGAACCATGATCGACCTGCAACAGACCGGCGCCGGGCTGGGTGGCTACGCGCTGCTGGCGGCGCAGGCCGAAGCGCTGTTCGCCGACGAGCGCGACTTCATCGCCAACGCCTCGCAGTTCGCCGCCTTGCTGTTCCACGAACTGGGCGACCTGAACTGGGCCGGCTTCTACCTGAACAAGGACGAGGAGCTGGTGCTGGGCCCGTTCCAGGGCAAGGTGGCCTGCGTGCGCATTCCCTTCGCCAAGGGCGTGTGCGGCGCCGCGGCGCGCACCCGCCAGACGCAGCGGGTGGAAGACGTGCACGCCTTCCCCGGGCACATCGCCTGCGACAGCGCCTCCAACAGTGAGTTGGTGGTGCCCCTGGTCAAGGACGGCCGGCTGATCGGCGTGCTCGACCTGGACAGCCCGAGCGTCGGCCGCTTCAGCGCCGAGGACCAGGCCGGCATCGAGCGCCTGGCCGAAATCTTCCTGCGCCTGACCGATTGCTGAGGCACGAATTGTAGGCGCGGGCCCTGCCCGCGAAATCGCGCGCAGGGCGCGCTCCTACAGGGGAATGACGTCGGTGCTCGGGCTTTCCCCTCACTCCAGCCCTCTCCCGGAGGGAGAGGGGGCTAGTCCGTGCCGAGAGGAGGCCTGGTTCCAGCCGGCGACCCCTGCGCTAGCCGGCTAACGCCGAAACACCAACGCACGCCGAACGGTCCCCTCTCCCTCCGGGAGAGGGTTAGGGTGAGGGGGCCGCAGGCCTGCTCGCTCGATTCCGTGCCCCTATGCGCTCCGTGAGGCACGGCGTTTCCCCCCGCACCTGTAGAGCGGGCCCTGCCCGCGAAATCGCGCGCAGGGGAATGGCATCGGCGCTCGGGCTTTCCCCTCACCCCAGCCCTCTCCCGGAGGGAGAGGGAGCCAGTCCGTGCCGAAAGGAGGCCTGGTTTCAGCCGGCGATCCCTGTGCTTGCCGGCTGACGCCGAAACACCAATGCACGCCGAACGGTCCTCTCCCGAGGGAAGGAGCCAGTCCGTGCCGAGAGGAGGCCTGGATTCAGTCGGCGATCCCTGTGCTAGCCGGCTGACGCCGAAATACCCATGTACTCCGAACGGTCCTCTCCTGGAGGGAGAGGGAGCCAGTCCGTGCCGAGAGGAGGCCTGGATTCAGTCGGCGATCCCTGTGCTAGCCGGCTAACGCCGAAACACCAACGCACGCCGAACGGTCCCCTCTCCCTCTGGGAGAGGGTTAGGGTGAGGGGGGCCGCAGGCCTGCTCGCTCGATTCCGTGCCCCTATGCGCTTCGTGAGGCACGGCATTTCCCCCCGCACCTGTAAGAGCGGGCCCTGCCCGCGAAATCGCGCGCAGGGCGCGCTCCTACAAGGGAATGGCGCGGGTGGGGCGGCGTAGGATCTCATCCGCGAACCGCGCCGATACCTCCGGCTATCGCGGACAAGGTCCGCTCCTACGGGGAGGTACGCCGTGCCCCGGCCGGCGGCGTCTTTCTATTCAGGCCGGCGCCTGGGCGATGCGTGCGCGAATCTTCTCGACGACCCGCTGTTCACCCTCGAGAAGCGCCTGCAGGGCAGGGCGCTGCAGCATGCGCTGGAAGTGCGCGGCCAGACGCGGCCAGCGCCCGGCATCCAATACTTCCCCGCCGTGGCGCATGTTCACCAGTTGGCTGGCCACGGCGATGTCCGCCAGGCTGAAGCGGTCGTCGACGAAATACTCGGCTTCGCCCAGGCAGCCTTCCAGGTAGTCGAAGTGCGGCGGCAGTTTCTCCTGCAGCGCAGCTTCCACCGCCGCCTCGTCGCACGGCTTGCCCAGCAGCGGCTTGAGCAGGCGGTTGCGGAACACGGTGAAGGTGGCCAGGGGCGCCACTTCGTAGTCGGCGTATTTTTCCAGCCAGCTGATCCGCGCGCGGGCCAGGGCGTTGCCGCCGCACAGGGGCGTGGCCTGGGGATCGCGGTCGTCCAGGTAGTGGCAGATGACGCTGGAGTCGGCCAGGGTGACGTCGCCGTCGCGCAGGGCAGGGATGCGTCGCAGCGGGTTGAGGTCGGCGTACCAGTCCGGCTGGTTGAACGGGTCGACGTTCTCCAACTGGTAGTCCAGGCCCTTCTCCGCCAGGCACAGGCGGACCTTGCGGACGAAGGGGGATAGGGCGGCGCCGTAGAGGGTCAGGCTCATGCGGGTCTCCTCAGTCGTAGAGATTCTTCTTCTTCCAGATGTCGTCTTCGTCCAGCGCCTTCAGGCCTTCGGTCAGCTCGGTGTTCTCCTCGGCGGAGGGCTTGCTGCTTTCCAGGACCAGGGCGTTGGCGCGTTCGAGCTGTTGTTCCAGTTGCTTCAGCTGGGCCTGGTAGCGGCCGAGGTCGGCCTGCTTCTGCAGGTACTGCACGCCGCGCTCGAAGGCCAGGCGGGCCTGGCGGGGCTGGCCCTGCTGCAGCGCCTGCTGGCCGATGTTGGTGAAGAACTCTATATGCAGCTGGGTGAGCAGGTGGCGGATTTCCTTCAGCCAGCGCTGGGCGTCGTTGCGCGACAACAGGCCGTCCTGGGCGAAGCGGTTGATCTGGGCGTGCAGGCCCTCGAAAAGGAAGCGGACTTCCTTGGCCTTGGCTTCGGTGAGGATCAACTGCGGGGCGTTGCGCACTTCCATGGCGCTACCCTGGCTTACCAGACGGTTGAGTTCGGCGACGCGCTCGGCGACCTGGGGCGTTTTTTCCAGCTTGAGCAGGCGTTCGCCCAGGGCGAGTTCGAAACGGCTGAGCAGCAGCTTGAGGTCCGCGGAGATGAACTGGCCGGGCAGGCTCTCGGCGATGGCGCCGCAGCGGCGGAAGCGATCCTGCAGGTCGGCTTTCTCCCGGGCCTTCTCCAGCTTGCGGTTTTCCAGCTGCTGGTTGATGAAGACGATGGCGATCAGAATGACGATGCCGGCGACGACCAGGGCGGTGATGACGAGTGGCGACACCTTGGAAACTCCCTGAAGGATTTTTCCCGAGTGTAATGGCTCGCTGACACCGGTCATAGCGGCGGCGCAAAATTTGACCAGAAGTCTTTGATTTAAAAAAATTTTTCCGGAAGGGTTGACGCCCCTCCAAAGGCTCCATAGAATGCGCGCCACTTCGACGCGAAAGCCGAAAGGCAGAGCGAAGAAGCCGGAAAGAATGTTGTAAGTTCCGGGCCGCGTCCCCTTCGTCTAGTGGCCTAGGACACCGCCCTTTCACGGCGGTAACAGGGGTTCGAGTCCCCTAGGGGACGCCATTGCGGGAATAGCTCAGTTGGTAGAGCACGACCTTGCCAAGGTCGGGGTCGCGAGTTCGAGTCTCGTTTCCCGCTCCAAATTCTCGGTCATCGCCCCGGCGGTGAACGGAAAGCGAAATGGCGTTACCCTCCGGCCGAAAGCCGGAGGTTGCAACAAGTTGATGCGGGAATAGCTCAGTTGGTAGAGCACGACCTTGCCAAGGTCGGGGTCGCGAGTTCGAGTCTCGTTTCCCGCTCCAATCCGGATCGCCTTCGCGGTGATCCACACAAAAAGGCTGCCTCAGGGCAGCCTTTTTGCGTTTCCGTCCCCTCGCTTATCCGCAGGTGCCGGCTCGCTGCCCCGCGTTTCCCGCTCCAGCGCCTGGCGCAGGCTGGGCATGGTCGGTTGCGCGAGGTCGTCCAGGCGCCAGGCTCCCCCGCGCCTGACCAGGCGCAGCAGCACGCCGCGGCGCCACTGCTCGTGCACCAGGATCACCCTGGCCGTGGCCCGGCCCTCGCCGGCCAGGTTGACGTGCAGTTGCTCCAGCTCCAGGCCTGGCGAACGCCGGCAGACGCAGAGCGGGTCGTTCTCCAGCAGCCCCGCACCTTCGTGGCGGGCTGCGCGGTAGGCCTTCAGCGCCCGCGCCAGCGCCGGGCTCAGCCAGCGCCGGGCGCGCGCCTCGCCGATATCGCCGGACAGCGCCCCGGGGCCTTCGTCGCCGTACAGCCGGCGCACGAAGCTTTCCACCTCGACCTTCGCCGTCCGCTGCCCGCCCTGGCTCTGGCCCTGGCTGCTGGGCGCCAGGCTCGCCAGCAGCACCAGCAGCAGGGCGAGGATGCTGCCCGAGCGCAGCCGCAGCCCTCCATGGCTGGTGGTCATCGGTGGAAGGTGCGGCATGGGGAGGTCCTGCGATAGCGCCTTGGCGAAGTGTTCCGGCCAGCTTGGCAAGGCTTGCCCGGCCGGTGGAATAAGGCGCAGGCGCGGGCGCCAGTGAGACGTTTCCTCGCCCCCGGGCAATGCCGGCGCCGGGCAGCGAATTCGGATTGCCCTTATTTGGTCCGCCGGGGGGATTTGCTCTGATAGCGCCGGCTTCCCCGGCGCGCATCGGCGCCTGGGCAGCATTGCAGGGACCGTGTGGCCGCAATGCCTGGCACGGGTCGATGGATATTCTCCGAGTAGTTCTTCATATGTATGACGATTTCATTGGGCGGCTCCTGGAGACGCTCGTCCGCCGCTTCGGCCTGGCGCCGGAAAACGCCGGGAAGCTCCTGGGCCTGCTGGCTCACCTGGTGCTCGACGAGCAGCGCGGCGGCTGGGCCGGTTTCGTCCAGCACCTGCGCCGGCAGGGACTGGGCGCCTGGCTGCAGGGTGGCCCCCCTGCGCAGGCGCCCGACCGCGCCCAGCTGGAGCAGGTGTTCGACGCCGAGACGCTGGGCCGCTTCGCCCGGCAGCTGGGGCTGTCCGACGAGGGGCTGGAGGAGGCGGTCGCCGCCTGCCTGCCGGAACTGCTGGCCGGGCTGGACGCCGCCGGTGGCGCGGCGCAGGCCGGGGCCGAGGGGCTGACGGTGCTGATGGCCGACACCGCCGAATTGCTGCCGGCGCTGCGGCCGGAGGCGATCGGCGAGCCGGCCGGGCCGCGACCGGAGGCGAAGCGTGGGCTGGCGCCCTGGTTGGGCGCGCTGCTGGTGCTGTCGTTGCTCACCATGGTGCTGTCGTTCCGCCATTGCTCGTCCACGCCCGTGGCCCAGGCGCGGGTGGCGGCAGCCGTGGAGGTGGTTCCGCAGCCCGAGGCCAGCCCGGTGCTGGAGGCGCCGCGCTTCATGCTCGAACTGCGCGAGGGCAAGGTGCGCATCAACGGCCAGCTCACCAGCATCGACGAGCGCGCTGCGCTGCTGGGGCGGCTGAAGGAGGTCTTCGGCGCGGAGCGCCTGCGGGGCGACATCCTGGTCAAGCGGCAAACCAGCCCCGCGGCCTGGCTCGACGGCTTGCTGGAGCTGCTGCCGGAACTGAAGGTCGAGGGGCTCAAGCTGGGCTTCAACGGCGAGCGCATCCGCATGGATTCCACCGCGCTGAGCCAGGGGCAGCGCATCGAGCTGTCGCAGAAATTGCGCGAGACCTTCGGCGGCTTCGAATTCCTGGGGCTGTGGAACCGCACCCTGGCCGCCCTCAACGGCCTGCCGCCGGGCTCCGGCGCCCGGCAACTGGCCGATGCCCTGACGCAGTTGGGGATTCGCTTCGACAACCGCTCGAGCACCATCAGCCGCGACAGCGACGAAGTGCTGGCCGAAGCCGCCGAAGCCATCCGCCAGGCGCCGCCGGGCACCCTCGTGGAAGTGGGCGGGCACACCGACGACAGCGACGATTCGCAAAGCAGCCAGCAGGCCTCCCGCGTTCGGGCCGAGGCCGTGGTGGCGCGCCTGGTGGAGCTGGGCGTGGCGCCCGACCGCCTGCAGGCCAAGGGCTACGGGCGCAGCCAGCCGCTCTTCAGCAACGCCACCGAGGCGGGCCGGGCGCGCAACCAGCGCATCGAGTTCAGCGTGCTGGAGTGAGCCGGCCCTTGCCCTGGCGCGCCAGGCTCAGCGCACGGCGCGCAGGGCCTGGCCCTGAGGCTGCCGGACCAGGCCGAACAGGTCCTTCGGGTCCTGCGGCCGTGGAACCAGCTCGATGTCGCGGCCGATGCCGCGTTCGCGCGCGGCGTCGTGCAGCCAGCGCAGGGCGGAGAAGTCTTCCAGGGCGAAGCCGACCGAGTCGAACACGGTGATCTGTTCGGCGTTCTGCCGGCCCTCGGCGGCGCCGGCGAGGATGCGTTGGAACTCGATCACCGGGAAGTTCGCCGGCATCTGCTGGATGTCGCCTTCGATGCGGGTCTGAGGTTCGAACTCGACTATCACCCGCGCGCGCTCCAGCACTTCGGCCTGCAGCTCGGTCTTGCCCGGGCAGTCGCCGCCCACGGCGTTGATGTGCATGCCCGGTTCGAGCATGTCGGCCGTGAGGATGGTGGCGTTGGTCTTGTCGGCGGTGACCGTGGTGACGATATCGGCGCCGCGCACCGCTTCACGCACCGAGTCGGCGACTACCAGCTTCAGGCCGGGAAGGCCGGCGAGGTTGCGTCGCAGCTTGGCGGTGGCCGCCGGGTCGATGTCAAACAGGCGGATTTCCTCGATGCCCAGCAACTCGTGGAAGGCGATGGCCTGGAACTCGCTCTGCGCGCCGTTGCCGATCAGCGCCATGCGGCGGGCGTCGGGGCGGGCCAGGCAGCCGGCGAACAGCGCCGAGGTGGCGGCGGTGCGCACGGCGGTGGTCAGGGTCAATTCGCCGAGCAGCAGCGGGTAGCCGCTGTCCACCGTGGCCAGCACGCCGAAGGCCATTACCGTGGGCAGGTCGACGCGGTGGTTCTGCGGGTGGCCGTTGACGTACTTGAAGGCATACAGCTTGCCGTCGTCGGCGGGCATCAGTTCGATCACGCCGAGGGCCGAGTGGTTGGCGACGCGGGCGCACTTGGTGAATTCATCCCAGCGTCGGTAGTCGGCCTCGATGTAGCCGGCCATGGCGCGGATGGCCGCGCCCGGGCCGACCTCGCTGAGCAGTCGGCCAACGTCCTGCACATCCAGATAACGGGTCATGCTGCCATCCTCCTGAGTGGGAGCGCCGCGCGTTCATCGGGCGCCTGGGGTCAGTCTATGCCGCTGGCCGGGAATAACTGTGCTTTCTGACTGCATGGGCTAGGCTTCTGCGCAATGACAGACTCAGGATGAGAGAAATGAAGAAAAGAAATTCCAGCGTGGCCGACCTGGATGCCACCGACCTGGCGATGCTGCGCCTGTTGCAGGAGGACGCCAGCCTGTCCAACGCCGAGCTGAGCGAGCGCCTGGCGCTGAGCGTCACGCCCTGCTGGCGGCGGCGCAAGCGCCTGGAGGAGGAGGGCTACATCCGCGACTACCAGGCCAACCTCGACCGCCGGCGCCTGGGCCTGGACATCCTGGCGTTCGTCCACGTGCGCTTCGCCGCCCACTCCGACGACGCCTCGGACCGCTTCGAGGCGACCGTGCGCGACCTGCCGGAGGTGCTGGCCTGCCACAAGATCACCGGCGATGCGGACTTTCTCCTGCAGGTACTGGAGAAGGACCTGGACGCTTACGCGGAGTTCGTCGAGAAGGTGCTGCGCAAGCAGCCGGGCATCGCGTCGATCCAGTCGACCCTGGCGCTGCGGGAGATCAAGGATTGCCACCGGATACGGGTGCCGGAGGAGGGGTAGGGCGGCCTGGCGGCCGGATCGCGGACGCAGTCCTCCTACGGTTCCAGGAAGCACGGCTTTTCGTAGGATGGCGTTGAGCGAAGCGATACCCATCGCCGCAACCGCATGGGTTTCGCAAGCTCAACCCATCCTACGAAGAGCACCTCGGCGCAAGACAGTTGCTCCTACGATCGTGCTTCTCTGCCAATGCCCAGGCCAACCCCGGAACCGCCGGGGATCGAGGCCAAACGGCGGATAACGCCGTAGGCGTTATGCGCCCTACGCGGTGTCCCCGTATCCGCGATTGCGCCGGCTCAATGCTTGGCCGAGTCTTCCGGCAGCGCCAGCAAAGCCTTTTCCTTGTTCCAGTCGAAAGGCTCGCCGTTTTCCTCGGCGGCGAAGCGGCGTTCGTCCAGTTGCTGGTACAGGTCGATCTCTTCGTCGGGCATGAAGTGCAGGCAGTCGCCGCCGAAGAACCACAGCAGGTCGCGCGGCACCAGGTGGGCGATCTGCGGGTAGCGGTGGAAGGTCTGGGAAATCAGGTCCTGGCCCAGGTACTGGGCGCCCACCGGGTCGCTCGGCAGTTCCTGCAGCAGCTCGTCGAAGCGTTCGAGGAACAGGCCGTGGTTCTCCTCCGGGACCTGCTCGGCTTCGCCCAGGGCGCCGAGGATCATGCGCAGGTGCTGCAGCAGGGCGAGGTGGTGGTCAAGGTAGGCGCTGGCCATGGTGGGGTCCTCTGCGGAAACGGCTGAAACGGGGGCGGAGTATATAGGGGTTTCACCGGCCCCGCCGCGCGGCGCCATTCAACGGAGCGGCCGCGATTGCGTCTGCCGGCGCTGGTTGTCGATCATCCGCCGCTGCATGTCGAGCTGCTGCTGTTGCTGCTGCAGGCGGAACTGCTGGAGGTCGGTGCGCTGGCGCTCGATGGTCTGGTCCTGCAGGCGCTGTTGCTGGCGCTGGCGGTCCAGGGCCTGCTGCTGGTCCTTGAGCTGTTGCTGCTTGAGCTGCAGGCGCTGGTCTTCGTACTGCAGGCGCTGGTCCTGCTGCTGCGCGCGGCGTTGTTCGGCCTGGCGCTGCAGGCTGTCGATCTGCTGCTGTTGCGGATCCAGGTCGACCAGCGGCGCCGGTGGCGGGCTGTTGCGGCTCGGGTAGAGCCAGGAGTCGGCCTGGGCGGTGCTCGCCAGGGCCAGGCCGACGAGAAGGATGGGCAGGATGCGCATGGGCGTTCTCCCGGTTGCCTTTGCCTGCCAGTGTGCACCCATCCGCCGGCACTGGCAGCCCCCGGGGCGAAAACGCCAAGGGCGCCGTGTCGGCGCCCTTGGCGTACTGCTCCCTTCATGGGGTAGGGAAGGGTTCTGGGTGGTCAGACCTTGCCGGGCTGGCCGAGTTCCTCCTTGGCGAAGTCGTCGACGTCGATCACCTGGCGCCGGGCCTTCTCCGCAGCGTGCAGCTGCTGGCCCTGGTCCTCGTCCAGCACCCGCGCGGCCACCGCGGCGTCGATCGGCGACTGGCCGGGCGCCGGGCGCACCTTGCCTTCCTTGAGCGCCTTGTGCAGCTGTTTCTGCAGGGGCGCGACCTCGCGCAGGGCGGTGAGGGCGCGCTCCAGGTCGGCCAGCGGGTCGTCTTGCGCCGTGGGCAGGAAGGCGCCGTAGAGGATCGCCTGCAGCGCCGGGTCGTCCAGCGGACGGCCGAGGATGCCGGCGATCTCCGCGTCCAGCGCATCGCTCGGGCCCTTGTGGCGGCGGCCCAGGGGGAACACCAGGAGCTTGAGCAGGCAGCCGACGCAGCGGTTGGGGAAGTTCTCCAGCAGGGCGGCCAGGGCTTCCTCGGCCTTCGCCAGGTTCTCCTCCAGGGCCCAGCGCAGCAGCGGTTGCAGGTGCTCGGCGTGGTTCAGGTCGTGGTAGCGCTTGAGCGCCGCCGAGGCCAGGTAGAGGTGGCTGAGGGCATCGCCCAGGCGCGCCGAGAGGCGTTCCTTGCGCTTCAGTTCGCCGCCCAGCAGCATCATGCTGAAGTCGGCGAGCATGGCGAAGCTGGCCGCCAGGCGGTTCACCGCGCGGAAGTAGGGGCGCGTCAGGCGGTCGCCGGGCACGTGGTCGAAGCGGCCGAAGCCCAGGCCCAGCAGCAGGCTGCTGGCGGCGTTGCTCACCGCGAAGCCGATGTGCCGCAGCAGCAGGCGGTCGAACTCGTGGGCGGCGTGGGCCTGGTCTTCCTGCTGGGCCAGGGCCATCTCCTTGAGCACGAAGGGATGGCAGCGGATGGCGCCCTGGCCGAAGATCATCAGGTTGCGCGAGAGGATGTTGGCGCCTTCCACGGTGATGAAGATCGGCGCCGTCTGCCAGGCGCGGCCCAGGTAGTTGCGCGGGCCGAGGATGATGCCCTTGCCGCCGTGGATGTCCATGGCGTGGCTGATGCACTCGCGGCCGCGCTCGGTCAGGTGGTACTTGAGTATGGCCGAGAGCACCGAGGGCTTCTCGCCCAGGTCCACCGCGTGGGCGGTGAGGATGCGCGCGCAGTCCATCATCCAGGCGTTGCCGCCGATGCGCCCGAGGGCTTCCTGGATGCCCTCGAAGGCGCCGATGGGCACGTTGAACTGCTCGCGGATCTGCGCGTAGCGCCCGCTGCTGTAGCTGCAGCCCTTGGCCGCGCTGGTGCCCACCGCCGGCAGGGAGATGGAGCGGCCCACCGACAGGCAGTTCATCAGCATCATCCAGCCTTTGCCGATCATGGCCTGGCCGCCGATGATGCAGTCCAGCGGCAGGAACACGTCCTTGCCCGAGTTCGGCCCGTTCATGAAGGCCGCGCCCAGGGGCACGTGGCGCCGGCCGATCTCCACCCCGGGGGTGTCGGTGGGCACCAGGGCCAGGGTGATGCCCAGGTCTTCCTCGCCGCCCAGCAGGTGGTCCGGGTCGTGGCACTTGAAGGCCAGGCCGAGCAGGGTGGCCACCGGGCCCAGGGTGATGTAGCGCTTCTCCCAGGTCAGGCGCAGGCCGAGCACTTCCTCGCCCTGCCACTGGCCCTTGCAGACGATGCCGATGTCGGTCATGCCGCCGGCGTCGGAGCCGGCCTGCGGGCTGGTCAGGCCGAAGCAGGGGATTTCCTCGCCGCGCGCCAGGCCCGGCAGGTAGCGCTGGCGCTGCTCGTCGGTGCCGTAGTGCAGCAGCAGCTCGGCCGGGCCCAGGGAGTTGGGCACCATCACGGTGGAGGCCAGATCGCCGCTGCGGCTGGCCAGCTTCATCACCACCTGGGAGTGGGCGAAGGCGGAGAAGCCCTTGCCGCCGTATTCCCTGGGGATGATCAGGCCGAAGAAGCCCTGTTCCTTGATGAAGGCCCAGGCCTCGGGCGGCAGGTCCATGCGCCGGGAAATGTCCCAGTCGTTGACCATGGCGCAGAGCTGTTCGGTGGGGCCGTTGATGAAGGCCTGCTCCTCCTCGGTGAGCTGCGGCGCCGGGGCGCCCAGCAGCTTGCTCCAGTCCGGGCGGCCGCTGAACAGGTCGCCGTCCCACCACACGGTGCCGGCCTCTATGGCCTCGCGCTCGGTGTCGGACATCGGCGGCAGCACCTGCTTGAACCAGGCGTACAGCGGGCCGCTGAACAGCTTGCGGCGCAGGTCGGGCAGGGCCAGGGCGGCGGCCACCGCCAGCCAGGGCAGCCAGAGCAGGATCATCCAGCCGTGGGCGTGGCTGAACAGGCCCATGAAGATGAGATAGACGGCGACTATGCCCAGCGCCGGGGCCGGCGCCACGCGCCGGTGGGCCAGCCAGGCGACGCCGAGCACGAGAACGATCAACCAGAGCAACGACATGCACTTTCCTCCATGACGAACGACGGGGCGATCCCTCACAGCTTAGCCGGGTGTTGGCGCCTTCCTCGGCGAGCTTGGCCGGATCGTCCTCCACGGCATGCGGACGGGCTGTTTAGACTGGCCGGAACCGTGAAGGAGATTCCCCCATGCAGGCTTACCTCGAACCCGGCCGCTACCTGGATAGTGACCACCCCGCGGTGATCGAGTTCGCCCAACGGCACCGTGGCGCCTCGCCGCAGCCGCGCGAGCAGGCGGTGGCGCTGTACTACGCGGTGCGCGACGGCATCCGCTACAACCCCTATGTGTTCAGCCTGGATGCGCAGACGCTCAAGGCCAGCCACGCGCTGCAGGCCGGGCAGTCCTACTGCGTGCCCAAGGCCGCGCTGCTGGCGGCATGCGCCCGGCATTGCGGCATCCCCGCGCGCATCGGCCTGGCCGACGTGAAGAACCACCTGGCCAGCGGGCGCATGGTGGAGATGCTGCGCAGCGAGGTGTTCGCCATGCACGGCTACACCGAGCTGTTCCTCGACGGCCGCTGGGTCAAGGCCACGCCGGCCTTCAACCGCGAGCTGTGCGAGGCCTTCGGCGTGCTGCCGCTGGAATTCGACGGGCGCCAGGACAGCGTCTTCCACGAATTCGACCAGGGCGGCCGGCGGCACATGGAGTACCTGTGCGACCACGGCCAGTTCGCCGACGTCCCCGAGGACCTGTTCTTCGGCCACCTGCGGGCCTGCTACCCGCACCTGTTCGACGCCGGCCCCACGCCGCTGTCCGGCGACATGCAGGCCGAAGCGCCGAAGCATGAAGGCAATCGATAGTCATCATCAGTCCGCACGCCTTTCTTCTTGCCGCGCCGACCGGTAGGGTGCTCGCATTCACCGGCCGACCTGCCGCGGCCGCGTTCACCCACCGAACAAGAAGAGGCTGCACGCCATGCTGAAAATCTGGGGCCGCAAGAATTCGTCCAACGTGCGCAAGGCGCTGTGGTGCGCCGAGGAGGCCGCGGTGGCCTACCAGCGCATCGACGCCGGCGGCGCCTTCGGCGTGGTGAACGAGCCGGCCTACCGCGCGCTCAACCCCAACGGCGTGGTGCCGACCCTGGAGGACGGCGACTTCGTGCTCTGGGAATCCAATGCCATCGTCCGCTACCTGGCGGCGAAGTACGCGCCCGACAGCCTCTACCCGCAGGACCTGCAGCAGCGCGCCAGCGCCGAGAAGTGGATGGACTGGACCACCTCGACCTTCGCCGGGCCCTTCCGCACGGTGTTCTGGGGTACCCTGCGCACCCCGCCGGAGCAGCGTGACGAAGCGGCCATCGCCGCCGGCATCGAGGCCTGCGTGACGGCCCTGGCGGTGCCCGAGCAGGCCCTGGGGCGCCAGCCATACTTGTCCGGCGAGCGCTTCGGCATGGGCGACATCCCCCTGGGCAGCTTCATCTACGCCTGGTTCGAGATGCCCATCCAGCGCCCGCCGATGCCGCACCTGGAGGCCTGGTATGCCCGCCTGCGCGAGCGCCCGGCCTACCGCAGCGCGGTGATGACCGAGCTGACCTGAACCGCCCGCGGCGCCGGTGAAGGTTGCAATTGCCGGCGCCGGCCCTTATCTAGCTGTTCCATTTTCATGCGCCGCCCAGCCACGGGAAATTCCATGAGTTCCGCGCTTACCCTCCGTCAACTGACGAAAACCTACGGCAACGGTTTCCAGGCCCTCAAGGGCATCGACCTGGACGTCGCCGAGGGCGATTTCTTCGCCTTGCTCGGCCCCAACGGCGCCGGCAAGTCCACCACCATCGGCATTCTTTCCACCCTGGTGAACAAGACCAGCGGCACGGTCACGGTGTTCGGCCACGACCTCGACCGCGAGCCGCTGAAGGTCAAGCGCTGCCTGGGCGTGGTGCCCCAGGAGTTCAACTTCAACCAGTTCGAGAAGGTCTTCGACATCGTCGTGACCCAGGCCGGCTACTACGGCATCCCGGCGAAGATCGCCAAGGAGCGCGCCGAGAAGTACCTCAACCAGCTGGGCCTGTGGGACAAGCGCAACTCGGCCTCGCGCGAGCTTTCCGGCGGCATGAAGCGCCGGCTGATGATCGCCCGCGCGCTGATCCACGAGCCGCGCCTGCTGATCCTCGACGAACCCACCGCCGGGGTGGACATCGAGCTGCGCCGCTCGATGTGGAACTTCCTCACCGAACTGAACCAGCAGGGCATCAGCATCATCCTCACCACCCACTACCTGGAGGAGGCCGAGCAGCTCTGCCGCAACATCGCGATCATCGACCACGGCACCATCGTCGAGAACACGAGCATGCGCAAGCTGCTGACCCAGCTGCACGTGGAGACCTTCGTGCTCGACCTCAAGGGCGCCGTGGCCCAGCTCCCGCAACTGCCCGGCTACCCTGCGCGGCTGCTGGACGACCACACCCTGGAGGTGCAGGTGGACAAGGCGGCCGGCATCAACGGCCTGTTCGCCCAGCTGAACGGGCAGGGCATCGAGGTGCTGAGCCTGCGCAACAAGACCAACCGTCTGGAGGAGCTGTTCGTGTCGCTGGTCGAGAAGAACCTGTCGAAGGTGGCGGTATGAGCGAGCTGCGCGCCAACTGGGTGGCCCTGAACACCATCGTCTACCGCGAAGTCCGCCGCTTTACCCGCATCTGGCCGCAGACCCTGCTGCCCCCGGCGATCACCATGGTTCTGTACTTCGTCATCTTCGGCAACCTGATCGGCCGGCAGATCGGCGGCATGGGCGGCTTCAGCTACATGCAGTACATAGTGCCGGGGCTGATCATGATGTCGGTGATCACCAACGCCTACGGCAACGTGGTGTCGAGCTTCTTCGGCAGCAAGTTCCAGCGCTCCATCGAGGAGCTGCTGGTGTCGCCGGTGTCGCCGCACACCATCCTTCTCGGCTACACCGTGGGCGGTGTGTTGCGCGGGCTGGCGGTGGGCGTCATCGTCACGGCGCTGTCGCTGTTCTTCACCAAGCTGCAGGTGCACCACCTGGGCATCACCGTGCTGGTGGTGGTGCTGACGGCCACCATCTTCTCCATGGGCGGCTTCGTCAACGCGGTGTACGCGCGCAACTTCGATGACATCTCGATCATCCCGACCTTCGTGCTGACGCCGCTGACGTACCTGGGCGGGGTGTTTTATTCCATCCACATGCTGCCGGAATTCTGGCAGACGGTATCGCTGGCCAACCCCATCCTGCACATGGTCAACGCCTTCCGCTACGGCATCCTCGGGGTGTCGGACATCCAGATCGGCACGGCGCTGGTGTTCATGCTGGTGGCGACGGTGATCCTGTATTTCTTCTGCATCCGCCTGCTGGTGAGCGGGCGGGGGATGCGCCAGTAGCGGCGCGGTAGGTGGGGTGGGCGCGGCTTTGATGGCGGCTCCGTGCCTGGCAGCGAGCGGGGCATGGCCAGGGCCAAGCGGCGGATAACGCCATAGGCGTTATGCGCCCTACGCCAGGCTCGACCGTGACGTAGGGCGAATAACCGTTCGCGGTTATCCGCCGCTACACCGACCTTGTCGGCCATGCCGTGGTTGAACCGGGCGCGGCTTTGATGGCGGCTCCGTGCCCGGCAGCGAGCGGGGTGTGGCCAGGGCCAAGCGGCGGATAACGCCATAGGCGTTATGCGCCCTACGCCAGGCTCGACCGTGGCGTAGGGCGAATAACCGTTCGCGGTTATCCGCCGCTACACCGTCCTTGCCGGCCATGCCGTGGTTGAACCGGGCGTGGCTTTGATGGCGGCTCCGTGCCTGGCAGCGAGCGGGGCATGGCCAAGGCCCGTTCTTCAGAACGCCACCTTCACCCCCGCCTCGATGCCGCGCCCGGCCGCCGGCACGCTGTCGCGCAGGATGGAGCTGGCGTAGCGCACCGTCTGGTTGGTCAGGTTCTCGCCCTTGACGAAGGCCAGCCACTGGCTGCCGCCCATGTCGAACCTGTAGCCGACGCTGGCGCCCAGGGTGGTATAGCCGTCGGTGGAGAGTTCCTCGTCCGGCACGCGGTGCTGGGAGGCGGCGTGTTCCACTTCCAGGCGCGCCTGCCACTGCTGCAGTTCCCAGATCAGCGCGCTGTTCAGGCGCAGCGGGGCGATGCGCGGCAGCGGCTGACCGGTGTCGCGGTTCTTCGCCCGGGTGTAGTCGCCGGACAGTTCCAGGTCGAAGTTGCCGTAGGGGCTTTCCAGCAGGTGGATGCGGTCCTGTGCCTCGACGCCGTAGAAGTCCGCGCGCACGCCGCTGTAGAGGTATTCCGGCAGGGCCTCGTCGTTGTCGGCGGCGACCACCTCGCCTTCCTCGTCGCGGTAGCGGCCGCTGGCGAGCAGGCCGATGTAGTTGGAGAAGCGGCTGTAGAACACGCCGACGCTGCCCTTGTGGATGCCGTTGTCGAAGCGCAGGGCCAGGTCGGTGGAGACCGCCTTTTCCTTGTCCGCATCGGCGTCGCCCACCTCGTAGGTGCCGGTGGCCGCGTGCGGGCCGTTGGCATACAGCTCGTAGAAGGTCGGCGCGCGCTCGGTGTAGCTGAGGGTAGCGGCCAGCGCCCAGATCGGCGTCAGCTGGTACACCGCGCCGGAGGACAGGCTGCCGGCGGTGAAGCTGCGGCTGCCGTCGTTCTCGGCGAAGCGCTCGTTGTCCTTGGCGTCGGGGTCGACGCGGCTGTGTTCGACGCGGCCGCCGAAGCTCAGCGCCAGGCGCTCGCTGGCCTGCCAGTTTTCCAGGAAGAACAGCGCCGCGCTGTCGGTTTCGGTGTGCGGCACGAAGGCCTCTTCGCCCAGGGCCGAGAAGCGGCTGTTGGCCACCTGTGCGCCGACCACGCCTTCGAGCGGGCCCAGCGGCTTGTGGCGGGCCTCGATGCGCGCCTCGTAGCCGTCGTTCTTGAAGGTGGTGCCTGTCTCGCCGTCCTCGATCTCCTTGTGCTGGTACTCGGTATAGGCGGCGTCCAGCTTCACCGAGCTGAACGGGCCTTCCAGGTCGCGGATCTCCGAGGCGAAGGCATAGCGGTCCTGCTGCATCTTCAGGCGCACGTCGTCCTCGGCGGGGGAGCCGTAGTTGCCGTCGTAGCCGCTGTAGGAGAGCCCGGCGTAGCCGTGGTCCCAGTGGTAGCTGCCGCCGATGGCGCCGCTGTCCTGGCGGCCGTCGCTGTTCTCGACGCGGTGCTTCGAATCGTCGCCGTCGATCGCGCGCTGGGCCCTGGAATGGGCGTAGCCGGGGATGCGCAGGTCGTTGAACTCGCGGGAGCCGGCGTCCAGGTGCAGGGCGAAGTTGCCGTCGCCGGCTTCCAGCGCGCCGGCGGCGCTACGGGTGGTGTCGGCGCCGCCGTAGCGCAGCTCGCCGCGGCCGTGCACACCGTCCACCGGTTCGCTGGGGATGCGGTTGTCGAAGCTGTTGACCACCCCGCCGATGGCGTTGCCGCCGTAGAGCAGGGCAGCCGGGCCGCGGACCACTTCGATGCGCTCGACCACGTTGGGGTCTTCCGGCACCGCGTGGTCGTAGGACAGCGACGAGGCATCCAGCGCGCCCACGCCGTTGCGCAGCAGGCGGATGCGGTCGCCGTCCATGCCGCGGATGATCGGCCGGCTGGCGCCGGGGCCGAACCAGGTGGAGGACACCCCCGGCAGGCCGTCGAGGGTCTCGCCCAGGCTGCCTTTCTGGCGCAGCGTCAGGTCGTCGCCCTGTAGCACGCTGCTGGGCGCGGCGGGTTGCACCTCGCCCAGCGGGTTGGCGGTGATCACCTGGGGCTGCAGCTCGGCAGGGCGGGTGTCGGCGAGCGCGGGAACGGCGAACAGCGCGAGGGTCAGCGGCGCGAGTGGCCAGCGGGGCAGGGGGCGGGACGTGGACATTGGGGACTCCTTGGTTTTTTCGGGCAGAACGCGCCCCTCCCGTGGCGATCCGGGCTGCGCGAAGGCTCTAGGCAGGGGCTTGGCGGGTCGCTCGGTGGGGTGGCCTTGATTTATATTGTTATAACATAACATTCCCTGTGGTTTGAAAATCAAGTGCTTTCAGATCCGAAAGTGCTAGCCGTTGGCTGCGAAGGACGGGCGTCCTGGAGTTTTTCGCAACAAGTCCAGAGCTTTTCGCAAGAATGCCGGGGCAGGGTGCCACTAGATTCCGCCATTCGCCCATCCGGGTTGCACCTTGAGTGCAACCGTTCGGCGATTCGGTGCAACAAGGGCTTTTCCTTGCGCTAGAATCCGCCGCCCGCGCGTGTCCCCGGACGTGCGCCGGGCAATGTGGCGACGGCTGCCCCGGGACGGTGAGGGGGCGCCGAAGAATCAGCCGCCCGCGTGGTGCAACCGCGACGGGGGGCGACAGGGGTGGTAGCGGAGCTTGCGCAGGGCCGCTGCCGCCCCGCCGTGCCGAAGGGCACGGCAGGGGGACCGACGCCAACCGCGCCGGCCCCGACGAGCAAGGGCCCGGGCTACCCTCCGGGCCTGGATAAAAACAAGCTTCAGGGGAGCCCCCATGAGCGTCAACACGCCAACACTGGTCACGTTCGTGATCTACATCGCGGCTATGGTCCTGATCGGATTCGCCGCCTACCGTTCCACCAACAACTTCTCCGACTACATCCTCGGCGGCCGCAGCCTCGGCAGCTTCGTCACGGCCCTGTCGGCCGGCGCCTCGGACATGAGCGGCTGGTTGCTGATGGGCCTGCCGGGGGCGATCTACCTCTCCGGCATCTCCGAAAGCTGGATCGCCATCGGCCTGATCGTCGGCGCCTACCTGAACTGGCTGTTCGTCGCCGGGCGCCTGCGCGTGCACACCGAGCACAACGGCAACGCGCTGACGCTCCCCGACTACTTCACCAACCGCTTCGAGGACAACAGCCGCATCCTGCGCGTGCTCTCGGCGGTGGTGATTCTGGTGTTCTTCACCATCTACTGCGCCTCGGGCATCGTCGCCGGCGCCCGCCTGTTCGAAAGCACCTTCGGCATGTCCTACGAGACCGCCCTGTGGGCCGGCGCCGCCGCGACCATCGCCTACACCTTCGTCGGCGGCTTCCTGGCGGTGAGCTGGACCGACACCGTGCAGGCCTCGCTGATGATCTTCGCGCTGATCCTCACCCCGATCATCGTGCTGTTCGCCACCGGTGGCGTGGAGCCGACCTTCGCCGCTATCGAGCTGAAGGACGCGGCCAACTTCGACATGCTCAAGGGCGCCTCCTTCATCGGCGTGATCTCGCTGATGGCATGGGGCCTGGGCTACTTCGGCCAGCCGCACATCCTGGCGCGCTTCATGGCCGCCGACTCGGTCAAGTCGATCCCGGCCGCGCGCCGCATCTCCATGACCTGGATGATCCTCTGCCTGGGCGGCGCCGTGGCCGTGGGCTTCTTCGGCATCGCCTACTTCCAGGCCAACCCGGAGCAGGCCGGCGCGGTCACCGAGAACCATGAGCGCATCTTCATCGAGCTGGCGAAAATCCTGTTCAACCCGTGGATCGCCGGCGTGCTGCTGTCGGCCATCCTCGCCGCGGTGATGAGCACCCTGAGCTGCCAGCTGCTGGTGTGCTCCTCGGCGCTGACCGAAGACTTCTACAAGGCCTTCCTGCGCAAGAACGCCAGCCAGCTGGAGCTGGTCTGGGTCGGCCGCGCCATGGTGCTGCTGGTGGCGCTGATCGCCATCGCCCTGGCGGCCAACCCGGAAAACCGCGTGCTGGGCCTGGTGTCCTACGCCTGGGCCGGCTTCGGCGCCGCCTTCGGCCCGCTGGTGCTGTTCTCGGTGCTGTGGAAGCGCATGAACCGCAACGGCGCCCTGGCCGGCATGCTGGTCGGCGCGGTCACCGTGATCGTCTGGAAGCAGTTCGGCTGGCTCGGCCTGTACGAGATCATCCCCGGCTTCCTGTTCGCCAGCGTCGCCATCGTGGTCTTCAGCCTGCTCGGCCCGGCCCCGTCCAGGGCCATGCAGCAGCGCTTCGACGAAGCCGAGGCGGAGTACGGCGAGGCCCACCTGCCGGCCTCGGCTCCCGCCGCCGGCCGCTGATCCGCTGAGCGGTAGCCAAGGCCGCGGTCCCGCAAGGGGCCGCGGCCTTTTTCATTTGTGCCCGTTGCGCAGTGCCTCGGCATAGCGCCAGCAGGCGAACAGGCACAGCGCCAGGCCGGCCATGGCCACGGCGCCGCCGACGTTGCCGATCTGCGCCAGGCCGATGCCGCCGACCACCTGGCTGCCGAGCAGCGCGCCGCCGCCGATGCCGACGTTGTACAGCCCGGAGAACATGGCCATGGCCACGTCGGTGGCGTCGTGGGCCAGCTGCAGCACCTTGGCCTGCAGGGCCAGGCCGAAGCAGAGGATGGCGGCGCCCCAGAACAGACTCAGGCCGAGCAGCGCCAGGGGCTCGTGAGCCAGCGGCAGGAGCAGCAGCAGGCAGCTGCCGAGCACGGCGATGGTCAGGCACGGGAAGCCGCGCGGGAAGCGCTCGCTGTAGCGGCTGAAGAGGATCGAGCCGAACAGCCCGGCGCCGCCGAACAGCAGGAGCAGCAGGGTGGTGCGCTGGCTGTCCAGGGCGGCCACCTCGCGGGCGAAGGGCTCGATGTAGCTGTAGGCGGTGAACTGCGCGGTGATCACCAGCACGGTGAGCACGTACAGCGACACCAGCGCCGGGCGCCGCAGCAACAGCGGCAGGCTGCGCAGCGAGCCGGAATTCTGGCTGGGCAGCAGCGGCAGCGCGCGGGCCAGCCAGAGCACCACCACCAGCGAGACGCCGGCGATGGCCAGGAAGGTCGCGCGCCAGCCCATGGCCTCGCCGAGCACGCGGCCCAGGGGAATGCCCAGGACCATCGCCAGGATGGTCCCGGTGGCCAGCAGGCCCAGGGCTTTCGCCTGCTGGCCCGGCGGCGCCACGCGCACCGCCAGGGACGCGGTGATCGACCAGAACACCGCGTGGGCGAAGGCGATGCCGAAGCGGCTGAGCATCAGCGTGGTGAAGCTCCAGGCGACGCCGGAGAGCAGGTGGCTGCCGATGAACAGGCAGAAGATCGCCACCAGCAGGCGCCGCCGCTCCATGTTGCGCGTGGCCAGCATCAGCGGCAGCGAGGTGAGCGACACCACCCAGGCGTACAGGGTGAGCATCAGCCCGGCCTGTTCCGGGCGCATGTCGAAGCTGCGGCCGATGTCGCTGAGCAGGCCCACCGGTACGAACTCGGTGGTGTTGAAGATGAAGGCGGCGATGGCCAGGGCGATGACGTTCAGCCAACTGCCGGTGCGGGTGTCTTGCGCGGTGTGCATGGGAATCCTGAGTGAGGGTGGGGCTCAGGCCGAGTCCCCCGGCCACGCGTGATGCCCCGGCGGCAAAGGGCCGGGTGCTGGCGGGCGAAGAGGAATCGTTGTTGGTATGGGGGGCTGCGGCAGTCGCGGCGGCCATTCTACGCCGCGCGCCGGGCACCTGTCTGCGCCCGGGCTGCGCGCCTGGCGGCTTGCTGCTAAGGTGCGCGCACTTACGCACCGACGACGAAGCCCGACCATGAGCGAGAAACCCAAGGACCCGCTGCACGGCATGACCCTGCAGGCCATCCTCGAACGCCTGCTGGAGCAGTACGGCTGGGAAGGGTTGGCCAAGCGCATCGACATCCGCTGCTTCAAGAGCGAGCCCAGCATCAAGTCCAGCCTGACCTTCCTGCGCCGCACGCCCTGGGCGCGGGAGCAGGTGGAGAAGCTCTACGTGCAGATGGTACGCGGGCGGGGTTGAGCGGATGGCCCGTCCCCCGGCGACCTGTAGGAGCGGGCCCTGCCCGCGATTTCGCGCGCAGGGCGCGCTCCTACAGGGGAATGACGCGGGTGGGGCAGCGTAGGAGATCTCATCCGCGAATCGCGCCGGGGCGTCCGGTTATCGCGGACAAGGTCCGCTCCTACGGGGGCGGATACCGTGCCTCCCGCGGGCCTTGCCCGCGATTCGCGCGCAGGGCGCGCTCCTACAGGGGAATGGCGCGGGTGGGGCGGCGTAGCGGATCTCATCCGCGAATCGCGCCGGGGCGTCCGGCTATCGCGGACAAGGTCCGCTCCTACGGGGGGCGGATACCGTACCTCCCGGCAACCTGTAGGAGCGGGCCCTGCCCGCGAATCGCGCGCAGGGCGCGCTCCTACAGGGGAAGGGCGTGGCGTAGGATCTCATCCGCGAATCGCGCCGATACCTCCCGGCTATCGCGGACCATACCGGTGCACATGGCTTCTCGTAGGAGCGAGCTTGCTCGCGAACCGTATGGCACCGCGTCTGTTCGCGAGCAAGAACTAGGCGTCCCCCTCGATCCTACGAAGAGCACTTCGGCGTCACCTCAATTGGGCTTCGCCTGCGCCGGCAGCCAGAACTCGATGACCCCGGGCGAGGCCTGCAGGCTTGCCGCCAGCGGCAGGGCCACGGCCTTGTCGCTGAACTTCTGCGCCAGCCAGCGGGCGCATTCGCCGTCGCGGCGGGCATGGTAGATGAAGGTCGGCCGCGGCCAGGGCAATGGCGGCGGCGAGCCGCGGCGGGCGGCGGCGCTGACCACGTTCTCGATGCCCGGGGTGCTGATGCCGCTGCCTTCCAGCAGCTTGAGGAAGTCCCGCGCCGTGCGTTGCTCGTCGGCCGAGTAGATCTGCGTGTAGAGCACCACCGGCCGCCTGCCTTCGCGCATGCAGGGGTTGGCCACCGGCTCTGCTGCGGGCGCGGGCGCGGCGCCGGCCGTGACGGCGGGCGGTGGCGCCATCTCGGCGCTGACCGGCGGCGCTGCCGGCGCCGCGGCTGGCGGTGGCGGAGGGGGCGGCGGCGGAGCGCTGGCCAGCGTCGGGTTGTCTTCGGGCAGCGGGGTGAAGCCGAACCAGTATTGCTGCACCGGGCTGTTGGGGTGCGGGTCGCTGGTGAGCTGGCGCAGGTAGTTGCAGTCGGCCGACTCGGCGCCATTGGCGCAGGCCGCGCTGGCACGCTCGAACAGGGTGCGCATGTCACTGGCGAACGCCACCGACAGGCCGTTGCGGCTGGCGAAGTTCTCCAAGTGGCCGATGCGCGTGCGCAGGGCGTCGCTGACCTTGTTGCCCTTGGCGTAGAGGTCGGCGATGGCCTCCAACTGGCTGGCGTACTTCGACTCGCTGTCGGCGATGTTGCCGCGGTACTGCTCCAGGCCCTGCCAGAGCGCCACCACCAGGCTGGCGGAGAGGCCCACGCCGAGGGTGGTGCGCACGTTCTGGGCGATGCGCTGGCGGCGGTTCGGGCCGTTGGCCGGGGCCGGCTGGCCGACTGCGGTGAGGGTCACGATGCTGGCCAGGTCGGCCCAGCCCGGCAGGCGCTGGAGGAAGTCGCGGCTGAGCACCGAGCCCAGCGCCAGGCCCAACTGGTGGTAGGCCTCCCACTGGCTTTCGTCGAAGAACTGGTCGTCGGTGCCCTGCTGCGGGAAGGCCGGGTTGCGGTCGGCGTAGCCCACCAGGTCGAAGGGCAGTTCCAGCAGCGGCGAGTCGCAGCGGTGCGGCTTGACCACCAGCAGGGTGCCGCGCCTGTGGCTGGCGTAGGTGATGCGCGCCAGCAGCAGGTATTCGCGGCCGCAATCCGGCGAGATGGACTCCGGGGTGCCGAACAGCAGAGTACGCGCGTCGCCGGCGGAGACCCGCGCCAGGCTGGCCGGGTCGATGAACTCGATGTCGGCGTCGTAGTCGATCTTGGCCTTGCGCACCAGGTTCTCCAGGTCCTCGAACAGGTAGCGCGGGTCGGCGCCGCAGTCGCTGGCGACGATCAGGTCGACCTCGCGCTTGAGCAGGGCGTAGACGCCGCTGTTGTCGAAGTGGCCGCCGTCGGACAGGTACCAGAAGGGCGCGCGCAGGCCGGGGAACTGGGCGAGCATCTCGGCGCGGGTGGCCAGGTACTTGGCCAGGCGCGCGCGCCAGCCGGTCTCGGCGGCGCGCGTCGGGTTGGGCAGCCAGAAGCCCAGGCGCAGGCCGGTCATGAACACCAGTGCGGCCAGCCCGGCGCTGGTGCGCGAGCCCATGCCGGTGCTCAGCGCGGCGCCGGAGATGGTCGCCCATTGCGCCAGGCTGCTGCGCTCCAGGCCCTGGGGCGGCCGCGGGCCGTGGGTGCCGGTCTCCACGCCCAGGGCGCTGACGGTCAGGGCCACGCCCTTGCGGTCGGCGTTGTAGCTGTGGGTGCGGTCGTCGAGGGTCTGGTTGATGCAGCAGTTGATCAGGTGCAGCGGCCCGCCGTAGGCGTGCGGCTGGTAGTCGGCCAGGGCCACGTCGTCGCCGGGCAGTATCTCCCGCAGCGACTCGATGCCCTCGATCAACCCGCGTTCGGCCGGCACCAGCAGCGAGGCCGGGAAGCGCGCCTCGGGGCCGCCGTGGTTGGCCACCGCGACGTAGGTGCGGGCCAGGCGCGAGCGGTAGAAGTAGTGCAGCGAGGCGAGGTTCAGCTGGGTGAGGTTGGCGCCGCTGATACCGATGTAGAAGCCCAGCGCGGCCAGCACCAGGGCCCAGTACAGCAGCGGCAGCCAGGGCTGCATGGCGGCGCCGGGGCTGAGCAGGTTGCCGCCCAGGTAGAGGAAGGCCTGCAGCAGCGTCAGCCAGGCCAGCAGCAGGAACGCCAGCAGGGCCAGGCCCAGCAGGTTGGCCAGCTGGCTGCCGTAGGCGCTCGGCAGGCCCTGCTGGCGCAGGCGCTCCAGCAGCGTCGGCAGCAGGGCGCGCAGCAGCACCACGGCAAGGCCCGTGGAGCCCAGTACGCTGGAGGAAATGAGGGTGAAGTTGCCGCTCTCGCGCAGGCGCACGACCAAGTGCCAGGTGACCGCCTCGCAAACGCCCAGCAGCAACACCCCGGCGCCGCCCAGCAGCACCCAGCCCAGCCAGTGGGTCAGGCGCAGGCGCTGCTGCTCCGGCGGACAGGCGCGCAGCGGCAGGCGCAGCAGCCAGCCCAGCGGGGCGATCAGCAGCGCGCCGGCCAGAACGGCGTAGGCCAGCAGCCGCGGGCCCAGCTCGATGTCGCTCTGCAACTGCGGCCACAGGCCCTGCACCGCCAGGACCAGCGCGGCGAGCAGGGCCAGCAGCACCGAGAGCAGGTCGCGCAGGGCGTGGTCCTGGCGGTCGCGGCTGAACCAGTAGGCCCAGCACAGCGCGCCGGCGGCCAGCAATAACAGCGGCACGACGAGGAACCACAGCGACCAGAGGTTGCCGAGGAACACCGGCGGCGTGCCCAGCAGCGCCAGCAGCACGTGGGGCAGCACCGTGAACATGCCGATGCACAGCAGCAGGATGCCGATCTCCAGCTGGGTGGCCATGAAGCCACGGAGCATCGAGGCGCCGGCCATCAGCAGGTCGCGGCCGCCGGCCGGGGCCAGGTAGCGGCCGTTGTTGCGCAGCCACCAGAGCAGCAGCGAGTCGTCCGCCGCCAGGCCGTTCTCCACCTCGCGGGCGCCCTGGGCGGGGCCGTACAGGCGGCCGAGCATGGCGCCGACGTAGCCGCCGCCGGACACCGTGGAGAGGTAGTCGAAGCGCTTGAGCACGTGGTTCTTCGCCAGCGCCCGCAGCAGGCCGAAGTTGAAGGTGGCGCTGCGCACGCCGCCGCCGGAGAGGGCCAGGCCCCAGCTGAAGTCACTCGGCACGTCGATGCCGGCCTGGGCGCGGCGCTGGCGCAGCAGCGCCTGTTCCTGGTCCCTGAGGTTCCCATGGCGGCGCGGCATGGCGGTGCCCTCCGGCTCCGGACCCGCGCGGCAAGGGGCGCCGCGCCAGGTCATGCTGACGGCCGGCCGGACCTCCCGGCGCCGAACCCTTGGCGCCGTGCTTCCCTGGCCTTTCCCGGGTTCAGGCCGCGGCGGCGCGCGGCCTCATAGCCAGCTCACCCGAAGGGTGTCCTGGGGCGCGTGGCACTCGGTGCCCGGCTCCAGGTAGTGCTGCAGCATCGGCGCCATGCCCTTGAGCACCTGCACCGGCAGCGCCGAGGTGAACTTGAAGTTGCTCGACGCGCTGCCGGCCACGTAGGCGGTGAGGGTGCCGAAGTGCCGCGGGCCGAGGTAGAACACGAAGGTCGCGGTGCGGTTCAGCGAGCGCGAGCTCTTCACCGCCCCGCCGCGGGTGAAGCTTTCGATGCGGTTGTCGCCGGTGCCGGTCTTGCCGCCCATCACCAGCGGGCTGCCGTCGTCGCGGCGGAAGCTGCCGGACAGCCGCCGCGCGGTGCCCTGGTCGACCACCTGGGACAGCGAGTCGCGCAGGGTGCTGGCCACCTCCGAGGTCATCACCCGGGTGCCGACGTTGGCCTGCGGCGCCAGGCTCACCTCGTAGGGCGTGCCGGCGGCGAAGTGCAGGCTGTCGATGCGCAGGGTGGGCAGGCGGATACCGTCGTTGAGGATGATGCCCATCAGCTCGGCCAGCGCCGCCGGGCGGTCGCCGGAGCTGCCCAGGGCGGTGGCCAGCGAGGGCACCAGGTGGTCGAACGGGTAGCCCAACTGCTTCCACTGCTGGTGGATGTCGAGGAAGGCCTCCACCTCCAGCATGATGCGGATGCGCTTGTCGCGGGCGGCCTTGTAGCGCGACTTGTACAGCCAGCCGTAGACCTGCTTGCGCTCGGCATTGCTGGCGGCCACCGCGTCGGCGAAGCTGGCCTGGGGCTGGCGCTGCAGGTAGCCCAGCAGCCACAACTCCAGCGGGTGCACGCGGGCCACGTAGCCCTGGTCGTTGAGGTCGAAGGCGCCGGGGCCGTAACGCTTGTAGAGGTCGGCGATGCGCTTGTCGGTGAGCTTCTCGCCGGTGTAGTGGCTCTGCTTCAGGCGGTCCTGGAGGAAGGCGGCGAAGGTCGCCTGGTCGGCCTGGGGCTGCAGGTAGCGGTGGATCGCCGCCAGGCGCACCGGCCACGGGCGCAGGCCGTCGAGGAAGGTGTCCAGGCGCTCGTCGGCGTTCTGCCCGCGGTACTTCTGCCAGAAGCGCAGCAGGTAGACGCGGCTTTCCTGGTCGACGAAGCGGTCCAGGTACAGCTGGCGGCGCGGGTCCTTGTCGTCCTGCAGCACGGTCAGCTTGTTGCCGTCCTTCTGGTACATGTCGTGGCGCACCAGGTCGCGCAGCAGGCGCACGAAGGGCAGGTTGATGGATTCGCGCAGCGCTTCGAGCAGGGTGGGGATGCGCCCGTTGTCTTCCTTGCGGAAGTTGGAGAAGGTGTGCACGCCGCCGCCGGTGAAGAAGCTCTCGTAGGGGCTGGCCGAGTACTTGCGCTGCATGGCCGCGGCGAGCATGGCCGAGAGGTCGGCGTTGGGGGTGGCGATCAGGTAGTCGATGGACCAGCGGCTGATGAAGTCCAGCGGCTCCACCGGCACCTTGCGCAGCTCGGCGGCGGGCTTGCCGTTGTAGGCGCGGTACTGGTCGGCGATGCGCTCCAGATAGTTGGACAGCACCCGCAGCTTGGCGGTGGAACCCAGCTCCAGCTTGCTGCCCTCGTTGATGTCGAAGGGCTGGTCGGTGCTGTCGGTCTGCACGCGCACGCGGTTGCCGTCGGCGGTGCGTTCGAACAGCACGAAGCTGTAGCGCACGTCGGCGGTCTTGTCCTTGGACAGCAGGTGCTCGCCGAACAGGCCGATCTGCGAGGCGAAGTCCGGATCGGCCAGTTGCTTGAGGTAGGCGCTGACCTTGTTCTGCAACTCGTCCTGCAGGGTGGTGCTGAAGCTCAGGTCGAGGCGGTCCAGGTCATACAGCGGCACGTTGAGCATCCCCGCCAGGCGGGTGCGGGCCAGGCTCACGCCCTTGTTCGGCTCCAGCGGCTGCACCGTCGGCTGGTTCTGCGGGTCGCGGAACTCCAGGCGCTGGGCCAGGGCGGCATCGCGCAGCGGCGCCTCGATCACCCCGGCCTGGGCCAGCAGGCGCAGGTAGCTGTCGGTCAGCTCGCCCAGCGGCTTGCGCCCGCGCGCCAGGTAATAGGACGGGCGGCGGTGGGCGATCATCAGCGACACCACCTGGCGCAGCGCCCGGCCCTGGGCCTCGAGCTCGGCGCCCTGGCCGACGGGCGAGGAGAGCAGGCGGTTGACCTGCTGGTAGTCGGCGCCATACCAGATCCACAGGCCGTCGGGCAGGCCGCTGACCTCGCCGTAGCCCGGCTGCGCCGAGAGCGGCACCGAGTTGAGGTAGGTGAGCACCACGTTGCGCCGCGCCGGCAGGTTCTCGGCGCCGCCCTGGTAGGCGCGCACGCTGGCCGAGGCCATCTGCCGCAGCTTGTCGCGGATGGAATTGGTGCGCCCGTCCACCGAGTGGCGGTACTTCTCGATCTGCGTGGCCAGGGTGCTGCCGCCGGGGGCGTGGTTGCCCATGCCGACCAGGCGCCCGGCCTGGGCCACGGCGGCCTGGGTGAAGCGGCTCCAGTCGATGGCCGGGTTGAGGTAGGGGCGGCTGGCGTCGAGCAGGTCGCGGTTCTCGATGTACAGCAGGCTCTGCACGATCAGCGGGGCGATGGCGTCGTAGCTGGCGTAGAGCCGCTGCGGGTAGCGGAAGTTGTAGATCGGCAGGCCGCGGCAGTCGCTGATGTCGACGCCGGCCTGGGCCTTCTCGGCGTAGGGCGGGAACATGCCGTAGCCGGCGTATTGCAGCAGGGCAGGGGAGAAGCGCGCCTGGTCGAGGGTGACGAAGTCGCGGTCGTGCAGGCGCTGCAGGAAGTCCGGCAGTTGCAGGTAGCCCAGGCGGCGGTCGAAGGGGCCGTCCTTCGGGTAGACCACCTGGTCGCTGGAACCGGCGCCGACCTGCCAGGTCAGCTCGCCGGCCAGGCGCGCCAGCTCGCGGGCCTGCAGCTTGGAGGTATGCGCCTCGTAGAGCAGCGCCGCGCCCATCGCCGCCAGCAGTGGCAGGACGAACAGGAACAGCAGCAGGAAGCGGTGGTGGCTGGGTTTTTTCGGGGAAAAGCCAGGCTCCGGCACGCCCGGTTGAGAATGCAGTTGACCGGTATGCTCCGTATGCGCCATATCACGACCTGCCCATGCTTGCGAAAGCCTGAGTAAGCGGTCTCCGCCGACGTGACGACCGGCACCCATCCCGGTGCCGCGAAAGCCCCCGTGCCAGCGGCCTCCCCTTTCTTTGAGCGTAGTAGGCGGGGAAAATTCTGCTGAATGTCGTGCCTTCGTCCGGCCCAAGCCGCGACAATGCCCGACGAGTGACCTGGAAAACGACCCGATGCGCCTGTTCCTGCTGTTCCTGCCGTTGATCGCCAGCCTGAGCGCCCATGCCGCGCCCATGCCGTTCTACCTGTGGCAGAGCCGCGTGGACGGCCACCTGACCTGCAGCCAGACCTCGCCGGGGGAGGGCTGGACGCGGCTGTCCGGGCCGTTCGGCGATGCGGGGTGCCGGCAGCCGTTGAAGAGCGGGCCCTCGACCAAGGGGCTGGCGGTGCCGAAGGGGTTGTGAGGGGCGGGCTTTTCTTTTGTAGGAGCGAGGGGGACGTCCAGTTCTTGCTCGCGAATGGAGTTTCCCGATAGCTGCGGTGCAGGTCCCGAAGAGCGCCCTCTCCCTAACCCTCTCCCTGAAGGGAGAGGGGACCGTTGGGCAGAAACGGGGGCTCTGGAGTTAGCCGGCAGCACCGAAAGTTTCCGGCTGGAACCACCCCTTTCTCTCGGCACGGACTAGCCCCCTCTCCCTTCAGGGAGAGGGCTGGGGAGAGGGTACGGAGTCCATCGAAAGCACCGTAGCCACCAGCAGAACACCCTTCGCGAGCAAGCTCGCTCCTACAACCTAAAATGGAATCTTCCCTTTCCCCTCGGACCCCCACCATGCCCGACAACCCCACCCGCATCCGCCACAGCTGGGACAGCAACGCCGGCGCCTGGACCCGCGCAGTACGCGAGCAGCGCATCGACAGCCGCCGCCTGGCCACCGACGAGGCCATCGTCCGCGCCGTGCTGGAAGGTTCGCCGCATCGTGTGCTGGACATCGGCTGCGGCGAAGGCTGGCTGTGCCGGGTGCTGGAGGCCCAGGGCTGCGAAGTGGTGGGCATCGACGCCTCGCCAGCCCTGATCGAGGCTGCGCGTCAGGCCGGCGAAGGGCAGTACGAGGTGCTGAGCCAGGCCGAGCTGGTGGGCGAGGCTGGGTAAGCCTTTGGTCTCGTTCGCACCATAAGGGGGCAGACGCCCCGGCAATCTTGTGCAACACTCCGCGGCGACCTCAGTGGTTCACTCCCGCAATGCCCACGTCCGCTCCACAAGGGCGGGCAGCCTCTTCCGGTGTGCAGTCCCGGAAGGCCCCAGACGAATCCTCCCCGTGCCCACCGGCGCGGCGGCGGCGCTTTTTCCGTCGCGGGCCTTCCTCATCCCGATTGCGCTTCGAGTCGCCGCTGATATACCCAACAACAAAATCGAGGTTGCACCATCATGTCGTCCCACGATCTCCAACGGGATCTCAACGAGCGGCACATCCGTCTCATGGCCCTCGGCGCCTGCATCGGCGTCGGCCTGTTCCTCGGCTCCGCCAAGGCCATCCAGATGGCCGGCCCGGCCATCATGCTCTCCTACATCATCGGCGGCCTGGCCATCCTGGTCATCATGCGCGCCCTCGGCGAAATGGCCGTGCACAACCCGGTGGCCGGCTCCTTCGCCCGCTACGCCCAGGACTATCTCGGCCCGCTGGCCGGCTACCTGACCGGCTGGAACTACTGGTTCCTGTGGCTGGTGACCTGCGTCGCCGAGATCACCGCGGTGGCCATCTACATGGGCATCTGGTTCCCCGAGGTGCCGCGCTGGATCTGGGCCCTGGCGGCCCTGGCGAGCATGGGCACCATCAACCTGATCGCGGTGCGCGCCTTCGGCGAGTTCGAGTTCTGGTTCGCCCTGATCAAGGTCGTCACCATCCTCGCGCTGATCCTGGTGGGCGGCGGCATGATCGTCTTCGGCCTGGGCAACGGCGGCGTGGCCACCGGCATTTCCAACCTGTGGAGCAACGGCGGCTTCATGCCCCATGGCATCACCGGCGTGCTGATGTCGCTGCAGATGGTGATGTTCGCCTACCTGGGCGTGGAGATGATCGGCCTCACCGCCGGCGAGGCGAAGAACCCGCAGAAGACCATCCCGGGCGCGATCAACTCGGTGTTCTGGCGCATCCTGCTGTTCTACGTCGGCGCGCTCTTCGTGATCATGTCGATCTACCCGTGGAGCGAGATCGGCACCCAGGGCAGCCCCTTCGTGATGACCTTCGAGCGCCTGGGCATCAAGACCGCCGCCGGCATCATCAACTTCGTGGTGATCACCGCCGCGCTGTCTTCCTGCAACGGCGGCATCTTCAGCACCGGGCGCATGCTCTACAGCCTGGCCCAGCACGGCCAGGCGCCGGCGGTCTTCGCCAAGACCTCCAGGGGCGGCGTGCCGCGCAATGCGCTGATCCTGTCCATAGTCGCGCTGCTGTTCGGCGTGCTGCTGAACTACCTGGTGCCGGAGAAGGTGTTCACCTGGGTGACCTCCATCGCCACCTTCGGCGCCATCTGGACCTGGGCCATGATCCTGCTGGCGCAGCTGAAGTTCCGCCGCGGCCTGAGCCCGGCCGAGGCCGGCAAGCTGCAGTTCCGCATGTGGCTGTACCCGCTGAGCTCCTACCTGGCCATGGCCTTCCTGGTGCTGGTGGTGGCGCTGATGGCGTTCTTCGAGGACACCCGCATCGCCCTCTACATCGGCCCGGCCTTCCTGGTCCTGCTGGTGGTGCTGTACCGCGTGTTCGACCTGGCGCCCAAGGGCGAGCAGGGCGCGGTCGCCAGCGGCGCGTGAGCGTAGCGGTGAAATGACAAAGGGCCTCTTCGGAGGCCCTTTTCTTTTGTGTGGCGAATCGCGGACGGAGAGGAAACTCCATGCCTCACGACAACTGTAGGAGCGGGCCCTGCCCGCGAAATCGCGCGCAGGGCGCGCTCCTACATGGGAATGGCGCGGGTGGGGCAGCGTAGGAGCGGATCTTATCCGCGAATCGCGCCGGAACCTCCGGCTATCGCGGACAGAGTCCGCTCCTACGAAAAGCCGTATCCGCCAGCAACGGCGGCATCGGGCAATCGAGGATGTCGGCCACCGCGCGCAGCAGTTCCGCCTCGGCCACGCTGATGCGCCCGTCGTATTCGCCGCAGCGGACCATGGCCTTGAGCAGCTGCGGTTTCTGCAATGGGCGCAGTTGCGCCAGGCGCCGCAGCGCCGCTTCCAGCTCGCGCAGGGTGCCGGCCTGCGGCGGCTGCCGCACGGCGAAGGGCAGGCTGGCCCAGGCCTGGGCGAAGGCCTGTTCGGCATGGGCCGCTTCGGCTCCGTCGACGCCGGCGAGGAAGGCCAGCAGGACCGCCGCCTCGTCGCCCAGTTCGGCCAGCGGCAGGTTGCCGATGCGCGCCGGGGCCGGGCGCAGGTTGCGTTCGACGATGCGCAGCAGCGTCCACTCCAGCAGCTTCACCCGGCGGTCGGCCTTGATCAGCAGCGCCATGTTGCCCAGCAGGCTCGTCACCTGGGTGGCGTCCAGCTGCTTCAGCGCCGGCATGGCCAGGTCCAGCAGAGGCAGGCGCTGGCCCGGATCGAGGGCGTGCAGGTGCTCCTCCAGGCGGTCGAACTGGAAGGCCACGCCCAGCTCCAGGCGCGGCTTGAGCAGTTGCAATTGCTGGGCGCGGGCCAGCGCTTCGGCGTCCAGCAACAGGCCGTAGACCAAGGCCTGCGCGCCATCGACCTTGTGCGCCGCCGTCCGCAGGCTTTCATCCAGCCGCTGCAGGGTGTGCCGCGCTTGCTCCAGGTGCGCCCCGGCCGGCTCGCCGATGGCCTCGACCGACGCCAATGCAGCGCCCGAGGGGTAGCCGCGCAGGGCGGCGTTCCAGGTCTCGCGGTCCACCAGCGGGGTGTCCAGGCGCGGCTCCAGCTTCGAGTAGAGGCCGTCCCAGCCCGGCTCGATGCGGCGGATGCGCGCCTCCAGCGGCGGGTGGGTGGCCAGGCCGAACCAGTGGTTGGCCAGGCCGTCGCTGAAGTACAGGTGGCTGAACTCGGCGCGGTGCAGGGCGCCGAGCAGCGAGCCGTAGCCGCCGACCTTCTTCAGCGCCCCGGCGATGCTGGCCGGGTTGCGGGTGAACTGCACGGCGGAGGCGTCGGCGAGATATTCGCGCTGGCGGTTCACCGCGGCCTTGATCAGGCTGCCGAAGAAGGTCCCGACCGAGCCCAGCCCCCACAGGCACAGGCCGGCGACGAAGGCCAGCGCGATGAAGCCCAGGGCCGAGCCGGAGCCGCTGTCATTGCCGGCGTTGCTGCGCTGCATGCGGATGCGCGCCACGTCGTCGGCGCGGTGGCTGTCCCACAGGCCGCGGACCATGGTCTCGCCGATCAGGCCCAGCAGCAGGATGCCGTGCAGCAGCGCCACCAGGCGGGTGTTCAGGCGCATGTCGCCGTGGTGGATGTGGCTGAACTCGTGGGCGATCACCCCCTGCAGCTCGTCGCGGCTGAGCAGGGCGATGGTCCCGCGGGTGACGCCGATGACCGCGTCGCGCGGCGTCAGGCCGGCGGCGAAGGCGTTGATGCCGCTGTCCTCCAGCAGGTACACCGGCGGCACCGGGGTGCCCGAGGCGATGGCCATTTCCTCGACCACGTTGAGCACCCGGCGCTCATCGGCGTCGCGGGCGTCCAGGT
Source organism: Pseudomonas sp. ADPe (assembly GCF_014843515.1). Classification (NCBI taxonomy): domain Bacteria; kingdom Pseudomonadati; phylum Pseudomonadota; class Gammaproteobacteria; order Pseudomonadales; family Pseudomonadaceae; genus Pseudomonas; species Pseudomonas sp. ADPe. The sequence goes on from NZ_CP062122.1 coordinate 5,406,560, forward strand.
TGATCAGCCGGCCGCCCAGGCGCTCGGCCACGGCGCGGCCGCCCAGGCGCAGCTGGCGGTGCTTGTACCAGGCGCCGACCACCACCACGCCGACCACCACCAGCGCCACCCACAGGTAGAGTTCGAGGTCGGGCAGGCGCTGCGGCGAGGTCCAGTGGCTGGCGGGCTCGCCGATGTGGCGCCAGAGCCAGCCCAGGACCAGGCTGGTGAGCGTCACCAGGCAGGCCACCGCCGCGGCCAGGAGCAGGATCAGCCGGCCGGTCTGGCGGCGGGCGCGGTCCTGGTGCTGGAAGAAGTTCATCGCGCGCACCGCCCGTCAGAAGGCGATCTTGGGTGCGTCCTGGATCTGTTTGCTGTCGGCGAACTCCAGCTGCGCGACCTCGGCCTTGTGGCCGAAGTTCGCCGCCAGCACCACGGCGGGGAACGACTGGCGGTAGGCGTTGTACTCCATCACCGCGTCGTTGTAGGCCTGACGGGCGAAGGCCACCTTGTTCTCGGTGCTCGACAGCTCCTCGGTGAGCTGCTGCAGGTTCTGCGAGGCCTTGAGGTCCGGGTAGGCCTCCATGGTCACGTTGAGCCGCCCCAGCGCGCCGCCCAGGGCGCCCTCGGCGTTGGCCAGCTGGGCCAGGCCGGCGGCGGCGCCGGGCTGGCTGGCGGCGGCCTTGAGCCCGGCCACCGCGGCATTGCGCGCGGCGATCACCGCCTCCAGGGTTTCCCGTTCGTGCCTGAGGTAGGCCTTGGCGGTTTCCACCAGGTTGGGGATCAGGTCGTAGCGCCGCTTGAGCTGCACCTCGATCTGCGCGAAGGCGTTGCGGTAGCGGGCGCGCAGGTTCACCAGGCGGTTGTAGATGGCGATGACGCCGAAGAACAGCACGGCGAGGACGAGCAGGGTGACCAGGGAGGAAACCGACATGGGAGGTCCTTTTCGAGCGTCGGGAAAGGTCCGCCGATGATAGCGGAAAGCTTCCACGGCGGAAGGAAAGGCATCACGGGCTGTGCCCGGAAGCGGAAGCATGCTGTAAAGGGCTGCCCTTGACGCCCCGTCGCACCAATGATCAGATGCGGGCCGTTCCAGGTGCCTCACGCCGCCGTGCGTGAGGTGAAACGGGAAGCCGGTGCGTCGCCCTTGGCGATCAGTCCGGCGCTGCCCCCGCAACGGTAAGCGAGCGGGGCATCCACGAGGCCACTGTGCTCAGGCATGGGAAGGCGGATGCTCCAGAACCCTCGCAAGCCCGGAGACCGGCCTGGAGCGTTGTTGGCAAACCCGCGGTGGGCGGGCGTGAGCCGGATTCCGGACGCGCTCGCGCCGGAACTCGCTGCGCCGCCTGCGAAATTCCCGTTTCGAGGCGATCACCTTGCACTTCCCTTCTTCCGAATCCGCACTTCGGCTTGCCCCCTGGCTCGCCGGCCTGTGCCTGAGCCCCTGCCTGAACGCCGAGCCCCTGGGCCTGCGCGATGAAATCGTCAGCGCCCCTTCGGTGGAGTCCACCACCGTCGCCGAGATGGCCCGCTACGGCAGCAAGCTCGAAGTCATCGAGCGCGAGCAGATCGAGCGCGCCGGCCCCAGCGCCGACATCACCCGCGTGCTGCAGATGTACGTGCCGGGCCTGTTCGTGGCGCCGAAGAACGGTCCCTTCGACTACGGCACCTACTCGCTGCTGGGCGGGCGCAACGACGACACCTTGATCCTGCTCGACGGCGTGCGCCTGAACAACCGCCTGTACGGCGGCCTCTACCTGGACACCCTGCCGACCACCGCGGTGGAGCGCATCGAGGTGCTCAAGGGCGGCCAGGGCCTGCTGTTCGGCACCCAGGCGGTGTCCGGGGTGATCAACATCGTCACCCGCAGCGCACGCAGCCGCGAGGCTTCCGGCGAGGTCAACCTGGGCCTGGACAGCTTCCGCGGGCGCAACGGCGATGCGAGGGTGGAGAAGGTGCTGGAGAACGGCCTGGGCGACCTCGGCCTGCTGGCCTACGTCAGCCACAACCGCTCCGACGGCTACAAGCCGTTCCGCGAACAGGACATGACCGCCACCGTCAGCGACAAGCGCCGCTCCTACGACGTCAACGTGTTCGGCGCCAAGGCCATCCAGGCTTTCGGCGACAGCTCGCGCCTGGAGCTGTTCTACCAGTACGCCGACGCCGACCTGGACTTCGCCCGCCCGGCGGACAACCACCACACCAGCAACGACCGCATCCAGCAGATCGCCACGGCGACCTTCGAGCAGCGCCTGAACGACGACTTCAGCTGGTTCGCCAAGGCCCACCTGAACGACTGGGACACCCGCTACACGCGCATCTACAACCTCGCCGGCGGCGGCACCCGCACGCTCAACCACAACGACTACTGGGGCTTTACCGACTGGGGCGCGCAGCTGGAGGGCAAGGCGCGCCTGGCCGGCGGCCACGAGCTGGTCTTCGGCAGCGACAACCAGTGGTACAAGGGCCAGGACGACGTGCTGGTCATCGACAACGACAAGGCCGAGTCCCACGCCCTGTACGCGCAGTTGCGCCCGCAGCTGGACCTGCTGCCGAACTGGCACCCCAGCCTGGGCGTGCGCCGCGAGGAAATGAGCGGCGGCGAGGGCGCCACCGTGTGGATGCTCACCTCGCTCTACGACCTCAGCGACCAGCTCAAGCTGCGCGGCCAGCTGGGCACCGCCTTCAAGCTGCCCAACGCCGAGCAGCTGTTCGTCAACGAGCCGGGCAGCGAGATCGGCAACCGCGACCTCAAGCCTGAGCGCAGCCGCAACGCCGAGCTGGGCCTGGACTACAGCGGCGCGCTGTTCGGCCAGCCCTGGAGCGGCAGCGTCACCATCTTCCGCCGCGAGATAAAGGACCTCATCACCCTGGCCGGCGACCAGTGGGTGAACGGCGACGGCGAGATCGAGGTGCGCGGCATCGAGGCCAACGGCCAGTGGCGGCTGGGTGAGCACTGGCAACTGGACGCCGACGCCACCCGCAACCTGGTGGACACCCGCGAGGGCGTGACCGTGAACAACATCCCGCACTTCTTCGCCCGCACCCGCCTGGGCTACGACCAGGCCCCGTGGGGCTTCGGCATGGCGCTGCGCTACGTCGGCTCCATCGTCAGCCCCCAGGGCGACGACTACGGCCACTACAGGGTGCTCGACGGCGACGCCTACCGCTACCTGGACGGCGCCCGCCGTCACCGCCTGAGCCTGCTGCTGGAGAATCTGCTGGACCGCGACTACGCCACCAGCCGCACCACCAACGGCATCCGCCAGGTGGACAACCTGGGCCGCCCGCGCACCGCCGAGCTGCGCTACACCTTCAGCTTCTGAGGTGGCCATGGACCAGGCGCTGCTGATCGTCGGCCCCCTCGCGGGCGCCCAGGGCGAGGCCTTGCGCGCCGAGCTGGCGGCAACCCACCGTGCCGTGACGCTGGTCGATACCAGCGACGGCTTCGATGCCCTGTGGCCGGCCATCCGCACGCACCTGCAAGCGGGCAGGGCGCTGCTGCTGGTGGATATGGAACCGGCCAGCGACGGCGCCTACCTCGACTGGCTGCGCGGCGAGGTGGCGCAGCTGGCCGGCGACTTTCCCCAGGCGCCGTGCCCGCGGCTGACCGCCTCCGCCCTCGGCCGCCGTGGCCTGGACGCCCGGCTGGTCGGCGCGGCCATCGACGACGGCCGCCAGCAATTGGAATGCCGCGCCGTCGGCCCGGTGCCGGAACAACCGGACTGGTCGGCGCCGCCGCCGCACAAGCGCCAGGTGTTCCTCTGCACCGGCCCGCGCTGTGTGCGCCGCGGCGCCTTGCCCTTGTGGAAGTCGCTGCGCCGCGAACTGGCCAGGCGCGAGCTGATCGAAACCGCCGAAGGCGTGCTGCTGACCCGCACCGGTTGCCAGTTCCCGTGCAATCGCGGGCCGCTGCTGACGGTCTACCCGGATCGTTGCTGGTATGGCGTGCATGACGAGGCCCAGGTGCTGCGGGTGGTGGAGCAGCACCTGGCGGGCGGCGAGCCGGTGGCCGAACTGCTGATCGAGGGCGCGCCATGAAAGGCTTCGCCCTGCTGCTGGGGCTGTTGGTGGCGGCGTCGGCCCTGGCCGCCGAGGACTACCGCAACTGCGGCGAGACCTGGCACCTGGCCAAGGCGCCCGAGCGCATCCTCGCGCTCAACCAGCATGCCGCCGACCTGCTGCTGGAACTGGGCGCCGGGGAGCGGCTGGCGGGCGTGGCCTATCTGGACGACCCGGGGCCGCAGTTGCAGGGCGACCGCTACCGCGGCGTGCCCGTGGTGTCGGCGCGCTATCCGTCCACCGAACTGCTCTATGCGTTGCGCCCGGACCTGGTGGTGGGCGGCTTCGCCACGGCCTTCGACCCCGGGCGCGGGCGCGCCGAACTGGCCGCCGCCGGGATCGCCAGCTACCTGCTGGAGGCGGCCTGTGCTCAGCGCACGGGAGATGGCTTCGGCAACGTGCGCGACGACCTGCGCACCCTGGGCCGGCTGCTCGGCGCCGAGCCACGGGCCCAGGCGCTGATCGACGCCCAGCAGGCCGACCTGCGCGCGGCGGCTGCCAGGGCTGACGGCCGCGCGCCGCTGCGGGTGTTCTACCTCGACAGCAGCGACGGCGGCCTGGCCAGCCAGGGCGGGCGCGGCTTTGTCAGCGAGCTGCTGCGCGCCGCCGGGGCGCGCAACCTGTTCGAGGCGGTAGCGCTGCGCGGCTACCTGGCCAGTCCCGAGACGCTGCTCGCGGGCGACCCGGACGTGATCCTGCTGGCCGATGCGCGCTGGTCGCCGGCGGCGGAGAAGGTCCGCTACCTGCGCGCGCACCTGCTGCTCTCGCGGCTGCGCGCGGTGCGCGAAGGGCGCTTCGTGACGTTGCCGTTCAGCCAGTTGGTGCCGGGCGTGGAAAGCGGCCGCGCGGCGCGGTCGCTGGCCGAGGCCCTGTATCCCTGAGCACGCTCAGAAGCGCACATCCACCACCACGCTGTCGCTGTAGGTGCCGGCTGGCGGCGTGGGCTGGTCGGGAAGGATTTCCGCGCGGTAGTCGAAGCCCTGGTAGGTGAGGCCGTCGAGGCTGCCGGGGTTCAGTTCGGCGCTGCTGCTGGGGCGCCTTTCAGTGCCCGCAGAGCCCCAGCGCTCGCTGCCGCTGCTCGACTTGTACAGCTCGTAGGCCAGGCGGTTGCCGCCGCTGGCCATGTGCCGCTGGCCGCCGCTGGCGTTGACGCCGTCGCTCAGGCCGACGTCGTAGCTCGTGCCCTTGGAGCAGCGCACCTGGATGCGCTGCTGCACCGGGCGGAAGCCGGCGATCAGCGGCGCGCTGCCGAAGTTCACGGCGGGCGCGTTGAGCTGGCAGTCGCGGCGGACCTGCACCGTCAGTTGCAGGCTGGTGAGCACGCCCGTGCCCCAGTCGGTCGGCGCCGAGGTGCAGACTTCCAGCAGGCAGCCGCCGCTTACGCCGGGCGTGATGTCCCAGCCGGGGAAATAGCAGGCGCCCAGCACCCGGCCGGCCACGCAGATGCGCCAGTGCCAGCGCAGCTGGATGGTGGCGGTATAGGTGCCGGGCGCCACGTTGGCCGGGCGCAGGCGGGCGTGCAGGGGGAATTGCGAGACGTCCGGCGTGCCGCCGGGAAACGGGAAGCGGGAATAGTCGTAGAACAGGCCCTGCTGCAGGCGCTGGGTCAGGCCGGCGTCGCCGTACAGCTCGAAGGGGATGGTGTCGCCCGTGGCGGCGTTGCGCAGCACGCCGCCGTTGAGGTTCTCCGGGAGCAGGCGTATCCAGTTCTCGCGGATCGGATAGCCCTTGAGGCTGCATTGGGCGCCGCCGGAGAGCTGCCTGGCCGGGGCCCCGTTGGCGATGGTCATCGAGCCGTGGGTGCCGAAGCTCGCGTTGCCGGGGTTGGGCTTGCATTGCTCGGTCACGGTATGGGCCAGGCCGGTGAGTGGCGCCAGGGCCAGGAGGGGGAGCAGGTAGCGCGGTATGGTCATGGTCGACTCCGGGGTTCAGCGGCAGGGCAACGGGCCCAGCTGCGCCAGTTCTTCGGCCTGCGGGTCGAGGTCGAAGACCAGGCTGCAGGCCTGGCCGTCGGGCAGGCTTACGCGCAGGCGGTTGTGCGCCTGCAGGTGTTCCAGGTAGACCAGCCCGTCCCAGCCCATGGGCACCGGCGGGCCACCGTTGACGCGGGCCTGGGCGCCGATCGGCAGCGGCCGGCCGTGGCTGTCGTGCAGCAGCAGGCTGGCGGCCAGCACCCGCTGCAGCGGGAAGCGCAGCAGGTAGCCGCTGCCGGAGCGCACCGCCACGCGCTGCTCCACCAGCGGCGCCACGACGTTGGAGGCCAGGCCCAGCGGGTCGATCTCGTACTTGCCGGCGTAGTAGGCGCTGCTCCAGGGCACCAGCAGGTGGCCGTCGGCGTTGGTGTGGCCAACCAACTGGTTCTCGTAGCGCACCGGAACGCCGGCCTGGCCGTCGGTGCTGACCAGCACGAAGGCGTCGTGCACGCGGTTGGCGGGGAACAGCGCGCCGTCCATCCAGGCCAGCGAACCGCTGGCGTCGGCCCAGTGGGTCTGCTCCCGCGCGCTGCCATAGACGCCGCCCTGGAGCTGCAGGCGGTCGCCGCGCCAGTTCAGCGCGGCATGGCGCCAGTCGTCGGCCCGGCCGTTGTCGACGTAGCCGAGGTTCCAGCCGAAACCGCCCTCGCTGGGCGCCGACTCGCTGTAGTCGACGCGGCGGCTGCCGTCCCCGCTGGCGCTGCGTTCGACGCCGACGCTGAGGGTGCCGCGCAGGTCGAACGGCACCACCAGTTGCACGGCGCTGCTCCATTTGCCGTTGCCCAGCTCGCGGTTGGCGGACAGGTAGAGGCTGGCATCGCCCCACAGCGGCCGGCTCCAGGACAGGTTGAGCAGGCGGGTGCGGCTGCCGTCGCCGGCCTCGACGTCGAAATAGCCGGCGCCCAGGCTGCCCCAGTCGTCCAGCGTCACGCTGGCGGTGGCCTGGGTGCTGCTGCGGCTGGGGCGTAGGCGCCAGTAGCGGTCATCGTCGTCGTCCTGGCGGCGCCGGGGGCGCTGCCGGGTGTCGTCGTAGCGGGCCAGGTCGCTGTAGTCGGCATCGCGCTGCAGGCGTTGCACGGTGAAGCTGAAGCGCCGCGCGTTGTACTGGTAGCCGAAGCTCAGTTGCCGTCCGCCGTCGCCGCCGTGCTGGCCGTGGCTGATGGCGCCGTTGAGCACGCCCAGGGTGCCCAGGCGCAGCATGCCGCCCAGGCCGGCCTGGGCGAGGCCGGCGGCGGCTTCGGCCTGGGCCTCCAGGGTGAAGGTGTCGCTCAGGCCGTGGCGCAGGGCGCCGGTGAAGGCGCCTGGCCCGTAGGCGAAGTTGTCCTGGCCATAGCCGCGCCGGAGGTTGCCCAGGCCCAGGGAGAAGTCGCTCAGGCCCGGGCGCAGCAGGTCGCTGCTGACGTAGAAGGGCACGCTGGTGGAGATCTGGCGGCCCAGGGCGTCGGTGGTCTGCAGCACCGCCTGGCCGGCGCCGTTGATGTAGGGCAGGTTGCCGATGCTGAAGGGGCCGGGCTGCAGTTCGAAGCGGCCGTTGCGGTAGCCGTCGATGAACAGGTCCAGGGTGCTGGGCAACGCCGCTTCGCCGGCGAAGCGCGGCAGCGGGTAGGTCAGCACGTCGGGGCGGATGGCGAAGTTGCGCGACAACTGCAGCCCGCCCAGGCGCACCGGCGTGCTCCAGGCCAGGGAGCGGCTGACCAGGTCGCCGGCCTCGTAGGTCAGCAGGCGTTCCTCGTCGTCGTAGCGCCAGTTGCTGTCGTAGCGCAGGTAGCGGCTGGGCTGTGCCGAACCGTCATGGACCTGCTGGTAGACGCCGCTGTGGCTGAAGACGCCGAAGCCGCCGAACAGGCGCAGGTCGGCCCAGGCCGTGCTCGTATCCTGGCCGCGTCGCGGGCTGCTGGCGTAGAACTGGTAGTTGAGCAGAGCGCCGAAGCTGCTGCGTGCCGGCACGTAGCCGGTGGCGCGCGCCTGGCCGAGCTGCTGCTCGGGCAACCACTGCGGCGGCACCTGCAGCAGCAGGCGCTGGCTGGCGGCCTCGTAGCGCACCTCGACGCCGGGCAGGCCGCCGACATCGACCTGGCCGCCGCGCGGCACCGGCAGGCCGGCCGCGCGCAGGTCGGCGGCCTCGACCCAGAAGCGGCCCTGGCGCAACGTCACCGCCACCACCTGGCCGCTCGTGCGCAGGTTCACCAGCAGCTCCAGGTAGAGTTGCTGGTCGTCGGACAGGGCGCCCGCATCCCGGGGCGGCGGTGGCAGCGGCGCACTCGACAGGCGTTCCGCCTCGAACAGCAGGGTGGCGCCGGTGAGCAGCGGCAGCCAGGGGCGCGTCTGCCTGCCCATGCTTCAGGGCGCCGCGGCGGGAATCTCGCCGCGCACGCCATTGATCTCGGCCCACAGGCGCCCGCCGCTGGCGGGCTTGCGCGGCATTGGCCAGCGCATGGCGCTGCCGGCCAGCACGTAGCCGAGCAGGTCGTCGCCCACCGGCAGGGTACCGTCGCCCTGTTCGATGGCCGCCCGCGTCAGGCGGACATGCACCGCGCCGCGGTTGCGCACCTCCAGGTAGGTGCGGCCGCCTTCGTCGACCAGGCGCCAGTCCAGCCGTGCGGCCGTCGCGTCCTTCGCGCCGAGCCCGTCGCCGTAGAGGAACAGCGGCACCGAATAGCGCAGCTGGAAGCGGATGTCGCTGCCCTCGGCCGCTGGCTGCTGGGCCTGCGGCGCGGGAATCTCGTCGATGACGATGCGGTAGGCGCGCTCGCTGCCGGGGGCGGTCGGCGCCAGGCGGGTGAGGCGCACCAGTTGCCTGGCCCCCGCCGGGATGCGCAGCATCGGCGGGCTGCCGACCACCTCGCGCTGCGCCTGGAAGTGCTCCTCGCCGCCGGCCTGGCTCCAGGCGAAGATGCGCAGTTGCAACTGGGCCGGCTCGGCGCCGCGGTTTTCCAGCCAGAGCGCGCTGGCCCGCTGGTCGTGTTCCAGCACCGGGTCGATCGGCCAGATCAGGATCGAGCTGGCGGCGCGGGCCGTGGCGGCCGGCAGGGCGAGGGCGGCGAGCAGGGCCGCGACGAAGCGCAGGCGGGTATCGGGCAAGGGCATCACGGGGCTCCTGGCGCGCTCACCATGACAGGGTCACGGTGAGCCGGTCCTGGTAACGCCCGGCGGACTGGTTGCCGGGCAACTGGAGGGCGGCATGGATCGGCAGGCGGATGTCGTCGGGGTTGCCGTAGTCGATGCTCAGGTTGCCGCCGATGGGGATTTCCCGGCTGAGGCCGGCATCGGCGTACAGGCGATAGGCCAGCCGCGCGTTGCCCGCGCCAAGGTGGCGCAGGCCACCGGTGGCGTGCTGGCCGCCATCGACCGTCATACGCAGGGCGATGCCGGGGGTGCAGGCGAGAGTGATGGCGCCATTGGGCGTCAGCTGGGCGCCGATCCTGGCCGTGGAAGTGGCCGGATGGCGGCCGAAGTCCAAGCGGCCGAGGTTGCCCAGGTTGCCGCCGTTGCCGGGCGGCGCATGGTTGACCAGGCAGCCCTGGGTAACGCTGGCGGAGACGCGGAAGCCGGCCCGGGTGGCGGCATCGCTGCCCGGCGCCTGCAGCAGGCTGGCTAGCAGCAGGGCCAGCCCGGTCGCCGCGGCGCGAGGCAGCAGGTGAGGAAGCGTCATGGCGGGGAAGGACCGGCCGGTTTCGCCCTGGGCGATTGCGGCAGCGGCCTCAGAATTCCAGGGTGAGGGTCAGCGTGTCCCTGTAGACGCCGCTGCCCTTGGCGTTGGCGTTCGGTGCGATGGTGCCGTAGATCGGCACATCCACGGCCTTGCCGTCGGCGGGAACCCTGAAGGTTGCCCCTCTGTTGATGACATAGGGGCTCTTGCCGGCGGAGTCCCGGTACAGCAAGTAGCTGACCGTGTCGGTGCCGCTGCCGTTGAGCAGTGAGCGGTCACCGCGCAGGCCGCCGTCGATGATGACATTGAAGAAAGTGGTGACCGGGTCGCAGGTGACCTGAAGGCTGTTGCCGTCCGGGCCGGCCAGGCGTGCCTTGAGCGCGCGGGTCCAGGTCGGGCTGGTCCGGGGGAAGTTGAGCGTACCGAAGTTGAGGATGCCTTCGCTGGAGGCGCTGCCCTGGGTCACCTGGCAGCCTTTGGAAACCTCCAGGACGACACCCACCTGGCCCTTGATGTCCGCCGCGGCCTGGCTCAGGGGCAGGGCGAAGGCGGTGGCTAGGACGTACTTGAGCTTGTGATGCGGCATGGTCTTGGCCTCGCTAAGGGAATTGCGGAAATTTTCCCCAGGAATGACCAAGTCGAACTATCTGAAACTGCTGCTGGGTTCGTAGGCTTATTCGCCAGATCGAGAAGGTGTTTTTTGTAGGCCGATGTAGGCCTTGCAGGCCTCAAGAATCGACGGCTTTGTCTACAGTGCCGATGGGGGAGGGTGTCTGGAAAAAGCGGGGAGATGGTGGGGTAGGAAAGCGGGTCCCGATGACGGGACCCGCGGCGGAAAATGGCTGGCCGGAGGCGGTCAGGCCTTTCCTATGAGCGATTGACTCAGCGGCCGGGATTCGATCCACCAGCCGAACACCAGCCCGACGGTGCTCCAGAGGATCGCCTGGATGCCCAGGGACACCAGGCGGAACTGCCACAGCAGGTCGGCCGGGAAGTCCGCCGGCACTTCGCGCACCGCCGGGAACAGCAGGCCGGCGACGGCGCAGATGCCCAGGTACACGGCGATGCCGGCGACGGCGCCGGTCCAGGCGCCGTGCTCGGCGAGCAGGCGGCGGCCCAGGTTCAGCGAGATGACGGCGGCGGCGATGGACAGCGCGATCATCAGGAAGAACAGCGCGGTGCGCTGGCGGATGCTCTCCGGGTCGCCCACCGACGGCGGGTTGGCCGGGTATTTCAGGCTCGGCACCAGGTACAGGGCGACGAAGGCCGCCAGGGCCAGCAGGGCGCTCAGCGCGCGCGGGCTCAGGCGCCCGGTGCGGCCCAGGCCGTAGGCGAACACCAGGGCGAACAGCCCGCCCATGGCGGCGCCGTAGACCACCACGCCGGTGAGCAGGCCGAAGCTGGCCTGGACCTCGCGGCTGACCAGCTCTTCCTCGTGGTCGTGGGCGGCGCCGCCGCTGGTGGCTTCCTCGGCCTCGTGCAGGGCCGACATCTGTTCTTCGAAGGCGATGGCGCGGTCCACCTGGGGCTCGCCGAAGACGAAGGCGAACGCGAAGACGATCAGGCCCGCCAGGACGCCGACGAGCATCCCGCGCAGCAGGAGTTTTCCAGTCATGTCAGGGTGTCCCCGGGTCAGTGGCAGGGGAAGCCCAGCAGGTGGCGGCCGTCGTGGACGAATTCGTGCACGTACATGCCCTTGAACATCGAGGTGGCGCCCTGTTCGGCGCCGACGAAGTACAGCGCCAGGAGCAGCAGCAGGCCGCCGAAGATGGCCCAGGGCAGCAGCTCGGAAAGCGGGATGACGGGGAGCGATGTGCCGGTATCGGCGTGGGTGGCTGAATGAGCCATGGAAACCTCCTAGGATTGCGCGTCCTGAAACGGTTGGCGGTTCGTTTTGTGGGGAAGGGTCTGACTCTCGGTGCCGGGACCGAATACAGTGGCGCGACCGTGCCGGGTTTTCACCGGCTTCCTTCCAAGTAACAAAGTGCTACGAGAGCGTCGGGCAGTGTAAACCCCGGCGCCTGCGAATGGGAGAGAATTCGATGCCGAGCCGCCTGAGCTTCGTCTGCCACGGGCGCACCGCCGCCCAGCGCCAGGGCTGCTTCGCCCAGGCCGACGAGCCATTGGAGCCGGGCCAGGACGAACGCCTGGCCGAGCGTCGCGCCGGGCTCAAGGCGCCGCGCCGGGTGCTCTGCGCCCCCGAGCTGCGCGCCCGGCAGACCGCCGCCGCCTGGGGCGCCGAGCCGCAGCTGGTGGAAGCCCTGCGCGACTGCGACTACGGCGCCTGGCGCGGACAAAGCCTGGAGGCCCTTCAGGCCACGGCAGCGCAGGACCTGGCCGCCTGGCTGACGGACCCCGTCGCCGCGCCCCACGGCGGCGAATCCCAGGTGCAGTTGTGCGAGCGCGTGGGCGCCTGGCTCGATGCCTTCGACGAGGACGGCCACTTCATCGTCGTCAGCCATCCCGCGGTGCTGCGCGCCGCCGCGCTGCACGTGCTGCGGGCCGATGCGGCGGCGTTCAACGCCATCGACGTCGAACCGCTGGGCGTGCTGCGCCTGGTCCGCAACGGCCGCTGGCGCCTGCGCCTGTGACGGGGCGCGGTCTATGCTGTGTGGGCCCCAGCGCCACGAGGAGACCGCCATGGCCAGCCATCCCCGCCTGATCCCCTGCCTGCGCTACCGCGACGCGCCGGCGGCCATCCAATGGTTGTGCGACACCTTCGGCTTCGTCCGCCAACTGGTGGTGGACGACGGCGAAGGCGGCGTGGCCCATGCCCAGCTGTGCCTGCCCGACGGCAGCGGCATGCTGATGCTGGGCTCGGCGGTGGACAACGAGTATGGCCGGCTGATGCGCCGGCCCGAGGACGTCGGCGGCTGCACCCAGAGCCTGTACCTGCTGGTGCCCGACGCCGAGGCCCTGTACCGCCGCGCGCTGGACGCCGGCGCGCGGATGGTCATCGACATCCGCGACGAGGACTACGGCGGCCAGGGTTTCACCTGCCGCGACCCCGAGGGCCACGTGTGGAGCTTCGGCACCTACGACCCCTGGCATTGAACGAAGAAGGAGCAAGGCATGAAAGAGGTGGTATTCGCCGATGGCGCCTACGTCCCGGCCATCGGCCAGGGCACCTGGCGTCTGGGCGAGGACAGGGCGGCGCGCAAGCGCGAGGTGGCGGCCCTGCGCGAAGGCATCGAGCTGGGCCTGACGCTGATCGACACCGCCGAGATGTACGGCGAGGGCGGCTCGGAAGAGGTGGTCGGCGAAGCCATCCGCGGCCTGCGCGAGCAGGTCTTCCTGGTCAGCAAGGTCTACCCGCACAACGCCAGCGCCCGCGGCGTGCCGGCGGCCTGCGAGCGCAGCCTGAAGCGCCTGGGCACCGACTGCCTGGACCTCTACCTGCTGCACTGGCGCGGCCAGTACCCACTGGAGGAAACCGTCGAGGCCTTCGAACGCCTGCGCCAGGACGGCAAGATTCGCCGCTGGGGCGTCTCCAACTTCGACCTCGACGACATGCGGGAACTGGGCGCCCTGCACTGCGCCACCAACCAGGTGCAATACAGCCTGGAAGAACGCGGCATCGAATGGGACCTGCTGCCCTGGTGCCAGGAACAGCGCATGCCGCTGATGGCCTACTGCCCGGTGGGCCAGGGCGGCCGCCTGCTGCGCAACGCCACCCTGCGCGAAGTGGCCGAACGCCACGGCGCCACTCCGGCGCGGGTGGCCCTGGCGTGGCTGATCCGCCAGGAAGGGGTGATCGTCATTCCCAAGGCGGTGGAGGCTGTGCATGTCCGCGACAATGCGGCGGCGCTGCAGCTGCGGCTGGATGGGGAGGACCTGGCGAAGCTGGACGCGGCCTTCCCGCCGCCGCGGCGCAAGATGCACCTGGCGGTGGTTTGAGGCTGTCCGTGCTTTTGGCTTTCCGGCTTTCTGGCTTTCAGCTTTCAGCTTTCAGCTTTCAGCTTTCAGCTTTCGGCTTTTCGTAAGCGAGTTTGCTCGCGAATGGTGTTTGCCGGCGGCGTAGGTGCTGTGTTCAAGAGCGCCCTCTCCCCAGCCCTCGGCTGCGCGCCCCGCCCTGAAGGGAGAGGGGGCTTGTCCGTGCCGAGAGGAGGAATGGTTCCAGCCGGAAACCTTCGGTGCTGCCGGCTGACTCAGGAATACCCACGCACTCCAAACGGTCCCCTCTCCCTTTAGGGAGAGGGTTAGGGAGAGGGAGCGGAGCCAAGCCCGAGCACCCAGGTACCCGGTAGGCACCCTCCGCAAGCTCTCTCACCCGACCACCGCTCCTATAAAAATCCCCCCCACCATGATAAGAAGCGCCCATCAGCAAGCTGGAGGCAGTCATGGGCAAGTTGCGTGTCGGGGTGATTTTCGGTGGGCGTTCGGCGGAGCATGAGGTATCGCTGCAGTCGGCGAAGAACATAGTCGATGCCCTGGACCGCTCGCGGTTCGAGCCGGTGCTGATCGGCATCGACAAGGACGGCCGCTGGCACCTGAACGACGCCTCCGACTACCTGCTCAACCAGGAGAACCCGGCGCTGATCGCGCTCAATCGCTCCAACCGCGAGCTGGCCGTGGTGCCCGGCAAGGCCGAGCGGCAGCTGGTGGAAACCGGTAGCCGGCAGTTGCTCGACCACGTCGACGTGATCTTCCCCATCGTCCACGGCACCCAGGGCGAGGACGGCTGCCTGCAGGGCCTGCTGCGCATGGCCGACATCCCCTTCGTCGGCGCTGACGTGCTCGGCTCGGCCATTTGCATGGACAAGGACGTGAGCAAGCGCCTGCTGCGCGACGCCGGCATCGCCATCACCCCCTTCATCACCCTGACCCGCGCCACCGCCGCGCGCACGCCCTTCGCCGAGGCGCAGCGCCAACTGGGCCTGCCGCTGTTCGTCAAGCCGGCCAACCTGGGTTCCTCGGTGGGCGTGAGCAAGGTCGAGGACGAGGCCGGCTACGTCGCCGCCGTGCAACAGGCCCTGGCCTTCGACGACAAGGTGCTGGTGGAGGCCGCGGTGAACGGCCGCGAGATCGAGTGCGCGGTGCTTGGCAACGACGAGCCCATCGCCAGCGGCTGTGGCGAGATCGTGGTGCGTGGCGGCTTCTACTCCTACGACAGCAAGTACATCGACGAAGACGCCGCCCGGGTGGTGGTGCCGGCGGACATCGATGCCGCGGCCTGCGAACGCATCCGCCAGCTCGCCGTGGAAGCCTTCCAGGTGCTGGGCTGCTCGGGCCTGGCGCGGGTCGACGTGTTCCTCACCGGCGATGGCCAGGTGCTGGTCAACGAACTCAACTCGCTGCCCGGCTTCACCCGCATCAGCATGTACCCCAAGCTCTGGCAGGCCGCCGGCATGAGCTACAGCGAACTGGTCAGCCGGCTGATCGACCTGGCCCTGGAACGCCACGCCGCGCGCCGCCGCCTGCAGACCAGCCGCTGAGGCGGGCGCGGCGGGGGCCGGTTACTCCGGGCGTTCCTCGTGGGTGCGCTGGTGCGCAGCCTCGAGCAGTGCCTGGGTGTCGGCGTGGAGCATGCGCAACGTCGCGCTCCAGCGCGCCAGGTCCCACTGCGAGGCACTGGCGGCGGGGTGCTCCTCCAGCAGGTCGAGCACGCCGCCGAGCGCCCGCAGGCGCTGCAGGGCGGTGTCGAGCAACTGCGTCGAGGGAGCCAGCGTGTCGATGTAAAGCACTTCGGAGAAGGCCTGAGAGCTTTCCGGAAGGGGTTTGAACTCACGAATCCTGAAAGGCTCTTGAATGCCCGGGCGGGCGTTCTTCGCGCGGAGGGGCGCGGGCTTGGAAGGGAACTGGTGCATTTCCTTACGCTCCTTGGACCGGATGGAACCCGCCGCTTCCGTTGCGACACGGAGGGCGGCGAGCCGTGCAGGGGTCGCAAACCGGAGGTCCAAGGAGAATCCGGCCAGGCGGAAGCCTGCCCTGCACGGCCAGCCATGACCAAGGCAAACGCTAGGCGCAGGTAGCGCCTTTGCTTTGAATGCTGCTGCTGTGCTGAAGGACCTTTGGGTTGCGACACCCTGTCATGGCAAACGCCATGACGGCGGGAAGACTATCGATCCGGCTCGTGGGAGCTGAGCGTTATGTGCTGTAGGGAAATTCCTTGATGAGGGTTTTCTCGATGGCGTTCCCGGTTTACCGAGGCCATGCCCGGTGGCTGCAAATTTGACCGTCCAGCCTCTACACTCCTCGAAGTCACATTGGCCAGCCTAAGGAGCCAGACGATGAGTTCTTCCTCGCGGACGGTATTGGCGGCAGCGCTGGCGGCGCTGCTGGTTGCTGTTGTTCCGGTCGCACACAACCCGGCCTGGGCCGAGGACGCCGCACCGCCCAGCGGCATGGAGGCCGACGACCAGCAGGGCCCGCTGGGCGACCTCAGCGAATATGGCCGCCTGGCCGAGGAGTCGCTCGACGCGGTGGGCGCCGACGACTTCGCCAGCGCCCGGGCCAAGGTCGACGCCCTGCAGACCAAGTGGCGCGCCGCCGCCGCCGAGCTCAAGCGCAAGAGCCCGGAGGACTGGAAGGCCGCCAACGCGGCGGTCGAAGGCGCGGTGCGGGAACTGCACGCCAAGTCCCCGGACAAGGACCGCAGCCTGGACTCGCTGAACACCCTGCTGTCCACCTTCAACGACATCCAGGGCATCAGCGACTGACCCCCGCCCGGCCAGGGCCCGCCGACGGTCCTGGCCCTGCGGGTCGTCGGCCTCCCGAGCGGCGGCCGGCGCTCAACGAAATCCTCACATTCGCCTCGCGGAGTTTTCACCTTCGCCCGTGCAGGATGGCGGCCAGCATCCGGCAGCGTGCCGGGTGCGTCCCGAACCATCGAGCGCGAGGCCTGTGGCGAAGTGAGGCAGATTCCGGAAACCTGGCGGCGTCCATCCGGACGGGTAATGGCCCTGGCCTGTGGGCTGCTCGGCCTGCTGGCCGTGGCCCTGTGCGGCGCGGCCAGCGTCGCGGCGCAGCGCCCGCCGCTGCCGGGCGAGGACGACCTGGCCCGGCACTGGCGCCTGGGCGAGGTGGTGGTGCTGGTGCGCCACGCCGAGCGCTGCGACCGTTCCGACGCCCCCTGCCTGGGCGCCGAGGATGGCATCACCGTGCGCGGCGGGGCGCTGGCCACGGCCCTGGGCGACGACTACCGCAGCCGCTTCGGCCTGGGCAATGCCGACGTCTACGCCAGCCCGCTGACGCGCACCCTGCAGACCGCCAGCCTGATGTTCGGCGACGGCACCCTGGGCCAGGCCTGGGTCGCCGACTGCACCGGCAACCTGCTCAACCAGGTGCTGGAACACAAGGCCAGCCACCGCAACCTGATCCTGGTCACCCACAGCGAATGCATGGAGCAACTGGCCCAGGCGCTCAGCCACCGGGACCTGGAAACCCCCGGCTACGGCACCTCGCTGGTGCTGTTCAGCGACGCCCGCGGCGGCCTGCAACTGGCCGGCGAGATTGCCCCGCGGGACTGGGCCCGCCTGCAATTGCGCTGAGCCGGCGCCGCCGCTGCGCTTGCGGCATCCGCCGATGCGGTCCTAGGCTTGCGGGGGAGGGCGGTGCCGTCGTCCGCCCCGGGAGCCGCCAATGCCACGCGTCCAGCTTGGCGGGGTCAAGGAAACCCTGCTGATCACCTTCTACGCCAAGGCCATGGAAAGCCGCCTGCCCGATTCGTTGCTGCAGGACCGCTTCGCGGCCGCCGCGCTGGCGCGCCTGGACTACGACTTCGCGCGCTTCCGCCTGGGCCGCAGCAGCTACGTCGGCATCGCCCTGCGCGCCTGGAAGCTCGACCGCTGGGCCGCCGAATTCCTCGCCGCCCACCCCGACGCCTGCGTGGCGCACCTGGGCTGCGGCCTGGACAGCCGGGTGTTCCGCCTGGACCCGCCGCCCAGCGTGGCCTGGTTCGAAGTGGACTACCCGGACGTGCTGGCGCTGCGCGGCGAGGTATACCCGGTGCGCGAAGGCTGCACCCTGCTGCCCGGCGCCATGGGCGACCCGTCCTGGCTCGACGCGCTGCCCACCGGCCGCCCGCTGCTGATCGTCGCCGAAGGCCTGATGCCCTACCTGCGCGAAGCGGAGGTGAGCGCGCTGCTGCGCGGCCTGCTGGCGCGTTTCCCCCACGGCGAGCTGATCTTCGACGGCTACAACCGCTTCGGCATCCGCATGCTGGGGCTGTTCCTGCCCTTCTGGGCACGCGGCGCCCGGGTGCACTGGGCACTGGACGAGCCCAAGGAGCTGGAAGCGCTGGTGCCGGGGCTGCAACTGGTCGAGGAGCGCCTCACCTACACCCCCGAGGAATGCCGGCGGATGGCCTGGTCATCCCGCGCATTCGTGCAACTGATGCAGCGCTGGCCCACCCTGGGCCGTATCGGTCGGTTGCTGCGCTATCGCTGGTAGGTGGCTGCATGGGTGTGACATCGGCGCTCGGGCTTTTCCCTCACCCCAGCCCTCTCCCGGAGGGAGAGGGGGCTAGTCCGTGCCGAGAAGGGAGATGGAGTCAGTTGGGAATCCCGTAGTTGCCGGCTAACGCCGAAACACCCGCGCACGCCGAACGGTCCCCTCTCCCTCCGGGAGAGGGTTAGGGTGAGGGGGCCGCAGGCCTGCTCGCTCGATGCCATTCCCCTACGCTCTCCGCGAGGCACAGCACTCCCCCACACCTGTAGGAGCGGGCCCTGCCCGCGATTCGCGCGCAGGGCGCGCTCCTACAATGGGAATGACATTGGAGCTCGGGTTTTCCCCTCACCCCAGCCCTCTCCCTGAAGGGAAAGGGCTCTTCAGGCCACAAACCGCAGGCCGCGCTCAACCCCCGCCCACGTCGAGAGTGTCGGCAGGTCAGCACCTTTCGCGCAGCGTGCCTACTGGAGCCGGGGACTACTCCAGGATCGCCCCGACCAGCGAAAGCACGTAGTTGGTTACGGAATCGGGGGCCTTTTCCTTGAATGCGGCTCGGCGCGCCCTCCAGTCCAGCGTCCGCACCTGGTGGCTGTGGACATTGCCCTGGGTATCGGTGCCTTCGCCCATCAGGGTGACAAGGAAGCCCTGGTTGCGCGCCACATTGGATGCGCCTTGCGAGATGGGGCAGACCAGGGCCAAGCCCATTTCATTGAATTCGCGTTTCGACAGGACCAGGCAAAAGTGGTCGCCGATCATTTCACGGCCCGTCGAGGGATCGAACTGCAAGTGCCAGATCTCACCGCGGTTGGGAACGCTCGGCGGGCGCCTCACCATTGTTCCGCGCCTACGGCCGGCATGCTGTCCCAGTCCGGGGCGAGCGAGTCTTTGGGCGTTTCGGCGATCAGTTGGGCCAGGCTCGGGCGCGTCATCGGCTTGATCACCAGGGCTCCCTCAACGATGTCGCACTCAACCTGACTGCCAGCGTGCAGTTTGTTCTGGGCGACGAAGGCCGAGGGAACCGAAATGATCAGGGACCCCCCGGATTTGCGCAGGGCAAGCGTGGTCATGGACATGCCTCCTGTTGGGGTTTTACAGAAGTATAACTCGTCGAGTTTTATTTTTATAAAACCACTCGTCTCGAAGCCTGTCTGTTCAGGGGCGGCATCTTTCCGGGATGGATAGAACGCTCCACCCCTCCTACAAAACCCCAGCCCACGCCGACAGCACCAAAAGCACCGCCAGCCCCCGATTCAACCGCTGCAGCGCCCGCGGCGAGCGCAACAACCGCGCACTGCCGGCGCCGAGCCCCGCCCAGGCGCTCAGGCAAGGCACGCCAACCATGAAGAACAACAGCGACATCAGTTGGATGCGCAACAGCCGGTCATCGCCTTGCCCCGCATAGACGCCGATCACCGCCAGGGCCACCGTCCAGTTCTTCGGGTTCACCAACTGCAACAGCGCCGCATCCAACAGGCCAACGCGCCGTGCCGGAGCGGCATCTTCCAGCCCGGGCGGCGGGCTGCTCCAGATCTGCCAGGCCAGCCAGGTCAGCCACAGCACCCCGGCGGCGGCCATGATGCCCTGCACCTGCGGCCGCCCGGCGAGCAGCTCGCCCAGGCCGCTGCCCACCGCCAGCACCACCAGCGCCGCGCCGCCGCAGCCGCCGAAGACGATGGGTAGCGCCGCGCTCCAGCCGTGGCGGGCGCTGTTGCTGAAGATCAGCAGGTTGGTCGGCCCCGGGGTAATGGCGGCGACGAAAGCGAACAGCAGGAAGGGCAGCCATTGCTGCAGGGCCTGGATCATGGCGGGGGCTCCGTGGGACGTGGAGCCGCTATCCTCGCTGCGACCCGGGCGTCAGTCTGGAAGCTTTGAGCAGCGCTGCCGGTAGTACGCCGGGGTAACGCCATAGGCGCGGCGGAACCAGCGCCCCAGATGGCTCTGGTCGGCGAAACCGAGGTCGGCGGCGACCTGCGCCGGAGCCAGGCCGCGGCCCAGCAACTGGCGTGCGCGGGCCAGGCGTAGTTGGATCAGGTACGCGTGCGGCGGCAGGCCGAAGGCCTCCTTGAACGCGCGGCTGAGGCGGAAGCGGTCGCAGCCGGCGGCGCGGGCCAGGTCGTCGAGGTCGATGTCCTGCATCAGGTTGGCGTGCAGGTAGTCCCGGGCGCGCAGGGCCACCAGCGGCAGGCGCGGGTGGTCGTCGATGCGCTTGCGCCAGTGCAGGCGCTGGGTGAGGCCGCCGAGCAATTCGTCGAGGGCCGCCTGGCGCACGATGCGCAGGTCCTGGCCATGCACGGCCTGGAAGGCGGCGTCGATGGCGGCGGCCATGCGCGCGTCGTCGAACAGCACCTGGGGCACGCTCAGCTGGCAATCGGCCGGGGCCTCCTCGAACAGCGCGCCCACCTCGCGCTCCAGCCACTGCGGGTCGAGGTAGAGCATGCGGTAGGTGAAACCGCCGGCGGTGGGCGCGTCGCCGTCGTGGATCTCCCCGGGTTCGAGGAAAAACACCTTGCCCGGCGTGCTGACGTTGCGCGCCTGGCGGCAGCGGAACTGCTGCACGCCGGTTTCGGTGAAGCCGATCAGGTAGGCGTCGTGCCAGTGCGGATCGTAGGCGTGGCCCTTGAAATGGGCGCGCAGCGTCTCGATGCCGGTGTCGGCATCCTGCGCCAGGTCGATCCAGTTGTCGCTGTGCATGCCGCGCCTCCGCCGCGCCCGCGAGTCGTTCAGCATACCGCGCGGGTGGGCGGCGTCTGGAAGATTTGTGCAGCCGGCCAGCTCAGTGGTCGTCGTCCGGCAGCGTGGCCAGCAGTTTCTCCAGCAGTCCGGCGAGTTGCACCTGCTCGGCCGCATCGAGCCCAGCCAGCACGCGGCGCTGGTTGGCCACGTGGGCGTTCACGGCCCCGTCGATCAGCGTCAAACCCGCCTCGCTCAGGCCCACCAGGGTGCCGCGGCCGTCCTCGGGGTTGGGCAGGCGCTGCACCAGGCCGGCCTTCTCCAGGCGGTCCAGGCGGTTGGTCATGCTGCCGGAGGAGATCATCGCCGCCTCGTACAGGGTGGTGGGTGTTAGGCGGTAGGGTGGGCCGCTGCGGCGCAGGGTGGCGAGCACGTCGAATTCGCCGGGCTGCAGGCCGAAACGGGCGAACAACGGGTTGAGGTGGTCGCGGGCGATCAGCTGCGCGGCTTCGGCCAGGCGGCCGAGAACCACCATGCCGGCAGTGTCGAGCCCGGGCAACTGCTGGCGCCATTGTTCGGCGGCGAAGGTGGCTCTGTCCATGGGGGGTTCCTTTTTATCTTGATGTAGAGATAGATTGAATATGTCTTGATGTAGAGATATTTGCCCGTGCCGCTTCCCGACGCAAGGGGAAAGGCGCCCCACAGGAGGATTCTCCCCATGTCGCGTTCACTCGTTTCCCTCTGGTACCTGTCGGCCATCGTGCTGGTGGGCCTCAACCTGCGCCCGGCGCTGGCCTCCATCGGCCCATTGCTCGATGCCTTGCAAACCGGTGCCGGCCTGGGGGACGGTCTGGCCAGCCTGCTGACCAGTCTGCCGGTGCTGCTGATGGGCCTGGGCGCCCTGTTCGCTGGGCAGTTGCTGCGCTTGTTCGGCGTGCGCCTGGGTGTCGCACTGGGCCTGCTGCTGGTGGCCCTGGCCTGTGCCTTGCGCTTGTATCCGGGGGCGTCGGGGCTGCTCGGCGGGGCGCTGTTGGCCGGGCTTGGCATCGCCGTCTGCCAGGCACTGCTGCCGGTCTTCGTGCGGCAGTGCTTCGGCGCTCGCAGCGGGAGCGCCATGGGGGCCTATTCCACGGCGATCATGGGGGGCGCGGTACTGGCCAGTGTCGGCTCGCCCTGGCTGGCGAAAGCCTGGGGCGCATTGCCGGCGTTGGCCTTCTGGGCGTTGCCGGCGTTGCTGGCGCTGCCGCTATGGGCCCGTGTTACCGGACACACCGCGCCGGCCAGCAGCGCCCCGGTCTTCACCGGCATCGCTCGGCGCGGCGCCTGGCTGGCGCTGTTCTTCGGCCTGGGCACCGGTGCCTACGTCTTGGTGCTTGCCTGGTTGCCGCCGTACTACACGGCACTGGGCTGGTCACCGGCGGCGGCCGGGGCGCTGCTGGGTGGGCTGACCCTCACTCAAGTGATCGCCGGCCTGCTGGTCTCGGCCTTCATCGAGCGCCTGCCGGACCGTCGCCCGGCGCTGTACCTGGCCATTGCCACCTTGCTGCTCGGCCTGCTGATGCTGGTGGGCGCACCGCAGCAGTTGGCCCTGCTGGCCGCACTGTGCCTGGGGTTGGGCATAGGCGCGCTGTTCCCGCTGTCGCTGATCGTGACCATGGACCGTGCCGCCAGCCCGGCCGAGGCCGGTGCTCTGGTGGGCTTCGTGCAGGGCGTGGGCTACCTGATCGCCGCGCTGTTCCCACTGCTGGCGGGGCTGGCGCGGCAGTCCATGTCCAGCCTGACGCCGGCCTGGCTAGGCATGGCCATGGTCTGCCTGGTACTGCTGGCGCTGGCCAGCCGTTTCGCACCACCGCTGGCGCGGCCCTGTGCGGCCGCCTGAAATCTCTTTCCAGATGCCGTATGCCCGGAGGTGAGTCAGGGCCAACTGCCCTCCGGATTCCAGGTCGAAACCATCAACCGCACCTGCCCTTTGATGGCGGCGGCGGCGGGGTTGCCCTGGACGTCGCTGTCGATCGGCAGCAGCACCTGGATGCCGCTGCCGTCCAGCTCCTTGGCCTGCAGCGGGATGGTCGCGGTGTTCATCCCGGTGTTCTGCCAGGCGTAGCGGATGGTCCACTGGTCGCTGCTGTCGGTGGGGCGCTCCAGCTGGATGATCACGGTGTCGCGGTACAGGTAGCTGCCTTCGTAATGGCTGTTGGGCCAGAAGCGCGTGTCGATCTCGTAGTCCGGCACCCGCACGCCGAGGGTGAGGCTGTAGGCCAGGCCGGGCAGTTCGGGGTCGACCTTGCCGAACTCGGCGAGGAACACGCTGGACAGGTACAGCTGCGTGCCCGGCTTCCAGTCCGCCTGGGTGAGGCAGGCCGCGGAGTCCTCCTCCGCCGTGCGCCGCGACAGGTACCAGGGCTTGCTGCGCGGCGAGGCCAGCAGCTCGATCTGGTAGAGCGCGTTGACCGTCGCACCGTCGGCGGCATCGAGCACCTCCTTGGGCAGGCGCAGCTCGTCGATGTCCAGCCAGATGTCGACGCGCACGTTGCCGAACAGGAAGCGCACCAGGTTCTGGAAACTCTCCTCGCTGTTGACGATCCCGAAGAAGCCCGAATGCGCGCGGTAGGCGAACGCCTTGGCGCATTCCTCGCCGAGCGTGCCGTCGGCGTTCAGGCCGTGCAGGGTGGCGTTCTCGATGCGCACCAGGCCGTCGCTGCCGTGGCCGACGAAGGTGCGCGACAGGCCCGCGGCTACCTCGTAGTCGCTGCGGTTGGTGCCCACCATGCAGAACACGCGGCTGGAGGGCAGGGCGCTTTCGGGCAGCAGGTCGACCTTGTCGTAGCCCTTCGGCAGCTTGGGCAGGCGCAGGTATTCGCGCATGCGCTTGTCGCGGTTGAAGTTCTCGATGTCGAACGGCAGCGAAAAGGCCGGGACATTGAGGCCTGCGACGTCGATGCCGTTGTGCGGCGTGGCGTAGGTGAAGAACTTGTCCACCGCCGCGCGTGCCTCCGGCGAGCCGCAGGCCGGGTTCTGCAGGAAGGTGCGGCAGACCAGGCCGCCCATGGAGTGCGCCACCAGGTGGCAGCGGAAGTCTTCCTTCTTCGCCAGCTCGTTGGCCGGGTTGGCGAAGGCCAGGTCGCGCAGGTGCAGGATCAGGTCGTTCAGGCCCTGGGCGAACTGCTCCATGCTCGGCGTCTTGCCGACGCCCAGCAGCGTGGAGGCCGGGTCGTAGTAGCGGTAGATGACGATGGAGCGGGCGGCCAGCTTATTGTTGTTCTGCGTCAGCCAGTTGGGGTCGAGGACGTCGTAGCCGTCCTCGTACACGTCGCCGTAGCCGAACTGGCTGGCCAGGCGGATCACCGGCGATTCGAACACGAACTTGCGCGGCGGCGCGCCCGCGGTGGCCACCGCGCGCATCACCGTGGAACCCAGGTTGAAGCCGCAGAAGGGGTCGGCGGTGGTCTCGTCGATTTCGCCGCGGCTCATGGCGTAGCCGCGCACGTAGATGATCGGGTAGAAGGGTGCCTTCATCGGTTGCTGTTCCATGGTCGATCTCCTTGTCGGGCCGTAGCGGGGCGGGCGATGGCTCAGGCGGATTCCACCGTCTGCGGCGAAGCGCCTTCTCCGTTCGGGACAGCAAGGGGGATGATCCATGACGCCTGATCATCGGCAGCGACAGGGCGATGCATGCCAGGGGCAGCCGGGCCATACCGTTTCGTATATACGCTGGGCGGAAACTTGCAAGGACCCACCCGCCGGGCGGCGATGAGGTCGGCCGTCGGATTCGCGGCGCGGGCCGCGGGGCTGTGCTACCACTTGCCCTCTGTCCCCTCGGCAAACAGGCGGTCCGCCATGGCGCTCGTGCTCTACGGTCACCCGTTTTCCTCGTACACCCAGAAGGTGCTGATGGCGCTGTACGAGAACCAGACGCCCTTCGAATTCCGCTGCATCGGCCCCGACACGCCGCAGCACGCGGCGCAGTGGTTGCGGCTATGGCCGCTGGGCAAGTTCCCGCTATTGCTGGACGGCGAGCGCAGCCTCGCCGAGAGCAGCATCATCATCGAATACCTGCAGCTCACCCACGGCGGCCCCGTGCGCTGGCTGCCGGACGACCCGCTGGCAGCGCTGGACGTGCGCTTTCTCGACCGCTTCTTCGACCTGCACGTGATGACGCCGGTGCAACACGCCGTGGGCGGCGCGCTGACGGGCGACGCGACCAAGCGCCAGGAAGCCCTGGCCGACGCGGTGGAAAAGCTCGAACGCGCCTACGCCTGGCTGGAAGGCCAACTGCCGGGCCGCACCTGGGCCGCGGGCGAAGCCTTCACCCTGGCCGACTGCGCGGCCGCGCCCTCGCTGTTCTACGCCGACTGGACGCACCCCATCGGCGAAGCCTACCCGACCCTGCGCGCCTACCGCGCCCGCCTGCTGGCGCGCCCCTCGTTCGCCAGGGCGGTGGACGAGGCCCGGCCCTACCGCCCGCTGTTCCCGCTGGGCGCGCCCGACCGCGACTGAACCCGCACGAAAAAGGCCGGCCCCGTTGGCACGGGCGCCGGCCTGGTCAGGCAGTGGAACGGGGTTACGCGTTGGCGGGAGCTTGTGCGCGCTTGCGCGCCAGCTCGTACAACTGCCGCGCTTCGCCCACCAGCGGCACCAGGGCGGAGGCGACCCGCGCCGTTTCATGCACCAGCACATCATGGCCTTCGTGCACCTCCAGCACCCGCAGCAGGTCCTCCAGCGCGTTCATCCGGCGCTCGGCCACGTCGTAGAGATGCTCCGCAGGGGCGGAAAGGTCGACATACAGCACGCCATCGAAGGCCTGGGATTGCAGCGCTACCAGCTTGCGATCAGGCATGACGCACCTCCGGGATGGAGGCGAAGAGGAGGGAGGACAGCAAGGCACGTACAACGAACAGTGGGTGTTTAGGCATTTCCGTTGCTCCTGTTTCGGAGGAAGGAGCCGCCCGCCCGGAAAGGGCGGCGGACCGTGCGGGGTCGCAGTACCGGTTGTCGGTGTGAGCAATAACCCGGCCAGGCAGAAGCCTGCCCCGCACGGTTCGCCATAGCTGCGCCAAGCAGCAGGCGATAAAAAGCGCCTTCGCTGGGAGCGCTGGCGCTTTTCAGCTCACTGGACAATTCCGGACTGCGATCCGGGCCACGGGATTGACCGTGGCAGGAACGGAATCTATCGATGGGGTTTGTAGGCTCACAAGGGCGAATGTGGGTGGGAAATTTCGGGTGGTTTGGAAGGCCGCCGTCCATATTCAACGAGGTGTTACGAAGGGGCGTATGTGATTGGAGTAACTAAAAGCCTATTCAAAATTTTCTGAATCTTGAGATGGATGTGCGTAGTGGAGTTCTTCTCCAACTTTCCCTGGATTCTCTTGGGGTACTGGGGTGGGGCTGAGAGAATAGGTCTCTATCAATTTCCTCTGGAGCTAAAAGAAAGGCCGTTTCAATAGGCTTTCTTGTTTATGGGATGTGTCTCAGAGGGAAAAAGGAAGCTTCCTTCAGGCTTGCTACTTGCACAAGCATGCAGCGCCGCTAATCGTATTTCTTTGTTCATGGCAGTAATCAAGGAAATACCATGGGTAACCGAAGTTCAGGGCCAGGGCCAATGCCGCAGGTATGCAAACCTGCGATGCCCAATCCACCGCTCAAGAAAATGAAGTACAAGGAACAGGAGCCAGATTGGCCACGTGAGTCGTCATACCCCAG
Organism: Pseudomonas sp. ADPe; assembly: GCF_014843515.1. NCBI lineage: Bacteria > Pseudomonadati > Pseudomonadota > Gammaproteobacteria > Pseudomonadales > Pseudomonadaceae > Pseudomonas > Pseudomonas sp. ADPe. The sequence continues at coordinate 5,432,981 of NZ_CP062122.1, forward strand.
GAAAATTCCTGTACCTGTAGAAACCCGTCCTACGATACCTGGGTTTGTGTTTGCGAAATCCTGCAAGCTACCTGACGCTGTAATCGATCATGCCAATCCGATTCCTGTAGGAAACTTAGAGGATTACGGTAGCTTTGCGTTGCTGGGAGGGCGCGAAGTCGACGGTGAGGGAAGTCTCCTTCTAAAGAAAATCAGCGGGGATGTACCCTCAACCTTCGGTCGGCTGGTGTTGCAAGGGCTTTCGGTAAGAGGAGCATCTTGCGCAGGTCGTTGCACACCGCTCAGTGGGCCTGTTGTCACCACTGGCGTAGCAGCGGGCACATTCGTAGGGCTTGTTGCATTGCTGTGGCCTTCTAGCCTGGGAGATAGCGCCCTTTACAGTGAGGAACAATTGAGGTCGCTCGGCAAGGCCAGATCAAGGGTCAGGTTACGTATTGAAGAACAGCCAGATGGAAGCCTGAAGGGATATGGCTTCAATACACAGAAGAATCGCGATTGGGAAATGCTGGATGTTGTCCAGTTCAACGAGCGAAGGGTTGCTGATTTGGGCGACGGAATTACGCTGCTCTGGACTCCCGCTGTTGATTCTTCCAGCAGAATTCCTGCATTAGAAGCTCCTCCACGAGCGCCGCTTATCTGGATATTCCCGCCTACCGAAAAGGCGGAACAGATAATCGTCAATCCCATCTATCCTCCTGAATACAAGGACTTTGTTCTTGTTTTTCCGGCGGATTCCGGAGTTGAGCCGTTATATATAGTTCTGAATGTCCGGCGCGAACCGGGAGTTGTTACAGGAACGGGCGAGGATGTGCAGGGCATCTGGTTGGCTGGAGCAGGAGAGGGAAGTGGGAGTCCTATTCCTACGCAAATTGCTGATACGCTACGAGGGATGAGTTTCAACAGCTTTGATAGTTTCAGAGAAATGTTCTGGAAGTCTGTAGCAAGTGATGCTGAGCTGGCAAGCCAGTTCGGGCATGATAACCTTGAACGGATGCTAGGCGGCAATGCTCCAATTGCACGGAACAGGGATGCGATGGGGAAACGCAAGTCTTTTGAGTTGCACCATGTAGAGTTGGTGTCCGAAGGCGGTGAGCTGTATGGGATAGATAATCTCCGCGTCGTTACGCCAAAAAATCATATTGATATTCATAGGTGAGTCATGAAGAGAATTACTGACTACACGGAAGATGAGTTTATTCGGCTCGTTGACGAGATACGTGCGGCGAATAAGTCGGCTTCAGATGGTGTGCTAGGAGAGCTTTTAGAGAACTTTTGTGAAATTACTGAGCATCCGGATGGTACAGACCTTATCTACTACCCAGAAGAGGGCGCGGATAATTCGTCTGCTGGTATCGCTCTCGCTGTAAAAACATGGCGTGAGGCCAATGGCCTGCCTGGATTCAAGACTTAGAACGGTATTGTTTATCAAAAAGTATCTTCTAAGCCTTACACCATTTTAATAATGTAGCTGGAACGATTGACCGGCTTCGGGAGAAAAATAAATCCGGTCTCATTGCCCGGCATAGTTACAACCTCTTAGACGTGACGGCCCAACGCGCCATAGCAGCTATACGCCTTTTCGAGGCGAAGCGAGCGAGGTCGCACGACCTCGCTCAGCCCTGGCCCTGCTGCTTGTTGAGCATCGACTGGATGTGCAGCACCGAGTCCTGGGTGCGCTTGGCCAGGTTGCGCACCTCGTCGGCCACCACGGCGAAGCCGCGCCCCTGCTCACCCGCCCGCGCCGCCTCGATGGCCGCGTTCAGGGCCAACAGGTTGGTCTGCTCGGCAATGCCCTTGATCACGCCCGCCATCTGCGAAATCTCGGCGTAGGTGTTCTGGATGCTCACCTGCTCCCGCTCGCGCAGCGCCTCCGCAGCCTTCTCATCGGTGATTTCCCGGGTCGCGCCGGTCACCCGCAACAGCACGCCATTGGCATCGCGCAGGCAACGCCCGCGCTCGCGGAACCACAGGTCGCCGCGGGTCTTGTGGCGCATGCGGTACTCGACGACATAGACGCGTTGCCCGGTGGGGTCGGCCATCATCTCGCCGAAGGCGCGCATGACGCGCTGCTGGTCCTCGGGTTGGGTGATGGCGAAATAGCTGTCCCAGCCATCGGGAAACTCCTGGCGGTTGTAGCCGATCAACGAACGGAACTGATCCGACCAGCGAATCACGTTGGCCGGATGGTCGGGGTTGCCATCGACCACGCAGAGGTCCCAGCAACCCTCGGTCAGCGTCTGCTTGGTCAACTCCCACACCTGCTGCTCCTCCAGCAACCGAGCCCGCTCGGCTTCGACCGCAGCGGCCCACTCCTCGGCACGCTTCAGCGCCTGCTCGGCTTCGGCTTGCTGTTGCTCGCGCAAGCTGAGCGAGGCCTGCAGTTCCTGCAGTTGGGTTTCATCGACGAAGGCGTGGTGTTCCACCTGGCGCTCCAGGGTGGCGATGTTGTCCTGCCAGTGGTTCTGGACGTCCTGCAGGGCCAGCGCAAGCTCGCGGTGCCGGCTCAGCGCGGCATACTCGGCCGGGCTACGCCAATTCCCCGCCAGCCACTGCCGGCACAGCTCACCCACCTCACCCGCCAGTTCCCTCGCCCCCTTTGCGAACCACATGCCTCGCCACTCCTCGCCGCTTGCGGTGATGTCAAATTAATGTGAAATCATATCTTATATGTAAAAAGAGGTGGTGAGGGAAGGGGAGGGATGTTTTTGGGCCTGGGTGAGGGCTTCGTCTGACATCACCTGGCCTTGCTGAGCGAGGTGCTGGTTCTGGAGTTGGCAAGCTTTCCGGCCGGCTTGCGCGCTGACCCGTCCATCGACAGGGTCCAAGATGTGGGGGGGAACATGGGTTAGTGGCTATCAGCCGTTCGCCATTGGCTGCAACCGGCCAGGAGCGGCCGCTCGCCTATAGCCAGCTGCTCCTGATCCGAAACCGTCATCAAGGGTTTAGAAGCAGGGGCAACTCTCGCCGGAATTACCCCAGAACATCAGCGCCCCGGCCGAACAGTACACGCCATCGCTGATGAGTTCGAAGCTGCTACAGGTGAAGGGCAAGCATGGAGACTAGTCCGGGCGGAGGCACCTGATTGCTGGCCATCTAAACGACCGCAACGACCTGTTGGAAGGCCTGGATTTGCGCAGCCCCGAACGTCCACTGGAACCCGGTAAGCACCTTCACGCACCTAACGAGCGAAACAATCCCTACAGAAAAGTGGCACTCTGCTATGAAATTTCGCCTAATATCGGCACGTGCGTAAGGAGACGCCGAAGCCTCGCTGTCGTCCTTTCCGTGCGCGCATTTCGTCGTAGATGCAGTGCTGGAGTTTTCTAATGGCTTTCGATGCGTCTCCTTCTTGGAGCGGCTTCAATTACCAAGGCAAGGTCGCTCTCTACTACGCCCTAAGGCTGATAAACGCAGAGCCTGTAGACGCAGATCTGTCGAGTTACAGCTTGATGCTAGAGTCCACTGAGGACTTCGAGATCCGGCGCGACGGAGATCCCGTCTCGTTCCATCAAGTAAAGGCATATAACTCTAGCACTTACAGTGACTACTCCGATGCCCTGTTCGGGATTACCCTGGAGCTATACAAGCAGCCAGGCGTTACCGGGCGAATCCACACTTGGAAGTTAATACACTCCAAGCCCGATTTTCAGGACCTGACAACATCGATACGAGATGACCTGAGCACCATTCTCACTCAGTATCAAAATAAAAACCCTAAGGATGGGAGTACGGTGCTCGAAAAGGCCGTATCCGATGAGAAAAATATTCCTAAGCCAGCAGCAATACTAAGGGCCGCCTTCAAGGGTAAGACCGCAGATCAGTTATACGCTCTTTTAGACTCTATCCTAAATGGCCAAAATGACGCTCTCGCCAGACTTGACTCTTATCAATATGACGATGGCAACAGGTTCTGCAGCCTAGACGACATCAACACCAAGATAAAGTCGGAAATCTCTAACGCGCTGACTGACAGAGCGGCCATTGTCACACCTGAGCATCTGGAAAAAACCTTTCACTGCTTTCTAGGGATGATAGACCGATACATCATCCACAGGCACAAGACCAAACAACAAGGCACGAAAACCCCTATAACCTTCGAGGAGATAGTTCGAGCCCTTGAGATTGACCATGAAGATATTGGTGAAGAATACCTAGCCTGTAAATTTAAAGAAAAATTTGCCCATTTGATAGATGAATACATGGGTGACCAAGACGATTACACAGATTTAGGTCAGGGTGAATACTGCAACCTGAAAGAAGCAAGAAAACTTCTACTAGGCTTGAGCGCCACGGATCTCTGGGGGCACTATCGTAGCTTCTCTCCTCAAATTTATCTCCAGCATACCAACAATACGGAAAATGCCTTTTCCACAAACTTAGAAGGCATTCGCCATGTACTTATAAAAATCCTACACACAATTAACTTTGAGCGCGCCTCGCACAACGCAACCAAGTATAAGTTCACCTATCGCACAACGACGCTGCCGCATCAGCATTACCTGCCAACCACCATTACAAATACCGCACGAATTAGCCAGATCGAAAGGAAAATCACAGCCAATCCGAGCATGAGCGAGATACTATTCGAAGTTGAAAATCTCATATATGACGGCTTAGAGCCTCACCCATTTTCGCCCACGTCGATGGTGCATACAGAGGCTCCAAAAGCAGAAAATGCAGACCCCCGCTCTAAAAGAGACGAAGTCTTGAGGCTTATAACCCTCGTCCCTATAGCGACTGCGAAGGATGCATTAGCATAATGATAAATATCATCAACAACATCCTCTCCAGCAGTGGTTATAAGCAGGTCGAAATAGAGACCCCCTTCAATAATCAAGCTTTCTATCTTTTCTGCCTGCCCGAGGAAAGCAAGCGGGAAGAGTACTTCGTCACTATACAACTCCAAACGCAATCCGACGCAGCGGCACAGGCGTTACTAGAAGAAAAAGCGCAGGAGCTATTCGAGGCAATCAGCAACTCGGGGGAAGTAGACCGCCCCTTCGAAAAAACTGCACCATGCTCATCTGCCACGAAGAGGAAAGAATTAGCAGGCAAACAATACTTGCCCTTGAAGAAGACCAGTACAACTTCAAGAAGAATGTTATCACCTATACTCCACGTGAACTCGCAAATCTAAAAGCCCACCTCTCCGAGAGCGGGATAGAGAAAATAACCAATAACGTCATAAATGAGATAATTAACTCAGAAGGCGGAAGAAACTTTCTTACCTTCAAGGACGACCATGCGAACAGCAAAGGCTACTATTCACTCGCACTAAAGGCCGCACTCAAACTACCATTCATTACCTACAGCCCGCAGGAACAGCAACTCACCAATTTGAATGACGAGATCAAAAACTCTCTCGACCCATATCAATCTTCGATCTACAGTCAATTGATAGAGTCCGAGACAGAATGGACTGATGACAATATCCATCAGCAAGTCGCGAAAATCTGGGGGGACTTGGTATGATCAACCTCAACAAAATCACCCTCAGGAACTTCAAGATATTTGGTGGCGAGCCATACACCATCAGTTTCGAGGACAACAATCTCGTTCTGCTTGACGGGCCAAATGGATATGGAAAGACATCCGTCTTCGATGCTATTGAATTAGGCCTGACAGGAAATATTACTCGCCTTATCTCTCTAGAGAACCGTCAAAACCCAGCAGACATAGTTGTTGCACATAAAGGCGCAGAAAGCGTTGAGATCATTCTGGAATTCAAAGGCAAAGACTCAAAACTTAAGGTATTTCAACGAAAACTAAAGGATCAAGTTCCTAACATATCCAAGAGGATATCTAGATTCACAGAGCTTTGGGAACTCAATGAAATTATAGATGGAAGGTCCGTCCCCGCGCGTCAGAATGCGCTGGAGCAATACTTTGATAGCCAGGACTTTTCACGGGACTTCCTGCTATTTCATTACGTGCAGCAAGAAGAAACCTCTAGGTTCCTGAAGACGAACAACGAAACGCAGCGGGCTGAAGAGCTCGCACAACTATTTGGCAATACACGGGAAGCTGATGAGAGGCTTAGTAAGCTGACAGACATTTCGCGCAAGGTAGTAGCTTCCAAAAGAAGCGTTACGTCGCGGATCGAGGGCATCAAACACCTGTACAAAATCGATGACAATACCAGCATCACAACCGGAGCCATCGAGCCACACGCTTACGCTTTTCCATGGCTGGCCGAGACCAATAAGAGCCCATTCTGGGACGTAATTACGATCGCGGAGTTGAATCAGGAGAAACTCAACAGCTCCTTGGTAGAGATCAACAACGTCAAAAATCTTCTTGCGCATCAGCACTTTTTCGTTAGAAGCCGCCGATTTGAGAATGCCGCTCTCCAGAGAGAGGTGCTTGAGCTCTATGTTGGCTACTACAATTCGATAAATGATCATGATCTGCATGTCACAAGGAGCGGCACGTATCAATTAATCCGGCAATCCCATACGACGCTTAAAAGTGGCGATCTGAAGCTAATTCGCACTATCACGAACTTTGAGGCCATCTTCCAAGCCTTGGCCCTCGGAAGCAGCGCCGCATTTGAAGCTGCCCTTCAAGCACTCATCGAAGAGGAGAACAAAGCGAGTGGTTTGAGTTCCATTTACTCCGAACTCCTCAAACACCACGATGCCATGTCTGCTGGGCTTCAGAAGGTGCCAAACGAGGCTGCCTGCTTGCTTTGCGGGCACGACTATAAGACCCATGATGCGTTAGCTCACGCCATTGCTCAGCATGGTCATCTAATTCGATCACAACTCTCGGGGCAGGATCGGCAGTTGGTGGCGGCCAGGGATGCGTTCAACTCGACTTATCTCTCTCCCTTGCTCCAGGCCTGCGCCGCTTATCTCGAGCAGACGGCGGCTTCCACCCAGGAGGATTTACTCTCACTATCTAAAGCGTCAGCTGCAAAAGAGCGCTTTGAGAAGCTCAGCAAATGGCTACTGTCGGAACGCATTGAGTACAATGACTTGCTCGCAACGACGTTCCCGGTGCAAGGCGGAGATAACTACATTGCCGAGGCGACAGAAAACCTATGTGAGCGGATACGCTCGGCAATCGGTGCAGCACCAGAGGGCTATTACGAAGCCAACGGTGGCAACGTATTTGAAAGAATTTATAGGGATTACTTCAATGGCGAACAGGACAAGCTGGCTCTGGTGAGCATCGCTCTGCTAGACAAGAAAGAGAGCTACATCAAGAGCCTCTATTTCAGCTCGCTGAAGGAGATCTCCGAAGAGCTCGCCAAGCTGACGAAGCAGTCTCAAAATTTAGAGCGTGCTGCGGCTGACGTAGGTGAACTCATCACAATAGTTCGGACTCAGATCCGGCAGTACCGGAAAAAACTGATCACCGACATCGAGATCCCCTTCTACATCTACTCCGGCAAGATTCTCCAGACCCACCAGGCTGGGCTTGGCCATGGCATCTTCATCAAAGACCCAACGGGTGAGGATGAGCTGAAGAATGTACGCCTGGTTTCCAACTGGGAAAGCGACCACGATATTCTCAACACCATGAGCTCCGGACAGATATCTGCCGTTGTCATCGCTCTGACCCTGGCGCTGCATCGGGTCTACTCCACCAAGTTCTCTAGCATCCTCATCGACGACCCGGTCCAGACCATGGACGACATCAACATGGCCTCTCTGGTCGAGTTGCTGCGCAACGACTTCAGCGAGAAGCAGATCATCCTGTCCACGCATGAGGACAAAGTAGCCAGGTACTTCACCTACAAGTATTTGAAGCACAGCGAGAACGTCAAAATCATCAACCTGATGCAAAGGAAAGAGTACGTTCCAAGTAACAAATATCTATACAGGTCGGAAATCACCAGCTAATTCCCGCCCGACAATGTGGTTGGGCTAAACGTCAAAGTCAATATGGATCTTCGAGTGTTACAAGTCGCAGCTCAGCAGGTTCGCCGGAGGCCCGCTGAGCAGTGCGTCGGCCAAGTAAAGGACAAGGAATAGCGGGGGACTTACTGCTGATCCTTGCTGGCGTCCCACCGGAGGCCGGGAAAATGGCTGACATTTACGCCGAGTTCAAAGACTGCTTCCCGCCTACTGATCCACCTTACAAGCGGACGTTTGAACCTGTGCATTGAGCTCCTTTCGGAGGTCTGCTTCTAGCCCAGGCTGTGTAAAAACGTTTTCGAAAACGATAGCTGCTCAGAAAATGAGCAAATTTCACGTTCGCTTGCGAATTTTGGGCGAGCCAACTGGGAAAATTTCTTCAGATTTCACGTAGCAACGTGAACCTCAAAATTGGTCGAGCGTTTTTACACAGCCTCGACCGATAGCCACCACTGGCTGAAGGTCCCCCAGCGTCAGCCTGGACAATCAACCCCCTTGAACCGATTTCGAATTCATCAGGCGTAGTCCGGCTCCGGTGTGGGCGAGCCCCACTGAACGGCTTTGCACCTCCCTGGAACCTCCTGGCCGTGCAGGTGAAAAGCGCTCAGCCAAGCACGATCTTTCACCCAGTTTCCGTGTCGGCACGGCTCGCTCGACTAGCGACATGGCGATGATCAGGTGCAGGCGAGCACAAGCCGCCCCCCTCAGAAAGAGCGTACCGCCGGGCTGGCCAGTTCCTGCAGGTAGGTGAGGTCGCACAGCCGCCATTGCCGGAGGCGGCCCTGGATGCGCCCTGCCTGTTGCCAGTCGGAGAGCAGGCGGCTGAGGGATTCCGGGCGAATGCCCAGGTGGGTGGCGAGTTGGCGCTGGCTGATCGGCAGCATCAGGCTTTCGCCCTGGCGACGGTGCAGGCCCAGCAGGTAGGCGGCCAGGCGCTGGGAGGCGGAGCTGGCGGTCAGCCAGTCGACCTCGTTGACCTGGCGATAGAGACGCAGGCTGAGGCTTTCCAGCATGCGCATGGCCAATGGCGGATGGCCCTCGCAGGCCTTGTGCAGTGCGTTGCGGCTCAGTCGGAAGAATTCGCCGCTACCCTGGCAGCGGGCGTTCATCGGGTAGCGGCCGTGGGGCATGAACATGGCCGCCTCGGCGATCAGCTGACCTTCGCGGAACAGTTGGAAGACATGCTCTTCGCCGTCGCAGGTGAAGCGCAGCATTTCCACACAGCCACGCCGCACCAGCAGGAAGTGCTCGGCCGGGTCGCCTTCGCGGAACAGCAGTTTGCCGCCCTCGGCGCGCAGCGGGCTGGCCGAGTTGCACAGGCTGGCCATGAGGTCCTGCGGCAGGTCGGCGAAGAGGGGGATGGCGCCCAGCAATCGCAGGCATTCGCCGCGATCTGGCGCGAACTTAACATTTGTCATTCGTGGCGGGCGTGCGGGCTGCAATGATCTGCGAATGAAGATAAGTCTTATTCGCAAGTCAATCAATCGAAGGCTCCTCCGCCTGCTCTTTTCTTTCGTTCTGGCGGCTGGCGCGTGTCTGCAGGCGCCAGCCGGTACGGCCAGGGAAGCGGTGCTGCGGCTGGGCGGCCCCGGCGCGGTGGTGAGCTTCCCGTTGCTGCACATGGTGGAGAGCGGCGCTCTGCAGCAGTACGCCGAGCGCGTTGAATTCCGCCTCTGGCAGAACCCCGATCAGTTGCGCGTGCTGCTGGCCAAGAACGAACTCGACTACAGCGCCGCCCCGGTGAACCTGCCGGCGCTGATGGCCGGGCGCGGGCAGCCCGTGCGGCTGCTCAACGTCTCGGTGTGGGGAATCATCTGGCTGGTGAGCCGCGACCCCCAGGTGAAGGGTTTCGCCGACCTGGCCGGCAAGGAGGTGGTGCTGCCGTTCCAGCGCGACCTGCCGGCGATCCTGGTCGATGAACTGCTGCTCAGCCACGGCCTGAGGCCGGGCAGGGACCTGACGCTGCGCCCAGTCCGCGATGGCCAGGACGCCCAGGCGCTGCTGCTGGCAGGTCGCGCCGATCATGCCCTGCTGGTGGAGCCGGCGGTGTCCCTGCTGCTTTGGCGCAACCGCAGCCAGGGCGGGGCGCCGCTGTACCGCGTGCAAAGCCTGGAGAGCTCCTGGCGGCAGGCCTTTCCGCAGCAGGCCGAACTGCCTCAGGCAGGGCTGATGAGCAGCCCGCAGCGCGCCGAGGACGGCGAACTGGCGCGGGCGGTGGATGCCGCCTACGCCGAGTCCGCCCGTTGGTGCAGCGCGCACCCGCGGGCCTGCGCGGAGCTGGTCCATCGGCACCTGCCGCACCTGCCGGTGGAGGCGCTGGAAGAGTCCATCCGCGTCACGCGCCTGGAGAGTGTTTCCGCCAGCGCGGCGCGTGGGCCGCTGGAGGCGCTGTTCGGGCTGATCGCCAAGCGCCATCCACAGGCAATCGGGGGCGCCCTGCCGCCCGCCAGCTTCTATGGGCCCTGAGATGAGACCCATGACTTCCCGACGCTGGGCCTTGCTGGGCGGCGCGCTTCTGCTGGTGGGCTGGCAGTTGCTGGCGCTGCGCCTGGGCCCGCTGCTCATGGCGACGCCATGGCAGACGCTGCAAGCCATGGTCCGCCTGCCTTTCGAGGCCGACTTCCGCCTCAACGCCGGCGCCAGTCTGCTGCGTATCGTCCTGGGCGTCGGCCTGGGCTGCCTGCTGGGCTTCTGCCTGGGGCTGCTGGCCGGGCTCGACGCCCGTGTGCGCGGTCTGCTGGAGCCGCTGCGCTGGCTGCTGATGTCGGTGCCGCCGGTGGTGGTCGTGGTGCTGGCGATGCTCTGGGTCGGTCTCGGTTCGGCCATGGTGGTGCTGATCAGTGTGCTGATGCTGGCGCCGGGCATGTACGTGAACACCGTCAAGGGCATGCAGATGGTCGATCGCGGCCTGCTGGAGATGGCGCGGGTCTACCGTTTCAGCCCCTGGCAGAAGTTGCGGCGGCTCTATATCCCGTCACTCACCGCGCCGCTGGGCGCGGCGCTGTTGATCGCCACCTGCGGCGGCGTGCGCCTGGTGGTGATGGCCGAAGTGCTCGGCGCGGAAAGTGGCGCCGGTTTCGCGCTGGCCAATGCGCGCAGCACCTTCGATAGCGCCGGGCTGTATGCCTGGACGCTGCTGATCCTGTTGCTGGTCGCCGCGCTGGAGTTTCTTCTGCTGCAGCCGCTGCAGCCGCTGCAGCGGCGCATGGGCCGTTGGCAGGAGGCCGCCCATGCTTGAGTGGCACGGCGTCGATCTGGTGCTGGGCGAGCGTCGGGTGTTTGCCGACGTCTCCCTGCGCCTGCTGCCCGGCGAGCGGGTCGGCATTCTCGGGCCCAGCGGCGCCGGCAAGAGCAGCCTGCTGCGCCTAGCTGCAGGCCTTCTGAGGCCTCGCCGGGGGCGGCTGGAGAATGGATTCCGCCATCCCGTGCTGGCCTTCCAGGAGCCGCGCCTGCTGCCTTGGTGCCGGGTCGCGGAGAACCTGGAAATCCCCCTGCGGGCGAGCGGCCTCGAGCGTGCGGCTGCGCGGCGGATGGCCAGCCACTGGCTGGAACGCGTCGGCCTCGCCGGGCACGAGCGCGCCTGGCCGCATCAACTGTCCGGCGGCATGGCCCAGCGCGTTGCCCTGGCGCGGGCGTTCTCGATCGAGCCGGACCTGCTGCTGCTCGACGAGCCATTCAGCGCGCTGGACCCGGCCCTGCGCGAATCCCTGCTCGACCTCTGCCGCGACTGGCTCGCCAGCTCGGGCGCGGCGCTGCTCTGCGTCAGCCACCATCCGGCCGAGCTGATCGGCCTGGTGGAGCGCTTCGTGCTGGTCAACGACGGCGCGTTGCAGCCCTTCGACCTCACCGGATACGCCGCCGACCAGGCGGCGACGGTGCTGCATCAGACCCTGCTGGCCCTGGAGGCACCCGCGCCATGATCTATCCCATCCTGCTGACCCTGCACCTGTTCGCCGCGCTGATGTTCGTCGGCACGGTGTTCTTCGAGGTGCTGATCCTCGAAAGCGTGCGCAAGCACGTACCGGCCGCGGTGATGCGCCAGGTGGAGCAGGGCATCGGCAAGCGTGCGCGGCGGCTGATGCCCTGGGTGCTGCTGGTGCTGTTCGGCGCCGGCCTGGGCATGGTCTGGACGCGCTACCTGCCGCTGCTGGCGGACCCGCTGGCATCGTCCTTCGGCACCTTGCTGAGCCTGAAGATCCTGCTCGCCCTGAGCGTGCTCGGGCACTTCTTCAGCGCCATGTTCCTGCTCCACAGCGGGCGCATGAATTCGACGTATTTCCGCCGAATCCACCTGAGCGTCTTCAGCCACATGGTCGGCATCGTGCTGCTGGCCAAGGGCATGTTCTACCTGAGCTGGTAAGCCAGATTTCGTGCAGACGGAGCTTGTCATGAGTCGTTGTCCTTCCCCGAAACGCCATTTTCCCTCGAAACTTTCACTTCCCCTGCTGGCCCTCGGCCTGCTGCCACTGGCGGTGGCGGCGGAGGACCGCCTCGAGCTGGAGCCGATGCAGATCAGCGAAAAAAGCCTCGCGCCGGTCAGCCAGTCCGCGCAGGCCGAGCGCCAGCGCCTGGCCCGCGTACCGGGCGGCACCAACCTCGCCGAGCCGCAACAGGAAACACGCCTGGCGACCCTGCGCGATGCGCTGGACTACCAGCCCGGCCTGGTGATCCAGGACTTCTTCGGCGGCACCGACCAGCCGCGCCTGAACATCCGGGGTTCGGGCATCCAGAGCAATCCGGTCAACCGCGGCGTGCTGCTGTTGCAGGATGGGCTGCCGCTCAACGAGGCCGACGGTTCCTTCATCATCGGCCTGCTGGAGCCGCGCAATGCGTCGTGGATCAGTGCCCGCCGCGGCGCCAACGCCGGCAGCCCCGGCGCTACCGCCCTGGGTGGCGAGCTGGAGTTCAACTCGCTGACCGGCGCCGACGAAGCCGGACGCGTCCGCCTGGAGGCCGGCAGCTTCGGCCGCCAGGGCCTGCAGGCTGCCGCCGGTCTGGATGAGGGGCGGTACGATGGACGGGTGAGCGTCAGCCACGACGAGTACGACGGCTATCGCCACCACTCCGCTTCCCATCGCTCCCTGGTGCAGAGCAACTTCGGCCTGGACCTGGGCAACGGCGTACAGAATCGCAGCTACCTGTCCTACAGCGACCTGACTTTCGAGATTCCCAACGTCATCACCAAGGCGCGCCTGAAGGACGACCCGCGCAGCGTGCTGGGCGACGGCAACACGCCGCAGGACCGCCTGCTCAACGTCTACCAGCGTGACCCGCACCGCGATACCCAGCAACTGCGGCTGGCCAACCGTACGCAGTGGAGCGGGGCGGGCTGGCAGCAGAGCTTCGGCGTCTACGGGCAGAACACCCAGGACGATTTCACCGACCCGCTCAGCCACACCCTGACCGACAGCGACACGCTCGGCGCGCAATGGCTGCTCGAAGGCGAGCAGCGCCTGTTCGGCTACCGCCTGGGCGCCAGTTGGTCCTACAGCGATATGACCCGTGAGCTGTATGCCAACAACCCCCAGAACGGAAGCCGCATGCAGCGTTTCGGCAACTTCGACCTCACGGCCTCCAACCTCGATCTGCTGCTTGGCCTGGACTGGAACCTGGCGGCGGACTGGACCCTGGTGACCGAGGTGAAGTGGAGCGACGTCAGCCGCGATGCGGATTCGCGCGATGGCGCCGGCCATCTCGACCAGGGCTGGAACTTCGCCACGCCGAAGATCGGCCTGAACTGGACGCCCAGCCCGGACCTGCGCTGGTACGCCAACATCAGCCGCAGCCACGAAGCGCCGACGTTCTGGGAAATCGTTTCCGCCGAAGTCTCGCCCGCAGCCCCGGCGACGGCGCAGGCGCAACTGGTCGACCTCGACGTGCAGCGCGCTACCACCTACGAGATCGGCGGCGCCGGTCGCATCGCCCGCACCGACTGGAGCCTGACGCTGTACCAGAGCGACGTGGAAGACGAGCTGATCTCCACCAGCGACGCCTACGGGGTGAAGGTGGGAACCTACAACTACGGCTCGCGCACCCGCCACCGCGGCGTCGAAGCGGGGCTCAACGGCTTGCTGCCGACGGCATCCAGCATCGGCGGCGACCTGGCCTACCGGGTGGCGTGGACCTTCAGCGACTTCCGCTTCCGCGGCGGCGAGTTCCAGGGCAACCGGATCGCCGGCGTGCCGCGCCAGCTCTGGTCGGCCGAGCTGCTCTACCGGCGCGGGCCGTGGAGCGTCGGGCCCAACCTGCGCTGGCTGCCCCAGGACACCCCGACCGACCACGCCAACACGCGCAACAACTATCAGGACGCCTACGCGCTCTGGGGCCTCAAAGCCGCCTACAAGGCGCGCGAGGGCCTGAGTGTGTACGTGCAGGGCGACAACCTGGCGGACAAGACCTATGCCAGCAGCTACGTGATCCGCAACCGCGCCGATGCCAGCCAGCCGACCTTTCTCAGCGGCAACGGGCGCAGCCTGACCGTGGGGGCGGAATACGCTTTCTAGGGGCGCTTGCTCCCAGCCTGCTCGCCACGCCGCACCGCCAGCGCCTGCGGGTTCGCAACGTTCTTCGGCTTGCCTTCGAAGAAGGCCAGCACATTGTCGAAGGCATCGCCGAAGTACAGCTCATAGCCGTTCTTCTCCACGTACCCCAGGTGCGGGGTGCAGAGCGCGCGCGGGTGGTTCAGCAGGGGATTGTCGGGGGCGAGCAGGGGCTCCTGTTCGTAGACGTCCACGGCCGCGTAGCCGGGGCGCCCCGCGTCCAGGGCCTGGAGCAATGCGCCGGGGGCGATCAGCTCGGCGCGGCTGATGTTCACCAGCAGGGCGCTGTTTTTCATCCTGGCGAGGTCGTCGAAGGTGACGCCATGGCGCGTGCGCTCGGACAGGCGCAGGTTGAGGCTGAGGATGTCCGCTTCGGCGAAGAAGGCTTCGCGAGAGGCCGCTGCCTGATGGCCGTCGGCCGTGGCGGCCGCCCGGCTGCCTTCGCTGCCCCAGACCAGCACCGGCATGTCGAACGCCCGGGCGTAGCGCGCCAGGCGCTGGCCGATCTTGCCGTAGCCCCAGATGCCCAGCGTTTGCCCGGCCAGTGCCTGGCCCACATTGACCTGCCAGTGGCCAGCCTTGAATGCCTCGATGGCCGGTACCAACTGCCGGCGCGCATCGAGGATGAGCGCCCAGGCCAGTTCGGCGGGCGCCACGGGCGAGCCGCGGCCTTCGGTCACGACGATGCCGCGCTCGGTGCAGGCGTCGAGGTCGAGATGGCCCGAGACCTTGCCCGTCTGGCTGATCAGCTTGAGCTTCGGCAGCCTGTCGAGCAGCGCGGCATCGATGCGTGTGCGTTCGCGGGTGAGCACCAGGGCGTCGGCGTCGGCGAACCGCGTCGCCAGTTCGTCCGGCGACGCAGGGCCCAGGTCGTGGATCAGGGTGACCTCGTGTCCGGCCAGGCGGGCGAAGCAGTCGAGCGTTTGAATGGCGTGTTGGTAGTCGTCGGGGATGACGATGTGCATGTGGGTTCGGCCCCTGCGGTCATGTGAGCGACCTCGGGACGATAGCCGATTTCCGGGGGGATTTCGTGGGTGACGGCTTGCGGCCCGGAGCGTGGACCTTGCCATCAGCGCGCCTGTGCTAATGTGCGCGCACCCCACCTCCAGGTCCCGAATGCTCATGTCCATCGCCGACAGCCTGCTTGCCTTTACCTTCGCTGCCACATTGCTGGCGCTGACTCCCGGCCTGGATACCGCCCTGGTGCTCAGAACGGCCGCGGTGGAAGGCAAGCGGGAAGGGCTGCGCGCCGCGCTGGGCATCAACGCCGGCTGCCTGCTGTGGGGCGCCGCCGTCGCTTTCGGGCTGGGCGCATTGATCGCCGTGTCCGAGTTGGCCTTCAACGCGCTGAAGTACTGCGGCGCCGCCTACCTGGCATGGCTCGGGTTGAACCTGCTGCTGCGGCCGCGGCATAGCCTGGCGCCGGTCGAAACCCAGGGCAGGGCGGAAACCAACTGGTTCCTCAAGGGCATGCTGGGCAACCTGCTGAACCCCAAGGTCGGTGTCTTCTACGTCTCGTTCCTGCCCCAGTTCATCCCGCAGGGCCAGCCCCTGGTGGCCTGGACCTTCGGCCTGGTCGGCATCCACGTGGCGATAGGCCTGCTCTGGTCGCTGGCCCTCATCGGCGCGACCCGACCACTGGCGGGCGTGTTGTGTCGCGAAAAGGTCATCAGGTGGATGGACAGGACGACGGGTATGGTCTTTCTCCTGTTCGCCGCGCGGCTGGCGCTGAGCCGGCGTTGAGGCCCGCCGCGCCAAAGATGGCGTTATCCGCCGAATCGCGGACGGAGTCCGCTCCTACAAGGTAGCCGGGAAGCACGGCATTCCTCCCCCCGTAGGAGCGGACCTTGTCCGCGATAGCCGGAGGTATCGGCGCGGTTCGCGGATGAGATCCGCTACGTAGCCCCACCCGCGCCATTCCCCTGTAGGAGCGCGCCCTGCGCGCGAATCGCGGGCAGGGCCCGCTCCTACGAAGAGCAGCGCATGCTCCAGCAGGCTGCAGGCAAGAGCCTGCACCTACCCCCCCGTAGGATGGGTTGAGCGAAGCGATACCCATCACCAATGGCAGCATGGGTTTCGCAGGCTCAACCCATCCTACGAAGAGCGCCTCGGCGAGTGGCTCTTACGTTCCCCGTCCGCGATGGGGCTCACCGGCCACGCCGAACGCCCCGCTGGCACGGCCTGCTGCCGAACCACGGTTGCGGCGGGGCCTTGCGGTCGGATGCTCTGCGCAACCGGTGATAGACTGGGCCATTTCAGCGCCCCTGTCTGGCCAAGGAGATTCAGGCGGGGCAGGTCGTTGGCCCCATCGATGCCGATCGGCAGCTCGTCGGCGTAGCCATCGCCGTCGAGGTCCACCGAGCCGTAGGTGAAGGCCTTGTCCAGGTGCTGGTATTCGCCGCCGAGGGTGAATTCGTGGGTGCGGCCGGCGAACTGGAAGGGCGCGGTGACGAAGCTGTCCAGGCCGAGCGTCTTGATGCGCTCGTAGTACGAGTAGCGCGCCGCATCCGCGGTCTGGGTGTCCGGGTCGATCCCCAGGTGGTCCAGCTGATTCTGATCATTCAGGCGCAGGAAGGTGCCCTGGGCCAGGTCGGCCGCCTGGCTGGTGCAGCCCAGGCGACCGTACAGCCAACCCTTCAGCCAGCTGTTGTGCTCCATGTACAACAGCCCCATCTGATCCTTGCTCAAGCCACGACCTCCCACCCAGGAAGCGTGAACGATAATTGATAGTCATTCTCGCTTCAGTGGGTGGCCGTCGGTTCGGTGTGCGGGCCTGTCTGGGGGATCGCCGATGTCCTTTAAGCGCTTGCGTTCTTCTTCTGCAGGATCACCGACGCTTCGTTATAGGCACGCTGGAAGGCCTCGCTTTCGACCCAGGCCAATGCCGTGTCTTCGTCTTCGCCGTGGAGGATCGAGCGATAGACGATCAGCAGGCCTATGATGAAATCGGTCGCAGCCTCTTCCGGCTCCTCGGCGATCACCAGCTGCAGCAGCGGGTATTGCAGGAACACCAGGCACATGGCGAGCAGGCTGATGTCCTCGGCGTCTTCCATGGCCTGGAACAGATCGCTGAAATATGCCGGGTCGAAGCCGTTCTCCTCGATGTTCTCGAAGTCGAAGGCGCTCAAGTCGAGATCGAAATCCTCGAACGGCTCGTTGATCAGTGGATTGGCCAGAAGCGGATGGACGACATGGGCTTTCGACTTGCCCATGCGGTTCTGCTTGGCCTTGGCTTTGGCCCGTCGGGCACGCTTCTTCTGTTTGTCTGGGGAGGCCATGGAGGCGGGTTCCTTCTTGGCTGGGTTCTACGGTCGAACTGGCGACGCCGAGCCCCCGAAGCAGATCGGAGTTCGGCCACAATGCACATCTTAACTTCTGGCCGCTCTCTGTCGGTCGTGACTGGCAGAACGCTCCGCTCGGCGGCCAGGGACGGGGGCATTGATGGCGTAGCCTACATGAGCTCAAGACCTGGATGGTGAACCACCTTGCTGGATGCCAGCAGGGACCGATGCGCTAGTTCGCGGATTTGGCATTCTGCCGGATCTTCTCCAATTGCTCCTGCAGGCCGACCGTGCGGAAGGTGCCGTCGACGCCTTTGACGCAGAGATCCGGAAGCACGGGGCGTTCGAGGGTGGTGGTGCCGACGTTGCTCAGCTTGCGAGCGCGGATCACGCAGCCGCTCTTGAAAGTGCTGATCTTGAGCATTTCCAGCTGGAGTTTGTAGTCGTGTTTGGGCGACGGGCGTGCGTTGTCGCAGCGTCCCGTTCTCTCGATGACGGAAAAACGAATGCCCGCAAATCGCGGGCATCCGGGGGCAGGTGGGAGGATCCGGTGGAGCTTCCCGCAAGGTAGCGATGACGTTGCGCGGCGTGCTGTTTCTGTTGCCCTGTTGGCGGCCCGCCCCGGCCGCAAGGGCCTACACTGTGACCACGATCTTGCCGATCTGCTGGCCCTGCTCCATGTAGCGATGCGCCTGGACGATGTCGGCGAGGGGGAAGGTGCGGTCGATGCGTGGCTTCAACTGCCCGCTGTCCAGCTTTTCGTATACGTAGCGCTCGGCCTGCCGCAGCGTCTCGGGGTCGCCGGTTATCGCGAACATCGTGTAGCCCATCATCCTGAAGGGTTTGCCCTGGGCGCCCTGGGCCCAGGCCTCGAAGACCGGGAACGGCGTCGGCTCGGGGGCCAGCGTGCCGTAGACCATGATGAGCGCGTCCCTGGCCGTGGCCTTAGCGAGTTCGAGGAGCCCGGCCCCGGCGACGGCGTCGAAGATGATTTTCGCGCCCACGCCATTGGTGATCGCCATGATCCGCCCGGCGACGTCGCTTTCCTCGTTGGTCACGATCACGTGGTCGGCCCCCGCGGCGAGCAGTTCGTCGCGCTTGTCCGAGGTGCGGGTGGTGGCGATGGCGATGCCGCCTTCGGCCTTGACGATCTGGATCGCGGCGATGCCGACCGAACTGGTGGCCGCGGTCAGGACGACGTGGTCGCCCCTGGCGATGCGCCCGTTGTGCACGATGGCGCCGTAGGCGGTGATGTATTGCATCCAGATGCTCGTGCCTTCCTCGAAGGACAGGCGCTGCGGATAGGCGGCGAGGGCAGAGGCGGGGACTATCGCCACTTCGCCATACACGCCGTACTTGTTCAGGGGGAACGCCGGCACGGTCGAGCGCACCTGGCCGACCAGGCCGGCGTCGACGCCTGGGCCGACGGCTTCGACCATGCCAGAGGCTTCATAGCCGATCTTCGACGGCAGGTCGGGGGCGAGGAAATACTGGCCCTCGCGGAACATGATCTCGGCCCGGTTGAGGCCGATGGCCTTGACCCGCAGGCGTACCTCGCCGGGCCCCGGCTCCGGCAGCGGCAGTTCGTCGATGCGCAGTACCTGCGCATCTCCCGTCTCGTGGAAACGTACGATTTTCACCAGGTTCGGCATTTCGATTCTCCATGCTCAGTGGTTGGGCTTTTTCTGGAAGGGCGGTTGCGCGAGATCAGCCCCGGCTCGGGTCGATAAGGA
The DNA here is from genome assembly GCF_014843515.1 of Pseudomonas sp. ADPe. NCBI lineage: Bacteria > Pseudomonadati > Pseudomonadota > Gammaproteobacteria > Pseudomonadales > Pseudomonadaceae > Pseudomonas > Pseudomonas sp. ADPe. The sequence goes on from NZ_CP062122.1 coordinate 5,452,396, forward strand.
ACTTCTCGCCGGTCGCCTTGCGTTCGATGGCGCGCAACACGTCGGGTTGCAGTACCTCGGCCAGACCGATGGTCCGCGTGTAGTGGTTGGCGAAGGTGGTGGTCAGCTCGTTCGCCACGCGCTGGTGGAGACGTTTCACCAGCGCGGGCTCGGCCTTGCGGAGGAAGGGGAAGAGCAGCCAGGCCGACAGGCTCCATTCGTAGCCCAGCATGGCGCGGTCGAGTACGGTCGGCCCGTTGTCGAGGCTGCCGTAGATATAGAGTTGCTTGAAGACGTCCGAGCCGTAGCGGTTGTAGGTGGTCATCCTGCGCACGGCGGCGCGCTCCATCGCCAGCAGGATGTCGCTGCCGAGCCTTCCGCCGCCGATCGCGTCGAACGCGATGCTGGCGCCGGTCTGTTCGATCGCATCGGTCAGGCGAGCCGCGAAGTCGTCGTCCCGGCTGTTCAGCACATGGGATGCGCCGAGCTTGCGCAGGAGGGTGGCCTGCTCCTCGGAGCGCACGATGTTGACCAGGGGGATGCCGTCGGCGAGGCAGATTCTCTGCAGCATCTGGCCGAGGCTGGACGCCGCGGGGCTGTGGACGATCGCCTTGTGCCCCTCGCAGCGCGCGGTCTCGACGAAACCGAGCGCGGTGAGCGGGTTGATGAACATCGATGCGCCCTGGGCTGCGCTGGCGCCTTCGGGCAGGGGCATCACGTTCGCCATGGCGATCTTGCGGTAGTCGGCGTACATCGCGCCGCCGAACATGCCGACGCGCTTGCCCACGAGTGCTGCCGCGTTCTTTCCGGCGGCCACGACCGTGCCGGCGCCTTCGTTGCCGATGGGCAGCGACTGCCCCAGCCGGCCCGCGACCGAGGCCAGGCGTTGCGGCGGCACGCCGAGCACCAGCCTGGGCCCGTGGCTGCTATCGGAGGTCTGGATGCTGGAAAGGTCCGCCGGGCCCAGCAGCAGGCCCATGTCGCTCGGATTGATCGGCGTGGCTTCGACGCGGACTATCAGCTCATCGTCGCCGGGCTCTCCCAGTTCCACGGGTTCAAGCGACAGGACGAGCCTGCCGTTGCTGTCGATCGTGGAGCGCATTTCACGTCCTGCCCAGGTCATGTTCACCTCCTGCCTGCCGGTTGTGCTTTCGTGCGTGCCGCGTCGGTGCGCGGCGGGGGATGGGAACAGCCTGTCTCGGCAGGGGATACAATCCCGGCCGCGATAGGTGCTCGATCCGTAGAGCGTGACTCTACAGAAGAATATGACTCTACAGAAAACGTTTTCGAAATGCACCGGGCAATTCAGGCATACTCAAGCGAACGTCGGCGGTAATGGGGGAGAGATGAAGCAGCGGATCAATATCGTGGAACTCGCGCGGCAGCTGGGGTTGTCGGTTTCCACGGTCTCCAAGGCGCTCAATGGCCGGGCCGACGTGAGCGACGCCACCCGCCAGCGGGTGCGCGAAGCCGCGGAGCAGTGCGGCTTCTCGCCGGACCCCGCCGGCAGGCGGTTGCGCCGGCAGTCTTCCGAGACCATCGGCTTCGTCCTGTCGCCGCCGCAGAGCCATTTCGCCCATCCCTTCTTCCTCGATCTGCTGACGGGGATCGACCGGGCTCTGGAGAAAACCAGCTTCCAGTTGGTGATAGTCACGGCGCGGACGGTGGAGACGGAGCTGGACAGCTTCCGGCGCCTGGTCGAGCAACAGCGGGTGGATGCGGTGATGTTCGGCCGCACGCGGCGGGACGACGAGCGGATTCGCTATCTGCAGGAGCGCAACCTGCCGTTCGTCACGCTCGGCCGGAGCGTGACCGGCAACCCCTTCCCGTTCGTGGACATCGACAGGACGGTGGCCGGCAGGAACGGCACTGCCCGCTTCATCGGGCTGGGACACCGGCGGATCGGGCTGCTGAGCACGCCGGGCTACCTGATGATGAGCCACTACCTGCAGGAAGGTTACCGGGCGGCGCTGGCCGCGGCGCGCCTGCCTTTCGATCCCGCCCTGGTGATCGAATGCGCCTTCGGCGAAGAGGGCGGCCTGGAGGGCGCCCGCCGGCTGCTGGCCCTGGAGCGGCCGCCCACGGCGATCATGTGCGGCCACGACCTCATCGCCAGCGGCGCCATGCAGGCGGTCGTCGAAACCGGCCAGCGCGCCGGCACCGATGTGGCGATCATCGGCTGCGACAACCACCCGCTCGGCCCCTACCTGAACCCGCCGCTGACCACCTTCTCGGCTCCGACGATCGAGGCGGGGAGCCGGATGGTCGAGCTGCTCCTGGGCTTGATGGACGGCCAGCGTCCTGAGGCGCTGCAGGAAGTCTGGTCGCCGGAACTGATCCTGCGCTCGTCCCACGGCGCACCCCTGGAAGCGCCGCTCCCGACCTGACGCGACTGCTGTCCCTTGACATGTCCGGTCGCTGTGCTTAATTTTCGAAAACGTTTTCGATCATTTCGACAGTGGAGGAGGATCACATGCGGGATCAAGCAGGCGGGTGCTTGTGCGGGGCCGTGCGCTTCGTGCTCAAGGCCGAGCCACAGGCGGTGGTGATCTGCCACTGCACGCATTGCCGGAAGCAGAGCGGCAGCGCCTTTTCAATCAACCTGCTGATGCGTGAGGACGATGTCGAAGTGAGCGGCGAGACGCGCTTCTTCGTCGACCACGGCGACAGCGGCCTGCCGTCCTATCGGCACTTCTGCCCGAACTGCGGCTCCCCGCTCATGACCCGGGCCGAGAACCTGCCTGGCGTGGCGATCGTGAAGGCCGGCGCCCTCGATGACCCGGCCTCGGTGCGGCCGCAGGCCGAGATCTACACCGACCATGCGCTCGGCTGGTTCACCCCGGTGGCCGGCGCGGCCCGGTACGAACAGGCCCCGCCCCCGGCCCGGTAACGGCGTGGCGGCGGATTTTTCCAGAATCGAACCCAAGGAGCAGACCATGAGCTTTCAGGCGATCAACCCGGCAACCGGCGAAGCGGGGCCGGAATACCCGTTCATTTCCAACGAGGCGGCCTTCGCGGCGCTGGATACGGCGGACCGCTGCTTCCGCGACGACTGGCGCAGGCGCTCGGTCGCCGAGCGGGCCCGCATCGTCGGCCGCGCGGCGCAGATACTGCGGGAGAAGCGCGACGAGTATCAGCGCTATCTTACCCAGGAGATGGGCAAGGTGACCCGTTTCGGCTACATGGAGGTCGACCTCGCCGCCGATATCCTCGACTACTACGCCAGGCACGGCGAGCGCTTCCTGGCGTCCAAGGCCTTGCCCGACGTGCCCGGCGCCACCGTGGTTTCCGAGCCCATCGGCGTCATCCTCGCCATCGAGCCCTGGAACTTCCCCTACTACCAGCTTGCCCGCGTCGCCGGTCCGCAACTGGTCGCGGGCAACGTGGTGCTGATGAAGCACGCGCCGAACGTGCCCCAGTGCGCGCTCGCCTTCGCGCGGCTGTTCGAGGAGGCCGGCGCGCCCGAGGGCGCATACACCAACCTGTTCTGCAGCGTGGAGCAGGTCGCCGGCCTGATCGACGACTTCCGCGTGCGCGGCGTGGCATTGACCGGCAGCGAAAGGGCGGGCGTTTCCGTCGGCGAGCGTGCCGGGCGCAACCTCAAGAAGGTGATCCTAGAGCTGGGCAGCAGCGATCCCGCGCTGATTCTCCCTGGCGCGCCGCTCGACCACGCGGTGGAGCAGGTGGTGATGGGCCGCACCTTCAACTCCGGCCAGGGCTGCGTCAACATCAAGCGCGTCATCGTGGTCGGCAGGGAGCGGGGCGAACGGATGCTGGCGGCCTTGCAGGCCCGCTTCGCGGCGATCAGGGTGGGTGACCCCGGCGACGAGGCGACCGACATCGGGCCGGTGGTCAGCGAACGCGCCCTGGAAACGCTCCTGCAACAGATCGCCGCCGCGAAGGCCGCGGGGGCGGAGGTCGTCTTCGGCGGCAAGCGGGTCGATCGCCCCGGCTTCTTCCTGGAGCCGACGATCCTCACGAATATCACGCGCGACAATCCGCTGTTCGGCCAGGAAGTGTTCGGGCCCGTCCTGTCCTTCCACGTCGTCGAGAGCGAGGAAGAAGCCATCGAATTGGCGAACGCCACCCGGTTCGGCCTGAGCGGCTATGTGTTCGACGCAGACGTCCAGCATGCGCAGGAAGTCGCGGCGCGCATCGATTCCGGCATGGTGTACATCAACACCTGCTTCATGGATGCGCCGGAAACCCCCTTCGGCGGCGTCAAGAACTCCGGCTTCGGGCGCGAGCTGTCCGAGGTGGGCATCGGGGAATTCCTCAACCTCAAGCTCATACGGGTGACGGAAGTCGCCTGACGGCGAAGGGGCGCATGGAGCCCGGCCAGGGGAAGGCCATGCGTTGCCCGCGCCGGCGGCCTGGGCAACTGCCTCCGTGCGGACACGGCCAGCCCCGCCATTGCAGCGGGCGCTGGCTGGAAGGACCTCAACGCCGGACCTTCGGCTTGGGCCGGCCCTGTACGCACTTGAAGCGCGGGTTGGACTTGCAGATCACGTACAGCCGGCCGCGCCGTTTCACCACCTGGCAATCGCGGTGGCGCAGCTTGGCCTTCTTCAGCGAGGCGAGGACTTTCATCACGCCCCCTTGTTGCCGACGAACCCGGCAAAGCGCTTGTTGAAGCCGGCCACGCGGCCCTCGGCCTTGGTCTTGCGCTGCTCGCCGGTGTAGACCGGGTGCGAGGCGCTGGATACGTCCAGGGTCATGTAGGGGTAGGTGTTGCCGTCGACGTAGGTGTGAGTCTTGTCCGTCTGCGCGGTGGAGCGGATCAGGTAGAACACGTCGGCGGCCGTGTCGTGGAACAGCACGGGGCGGTACTCGGGGTGGATGCCTGGTTTCATGGTGCCTCCTTTATGCAATGTAATAATATTACATTTAGTCGAGAAGGATTCGCAATACCGCATGTCCGGAGGCTCAAGGTCGGGCCTTTCAGGGAGGAGAAGGGGCTACCGCATGGACATGCCTGCCCTTGTTGCACGTGTCTCCAACGATCAACGCGCGGGTGCGTTTGAATACACCCGTACTTGCCGCCGTCCAGCGTTCACAAAATGGAACGCTGAAGGCCATTTGGCGCGACTACCGGCAACATCGTTGCGGAATTACCGTGACTGCCGTCGGCTACGTCGAAAGCGCTGGAGGCCTCGCCCCCAGGCCGTTTCAGCTTCGACACCGGGACCGGCACGCGTCGCTCCCGGTCCGCATTCCCTTCGTATTTGCCGGCAGCCAGGGCAGGCGGCACGGGTTCGGCTTGTCCGCGCTCCGTGAATTGGGCCCAGGCCTGTGCGCCCGTCCTGGCGGGCACCTTTCCGATTTCAAGAACAAGAGTACGGAGTCACGCTCATGAACCCGCAAAACATCTCCCATGTCATCGAAGTCCCGGTCCTGATCGTCGGCGGCGGCCCCTCCGGCCTGACGGCTTCGCTGCTGCTGTCGCGCTATGGCATCCGCAACCTGCTGGTCAACAAGTACCGCTGGACCGCCAACAGCCCGCGTGCGCACATCACCAACCAGCGCACCATGGAGGTGTTCCGCGACGCGGGCGTCGAGGCGCAGGTGGTGGCCGCCGCCAGCCCCCACGAACTGATGGCCAACAACGTCTGGGCCACCAGCTTCAGCGGCCAGGAGCTGGGCCGCCTGCTCACCTGGGGCAACGCCATCGAGCGCAAGTCCGACTATGAGCTGGCCAGCCCCTCGGCCATGTGCAACATCCCCCAGCACCTGATGGAGCCGATCCTCGCCAACGAGGCCCTGCGCGCGGGCAGCGAGATGCGCTTCAACAACGAACTGCTGGACTTCACCCAGGACGGGGAGGGCGTCACCGCGCGCATTCTCGACCGCGGCACCGGGCGCGAATTCACCGTGCGCGCCCAGTACATGATCGGCGCCGACGGCGCCCGCAGCCGGGTGATGGAACTGCTCGGTATCCCCCTGGAAGGCGAGATGGGCCTGGGCTGCGCGGTGAACGTCTGGCTGCGCGCCGACCTGCGCCGCTACTGCGAGAGCCGCCCGGGCGTGCTCTACTGGATGGTCCAGCCGGGCAACGACTACTGGGTCGGCAGCGGCACCTTCATCTGCGTCCGCCCGTGGAACGAATGGGTGATGCTGTTCATGTACGACCCCGCCCAGGGCGAGCCGGACCTCAGCGAGGCCGCGGTGATCGAGCGGGCGCGGCGGGTGATCGGCGATGCCGACATCCCGGTGGAGATCCTGGCCACCAGCAAGTGGCAGATCAACCACGTGGTCGCCCAGCGCTATGCCGAGGGCCGGGTGTTCTGCTGCGGCGACGCCGTGCACCGCCATCCGCCGGCCAACGGCCTGGGCACCAACACCTCGGTGCAGGATGCCTACAACCTGGCCTGGAAACTGGCCCTGGTGCTCAAGGGCCAGGCCGGCCCCGGGCTGCTGGACAGCTACTGCGCCGAGCGCCAGCCCGTCGGCCGCCAGGTGGTGGACCGGGCCATGGAAAGCGTGCGCAACATGCTGCCGATCTCCAACGCCCTGGGCTTCAAGCCGGGCCAGAGCGAGGCCGAGGGCTGGAACAGCCTGCACGAACTGAGCGCCGACAGCCCGCTGGGCCGCGAACGCCGCGCCGCCCTGGAAAAGGCCATCCAACTGCAGCACTACCAGTTCAGCTGCCACGGCGTGGAACTGGGGCAGCGCTATCGCAGTGGCGCGGTACTCGCCGACGGCAGCGAAGAACCGGCCTACACCCGCGACCGCGAACTCTACTACCACCCCACCACCTGGCCCGGCGCCCACCTGCCGCACGCCTGGCTGCACGACACCGCCGGACGCAAGCTCTCCACCCTCGACCTCTGCGGCCAGGGCCGCCTGACCCTGCTCACCGGCCACGGCGGCGATGCCTGGTGCCGGGCTGCCGAGACCATGAGTCGCGAACTGGGTATCGACCTGGCGGTGCGCCGTATCGGCCTCGGTCTCGATTACGAAGACAGCTATGGCGACTGGGCGCGGCTGCGGGAGATCGACGAGGATGGATGCCTGCTGGTGCGGCCGGATCAGCATGTGGCCTGGCGTTCGCAGGGCGCGGCGGCTGATGCTGAGGCGGTGTTGTTGGGGGCGGTCAGGGCGGTGTTGGCGCGGGGGTGAAGTTTCGTTCCACGTTCTGCGGGATAGCGGCCCAGGGAGGGGCCGCGGTGGTTGATTGGCGAGTTGCTTGGTTTTTATTCGAGGGCAGAAAAGTAAATCTCGCTATCTCCCAGACTGTTTGTGACCGATAACTGCTTTTGGCGAGGGGTTGCTTCCGACCCATTGCGGACGCTCATGTTGCGGCCTAAAGACCCAATTTCTTGGGCCTGCCACCGGAGACTATCTGAGTTCCATCCGTTCGCTGTAGTAGCCCGAGTTTCAACCTCAGCGCACCGGTGTACTTTTCTGACACCACTTAAGCGCGCGCAGTGCTTCATCTTGGGTTACCAGGGCGTAACGGAAATAGAACGGGCTACGCTGGTAGTTGGCGTGGGACTCCAATCCAAGCAACTGGCCGTCGGCTTTGAAGGGCTCTGTGTTTTCCTGGTCGGCGATGAAGTAGGTCTTGCCACTCTCAACCTGCAGATCGAAAGCGCTATTGTCCCGGCTTGCAAGCAGGGGCGAGGTTGACGACTTGATGTGGTACTTGCCAGCTGGCAGGTGGGTGACGAAATAGCTTCCACCTAGCAGTTCGCCGGCGGTGTTGCCGTTGACGGTGATGGTTGCCGGGACCTTGGCTGCGATGGTGGGCATGACTCGGTAGAAGTACAGGGTGGCCTGGTCGGCGCGTGGCGCTTCGAGTGTGTCGAAGAATGGGCGCCCCTCCAAGTTGGAAGTGCTGCAGCCGGCGAGGAGGAGGGAGGTGGCGACCGCTACAGCGGCCAGGAAGTGCTTGATCATCGTGGGGGGCTACTCGATCAGAAGTTGCAGAGGCCTTTGCCATCGTCACGGGCATCAGACGTGGGCCAGGGGGCGAAGGGGACGCTCTCGGCGACGTTGTTGATGGGGCGGTCTTTGAGTATCGGGAACTTCTTCACCAAAGGCTCCACGGCCGGCTCCAACTGGCTGTTGCGGGTCAGACAGTAGCTCAGGGAATTAGCGGTGTAGTTGCCGATGTAAGCTACTTCTCCAGCCTTGACGGTGAAACGGTCGGCGGTGCGCCTGGCCATCGACTTGCCAGCGTAGTACTGGTACTGCCAACCGGTGACTTCATAGGTACCTGGTGGAACCTGGTACATGAAGTGTTCGCCCAGAACGAAACGGCCGTGGATGTCTTTGTTGTTGCCGAGGGTCCTGAGCTGGATACGTGTGGCGGGCTCGCCCTGACGTTGGATGTCTATCTGCAGACCGTGCGGTTGCGTGAGGAAACCTTCGGCGATGCGGCCAACTATGACGGCTTGAGTTGGGTCCAGGGGTTTGCTGTTGTCGTACTGGTTGGCAGTGCATCCGCTGAGGATGAGGGCGACCGTGACCAAGATAAAGCGGGCATACATAGGGCTCTGTTCCTTGAGGTGATCGAGGCCATTAGGCCTGTGAGCGTCCGTGTAGATCAATTCGACCTTGTTCGGGTAACGATTCAAGCGGATATGCATGTCTTGCCTCGCAACGTCTGCGAGGCGTTAAGTTGAATAGCTTTTAGTTTCGTGGGTTCCTCCTACCCTCAAATTCTGGCCATCGTGAGCGTCCGCCCCTGGCCGATTGCTGCCTTCGACCAAGGGCCGCTACCGACCCAAAGCAGCCATCCAAGGCATAAAGGTCCGATCTTGATGAGCGTCTGGCGTTATCAGCGAACGGTGACTCCGCCGTTTACACAATCGTGAATGACGCCTTCTATCTTTCGACACAAAACGATCAGCACGTCCGAAATTTCGAAATTGGAAGGATCTATCGCCGTACCAAGCGTAGAGACGGTTATCGAAGATCCATCATTAATAACTTGGTCGGTCGTGGTCGACTGGACGGCTAATCTGGCATCACATTGAGCGATTCTTTGGGCAATATCAGAGTTCGGATCGAGATCTTCCCATTCGATAATTTCCTGAATTTCCCCAGGCACCCAATCAGGATCGTCCTCTATCTGAATTAGAAAAGGGATGGGAGTCTGGACTAGCAATTGTGGCACTACAATCCCATAGCCGCTCCACTCAGTCACTGAGACGTGCCACGAGGAGTTTTCTCGCAGATGTTTGGCAATGTCTGACAAAGTCAAACTAAAGCGTTTTGAGTTGTAGCAGATGTGTGCAGAGCTAGTCATAGCAGCGCGGCTGTCGACCATCGGTTATTTGCCTGGGATGCTAACGCTCTTGTGTTTTATAAACAATTTCAAATGACCGCTAATGGCCGAAAGCGGTCGCTCAACGTGTCGAAATCAACGAGCCAGAAAGCCACGAACCCAGTTTTGGAGCCTGCGAAAACTCGAGCAACAGGACGCACTGGGCTGCTCTGTCATAGTGGTTTCAAGGGTTCGATTTTCTACTCATGAAAGGTTTGCTTCCGGCTGTGGATTCAACCGGTGGCTCGGCTACTGCGTGGTGACCTGGTACCCCAAGAAGACGAGTCAGGGGACCTTGGCAGGATCAATTCAACGACGTTGTGCCGCAGGCAGGGCAGGGGCTGAAATGATGAAACCCCAGCTAGTAGCTGGGGTTTCATTATCGGTGAATCGTTGTGGTAGTCGGGGCCCGTGGTCGTTGGCCTGATTCAACGGCTTTGCATCGAAGGCCGGGATCTATGCCCCGGGGCTAGTCAACCGCCGCAGCCATGTCCGCATTGGCAGCCATCTTTCTTGCGCAGAATTTCGTAGAGATCGTCCTTGAGCTGCAGCTTCTGCTTCTTCAGCGACTCGATGGTGTCGTGGGTTGCGGGAGTGATGCCCGCTTCCATGTTCTTGATCTCCTGGTCGAGCTCGTTGTGGCTATGGAAGAGCTTTGCAAAATGCGGATCCTCGGTCTTGAGGCGAGAAATCTTTTCGCGGAACTCGGGAAACATGAGGGTTCTCCAGGGGAGTGAAAAAGGCACTTTGCGGGATTCGAACCTGGCCAGTGTTGAGGTAGATCACTGAAGACGCCACACGAAAGGGCTTGTCCGCTCCTGGCGGATAACCACCGTCCCCTTACGGCAATCTTCGGCCCACCGCTACCGCCGAAAAGCTCACCCTCATACTGACCGGCGACTGGAACCGCCTGACCCTGGGCGGCGGCGCCAGCTGGAACTCCAGCAACTCGCTGTACTTCAGCCGCTACAACAGCCGAGTGGGGCAGGACGACTACACCGTGGTCAACCTGATGGCGCGCTACCGGCTCACCGTCCAGCTTCTGGTCTTCCTGGTTTGGGAGGTTGATACACAAGCTGGTGCAGTAATGCGGCTTTTTCTACGCGCCCGGGATTCGCGCGCAGGGCGCGCTCCTACAAGAGGCTCGGTGTGTGGCTGCCCGTAGGAGTGGATCTCATCCGCGAATCGCGCCGGTGAGTCCGGCTATCGCGGACAAGGTCCGCTCGGTCTCAGGACGCACGGCTTCTCGTAGGAGCGAGCTTCAGCAAACACTGGACCTCGTAGGATGGGTTGAGCGAAGCGATACCCATCGCCATGACCGCATGGGTTTCGCAAACTCAACCCATCCTACGAAGAGCGCCTCGGCGCAGTCGGCACGACAGTTGCGCCTATGGGATTGAAGCGCCACCCACTACTGGCGGATAGCGCTTCACGTCACGCCCCTTACGCCCGGCCGCGTTCCTCAGCGGCGGCATACAACCGCTCGGCATCGGCCGCCAGGTACTCCAGCGCGCAGAAGGCGCCGTCCAGCACATCCTCGGCGGGCGAACCCAGGTCCGGCGCGCCGGCCAGCAGGCGCAGCAGATTGACCAGGGCCGATTGGCGGGATTGGGCAGCGTCGTAAAGCTCCGACGGGGCGGTGTTCTTGAGAGGGTGGGGTAGAACAGCGGATGCGATATGCATGGGAAAATCTCCGAGTAGGCTGGTTTTCCGCGCCCTGACGCCAATCAGGGTGGGCGGACCGTGCAGGTTGGCGTACCGGACTCGGACCGGCGCATCCGAAGATGCCCCACACGGCCCTCCCATAACGCGGGTGCAGCCGTGCCAGGCGCAGGACAAAGTCTCCTGCGCCTACCGAGTACGGGACGCCAATCCCGTACCGCCCAGGTTGGGCGGCGAGGCAACGTTAGGGAGTTGCCGCGGGGCTGTCAATCGGACGGAACAGGGCGACGGCTGGGGCGAGAATTTTGAATAGGCAATCTGCTCCTGGCCAATAGCTACCGGCCACCGACCTGTTCGCTCTGCCGATCTCCTCAGGATCAGGCCCCATTGGCCTCAAAGCTGTCACTGCGCGCCATGCGCCACATGCGCTCGTAGAACTCCCCTTCGATATTGCCGCTGAGCAGTTCGCCCGGCTTGAGGAAGTAGTGCAGGTGGGCGAACAGGCGGATTTCGCTGGACGACACTCGGCGCACCAGGTGTTTGGCTTCCACTTCCGAGGGGTGGCGCAGGCCGGCGGCGGCGAGCATTTCGGCCAGGGCTTTCAGGGTGTTGCGGTGGAAGTTGTAGACGCGTTCGGCCTTGTCTGGCACTACCAGGGCGCGTTGGCGCAGTGGGTCCTGGGTGGCTACGCCGGTGGGGCATTTGTTGGTGTGGCAGCTCTGGCTCTGGATGCAGCCGATGGCGAACATGAAGCCGCGGGCGGAGTTGGCCCAGTCGGCGCCCATGGCCAGTACGCTGGCGATGTCGAAGGCGCTGACCACCTTGCCGCTGGCGCCGACGCGGATCTTGTCGCGCAGGTTCAGGCCGACCAGGGTGTTGTGCACGAACAGCAGGCCTTCGCGCATCGGCAGGCCCATGTGGTCGACGAATTCCACCGGGGCGGCGCCGGTGCCGCCTTCCTTGCCGTCGACCACGATGAAGTCGGGGAGGATGCCGGTTTCGTGCATGGCCTTGGCGATGCCCATGAATTCCCAGGGGTGGCCGATGCACAGCTTGAAGCCCACCGGCTTGCCGCCGGAGAGTTCGCGCAGGCGGACGATGAAGTCGAGCAGTTCCTTGGGCGTGCTGAATTCGCTGTGGCTGGACGGCGACACGCAGTCCTGGCCCATGGGCACGCCGCGGGTGGCGGCGATTTCGGCGGTGAGCTTCTCCTTGGGCAGGATGCCGCCGTGGCCGGGCTTGGCGCCCTGGCTGAGCTTGATTTCGATCATCTTCACCTGCGGGCTGGCGGCCTGGGCGGCGAAGCGCTCGGCGTCGAAGCGGCCGTCGTCGCCGCGGCAGCCGAAGTAGCCGCTGCCCAGTTCCCAGGTCAGGTCGCCGCCGTACTCGCGGTGGTAGGGGCTGATGCTGCCTTCGCCGGTGTCGTGGATGAAGTTGCCCATGCGCGCGCCCTTGTTCAGCGCGCGGATGGCGTTGGCGCTGAGGGCGCCGAAGCTCATGGCGGAGATGTTGAACACCGAGATGGAGTAGGGCTGCTTGCACTCCGGCCCGCCGACCATCACGCGGAAGGTGCTGGGGTCGGCCAGCGGCGCCGGGCGGATGGAGTGGGCGATGAATTCGAAGCCGGACTCGTAGACGTCGATGAGGGTGCCGAAGGGCTTGTCGGCGGTTTCCTGCTTGGCGCGGGCGTACACCAGGCCGCGCTGGGCGCGGGAGAAGGGCAGGGCCTCGCGGTCGCCTTCGAGCAGGTACTGGCGGATTTCCGGGCGGATGCCTTCGACCAGGTAGCGGATGTTGCCGAGGATGGGGTAGTTGCGCCTTACGGCGTGGGGCGCCTGCAGCAGGTCGAACACGCCCAGCAGGCTGAGGGCGAGTGTCACCAGGGTGAAGGGCCAGACCCAGTCGTGCCCGAGGAAGGGCAGGCTGAACAGGGTAAAGAGCACACAAGCGGCGAAGAAGGCGTAACGGCTTAGCAGCGACAGGTTCATGGAATCTCCAGTCGTCGGGCTTGATCACGGGGTGGGCTGCCGGCATGGCGCAGCGGACCGCCATTGAGCATGGCAGGCGTTGCGCCGCTGCGCTCGGGCGGAGGTCAATGGGCTGGGCGTTGCGGGCGGATTCTTATGCTGTGGAAGGCTTGCGAGGCCGAACTTAGCCCGAAGCGGGGAAAAAAGAAAGCAAGCTAACGATATTTTCTGTCGCTGAGAAAGCTTGTGGCGCGAACTGCAATATTGGCGCGCCGGCCGCCGCCCGCTGGCGGCCGGCGGCGGGGATCAGAGCGTGGCCTTGACCTGCAGGCCGAAGACCAGGGCGTTGTCGATGCCTTGCCCGGAGAAGGCGCCCGGTTCGATCACGTATTGCACGTCCGGGCGCAGCAGCAGCCAGGGGGTGGCCTGGAAGCCGTAGCTCAGTTCGACCAGGCGTTCGGCGTTGTCCAGCTCGGGGTAGGCCTGGCCGTTGGCCAGGGCGTCGTCTTCCTGCACTTCGCGGCTGCGCGGGTTGGGCACGGCGCGGCCGAAGCCCAGGGCGAGGGTGTCGCGTGGGCGGCTGGCGAAGGGCTGGTAGAGCACCACGCCTGCGCTGTACCACTTGGTGAAGGGCGAGGCCGCCGAGCTGGCCACCGAGGCCTGGCCGAAGAGGTGCAGGCTTTGCCCCGGGCGGTCCTGCGCGTGCCATACGGCCTGGTCGGCCAGCAGGTAGTGGCCGCCGCGCCCGGCGACCTTCTCGTCGCTGCCGATGCGCTGGGCGTCGGAGCTGTCGTAGTACCAGCCCAGCTTGTATTCGCCGGGCAGTTCGTCGAGGCGCTTGTAGACCAGTTCGACGGGCACCACGGTGCCGGTGCTGTGCTTGGGCGTGAGGTGCCAGGCGCGGCTGGAGTTGCCGTTGCTCTCGGGGTCGACGTCGAAGGCCGCCACGCGCAACTGCCAGGCCGGCGAGAAGCTGTATTTCAGGCGCACGCCCAGGTGCGCGTTGGGGTAGTTGCTCCAGCCGCTGCCGCCGGACATGTTCAGCGGATGGCCGCAGAAGCCGGCGTTCATGAAGTTGCAGAGGATGCCGCTGTCCAGGCCGCCGAGGTCGTTGCCCATGGCCATGTAGCCGAGCTTCACGTCCAGTGCCGGGGTGAACAGGCTGCGCTCGTAGCTCAGTTCGGTGAGGCGGGTGTAGAGGCCGCCGTAGTTTTCCTGCACCGGCAGGCGGTTGCCGACCAGGTCGCCGGAGCCGTCGTTGCCGCGGCGGTCGTTCACGGTCAGTTGCACCAGGCCGCCGTTGTCCAGGCCGTACAGCTTGCCCAGGTCGAAGCGCACGCCGAGCTTGAGGTTCTGCGAGTAGCGCGCCGAGCGCTTGAGGCCGCCGTCGGCGTTGTACACAGTCTCGCCGCTGTATTCGCCGGTGAAGCGGATGCCCTGGTCGTCCAGTTCGTGGCGCAGGCCGCCCCAGTCGCCGCTCAGCGTCGAGCGTTCGAGCGGGTCGTCGGCCAGGGCCAGGGACGGGGTGAGGCAGGCGGCGCCCAGCAGCAGGCGCAGGGAGGTGGAGGGGAATCGCATGACGGAACACTTACCGGATGAGGGGAGGCGCGGCCCTGGGCCGCGCCGGAAGAGGGCGCCCGCCGAGGGCGGGCGCGGGGTTCAGGGCAGGGCGTAGGCCAGCACGTAGTCGCCGCGGTCCGGCGACTGGCGGGCGCCGCCGGCGGTGACCACGATGTACTGCTTGCCGGTCTTGGGCGAGACGTAGGTCATCGGGCCGCCCTGGCTGCCCACGGGCAGGCGGGCCTTCCAGATTTCCTTGCCGTTGCCGCTGTCGTAGGCGCGCAGGTAGAAGTCCTGGGTGCCGGCGATGAACACCAGGCCGCCCTGGGTGGACAGGGTGCCGCCGAGGGTCGGCAGGCCGATGGGGATCGGCAGGTGCATGCGGATGCCCAGCGGGCCGGTGTCCTCGACCGTGCCCACCGGCACCTGCCAGGCGACCTTGCGGGTCTTCAGGTCGATGGCGCTGAGGGTGCCGAAGGGCGGCGCCTGGCAGGGGATGCCGGCCACCGAGAGGAAGCGGTTCTTGTTCACCGCGTAGGGCGTGCCCTTGAGCGGCACCGCGCCCATGCCGGTGTTCAGCGCCTCGCCGCCGGAAGCGGCCTGGCCCTTGTTGGCCGAGGGGACCATCTGCACCCACAGGCCCAGGCGCATGTCGTTGACGAAGATGAAGCCGTGCACCGGGTCGGTGGAGATGCTGCCCCAGTTCATGCCGCCCAGGGAGCCGGGGAAGCTCAGCGAGAGGTCGGTGCCAGGCGCGGTGTAGAGGCCGTCGTAGCGCATCTTCTTGAAGTCGATGCGGCACAGCAGCTGGTCATAGGGCGTGGCGCCCCACATGTCCGACTCGGTGAGGGTCTGCGCGCCTATCTGCGGCATGCCCACCGACTTCGGCTGCGTCGGCGAGTAGGGCTCGTTGGGGATGTTGGCGGCTTTCACCGGCACTTCTTCGACCTGGGTCAGCGGCTTGCCGGTGGCGCGGTCGAGCACGTAGATCTGCCCGGCCTTGGTGCCGATCACCACGGCCGGCACGCGCTTGCCGTCGGCCACGGGGAAGTCCACCAGGCTCGGCTGCATGGGCAGGTCGAAGTCCCAGAGGTCGTTGTGCACGGTCTGGAACACCCACTTCTCGGCGCCGGTGGTGGCGTCCACGGCGAGGATCGAGGCGCCGTAGGTGTGGTCGAGCTTGGTGCGCTCCACGCCGTAGATGTCGGTGGAGGAGCTGCCCATGGGCAGGAACACGGTGTTCATCGCCGCGTCGTAGGACATCGGCGCCCAGCTGTTGGGGGTGCTGCGCACGTAGGTGCTGCCCGGCGCCGGGGCCTGCTTGTCCTGCGGGTTGCCCGGGTCGAAGGCCCAGCGCATCTGCCCGCTGATGACGTCGAAGCCGCGGATCACGCCGCCGGGCATGTCGGTCTGGACGTTGTCCGCCACGCGCCCGCCGACCACTACGGTGGTGCCGGCCATCAGCGGCGCGGAGCTGAGCTGGTAGTAGGAGTCGGGCACGTCGCCCAGGCCGGCCTTGAGGTCCACCTGGCCGTTGTTGCCGAAGCCCTGGCAGAAGGCGCCGGTGTCGGCGTCCACGGCGATCAGGCGGGCGTCGATGGTGTTGGTCAGCAGACGGCGCTGGCAGTTGGCGCCGGCCGGCACGCTGACGACGGTGACCGGCGTGCTGTTGGGCTGGGTGGGCTGGGCGACGGCCTTGGTCGCGTCGAAGTAGGCCAGGCCGCGGCAGCGCTGCCAGACCTTGGATTGCGCGTTGATCTGGTTCTTCCACAGCTGCTTGCCGGTGTCGGCGTCCAGCGCGATCAGGTCGTTGTGCGGGGTGCAGATGAACACCTTGTCGCCGACCTGCAGCGGGGTGAGCTGGTCCTCGGCGCCGTTGCCGTCGCTCTCGGCCACGTCACCGGTGTGGTAGGTCCAGGCCACCTCGAGCTTGTCGACGTTGCCGCGGTTGATCTGGTCCAGCGCGGCGAAGCGGCTGCCGCCCTCGGTGTTGCCGTAGTGGGCCCAGTCCTTCTGCGCGTGGGCCGGGTCCACCGACGTCAGCCCCGGGCCGTCGCCTGCGGGGGCGACGCTGGGGTGGGCGACGAACATGTTGCCGGCGGCCACCGCCAGCAGCACGGCGAGCACCGCGGCCACGCCATAGGCGCCGCGCCCGGCGACGCCGCCGGAGGCGCGCACCAGCATGGGGTAGACCAGCGCCACCGCCAGGCCGATGGCGGCGAACATGAACAGCCGCGAGAACAGCGGCCAGAAAGCCAGCCCGGCGTCGGCCAGGGCCCAGAGGGCGGTGCCCGCCAGGAAGGCGGCGAACAGCCAGGCGCCGGCCGGCTTGCGCAGCGCCAGCAGGACGCCGGACAGGGCCATGGCCAGGCCGCCGATGAGGAAGTACCAGGAACCGCCCAGGCTGGCCAGGCGGGCGCCGCCGGCGGCCAGGGCGAGGCCGAGGAGGGCGATGACCACCCCCAGGCCGACCAGAATGAAGGTGCTGGCGCCAGAGGCGCGCTGTGCTTGTCTCATGCCGGGAATCTCGCAGTGTGGGAGTGCGAATTATACCCTTAGCAAGCTAATTAACTAGATGGTTAATGGTGTTTTGTCCGATTTCCGACCAGGCGGTCGTGCTCAGCAGGCGATCACGTTCACCGCCAGGCCGCCCTTCGAGGTCTCCTTGTACTTGTCCATCATGTCGCGGCCGGTTTCGCGCAGGGTGTCGATGGCCTTGTCCAGCGACACCAGGTGCTGGCCGTCGCCGCGCAGGGCCAGCTGGGCGGCGTTGATGGCCTTGAGCGAGGCCATGGCGTTGCGCTCGATGCAGGGCACCTGGACGAGTCCTGCGACCGGGTCGCAGGTCAGCCCGAGGTTGTGTTCCAGGCCGATTTCGGCGGCGTTCTCCACCTGTTCCAGGCTGCCGCCCAGCACTTCGGCCAGGCCCGCCGCGGCCATGGCGCAGGCCGAGCCGACCTCGCCCTGGCAGCCCACCTCGGCGCCGGAGATGGAGGCGTTGAGCTTGCACAGGATGCCGACGGCGGCGGCGGTCAGCAGGTAGCGCTCGATGGCGTCCATGGGCGCGTCGGCCTGGTAGTGGGCGTAGTAGTGCAGCACCGCCGGGACTATGCCGGCCGCGCCGTTGGTGGGGGCGGTGACCACGCGGCCGCCGGCGGCGTTCTCCTCGTTCACCGCCAGGGCCCAGAGGTCCACCCAGTCCATGGCGCCCAGGGTGCTGGCGATCAGGTTGCCGCTGCCGGCCTCGTTCAGGCGGCGGTAGAGCATGGGCGCGCGGCGGCGCACCCTGAGGCCGCCGGGCAGGGTGCCCTCGGTCTCCAGGCCGCGGCGCACGCAGGCCTGCATTTCCGCCCAGATGTGCGCAAGGCCGGCGTGGATCTGTTCTTCGCTGCGCAGGCTCAGCTCGTTGGCCCACATCAGGTCGCTGATGCGCCGGAAGCCGTGGGCATGGCACAGCCGCAGCAGTTCCTCGGCGCTGTGGAAGGGGTAGGGCATGGGGTTGTCGGGCAGGGCGCGGTCGGTGTTGAAGTCGGCCTCGTCGACCACGAAGCCGCCGCCCACCGAGTAGCAGGTGCGCTCGGCCAGCAGGTGGCCGGCGGCGTCCAGGGCGCGCAGACGCATGCCGTTGGGGTGGGCCGGCAGGCTGCCGTCGTGGAACACCAGGTCGCGGCCGGGGCTGAAGTCGATGACGTGCTCGCCGTCCAGGGCCAGGCTGTGTTCGGCGAAGATGGCGTCCACCAGCGGCGCCAGGGCGGCGGGGTCGGCGTCCGCCGGGTCGATGCCGAGCAGGCCGATCAGGCAGGCGCGGTCGGTGGCGTGGCCCTTGCCGGTGGCGCTGAGCGAGCCGTAGAGGTTGACCTCGACGCGCGCCACGCGGGTCAGTTGGTCGGCCGTGCGCAGGCGCTCGACGAACTCGCGGGTGGCGCGCATGGGGCCGACGGTGTGCGAGCTGGACGGGCCGACGCCGGGCTTGAACATGTCGAAGACGCTGAGGGTCATGGTTGTGGTCCTCCTTTGTTCAAGCATGGACCTGTTTGGGGGGATGGTCGATTGGGGCTGGTTGGTGGTTTGGGGGGGGCGGGTTCAAGAGCGCCCTCACCCCAGCCCTCTCCCGGAGGGAGAGGGGGCTGTTCGGAGTGGATGGAGAATCCGGAGCTATCCTTCCACCACGCCACTCCCGCGAACGCCGGAAGCCAGAGCCTTGCACAGGGTTCAGGGAGCTGGGTGGTTTCGCTTCACGCCGAACGGTCCCCTCTCCCGCTTGCGGGGGAGGGTTAGGGTGGGGGAGCGGAGTGCAGGGTTGGCAGTGGAGTGTCGGCGAAGTCCCGTTGCCCTCACCCCAGCCCTCTCCCGGAGGGAGAGGGGGCTGTTCGGAGCGGATGGAGAATCCGGAGTTATCCTTCCACCACGCCACTCCCGCGAACGCCGGAAGCCAGAGCCTTGCACAGGGTTTCAGGGAGCTTGGTGGTTTCGCTTCACGCCGAACGGTCCCCTCTCCCGCTTGCGGGGGAGGGTTAGAGTGGGGGAGCGGAGTACGGGGCTGGCAGTGGAGTGTCGGCGAAGTCCATTGCCCTCACTCCAGCCCTCTCCCGGAGGGAGAGGGAGCCGTTTGGCGTGGGTGGATAACGCCGCGTCAGCCGGCAAGTTCGTAGGGCGCATAACCGTTCGCGGTTATCCGCCGCCGGCCTATGCACCAAAGCCCGGCGACGCCCTACGAACTCCCCTTACCCCTGCGCCTGCAGGAACAACGAAAACAACTCCGACTGCGACTTGATCCCCAGCTTGCTGTACATGTGCTTGCGGTGCACCTTCACCGTCTCCGCCGAGATCGCCAGCTTGCGCGCTATCTCCTTGCTGGAGCAGCCGCTGAGCATCAGCCGGCCCACTTCCAGCTCGCGGGCCGTCAGCGGGGTTTCCAGGCGTTCCACGGTTTCTTCCAGACGGCTCTGCCAGCGCGGCGCCGGTGGGGTGGCCTGCTCCAGCAGTTCGCGTTCGAAGGCCATGCGCTGGCGCATCAGGCCGGCCACCCAGGGGCGCAGCAGGTCGAGCAGGGCGGCCTGCTCGGCGCTGAAGCGGCCCTTGCTGCCCAGGGACAGGCACAGGGTGCGCTCGGCGTCGAGCTGCACGTTGAACTGCACCTCGTCGGCCACCACGTTGAGGCGGAAGTAGCGCTGGTAGTAGTCGGTCTGCTCGAAGCATTCCGGGGCCACGTCGGCCAGGCGCAGCAGGCCGCTGCCCGGGGCCTCGCGGCTGGCGATGTAGAAGGGGTCGAGCAGGTACAGGCCCTTGAGGTAGTCCTGGAACAGCGGGTCGGGGCCGCCGTCCTCGCCCGGGCATTCGGCGAACACCTGCGGGCGGCCGTTGCTGAAGAGCAGCGCCACCCAGCTGTCGAATGGCACATACTCGTTCAGCAGGCGCACCAGGGCGAGCCAGAAGTTGGGCTTGTCCAGCGTCTCGATCAGTTGCCCGACCGAGCGGTGCCAGGCGATGTCCTGCAGCGTAAGGTTCATGCCTCTACCCCTGTTGGGTTACCACGTGGGCGTAATTACCCGGGCGCGATGGCGAACTGCATACTCGGTGAATGCCTTGCACCGGCCCGGCGCGCATTCTGACCCTTTTGCGCCGGGCGGTCATGTTTCCCGCCAGGATGGCCGATCCACCCCGCGCGGCGAACGAGCCCGCAACAAGAACGACAGGAGCTGCAATGAAGGTCGAACTCGTCCAACTGGCCGGCCGCGACGGCGACACCGCCTACAACCTCGGGCGTACCCTGGCGGCGATCCGCGCCTGCGCCGCGGACACCGACCTGGTGGTGTTCCCCGAGACCCAACTGATGGGCTTCCCCACCGAGGACAACGTCGCCCGCCTCGCCGAGCCGCTGGACGGCCCCAGCGTGCGCGCCGTGCAGCAGGCCGCGCGGGAGCGCGACGTCGCCGTGGTGGTGGGCATCGCCGAGGCCGGCGACGACGGCCGCTTCTACAACACCACGCTGCTGGTCACCCCCGAGGGCATCGCCCTGAAGTACCGCAAGACCCACCTGTGGGCCTCCGACCGCGGCATCTTCACCCCCGGCGACCGCTACGCCACCGCGCTGTTCAAGGGCGTGCGGGTGGGCATCCTGATCTGCTTCGACATCGAGTTCCCGGAAAGCGCCCGCGCCCTCGGCCAACTGGGCGCCGAGCTGATCCTGGTGACCAACGGCAACATGGACCCCTACGGCCCCACCCACCGCACCGCGATCACCGGCCGGGCCATGGAGAACCAGGCCTATGCGGTGATGGTGAACCGCGTCGGCGAAGGCGACGGCGGCCTGGTGTTCGCCGGCGGCAGCGCGGTGGTCGACCCCTTCGGCCAACTGCTCTGCGAGGCCGGCCGCGAGGAATGCCGGATGCGCGTGGAACTGGACCTGGCGCGCCTGCAGCAGGCGCGCCGCGACTACAGCTACATCGTCGAGCGCCGCTTCGTGCTGCCCGGCGAGACGCGCGAGCACGCCGACGGCCTGCGCGAGCTGCTGATTCCGGGCTGAGCCCCGGAAGGCGCAGGGCCGCGCCAACCGATCTTGCCAAGAAGTACCGGCGGGGGCGCCCCTCCCGCCTGCGTCTCCCGGGTGAGGGGAGGCGCCTTTGCACGCGTCGATTTCGACTCTGCCATAACAAACACAACTCGGAGTAAGCACTCAATGGCTCGACTCAAGCGCACCCTCTCGCTGGGTTCGGTGGTGCTGTTCGGCATCGCCTACATGACCCCCATCATCGTCCTCGGCACCTTCGGCATCCTCGCCGACACCACCGGCGGCGTGGTGCCCGCGGCCTACCTCGTGGCCTCGGTGGCGATGCTCTTCACCGCGCTCAGCTACGGGCGCATGGCCGCCGCCTTCCCAGTGGCCGGCTCGGCCTACACCTACGTGCGCAAGTCCATCAGCCCCAAGCTGGGCTTCCTCGCCGGCTGGGGCGTGCTGCTGGACTACCTGTTCCTGCCCATGGCCATCTGGCTGATCGGCGCGGCCTACCTGCACTCGGCCTTCCCGGCGGTGCCCCAGGCGCTGTGGGTGCTGGCCTTCATCGGGGTGACCACCGGCATCAACGTCATCGGCCTGCGCCTGGCGAAGAACGTCAACAGCGTGCTGATGCTGGTGCAGTTCCTGGTGCTGGCGGCCTTCGTGCTGCTGGCGGTGCACTACGTGCTGGGTGACGCCAGCAAGCCGCTGTGGTCGCTGGAACCCTTCTTCAAGGAAGGCGTGCAACTGCCGCTGATCATGAGCGGCGCGGCCATCGCCTGCTATTCGTTCCTGGGCTTCGACGCGGTCAGCACCCTGACCGAGGAAACCCACGAGCCGCGCAAGAACATCCCGCGCGCCATCCTGCTGATCACCCTGATCGGCGGCTTCATCTTCATCGCCGCCAGCTACTTCGTGCAGCTCGCGCACCCGTCCACCGAGTTCCAGAACGCCGACTCGGCGGCCTACGAGATCGCCCGCAACATCGGCGGCGACCTCTTCGTCAGCATCTTCCTCATCGGCCTGATCGTCGGCCAGTTCACCTCCGGCCTGTCGGCCCAGGCCAGCGCCTCGCGCCTGCTGTTCGCCATGGGCCGCGACGGCGTGCTGCCCAAGGCCTTCTTCGGCACCCTGAGCGAACGCTTCGGCACCCCGGTGGGCAGCATCGTGTTGTGCGGCGTGGTGGCCCTGCTGGCGCTGGAGATGGACGTGACCACCTCCACCTCGTTCATCAACTTCGGTGCCTTCCTGGCCTTCAGCCTGGTCAACCTGTCGGTGATCTTCCACTACTGGATCGCCCGCGGCGAACGCGGCCTGCGCGGCGCGGTGCTGTTCCTGGCCTTCCCGCTGATCGGCCTGGTCGCCGACCTCTGGCTGATGGCCAGCCTCGACCACCTGGCCATCTACCTGGGTCTGGCCTGGCTCACCGCCGGGGTGCTGTACCTGGCCGTGCTCACCGGCGGCTTCCGTCAGCAGCCGCCGGAGATGCACTTCGAGGAAGCCTGACTCAGGCCGGGTGCGGGCCGGCGGGCAACGGCCGGCCGCGCTCGGGTGCGTCGGGCTCCGCCGCGGCGCCCGCGGCTAGTTCGCGGGCGTCGGCGCGTTCGGCGCTGGACAGCTCGCCGGCCCGGAAGCCGGTGATGCGCAGCAGCGCCAGGGTGCAGGCCAGCGAGACCAGGGCGTAGAGCCCCGAGGCGATGGCCACGCCGACGATGCTGCCGGTGCTGTTGAGTATCCACTGCGCCAGCACCGGCGTGCCGCCGCCCACCAGCAGCGAGCACAGCTGGTAGGCCAGCGACAGCCCGGTGTAGCGCACCCGCGCGGGGAAGGCGCGGGCGAGGATGCCGCCCACCGCGCCGTAGAACATCGCGTGCGGCACCGTGGCCAGGCACATGCCCACGGCGGCGATCCAGTAGACGTTGGTCTCCACGGCGAAGAACATCGCCGGCATCAGGATGAACTCCGGCAGCACCATCAGGCACGCCGCCTTGCGCATGTCGATGCGCGAGGCCAGCAGCGCGCCGAACGGCTGGCTGAAGAACTGCACCACCAGGGCGATGACGATGATGCTGAGGAAGGTGCCCTGGCTGTAGCCGAGGGTCTTGGTGGCCCAGGACAGGGCGAAGGTGCTCTTGAAGTAGGTGACGTGGATGATCGGCAGCACCCCGGCGCCCAGCAGCACGATCAGCCAGTGCTCGCGCAGCACCTCCACCAGCGGCAGCTTCACGGTCTTGTTCTGCTGCAGCAGGCGCTTCATGTCCTCGGACTCTTCCAGCTTCAGGCGGATGACCATGCCGACGATCACCAGCGCCGCGGAGATCAGGAACGGGATGCGCCAGCCCCAGAGCATGAAGTCCGGCATGGGCAGGGCGCTGAGGGCGAAGAACACCAGGGTCGCCAGCAGGTTGCCGGTGGGCGAGCCCTGCTGGGCGAAGGCCGCGTAGAGGATGCCCTTGCCCTTGGGCGCGCTTTCGCTGGCGATGAGGATGGCGCCGCCCCATTCGCCGCCCACGGCGACGCCCTGGATCACCCGCAATGCCACCAGGGCCACGGGCGCCCACACGCCGATCTGCGCGTAGACCGGCAGCAGGCCGATGCAGGTGGTGGCGATGCCCATCATGATCAGGGTGATCACCAGGGTGTTCTTGCGCCCGATCCGGTCGCCCAGGTGGCCGAAGATGATGCCGCCCAGCGGGCGGGCGACGAAGCCGGACCAGAGGGTGACGAAGGACAGCAGCGTGGCCAGGCCCGGGTCCATGTCCGGCGGGAAGAACACCTTGCCGAACACCAGGGCGGCGGCCAGGCCGTAGATGTAGAAGTCGTACCACTCGATGGTGGTGCCGATGAAGGAGGCGATGCCGGCCTTGCGGGCCTTGCGGTGCAGCGCTGCGTCTGCGGAGGAGGGCGTGCTGGGCATGGGCGGGTCCTGCTTATTGTTGTTGTTCTGGTCGCCGACGCGCAGGCCCCGCGCGCGCCCTCCGGGGGAGGGCGCGGGGTGGCGACTGGCGTGCGTCGGTGTTGCCCCGGGTTGGTTCGGAGTCTATGCGGCGCCCCTGCGGATCAATAGTTTTTTAATCTTATGGTGCGATAAGCGATTGCGTATCGACGCCCTCGTCCAGGCAGGCCTTGAGCGTGGCCAGGAAGGCCTGGGCCGCATGGGGCGCGTCCTGCGTGGCGAGGATGGCGTGGATTTCCGAGCGCGCGCCGCTCTGCTCGATCTCCAGGTAGCGCACCTGGTTCTTCCAGGCCAGGCACAGCGTCTGCGGCAGCAGGGCCACGCCCATGCCCAGACCGACCATGGCCGCGATGGTCTGCCACAGCCGCGCCTCGTGGCGGATGTGCGGGCTGAAGCCGGCGTCCACGCAGCGGGCGATGATCAGGTCGTGGTAGTGCGGCGACAGGCTGCGCGGGAAGAGGATGAAGCCCTCGTCGCGCAGCTCGGCGAGGTCGATGCGCGCCCGTCCGGCCAGGCGGTGGCCGGCCGGTACGCAGCAGAGGAAGGGGTCGGCGACCAGGCATTCGGAGGCGATCCCGGCCGGCAGCCTGGCCCAGTGCACGAAGCCGATGTCGATCTGCCCGCGTTGCAGCGCCAGGGCCTGTTCCGAGGTGTTCATCTCCATCAGCAGCACCTCCATGTTCGGCTGCTCCGCCTCGAAGCGCGCCATGGCCCGCGGCAGGCCGCGGTAGAGCATGGAATTGACGAAGCCCACGCGCAGCTGGCCCACCGCGCCCTCGGCGGAGAGCAGCGTCAGGCGCTTCACCTTCTCGGCCTGCAGCAACAGGCTGCGCGCCTCGTCGAGCAGCACCTGGCCGGCGTTGGTCAGCTTCACCGACTTGTTGTTGCGCACCAGCAGCTGGATGCCCAGTTGCTCCTCCAGCTTCTTGATGTCGAAGCTCAGCGCCGGCTGGGAGATGAACAGGCGCGCGGCGGCGCGGCCGAAATGCAGCTCCTCGGCGACGGCGATGAAGTAGCGCAGTTGCTTGAGGTCCATGGCAGGGCACCCGGGTTTCTACGATTTGTTTTTCTTATCGTGGATGATTTTTATTGTATTGGATACTTATCGTCACGCACTCCTAGTCTCGGCGCCAGAACAAGACCCGGAGACGCGCCATGACCGCCATGCCTGAAGTCCGCCCCGAAGACGCCCTGAATATCCCCGACAGCCGCGGCATCAACCTGTATGCCTGCGACCCCTCGCTGCAGCGCCTGCTGGAGGTGTATCTGCCGCCGGAGGTGCTGGCGCAGTGGCGCGACACCCTCGAGCGCCTCGGCGCCCGCGCCGGCGACGAGCTGGACGTGCTGGCCCTGTCGGCCGACAGGAACCCGCCGCAGCTGGCGCCGCGCACCCGCCGCGGCGAAGACCTGCAGAGCATCCGCAAGCACCCGGACTACGTCGCCCTGGAGCGCGTGGCCTATTCGGAACTGGGCCTGGCCTCCATGAGCCACCGCCCGGACGGCGCGCCGCCGCTGGTGAAGTACGCGCTGACCTACCTCTTCGTGCAGGCCGAGTTCGGCCTGTGCTGCCCGGTCAGCATGACCGATTCGCTGACCCGCACCCTGCGCAGGTTCGGCGCGCCGGAGCTGGTGGAGCGCTACCTGCCGTCGCTGGCCTCGCGGGACTTCGACAGGCTGTTCCAGGGCGCCATGTTCATGACCGAGCAGGCCGCCGGCTCCGACGTCGCCCGCACCCGCACCCTGGCGCGGCAAGAGGACGGCGAGTGGAAGCTGTACGGCGACAAGTGGTTCTGCTCCAACCCCGACGCCGACCTGGCCATGGTCCTGGCCCGCCCCGAAGGCGCGCCCGAGGGCATGAAGGGCGTGACCCTGTTCCTGCTGCCCAGGCACCGCCCGGACGGCTCGCGCAACGCCTACCGCATCCTGCGCCTGAAGGACAAGCTGGGCAGCCGCTCCATGGCCAGCGGCGAAATCTGCCTGGAAGGCGCCAGCGCCTACCTGATCGGCGAGGTCGGCCGCGGCTTCCAGCAGATGGCCGACATGGTCAACATGTCGCGCCTGTCCAACGGCGTGCGCGCCGCCGGCCTGATGCGCCGGGCGCTCAGCGAGGCGCTGTTCATCGCCCGCCACCGCCGCGCCTTCGGCAAGCACCTGATCGACATGCCGCTGATGCAGAAACAGCTGCTGAAGCTGATGCTGCCGGCCGAGCAGGCGCGCTCCATGTTCATGCAGATCGCCACCCTGCTGCCGCGCGCCGACGCCGGCGACGCCGCGGCGCAGAAGTGCGTGCGCATCCTCACCCCGCTGATCAAGTTCCGCGCCTGCCGCGATGCCCGGCGCGTCACCGGCGACGCCATGGAGGTGCGCGGCGGGGTGGGCTAC
This sequence comes from Pseudomonas sp. ADPe, assembly GCF_014843515.1. NCBI lineage: Bacteria > Pseudomonadati > Pseudomonadota > Gammaproteobacteria > Pseudomonadales > Pseudomonadaceae > Pseudomonas > Pseudomonas sp. ADPe. The sequence goes on from NZ_CP062122.1 coordinate 5,478,669, forward strand.
ATCGAGGAATGGAGCGACGCGCGCCTGGTCCGCGACGCCCACCTGGGCTCCATCTGGGAAGGCACCAGCAACATAGTCGCGCTGGACATCGCCCGCGCCGTCACCCGCGAACAGGCCCTGGAGCCGCTGCACCAGTACCTGCGCGGCCTGCTGGCCGAGAGCGGCCTGCCGGAGGCCAGCCGCGCCCGCTTCGAGGCGCTGCTGGAGCGCAGCGTGGCGCTCATGGCCGACGTGGCCGAGGCGCGCCAGGACGAGCAGGTGCGCCAGGCCGGCAGCGCGCTCTACCACATCGCCAGCGCCATCTTCATGGCCTGGGAAGCCGGCCGCCAGGCCAGCGACCGCCGGCGCCTGGCCCTGGCCCACCTGGTGCTGCAGCACAAGCTGCTGCCGCGCGACCCGCTGGGCCTGCAAGCCGGGGCGCCGCTGCTGGCCCGGCTGCTCGACGAGGGCGAGATGAGCCTGGACGAAGCCATGCAGCTGCTGCCGGCCTGACTTCCCGCAACCGACAAGAATCGACAAGAGAGAGTTGCCATGAACCACGAGACCGGTGCCCTGCGTGGCCTGAAAGTCATCGACCTGAGCCGCGTGCTGGGCGGCCCCTACTGCTCCCAGACCCTGGCCGACCACGGCGCGGAAGTGATCAAGCTGGAACCCCTGGGCGGCGACGAGACGCGCGGCTGGGGCCCGCCCTTCGAGGGTGGCACGGCTTCCTATTTCCGCGGCGTGAACCGCAACAAGAAGGGCATCGCCGTCGACCTGTCCAGGCCCGAGGGCATCGAGTTGCTGCTGCAACTGCTGGAAGGCGCCGACGTGCTGATCGAGAACTTCAAGCCCGGCACCCTGGCGCGCTGGGGCATCGGCTACGCCGAGGTGCTCAGCCCGCGCTTCCCGCGGCTGATCCACTGCGCGGTATCCGGCTTCGGCGCCGACGGCCCGCTGGGCGGGCTGCCCGGCTACGACGCGGCGATCCAGGCCATGGCCGGGCTGATGAGCGTGAACGGCGAGGCCGAGGGCGGGCCGTTGCGCATCGGCCTGCCGATCGTCGACATGGTCACCGGGCTGAACGCCGTGGCCGGCATCCTGCTGGCGCTGCACGAGCGCGAACGCAGCGGGCGCGGGCAGTCGGTGGACATCGCCCTGTACGACTGCGGCATCTCGCTGCTGCACCCGCACCTGCCGAACCACTTCGCCTCCGGCCGCACGCCGCAGCGCACCGGCAATGCCCACCCGAACATCGCCCCCTACGACAGCTACCGCACCGGCGGCGAGCCGATCTTCCTCGCCGTGGGCAACGACCGCCAGTTCGCCAGGCTGTGCGACTACCTGGGCGCCGGCGAGCTGCTGGAAGACCCGCGCTTCGCCGACAACGGCCAGCGCTCGGTCAACCGCGAAGCGCTCAAGCAGGCGCTGGAGGGCCACCTGGCGACGCACGACGGCCGCGAGCTGGCCGAACGGCTGATCCGCCTGGGCGTGCCCTGCGGCGCCATCGCCACGGTGGACCGCGTGGTGGAGCACCCGCACACCGCGCATCGCGGCCTGGTGGTACAACTGGGCGACTACCGCGGCATCGCCTCGCCGGTGAAGCTCTCGCGCACTCCGGCCAGTTACCGCAGCGTGCCGCCGGCCCTGGGCGGGAACACCCGCGAGGTGCTCGCGGAGCTGGGCCTGGCGCCCGAGACCATCGAGGCCCTGTACCAGCGCGGCATCGTCCGCGGCTGAGCCTTTCCGGCGGCTTGGCCCGCGTGGAGGACCCGCGCCAGGCTCGACACCGAGCGGGCCGGTAACCAAGGTCAAACGGCGGATAACGCCGTAGGCGTTATGCGCCCTACGGATTGGAATGGCGTAGGTGGGGCAGGGTAGGGATCTCATCCGCGAACTGCGCCGGGACGTCCGGCTATCGCGGACAGAGTCTCCTACGTGGCAGGAGTCGCCCCGTAGGACGGCGTTGAGCGAAGCGATACCCATCACCACGACCGCATGGGTTTCGCAAGCTCAACCCATCCTACGAAGAGCGCCCAGGCGCCGCCCGCGATTTCACCCCTTCGCCGCGCTGACCCCCTCCAGGGTGGCGAAGGAGGTGTCCTTGGCCGTCAGCAGGAAGTCGCGCATGAAGGGCGCATCCAGCATGTCCGCGCGGATGGCCGCGTAGAGCGTGCAGTACAGACCCTTCTCGCCCAGGCGCTTGGCCGTTACGTAGCCGCGCGAGCTGTATTCGTGCAGCGCCCAGTTGGGCAGGCTGCACACGCCGCGGCCGGAGGCCACCAACTGCATCATCATCACCGTCAGCTCCGAGGTGCGCACCTGGGCCGGCTCGACGTCGGCCGGTTCCAGGAAGCGGGTGAAGATGTCCAGGCGGTCGCGCTCGATGGGGTAGGTGATCAGCGTCTGGCTGGCCAGGTCTTCCGGCACTATGTAGGGCTTGCCGGCCAGCGCGTGGTGGTTGTCCACCGCCAGCAGCGCCTCGTAGGTGAACAGCGGCACGTAGGTGATGCCGGCGATGTCCACCGGGTCGGAGGTCACCACCAGGTCGAGGTCGCCGCGGGCCAGGGCCGGCAGCGGGGCGAAGGAGAAGCCCGAGGCCAGGTCCAGCTCCACCTCCGGCCAGGCGTCGCGGAACTGGTCGATGGTCGGCATCAGCCACTGGAAGCAGCTGTGGCATTCGATGGCCATGTGCAGGCGCCCGGCAGTGCCGCCGGCCAGGCGGGACAGGTCGCGTTCGGCGGTGCGCAGCTGCGGCAGGATGGCGTCGGCCAGCTGCAGCAGGCGCAGGCCGGCGCTGGTGAAACGCACCGGCTTGGTCTTGCGGATGAACAGCGACAGGCCCAGGCGGTCCTCCAGTTCCTTGAACTGGTGGGACAGGGCGGACTGGGTCAGGTGCAGGCGTTCGGCGGCTTCCACCAGACTGTCGGCTTCACGCAGGGCGTGGAGGGTTTTCAGGTGACGAATCTCGAGCATGGCGCCGCTTCCAACATGAGTAAAACTTGATTACATCCGAAACTGGATTGAGTTTGTCTCATGCGCGGCCGGCTGTCGACCCGCCCGTGCCGCCGCCGATCTACCAGCTCAGATAGAACATGCCCTTGGCCAGCAGCACTATGCCCAGGACGTGGGCGAAGACGCTGTAGTGGATGATCCGCGAGCGCCTTCCGGTCATCCCGCCGCTGTGCATCAGGTACATGGCGCAGAAGAAGTGGCAGAGCACGCTGGCGGCCAGCAGCAGCTTCAGGCTCAGCAGGGTGGCGAAGGGCGAGTCCAGCGGATGGGCCAGCAGCGGCAGGTAGCGCAGTTTGAGCATACCCAGGCCGCTGCCGAAGAGGGTCAGGATCACCCAGGGCATCACCCGCCGCAGGCGCTGGCCGAGGGCGCGTTCCACGGCGCGCAGGGCGTCTGCCGGTACATGGCGGCGCACCCGTTCGAGAATCAGCACCTCGAAGAACACGGTGCCGACGAAGGCGATGGCGGCCAGCAGATGCAGGACCAGCAGGATCGGATAGCTCATGGGCGCCCCTTGGCGAACGACTGCTTCCCTGGAACCATGCCGGGCCGGCCGCGCCCGTGCCATGACGCCGGTCAGGCTGGCGGCGACCGCTCGGCGCCTTTCATCAAAGTGTCACGGTTGTGTGGCAGAGCGATGCACGGAAATTCATCAGAATCGGCTTTCACTGGGGTTCTGCATTCCGGATTTTCACATGCGTGCGTTTCTCTTGGCGCTGGCACTGTCGTGCCTGGCGCCCCTCACTGCCTTTGCCGGCGATCGTTGCGACCCACGGGTGCCCACCGACACCCTGGACCTGGGCGACGTGCGCCTGGCCTACCAGAGCATAGGCTCGCCGAAGGACCCGACGCTGCTGCTGATCATGGGCCTGGGCGGCCAGCTCATCCACTGGCCCGACGAAGTGGTGCAGACCCTCTGCCAGCAGGGCTTCCGCGTCATCCGCTACGACAACCGCGACGTCGGCCTGAGCGCCTGGCGCGTGCCCACGCCCGGCGCCAACCTCACCTACGAGGTGATCCGCTACCGCCTGGGCCTGCCGGTCAGCGCGCCCTACAGCCTCACCGACATGGCCTGGGATGCCCTGCGCCTGCTGGACGGGCTGCACGTCGAGCAGGCCCACGTGCTGGGCGCGAGCATGGGCGGAATGATCGCCCAGCACGTCGCCGACCTGGCGCCGCAGCGGGTGCTCAGCCTGACCCTGGTGATGACCAGTTCCGGCGCCGAGGGCCTGCCGGCGCCCAGCGACAGCCTGCTGAAACTGCTGGCCCGGCGCGAGGCTGGCAGCCGCGAACAGGCCATCGAGCAACAGGCCGACCTGCTCGCCGCCCTGGGCAGCCCGGAGGTGAAGGACGACCGCGAGCAATTGCTGCAGCAGGCGGCGCAATCCTTCGACCGCGCCTTCAACCCCGAGGGGGTGCAGAGGCAGATGCTGGCGATCCTCGCCGAGCCCAGCCGGGTCGACCTGCTCAACCGTTTGAATGTGCCTACCCTGGTCATCCATGGCACCGCCGATCCGTTGTTGCCGGTGATGCATGGGGTGCATGTGGCGGCGCATATCCACGGGGCGGAGCTGAAGCTGATTCCGGGGATGGCCCATCGTTTCCAGGAAGCCTTCAAGGCGCCGTTGCTGGCGGCGGTGTTGCCCTACCTGCGGGCGCATCAGACGGCGGGGCATGTGGCGCAGTTGTAGGGGACTTTCGTAGGAGCGAGCTTGCTCGCGAATTGGCGTTTGCCGGTGGCATAGGTGCTGGGTTCAAGAGCGCCCTCTCCCCAGCCCTCTCCCTGAAGGGAGAGGGGGCTTGTCCGTGCCAGCGGGAAGGTCAGTTTCAGCCGGATAGCCCAAGATTGCCGGTTGACTCAGGAATACCAAAGCGCTCCGAACGGTCCCCTCTCCCTTCAGGGAGAGGGTTAGGGAGAGGGAGCGGAGTCGGCCCCAGAAACAGTGGCCAAAGGGATACGCCCATTCGCGAGCAAGCTCGCTCCTACAGACCGCCCCACGAACCTCCTCAAACCGCCTTCGGCAAAGGCGCGAACAGCGCGTCGATATCGGCATCGTCCAGCTGCCAATCCGTTCCCGCGCCTTCTAGGATGCCGGCCGCCAGCGCGGCCTTCTCCCGCTGCAGCAGCTGGATCTTCTCTTCCACCGTGCCGCGGGCGATCAGTTTGTAGACGAACACCGGCTTGTCCTGGCCGATGCGGTAGGCGCGGTCGCTGGCCTGGTTCTCGGCGGCCGGGTTCCACCAGGGGTCGTAGTGGATCACCGTGTCCGCCGCGGTCAGGTTCAGGCCCACGCCGCCGGCCTTCAGGCTGATCAGGAACAGCGGCACGCGGCCCTGCTGGAAGTCTTCCACCGGCTGGCGGCGGTCGCGGCTGTCGCCGGTCAGCAGGGCGTAGTCGATGCCGCGTTGCTGCAGGGCTTCGCCGACCAGCGCGAGCATCGAGGTGAACTGCGAGAACAGCAGCACGCGGCGGCCTTCGGCGAGCAGTTCCTCGAGCATGTCCAGCAGGTATTCCAGCTTGCCCGAGGTCACTGCCTTGGCGCGGCCGCTGGGTGGCTGGGCGTCCTTCTGCACCAGGCGGATGTCGCAGCACACCTGGCGCAGCTTGAGCAGCGCCTCGAGGATGATGATGCGGCTGCGCGCCAGGCCGCGGCGGGCGATTTCGTCGCGGACCTTGCGGTCCAGGGCCAGGCGCACCGTCTCGTAGAGGTCGCGCTGGGCCTCGCTGAGCTCGATGTGCTGGATGAACTCGCTCTTGGGCGGCAGCTCCGAGGCCACCTGTTCCTTGGTGCGGCGCAGCAGGAAGGGGCGGATGCGCGCGGCCAGGTGGGCCAGGCGCGCCTGGTCGCCGTGGCGCTCGATGGGCGTGCGGTAGTGCTGGGCGAACTGCTTGGCGTCGCCCAGCCAGCCGGGCAGCAGGAAGTGGAACAGCGACCAGAGCTCGCCCAGGTGGTTCTCCAGCGGCGTGCCGGTCAGGCACAGGCGGTGCCGCGCATTCAGCTGGCGCGCGGCCTGGGCCGCCTTGGTGCCGGCGTTCTTGATGTTCTGCGCCTCGTCGAGGATCAGCAGGTGGTAGGCGTGCTTGCCGAGCTTTTCCGCATCGCGCGGGAGCAGGGCGTAGGTGGTGAGGATGAGGTCGTGTTCCTCGATCTTCGCGAAGTCGCGGCGCCGGCCGGCGCCGTGCAGGGCCAGCACGCGCAGGCCGGGGGTGAAGCGCTCGGCCTCGTCCAGCCAGTTGGGGATCAGGCTGGTGGGCATCACCACCAGGGCCGGCGCGTTGAGGCGCCCGGCCTGCTTCTCCAGCAGCACGTGGGCCAGGGACTGCAGCGTCTTGCCCAGGCCCATGTCGTCGGCGAGGATGCCGCTGGCGCCCACCGCGCGCAGCGTCTGCATCCAGCTCAGGCCCTCGTGCTGGTAGGCGCGCAGCTCGGCGCGCAGGCCCTCGGGCAGCGGTGCCGGCTGGGCGCGGTAGTCGCGCAGGCGCAGGGCGATCTCGCGCAACTCGTCGCCGCCCTGCCAGCGTAGCGGCAGTTCTTCCAGCTCGGAGAGCCGAGCGGCGTCCGGCGCGCCCATGCGCAGGCGGCGCACCGGCGCCTGGTCGCCCAGGTAGAACTCCGACAGCGTGCCCAGCAGCGGCTTGAGCTTGCCGAAGGGCAGGGCCACCCGCAGCGGCCGCTCCGAGGCGGTCTGCCAGCTGTGCACCGGGTTGCGCCCGGCGTCCAGGCGCAGCACCAGTTGCTCGTCGTCGGGGTGGCGGGCCAGGGCCTGCGGGTCGAGCAGCGCCGGCATGCGCCGGATCAGTTCGATCAGCGCCGGCAGCAGGCTGATGCGGCGGCCGTCGACCTCGATGCCCAGTTCCAGGTCGAACCACTGGCGGTCGTCGGTCTCCTCGATCTCGGCGTACCAGTTCTCGATGGGCGTCAGGTCGAAGACGAACTCCGGGCGCACGTCCACGTCCCAGCCGAGCTCGCGCAACTGCGGCAGGCCCTCGCGCATGAACTGTTGCCAGGTGGCGTCGTCGGGCAGCTCGAACATTTCCCCGGCGCTTTCCTCCAGGGCGTCGCTGCGGCGCATCGCCGGCTTGAAGCCGAACTGGCGCAGTTGCTGGCGTAGTTGCTGCTCGCGCTCGGGCTGGCGGCTGAGGCGGACGATGCGGTCGTCGCGGAACACCCGCAGCTCGCTGCCGGTGCGCGGGTTGATCGGCCCCGAGACGGGCATGCCGGCGTACAGGAAGGCCAGCGCGGCGCGGTGCCGGGCGATGTTCTGCATGCGCCCGCTGCGCAGGTCGAAGCCGCTGTGCACGTGGCTACCCAGGGTCAGGCGCGGGCGCGGCGCCAGGTCGGCGGGCGCCGCGGGCGGCTCGGCGGGTGGGGTCATCGGAGGTTCCTTCCGGCAAGCCCGGGGAAATACACAAACGCCCGATGATACCCCTATTTCCCGCGACGCGCTGCCACAGGCGGCTCAGCGGGCGAAGTGCCGCGCCCCCGCCACGCAGGCCACCACCGCCAGGGTCGAGACGGCCATCAGCGGGCTGACCTGCTCGTGCAGCAGCAGGCCGGCCAGGGCCAGGCCGAAGAAGGGTTGCAGCAGCTGCAGCTGGCCCACCGCGGCGATGCCGCCGCGGGCCAGGCCGTGGTACCAGAAGAAGAAGCCGATGAGCATGCTGAACAGCGACACGTAGCCCAGGCTCAGCCAGGCCGGCAGGCTGGCCGCGGCGAGGTCGGCCGGCCAGGTCCACAGGGTCAGTGGCAGCATCAGCGGCAACGACAGCACCAGCACCCAGCAGATCACCTGCCAGCTGCCCAGGTGCCGCGACAGCCGCGCGCCCTCGGCGTAGCCCAGGCCGCAGGCGAGGATGGCCGCCAGCATCAGCACATCGCCCATCAGGCTGCCGGCGCCGCCCTGGCTCAGCGCGTAGCCGGCCACCGCCGCGCTGCCGAGCAGCGAGAACGCCCAGAACGCCGGGCGCGGCCGCTCGCCGGCGCGCAGCACGGCGAAGCTGGCGGTGGCCAGCGGCAGCAGGCCGACGAAGACGATGGCGTGGGCCGAGCTGACGTGGCGCAGGGCCAGGGCGGTGAGCAGCGGGAAGCCGACCACCACGCCCAGGGCCACCACCAGCAGCGCCGGGATGTCCTGGCGCGCCGGGCGGCGCTGGCGCAGCACGAAGAGGATGGCCGCGGCCAGCAGCCCGGCGATGCTGGCCCGGGCCAGGGTGAGGAAGGTCGGTTCGAAGCTGCCCACCGCCACCCGCGTGGCCGGCAGCGAGCCGCTGAAGATGAGCACGCCGAGGAAACCGCTGAACCAACCGCCTAAAGAAGCATTCATCGAGCATTCGCCAAGAGCAGAGGGGAGTCTCGATGGTGGCGCCGGGAAGGGCGGGCGGCCAGTGACAGATCAGTACAATTCGAACAAACTGTCCTGGATTTTCATCGGTACAGTCGAGGTGGCCATGGCCGTGACACGGGTGGACGGGGTGATGCGCCAGGTGCGCGAACGCCTGGCGGCGCGCAGCCTGGTGCCGGGCGAGCGGCTGCCGTCGATCCGCGCGCTGGCGCAGAGCCTGGAGGTGTCCAAGAGCACCGTGGTGGAGGCCTACGAGCGCCTTGCCGCCGAGGGGCTGATCGCCGCCCGGCGCGGTTCCGGCTTCTACGTCTGCGGCCGGCTGCCGCCGCTGTCGCTGGCCGAGATCGGCCCGGCGCTGGACCGCAGCATCGACCCGCTATGGATTTCCCGACAGGCGCTGGAAGCCGCAGAGGACTCGCTCAAGCCCGGCTGCGGCTGGCTGCCGCCGTCCTGGCTGCCGGAGGACGAGCTGCGCCGTGCCCTGCGCCAACTGGCCCGCGAGCCGCAGTCGAGCCTGCTGGAGTACGGCCGCCCCTACGGCCATGCCGGCCTGCGCGAGCAGCTGGCGCGGCGCCTGGGCGACTACGGCCTGCAGGTCGGCGCGCAGCAGATTGTGCTCACCGACGGCGGCACCCACGCCATCGACCTGGTCTGCCGCTTCCTGCTGGAGCCCGGCGACGAGGTGCTGGTGGACGACCCCGGCTACTTCAACTTCCAGGCCCTGCTGCGCGCCCATCGCGCGGTGGCCATCGGCGTGCCCTACACGCCGCAGGGGCCGGACATCGAGGCCCTGGCCGGCATCCTGCAGCGCCACCGGCCGCGCCTGTACATCACCAACTCGGCCTTCCACAACCCCACAGGCGCGCAGCTCTCGCCGCTGGTGGCGCACCGCCTGCTGAAGCTGGCCGAGGCCCATGACCTGCTGATAGTCGAGGACGACATCTTCGCCGACTTCGAGCACGAGCAGGCGCCGCGGCTGTCCGCCTTCGACGGCCTGCAGCGGGTGATCCAGGTCGGCAGCTTCTCCAAGACGCTGTCCGCCTCGGTGCGCTGCGGCTATATCGCGGCGCGGCCGCAGTGGTGCGAGCAACTGGTGGACCTGAAGCTGGCCACGTCCTTCGGCAACAGCCCGTTCAACGCCGAGCTGCTCCACGAACTGCTGCGCAAGGGCGGCTACCGCCGGCATATAGAAGGCCTGCGCGTGCGCCTGGCCGACGCCATGGGCGACACCCTGGCGCGCCTGCGCGGCCTGGGCCTGCAACCCTGGCTGGAGCCGCGCGGCGGGGTGTTCGTCTGGGCGCGGCTACCCGGCGCTCTGGATGCCGCCGCGGTGTCCCGCGCGGCGCTGGAGCAGGGCATGGTGCTGGCGCCGGGCAACGTCTTCAGCCTGGGCCAGAACGCGCCGGACTTCCTGCGCTTCAACGTCGCCCAGTGCCAGTCGCCGCGGGTCTTCCAACTGCTCGAACGGGCCATGGAGCAGGCCCGGCGGGGGCGCTGAAAACTTTTCTGATTTTTTCTGCAGGTTTTCCACGGTCGTTCGGCCTCTGTGCAATCCCGCTTGTGCGAACGAGGAAATCCACAGCATGTCCCGCTTCCCCAACACGTCGCCGCGCCCGCTGCTGCGCGCCCTGCGCCCAGGACAACTTCCTGCCGGCCTCGGGCGCGCTCAGCCACAGCGCCTACGCCCGGCCTGGAATGCCCTGATGGTGGGGAAGAGGCGCGGGATTATTCACATCCGTTCTTGCGTATCTCTTTCAAATGCGAACGCATTTCATATAAATTTCCGCTTTTGCCCACCCCTGTTCGGGGTGAACTTCTGTCAGCAGGTGAGCACAGCCATGCACCCGTCCGGATTCCCGCCGTTCCAGCCCGAGGTACGCCCATGAGCAGCAAGGGCCGCTTCGGCGCGCAACTCAGCGCGCGCATCCTGGCCGCATTGTTCGGCGGCTATGCCCTGGCCTACACCAGCACCGCCTTCCTCAGCGTCTACCTGCCGCTGGCCCGCGCCGACCGCGTGGCCTTCGCCAGCCTGGGCTGCTTCATGGTCTGGGTGGTGGCCATCCTCTACGTGTTCGCTGCCCGCAGCACCTGGCGCGCCTGCCTGGTGCCGCTGGCGCTGAGCGCGCTGCTGGCGCTGGCCGCGTTCCTGCCCCACGACTTCGGAGTGCGCCCATGAGCCTGCGCCAGTCGATGTCCGGACTGCATACCTGGAGCGGCCTGCTGGTCAGCTGGCTGCTGTTCGTGGTGATCTTTTCCGGCAGCCTGTCGTGCTTCGAGCCGGAGCTGACGCGCTGGATGCTGCCGCAACTGCACGAGGCGCAGCAGCCGGCGGTGGGCGTGGACCAGGTCCACGCCGCCCTGGTCGAGCGCGCGCCCAAGGCCCATGCCTACTGGATGCTGCCGCCGACCGAGCGCGGGCCCTACTGGACCGCCGGCTGGGTGCCCAGCGACCTCAGCGCCTTCCGCTCCTTCCTGATCGACGCCCAGACCGGCGAGGAACTGCCGAAGACCGTTGGCGGCGGCTTCTTCTTCGAGCTGCACTACACCCTGCACGCCGGCACCCTGGGCATCTACATCGTCGGTATCGCCGGGATGTTCATGCTGGTGGCGCTGGTCAGCGGGGTGATCGTCCACCGGCGCATCTTCAAGGACTTCTTCACCCTGCGGCCGAAGGCGGCGCGCCAGCGCAGCTGGCTCGACGCGCACAACGTGCTGGGGGTGATCGGCCTGCCGTTCCACGTGCTGCTGGCCTACACCGGGCTGGTGATCTTCATCACCCTGTACATGCAGGCCGGCATCAAGGTCGCCTACAAGGGCGACTTCGAGCGCTTCGAACACGAGGTGCAGCACGCCTTCGACCGCGAGGAGCTGGGCCGCCCGGCCAAGCCGCCGAAGCCGATCTCGCGCATGGTCGAGCGCGCCCGCGAGCAGTGGGGCGATGACAGCCGGGTGGGCTGGATCAACCTCGAACACCCCAACGACGCCTCGTCCATGGTGCAGATCCGCCGGGCCGTGGACCGCGGCATGGTCAACGACCAGCGCACCGTTTCCTTCGACGCCGCCACCGGCGCGCTACTGCACGTGCAGCCGCCCTACGGCAACGGCTACAAGACCTACGCCTGGCTGACCGGGCTGCACATGGCGCAGTTCGGCGGCACCCTGGTGCGCATCCTCTACCTGCTGCTGGGCCTGGTCGGCTGCGGGATGATCTTCGGCGGCCTGCAGGTCTGGGTGGCCAAGCGCGAAGCCCGCGGCAGCGCCGGCCTGGGACTGGTGCGCACGCTCAATGCCGCGGTCTGCGGCGGCCTGCCGCTGGCCAGCCTGGGGCTGCTGGCGGCCTCGCGCCTGCTGCCGACGGAACTGGCCCAGCGCGATCGCTGGGAAATCACCAGCTTCGTGGTGGTCTGGCTGCTGGCGCTGCTGCACGCGGCGTGGCGCCAGGGCAGCGGCCGCACCGCCCGCGAGCAGGCGCTGGTCGCCGCCGTGCTGGCCCTGGGCCTGCCGCTGCTGGGGCTGTTCGGCCCCGAGCCGGGCCGCCTGACCAGCAGCCTGGCCCGCGGCGATTGGCTGCTCGCCGGTATCGACCTGGCGCTGCTGCTCACCGGCGCGCTGTGCGCCGCCCTGGCCTGGCGCCTGGGCCGCCCGCCGGCGCCCGAAGCCAAGGCGCGCCGCCGTGAACGGGTGGAAGGGGAGTACGCCTGATGCTGCTGGTCTTCGGTCTCAACCTGCTGGCGATGACCGCCGCCTGCCTGGGCCTCGCCCGCCACCACCGCGAGCTGTTCGGCCGCGCGCCCAGCGAGGCCCGCGTGCGCCTGCTGCGTGGCGTGGCGCTGGTGGACGGCGGCCTGGCGCTGGCCTACTGCATCCACCTGCTGGGCCTCGAGCTGGGCCTGGTCTACTGGGCCTGCCTGCTGATGCTCGCCACCACCACCCTGGTGGCCCTGCTGGCCTGGCTGCCGCGCCTGACGCTGCCGGCGGCGGCGGCGGCGGGGGTGCCGCTGGTGGGTGGGGTGTTGGCGGTGTTGGGGTGATTGCTGGGGGGATGGGCTTTTCGTAGGAGCGAGCTTGCTCGCGAATGGGGCCTCCCGGTTACTTGGATGCCTGGGCTTGGCTCCGCTCCCTCTCCCTAACCCTCTCCCTGAAGGGAGAGGGGACCGTTGGGCAGGGTTTGATGTTATGGCGTTAGCCGGCAGCATCGAAAGCTACCGGCTGAAACCTAGCCTTCTCTCGGCACGGACAGCCCCCTCTCCCTTCAGGGAGAGGGCTGGGGAGAGGGGACGGAGTTCATCCAAACACCAATAACGCCAGGATAAGCCCCATTCGCGAGCAAGAACTAGGCGTCCCCCTCGCTCCTACAAAAAGCCCCGTCGTTCAGCCGTTGAACGCCGCGCGGTATTCCCCCGGCGTAGCCCCCAGCGCCGCGCGGAAGCGGTTGGCGAAGTGGCTGGCGCTGGAGAAGCCGCAGGCCAGGGCTATCTCGCTCAGCGCCAGGCTGCCCTGGCGCAGCAGTTCGCAGGCATGGGCCAGGCGCCTGGCCAGCACGTACTGGTGTGGCGGCATGCCGAAGCTTTCGCGGAACATGCGCGCGAAGTGGTATTCCGAAAGCGCCGCCAGTGCTGCCAGCTCGCCCAGGCTGAGCGGTTCGGCGAGGTTCTGCTCGATGTAGTCGCACAGCCGCCGGCGCAGGGCAGGGGCCAGGCCGCCCTTCAGGCGCAGGCCGTCGCGGCGGCCGACCTGGGTCAGCAGGGCATGGTCGACGATGGCCTGGGCCAGGCTGCTGGTGTGCAGGCGTTCGCCCGGCTCGTTCCAGTCCAGTTGCACCAGTTGGCGGAAGCGCGCGGCCTGCTGCGGGTCGTCGAGGAAGGTGTGTTCGCGCAACCGCAGCTCGCGCGGTTCGCGGTCGAGCAGTTGCACGCAGCCCAGGGCGAAGCGTTCCGGGCTGAAGTACAGGTGCGCCAGGCGGATGTCGCCGTTGACGATCCACGAGGCTTCCTCGCCGGCCGGCATGATGCACAGCTTGTCCGGCGCGCCCTTGGCGCCGGGGGCGCCGCGGCGGAAGGTGCCGGTGCCGCCGGCCAGGTAGCAGGACAGCGTGTGGTGGTCGGGGCTGAGGTAGTCGCGGGCGTCGTGGCGGTTGCTCCACATGGCCGCGGACAGGCCGTCGCCCAGCTCGGCGCAACGCTCCAGGCGGGCGTTGGGCGAACTGTTCATGGACTGGAAGACCTGCAGCTGTTCGATGGCGGACATGGGGCGACTCCTTCAGGCCTCCACTCTACCCGCGCCCGCGCGCGTTGCCAGCCCGGTTGTCGCAATAAGCGCAAGAATCTGCAAGCGGCGCCCGGGCGCGCGGGCGGACACTGGCTTCCCATGACCGGAGGCCAGCCATGAACCTGTCGCTCTACCTGCTCACGGTGCTCATCTGGGGCACCACCTGGATCGCCATCAAGCTGCAGGTCGGCGAGGTCGCCATCGCGCTGTCCATCGCCTACCGCTTCGCCCTGGCGGCACTGGTGCTGTTCGCCATTCTCCTGCTCAGCCGCCGCCTGCAGCCGCTGGGCCGGCGTGGCCAGGCGCTGTGCCTGGCCCAGGGCCTGTGCCTGTTCTGCGTGAACTTCCTGTGCTTCTACACCGCCAGCCAGTGGATCCCCAGCGGGCTGATCGCCGTGGTGTTCTCCACCGCCACCCTGTGGAACGCGCTGAATGCGCGCATCTTCTTCGGCCAGCGCATCGCCGCCAACGTCGCTAGCGGCGGCGCCCTGGGGCTGCTCGGCCTGGCCCTGCTGTTCTGGCCGGAGCTGACCGGCCACGCCGCCAGCCGCGAGACCTTCTACGGCCTGGGCCTGGCCCTGCTGGGCACGCTGTGCTTCTCCGCCGGCAACCTGCTCTCCAGCCTGCAGCAGAAGGCCGGTCTGCGCCCGCTGAGCACCAACGCCTGGGGCATGCTCTATGGCGCGCTGATCCTGCTGGCGATCTGCCTGGCGCAGGGCGTGCCCTTCACCTTCGACGGCAGCGCGCGCTACGTCGGTTCGCTGCTGTACCTGGCGATCCCCGGCTCGGTGATCGGCTTCACCGCCTACCTGACCCTGGTCGGGCGCATGGGGCCGGAGCGCGCGGCCTACTGCACCGTGCTGTTCCCGGTGGTGGCGCTGAACGTCTCGGCGTTCATGGAGGGCTACCAGTGGAGCGCGCCGGCCCTGGCCGAGCTGGCGCTGGTGATGGCCGGCAACGTGCTGGTGTTCCGCAAGCCGAAGCCGGTTGCGGTGGGGCAGGTGGCTCTTCGTAGGATGGGTTGAGCTTGCGAAACCCATGCGGTCGCGGCGATGGGTATCGCTTCGCTCAACACCATCCTACGAAGAGCATCCCGGTGTGGCCTGTAGGGACTTCGTTCGCGATCAGCCCTTCCACACCTGCGGGTTGACCAGGTTCTTCGGCCGCTCGCCGCGCAGCGCCGTCTCGAAATTCTCCAGGGCGCATTCGGCCATGGCCAGGCGCGTTTCGTGGGTGGCCGAGCCGATGTGCGGCAGGGTCACCGCGTTGGGCAGGGCGAACAGCGGCGATTCGGCCAGGGGCTCCTTCTCGTAGACGTCCAGGCCGGCGGCGAGGATGCGTTTTTCCTGCAGCGCCTCGACCAGCGCCGCTTCGTCGATCACCTGGCCGCGGGCGATGTTGACCAGGATGGCGCTGGGCTTCATCAGCTCCAGCTCGCGCTTGCCGATCAGCTTGCGGGTGGCGTCGGACAGCGGCACCACCACGCAGACGAAGTCGGCCTCGCCGAGCAGTTCGTCGAAGCCGCAGTAGCGCGCGCCCAGTTCCTGCTCCAGCTCCGGCTTGCGGTTGTTGCCGTGGTAGAGCACGTCCATGTTGAAGCCGAAGCGGCCGCGGCGGGCGATGGCTGCGCCGATGCGGCCCAGGCCGAGGATGCCGAGCTTCTTGCCGTGCACGTCGACGCCGAACAGCGGCGCGTCCACGGTGCGCTTCCACTGCCCGGCCTTGGTCCAGGCGTCCAGCTCGGTGGTGCGCCGGGCGGCGGCCATGATCAGGGCGAAGCCGAGGTCGGCGGTGGTTTCGGTGAGCACGTCCGGGGTGTTGGTCAGGGCGATACCGCGCTGGTTCAGGTAGGCCAGGTCGTAGTTGTCGTAGCCCACCGAGACGCTGGAAATGACTTCCAGCTGCCCGGCCTGGGCCAGCTGCTTCTCGCCCAGCGGTCGGCCGACGCCGATCATGCCGTGGGCCTGGGGCAGGGCGGCGGCGAACTGGGCGTCGACGTCACCCAGTTTCGGGTCGAGCACGGTGACGTTGAATTGCGCGCGCAGGCGTTCGAGGTGTTCGGGCGCCAGGCGGCTGAAGACGAAGACGTTCTTTTTCATGGTGGGGAAGGCAACGACTGACAGACGGGAGCGCAACCCTAGCATCCCCGCCACCGCCCTTGGCAAGCCCGGCGGCCCCGGCGGCGAGGATGCGGGGCGGTTATCGCGCGGCCAAAGCCGCGCGGGCTCGGGCTAGGCCAGGTGCGGGCGGGCCATGCCGGCCTCGTCGGCCTGCAGCACGCCGGGCAGGTTCTCGCGCAGGTAGCCGACCCAGGTCTTGATCTTGGCGTCCAGGTACTGCCGCGACGGGTACAGGGCGTAGACGTTGAGCAGCTGCAGCTTGTGGTGCGGCAGCACGCGCACCAGCGAGCCGTCCTCCAGGCCTTCCAGCGCCGAGTAGACCGGCAGCGCGCCTATGCCCATGCCGCAGCGGATGGCCTCGGTCATGGCGTCGCCGACGTTGACCTGGAAGGTCGGCGGGCCGACGGTGATCATTTCCTGGCCGTTGGGGCCGTCGAACAGCCACTTGTCCAGGGCCAGCACCGGGCTGACCAGGCGCAGGCAGTCGTGGTTGACCAGGTCGCTGGGGGTGCGTGGCGCGCCGCGGGCCTCTATGTAGGAGGGCGAGGCGCAGAGGATGCTGTAGGTCTCGCCGATGCGCTGCGACACCAGGCCGGAGTCGGGCAGCTCGGTGGCGACCACGATGGCCACGTCGAAGCCTTCGTCGAGCAGGTCGGGCACGCGGTTGGCCATGGTCAGTTCGAAGCTGACTTCCGGGTGCTGCTGGCGGTAGCCGGCGATGGCGCGGATCACGTAGTGCTGGCCGATGCCGGTCATCGAGTGCACGCGCAGGCGCCCGGCGGGGCGGGCGTGGGCGTCGCCGGCCTCGGCTTCGGCTTCCTCGACGTAGGCGAGGATCTGCTCGCAGCGCAGCAGGTAGCGCTGGCCCGCCTCGGTCAGCGCGATGCGCCGGGTGGTGCGGTTGAGCAGGCGCGCGCGCAGGTGGGTTTCCAGGTTGGCCACGGCGCGCGAGACGTAGGCGGTGGTGGTGCCCAGCTGCTGGGCCGCGGCGGTGAAGCTGCCGGTCTCGGCCACGCAGACGAACGCGCGCATGGTTTGCAGAGTGTCCATTCGGAGCCCTCGGGAACGACAGGGTGGCTTATTGTCACATGAGACATCCGGCCACATTATTTCATTATCGGTAATAAAGATTCACAAATTGGCCGTCTTATCCGTTTCGCCGCGTCTCCCTAGAATTTACTCGCCCGAATGGTTTCTTCGGCATCCTCTACGCTGAAACAGCAAGCTCACCCTCCAGGATCCTCAACCGTGTCGCGTCACCTCGTGAAAGGACTGGCGTTCGTCGGCTCCTTTGTCGTTTTCTCAACAATTGCCGGTTGCATCAGTACCCATGGCATCGCCCCGCAGGAACAGCGCCTGGGCAATGACCAACTGGCCACCGATGCCGCCATCCAGTCCGCCAACCGCGATGCGAAGTGGCCGGCCGAGCAGTGGTGGCGCGCTTTTGGCGACCCGCAGTTGAACACCTGGGTGCAAACCGCCCTGGACAACAGCCCGAGCCTGGCCGAAGCCGAGGCGCGGGTGCGCATGGCGCTGTCCATGGCTGGCGTGGCCGAGTCCGCCGAGTCGCCGCAGGTCAGCGCGGATGCCTCGCTGACCCGTCACAAGTGGCCCACCGACTACTTCTACGGCCCGGGCGACCTGGCCGACACCACCAGCTGGAACAACAACGCTTCCCTGGGCTTCTCCTACAACCTAGACCTCTGGGGCCGCGAGCGCAGCAACACCGAGCGCTACATGAACGTGGCCTACATGACCGCCGCCGAGGCGCGCATGGCCCAGCTGGAGCTGGAGAGCAACCTCGTCCGCGCCTACATCCAGATGTCGCTGCAGTACGCCGAGCTGGACATCGCCGAGGCCATGCTGGAACAGCAGCAGCAGATTCTCTCCCTGGCCCAGCGCCGCCTGGCCGGGGGCCTGGGCACCCAGTTCGAGGTCAGCGAGGCCGAGGTGCCGCTGCCGGAGACCAAGCGCAAGATCGACGCCATCGAGGAAGCCATCGCCCTGTCGCGCAACCAGATCGCCGCCCTGGCCGGCAAGGGCCCGGGCGCCGGCGCCGCGCTGGTACGGCCGAAGCTGGCCCTGGCGAAGCAGCCGGGGCTGCCCAGCGCGCTGCCGCTGGAACTGGTCGGCCGCCGTCCGGACGTGGTCGCCATGCGCTGGAAGGTCGCCGCCCAGGCCAAGGGCGTGGACGTGGCCCGCGCCGAGTTCTATCCCAACGTCGACCTGATCGCCAGCCTGGGCTACAGCGCCGTCGGTGGCGGCATGCTGGAGTTCATCACCGCGCGCAAGTTCACCTACAGCGCAGGCCCGGCGATTTCCCTGCCGATCTTCGACGGCGGCCGCCGCCGCGCCCAGCTGGGCCAGGAGTCGGCCGGCTACGACGCCGCCGTGGCGCAGTACAACCAGACCCTGGTGCGGGCGCTCAAGGGCGTTTCCGACCAACTGATCCGCACCCACTCGATGGAGAAGCAGCAGAGCCTCGCCGAGCAGGCGGTGGCCTCCGCGCAGAAGACCTACGACATCGCCACCAAGGCCTACCGCGGCGGCCTGACCGACTACCTCAACGTGCTCAACGCCCAGACCCGCCTGTTCCAGCAGCAGCTGACGCTGCAGCAGGTGCAGGCCGCGCGCCTGGAAACCCACGCCGGCCTGGTGGTGGCCCTGGGCGGCGGCCTGATGGCGGCCAAGGACGCGCCGGGCGAGCACAGGATGGTCCCCGAGACCGTCTCCGTGCGGCCGCTGAGCGAGCGCTGAGATGGCCAGCAGCCAAGCCTTGCAGACCCGCTCGCCGCTGGAGGAGGTGCGCCGCGCCTTCTTCGAATGGGCGCGCAGCGACGGCGTGACCTGGGTCTACGTCGCCAAGGTGCTGACCGCCGCCATGCTCACCCTGTGGCTGGCCATGCGCCTGGAGCTGCCGCAGCCGAGCACCGCGACCATCACCGTGTTCATCGTGATGCAGCCGCAGAGCGGCCAGGTGTTCGCCAAGAGCTTCTACCGCATCCTCGGCTCCCTGGTGGGGCTGACGGTGATGGTGGCGCTGATCGCCGTGTTCGCCCAGGAGCGGGTGCTGTTCCTGTTGGTGGTGGCGCTGTGGGTCGGCGCCTGCACCGCCGGCGCCGCGCGCTACCGCGACTTCCGTTCCTACGCCTGCGTGCTGGCCGGCTACACCGCGACGCTGATCGGCCTGCCCGCCACACAGCACCCCGAAGCCGCCTTCATGTCGGCGGTGTGGCGGGTGCTGGAGATCAGCCTGGGCATCCTCTGCTCGACCGTGGTCAGCGCCGTGGTGCTGCCGCAGACCTCCGCCGCGGCCATGCGCAACGCCCTCTACCAGCGCTTCGGCGCCTTCGCCTGGTTCGTCCTCGACAACCTCGGCGGCGGCCAGCGCCAGCGCTTCGAGGCGGCCAACGTCAACTTCGTGTCCCAGGCCGTGGGCCTGGAGACGCTGCGCACCGCGACCATGTTCGAAGACCCGCACATGCGCCTGCGCGGCGGCCGCCTGGCGCGGCTGAACAATGAGTTCATGGTGCTGACCACGCGCTACCACGCCCTGCACCAGTTGCTCGAACGCCTGCGCGGCCAGGACAGCCAGCGCGTGCTGCAGGCCCTGGAGCCGTGTCTGGAACTGCTGCGGGAAATGCTCCAGCCGTGGAAGGGCAAGCCGCTCACCGACAGCGACGCGGCGGTGCTCGCCGAGCAGATCGCGGCGCAGCGCCAGGACATGATGCAGCGCATCCGCGAGGCCCGCGCCGGGCTGCGCGAGAAGGTCGAGGACGTTTCCGAGCGGCTGGACTTCAACACCGCCGGCGAGCTGCTCTACCGGCTGGTCGCCGACCTGCACGACTACACCCTGACGCATGCCTCGCTGGCCGAGCACCGCCACGAGCGGGAGAACTGGAAGTTCGGTTTCTCGCCCAAGGCCAACCTGGTCGGCGCGCTGGTGGCCGGCGGCCGCACCGCGGTGATGGTGCTGCTGTTCGGGGTGTTCTGGATCGAGACCGCCTGGCCCAGCGGCAGCACCTTCGTGCTCAACGCCGCTGCCGTCGCGGCGCTGGTCTCGGCCGCGCCGGACCCCTCGAAGATGGCCGCGCAGATGGCCGTGGGCACCTTCTTCGCCGCCATCCTGGGTTTCGCCGAGACCTACTTCGTGTTCCCCCACCTGGACGGCTTCCCGCTGTTGTGCGTGGCCATCGCCCCGGTGTTCGTGATCGGCGCCTACCTCTCGGTGAAACCGGCCTACGCCGGCTACGGCATGGGCCTGCTGATCTTCTTCTGCTTCGGCGCCATCCCGGCCAACATGACCGTCTACGACGCCGGCCGCACCCTCAACGAGTACATCGCCCTGGTGCTTTCGCAGGGCGCCGCGGCGGTGCTGGTCGGCGTGCTCCTGCCGCCCACCGCGGCCTGGCTCTGGCGGCGCCTGGAAAAGGACCTGCGGATGCGCGTGGTGCAAGCCATCAGCGGCAGGCTCGCCGGCCTGGGCGCGACCTTCGAGAGCGCCACCCGCGACCTGATGAACCAGGCCTACGGCCTCGCCGCGCGCCGCCCGGACGTGCAGCGCAGCCTGCTGCGCTGGATGTTCCTGGTGCTGGAAGTGGGCCACTCGATCATCGAGCTGCGCGAAGAGCAGGAGCGGCTGCCCGACGAGCCCTGCTACGCCGAGGACATGCCCTGGCGCCAGGCCATCCGCAGCATGGGCCGCGCGCTGATCCGCCTGTTCGTGCAGCCGGGCGAGGCCAACCGCGAGCGCGCCCTGGCCGCCGTGGAACATGCCATCCTCACCACCAAGGCCACCGAGGAGCCGTGCGCGCCGGACTTCGAGAGTTCGCCGCTGCGCCGGGTGGTCAGCTACCTGCACTTCATCCGCACCACGCTGCTCGACCCGCAGTCGCCGCTGCGTGATGCCAGCCAAGGAACCGCCAGCCATGCTGCTTGACGACCTGCCGCGGGAAATCGCCTTCCACGGCGTCTACATGCCGACCCTCACCGTGCTCTTCGTGGTCGCGGCGGTGATCTGCTGGGGCATCGACCGCGTCTTCGCCTCCATCGGCCTGTACCGCTTCACCTGGCACCCGGCGCTGTTCCGCGTGTGCCTGTTCGCCTGCCTGTTCGGCGGCCTGTCCCTGACCGTCTACCGATAACGAGCCAGTTACCCATGACCTTGAAATCCGTCTTCAGCCTGCTGGCGACCCTGATCATCCTGGTGGTCGCCGTGTTCATCGGCCGCACCCTCTGGGTGAACTACATGGACACCCCCTGGACCCGCGACGGCCGCGTGCGCGCCGACATCATCAACGTCGCCCCGGACGTGTCCGGCGTGGTGGTCGAGGTGCCGGTGCGCGACAACCAGCAGGTAAAGAAGGGCGACCTGCTGATGCAGATCGACCCCGACCACTACCGCATCGCCGTGAAGCAGGCCGAGGCCCAGGTCGCCTCGCGCCTGGCCACCCTGAAGATGCGCCAGCTCAACGCCAGGCGCCGCGCCGCCATGGACAACGAAGTGGTGTCCCGCGAGAGCCTGGACGATGCCAGCAACACCGCCGCCGCCGCCGAGGCCGACTACCAGCAGGCCCTGGCCGCGCTGGACGCCGCCAAGCTGAACCTGGAGCGCACCCAGGTGCGCGCCTCGGTGGACGGTTACGTGACCAACCTCAACGTGCACCGCGGCGACTACGCCCGCGCCGGCGAGGCGAAGATGGCGGTGGTCGACGAGAACTCCTACTGGGTCTACGGCTACTTCGAGGAAACCAAGCTGCCGCACATTGCCGTGGGCGACCCGGCCGAGCTGCAGCTGATGAGCGGCCAGCGCCTGAAGGGCCACGTGGAAAGCATCGCCCGCGCCATCTACGACCGCGACAACCCGGAAAGCCGCGAGCTGGTCGCCGACGTCAACCCGACCTTCAACTGGGTGCGCCTGGCCCAGCGCGTGCCGGTGCGCATCCACATCGACGAAGTGCCGGAAGGCGTGCTGCTGGCGGCGGGCATCACCACCACGGTGATCGTCAACCCGGGCAGCCAGGACGCGACGGCGCAGTGAGCGCAATGCGCGTCAGGTAAAAAACGGGGGCTTCGGCCCCCGTTCGTTTTTCCCGGTGCAGGCCCTGTAGGGCCCTGCCCGCGAATCGCGCGCAGGGCGCGCTCCTACATGGAATGGCGTGGGTGGGGGCAGCGTAGGAGCGGATCTCACCCGCGAACCGCGCCGGGAATTCCGGCTATCGCGGACAAGGTCCGCTCCTACGGGGGAGGAATACCGTGTTTCCCGGCAACCTGTAGCGGGCCCTGCCCGCGATTTCGCGCGCAGGGCGCGCTCCTACAATGGGAATGGCGTGGGTGGGGCCGCGTAGGAGCGGATCTTATCCGCGAACCGCGCCGGGACGTCCGGCTATCGCGGACAAGGTCCGCTCCTACGGGGGGAGGAATACCGTGCTTCCCGGCAACCTGTAGGAGCGGGCCCTGCCCGCGATTTCGCGCGCAGGGCGCGCTCCTACATGGAATGGCGTGGGTGGGGCGGCGTAGGAGCGGATCTCATCCGCGAGCCGCGCCGGAACCTCCGGCCATCGCGGAGAAGCCCGTAGGATGGGTTGAGCGAAGCGATACCCATCACCATGACCGCATGGGTATCGCAAGCTCAACCCATCCTACGAAAAGCGCTTCAGCGCTTGGCCAGGGTGGCGCTGCGCCCCAGGTTCTGTGCCTTGGCCACGCTGCAACTGGCGCCGGCGAGGAATTGCGAGTTGCTCAGCCATTCCTGCTGCGGGTAATAGGCGAACACGTAGCTGCCTTTCTGCAGGGTGTCGATCAGCTTCTGCGCCACCTGCGGGCGCACTGCCGGGCAGCCCTGGCTGCGGCCCAGGCGGCCGAGGCCGGGGACCACCTTGGGATCGGCGTAGGCTGCCGCGTGCATGACGATGGCGCGCTCTTCGCTGTTGTCGTTGAAGCCCGGCTCCAGGCCCAGCAGGCGCAGCGAGCGGCCGTGCTTGCCGCGGTAGGTCTGGCCGGTCTGGTACAGGCCGATGGACGACTGGTAGCTGTTCGGGCGGTTGGAGAACGAGGTGGCGAGGTCGTCACCGCTGTTCTTGCCGTGGGCCACCCACTCCTCGAACAGCAGCTTGCGCCGCTGCAGGTCGAACACCCACAGGCGCTTGTCGCGCGAGGCCTTGGAGTAGTCGATGACGGTCAGCAGTTCGTCGCGCCCGCCCAGTTGCGCGGCGTTGGCGCACTGGTAGGCGCTGAGCGCCAGGCGCAGGGCCTGCAGGTTGGTGGCCGGGGCCAGGCGATGGAGTTCCTCGGCGCTGGGCAGCGCCGCTTGGGCGAGGCTGCTGCCGAGCGCGTAGAGCGCGCCCACGGCGAGCAGCGGCCGGAGTTTCCCCCAGACGGTGGATATGGACGGCATGGCGCCGTTCCCCCCTTTGTCACTTCCTAAGGTCTGTTTTCGATTGCGCATGCAAGTGCGCGAAATTAGGGGGGATTCTCGCTCATTTTTTGACCGGTGCCGGTACCGCTTGTCGGTCGTTGGTGGTGATCACCGTGAAGTCCGGGTTGCTGCGCGTCTCGCGGCTGGACGGCAGGTCGGTGATGACCAGGGTGCTGCCGACATCCATGGCCAGCAGCAGCGAGTGCAGGAAGTGCGCGTCCATGCTGAACTGGCCGAGCTGTTCGGCGGGGGTCAGGCCGGCCTGCGGGTTGCTCACCTGCACCGCGCTCCAGCGCAGGTTGGGGCTGGCGCTGGCCAGCTGTTCCGGGGTGGGCCGCTCCAGCAGCGAGAAGGCCGCCACGCCGGTGCGCGCGCCGGGGTTGTCGAGGGCCACCGGGGCGCTGCCGATCTGGGTGCCGCCGCGGTACACGTAGGCGCGGCGGTCGGCGCGGCTGATCAGCACCGAGATCGGCCCGAGGCTTTCGCCCGGGTCGCTCCAGTAAGGCTCCACCGCCGGGCTGGCCGGGCCGCTGGCCTTGCCTTCGCTCACCTGCGGGGCGAGCAGGCCGGGGTGGTAGACCTCCACCGGCGAGCTCCTGGCGTCGGAGATGATCACCGTGGTGTTGCTGAAGCCGGTGACCTCGTAGAGCTTCTTGGCGAAGGCCATGGGCAGGCGGATGCAGCCGTGGGAGGCGGGGTAGCCGGGCAGGTTGCCGGCGTGCAGGGCGATGCCGTCCCAGGTCAGGCGCTGCATGTAGGGCATGGGCGCGCTGTCGTACAGGTCGGAGTGGTATTCCACCTTCTTCTGCAGGATGGTGAACACGCCGGTGGGGGTTTCCTTGCCGCGCTTGCCGGTGCTGACCGTGGCCACGCCGATGGCGATGCCGTTGCGGTACACGTAGGCGCGCTGCTCGGTGAGGCTGACCACCACCGTGACCGGGCCCTGCGGGGAAATCTCCGGGTACCAGAGGAACTGCCCGGGCTTGAGCTTCTTCAGCGCCGCCTGCAGGTCGTTGAGCGGCGAGGCGTGGCTGGAGTTGGCCTCGACGGGGAGGGCGACCAGGCTGAACAGCAGCAGGGCGAAAGACAGGATCTTCATCGTATTCCTTCGATGCGCGGGCGTCCTCGCAGCTTAGTCGGGGCCGAGCCGCCCCTGCAATTCGCGATGCCGGACGGCAGGCCTCAGCCCAGCGCGGCCAGCTCGGCGGCGCTCAGGGCGCGGTACTGGCCCGGCGCCAGCTGCGGGTCCAGGGCCAGGCCGCCCATGCGTTCGCGGTGCAGGCGGGTGACCTTGTTCTGGAAGTGCCCGAACATGCGCTTGACCTGGTGGTAGCGGCCTTCATGGAGGGTCAGGCGCGCCGCGTGCGGGGCGAGGATCTCCAGCTGTGCGGGGAGGGTGGTGAGGTCCTCGTAGCGGAAGTACAGGCCGCGGGCGAAGACTTCGGCGTAGTGCGCCTCGATCGGCTGCTCGGTCTCCACGTAGTAGACCTTGGGCAGTTTGCGCCCGGGCAGGGTCATGCGCCGCGACCACTGGCCGTCGTTGGTGATCAGCAGCAGGCCGGTGGTGTTGAAGTCCAGCCGCCCGCCGATGTGCAGTTCGTGCTTGTCCGGCTCGTCGAGCAGGTCGAGCACGGTGCGGTGCTCCGGGTCGCGGGTGGCGCTGACGCAGCCGGCGGGCTTGTGCAGCATGAAGTAGCGCGCCGGGCGGCCGGCCTGCAGCTCCTCGCCGTCCAGCTCCACACGGCTGAACTCGCGCACCTCGTGGCGGCCGTCGCGGACCACTGCGCCGTCCACCTTCAGGCGTCCGGTAGCCAGCAGCAGGCGCGCATCCTGGCGGCTGAAGCGGGGCAGGTTGGTGAGGAAGCGGTCCAGGCGCATCAGGCGGGTTCGTCGTCGGGCGGCAGGCTCTGCGCGCAGCGCGGGCACAGGCAGGCGCGGTCGAGCAGCTGCGGCGGGACGCGGGCCAGGGCGGCGGGGTCGATGCGCGTCTGGAAGCACCAGCAGAGCGTCCCGTCGGCGTCCGGGTCGGCCTGGCTGCAGCTGTTGCGCTGGCCGCAGAGGGGGCAACGGGTGGGATCGGGCGTGTCGGTCATGGTGCGGGTCGGTGCTTTGCCGGGGGCACAGGGTGCAGCGGGCGGCGCCGGGGTGCAAGGGGAATCGGATGCCTGGGGGCTGTTCATGCCACCGGGGTGTCCGGCGTGGCCGGCAAGCACGAGACCCGTAGGATGGTGTTGAGCGAAGCGATACCCATCAGCGCCACCGCATGGGTATCGCAAGCTCAACCCATCCTACGAAGAGCCCCTCGGCGCGGCTTGCAAGACAGTTGCTCCTACGCCCGCGATTCGGCAGATAACGCCATAGGCGCCTGGAGCCCAAATAAAAAATGCCGTTTCTCCCAGGGGAAGAAACGGCATTCCTTTCAAAGCCCCGCCGTACCGGCCAGGGCTTTCCTCACGCCGAAAGGCTTAGGCTTGAACGACCGGAATCTTGGCGTTCGCAGCGGCTTCCTTGAACTCGGCGATCTGGTCGAAGCTCAGGTAGCGGTAGATATCGGCAGACATGCTGTCGATGTCCTTCGCGTAGGCCATGTACTCCTCGACGGTCGGCAGCTTGCCGATGATCGAAGCCACGGCGGCCAGCTCCGCCGACGCCAGGAACACGTCGGTGGAATCGCCCAGGCGGTTCGGGAAGTTACGGGTGGAGGTGGAGACCACGGTGGAACCGGTCTGTACGCGCGCCTGGTTACCCATGCACAGCGAGCAGCCCGGCATTTCCATGCGCGCGCCAGCCTTGCCGTAGATGCCGTAGTAGCCTTCCTCGGTCAGCTGGTGGGCGTCCATCTTGGTCGGCGGGGCCAGCCACAGGCGGGTCGGAATGCCACCCTTGACCTTGTCCAGCAGCTTGCCGGCGGCGCGGAAGTGGCCGATGTTGGTCATGCACGAACCGATGAACACCTCGTCGATCTTGCGGCCTTGCACGCTGGACAGCAGGCGGGCGTCGTCCGGATCGTTCGGGGCGCAGAGCACCGGCTCCTTGACGTCGGCCAGGTCGATCTCGATGACCGCGGCGTATTCGGCGTCCTTGTCGGCTTCCAGCAGTTGCGGGTTGGCCAGCCAGGCTTCCATCGCTTGCGCGCGGCGCTCCAGGGTGCGGGCGTCGCCGTAGCCTTCGCCGATCATCCAGCGCAGCAGGGTGATGTTCGACTTCAGGTATTCGGCGATGGCCTGTTCCGGCAGCTTGATGGTGCAACCGGCGGCGGAACGTTCGGCCGAGGCGTCGGACAGCTCGAAGGCTTGCTCGACGGTCAGGTCGTTGAGGCCTTCGATCTCGAGGATGCGGCCGGAGAAGATGTTCTTCTTGCCTTTCTTCTCGACGGTCAGCAGGCCCTGCTGGATGGCGTAGTAGGGGATGGCGTGGACCAGGTCACGCAGGGTGATGCCCGGTTGCAGCTTGCCCTTGAAGCGCACCAGTACCGATTCGGGCATGTCCAGCGGCATTACGCCGGTGGCGGCGGCGAAGGCCACAAGGCCGGAACCTGCCGGGAAGCTGATGCCGATCGGGAAGCGGGTGTGCGAGTCGCCGCCGGTGCCGACGGTGTCGGGCAGCAGCATGCGGTTCAGCCAGCTGTGGATGATGCCGTCGCCCGGACGCAGGGACACGCCGCCGCGGGTCATGATGAAGTCCGGCAGGGTGTGGTGGGTCTTGACGTCGATCGGCTTCGGATAGGCCGCGGTGTGGCAGAAGGACTGCATCACCAGGTCGGCGGAGAAGCCCAGGCAGGCCAGGTCCTTCAGCTCGTCGCGGGTCATCGGGCCGGTGGTGTCCTGGGAACCGACGGTGGTCATCTTCGGTTCGCAGTAGGTGCCCGGACGCACGCCTTTGCCTTCCGGCAGGCCGCAGGCGCGACCGACCATCTTCTGCGCCAGGGTGTAGCCCTTGCCGCTGTCGGCGGGGGCTTCGGGCTTCTTGAACAGCTCGGACGGGGACAGGCCCAGTTCGGCGCGGGCCTTCTCGGTCAGGCCACGGCCGACGATCAGCGGGATACGGCCGCCGGCGCGGACTTCGTCGAGCAGAACCGGGGTCTTCAGCTCGAAGGTGGTGACCAGTTCGCCGCTGTCATGACGCACGACCTTGCCTTCGTAGGGGTACACGTCGATGACGTCGCCCATAGCCAGGTTGGTGCAGTCGAACTCGATCGGCAGGGCGCCGGCGTCTTCCATGGTGTTGTAGAAGATCGGGGCGATCTTGGTGCCGAAGCAGAAGCCGCCTGCGCGCTTGTTCGGCACGTAGGGGATGTCGTCGCCGAAGAACCACAGCACCGAGTTGGTGGCGGACTTGCGGGACGAACCGGTGCCGACCACGTCGCCGACGTAGGCGACCGGGAAGCCCTTGGCCTTGACCGCTTCGATCTGCTTCAGCGGGCCGACGGCGCCGGGTTGTACCGGCTCGATGCCGTCGCGGGCCATCTTCAGCATGGCCAGGGCGTGCAGCGGGATGTCCGGGCGCGACCAGGCGTCGGGGGCCGGGGACAGGTCGTCGGTGTTGGTTTCGCCGGGCACCTTGAACACGGTCAGGGTGATCTTCTCGGCGACCGCCGGGCGGGCCTGGAACCACTCGCCGTCGGCCCAGGACTGCAGCACGGCCTTGGCGGCGGCGTTGCCTTTCTTGGCGCGCTCGGAAACGTCGTGGAAGGCGTCGAACATCAGCAGGGTGTGCTTCAGTTGCGCGGCGGCGACTTCGGCCAGCTCGGCGCTGTCCAGCAGTTCGACCAGGGTGGCGATGTTGTAGCCGCCCTGCATGGTGCCCAGCAGCTCGACGGCGCGGGCCTTGCTGATCAGCGGGGAGGTGGCTTCGCCCTTGGCGACGGCGGAGAGGAAGCCGGCCTTGACGT
This sequence comes from Pseudomonas sp. ADPe, assembly GCF_014843515.1. Taxonomy (NCBI): domain Bacteria; kingdom Pseudomonadati; phylum Pseudomonadota; class Gammaproteobacteria; order Pseudomonadales; family Pseudomonadaceae; genus Pseudomonas; species Pseudomonas sp. ADPe. The sequence goes on from NZ_CP062122.1 coordinate 5,506,702, forward strand.
AGGCGGCCTCGTCCACGCCCGGCGGGACGCGGTTGGTGATCAGGTCGAGGAGGAATTCTTCTTCGCCGGCCGGCGGGTTCTTCAGGAGTTCGACCAGACCGGCGGTCTGTTCGGCGTTCAGCGGCTGGGGCACGACACCCTGGGCGGCACGCTCTTCTACGTGTTTGCGGTAGGCTTCAAGCACAGTATTTCCCTCATCAGTGGTCCCGTGGGACGCGTATCCAGGAGACCTCGCCGATCCATTCGTCAGGCATGGTGGACGGTAATCCACGGACCTACGACGGCACCGGCAGCCTCCAGACAGAAGCTGTTTTCAAAGTTTTACGCCGGAGGGCCTGGGACGAGGGGGACTGGGCGCTTGAGGGGGGCGCCCAGACCGCGCGGCTGCCGGAATCTGTGCTTCGTGACGCTTTGAAAACAGCTTCGAACGGGCATTGCGCCTTGTGAAAGGCGGGCCGATTCTACTGGAATTCATTGCCGAAAGTAAGCGGCAATGCTGGGTGGGCAAGGGTGATATTGCCTAGACAAAGGGCTAAGATGCCGCACTGCCTTATGCCTCAAGAAGCTGTTCCGCCCATGTCCTCCCAGCGCATCAAGACCCCCTGTGTCGGCCTCTGTTCCACCGTCTACGGCGACCTCGTGTGCCGTGGCTGCAAGCGCTTCCACCACGAGGTGGTGAACTGGAACCTGTACGGCGAGGAGGAGAAGCGCGCGGTGTGGAAGCGCCTGGAAGTGCTGCTGGTGCAGGTGATGGTGGCCAAGCTGGAGGTGTTCGACGCGCCGCGCCTGCGCGCCCAGCTGGAGCAGCGGCAGATCCGCTTCGTCCCCGAGCAGTCGCCCTACTGCTGGGCCTACCAGTTGATCGCCCGCGGCTCGCGGCTGATCCAGAACCTCGATGCCTACGGCGTGGCCCTGCTGCCGGAGTTCCGCGAGCGGCCGCTGCCGGAGCTGCGCGATGCCATCGACCGCGAGTTCTTCCTGCTTTCCGAGGCCCATTACGACCGCTACATCGCCCCGCGCTTCCTCCGCGAGGGCATGGACCTGCGCGTCTGAACCGGCGCCCGCCGCGCGGGCGCCGTTCGTCGGCTCAGCGCCGCGCCTGCTTCAGCGTCTCGGCGATGAGGAAGGCCAGCTCCAGCGACTGGTCGGCGTTCAGCCGCGGGTCGCAGTGGGTGTGGTAGCGGTCGCTGAGCCCGGCTTCGGTGATCGGCCGCGCGCCGCCGATGCATTCGGTGACGTTCTGCCCGGTCATCTCGATGTGGATGCCGCCGGCGTGGCTGCCTTCGGCCTTGTGCACCTCGAAGAACTGCCGCACCTCGGCGAGGATGCGCGCGAAGTCGCGGGTCTTGTAGCCGCTGGAGGCCTTGATGGTGTTGCCGTGCATCGGGTCGCAGCTCCACAGCACCTGGCGGCCTTCGCGCTGCACGGTGCGGATCAGCCGCGGCAGGCCGTCGCCGACCTTGTCGGCGCCCATGCGCACGATCAGGTTGAGGCGGCCGGGGTCGTTGTCCGGGTTGAGGATGTCGATCAGCCGCAGCAGCTCCTCGTCGCCCATGCTCGGCCCGACCTTGACGCCGATGGGGTTGCCCACCCCGCGCAGCATCTCGACGTGGGCGCCGTCCAGCTGGCGGGTGCGGTCGCCGATCCAGAGCATGTGCGCCGAGCAGTCGTACCAGCCGCCGGTCAGGCTGTCGCGGCGGATGAAGGCTTCCTCGTAGTTCAGCAGCAGCGCCTCGTGGGCGGTGAAGAAGCTCACCTCGCGCAGTTGCGGCGCCGTGTCCAGGCCGCAGGCGCGCATGAAGGCGAGGGTTTCGTCGATGCGCCCGGCGAGCTGGCTGTATTTTTCCGCCAGGGCCGAGTTGGCGATGAAGTCGAGGTTCCACTGGTGCACTTCGTGGAGGTCGGCGAAGCCGCCCTGGGCGAAGGCACGCAGCAGGTTGAGGGTGGCGGTGGACTGGTGGTAGGCCTGCAGCAGGCGCTGCGGGTCCGGCACGCGGTTGGCCTCGTCGAAGCCGATGCCGTTGACGATGTCGCCGCGGTAGGCCGGCAGGGTCAGGTCGCCCACGGTTTCCTCGCCGCAGGAGCGCGGCTTGGCGAACTGCCCGGCCATGCGCCCGACCTTCACCACCGGGCAGCCGGCGGCGAAGGTCATGACCACCGCCATCTGCAGCAGCACCTTGAAGGTGTCGCGGATCTTCGCCGCGGAGAACTCGGCGAAGCTCTCGGCGCAGTCGCCGCCCTGCAGCAGGAAGGCGCGCCCGGCGGTGACCTCGGCGAACTGCCGGCGCAACTCGCGGGCCTCGCCGGCGAACACCAGCGGCGGGTAGCTGGCGAGCGTCTGCTCGACCTGCTGCAGGCGCGCGGCGTCGGGGTAGGCGGGTTGCTGCTGGATGGGGCGGCTTCTCCAGCTGTCGGGGCTCCAGGTCTGGCTCATCGGGGGCTCGCGGGGCAATGGCGGGTAATCGCCCATGGTAACACCGGGCGCGGCCACCTTCAGCGCGGCGGGGCTGGTATCCTTCGCCTTCCATGAGCCCGCGGCCGTCGCCGTCCTTGCCCTGCGGAGAGCCCCGCGTGTACCAGAGCCCGCCTTCCCATACCCTTCCGCACCGCCGGCCGCGCGCTGGCGCCCGTCGCCGTGGCCGGGGGCGCCGGGCATGAGCGAGGACCTGCTGATAGCCGAGGAGCGCGACGCCTACGGGGTGATCCGCGTGGTGGAGCAGGGCGGCTACCGCTACCTGGAGTTCGGCGAGGAGGTGGAGCAGAGCTGCGTGCGCATCGGCGATCCGGCCTGGCTGGAGTACGACTATTCCCGCGCCATGCTGCTGGGCGCGCTGTGCCACCCCGCGCCGCGCCGCGCGCTGTTCCTCGGCTTCGGCGCCGGCAGCCTGACCCAGGCTTGCCTGAAGCACCTGGCGCTGGACGAGGCGGAGGCCGTCGAGCTGCGCCCGGCGATCCCGCGCCTGGCCCGCGAGCACCTGGGCCTGGTGGACGAGCCGCGCCTGCGGTTGCGCATCGGCGATGCTGTGGAGGAGCTGGGCAACTGCGCGCCGGCCGACCTGATCTTCCTCGATCTCTATACCGACACCGGCCCCGCGCCGGCGCACCTGGGCTGGGACTTCCTCGGCGCCTGCCGCGACAAGCTGCGCCCCGGCGGCTGGCTGATCATCAATCAGTGGAGCACCGACGACGGCCGCCCGCTGGGCGCGGCCCTGCTGCGCGGGCGCTTCCACCGCCACTACCTGGAATGCCCGGTGCCGGAGGGCAACGTGATCGTCTTCGTGCCCGCCGACGTCGAGCAGAGCCTGGAGCCGCGCGGGCTGAAAAAGCGCGCCAAGGCCCTGCAGGGCGACCTGGGCTACGACCTGGGCCTCTATATCGACGCGCTACGCCCCGCGCAGTAGCGGCGGGGCGCCCGTTCAGGGGAGCTGGTAGCTGAGCGTCAGGTTGAGCCGCGGGCTGCGCTCGTCGTTGTCGATGGCGCGGTCGGCGAACGGCTTGGCCACTTCCACCCCCAGCACGTACTGCTTGCGGTTGGAGAAACGCACCCCGACGGCGCCGGAACCGAGCTTGGCGCCGGGCTGGCCGTCGGCGTTGTAGTGGGTGCGCGCGCCATCCACCACCAGGTAGGGCTGCAGCTGGTTCATCCACCTGTTCTGCCAGAGGAACGAGTAGTTCACCTCGTAGGAGGCGCCCCAGCCCTTGTCGCCGGTGGCCTGGTCGTCCGGGTAGCCGCGGCCGAAGTTGGCGCCGCCGTAGGTGATCTGCTCGGAGTCCGGCAGGCTGTCGTGGGCCCACTGGAAGCTGACGTTGGCCACGCCCTGCATGCGTTCGCCGAACTGGTTCTGCTGGGCGCCGAAGCCGAGCACGCGGGTGAAGTCCTTCTTCGCCGGCGCGGTGCTCTGCGCGTCGAAGGCGTTCAGGCCCTTGTAGACGGCCAGGCTGCCGGCGCGCGCCTGCTTCTCGGCGAACTGCTGGACCAGGGTATCGACGCCCACCACGCGCAACTTGCTGCGCAGCTTCACGCTGTAGGGCGTGGCCGGCGCCAGCAGGTCGTAGCGGCTGCTGTCGTCGACCGTGTAGGCGCGCAGGTTGACGTCCCAGGTGAGGTTGCGGCGCAGCAGCACGGGGATGCCCAGGCCGGCGCTGACCCGTTCGTTCTCGCGCTTGCGCGCGTACTGCAGCGGGCCGATCACCACGCGGTCTTCCAGACTGGCGTTGTAGTGGCTGTAGCCGGCCATCAGTTGCAGGCCGTTGTCGCCCAGCAGCTGGCTGTAGTTCCAGGCGCGGTAGTGCTCCTTGTCGTCGCCGGGCGGATAGAGGTAGCTGAACTGCAGCTGTTCGCCATGGCCCAGCAGCGAGGCCAGGGTGGCGTTGAACAGCCCGCGCGGGTTGCCGTGGCGCGAGTCGAAGTCGGCGCCGGTGGTGACCATCTCGTGCTTGCCGAGCATCTCCAGCACGGCGCCGCCATCGGTGGTGGTCGGCGGGTTGAGGACCATGTCCATCTTCAGGCCGGGGATGCGGCTCATCAGCACGCTGAAGCGCTCGAAGCTGGCGCGGGTCAGCGGCTGCTCGGCCTTCAGGCGCTCGATCCAGCGCTCCACGCGGGCCTGGTGCACGCCCAGGTCGCCGGCGCTGCGCACTTCGCGCAGGTGGCCTTCGATCAGCATGATGCGCCCGACGCCGCCGCGGAAATCCTGGTTGGGCACGTAGGCGAAGGAAATGAGGTAGCCGTCGTCCTGGTAGCGCCGGGTGATGGCCTTGGCCGCCGCCACCAGTTCGCCGATCTTGATCTCGCGGCGGGTCAGCGGCTCCAGCAGGGGCTTCCAGGTGGCGATGGGGTAGTGGCCGCCGCCGGCGACTTCGATGCGCCGCAGGCGGATGCGCCGTTCGAGCAACTGCTGCGGCTGCGCGGCCGCCGGGGTGCTGACCCGCGGCGCCTGGGGGCGCACGTCGCCGCCGGGCAGGTTGGGCCTGGGCAGGCTCTGTTCGATGTCGGAACCGGGCAGTTGGATGGGACGGTCGGCCCAGGCGAGGGGGCTGGCTAACAACAGCGTTACTACGGTCAGCTTGCGCATGGCTTCTCCCTGAAGCCGTTAAATGAAAGGGCGAAGGGCCGTTGCCGACCCTTCGCCGTTCGCTTTGGCGGGCTTGCCGTCAGTTTCCGGACTTGCCGCCCAGGCTGCCGGTCACGCCGCCGAGCAGGCCGCCCACGGTGCCCAGGGTGCCGCCGAGCAGGCCGCCGTTGCTGGCCAGGCCGTTGCTGCCGACGCTGCTGGTGACGCCGCCGAGGGTGCCAGTGACGCCGGAGAGCAGGCCGCCGACCGGGTTGCTGCTGCCGGTGGCGCCGCCCAGGGTGCCGGTAACGCCGGAGAGCAGGCCGCCGACCGGGCTGCTGCTGCCGGTGGCGCCGCCCAGGGTGCCGGTGACGCCGGAGAGCAGGCCGCCGACCGGATTGCTGCTGCCGGTGGCGCCGCCCAGGGCGCCGGTGACGCCGGAGAGCAGGCCGCCGACCGGATTGCTGCTGCCGGTGGCGCCGCCCAGGGCGCCGGTGACGCCCGAGAGCAGCCCGCCGATCGGGTTGCCGGGGCTGCTGCCGGCCGGTGCGTTGACCAGGCCGCCCGTCGCGCTCACGGCTTCGCCGACGTTGGTCACGACGCTGCCCACCGGCGCGAGGACCGGCGTGGCGCTGCCGAGCTGGGTGCCGACCTGGCCCACCAGGCCGCCGACCGTGGTCACCAGGTTGTTCACCGGCGCGCCCAGGCCGGTGGTGGCGCCGACCTGCTGGGTCACGCCCTCGACCTGACCGACCAGGCCGGCGGTGGTAGCGCTGAGCTGCTTGGTCAGCGGGCTGAGCGGGCCGCTGGTGACGGCGCCGCTGAGGGAATCGCCGAGCATGCTGATCTGCCCGCCGACGCCATCGACCACGCCGCCCAGGGTGGCGGTCACCGGCTTCAGCGGGGTGTTGGCGCCCACTGCGGCGACGGTGCCGCCCAGGTCGCTGACCGCGTTGCCGACGCTGCTCACCGTGCCGGTGGCGCCGGCGACCGTGGTGCCCAGGGCATTGGGATTGCTGCCGAGCTGGCCGATGCCGTTGGTGATACCGCTGCCCAGGCTGTTCACGCCCTGGCCGACGTCCTGGATGACGTTGCCGGCGCCTTCGCTCACGCCACTGCCGACCACCGGCAGGTCAATGCCCTTGACCACGCCGCCGACGCCGTTGACGGTGTTGCCCAGGGCGCTGACCGCTTCGCCGGTATTGCTGAGGATGGTGCTGGTGGTGCTGGGAGTGGTACCGCCGGTTCCGCCGCCATTGTTGCCGCCATCGCCGCCACCGTTGTTGCCGCCGGTCCCGCCGTCGCCACCGCTGCCGTTGCCGCCAGTACCGCCGGAACCGCTGCCATCGCCACCGCTACCCGAGCCGCCGTCGCCGGCGCCCTGGCCGGAACCGCTCCCGGAACTGGCGACACTGCTGTGATGGCCGCCCTTGCTGCTGCACCCTTGCAGCGACATGGCAACGACCAGAAGAGACAATGCGAATACACGAATGGGACCAGACATCTTGTTGGGCTCCTCCCTGACGGGCTCTGGTGTTTCAGGGGAAGCCTCGATCCGCCAGCGGGAAGAGCGCCTCTCCTGATTTCCGGCACAGTCTTCGTGCTTTGTCGGGAGGGCGAAATTGCCTCTTGTAGATAGTCGTTTGGTCGTTTTCGCCCTGGCGATTCACCGGTGCTTTCAAGGCGATTGGCGGCCTTCGCGGGGCGATTTAATACTTTCGATATAGCGCTTTGCCGGGGTGCGGCGAAGGCGCGCGGGCGTCGTCGCGAAGGGCGGGGCGCCGGGGCTAGTTGCCGGAGAAGTTGCCTTCGCGTCTTTCCAGCAGCGACTGCAGGCCTTCGCGGGCATCCTCGCTGGCCAGCAGGGCCTTGAGTTGCTGCGGCAATTCGCGGATGGCCTGCGCCGTTCCCTGTTCCTGGGCGCGCCGCGCCGAGGCCAGGGTGGCGCGCACGGCCAGCGGGGCGCGGCGGGCAATGCGCGCGGCCAGCTTCAGGGCTTCGGGCAGCAGCTCTTCGGGCGGGTGGATTTCCTGCACCAGGCCCAGGCGCCAGGCTTCGTGGGCATCGAACTCGTCGCCGCTGAGCAGCCAGCGCATGGCGTTGCCCCAGCCGGCCACCTGCGGCAGGCGCAGGGTGGCGCCGCCCAGGGGCAGCAGGCCGCGGCGCACCTCCATCTGGGCGAAGCGGGCGGTGCTGGCGCACAGGCAGATGTCCGCCGCCAGCATCAGCTCGATGCCGATGGTGTAGCAGTAGCCCTGCACGGCGACCACCAGCGGCTTGCTCAGCCGCGGCCCGCCGAGGGTGCCCCAGGGGTCGACCGCGCCGGCCGGCAGTTGCCAGCCGTCGTGCAGGCGCTGGCTGACGTCGGCCAGGTCGAGGCCGGCGCTGAAGTGTTCGCCGTGGGCGACGATCAGCGCGCAGCGCAGGTCGTCGTCGCGTTCGTAGTCGCCCAGGGCCAGCATCAGTTCGTCGAGCATGCGCTGGTCGAAGGCGTTGCGCTTCTGCGGCCGGTTCAGGCCCAGCAGCAGGAGGTGGCCGCGGCGCGTGACGGTGACGCGGGGTTCGCTGGTAGGGTTCACGGCGCGTGCTCCTGGCAGGTGGCCCTGCTCGGTATAGACGGCGGGTGGCCGATTGTGCAAGTCTTGACCGTTCGGCCAGCGACAGCGGAAAAGCCGCACATCGACGGCATTTTTCCGGTATGATACGCGCCGGCCTGTCACGGCCCTGTTCGGGACCGCATCTTTCGGAGCCTGCACGCTCTGGCTGTGCATCCGCATCCGCGGACTTCCTTGACGTATTCTTCCAACAGTTCAGTTCGCAAATCCCCGCTTCCAGCTGCCTGGGTGACTTCAGTGTCGTACAGGGCATGCGCAGCTCGGCCATTGGGTCTTTGCGGATGTATTTAGAGGCAAAACCCATGACCCAGGAAACCGGCGGCTTCGCCGCGCTCGGCATTCATTCCAATATCCTCGCTGCCATCGCCGCGGTCGGCTACGAAGAGCCATCGCCCATCCAGGCCCAGTCGATCCCGGTGATCCTCGAAGGCCACGACATGATCGGCCAGGCCCAGACCGGCACCGGCAAGACCGCCGCCTTCGCCCTGCCGCTGCTGTCGAAGATCGAACCGACCCGCCGCGAGCCCCAGATGCTGATCCTGGTGCCGACCCGCGAACTGGCCCTGCAGGTGGCCACCGCCTGCGAAACCTACTCCAAGCAGATGCCCGGCGTCGGCGTGGTCGCCGTCTACGGCGGCGCGCCCATGGGGCCGCAACTCAAGGCCCTGCGTCAGGGCGCCCAGGTGCTGGTGGCCACCCCCGGCCGCCTGTGCGACCACCTGCGCCGCGACGAGAACCTGCTGGGCACCGTCGAGCGCCTGGTCCTCGACGAGGCCGACGAGATGCTCAAGCTCGGCTTCATGGACGACCTGGAAGTGATCTTCGAGGCCATGCCGGCCAGCCGCCAGACCGTGCTGTTCTCCGCGACCCTGCCGGCCTCGATCCGCAGCATCGCCGAACGCCACCTGAAAGAACCCAAGCACGTCCGCATCGCCGCCAAGACCCAGACCGTGGCGCGCATCGAGCAGGTCCACCTGATGGTCCATGCCGACCAGAAGGCCGCCTCCATCCTGCGCCTGCTGGAAGTCGAGCAGTTCGACGCGCTGATCGGCTTCGTGCGCACCAAGCAGGCCACCCTGGACATCGCCGAGCTGCTCGAGCGCCAGGGCTACCGCGCCGCCGCGCTGAACGGCGATATCCCGCAGGCTCAGCGCGAGCGCGTCATCGAGTCGCTCAAGGACGGCTCGCTGGACATCGTCATCGCCACCGACGTGGCCGCCCGCGGCCTGGACGTGGCGCGCATCACCCACGTGCTGAACATCGACATGCCGTACGACCCCGAGTCCTACGTGCACCGCATCGGCCGTACCGGCCGTGCCGGCCGCGAAGGCCGCGCGCTGCTGCTGGTGACCCCGCGCGAGCGCCGCATGTTGCAGGTGATCGAGCGCGTCACCGGGCAGAAGGTCGGCGAAGTGCGCCTGCCCGACGCCGACACCGTGCTGGAAGCGCGCCTGACGCGCCTGGCCGCCGGCCTGCAGCCGCTGCTGGAAACCGCCGTCGCCACCCGTGGCGCCGTGCGCGACGAGCTGTGCCGCCGCCTGGGCACCGATGCCGAAACCCTGTCCGCGGTGCTGCTGGCCAAGCTCACCGAAGGCAAGGCCCTGGACCTGGAATCGGTGCGCCGCGAACAACCGCTGACCCCGGCCGCCCCGCGCGAGCGCAGCGACCGCTACGAGCGTGGCGAACGCGGTGAGCGCAGTGACCGTGGCGAACGCTCCGGCGAGCGCCGCCCGATGGTCGCCCCGGCCGAAGGCAAGGCCCGCTGCCGCACCGCCCTGGGCGCGCGCGACGGCGTGGCGGCGAAGAACCTGCTGGGCGCCATCCTCAACGAGGGCGGCCTGTCCCGCGAGGCCATCGGCCGCATCCAGATCCGCGAGACCTTCAGCCTGATCGAGCTGCCCGAAGACGGCCTGGAGCGCCTGCTCGGCAAGCTCAAGGACACCCGCGTCGCCGGCAAGGCCCTGCGCCTGCGCCGCTACCGCGAGGATTGATCCGCGCGCCACGCGCCGCGATCGAATGAAAACGCCGCATCCGGGTGACCGGGTGCGGCGTTTTTGTTTGGAGCAATTGTCTTGCCGGCCGCGCGAGGTGCTTTTCGTAGGATGGGTTGAGCTTGCGAAACCCATGCTGCCATTGGTGATGGGTATCGCTTCGCTCAACCCATCCTGCGAAGGCTGTAGGAGGCATGGCGTTCCCACCCGCGCCATTCCCCTGTAGGAGCGCGCCCTGCGCGCGAATCGCGGGCAGGGCCCGCTCCTACAGTTTGCTGTGAGGCATGGCGTTCTCGCCCGTAGGAGCGGACCTTGTCCGCGATGGCCGGAGGTTCCGGCGCGATTCGCGGATGAGATCCGCTCCTACGCCGTCGGGCAAATGCAGCGCCCCGTAGGATGGGTTGAGCGAAGCGATACCCATCGCCCTGCGCGCCCGCTCAGCCGTCTTCCAGCGGCCCCAGCGCGGTGGTGTTGAAGCCGCCGTCGACGTAGAGGATTTCGCCGCTGATGCCGCTGGCCAGGTCGGAGCAGAGGAAGGCCGCGGCGTTGCCGACTTCCTCGATGGTCATGTTGCGCCGCAGCGGGGTCTGGCGTTCGTTGGCGGCGAGCATCTTGCGGAAGCTCTTGATGCCGGAGGCGGCCAGGGTGCGGATCGGGCCGGCGGACACCGCGTTGACCCGCGTGCCTTCCGGGCCCAGGCTGCCGGCCAGGTAGCGCACGCCGGCTTCCAGGCTGGCCTTGGCCATGCCCATCACGTTGTAGTTGGGCATGGTGCGTTCGGCGCCCAGGTAGGACAGGGTCAGCAGGCTGCCGTTGCGGCCTTTCATCATCTCGCGGCCGGCCTTGGCCAGGGCGACGAAGCTGTAGGCGCTGATGTCGTGGGCGATGCGGAAGCCGTCGCGGCTGGTGACGCTGGTGAAGTCGCCGTCCAACTGGTCGCCCGGGGCGAAGCCCACCGAGTGGACGATGATGTCCAGGCCGTCCCACTGCTTGCCCAGTTCGTGGAACACCGCCTCGATGTCGGCGTCGTTGGCGACGTCGCAGGGGAAGCACAGCTCGGCGCTGGAGCCCCAGCCGGCGGCGAATTCCTCGACGCGGCCCTTGAGCTTGTCGTTCTGGTAGGTGAAGGCGAGTTGCGCGCCTTCGCGGTGCATCGCCTCGGCGATGCCCGAGGCGATGGACAGCTTGCTGGCCACGCCGACGATCAGCGCGCGTTTACCGGCTAGAAAACCCATGTTCGTCCCTTCCTTGCAGGTCAGTCTTCAAGCGCCGCCGCCGGGGCCATGAAGGCGGCCTCCAGCAGTTGCTGGGTATAGGGGTGCTGCGGCGCGCTGAAGATTTCCTGCGCCGGGCCGCCTTCGACCACCTTGCCCTGGCGGATCACCAGCAACTGGTGGCTCAGGGCCTTGACCAGCGCGAGGTCGTGGCTGATGAACAGGTAGGTGAGGTTGTACTTGGCCTGCAACTGGCGCAGCAGGTCGACCACCTGGCGCTGCACCGAGCGGTCCAGCGCCGAGGTCGGCTCGTCCAGCAGGATCAGCGCCGGCTTGAGCACCAGGGCGCGGGCGATGGCGATGCGCTGGCGCTGGCCGCCGGAGAATTCGTGGGGGTAGCGGTGCCGCGCCTGCGGGTCCAGGCCGACTTCCAGCAGCGCGTCGATGATGCGCTGCTGCTGTTCCTTCTCGTCGCAGATGCCGTGGATTTCCAGGCCCTCGCCGACGATCTGGCCCACCGACAGGCGCGGGCTGAGGCTGCCGTACGGGTCCTGGAAGACCACTTGCATCTCGCGGCGCAGCGGGCGCACCTCGGCCTGGTTCATGGCGTCCAGGGCGTTGCCCTCGAAGCGGATGCCGCCGCGGCTGTCGATCAGCCGCAGGATGGCCAGGCCCAGGGTGGACTTGCCCGAGCCGCTTTCGCCGACGATGCCCAGGGTCTGCCCGCGGGGCAGGCTGAAGTCGATACCGTCCACCGCCTTGATGTGGTCCACGGTGCGGCGGAACACGCCTTTCTTGATCGGGAACCACACGCGCAGGTCCTGCACGCTCAGCAGTTCCTCGCCCGGCGGGTTGGCCGCCGGCGCGCCGCTGGGTTCGGCGCCGAGCAGTTCGCGGGTGTAGGGGTGCTGCGGGGCTTCGAACAACTGCTCGCAATCGGCCTGCTCGACGATCTTGCCCTGCTGCATCACGCACACGCGGTGGGCGATGCGCCGCACCAGGTTGAGGTCGTGGGTGATCAGCAGCAAAGCCATGCCCAGGCGCGCCTGCAGTTCGGCCAGCAGGTCGAGGATTTTCAGCTGCACGGTGACGTCCAGGGCCGTGGTCGGCTCGTCGGCGATCAGCAGTTCCGGCTCGTTGGCCAGGGCCATGGCGATCATCACCCGCTGGCGCTGGCCGCCGGACAGCTCGTGGGGGTAGGACTTCAGCCGCGTGGCCGGGTCGGGGATGCCGACCAGGTCGAGCAGTTCGAGGATGCGCGCGCGCGCCGCCTGGCCCTGTAGGCCCTTGTGCAGAGCGAGCACTTCGCCGATCTGCTTCTCCACGGTGTGCAGCGGGTTCAGCGAGGTCATGGGCTCCTGGAAGACCATGGCGATGCGGTTGCCGCGGATGCCGCGCAGCTTGCGTTCCGGCGCCTTGAGCAGGTCCAGCCCGGCGTAGCGGACGCTGCCGCTGGGGTGGCTGGCCGTGGGGTAGGGCAGCAGGCGCAGGAGGGAAAGGGCGGTGACCGACTTGCCCGAGCCGCTTTCGCCGACCAGGGCCAGGGTCTCGCCGCGGCGGATGTCGAAGCTGACCCTGTCCACGGCGTGGACGCATTCCTCGCCGCAGGCGAAGTCGACGCAAAGGTCGCGGATTTCCACCAGGTTGTCTTGGGCGCTCTGGCTCATCTCACTTCCTCGGGTCGAAGGCATCGCGGGCGGCCTCGCCGATGAACACCAGCAGGCTGAGCATCAGCGCCAGCACCACGAAGGCGCTGATCCCCAGCCACGGCGCCTGCAGGTTGGACTTGCCCTGGGCGACCAGCTCGCCGAGGGACGGCGAGCCGGCCGGCAGGCCGAAGCCGAGGAAGTCCAGGGAGGTCAGGGTGGCGATGGCGCCGGTGAGGATGAACGGCATGAAGGTCAGGGTGGAGATCATCGCGTTGGGCAGGATGTGGCGGAACATGATCTTGCCGTTCTTCATGCCCAGGGCGCGGGCCGCGCGCACGTATTCCAGGTTGCGGCCGCGGAGGAACTCGGCGCGCACCACGTCCACCAGGCTCATCCAGGAGAACAGCAGCATGATGCCCAGCAGCCACCAGAAGTTCGGCTGCACGAAGCTGGCGAGGATGATCAGCAGGTAGAGCACCGGCAGGCCCGACCAGATTTCCAGGAAGCGCTGGCCGAGCAGGTCGACCCAGCCGCCGTAGAAGCCCTGCAGGGCGCCGACCAGCACGCCGATCAGCGAGCTGAGCAGGGTCAGCACCAGGGCGAACAGCACCGAGATGCGGAAGCCGTAGATCACCCGGGCCAGCACGTCGCGGGCCTGGTCGTCGGTGCCCAGCAGGTTCTCCGCGCTGGGCGCCGAGGGCACCGGCACGCGCAGGTCGTAGTTGATGCTGTCGTAGCTGTAGGCGATCGGCGGCCAGAGCACCCAGGCGTCCTTGTCGGCCAGCAGCTGGCGCATGTAGGGCGCCTTGTAGTTGCCCTCCAGGGGGAACTCGCCGCCGAACACGGTCTCCGGGTAGCGCTTGAGCACCGGGAAGTACCACTGGCCGTCGTAGCGCACCGCCAGCGGCTTGTCGTTGGCGATCAGCTCGGCGCCCAGGCTCAGCCCGAACAGCGCGAGGAACAGCCACAGCGACCACCAGCCGCGCTTGTTGGCCTTGAAGCGCGCCCAGCGGCGCTGGTTCATCGGGGACAGGCGCATCGGATCACTCCCGGTTCTCGAAGTCGATGCGCGGATCGACGAGGGTGTAGAGGACGTCGCTGACCAGCTTCATGATCAAACCGAACAGGGTGAAGATGAACAAGGTGCCGAACACCACCGGGTAGTCGCGGTTGAGCGCCGACTCGAAGCTGAGCAGGCCCAGGCCGTCGAGGGAGAAGATCACCTCGATCAGCAGCGAGCCGGTGAAGAACACCCCCAGCAGCGCCGAGGGCAGGCCGGCGATGATCAGCAGCATGGCGTTGCGGAACACGTGGCCGTAGAGCACCTGGCGCTCGGTCAGGCCCTTGGCGCGGGCGGTGACCACGTACTGCTTGCCGATCTCGTCGAGGAAGCTGTTCTTGGTCAGCAGGGTGATGGTGGCGAAGTTGCCGATGACCAGGGCGGTGATCGGCAGGGCCAGGTGCCAGAAGTAGTCCTTGACCTTGCCGAAGGTGCTCAGCTCGTCGAAGTCGTTGGAGGTCAGCCCGCGCAGCGGGAACCAGTCCCAGTAGCTGCCGCCGGCGAACAGCACCACCAGCAGGATGGCGAAGAGGAAGGCGGGGATGGCGTAGCCGATGATGATCGCCGAACTGGTCCAGATGTCGAACTGGCTGCCGTTGCGCACCGCCTTGGCGATGCCCAGGGGGATGGACACCAGGTACATGATCAGGGTGCTCCACAGCCCCAGGGAGATGGACACCGGCAGCTTCTCGATGATCAGGTCGGTGACCTTGGCGTCGCGGAAGAAGCTGCTGCCGAAGTCCAGGTGCACGTAGTTCTTGAGCATGATCCAGAAGCGCTCGGGCGCCGGCTTGTCGAAGCCGTACATGCGCTCGATTTCCTTCACCAGTTCCGGGTCCAGGCCCTGGCCGCCGCGGTAGTGCGAGCCGCCGGAGGAGGCCAGCTCGCCGCCGGAGCCGGCGATGCGCCCGGTGGCCCCGCCGGCGGCGGCGTTGACGCCTTCGAGCTTGGCGATCATCTGGTCCACCGGCCCGCCGGGGGCGGCCTGGATGATGATGAAGTTGATCAGCAGGATGCCGAACAGCGTCGGCACTATCAGCAGCAGGCGGCGCAGGATGTAGGCGAGCATCAGCGGGTCTCCTGCGCCTGGGCCGCGGCCTGGGTCGGCTCGGCCTTGTCGCGGGCCTGCCACCAGGTCATCAGCGCATAGCTGTAGGGCGGCAGCTTGGCGGGGTGGGCGATGCGGTTCCAGTAGGCCAGGCGCCAGGTGTCCAGGTACCAGTTGGGCACCACGTAGTGGCCCCACTGCAGGGCGCGGTCCAGGGCGCGGGCGTGGCGCACCAGGGATTCGCGCGAGTCGGCCTTGATCAAGCTGTCCACCAGCTCGTCGATGGCCGCGTCGCGCAGGCCGATGAAGTTGCGGCTGCCGGGGTTGTCGGCGCTGGCCGAATGCCAGAACTCGCGCTGCTCGTTGCCCGGCGAGTTGGACTGCGGCCAACTGGCGACCATCATGTCGAAGTCCCGCGAGCGCAGGCGGTTGATGTACTGGGAGATGTCCACCACGCGGATCTGCATGTCGATGCCCAGCTCGGCGAGGTTGCGCTTGTAGGGCAGCAGCACGCGCAGGAAGTCGGCCTGCACCAGCATGAACTCGAAGCTCAGCGGCTTGCCGTCGGGGCCGACCATGCGGTCGTCGACGATCCTGTAGCCGGCGTCCAGCAGCAGCTTGTAGGCCTTGCGCTTCTGCTCGCGGATGATGCCGCTGCCGTCGCTGACCGGCGGCTCGTAGACGCTGTCGAAGACCTGCGGCGGCAATTTGCCGCGCAGCGGTTCGAGGATCGCCAGCTCCTGCGCGTCGGGCAGCTCGTGGGCGGCCATCTCGGAGTTCTCGAAGTAGCTGCGGTCGCGCTTGTAGGAGCCGAAGAACAGCTGCTTGTTGGTCCACTCGAAGTCGAACAGCAGGCTGATGGCCTCGCGCACCCGCGCGTCCTGGAACACCGGGCGGCGGAGGTTGAAGGCGAAGCCCTGCATGCCCCAGGGATTGTCGTTGTGCAGCTCCTGGCGGACGATGCGGCCGTCGCGTATCGCCGGCGAGTCGTAGGCGGTGGCCCAGTTCTTCGCGATGCGCTCCTCGTTGAAGTCGAACTGCCCGGCCTTGAAGGCTTCCAGGGCCACGGTCAGGTCGCGGTAGGAGTCCACCACCACGGCGTCGAAGTTGTTGAAGCCGCGGTTCACCGGCAGGTCTTTGGCCCAGTAGCCCTTGACCCGCTCGTAGCGGATCGAGCGGCCCGGGTCGACCTTGGTGACGCGGTAGGGGCCGCTGCCCAGCGGCGGCTCCAGGCTGGTCTTGGCGAAGTCGCGGCTGGCCCACCAGTGCTTGGGCAGTATCTGCAACTGGCCGAGGATCAGCGGCAGCTCGCGGTTGCCCGGGCGCTTGAAGTCGAAGCGCACGCGCAGCTTGTCCTCGGCCACCACCTTGTCGACGTCCGCGTAGTAGTTGCGGTACATCGGGTCGCCCTGCTTGATCAGCGTTTCGAAGGTGAAGACCACGTCGTCGGCGGTGACCGGGGTGCCGTCGTTGAAGCGCGCCTGGGGGCGCAGGTAGAAGCGCACGAAGCGCTGCTCGGGGTCCTTCTCGATCTTCTCGGCGAGCAGGCCGTATTCGGTGAAGGGCTCGTCGAGGGAGTGGAAGGTCAGGGTGTCGTAGATGAGGCTGATCTGCGAGGCCGGGTTGCCCTTGGGGATGAACGGGTTGAGGCTGTCGAAGCCGCCGGTGTCGGAGAGCCGCAGGGTGCCGCCCTTGGGCGCGTCGGGGTTGACGAAGTCGAAGTGGCGGTAGCCGGCCGGGTATTTCGGCGCCTCGTCGTAGAGGGTGATGGCATGTTGCGGCGCGGCCTGCAGGCCGGCGCCCAGGCTGAGCAGGCCGAGCAGGAGGAGGGCGCGGAGCTTCATCGACGGCGCTCCGCCGCCGATCCGGTGGTGGGCGCGGGTGCGGGGCGAGGGGCGCTGGTCGGCATTCTGGGCATGGTCTGCTCGTAGGTGCGTTCGGGCTGGCATCGTTTGTACTGGTTGGGGCCCGTCCCGTGCAAGGGGCGGCAGCGGACGCACGACGCGGCGGGCGACGGCGCGCCGGCGTTTGCACGGGCGTCCCGAGAGGGCCACGGTAACAGCTTGTATTGCGGGGAAAAAGCTCGGGCCGGATGCTTAGGCCGTGCTTTCGGGGAAAAAGTTGCCGGGGGCGGGCGGCTCCGTGCTCGGCGCCGAGGGAGCTGTGGCCAAGGTCAAACGGCGGATAACGCCGTAGGCGTTATGCGCGCTACGCCAGGCCCACCCTGGGCGTAGGGCGAATAACCGTTCGCGGTTATCCGCCGTTACACCGCGGTTCCTGCCAACGCCATGGCTGGGCCGGACGGGAAATCAACGGCTCGCGGTATCGAGATAAAGCGTCAGCGTCTGCCCAGGCTTGAGCGCATGGGCGCTGCTGCGCGGGTTCCAGCGCTTGATGTGCTGCATCTCGACGTTGAAGCGCTTGGCGATCAGGTACATGGAATCGCCCTGCTTGACCTTGTAGTAGGTCGCCGCTTCCTGCTGTTGCTGCCTGGCCTTGCCGCTGGTGCTGCGCGATGCCAGCTGGGTGGCGCCTTGCAGCTTGAGCACCTGGCCGGGCTTGACGCCATGGCTGTCCAGGCCGTTCCAGCGCTTCAGGTCGTCGACGCCGACGCCGGTGGCGCGGGCGATCTGCCAGAGGTTGTCGCCGCTCTTGACCTTGTAGCTGCGGGTGGCGTTGGCCAGGCTGGGCGCCTTGGTCGCGCCGGCCTTGGCCACCTGGCGCGCGGGCTCCAGTTCCGGCATGCGGCTGCCCTTGGCCGGGATCAGCAGCGCCTGGCCGTTGCGCACGCGGTTGGAACTCAGGCGGTTGCTGCTCTTGAGCTCGGCCACGGTGATGCCGTGCCTGGCCGCGATGCTGCGCAGGCTGTCGCCGCGGCGCACCTTGTACTGCTTCCAGCTCACCAGGTCCTGGGGCTGCAGGGAGGCGAGGCCGGCCTTGAGCCGTTCCACCTTCTCCTTGGGCACCAGCAGCTGCTGCGGGCCGTCCATGGTGATGCGGCGCTTGAAGGCCGGGTTGAGCAGGTACAGCTCGTCCTCGTCGAGTTCGGCCAGCGCCGCGACGCGCGACAGGTCCAGGCCGGGCTTGACCTTCACCGCGGCGAAGTAGGATTCGTTGGCGATGGGGTTGAGGTTGATGCCGTAGGCTTCCGGCGACATCACCAGCTGCGACAGGGCCAGCAGCTTGGGCACGTAGTCCTGGGTTTCCTGGGGCAGCGGCAGGTTCCAGTAGTCGGTCGGCAGGCCGAGCTTCTGGTTGCGCTCGATGGCGCGGCTGACGGTGCCTTCGCCGGCGTTGTAGGCGGCCAGGGCGAGCAGCCAGTCGCCGTTGAACATGTCGTGCAGGCGGTTCAGGTAGGTCAGCGCCGCGTTGGTCGAGGCCTTGATGTCGCGGCGGCCGTCGTACCAGCTGGTCTGGCGCAGGTTGAAATGGGTGCCGGTGGTGGGGATGAACTGCCACAGGCCCACCGCCTGGGCGCGGGACACGGCCAGGGGGTTGTAGGCGCTCTCGATCATCGGCAGCAGCGCCAGTTCCAGCGGCATCTGCCGCTCTTCCAGGCGCTCCACCACGTAGTGCATGTAGGGGCTGCCGCGCTCGGAAGCCTGCTCGATGAAGGCCTGGTTGCTGACGAACCACAGGCGCTGGCGTTCGATGCGCGGGTTGGTGTCGGTGGCGTCGGCCTGCAGCTGGAAGCCGTGGCGCATGCGCTGCCAGATGTCGCTGTCGGCGTAGGCCGGGTTGAACTGTACGTCCACCGCGCGGCTGGCGGGGCGGTAGGTCAGGGTGTCCTGGTCGGTGCCGCTGTGCTGGCTGGTCTGGCAGCCGGCGAGGGCGCCGGCGCCGAGCAGGACGGAGACTCGTATGGCACGAGCCAATGCGTCTAGATCGCTGGTCTTACTGGTCTTTGGCGGCATTGGCGGATGACTTTGTCCAGGGTAAAAATTTCGGGGATTCTAGAAACCGCGCCGGACGTGGTCAAGATTTCGCCAGACCTCAGAATTTATCTTTCCATTGCCGAATGACCGCAAAAACCTCTGCGGGGCTGGCTGTCGGCCCGCCGTTCCGCTCGTCGGCGGCTTTTTTAACGCTGTTTTCCGAGGTGCGCAAAAAGGGGTTGGTGGCCCGTTCCAGGGCGATGCTGGAGGGCAGGCTGATGCGGCCCTGCTCGCGCCAGGCGGCGACCTCGTCGAAGCGCGCGGCCAGCTCGGCGTTGCCGGGCTCCACCGCGCGGGCGAAGCGCAGGTTGCTCAGGGTGTATTCGTGGGCGCAGTACACGCCGGTGGCGCCCGGCAGCGCGGCGAGGCGGCCCAGGGAGGCGTGCATCTGCGCCGGGGTGCCCTCGAACAGGCGGCCGCAGCCGCCGGCGAACAGGGTGTCGCCGCAGAACAGCAGGGGCGCGTCGGCGTCCGCATGGTAGTAGGCGATGTGCCCGAGGGTGTGGCCGGGCACTTCGATGACCTCGAAGCCCAGGCCCAGCACCTCGACGCGCTCGCCGTCGCGCAGCGCCAGGTCGATGGCCGGGATGCGCTCGCCGGCCGGGCCCAGCACGCGGGCGCCGTTGGTCTGTTTCAGGTGCGCCACGCCGCCGACGTGGTCCTGGTGGTGGTGGGTGACCAGGATGTCGGCCAGGCGCCAGCCCGGGTGCGCGGCCAGCCAGGCCTCCACCGGCGCGGCGTCGCCCGGGTCGACCACCGCGCAGGTCCGGGTGGTCACATCCTGCAACAGCCAGATGTAGTTGTCGGAAAAGGCGGGTAGCGCGTCGATCTGTATCATGGCCGGATGTCGCTAAGCGGAATAGGTTGGCGCATAGTAGTGCGAATGTGCCGTCCTGTGTTCGCCGAACGGCGTCGACCGCCCTCCCGGCGGCGACAGCCAACCTGTTTCAGGGGGTGGTGAGAATGGAACGAGAACCCTTCGCCCAGGCCGATGCCGACTGGCTGGAGCTGATCGCCGAGGCGCGCGACTGGTTCGCCGGGCCGCTGGGCGCCATGATGCTGGCCGAGGAGCAGCGTCTGCTCTGCGACGAGCTGCAGCGCTACTTCGGCGGCTACCTGGTGCACTACGGCCCGCACGCCGAACTGCCGGAGAGCACCGGCAACATCCAGCGCGGCGTGCGCCTGGGGCCGCCGTTGCCGGGCGTGGAGATCGCCTGCGACGAATGCGCCTGGCCGCTGGGCGAGCACGCCGCCGACGTGGTGCTGCTGCAGCACGGCCTGGACTTCTGCCTGTCGCCGCACCGCCTGCTGCGTGAAGCCGCGCGCAGCGTGCGCCCCGGCGGGCACCTGCTGGTGATCGGCGTCAACCCGCGCAGCGCCTGGGGCCTGCGGCATTATTTCGCCTCCGACGGCCTGGGCCGGGCGCGCTGCATTTCCCCCGGCCGCGTCTGCGACTGGCTCAACCTGCTGGGCTTCGCGCTGGAGAAACGCCGCTTCGGGTGCTATCGTCCGCCGCTTGCCTCGGCTGCCTGGCAGACGCGCCTGGCACGCATGGAAGGCTGGGGCGCGGGCCTCAAGGGCACCGGCGCCGGCTTCTACCTGCTGGTGGCGCGCAAGCTGGTGGTCGGCCTGCGGCCGTTGCGCCAGGCCCGCCGCGAGGCCCGCGGCCAACTGGTGCCGCTGCCGGTGGCCAAGGTCAGCCGGCGGGATTCCGAAATCTAGCGACGACCCTCGCCAGTCCCTCGTGCCACCATCCCGGGGCGGGACGCCGCGGGCCGTACTGAAGGTGATATGAGCGAAGAAGAGAAGGTCGTCATCTATACCGACGGCGCCTGCAAGGGCAACCCCGGCCGCGGTGGCTGGGGCGCGGTGCTGCTCTACAAGGGCGCCGAGCGCGAACTCTGGGGCGGCGAGCTGGAGACCACCAACAACCGCATGGAGCTGACGGCGGCCATCATGGCCCTGGCGGCGCTCAAGCGGTCCTGCGAGATCCGCCTGGTCACCGACTCCGAGTACGTGATGAAAGGCATCAAGGAATGGCTGCCTAACTGGAAGAAGCGCGGCTGGAAGACCGCCGCCAAGCAGCCGGTGAAGAATGCCGACCTGTGGCAGGCGCTGGACGAGCAGGTCAACCGGCATAATGTCGAATGGCAGTGGGTGCGCGGCCACACCGGGCACCCCGGCAACGAGCGCGCCGACATGCTCGCCAACCGCGGCGTCGCCGAACTGCCGCGCTGAATATTGCAACGGGCGCCCGCGGGCGCCCTCCCTGGTCAAAGCAACAAGGTCCCGAAATGCGCAGCGTCGTACTGGATACCGAAACCACCGGCATGCCGGTCACCGATGGCCACCGGATCATCGAGATCGGCTGCGTCGAGCTGGAAGGCCGCCGCCTCACCGGCCGCCACTTCCACGTCTACCTGCAGCCCGATCGTGAAATCGACGAGGGCGCCATCGCCGTTCACGGCATCACCAACGAGTTCGTCAAGGACAAGCCGCGCTTCCGCGAGGTGGCCGACGAGTTCTACGAGTTCATCCACGGCGCCCAGCTGATCATCCACAACGCGGCGTTCGACATCGGCTTCATCAACAACGAGTTCGCCCTGCTGGGGCAGAGCGAGCGCGCCGAGGTCAGCGACTACTGCTCGGTGCTCGACACCCTGATGATGGCCCGCGAGCGCCACCCGGGGCAGCGCAACAACCTCGACGCCCTGTGCAAGCGCTACGGCGTCGACAACTCCGGCCGCGACCTGCACGGCGCACTGCTCGACGCCGAGATTCTCGCCGACGTCTACCTGGCGATGACCGGTGGCCAGACCAGCCTGTCGCTGGCCGGCCAGGGCGCCGAGGGCGACGGCAGCGGCCGCCCGCAGCCCAGCGCGATCCGCCGCCTGGCGGCCGGCCGCGCGCTGACCCGGGTGATCCGCGCCAGCGACGAGGAACTGGCGGCCCACGCCGCACGCCTGGCCGCGGTGGAAAAATCCGCCGGCGGCCCCTCGCTATGGGCGCAGATGGACGCCCCCGCCGCACAGGAATAACCGACAGACGTAGGGCGTATAACCGTTCGCGGTTATCCGCCGTTTCACCTTGACCCCAGGCCACTGCGGAGCCAAACCCGAAGCCCCTGTCCGGACCACTCCGACCCTGACCGTGAAGCCGGGCATGGGCTCGGGCACATCGGCGTACAACCGTTCGCGGTTATACGCCCTACGGCTCCGCCCAGCCCCTGGTCCGCTCCACCGCCTTCTTCCAGCCGGCATACAGCCGCTCCCGCTCGGCCGCCTCGCAGTTGGGCTGGAACACCCGCTCGATCACCGCCTTGCCCTTCAGCTCGTCCAGGCCCTGCCAGAAGCCGCTGGCCAGCCCCGCCAGCACGGCGGCGCCCAATGCCGTGGTCTCGCGCATCTGCGGGCGTTCCACCGGCGTGCCGAGGATGTCGGCCTGGAACTGCATGAGGAAGTTGTTGGCCACCGCGCCGCCGTCCACGCGCAGGGCGCGCAGCGGCTCGCCGGCGTCCTGCTGCATGGCGTCGAGCACGTCGCGGGTCTGGTAGGCGATGGATTCCAGGGTGGCGCGGATCAGGTGGTCGGCCTTCACCCCGCGGGTCAGGCCGAACAGTGCGCCGCGGGCGTACGGGTCCCAGTAGGGCGCGCCCAGGCCGGTGAAGGCCGGCACCAGGTAGACGCCGTTGCTGTCCTTGACCTTGCTGGCGAAGTACTCGGAGTCGTGGGCGTCGTTGATCACCTTCAGCTCGTCGCGCAGCCACTGCACCGTGGAGCCGCCGTTGAACACCGCGCCTTCCAGGGCGTACTGCGGCTCGCCGCGGGGCCCGCAGGCGATGGTGGTGAGCAGGCCGTGGGTGGACTTCACCGCCTTGGCGCCGGTGTGCATCAGCAGGAAGCAGCCGGTGCCGTAGGTGTTCTTCGCCTGGCCGGGCTCCACACAGAGCTGGCCGAACAGCGCGGCCTGCTGGTCGCCGGCGATCCCGGCGATGGGCGTGCGGTGCACGCCCAGGCCGCCGACCCGCGCCTGGCCGAACACCCCGGAGGAGGCCTGCACCTTCGGCAGCATGGCCCGGGGAATGTCCAGGGCCGCCAGCAGGCGGTCGTCCCAGTCGAGCTTGTGGATGTCGAACAGCAGCGTGCGCGAGGCGTTGCTGTAGTCGGTGACGTGCACCTCGCCCTCGGTGAGCTTCCACACCAGCCAACTGTCCACGGTGCCGAACAGCAGCTCGCCGCGGCGGGCGCGCTCGCGGGCGCCGTCGACGTTGTCGAGGATCCATTTCAGCTTGGTGCCGGAGAAATAAGGGTCGATGACCAGCCCGGTGGTGTCGCGGATGTAGGGCTCCAGACCGTCGGCGCGCAGTTGCTCGCAGATGCCCGCGCTGCGCCGGCATTGCCAGACGATGGCGTTGTGGATCGGCCGGCCGCTGGCCTTGTCCCATACCACCGTGGTCTCGCGCTGGTTGGTGATGCCGATGGCCGCCACCTCGCCGAAGCCGATGCTGGCCTGGGCCAGGGCCTCGACCAGGGTCGAACTCTGGGTGGCCCAGATTTCCATGGGGTCGTGCTCGACCCAGCCGGCCTGGGGGTAGATCTGCGCGAACTCGCGCTGGGCCACGCTGACCACGTTGGCGTCGCGGTCGAAGATGATGGCGCGGGAACTGGTGGTGCCCTGGTCGAGGGCGACGATGTATTTCTTGTGCTGGCTGTCGGTCATGACGTTGGCCTTGTGCTGCATCCGGCAGAGCCCGGGTCGTCTGCGACCTTAGGCCATTCCGCGCGCCGGGTGAAGGGCCGCGCGCGCAGGCGGCGGTGGCGGATTCGGCCGCCGGCCCTTGCTATGCTTGGGCATCGTTCACGGACAGACCCCGGACCGCCATGACCCCCGCCATCGACCTGCTGAAGAAGGCCCGCGCCGAGCACCGCGTGCTGAGCTACGAACACGATCCCAAGGCGCCGTCCTACGGCCTGGAGGCCGCCGAGAAGCTCGGCCTGGAGCCGGCGCGGGTGTTCAAGACGCTGCTCGCCGCCACCGAGAAGGGCGAACTGCTGGTGGCCGTGGTGCCGGTGGCCGGCAGCCTCGACCTGAAGGCCCTGGCCCACGCCGCCGGGGCGAAGAAGGCCGACATGGCCGACCCCAATGCCGCACAGCGCGCCACCGGCTACCTGGTCGGCGGCATCAGCCCGCTGGGGCAGAAGAAGCGCCTGCGCACCTTCATCGACGACTCCGCCCGGCAGTACCCGAGCATCCACGTCAGCGCCGGGCGCCGCGGCCTGGAGGTGGAGCTGAGCGCCGAGACCCTGGCCGGGCTGACCTCGGCCAGTTTCGCCGCCATCGGCCGGGCCTGAGGGCACGACTGTGCCGATGCGAAAGTCGCACACTGTATAGCAGCGCCGAACGCGCGGGACGGCATGCTGGAGCCCCATTCAGAGGAGAACGCCATGCAGCTCGAATTCCACCAGGTCGATGCCTTCACCCACCGTCCGTTCGCCGGCAACCCGGCCATGGTCTATCGCCTGGACGCCTGGCTGGCCGACGAGCTGATGCAGAACATCGCCGCCGAGCACAACCTGTCGGAGACCGCCTTTCTGGTCCGTGAGGCCGATGGCTGGCGCATCCGCTGGTTCACCCCGACCGCCGAGGTGCCGCTGTGCGGCCACGCCACCCTGGCCAGCGCCCATGTGCTGTTCGAGGTGTTCGGCGAGCCGGGCGAGCGCCTGGAGCTGAACTCGCTGTCCGGCCCGCTGCGGGTGTACCGCGAGGACCAGCGCCTGGCCCTGGACTTCCCGGCGCAGCCGCCCCACGAGGCGGGCAGCACCGTGGAGCTGGAGCAGGCCCTGGGCCTGCCGGTGGTCGATGCGCTGAGCACCACGGCGCACCTGATGGTGCTGCTGGAATCGGAAGAGGCGGTGCGCGCCTGCAAGCCGGACTTCGTCGCCCTGGCGAAGCTGCCGTACCTGGGCGTGATCGTCACCGCGCGGGGGGAGGGCGACCACGACTTCGTCTCGCGCTTCTTCGCCCCGGCCATCGGCATCAACGAGGACCCGGTGACCGGCGCTGCCCACTGCTGCCTGATCCCCTACTGGTCGCAGCGCCTGAGCAAGCTGCAGCTGCGCGCCTTGCAGTGCTCGGCCCGCGGCGGCGAACTCTGGTGCCGGCTGGAAGGCGACCGCGTGCGCATCGCCGGCCAGGCGCGGCTGGTGGCGAGTGGGCGGTTGGTGATTTGACGGTGGGCTTGGGTGTGGCGGCGTATAACCGCGAACGGTTATACGCCCTACGGTGGGCTTGGCGTAGGGCGCATAACGCCTACGGCGTTATCCGCCGTTTGGCCTTGGTTCCAGGCGGCTCCGGGGCTGACCTGGGCCCGGCTGGGGGCTTGGGTGAGGCGGCGGATAACCGCGAACGGTTATTCGCCCTACATTTCCGGCGGTAATTCGATGATGAGGCGTGTCCAGCCGTCTGCGGATTCGGCGCGGATGCGGCCGCCGTGGGCCTGGACGATGGAGCGGCAGATTGCCAGGCCGAGGCCGGCGTGCACGCCCTGGCCCTCGCGCTGGGCCGCCTCGCGGTGGTGGAAGCGGTCGAACAGCCTTGGCAACTGCTCGGCGGGGATCGCCGGGCCCTGGTTCTCCACGCTGACCTGGCCGGGCCGCAGGCGCACGCGGATGGCGCCGCCTGCGGGGGTGAAGCGCAGGGCGTTGTCCAGCAGATTGGCCAGCGTCCGGCGCAGCATGCCGCGGTCGCCGCGTACCTGCGCCTGGCCCTCGCGCGCCAGATGGACGCCCTGGTCCTCGGCCAGCGGCGCGTAGAACTCCAGCAGGGCATCCACTTCCGCAGCCAGGTCCAGGCTGTCGCGCCCGGGGGCCAGCAGGCCGTGGTCGGCCTTGGCCAGCAGCAACATGTCGTTGACCATGGCGGTCAGCCGCTGCAGCTCCTCCAGGTTGCCGTGCAACGCCTCGCGGTAGTCGTCCTCGCCGCGTGGGCGCGACAGCACCACCTGGGTCTGCGTCAGCAGCGCGGTGAGCGGCGTGCGCAACTCGTGGGCGATGTCCGCGGAGAACGCCGACAGGCGCTGGAAGGCTTCCTCCAGGCGCGCCAGCATGGCGTTCAGCTCACTGGCCAGACCGCGCAGCTCGGCGGGCAGGCGGCTGGCGTCCAGGCGGGTGGTCAGCGACTGCGCCGAGACTTGCGCCGCCACTTCTCGCATGCGCCGCAGCGGGCGCAGGCTGGCGCGGGTGGCCCAGGCGCCGAGCAGGGCGGTGGCCAGGGCGGAGAGGCCCATGGTCAGCCAGATCAGCTGTTGCATGCGGCCGAGGAAGTGCTGGTGGTGGGTGATGTCCAGCACCAGGGTCAGCTGGCGCCCGGCGGGCTCGGCCGGGTCCAGCGGCACGCGCATCTCGCGGTAGGCGGGCGGTTCGCCCATGCCCTCCATGCTGCTGCTCATGCGCGGCGGCTCGTCCAGCCAGCGCTGGCCGTCGGCACCCTCCAGGCGCAGGCCCAGGTCCGGGTGGCGCGTCAGTTCGTGCTCCAGCGTCCCGCGTTGCGTGGCCAGGCCGGCGGGATCGCGCACCGGGCCGAGCAGTTCGCGGAAGAAGGGCAGGCGGCCGGCCATCGCCTGGCGGTCCAGCTCGACGAAGTGCGCCTCGCTGGCGCGGCTGAACACCACCCCGGCGATCAGCGACACGGCCGCGGTGCAGGCGGCGAACAGCAGGCTCAGGCGGACGCCCAGCGAAACCCGCGCGGCGGCGCTCACGGCGCGCGCTCTTCGAGCACGTAGCCCATGCCGCGCACGGTGTGGATCAGGCGCAGCGGGAAGTCATCGTCGACCTTGGCGCGCAGGCGGCGGATGGCCACCTCGATGACGTTGGTGTCGCTGTCGAAGTTCATGTCCCACACCTGGGAGGCGATCAGCGACTTGGGCAGCACCTCGCCATGGCGGCGCAGCAGCAGCTCCAGCAGGGCGAACTCCTTGGCGGTCAGCTCGATGCGCCGGCCGCCGCGCTGCACCCGGCGGCGCAGCAGGTCCAGCTCCAGGTCGGCCAGTTGCAGCACGGTTTCCTGCAACTGCTGGCCGCCGCGGCGCAGCAGGGTGCGCACGCGGGCCAGCAGCTCGACGAAGGCGAAGGGCTTGACCAGGTAGTCGTCGGCGCCCTGTTCCAGGCCGCGCACGCGGTCCTCCACGGCGTCGCGCGCGGTGAGGAACAGCACCGGCAGGGCCAGGCCGGCCTGGCGCACGGCCTGGAGGATCTGCCAGCCATCGCGGCCGGGCAGCATGACGTCGAGGATCGCCAGGTCGTAGCCGCCGGACAGCGCCAGCTGTTCGCCCTCGGCGCCGTCGCCGCAGAGGTCCACGGCGTAGCCGGCCTCGCTCAGGCCCTGGCGCAGGTACTGGCCGATGCGGGGTTCGTCTTCGACGATCAGCAGTTTCAAGGTGGATGGCCTCCGTGGCGGGAATGCCGGTCATTGTATCCAGCGCTGCCGATGGCGCCGCCAAGCTGACACAACTGTAATCTTCCCGACAGCCAACCGGCAGGTGGCCGGCGGCAACATGGGGGCAATCATCCGCAAGAGGTCCGCATCATGCGTACACGCCAGCTGTTCAACGCCGCCATCCTCGGCCTCGCCGCCGCCTTCGCCCTGCCGGCCCTGGCCGACGCCGGCCACGGCCATGCGTACGACTTCGGCAAGCCGGCCGAGGCCGCACGGGCCACCCGCAGCGTCGAGGTCACCCTGGGCGAGATGTACTTCGAGCCCAAGTCGCTGCAGGTGAAGGCCGGCGAGACGGTGCGCTTCGTCATCCACAACAAGGGCAGCCTGTTGCATGAGTTCAACCTCGGCAACGCCGCCCTGCACGCCGAGCACCAGAAGGAAATGCAGCAGATGCAGGCGATGGGCATGCTCACGCCCACCGGCATGAGCCACGGCATGGCCGGCATGGACCATTCGAAGATGATGAAGCACGACGACCCCAACAGCGTGCTGGTGGAACCGGGCAAGACCGCCGAGCTGACCTGGACCTTCACCCGGGCCACCGAACTGGAGTTCGCCTGCAACATCCCCGGCCACTACCAGGCCGGCATGGTCGGCCGGTTGACCGTCGAGCCCTGAGCGCCGGCCTTGCCGGCGCAATCGCGGATGAATCTCCTACGCCTCCAGGGAAGCACGGCTTTTCGTAGGATGGCGTTGAGCGAAGCGATACCCATCACCACGGCAGCATGGGTATCGCAAGCTCAACCCATCCTACGAAAGGCGCCTCGGCGCAAGGAGCGGACTCCGTCCGCGATCCGCTCCGAGGCCGCCAACCGTCACCCAGGCATCCCGCGCCTGCTGAAACCACCGGGGCATTTGTATACACTTGCCCGGCCTGCCACCCCGGCGGGCGCCGACACGATTTCCGCAGGTCCATTGCATGCAGCATCCCGCCGAACACTCGCCGCTGGGCAAATCCAGCGAATACGTCTCCACCTACGCGCCCGAGCTGCTGTTCCCCATCAGCCGCGCCACCAAGTGGGCCGAGCTGGGCCTGGACGGCGCCAACCTGCCGTACCGCGGCGTGGACATCTGGAACTGCTACGAACTGTCCTGGCTGACCTCCGGCGGCAAGCCGGTGGTGGCCATCGGCGAATTCGCCATTCCGGCGCAGTCGCCGAACATCATCGAGTCGAAGTCCTTCAAGCTCTACCTCAACTCGCTGAATCAGAGCCCGTTCGACAGCCGCGAGGCGCTGCGGGCGGTGCTGGAGCGCGACCTGTCCGCCGCCGCCGGCGCGCCGGTGGGCGTGCGCCTGCGCAGTCTCGATGAAGTGGCCGAGGAGGGCGTGGCGAAACTGCCCGGCCGCTGCATCGACGACCTCGACATCGCCGTGGACAGCTACGACCATCCGCGCCCGGAGCTGCTGCGCTGCGACGATGCCCGGCGGGTGGACGAAGTGCTCTACAGCCACCTGCTGAAATCCAACTGCCCGGTTACCGGCCAGCCGGACTGGGGCACCCTGGTGGTGGACTACGCCGGCCCGGCGCTCGACCCCGCCAGCCTGCTGGCCTACGTGGTTTCCTTCCGCCAGCATCAGGATTTCCACGAGCAGTGCGTGGAGCGCATCTTCCTCGACCTGCAGCGCCTGCTGCAGCCCAGCCGGCTGACCGTTTATGCGCGCTATGTGCGCCGCGGTGGCCTGGATATCAATCCCTACCGCAGCAGCGGTGAGATTGCGCCGGACAACCGTCGGTTGGTGCGGCAGTAACGATACGGCTTCATCGCGGACGGAGATTCCGGCGCGATTCGCGGATGAGATCCGCTCCTACGCTGCGCCACCCGCGCCATTCCCCTGTAGGAGCGCGCCCTGCGCGCGATTGACCTCCGGCCGCGCGATCGTAATCCCTCTCGTTATTCCCGCCGAATGCCTTTCCCGATACTGAATGGCATTCTGATTCTACGCCTTCCTGCCCTTGCCCTGGGGAAAGAGCGCACGGCCAATGAAGCTGGCGGTGTCGCGCAGGCTGCTGCCGATGCTTTCCAGCTCATCGCGGCGGTGCTGGGCGCTGATGCCGATGGCGGAGATGATGAAGCGCGGCTGCCGGTCGCGGTCGGTGACCGCGCTGGCGACCATGCTCACGCCGCGGTACAGGTGGTCCTGGTCCATGGCCCAGCCGCGTTCCAGGGCTTCGTGGGCGTCGGCCTGGTACTGCTCGAAGGCCGGCGGGTTCTCCCAGCGCACCCGCGACAGGCGCCGGCGCAGTTCGTCCTCCGGCAGCTGGCGCAGGCCGGCGATGCAGCGCCCGGCGGCGCCCACCAGTTCCGGCAGGCGCGTGCCCATGGCCACGTTGACGTGGGCGATCTGCGGCTCGGAGCGGGCGATCACGCGGATGTGCGCGTCGTCCGTGACCTGCCAGAGGGCGACGAGTATCCGGTGGGCCAGGCTCAGGCGCTCCAGTTCCGGCTGGATCAGGTCGGCGTAGCTGCGGCCGATGAAGCTCACCGCCAGTTCCGACAGGCCCAGGCCCAGCTGGTAGGTCTTGGTCTCGTTGTCGAACGACGCCAACTGCTCGTTGTGCAGCGTGCGCAGGATATTGAAGGCGCTGCTCGGGCTGATGCCGGTGGCGCGGGCGATGGCGGCCACGCCTTCGGGGGCTTCGGCGTGGGCCAGGTGGCGGAGGATCTGAATGGCGTTCACTACGGCCCCTACATCCTTGGTGCTGGCGCTCTTGGTACTGGCTTCCGGTGCGGTTTCGTTATTTTTCATATTCAGTATTCAGGTTGACATTCAGCGGAGTGAATATATGCTGGCTTCACGGAGCGCACAACCGCTGCCCTGAAGTCGCCGGTTGGTGCGTCCACGTCACTGCACTTTGCAGCAAAGGTCGAACAAGAATAAAGGAGGACCTACGTGGCAGATCTCCCCGAGTGCGTCGTTCCGGGCCCCGAGGCCCAGTACCTCGCCTTCCTGGCCCAGGGCCGTTTCATGCTGCAGCGCAGCCGTTCCACCGGGCGCTACGTCTTCTACCCGCGCAACCTGGTGCCGGGCAGCGGCGAGACGGACCTGGAATGGGTGCCGGCCAGCGGCCTGGGCACTCTCTATGCGATCACCGTGAACCGCGCCCGCAGCGGCGACTACAACGTCGCCCTGGTCGATCTGGACGAAGGCGTGCGCATGATGTCGCGCGTCGAGGGCCACCTCGAAGTGCCCATCGGCACCCGCCTGAAGGCGCGCATCGTCGAGCAGGAAGGCACGCCCGTGGTGGTGTTCGACGCGCTTGCGCAGGTGCAGCCATGAGCCAGGTCCTGCGCGGCAAGACCGCCATCGTCGGCATCGGCAGCGCCGGCATCGGCGAGGCCCCCGGCCACAGCGCCATCGAACTGCTCGGCCAGGCCTCGGTGAAGGCCATCGCCGATGCCGGGCTGAAGCTGTCCGACATCGACGCGGTGTTCGCCGCCACCAGTTCCCATGCCTTCCCGACGCTGTCGGTCTGCGAATACCTGGGCATCCGTCCGAAGTTCGTCGATGGCACCAATATCGGCGGCTCCAGCTTCGAACTGCACCTGCTGCAGGCCACCCTGGCCCTGGAAGCCGGGCTGTGCGACGCGGCGCTGATCTGCTACGGCTCCAACCAGCGCACCGCCGGCGGCAAGCTGGTGTCGATGAGCGAGCCGCAGTGGCACGAGACGCCCTACAAGCCGCGCCACCCGATCACCGCCTACGCCCTGGCCGCCAGCCGCCACATGCACCAGTACGGCACCACCCGCGCGCAGTTGGCGGAGGTGGCGGTGGCCGCGCGGGGCTGGGCCAACCTCAACCCCGAGGCTTTCGCCCGCGGCCCGCTGAGCATCGAAGAGGTGCTCGCCGCGCGCATGGTCAGCGACCCGCTGAGCAAGGCCGACTGCTGCTTGGTCACCGACGGCGGCGGCGCCTGCGTACTGGTCCGCGCCGACCGCGCCCGCGACCTGCCGAACGCGCCGGTGTATTTCCTCGGCGCCGCCGGCGCGCAGTGGCACCGCTCCATCGTGGCGATGCCCGACCTCACCGTCACCGCCGCCAGCGAAAGCGGCCCGCGGGCCATGCAGATGGCCGGGGTGACGCACGCCGACATCGACCTGGTGATGCTCTACGACGCCTTCACCATCAACACCCTGCTGTTCCTCGAAGACCTCGGCTTCTGCCCGAAGGGCGAGGGCGGGCGCTTCGTCGAGGGCGGGCGCATCGCCCCCGGCGGCGAGCTGGCGGTGAATACCAACGGCGGCGGGCTGTCCTGCGTGCATCCGGGCATGTACGGCATGTTCCTGATCATCGAGGCGGTGACGCAGTTGCGCCGCCAGGCCGGCGAGCGGCAGTTGCGCAAGGCCGACGTCGCCCTGCTGCACGGCAACGGCGGCACCCTGTCCAGCCAGGTCACGGCCCTGCTCGGCACCCAGTCGGTGCTCTGAAACTCCCGGGTTCGGCGCCCCAGCGGTGGCCGCTTCGGCGGCCCGCCGTGGACGCGCTCGCCCTCGCGCCGGGACGCACGCTCCGGCAACCGTCAACAGTTCAGGTGGAAAGCCATGTCAGTGAGTCACTCGCAACACCCTGGCAACGCCTCGTGCTTCGCCAGCCTCACGCCCCTGCTGCAACCGCGTTCCGTGGCCGTGGTCGGCGCCTCCAGCGACCCGCACCGCATCGGCGGCCGGCCCATCGCCTACATGCTGCGCAACGGCTTCGGCGGCCGCATCCTGCCGGTGAACCCCAACCGCAGCGAAATCCAGGGCCTGCCGGCCTTCGCCAGCGTCGAGGCGCTGCCCGAGGCGCCCGACGTGGCCATAGTCGCGCTGCCGGCGCCGCAGGTGCTGGAGACCATCCAGGCCCTGGGCCGCAAGGGCGCGCGCAGCGCCATCGTGTTCTCCTCCGGCTTCAGCGAGGTGGGCGGCGAGGGCGTGCTGATGCAGGAGGCGATGGTCGAGGCCGCCCGCGCGGCGAACATGCGCCTGCTGGGCCCCAACGCCCTGGGCGTGTTCAACGCCAACCTGGGCTACTACGCCTTCTTCTCCACCAGCCTGGAGCGCGGCATTCCGCTGGCCGGGCGCGTCGGCATCGCCACCCAGTCCGGCGCCTACGGTGCGCACCTGCTGGGCCTGGCGCGGCAGCGCGGGCTGGGCACGCCGATCTGCGTAGCCACCGGCAACGAGGCCGACGTCACCCTGGGCGATGCCATCGGCTGGCTGGTGGAGTCGCCGGAAGTCGACGTGGTCATGGCCTACGCCGAATCCATCCGCAACGTCGACAGCTTCCTCGCCGCCCTGGCGGCCGCCCACCGCGCCGGCAAGCCGGTGATCCTGCACAAGGTCGGGCGCAGCGAGCTGGGCGGCCGCGCGGCCATGTCCCACACCGCTTCCCTGGCCGGCGACGACAAGGTGCTGGACGCGGTGCTGGCCGACTACGCGGTGGTCCGCGCGCGCAATACCGAGGAACTGATCGACATCGCCTACCTCGCCACCCAGCGTATCTACCCGGTGGCCAACAGCCTGGGCATGATCACCGTCAGCGGCGGCGCCGGGATCATCGTCAGCGACGCCGCCGAGGACGTCGGCCTGCCGATGCCGCCCATGCCCGAGGCGGCCCAGGCGCGGCTGAAGCAGCGGCTGTCGTTCGCCTCGCCGATCAATCCGGTGGACTGCACCGCCCAGGCCCTGAACGACCTGAGCCTGGTGCACGACTTCACCGAATCCATGGTGGTGGACGGCGGCTACAAGTCGCTGATCGCCTTTTTCACCCAGGCTGGCACCGTCGCCTCCATCGGCCCGAAGCTGGCCGAGCAGTTCGGCCGGATCAAGGCCGACCACCCGGACCGCCTGTTCGTGGTCTCGGTGATGGGCGAGGGCGACGAGCTGGAACCCTACCGCAAGGCCGGCTTCGCCCTGTTCGAGGACCCGACCCGCGCGGTGCACGCCATCCAGGCCATGGGCCGGCTCGGCGAGGCTTTCGCCAAACCGTTGCGCCAGGTGCCGGTGGTCGGTGGCGTGGAGTTGCCGCCGTACACGCCGGGGGAGGCCGAGGCCAAACAGTTGCTGGCCCGCGCCGGCATAGAGTCGGCGCCGGAGCGGGTGCTGGTGAGCGCCGGGGAGGCCGCCGCCTTCGCCGAGCAGATCGGCTTCCCGGTGGTGCTGAAGATCGCCTCGGCGGACATCCTGCACAAGTCGGAGATCGGCGGCGTGCTGCTGGGCGTCGACAGCGCCGCGGCGGTGCGCGAAGGCTTCGACCTGCTGCTGCAACGCGCCGCCGAACATGCCCCGCAGGCGCGCATCGACGGCGTGCTGGTGGCGCGCCAGCTGCAGGGCGGCGTGGAGTGCTTCATGGGCATCCAGCGCGACCCGTTGTTCGGCCCGGTGGCG
This sequence comes from Pseudomonas sp. ADPe, assembly GCF_014843515.1. Lineage (NCBI taxonomy): Bacteria > Pseudomonadati > Pseudomonadota > Gammaproteobacteria > Pseudomonadales > Pseudomonadaceae > Pseudomonas > Pseudomonas sp. ADPe. The sequence continues at coordinate 5,540,127 of NZ_CP062122.1, forward strand.
GTGTTCGGCCTGGGCGGCATCTTCGTCGAAGTCCTGAAAGATGTGGTGTTCCGCCGCTGCCCGTTCGGCGTGGAGGAGGCCGAGGCGATGATCCGCAGCATCAAGGGCGCACCGCTGCTACTTGGCGCCCGCGGCCGCCCGGTGACCGACGTGAAGGCGCTGGCGCAGGTGCTCTCGCGGCTCTCGCAGTTCGCCGCCCAGGCCGGCCCGCGGCTGCGCTCGGTGGACCTCAACCCGGTATTCGCCATGCCCGAGGGGCAGGGCGCCTGGGCCGCCGACGCGGTGCTGGAAGTGCAGGAGGTGGCCCATGGCGCTGAATCCTGAGCACCTGCTGAACTACCGCATCCCCGAGGTGCGCCAGCGCTACAGCCGCGAGGACAGCGCCTTCTACGCGCTGTCGGTGGGCCTGGGCGCCGACCCCATGGATGAGCACCAGCTGGCCTTCGTCGACGCCAACCGCGATATCCAGGCGCTGCCGTGCATGGCCGTGGTGCTGGGCCACCCGGGCTTCTGGCTGGGCAACCCGGACACCGGCGTCGACGCCCTGCGCCTGGTGCACGGCGAGCAGAGCGTGGAGTGGCTCAAGCCGCTGCCACCGGAAGGCGAGGTGATCGGCCGTACCCGCGTCACCGGCCTGGTGGACAAGGGCGCCGGCAAGGGCGCGCTGCTGTACAGCGAGAAGGTGCTCAGCGACGCCGCCAGCGGCGAGGCGCTGGCCATCGCCCGCGGCACCACCTTCCTGCGCGGCGACGGCGGTTTTGGCGGCGACAGCCAGTCGCTGAGCCAGCCGCACCGCCTGCCCGAGCGCGCGCCGGACCTGGTCATCGACCTGCCGACGCGTCCGGAGCAGGCCCTGTACTACCGCCTCAACGGCGACGACAACCCGCTCCACGCCAGCCCGGCGGCCGCGGCCCGCGGCGGCTTCCCCCGGCCGATCCTGCATGGCCTGTGCACCCTGGGCGTGGCCTTCCACGCGCTGCTGCGCGGCTTCGCCGACTACCGCGCGGAACGCTTCGGGCAGTTGCAGGTGCGCTTCTCCGCGCCGGTGTTCCCCGGCGAGACCCTGCGCACGGAAATCTGGAACGACGGCTCCTTCCGCACCCGTGTGGTCGAGCGCGATCGGGTGGTGCTGGACAACGGCCGCGTGCGCCTGACGCCGGAGGCGAACAGCTGAGCCGGGCGGCATGGCGACAACCCCCTCAACCAACCTGCGAGAACAAGAACAATGAGCGCATCCATGAGTCCTCCCCAGGACGCCGGGTTCCCCCGGCGGACCCTGGTCATCGCCTTCTTCTTCTGCTTCCTCGGGCTGCTCGCCGACGGCGTCGACCTGATGTTCCTCGCCTACAGCCTGAACAGCCTCAAGGCCGAGTTCGGCCTGAGCAACTTCGAGGCCGGCTCGCTGGGCAGCATCACCCTGGCCGGCATGGCCATCGGCGGCATCTACGGCGGCTGGTGCTGCGACCGCTTCGGCCGGGTGCGGGTGGTGACCTGGACCATCGTGATCTTCTCGGTTGGCACCGCGCTGCTGGGGCTCACCCACAACTACTGGCAGTTCGCCCTGATCCGCTTTCTGTCCTCGCTGGGCCTGGGTTCGCTGTTCGTCGCCTGCAACATCCTGATGTCCGAGTTCGTTACCACCAAGTACCGCACCACCATCCTGGCGACCATGCAGGCCGGCTGGACCGTGGGCTACCTGGTGGCGACCATCCTCGCCGGGCAGATCATCCCCGAATTCGGCTGGCGCACGCTGTTCTTCACCGCCCTGGCGCCGGCGCTGATCTGCCTGGCGCTGCGCCCCTGGGTGCCGGAGTCGCCGTCGTGGCTGGCGGCCCGCGCCCAGCGCCGCCAGCAGCCGGCCGGCGTGCGTGCCGCGCCCGCCGCCGGCGGTGGCGTACAGGGCCTGCTGGCCGATGCGGGCACGCGGCGCATGTTCCTGCTGTGGACGCTGACCTCGTGCTTCCTGCTGTTCGGCTACTACGGCACCAACAACTGGATGCCCTCGTACCTGGAAAGCGAGCTGGGCATGAACTTCAAGTCCATGACCGGCTACATGGTCGGCACCTACACCGCGATGATCCTCGGCAAGGTGGCCGCCGGGGTCGCCTCGGACTACTTCGGCCGCCGCGCCACCTTCGCCGCCGGCGCCATCGGCAGCGCCATCTTCATGCCGCTGATCGTGTTCTGGCATACGCCGGAGAACATCGTCTGGATCCTCACCCTGTTCGGCTTCATCTACGGCGTGCCGGTGGGCGTGCTGGCCACCTACATGACCGAGAGCTTCTCCACCCGGGTGCGCGGCGCCGCGGTGGGCACCGCCTACAACCTCGGCCGCGTCGGCGCGGCGGTGGCGCCGGCGGCCATCGGCCTCTTGGCCTCGCACATCTCCATCGGCGCCGGCTTCCTGGTGATGGGCATCACCTACGTGATCACCGGCCTGATCCCGGCGCTGTTCATCCCCGACCGCCTGTACGACCCGAACCGCGCGGCGAGCGACGCCGATGCCAGCGTTGAGCCGGTCGCCCCGGCGCGCGCCGATGCCACCGAGCCGCGGCCGGTGAAGGCCTGAGCCCATGACGGAGCCCCTTGCGATGAACGATTCACCCATGGCGGCCAGCCTGGCCGAGCCCGCGACGGTGTTTCCCACCGGCCGCTTCACCTTCCAGGAGTTCATCGGCCTGGAACGCTGGGCCGAGGGCGAGCTGGCGCGCATCCGCCTGCAGCACCGCGCGGAGCTGATGAACTACCTCGGCCACTTCCACGGCGGGGTGCTGATGACCGTGCTCGACGCCGCCATGGCCGGGGCCATCCGCATCTGCTCGCCGGGCTGCTCGATGGTCACCATCGACATGGCCACGCACTTCATGGGCACCGCCCGCGGCGAGCTCAACGCCGTCGGCCGGGTGCTGCGGCGCACGCGCAACCTGTGCTTCTGCACAGCCGAGATCCACAACGAGGACGGCGAACTGGTCGCCAGCGCCTCGGGCAGCTTCAAGTACCGGCCCGCCGGGGCCGGGAGCCGTTCCACCGACACGAGTACGACGACATGACCGACACCGCCGAACTGGCCCGCGAGCGCGAGGAGCGCTTGCGCATGATCCGTGACAGCGCCGCCTCCCTGGTTCCGCCCGATGGCGACCTGGGCAGGGTGCGCCACCTGCGCTTCAGCGAGCCGGGCGTGGACCGCGCAGCCTGGGCCGAAGTCTGCGCCATGGGCTGGCCGGGCCTGCGCCTGGACGAAGCGCAGGGCGGCAGCGGCCTGGGCATGGCCGAATACGCCGCGCTGCTGGAAGAACTGGGGCGCGGCCTGCTGCCGGAACCGCTGATCGAAGCGAGCCTGGTGGCGCCGCTGCTGCCGGATGCGGAGCGCGAAGCGCTGCTGGCCGGTGAAAAGCTGGTGTTGCCGGCAGGCATCGCCTACGACGAAGGCGCCACGCTGCCGCAACTGCGCGACGGCAAGCTGCATGGCGAGGTCGGCCATGTCGCCCTGGGCGCCGCCGCCGACGCCTGGCTGGTGGCCTGCGACAGCGGCCTGGCGCTGGTGGAGCGCGGCGCCGAAGGATTGCGCCTGAGCCAGGAACCGACCCAGGACGGCGGCCACCTGGCGCGCCTGCGTTTCGACGCCACGCCGGCACGCGTGCTGGCGGCACCGCCCGCCGCGCTGGACGAAGCCGCGCTGGCCTGCGCCGCCTATCTGGTGGGGCTGATGGACGCCGCCTTCGAGCGCACCCGCGACTACCTCGGCGTGCGCAGCCAGTTCGGCCGCGCCATCGGCAGCTTCCAGGCCCTGCAGCACCGCATGGTCGACCTGAAGATCCAGATCGAACTGGCGCGCGCCGTGATCGCCCGGGCCGCCGACGCCATCGACGCCCGGGCGCCGCTGGCCGAGGTCCGGCGCCTGGTGTCCACCGCCAAGGTGCGCGCCGCCGAGGCCGCGCTGCTGGTCACCCGCCAGGCGATCCAGCTGCACGGCGGCATCGGCTTCACCGACGAGGCCGACATCGGCCTGTTCCTCCGCCGCGCCATGGTGCTGCTCAACGCCCAGGGTTCGCTGGCCTTCCACAAGGCGCGCTACATCGCGCTGCTGCAACGCGAGGTGGCCTGATGAGCGAGATGCTGCTGCAAGAGACGCACGGCAGCGTGCGCCTGCTGCGCTTCAACAACCCGGCGCGGCGCAACGCGCTGGCCCCGGCGCTGCGCCAGGAACTGCTGCAGGCCCTGCGCGAGGCCGACGCCGACGCGCAGGTGCGCAGCGTGGTGATCACCGGCAGCGCGGAGGTGTTCTGCGCCGGCGGCGACCTCAGCGACATGAACGTCGCCGGGCTCGGCGCCGGCCGCGCGCGCATGCACGACAACGCCGCCCTGGTGCGGCAGATGGTGCGCATGGGCAAGCCGCTGATCGCCGCCATCGAAGGCTGGGCGGTGGGCGCCGGGCTGTCCGTGGCGCTGGCCTGCGACAGCCTGGTGTGCGGCGGCACGGCGCGCTTCGCCGCCGGCTTCGGCAAGGTCGGCCTGCTCGCCGACCTCGGCCTGCTGCATACCCTGCCGGCGCGCATCGGCGTGGGCCGTGCGCGACAGGTGCTGATGTTCGGCCAGGTGGTGGAAGCCGAAGAGGCGCTGCGCATCGGCCTGGTGGACCAGCTTTGCGCGCCCGGCGCGGCGCTGGACGCGGCCATGGCCCGCGCCGCCCTGGTCGAGCAGCAGGCGCCGTTGCCGCTGGCCATGACCAAGGCCCTGCTCGCCGACGGCCTCGACCTGCTGCTGGAGCGCGAGGGCGAGCTGCAGAGCCAGTTGTTCCTCAGCGCCGACCATGCCGAAGGCAAGGCGGCCTTCCTGGCCAAGCGCATCCCCGCATTCACCGGACAATGAGCCGAGGGCACTGAAATGACCGACTACAACGCCATGGGCGATGGCGAGTTCCGCCTGAGGGTGCGCGAGTGGATCGCCGCCAACTACCCGCAACGCATCCGCAACCCGGCCCACCGCCTGGGCCGCGACGACACCTGGGAGTGGTACCAGGCGCTGTCGCGCCAGGGCTGGCTGTGCCCCGGCTGGCCGGTGCGCTACGGCGGCATGGGCCTTTCCGCGGGCAAGCAGCTGATCATGATCGAGGAGATGGAAGGCTACGGCTGCGCGCGCCTGCCCGACAGCGGCATCACCATGCTCGGCCCGCTGCTGATCCGCTACGGCAGCGACGCCCAGCGCGAGCGCTTCCTGCCGCGCATCCTCAGCGGCGAGGACATCTGGTGCCAGGGCTACAGCGAGCCCAACGCCGGCTCCGACCTGGCCAGCCTGCGCACCGAGGCGGTACTGCGCGAGGGCCAGTGGGTGATCAACGGCCAGAAGACCTGGACCACCATGGGCAGCGAGGCCAACTGGATCTTCGTGCTGGCGCGCACCGAGCGCGGCGGCAAGCCGCAGCAGGGCATCAGCTTCCTGCTGGTGCCGATGGACAGCCCCGGCGTCGAGGTGCGGCCGATCCTCAACCTGGAGCTGCAGGGCGAGTTCTGCGAGGTGTTCTTCAATGACGTGCGGGTGCCGGCCGAGCACCTGGTGGGCGAGGTCAACCAGGGCTGGAGCATGGCCAAGGCGCTGCTGGGCTTCGAGCGCATCTTCCTCGGTTCGCCCAAGCAGGCCACCTTCGCCTTCGAGCGCCTGGCGCGCCTGGCCCGGCGCCAGGGCCTGTGGGACGACCCGGCGTTCGCCCAGCGCTTCGCCGCGCTGAGCATGGACCTGGACTGCCACAAGGCGCTGTACGAGCACTTCGCCGAGCGCCTGCGGCGCGGCGAGAACCTGGGGCCGGAGGTGTCGATGCTGAAGGTCCACCAGTCCGAGCTGTACCAGCGCATCAGCGAGCTGGGCCTGGAGATCGCCGGTCCCGACTCGGCCCTGCTGCAGCCCCTGGCCGACGACCCCGAGCTGCACCCGGCGGGCATCTTCATCCAGTCGCGGCCCACCACCATCTACGGCGGCACCAACGAAATCCAGCGCAACATCCTGGCCAAGAGCCTGCTCGGTCTGCCGGGTTGAAGGCCGCACCTGAATCCATACGAGAGGAAAGAGCGATGACCGAACGACTGAACGAAGGCAAGGTAGCGATCGTCACCGGCGCCGGTGGCGGCATCGGCCGCGAGATCGCCCTGGCCCTGGCCGACAGCGGGGCGAAGGTGCTGATCAACGACATCGGCGTGTCGCTGGGTGGCGAGGGCGGCTCGGCCTCGCCGGCCGAGGAAACCCTCGGGCTGATCCGCCAGCGCGGCGGCGAGGGGGCGATCAACACCGACAGCGTGTCGGACTGGGACAGCGCCCGGCGCATCGTCGCCAGCGCCCTGGACGCCTTCGGCCGGCTGGACATAGTGGTGAACAACGCCGGCATCCTGCGCGACGCCATCTTCCACAAGATGAGCGCCGAGGACTGGCTGTCGGTGATCAACGTGCACCTCAACGGCAGCTTCTTCGTCAGTCGCGCCGCCGCCGAGCGCTTCCGCGAACAGGGCAGCGGCGCCTTCGTGCACATGACCAGCACCTCGGGGCTGATCGGCAACTTCGGCCAGGCCAACTACTCGGCGGCCAAGCTGGGCATAGTCGCGCTGTCCAAGTCGATCGCCCTCGACATGCAGCGCTACAACGTGCGTTCCAACTGCATCGCGCCCTTCGCCTGGAGCCGCATGACCGACTCCATCCCGGCCGATACCCCGGAACAGAAGGCGCGGGTGGAGAAGCTGCAGCGCATGACCCCCGACAAGAACGCGCCGCTGGCCGTGTACCTGGCCTCCGACGCCGCCCGCGAGGTCAACGGCCAGGTGTTCGCCGCGCGCAACCACGAGCTGTTCCTGATGAGCCAGAGCCGCCCGCTGCGCAGCGTGCACAGCGAGCACGGCTGGACGCCGCAGAGCATCGCCGAGCACGGCATGCCGGCGCTGCGCGGCAGCTTCATGGACCTGGCGCGCAGCCCGGACGTGTTCTCCTGGGACCCGGTCTGACCACGGAGGCGTCATGGGCATCTTCAACACCCGTTTCACCGAGACCTTCGGCGTCGAGCACCCGATCATGCAGGGCGGCATGCAGTGGGTGGGGCGCGCCGAGCTGGCCGCGGCGGTGGCCAACGCCGGCGGCCTGGCGACGCTGTCGGCGCTGACGCAGCCGAGCCCGGAAGCGCTGGCCGGGGAGATCGCGCGCTGCCGCGAGCTGACCGACAAGCCCTTCGGCGTCAACCTGACGCTGCTGCCGACGCAGAAGCCGGTGCCCTATGCCGAGTACCGCGCGGCGATCATCGAGGCCGGCATCGGCGTGGTCGAGACCGCCGGCAACAACCCCGGCGAGCACATCGCCGAGCTGCGCCGGCATGGCGTCAAGGTGATCCACAAGTGCACCTCGCTGCGCCATGCGCTCAAGGCCGAGCAACTGGGCGTGGATGCGGTGTCCATCGACGGCTTCGAGTGCGCCGGCCACCCCGGCGAGGACGACATCCCCGGGCTGGTGCTGATCCCGGTCGCGGCCAACCGCCTGCGGGTGCCGATCATCGCCTCCGGCGGTTTCGCCGACGGCCGCGGGCTGGTGGCGGCGCTGGCGCTGGGGGCGGACGCGATCAACATGGGCACGCGCTTCCTCAGCACCCGCGAATGCCCGATCCACCCGCAGGTGAAGGCGGCCATCCGCGCCGCCGACGAGCGTTCCACCGACCTGATCATGCGCAGCCTGCGCAACACCGCGCGGGTGGCGCGCAACGCGGTGAGCCAGGAAGTGCGGGCGATCGAGGCGCGCGGCGGCGCCACCTACGCCGACATCGCCGCGCTGGTCAGCGGCCAACGCGGACGCAGCGTCTACGAGCAGGGCGACACCGACCTGGGCATCTGGTCGGCCGGCATGGTCCAGGGCCTGATCGATGACGAGCCAAGTTGCGCCGAGCTGCTGCGTGGCATCGTCGAACAGGCCCGCACCCTGGTGCGCCAGCGCCTGGAGGGCATGCTCGCCGACTGACCGCCATCCCCCACGCGGCGCCGCAGGAGGGCGCCGCCTCACCTCACCGAACGAAGAGACAACAACAATGAAAAATCTTCCCGCACGGGCGCTGGCCTCGGTCGCCGCCTGCCTGCCGTTCTGCGCCCAGGCCGACTTCATCGGCGACAGCAAGGCCAGCCTGGAACTGCGCAACTTCTACTTCAACCGCGACTACCGCCAGGCCGGCGCCAGCCAGTCCTACTCGGAGGAGTGGGCCCAGGGCTTCCTGCTGCGCTACGAGTCCGGCTACACCGAGGGCAGCATCGGCGTGGGCCTGGACGCCCTGGGCCTGCTCGGGCTCAAGCTCGACTCCAGCCCGGACCGCTCCGGCTCCGGCCTGCTGCCGTATTCGGCCAGCGACCGCCGCGCCGCCGACGACTATTCCGACCTGGGCCTGACCGCCAAGCTGCGTGCCGCCAACAGCACGCTGAAGATCGGCACCCTGACGCCCAAGCTGCCGGTGGTGCAGTACAACGACACCCGCCTGCACCCGCAGACCTTCCAGGGCGGCCTGGCGGAAATCAACGAGATCGACGGCCTGGCCGTGCAGCTCGGCCAGCTGCGCCAGGTGAAGCAGCGCGACTCCACCAACGCCGAGGACCTGAGCATCACCCGCGGCAACAAGCGCAACATCCAGCCCGGGCGGCACAGCACCAGCGACCGCTTCAACCTGGCCGGCGGCAGCTACCGCTGGAGCGATAACCTGAGCACCAGCTACCACTACGGCAACCTGGAGGACTTCTACCGCCAGCACTACCTGGGCCTGGTGCACGTCCTGCCGATCGCCAGGGACCAGTCGCTGAAGTCCGACATCCGCTGGGCGCGCTCCACCGACGAGGGCGGCAGCAACGTCGACAACCGCGCGCTCAACGCCCTGTTCACCTACCGCCTGGGCGGCCATGGCTTCGGCCTGGGCTACCAGCGCATGTCCGGCGACACCGGCTACGCCTACCTGGCCGGCAGCGACCCGTACCTGACCAACTTCGTGCAGATCGGCGACTTCGCCAACAAGGACGAGCGTTCCTGGCAGCTGCGCTACGACTTCGATTTCGCAGCCGTCGGCCTGCCCGGGCTGACCTTCATGACGCGCTACCTGCGCGGCGACAACATCGATTTGCTCGATGGCCAGGGCAACGGCAAGGAATGGGAACGCGACACCGACATCGGCTACGTGGTGCAGAGCGGGGCGCTGAAGAACCTGGGCCTGAAGGTGCGCAACGGCAGTTTCCGCAGCGACTTCGGCAACGACGTGGACGAAACCCGCGTCATCATTAGTTACACATTGCCGCTCTGGTAAAGACGATGCGGCCCGCGCCAAGAGGGGCGGGCCGCCGGGGGAAGGGTTCAGATGCCCATGTTGGCCAGGCTCTGCATGATCGAGCGCAGGGTGCCGGCGAGGGTCGGGTGGCTGACCTCGAAGCGCTCCACCGCCAGGTTGACGCCATCCAGCAGGCTGTCGTCGGCGAGGGCTTCCTCGTTGGCCAGTTGCAGTTCGATGTCTTCTATCAGCGTCTCCAGCTCCCCGCGCTGCTCTTCGCTCAGCGGCGGCTGCTGTTCCAGCTGGTCGCGCAGTCGCTGCAGTTCTTCACGCAGTTGACGTGTCGGCATGGTGGTTTCCTTCTGCGGTGGCTACCCAGGATGGACCGCCGCGCGGCGGCGAAAAATCCATCTCCATGCCACACAGCTTAACCCGCCGAACGCAACCGTGTCTGATGCCCGTCAATGCGCAGCAGGCGTTCCAGCAGCGGGAAGAAGTGCGCGAGCTCCGGGGTGCGCATGGCCGGGTCCTTGCCCAGGTCGTCCAGGCGCCGCAGGGTGATGGCGTCCTGGGCGTAGGGGGCGCTGAGGAAGGCGCTGGCGCCGCGCTCGTCGAAGGGCCCGCCCTGCAGCGCCAGGCTGTGCCGCGAGGCGGGCGACAGGCCGGCGTGATAGGCCGCGTCCACCGCGCACAGGTAGCGCTTGGCGGCCACGTGCAGACGGACCGGTTGCCACACCGATTCGGGCAGCAGCTCGCGCAGCAGGTTGGCGCCGACTTCCTCGTGGCGCAGGTCGCGGGCCTCGATCTCGTCGGGGTTCTCGTAGAGGTGGCCGATGTCGTGCAGCAGCGCGGCGATCACCAGGGCGTCGGAGCAGCCGGCGCGCTCGGCCAGGGTGGCGCATTGCAGGGCGTGCTCGGCCTGGCTCACCGATTCGCCGTAGGGCTCGGCGCCGTGGCTGGCGAAGCGTTCGGCCAGCTCGTCGAGGAAGGCGTGGCGGGCGCGGTTCATGGCTTTTCTCCTTTGGCGCGGCGGCTGGCGATGTCCAGCAGGCAGGAATCCAGCTCGCCCAGGTGGTCGATGACCGAGTGCACACCCAGGCGGTACAGGCCGAAGGTCGCCTGGGCGCGGCGCAGGTCGCGTTGGGGGCCGTCCAGCGCCTCCCAGTCGCGCATCGACAGGCCGCACAGCGGGCCGCTGGCGGCCAGGCCGATGGTCCACAGCCCGGCATTGAGGCCGGCCTGGAGCAGCCGCGGCTGGCTGCTCACCAGCACGCAGCCGTCCAGTTGCGGGGTGCCCAGCTCCATCAGCGCGCGCCAGCAGGCGTCCGGCGCCGGCCAGGGCCGCCCGGCGTGGGCGATGCCGCTGTCCAGGGCGCCGTCGAGGGCGGCGGCCAGGCGTTCGCTGGCCGGCTCCGGCAGTTCCTCCAGCCAGGCGCAGGGCACGCCCTGGCGGTTCAGCTGGTGCAGGGCGGGCAGGGCTTCGGCGATGGGTTCGGCATGGGCGTCGGCGGCTTCGGCCAGGCGTTTGCGGAAGCGCACGACATCCTCTGCGCTGGGCAGGCGGCCGAGCACGTGGCCCAGGGCCTGCTGCGGGGCCAGGGTGGCGGCCTCGGCGAGGCGCTCCTGCGGGCAGTCCGGGCAGCTCTGCTGCAGCGCGCGGGGCAGGGTGCGGGCGCCGAAGTCCACCAGATCGCCGGCGAGTCCGAAGAGCAGGGAGGTGAAGCGGGGCAGGTCGGCGGCAGTCGAGGCGGGCATGGCAGGGTGTCTGGACAATGGTCTAGGCCAGACTAGACGCGCATTGTGACGATCCGGTGAAGCCGGCCTGCGCGCGGGCCCGCTGCCTTTATCCCGCTGCCTTTATAATGGCGCGCCTTTCGCTGGAGAGCCCGCCATGGCGGCCTGGCCGCGAAGCTGCCGGGCGAGCCGGGGCTGTTCCTCGAACGCCCGTGCCTCCCTGTAACCGTAGGAGCGGACTCTGTCCGCGATTCGGGCTTCCAGTAGCGTAGGGCGAATAACCGTTCGCGGTTATCCGCCGCCTCACCTTTCTCATCGACCCTGCCTCGGTCGGTCCGGGGGAATGCGTGACCAGCGCCAGGCTCGACACCGAGCGGGCCGGTAGCCAAGGTCAAACGGCGGATAACGCCGTAGGCGTTATGCGCCCTACGGATTTCCAGGGAGCTTTGGGGGCTGGGCTCAAGAGCGCCCTCACCCCAGCCCTCTCCCGGAGGGAGAGGGGGCCGTTCGTGCCACCGGGGTGTCCGGCGTGGCCGGTGAACCCAATTGCGGACAAAGTCCGCTCCTACGCCGGTGCTTCCAGTAGCGTAGGGCGAATAACCGTTCGCGGTTATCCGCCGCCTCACCTTTCTCATCGACCCTGCCTCGGTCGGTCCGGGGGAATGCGCGACCAGCGCCAGGCTCGACACCGAGCGGGCCGGTAACCAAGGTCAAACGGCGGATAACGCCATAGGCGTTATGCACCCTACGGATTTCCAGGGAGCTTTGGGTGCTGGCCCAGCGCCGCAGTCCCTGGCAAACACCGTTCGCGAGCAAGCTCGCTCCTACGAAGAGCCTTCCGAGGCAGTCGGCAAGAGCGTCGCATCGGCACAAAAGCTGGCTCTTGGCTATCGTGAGGGGAGGGCGGCGCTTCCGGCCGCGCGCCGGGCGCGAAGGCGTTAGAAACAATCCGATGTCTGCAAATCGAACTTGGAACTATATACTGCGCAGCGGTTCGAGGCCGCGGCGGCGGCCTCATGAGACTTTCAAAGGAGAAACCCGATGCGCCCACACGGCGTCAACTGGATGCAGCGCACCGCTCGCCTGCTGGCCGGAGCCAGCCTGGTCATGCTCCCCTTCCTGGCCCAGGCCGCGAGCGAGGACGACCCCTGGGAGAGCGTCAACCGCCCGATCTTCGTGTTCAACGACACCCTCGACACCTATGCGCTCAAGCCCCTGGCGCAGGGCTACCAGAAGGTGACGCCGAATTTCGTGCAGGACGGCATCCACAACTTCTTCAGCAACATCGGCGACGTGCGCAACCTGGCCAACGACCTGCTGCAAGGCAAGCTCGAGCACGCCGGCGTCGACACCAGCCGCCTGCTGTTCAACACCACCTTCGGCCTGGCCGGCTTTATCGACGTGGCCACCCGCATGGGCCTGCAGCGCAACGACGAGGACTTCGGCCAGACCCTCGGCTACTGGGGCGTGGGCAGCGGCCCTTACGTGATGCTGCCGCTGCTGGGCCCGAGCACCCTGCGCGACGCGCCGTCGAAGATCCCGGACGCCTATACCGGCATGTACCCGTACATCGACGACGTGTCCGTGCGCAACAGCCTCCGCGCCGTGGACGTGGTCGACACCCGCGCCGACCTGCTCAGGTCCGAGAAGCTGATTTCCGGCGACAAGTACACCTTCATCCGCAACGCCTACCTGCAGAACCGCGAGTTCAAGGTCAAGGACGGCCAGGTCGAAGACGACTTCTGACACGCCCGCCACCCATCCGCCCCGGGGCTGCCGCAAGCGCGCCGTGCCGCCGTCTTGAACCCTGGGGCGGATGGGAGTAGTGTCTGCGCCTTGTCGCACCCGACCCGCGCCGTTTTCATTGCCATGCGCGCCCACTCCACCACCTCCGGCGCCGTTTGCCTGGATAACCCATGCACAAACCCAGTGCCACGCTGCTGATCATCGATGACGACGAGGCCGTTCGCGAAAGCCTCGCGGCCTACCTGGAAGACAGTGGTTTCAAAGTCCTGCAGGCGACCAACGGCCAGCAGGGCCTGCAGGTCTTCCAGCACGAACTGCCCGACCTGGTCATCTGTGACCTGCGCATGCCGCAGATGGACGGCCTGGAGCTGATCCGCCGGGTCAGCGAGATGGCGGTGGAAACGCCGGTCATCGTGCTTTCCGGGGCCGGGGTGATGAGCGACGTGGTCGAGGCCCTGCGCCTGGGCGCCGCGGACTACCTGATCAAGCCCCTGGAAGACCTGGCCGTGCTGGAGCACTCGGTGCGCCGCGCCCTGGACCGCGCCTACCTGCGTTCGGAGAACCGCCGCTACCGCGAGAAGCTGGAAGCCGCCAACCGCGAGCTGCAGGCCAGCCTGAACCTGCTGCAGGAAGACCAGAACGCCGGGCGCCAGGTGCAGATGAACATGCTGCCGGTGACGCCCTGGGAAGCCGAGGGGCTGAAGTTCGCCCACCAGATCATCCCGTCGCTGTACCTGTCCGGCGACTTCGTCGACTACTTCCGCGTCGACGAGCGGCGCATCGGCTTCTACCTGGCCGACGTCTCCGGCCATGGCGCCTCCTCGGCGTTCGTGACCGTGCTGCTGAAGTTCATGACCACCCGCCTGCTGTACGAGTCGCGGCGCGCGGGCACGCTGCCCGAGTTCAAGCCCTCCGAGGTGCTCGGGCACATCAACCGCGGGTTGATCAACACCAAGCTGGGCAAGCACGTGACCATGCTCGGCGGGGTGATCGACCTGGAAACCGATCGCCTGACCTACAGCATTGGTGGCCACCTGCCGCTGCCGGTACTCTACGTCGACGGCGAAGCACGCTACCTCGAAGGCCGCGGCCTGCCCGTGGGCCTGTTCGAGGATGCCACCTACGACGACCGGACCATGGACCTGCCCAGGTCCTTCAGCCTGTCGTTGTTCTCCGACGGCATACTGGATGTGCTGCCCGGGGCTACATTGAAAGAAAAGGAGACGGCCCTGCCCGAGCAGGTCGTCGCCGCCGGCGGGACGCTGGACGGCCTGCGCCAGGTCTTCGGACTGGCCAAGTTGTCCGAGATGCCGGATGATATCGCCTTGCTGGTGTTGAGCAGGAACCTTGCATGAGTACCGGTAAAATCCAGTTCGCCGAGCAGGATGGCTCATTCGTCCTGAAGTTCGTGGGCGAAGTCCGACTGACCCTGTGTTCGGCGCTGGATGCCACCATTGAAAAAATCTTCGCCGCGTTGAATTTCACGGCGATCATCATCGATCTCACGGAAACCCAGAGCATCGACAGCACCACCCTGGGCCTGCTGGCCAAGCTGTCGATCCTCTCGCGGCAGAAGGTGGGGTTGTTGCCGACCCTGGTGACCACCAATCCGGACATCACCCGGTTGCTGCAGTCCATGGGCTTCGACCAGGTGTTCAACATCGTCGACCGGCCCATCCCCTGCACGGACTGCCTCACCGACCTGCCGCCCCAGGACCAGTCCGAGGAAGTGGTGCGCAGCAAGGTGCTGGAGGCCCACCGCATCCTCATGGGCCTGAACGAGTCCAACCGTGAAGCCTTCCACGACCTGGTGAGTGCTCTCGAGCACCACTGATCCGCGCGAAGCCCGTCGATAGATAGAACGCAAACCGGCGCCCTGGGGCGCCGGTTCGTTTTGCTGCGCGTGGGTTTCAGCGGCCGCCGAGCAGGGCTTCCAGCTTCTCCTGGTCGCGGGCGAACAGGCGGATGCCCTCGGCCAGCTTCTCGGTGGCCATGGCGTCCTCGTTCATCTGCCAGCGGAAGGCGCTCTCGTCCAGCACCTGGCGCGCCTCGCCGCCGCCGGGCTGCAGGGTGCGCGGCAGCTCGCCCTGGGCGTCGGCCAACTGCTGCAGCAGGTCCGGGCTGATGGTCAGGCGGTCGCAGCCGGCCAGTTGCTCGATCTGCCCGAGGTTGCGGAAGCTCGCGCCCATCACCACGGTGCGGTAGCCGTTGGCCTTGTAGTAGCGGTAGATGCGCGACACCGACTGCACGCCCGGGTCCTCGGCGCCGACGTAATCGCGGGCGTTGGCCTTCTTGTACCAGTCGTAGATGCGGCCGACGAAGGGCGAGATGAGGAACACCCCGGCGTCGGCGCAGGCCGCGGCCTGGGCGAAGGAGAACAGCAGGGTGAGGTTGGTCTGGATGCCGTCGCGCTCCAGTTGTTCGGCAGCGCGGATGCCTTCCCAGGTGGAGGCGATCTTGATCAGCACGCGGTCCCTGCCGACGCCTTGTTCGTCGTACAGCTCGACCAGCCGGCGGGCGCGGGCCAGGGTGTCCTCGGTGTCGAAGGACAGGCGCGCGTCCACTTCGGTGGAGACGCGCCCGGGAATGACCCCGAGGATGTCCTTGCCCACCGCCACGGCGAAGCGGTCGCAGGCCAGGCCCGCGTCACCGCCGCTGGCCGCAGTGGCGCGGGCCAGGTGCTCGGCGTAGCGGGGCAGGGCGGCGGCCTTGAGCAGCAGCGAGGGGTTGGTGGTGGCATCCACCGGCTTCAGGCGGGCAATGGCGTCGAAATCGCCGGTATCGGCGACGACGGTGGTGTACTGCTTCAGTTGTTCCAGCTTGGAGGTCATGGCAGGTCTTCCGAGTGCGATCCCCATGACCTTACCCGAGCGCAACCCCGCGCTCAACGGGACCTAGCGGCCTGCGAGAAGTTCGATGGCCTGGTCGAGCACCCGCAGCGGATCGGCGGCCTTGTGCACGTCCACCGAAAGCAGCTGGCGGAAGCGCCGCGCGCCGGGGAAACCCTGGCCAAGGCCGAGCACGTGGCGTGTCACATGGTGCATGGCGCCGCCTTCGGCGATGTGCCGCTGGATGTACGGGCGCATCCGCGCCAGGGCTTCGGCGCGGCTGAGCGCCGGGACCGTGGCGCCGTACAGCGCGGCGTCCACCTGGGCCAGCAGGTAGGGGTTGTGGTACGCCTCGCGGCCGAGCATCACGCCGTCGAAGGTGCGCAGGTGCTCCTGGCATTCGGCCAGGGTCTTGATGCCGCCGTTGAGGACGATCTCCAGGTCCGGGAAATCGCGCTTGAGCTGCGCCGCCACCTCGTAGCGCAGCGGCGGAACCTCGCGGTTCTCCTTGGGCGAAAGCCCTTCGAGGATGGCGATGCGCGCATGCACGGTGAAACTGCGGCAGCCGGCCTCGCGCACCTGGCCGACGAAGTCGCACAGCTCGGCATAGCTGTCGCGCCCGTTGATGCCGATGCGGTGCTTGACCGTGACCGGAATGGAAACCGCCTCGCGCATGGCCAGGACGCACTCGGCCACCAGCGCCGGATGGGCCATCAGACAGGCGCCGATCATGTTGTGCTGCACCCGGTCGCTGGGGCAGCCGACGTTCAGGTTCACCTCATCGTAACCCGCAGCCTCCGCCAGCTTCGCCGCCGCCGCCAGCTCGGCCGGCACGCTGCCGCCCAGCTGCAGCGCCAGCGGGTGCTCGCACTCGTCATGGCGCAGGAAACGCGCGGCATCGCCATGCAGCAAGGCCCCGGTGGTGACCATCTCGGTGTAGAGCAGGGCATGGCTCGACAGCTGGCGCAGGAAGAACCGGCAGTGGCGGTCGGTCCAGTCCATCATCGGTGCCACGGAAAATCTATGGGAAAAATTCATTTAAAATCAGTATTCGGCATGAAAAAACGCCCGGGGAAGGGCGTTTGGGGACGTCGCGGGCAACCGGTGTTACCAGATGTCGCCTAGTATACCTCGGTTGGTTGAGCCCTATAGGCATTGCCATTCGCCGAAGCCGGGGCCGACGTAATGTCGGACGCTGCAGCGTCGGCTGTCGTAGTCGTCGAACACCTCCACCTCGATGACCGGGGTTCCGGTCTTGGTGAAGAAGGTGTAGATGCGCCCTGGCGTACCTGCCCAACGCGCTGGTCTACAGATGGGTGTCGGTGTACCTGCAGAAGGGCCTGGGCATGACGCCGCTGCAATCGGGCTGCACGGCGATGGCGGCGACCCTCGGCGTGATCGTGTTCAACCTCGGCGTTTCGGCCTGGTCGCGGCGCCTGCTCAAGCGCGGCGTGCCGGTGCAGACAGCGCAGGTGCGCCTGCTGGTGGTCTGCGCGCTGCTCGGCCTGCGCCTGATCGCCCCCGAGCGCACCCGCCAGGTGCTGCACGGCAGCGCCGCCACGGACCTGCCCGCCATGGCATGAGCCGCGGCGGCCGGCCGCCTCCCCCCTGACCACCCGCTGCCCGGGCGCGACGGCGAGCCGCTAGCCCTCGACGTGGCCCGCGACGGCACGGAGGATGCCGGAGGCGAGCGAGCCCTGGCGGGCGCCGATCTGGTCGATGGCATGGGTGATCTGCGGCGGCTCGGCGGACAGCGGAGCGACGTTCAGTGCCGCAAGTTGTACAGGGGCCGCAGCGCCGCCGGTTTGGGGCTCCAGTTCCGCGGCGGGGGCGATTTCGGCGGAAGGCAGCAGCAGGCCCAGAACCGGGCTGACCACCTGCTGTTCAGTGGCGCTCGCTGCTTGCAGGTCGAAGGCGACCGGGCCTTGCTGCGGGTCGTCCTGGCCCATCACGGCGCGCAGGAGTTCGCCGTCGTGCTTGAGGACGTGCAGGCGGGCGTCGTGGCTGAAGAACTGCTCGAACTTCAGCGCCGGGCGGGCCTGCTCCTGGGATCGGAAAGCCAACAGCAGGTCTTCTCCGGAGCATTCGGCAACCAGCGCATCGCTCAGGGAAGCATGCTGGGGCTCCTGCAATAGGTACAGGTTGCCAGGCTTGCTCATCAGGACTTGTTCAGGCGCGGCCTGGCTTGCATCCAGGGTATATGCCTGTATGAGGGAGTCTTCGGTCACGACCGAGAAATTTATTTTGCTATCGATCAGATTTTTCATTTAGGTACGGATAGTCAGATAGTTACAGGGCCAACCCTCTTCCCGCATCCTGCAGCAGGCGCGAACCCACAAGCGTCTCGAAAAGTGCCGATACCCGCGGGGCGGGCGACATGAGTCTTCGGGGTCGCTTTCGGCGCTTGAGAAACAGTTCTCCGGTGGATTTCCGAAGGAGAAATTCAGCGCTGATCTGTTTAGAAGAAGTTGCGTCGTCTTGCGCTGAGAAGAGTAGGGCGCGGCCTTCGGGGCAGGTATCTGACGAGTTCTAAAATGGACTGGATCGGCGCCTTACTTTTCGTCAATTCGATATGCCGGGATCGCGCAGCCTGCGGGATGGCCGCCTCGGAAAGGCCGTTCCATGCGCCTCCGCTGGCGATGATATCGGGATCGGCTTGATGGCCGCCGCTACTGGGTCGATGCACTTCCTGCGCGCTTTCTGAAGTCAATGTCCGCTGATAGGCCTGGAAGATAATCCGTGTTCTTCCAGTCAGGGCTGTTGGGGGACCGGGTTCAAGATGATCGCGATGTGTAGTGGCAAGGAGGATTGGCCGCTGGGGTGGCCGTACTTGGCGGAATCGTGGAGCGAAGAATTCAGACGGCGTCGCATGGTGTTGCCGGAGTTCACCTGGATACCATCCTGGCTGCCCGGAACCGGTTCGGGACCTGCCGATAGCATTTGCTTGGCTTGAAACGAGTTGAATAGCGCCGGTCTTGCCTCGTGGATATTTCGAGAAAAAGACTCCAGGAAATGGAACTTCGCCCCTGTCGTGGATGAAAGATTCACACTCGTTCATCGGGTGTGGGTCTTCGGCTGTTGCTTGAACCTGTGCCCTGTATTTATTGAAAGGATCGCGTGAATGAAATCGAGAAACACCTTAGGCGTCGTTGTGGGTGCCGTGGTCGCCTTGTCTGCCATGGATGGCTTTGCCCAAGGCCGGAATTCGGTCGAGGTCGAGGCTTTCGGCAAGCGCTACTTCACTGACAGCAATCGCAACATGCAGAACGGCGACCTGTACGGCGGCTCCCTCGGCTACTTCCTGACCGACGACGTCGAGCTGGCGCTGTCCTACGGTGAATACCACGACCTGCGCGGCACCTCCGCGAGCGGCAATGCCAAGGTGCATGGCAGCCTGGCCTCGCTGGACGCCATCTACCACTTCGGCGCTCCCGGCGCGGGCCTGCGCCCGTACCTGTCCGCCGGCATCGGCCACCAGAGCCTGACCAACGTCAACAGCGAGAACGGCGGCCGTCAGAACCTGACCATGGCCAACATCGGCGCCGGCCTGAAGTACTACTTCACCGAGAACTTCTATGCCAGGGCCGGCCTCGACGGCCAGTACGGCCTGGAGAAGCGCGACAACGGCCACCAGGGCGAGTGGATGGCCGGCGTCGGCGTCGGCCTGAACTTCGGCGGCGGTTCCAAGCCGGCCCCGGCGACCGAGCCGGTCGCCGACGTCTGCTCCGACGAAGACCACGACGGCGTCTGCGACAACGTCGACAAGTGCCCGAACACCCCGGCCAACGTCACCGTCGACGCCAGCGGCTGCCCGATCGTCGCCGAGGCCGTGCGCGTCCAGCTGGACGTCAAGTTCGACTTCGACAAGTCCAGGGTCAAGCAGAACAGCTACGCGGACATCAAGAACCTGGCCGACTTCATGAAGCAGTACCCGTCCACCTCCACCACCGTTGAAGGCCACACCGACTCCGTCGGCACCGACGCCTACAACCAGAGGCTGTCCGAGCGTCGCGCCAACGCCGTTCGTGACGTGCTGGTCAACGAGTACGGCGTGGAAGGCGGCCGCGTGAGCGCCGTGGGTTATGGTGAGAGCCGCCCGGTCGCTGACAACGGCACCGCCGAAGGCCGCGCCGTCAACCGTCGCGTGGAAGCCGAAGTGGAAGCCCAGGCCAAGCAGTGATCGGCCGGAGCTGACGAGTCAGCCCGATCTAGGCTGCAATGCCGTTCACTCAAGCGGAGCAGCCTTTCCATCCACTGGATCGGGACCTTCACCGCCCAGGGCCTCGATGGCCCTGGGCGGTGATCCAGCAGCAAACCCCCTCAACGCAGGCAAACGCCTTTCCATCGGTCAAACGCATCCCGCTACGCCGGCAGGGGCTCGGTTGGGCCTCCGCAGAAGGTCGGCAACCCAGGCCTGCGCCCTCGGCTCCGCAGGCGCTTCCGGCGCTATTTCGTTGGTTTCACTGCGTCTACGCCCGCACCTGGGTGGTGATATTCCCGATGGCGCCGATTCCATCAGCCGCTGAAATTGCGCGCGGTGACGTAGGCACGCTTCCAGTAGGGGGAGGCGAGGGAGTCGATGCGGATCTTCTTGCCCGTGCTGGGGGCGTGAATGAAGCGGTTGTCGCCGATGTAGAGGCCGACGTGGCTGACTCTATCGCTGCCGTTGTGGCTGAAGAACACGGCGTCGCCGGGTTGCAGTTCGTGGCGGGCGATAGTCGCGTCGCGCCGTGCAATCATCGACCGGGTGGTGCGTGGCAGGCGCTGGTCGGCGACGCTGCGATACAGGTAGACCAGCAGGCCGCTGCAATCGAACCCGGTTTCCTCCGATTCGCCGCCCCGGCGGTAGCGCTGGCCGACGAGCTGGTGCGCGCGGGCGACGATGAGCTGGCGCGTGTCCGGATTGACGGCGCTAGACCAGTCCGCTGGTACTGGTTGGGCCGATGCGGGCGAGTAGCGGCGCCACTGCCGGGCATCGAAGTCATCGGCGTGGGCGAGGGGAACGATCAGCACAAGAAGTAAAAGAGCGATAAACCAATGAAGAGCACGCATTTCGGAACACTACGGGGTGAAGGTTGACTCGTGGCGCAATCCTTCTGCTGGCAAGCCTGCACCGGGCTCTGCTCCGCGCGGACGAGGGAGGCATGGATGATGCAGGGCTGGCCGCTACTTCCCTGGTAGCTGCTGGGGCTCTCCAGTATTCGTGCCGGCCAGGGCAGGCCGTGGCGGCGGGGCAGGCTCAGGATCGGTGAAGGGACGCTGGCAGAAAGCACGAAGACCCCGGGTGTGGGTTATTCCTGGCGATGCGGTTAGGATTTCGTGTATCGGCCTTGGAACTTTCGCCGGCGCGGCGGTCTGAGGTGTCAATCTGCCATTGATCAGCCAGGGAGGCTGTATGAAGGGTGTTCTCGTTGCTGTTCCGCTGCTGTTCTGCGCCGCCTGGGCGCAGGCGGATACGATCTACAAATGCGTCGATGCGCAGGGCAAGGTGACTTTCACCAAGCAGGCCTGCCCC
Source organism: Pseudomonas sp. ADPe (assembly GCF_014843515.1). Lineage (NCBI taxonomy): Bacteria > Pseudomonadati > Pseudomonadota > Gammaproteobacteria > Pseudomonadales > Pseudomonadaceae > Pseudomonas > Pseudomonas sp. ADPe. The sequence goes on from NZ_CP062122.1 coordinate 5,561,209, forward strand.
AACGGCGGCAACGCCGGCGTCGAGCTGAACGTGGAGAACCGCCGGCCCAGTGGCGGCGGCGAGGGGGCGGTGATGGCGCAGCCGGCGCTTCAGGCGCCGGCTGCGGATTACGCTCCGGCGGGGGCCTATCCGGCGCAGCAGCCGGCGGCCCCGGCGCCGGCCGGTGGTACGCGGGTGACCGTGGTGGGCGGCTCGGAGGAGCGGCCGGGCTGCTCCACCGGGCTTTCCGAGCGCGACCTGCGGACCGCCATGGTGCGCAAGGAAATCGTCCCGGGCATGAGCCGCAAGGAGATCGAGAGCATGTTCGGCACCCCGAGCAAGCAGGCCAGCGCCCACGGCGCCGGCAGCAGCACCTACTGGAACGACAAGTACCTGAACTTCTTCAGCATCAACTACGACGCCAATGGCTGCGTGGTGAACAGCTACCAGTCCGGTTCATCTCAATAAGTTGGGTTTATCGAGGTGGAGACAGCAAGCGCTCGACCTCGATTGCCAGCTTTGTATCCGGACTGGAGATTTTCAGGCTTCTGGCCTGAAACTCGCCAAGGATCGGCAATGATCTCGACAGATATTGTCCTTTGACCGAAACGGAAAGCAGGGCACCTCGCTCTGCATTCAGGAAACCGGCCAGTGAAGTTGCACAGGGATCGGTCAGTTCGACCTGTACATAGGCATGCCGCTCAAGGTCGTGTGATACCTCGGAGCGTTTGACGCATTCTCGTGTCAGCAGATAGCTGCGATTCTCGACACTGAACAGGACCCCTTCCTCAGCGGTGCTGGCGCAGGCCGCAACCAGAAGCATTGCGGGAAGCAGGATGGTCTTTTTCATCTCGGTATTCCCTAACGAACAGTAATGGCAATCACTTGCCCGACGCTGTGGCTTCTGAACCTGATCCGAGATACACAGACGCAGATGCCGCTGGTGAAATTGTGTGTTCCCGGGCCAACGACGATATCGCTCATTTCAGTGCCTCCCTGGAAATAACGAATCTCGGCGTCGAAGGTCGAGCTGCCTGAAATAGTTTCGAATTCGACTTTGTAAGAGAGTGGGCCCCCCATCTGTTCGCCGATGACTATCCAGGGTCCCCAGGCCCGCGCCGGCGGAGCCCAGCCTTCCAATTGGTTCATGGACGTCTCCTTTTGCTGTTCTGAAGCCAAGGAGCCGAAAATGACATGTCGTTTGCTTTTGTCATGTCTTGCAGCATTGCATCCGATTATTCGCTTTTTATCTCGGATGGCCGGGGACTAGGCGCTGTAGGAATTGCTGTCGGGAACGCTAATTCCTCCGCCGGCTCTCCACTCCCTTGGTCGGCAGTGTCCTGTGCTCAGGGGCTCGGTAAGGCTGTGGATCGAAGCGCAACAGTGCACCGCCCCGCAATGACGGCCACACTACCGACTAAGGGACGATAGCCGCGGCCGGCAAATGGTCGCCTAATGGCCCTGACAACAATAATTCAGGGCCTGCGCCAACCCGGGTGTTCCACGGGGCGGGCGATGGCTGGAGAGGTGCCCTCATGGACCCGACGCGTTCGCGTATCTTCCTCGTTCTTTCCCTGCAGACCACCGGCCTTCTCGCGCTGTTCATCGCCCAGTCGCTGGGCGGCTGGCCGCTGTCGCTGTGCCTGCTGCTCGGTTTCGCGCTGCTCTGGCTGCCCTGGTTCGTCGGCCAGCGGCGCAGCCTGCCCGGCGTATCCGCCGCCGCGCCGGAGCTGGCCGCGCTGACCCGCGACCTGTCCCGCAGCACCAGCCACAATGCGCTGTCCGCCGCCGGCGTGTCCTACTCGGTGCAGCGCCTGGTGGAGCGCCTGGAGTCGCAACTGGCGGCGGCCGAGCAGATCGTCGGCAGCGCCGAGGTGATGATCCACACCGAGCGCGCCACTTCTTCCCTGGCGCGCCAGGCCATGGACGCCGCCACCCAGGCCCGCGCCGGCAGCGATGTCGGGCGCAGCGAGCTGCAGCAGGCCATTGCCCGCATGCACCAGCTCAGTGGTCGCGCCGGCGAAAGCCGCGCGCTGATCGAGGCGCTGAGCCAGCGCAGCGAGGACATCCAGCGCGTCACCCAGGTGATCCAGTCGATCGCCAGCCAGACCAACCTGCTGGCGCTCAACGCCGCCATCGAGGCGGCCCGCGCCGGCGAGCACGGCCGCGGTTTCGCGGTGGTCGCCGACGAGGTGCGCGGGCTGGCCGCGCGTACCGCCGAGGCCACCGAGGAGGTGGGGCAGATGGTCGAGGACATCCAGCAGCGCACCGCCCAGGTCGCCGAGCAGATTCTCCAGTTGGCCGCCGACCTCGACGAAGGCGTGGCCCAGGTGGAGCGCACCGGCGGGCAGCTGGAAGGCATCGCCGGGCTGGCCGCCGGCGTCGAGCGGCAGATCACCGAGATCGCCGAAGGCGCGGAGATCAACCGCCACCAACTGGACAACCTGTTCGCCGCGGTGGAGCGCATGCGCGCCGACATCCGCGTCAGCGACGAGCAGACCCACCGCCTGGCCGACGCCGCTGTGCACCTGGAGGCCCAGGCCGAGGCCATCAGCGAGCGCCTGGCCGAGGTGGGCCTGGACGACTATCACCAGCGCGTCTACGACCTGGCCCGCGAAGGCGCATCGAGCATAGGCGCGCGCTTCGCCGCCGACCTGGAGGACGGGCGGATTTCCGCCGAGGACCTGTTCGACCGCCACTACCAGCCGATCCCGGGCACCGAGCCGCAGAAATACAGCACGCGCTTCGACCGCTACACCGACGAGGTGCTGCCGAAGATCCAGGAAGACCTGCTGCAGCGCCACGAGGGCCTGGTGTTCGCCATCGCCTGCACCGCCGAGGGCTACGTGCCGACGCACAACCGCGCCTTCGCCCAGGCACCGACCGGCGACCCCAAGGTGGACCGCCTGAAGAGCCGCAGCAAGCGCCTGTTCGACGACCGTACCGGGATCCGCTGCGGCAGCCACCAGCAGGCGCTGCTGTTGCAGACCTACTGCCGTGACACCGGCGAGCAGATGCACGACCTGTCGGTGCCGATCTTCGTCAACGGCCGCCACTGGGGCGGCCTGCGCCTGGGCTACCGGCCCGAGAGCATGCCGCTGAGCGAGACGCCGGCGCTGCGCAGCCCAGGCCGGCGCGAGGCCGCCTCGGCCCGGTGAGAGCCCGGGGGGAAGCAAAAAAGGCCGTGCATCCGAGGATGTGCGGCCTTTTCGTTTGAGTCAGGGCGGAGCGGATCTCATCCGCGAATCGCGCCGGGATGTCCGGCTATCGCGGACAGAGTCCTACGAAGAGCAGCTCGGCGCGCGCAGGGGAATGGAACGGGGCACCGTAGGGCGCATAACCGTTCGCGGTTATCCGCCGTCGGCGTTATGCGCCCCACACATTGTAGGAGCAATTGTCTTGCCGGCTACGCCGAGGTGCTTTTCGTAGGATGGGTTGAACTTGCGAAACCCATGCAGTTGGGGGTGATGGGTATCGCTTCGCTCAACGCCATCCTACGACGACTCGCGAATGGGGACCGCTCGTGCCACCGGGGCGCGACCCGCCGCGACCTCAGAACCGCTTCGTCGCCCGCGCCACCACGGTTGCCGTGCAGATGTCCTTGAAGCCCTGCCAGTTGAAGCATTCGCTCTGCGACAGGTCGGTGTCGATGTAGCTCAGCGACCAGTCGATGCCGGCGAACTTCCTGTCCAGCCTTGCCTCCCATTCGTGGTAGGTGCTGCGCGTGCCGCCGTCGCCGGCGAGGTACAGCGGGTCCTTGGCGTCGTTGCGGCCGTAGCGCAGCTTGGCCTGGAAGCCGGCCGGCAGTTCGAAGCCGTAGCCAACGTAGCTGTAGAGCTGGCTCTGGTCCTTGCCGACGTAGGTGGTGATGTCCTTGGAGTAATAGCTGGCCAATTCGAAGCCGTAGGCGTTGAGGACGGCGTAGACCTCGCTCTGGTTGAACTGGCCTTCCTTCGGGTAGCGGTACTGGATGTAGCCCAGGTCCAGGCTCACCGCGTCGGTGGCCTGCCAGTACCAGCCGGCGTAGTAGTCCAGCTCCTGGCGCGTCTTCAGGCCGTAGCCGAAGTCGACGTTGGAGCTCCACACGCCCAGGTACAGGCCGCTGCTGTGCTGCAGGGTGGCGGCGGCCTGGATGGCCGGGTCGTTCTGCGTCTGCGAGATGCCGCGGGTGCGGTAGTCGCTGGCCAGGGTGGCCTCCAGCTGGACCGAGAGGTCCTCGGTCAGCTCCAGCGCATGGCTGCTGGCGAAAGGCGCGCAGGCGAGCGCTGCGCCTAGGACGAGTGTTTTGTACTTCATGGACTTACCCTTTGTTGTGCTTGTGTGGGCTGTGCTTGTGTGGGCAGGAAAAAAGCCCGCGCAGCCCCCTCCCGCCGGCGAGCCGGGAAGCGAAGGGGAAGGGGCGGCGGGAAGGGCCGGGCTTCAGCCCGGCATTGGAGCGAACGGCGTTAGAGCGCTTCCTGGCCGTCGGCGCGGTAGACCTCGCGGCCGCCGAACAGGGTGTGCAGCACCTTGGCCTCGCCCAGTTCGGCGTCGGGGACGCTGAACAGGTCGCGGTCGAGCACCACCAGGTCGGCCTGCTTGCCGGGGGCCAGGCTGCCGATCTTCTCGCCCAGGCCGATGGCCTTCGCGGCATTGGCGGTGTACGCGTAGAACATGGCCTGGCGGTCGATGCGCTGCTCCGGGTTGAGCACGCCCTTCGGGCCCTGGCGCGTCACCGCCTGGTACATGGCCTTCAGCGGGTCGGGGGTGGACACCGGCCAGTCGCTGGCCCCGGCGATGGTGGCGCCGGCGTCCAGCAGCGACTTGGCCGGGTACATGTAGCGGAAGGCGTCGTCGGCGATGTAGGGCTTGACCAGGTCGAGGGTGTAGTCCTCGGCGGTGGCCCAGTCCAGCTGCATCGAGGCGATCACGCCCAGTTGCTTGAAGCGCGGGAAGTCCGCCGGGTTGACCAGTTGCAGGTGGGTGATGGAGTGGGCGACGCCGCTTTGCCGGTCCTTGCGCGCCTGGGCGATGCCGTTGAGCGACTCGCGCACCGCGCGGTCGCCGATGGCGTGGATGTGCACCAGCCAGCCGCGGGCGTCGGCGGCGCTGACCAGCTCGCCGAAGTGCCGCGGATCGAGCAGCAGCTCGCCGGGCTTGTGCAGGTTGCTGTAGTTCTCCAGCAGCGCGGCGGACTGCGCCGGATATTCCAGCACGCCGTCGGCGAACACCTTGATGCCCGGCAGGCTGAGGTTGGGGATGCCCTGGAACTGCCGGCGCACCTTGTCGATCACCGCCAGGTCCGCCGGGCGGCTCTTCGGGTTGACCACCAGCAGCGCGGCGACGTGGGCGCTGAGTTGGCCCTGTTGCGCCAGGTCGCGGTACACCGGCAGCACGCCGACGGTGCGTTCCGTGGGCTTGATGTCGAACAGCGCCTGGCCCGGGCTGCCGTTGGCCGCCGGGTCCATCCAGGCGGTGATGCCCAGGCTGTTGTTGTACTGCACGGCGGCCAGGCCGGCGCGGTCGAGGGTCTGCTGGTCGGCGGCGGGCATGGCCGCGGCGATGCGGTCGAAGCCGGAGTCGACGACGAAGCCGCTGGGGGTGAAGTCCTGGGCGTGGCCGATGTTCTGCTGCTCGGTGGCCGGCAGCGAGCGCACCAGCGCCGCGTCCAGCCTGGCGCGGCGCAGCATGGCGGCGTTGGCCCAGGCGGTGTGGTGGTCGCTGCCGATGAGCACGATGGGCACCTGGGCCCATTCGCCGGCATTGAAAATCTTCGCCAGCCCCTCGGCCTGGGACCAGTAGCTGGAGTGCATGCCGTTCAGCACCAGGATGTCGCCGACCCGGGCCTTGCCGTTGTCGCGGGCCTCGCGCAGGCGTCGCGCCAGCTCGTCGAGGCCGACCTGCTCGTCCTCCATGCTCGCGGCGATCAGCTCCAGGCCGCCGAAGATGGCGTGCGAGTGGCTGTCGATGAAGCCGGGCATCAGCAGCTTGCCGCCCAGGTCCACCTGGCGGCTGTGGGCGTCGGCGAGGGCGCGCACTTCCTGGTCGCTGCCGACCTTCAGCACCTTTTCGCCGGCGATGGCCAGCGCCTGTTGCAGCGGCTGCCCGGGTTCGGCGGTGAAGACCTTGGCGTTGTACAGGATCAGGTCGGCGGTTTGTGCGTGGGCTTCCAAAGTGCCCAGTGCGATTGCGACAGCGAGTGCGCCCTTGATGAGCCTTCGCATGCTTCCCCCTTGCTTGGTGGTTGATTTTTATTGGTCTGGGCAAGAGGCTAATGGCCCGGGGCTAGTTCCCGAAAGCCAGTCGCTGGCACAAGACTTGTGAAAATCTGGAAAGAATATGGACAGGTTCAGTAGCCTCGCCCTTTTCGTCGCCTGCGCCGAGACCGGCAGTTTCAGCCGCGCCGCCGAGCAACTGGGCAAGACGCCCTCGGCGGTGACCAAGGCCATCGGCCAACTGGAGGCCAGCCTCGGCGCGCGCCTGTTCGAGCGCACCACCCGCAGCATGGCCCTGACCGAGGCCGGGCAGCTGTACCTGGACAGCGCCCGCGAAGTGCTGGCGCGTATGCACGAGACCGCCGAGGAGATCGGCCAGCTGCAGCACAGCCTGCGCGGCAGCCTGCGGATCACTGCGCCGCTGGCCTTCGGCGCGGCCTTCCTCAATGGCGTCTGCGCCGACTTCCTCATCCAGCACCCGCAACTGCGCCTGCAGGTGGACCTGAGCGATAGCTACGTCGACCTGCTCGACGGCCGCTACGACCTGGCCCTGCGCCTGGGCCACAGCAACCTGCCGGGGCTGATCGTGCGGCCGCTGGTGGAGAACCGCCTGGTGCTCTGCGCCAGCCCCGAGTACCTGGCGCGCCGCGGCGAGCCCCGGCACCCGCTGGAGCTGGCCGAGCACGACCGCCTGACCTACTGGCACCCGGCGCTGGACACTCGCTGGTGGCTGGAGCGCGACGGCGAGCGCTTCTCCATCCTGCGCGAGGGGCGCCTGAGCAGCGACAACCACGAACTGCTGCTGGCCGCCTGCCTCAAGGGCAGGGGCCTGATGCCCTGCCCGCTGTGGAGCGTCCAGCCCTACCTGCGCGACGGGCGCCTGCGCAGCGTGCTGGAGGACTACCACTTCGACCCCGACGCCTTCGGCCAGCGCATCCTCGCCGTCTACCCCAGCCACAGGCGCGCCACGCGCAAGATCCTCACCTTCATCGAGCACCTGGAAGAGGCCCTGCGCCAACTGGGCATCGAGGCCTAGCGCCCGCGGAAACGCCCCGGCGGCACGCCCTTCCAGCGCTTGAAGGCGTGGATGAAGTTGGACACCTCGCCATAGCCCAGGCGCTCGGCGATCTCCTCCAGGCGGATGGCGCCGGTGCCCAGCAGTTCCTCGGCCAGGGCCTGGCGCACCTCGTCGAGCAGGGCGCGGTAGCTGCTGTCCTCGTCCTGCAGGCGGCGGCGCAGGGTGCGCGAGGTCATGTGCAGCTCCGCCGCCACCTGCTCCATGTCCGGCAGGCGCCCGGGCGTGCGCAGCAGGCGGTCGCGGATGCGCCCGGCCAGGCCGCCCAGTTCCTGGCGGCGGGCCAGCAGCGCGCGGCACTCTTCCTCGCAGTGCCGCGCCATCTGCGGGTTGGCGCCGGGCAGCGGCAGGTCGAGGGCGGCGCTGGCGAAGACGATGCGGTTGGCGGGCTGGCCGAACGCCGGTTCCACGCCCAGTTCGGCCAGGTACAGGCTGCCGTCGGCAGGCCGGGGACGGCGGAATTCGGCGCGCAGGATCGGCAGCGGGCGCCCGGTGAGGTCGCGCTGGATACGCAGCACGCCGCCCAGGTCGCGTTCGCAGGCGAAGGCGCGGACGTCCTTTGGCACGCCGCTGTCGTCCAACAGCAGGTGGGCCGCGGCGCCGTCCTCCAGCAATTCCAGGCGGGTGAACACGTAGGTCAGCCCCAGGTAGCGCAGGCCGAGCAGGGCAGCGCTGCGGAAGGTCGGGCTGCTGAGCAGGGCGAAACCCCAGATGCCGTAGGCGTTCAGGTGGTAGCGCAGGCCGGCCTGCAGGCCGCTGCCGGCGGGCAGCCGCTGCGCCAGGTTGCGCAGCACCTGCAGCTCGCAGGCGGCGTCGATCTCGCGGGCCGGGTCGGCGAGCACCGCCAGGTCCAGGCCGCTGCCGTGCAGGCAGTCCTCCAGCGCCAGGCCGTGGTCGAGGCCGAACTGGGTGAGCAGTTGCACGCTCAGGGCACTGCGGCGGCTGGGCCGGGGCTGCTCGGGCATCGCGGGCTCCGTCTTGTCCGGAAATCACAATTTAATGTCCGACTATGCCATAAACCGGCGCCGCCGGCGGCACTAGCCTATGCTCATCCGCCAGCGCTGCGGATGACGGCAGGCCCCGCGCGGCCGCCGTCCAGCCAAACCGGGAGCACAACAATGCACAATACTTCCCGTGATCCGGCACCCTTGCGCGTGCTGATCATCGGTGCCGGCTTCGGCGGCCTGGGCCTGGCCGTCCGCTTGCAGCAGGCCGGCATTCACGACTACCTGATCCTCGAAAAGGCCGCCGACGTCGGCGGCGTGTGGCGCGAGAACAGCTACCCCGGCGCCGCCTGCGACGTGCCTTCGCACCTGTATTCCTTTTCCTTCGAGCCCAAGGCCGACTGGAGCCGCAAGTTCGCCCCGCAGGGGGAAATCCTCGACTACCTGCGCCACTGCGCCGACAAGTACGGCCTGCGCGAACGCATCCGCTTCGGCTGCGAGGCGGTGGATGCCCGCTTCGACGAGGCCGCCGGAGAATGGCAGGTGCGCTGTGCCGACGGGCAGACGCTGCGCGCTCGCGCCCTGGTCTGCGCCACCGGCCAGCTGAGCCGGCCGCTGTACCCGCGCATCGCCGGGCTCGACGACTTCAAGGGCGTGGCCTTCCACTCGGCGCGCTGGGACCACCGCGCCGACCTGCGCGGCAAGCGCGTGGCGGTGATCGGCACCGGCGCCAGCGCCATCCAGTTCGTCCCGCGCATCGCCCCGCAGGTGGCCGAGCTGCTGCTGTTCCAGCGCAGCGCGCCCTACGTGATCGCCAAGCCGGACCGCCCCTACGCCGCCTGGGAACGCCGCCTGAAGGCGCGCCTGCCCTGGCTGCAGCGCCTGGACCGCGGCCTCAAGTACCTGCAGCACGAGGCGCGGGTGCTGGCCTTCTCCACCTTCCCGCCGCTGATGAAGTTCATGCAACTGAGCTTCCGCCTGAACCTGCGCCGCGGCATCGCCGACGCGCAGCTGCGCCGGCGGTTGATCCCGGACTACCCGCTGGGTTGCAAGCGCATCCTCATCAGCAACGACTACTACCCGGCGCTGGCGCGGGACAACGTGCGGGTGATCGACGCCGGCATCGAGCGGGTGACCGGGGACGCCGTCGTCACCCGCGACGGCCAGCGCCACCCGGTGGACGCCATCGTCTTCGGCACCGGCTTCGCCGCCACCGAGTTCCTCGCCCCGCTGCGCGTCCAGGGCCTGGGCGGGCGCTGGCTGGAACAGGCCTGGGCCGAGGGCGCCGAGGCCTACAAGGGCATCAGCGTCGCCGGCTTCCCCAACCTGTTCATCCTCTACGGGCCGAACACCAACCTGGGGCACAACTCCATCGTCTACATGCTGGAGAGCCAGTTCCCCTACGTGCTGGCCTGCCTGCGCCACCTGGACCGCCAGGGCCTGCGCTACCTGGACGTGAAGCCCGAGGTGCAGCGCGCCTACAACCAGGCCCTGCAGCACGGCCTGCAGCACACTGTGTGGGAGAGCGGTTGCGACAGCTGGTACAAGACCGCCGCCGGCCGCAACACCAACAATTGGCCGGGCTTCACCTTCCGCTACCGCCAACAGACCCGCCAGCCGGAGTTCGCCGACTATGAATGCGCCCGTTGAGTTCGTACCGCCCGTTTCCACCTCGCAGCGCCTGCTCGCCGGCCTGCTGCGCGGCACCCTGCGCCTGCTGTTCCGCGGGCTGATGCGCCCGTCGATCCCGGTGCCGATGCAGCGCCGGGTGCTCAATGCGCTCACCGCCGCGACCCTGACCCCGCGCGGCGTGCAGCGCAGCGCGGAAGTCATCGCCGGGGTGCCCTGCGAATGGCAGCGCGCGGGCCAGGGCGAAGGCCGCACGCTGCTCTACCTGCACGGCGGCGCCTACCTGGTAGGCTCGCCGGCCACGCACCGGGCGATCACCGCCAACCTGGCGCGCCTGGGCCGCCTCGACGTGTGCGCGGCGGATTACCGCCTGGCGCCGGAGCACCGCTTCCCGGCGCCGCTGGAGGATGCCCTGGCGGTGTACCAGGCGCTGCTGGCGCGCGGCCAGGACCCGGCGCGGCTGGCCGTGGCCGGGGATTCGGCCGGCGGCCACCTGACCTTGCAACTGGCCGTGGCGCTGAAGGAACGCGGCCTGCCGCTGCCCGGCGCGCTGGTGGTGTTCTCGCCGGTCACCGACGTCAGCTGCACCCAGTGGCACCAGCCAAAGGCCGGCGACCCGCTGATCAGCCGCGCCTGGGTGGACAGCGCCATCGCGATGTTCTGCCCGCCCGGCGTGGCGCGCGACTCGGCGCAGCTGTCGCCGCTGTTCGCCGACCTGGCCGGGCTGCCGCCGCTGCTGATCCAGGTCGGCGAGGACGAAGTGCTGCGCAACGACAGCCTGCGTCTGGCCGGCGCGGCGCGTAAGCGGGGAGTGGACGTCACCCTGCAGCGCTACCGCGACTGCTGGCACGTGTTCCAGGCCCACGCCGGGGTGCTGCGCATCGCCGACCAGGCCCTGGGCGAGGTGGCGGGCTTTCTCGGCCGGCACCTCGGGGGAGGGCGCTGATGCACAGCATCCTCATCACCGGCGCGGCCTCGGGCATAGGCGCGGCCAGCGCGCGGCTGTTCCATGCCCGCGGCTGGCGCGTCGGCCTGCTGGACCTGAACGCCGAGGCATTGACCGGGCTCGCCGCCGAACTGGGCGGCGCCTGGCAGCGGGCGCTGGACGTGACCGATGCGGCGGCGGCGCGCGCGGCCGTGGCGGACTTCGTCGGCGACGGCGACGGCCGCCTGCGCCTGCTGTTCAACTGCGCCGGCATCCTGCGCTTCGGCCGCTTCGAGGAAATCCCCGCGCAGGACCACGCCCGCCTGCTGGCGATCAACGTGCAGGGCCTGCTCAACTGCTGCCATGCCGCTTTCGAGCACCTCAAGGCCACGCCCGGCGCCCAGGTGCTGAACATGGGCTCGGCCTCGGGACTGTACGGGGTGCCGGAGATGGCCACCTACTCGGCCTCGAAGTTCGCCGTGCGCGGCTTCACCGAGGCGCTGGAGCTGGAATGGCGGCGCCATGGTATCCGCGTCGCCGACCTGATGCCGCCCTTCGTGCGCACGCCCATGGTCACCAGCCAGGGCTACGAGCCGCCGGTGCTGCGCCGCCTGGGCGTGCGCCTGAAGGCCGAGGACATCGCCGCGGCGGCCTGGCGCCAGGCCCACAGCGACAAGGTGCACCGGCCCATCGGCGCGCTGTTCCGGGCGATGTATTGGTCCGGCCAGCTGTCGCCGCCGGCACTCAACCGCTGGGTGATGGGCTGGCTCAGCCGCGACTGACGGAAAGGGGCTTGCACCCATGGGGCGCAGCCCGGATGCTGTAGGGCTGGTCTGCAGCTGTAGGAAGTCGGCTGCCTTTCCCTTCGCCTGTCGCAAGGAAGCCGCCATGCCTTTCGCCTATTTCTGCCTGGCCCTGTCGATGCTGCTGGTCGGCGGCAACATCGCCATCGGCAAGCTGGTGCTGGAAGAACTGCCCGTCTATCTGTTCGCCCTGCTGCGCTTCCTTATCGCCAGCCTGGTGCTGCTGCCCGGCCTGGCCCTGCCGCGGGTGCGCGCGGGGCTGGATGGCGGCGCCTGCCGCGGGCTGTTCCTGCAGGCCTTCTTCGGCTGCTTCCTGTTCAGCCTGTGCATGCTGCACGGCGTGCAGCTGACCTCCGCCACCAGCGCCGGCATCATCACCAGCGCCACGCCCAGCGTCATCGCCCTGCTGGCCTGGCTGTGGCTGCGCGAGCGCCTGGAGCCGCGCGGCCTGCTGGCCATCGCCCTGGCGGTGCTGGGCATCGCCGCGCTGAACCTGCTGGAGCGCCCGGCAGGCGGCCGCAGCGGCGTGCCGGGCAATGCCCTGGTGCTGGGCGCGGTGCTCGCCGAGGCGCTGTTCGCCATCTACTCGCGGCGCCTGTCGCTGCACCTGCACCCCTGGATCATGGCCCTGGGCGTCAACCTCGCCGGGCTGCTGCTGTTCCTGCCGCTGGCGCTGCCCGAGGCGCGGGCGCTGGACTGGCGCGCGGTGCCGGCGGCGACCTGGGGCTGGACGTTGTTCTACGCCCTGAGCGCCAGCGTGCTGTCGTTCCTGCTGTGGTACCGCGGCATTTCCCGGGTGCCGGCCAGCACCGCCGGGTTGTTCACCGGGCTGATGCCGGTGGGCTCGGCGCTGGTCGGCGTGAGCCTGCTGGGCGAGCGCTTCGGCGCCGGCCACGCCCTGGGCATGGCCCTGGTGCTGACGGCCCTGCTGCTGGCGACGCGCCCCGCGGCGCTGCCGCCCGTCGCCGCCGAACGTACCGACTGACCGGTAAGGCGGCATTCGGCCGGCATAGACGCTACTCTGAAACTGTTGGTTGCCGGCAGACGGGCCTTCCTGCCTGCCAGTTCAAGACCTTTGGCGACCAATTGGGGGACGTTGAAGCATTTTTGGCGTTTCCTGTGGCACAGCGAGTGCCCGCCGCGGGCCCGGTCGCAAGCCAGGCCCGCATCGGCTGGGAAACTAGGTGAAACCCTGAACGTCTCGAAAGGAGGTGCGTACCATGGAAAAGCCCCTCTCGGAGGATATCAGTGTCAATGTGCTGCGCCGGATGAAGGAAGGGGGCTTCGATTTCGCCCGCATTCATCCCATCGACTTCTTCGCCATCTTTCCCGATGAACAGAACGCCCGCCAGGCCGCCCGGCAGTTCCGCGGCGAATCCCTGAGGGCCCAGGTCGAAGCCCGTTCCGACGGTGGCTGGAACCTGCAGATCAGCAAGGTGATGTTCGCCACCCACGCGGCGATCGGCGCATTCGAACACGACCTGGAGGAAGTCGTGGCGCCGCTCGGAGGTGTGCTCGACGGCTGGGGCGTTACCCAGGAAGTGAGCAGCCTGCGTCCCTGATCCAACACCTTCGTCTCGCCGCCAGGCCGCGTCGGCCGGCGGCTTCCCACTCCCATGAACCCCATGCGCCCGCGCCGCCGGAAGGCGGTGCGGGCCTGCCCGCGGGCGCGCTGGGGGTTATGGTCGCGCGCCTTTTGCGGCAGACTGCCGCGCGGAGGTAAGCATGACCGATATCCTGATCCTGACCCACGCCGACTTCTGCCCGCCGGGCCACCTGGCCCGCGTGCTCGACCGCGCTGGCCTGGGCTTCGAAGTGCGCCGCGCCGACCACGGCGAGCTGGACGGCTACGACCTGGAGCGCCCGAAGGCCGTGGCCATCATGGGCGGCCCCATGAGCGTGAACGACGACCTGCCCTGGCTGCGCACCGAGGTGGCGGCGCTGCGCCGCTTCATCGAGCGCCGCGTGCCGCTGATCGGCCATTGCCTGGGCGGCCAGTTGCTGGCCAAGGCCCTGGGCGCGTCCATCCGCCAGCAGGGCTACACCGAGATGGGCTGGCAGCCGATGCGCCGCCTGGAGTCCGCGAGCCCCTGGCTGGCGCACCTGCCCGAGGAATTCCCGATCTACCAGTGGCACGGCGACACTTTCGAGCTGCCCGAGGGCGCCGAGCACCTGCTGTCCAGTCCCTGGTGCGCCAACCAGGGCTTCTCCTGGGGCGGCTTCGTCCTCGGCCTGCAGGGCCACCCGGAGATGACCGAGGAACTGGTCAGCGGCTGGATCAACGGCTGGCCGCAGTACCTGGACCCCAGCCAGCCGAGCCAGGAAAGCGCCGAGGTGATGCTCGCCGACCTGCCGCGCAAGGTGGCCGAACTGAACCGCGTGGCCGAGGGCTTCTACGCCCATTGGCTGAAGCTGGCCGGCCTGGCGTGAGCCGGCGGGGCGCACGGCCGTGCGCCCCGGGGTTTGCTGTAATCCGGCGGTTTACAGCTGTGTATACTGCGGCTCCAGGCTTCTTCCAGCACAGGACCGCGTATGACGGAAAACAGCTTCGCCTTCCGCCTCAAGGAATTGCTCGAGCTCAACAAGCTGACCCTGCAGGCCGTGGCCACAGCGCTGGGCATCTCGCGCACCGCGGTGCACAAGTGGACGCGCGGCGGCGAGATCGACTACGACAACCTGCGCAAGCTGGCCGCCTTCCTCAAGGTCAACTGGATCTGGCTGCGCTACGGCGAGGAAGCCGTGCGCGACCTGCAGGCGCTGGAGCCCATCGAACTGCCGATGACCGACGTGCGCCGCCGCTACACCGCCGAGATCATGGAGAGCGAGGCGCGCATGAAGCTGGCCCAGGAAAGCGCGCGCATCGTCACCTGGGAATGGAACCTGATCAGCGACGAGGTGACCTATTCGCCCAACGTCGAGGAGGTCTACGGCTGGCCGGTGAGCCACAACCAGGACTTCTGGCCGCACCTGCCGGCCGAGGACGTGGCCGCCATGCGCGCCATGTACGACCAGGCCATCGCCGAGGGCAGCGGCTGCGAGTGCGACTTCCGCATCTACCGCCCGGACGGCGAGCTGCGCTGGATCGCCTCCCGCGCCCGGGTGATCAAGGACAGCGCCGGGCGCTCGGTGAAGATAGTCGGCATCAGCATGGACAACACCGCGCGCATGGCCGCCGAGGAAGAGCTGCGCAACAGCGAGGAGCGCTTGCGCGCCATCTTCGAGCTGACCTGGGGCGCGCTGGCCTACATCGGCCTGGACGGCACCTGGCAGCGCGTCAACGGCAGCCTCTGCGAACTGCTCGGCTATAGCGCCGAGGAACTCTACGGCATGACCTTCCAGCAACTCACCCACCCCGACGACCTGGAGCGCACCCTGCAGCTGCTGCGCAGCATGCTGGCCGGCGAGATCGACCGCTACGTGGTGGAAAAGCGCTGCCGGCGCAAGGACGGCCGCTACGTCTGGGTGCGCGCCCGCACCTCGCTGCAGCGCCGCCGCCAGGACGGCCTGCCGGAGCACCTGATCAGCGTCTACGAAGACATAGGCCCGGCCCGCGCCGAACGCGAACGCCTGCAGGCGCGCATCGCCGAGCTGGAGGCGCAGTTGGCCGGGTAGGCGCGGGCTGCGCCCGCGATATCGCGCGCAGGGCGCGCTCCTACAGGGGAATGGCGCGGGTGGCGCAGCGTAGGAGCGGATCTCATCCGCGAATCGCGCCGGGATGTCCGGCTATCGCGGACAAGGTCCGCTCCTACGGGGAGGAATACCGTGCCCCCCGGCGACCTGTAGGAGCGGGCCCTGCCCGCGATTTCGCGCGCAGGGCGCGCCCCTACGGGGGGATGGTGTGGGTGGGGCAGCGTAGGAGCGGATCTCATCCGCGAATCGCGCCGGGGCGTCCGGCTATCGCGGACAAGGTCCGCTCCTACGAAGAGCACTTCGGCGCGGCTGGCAAGACGGTTGCTCCTACGGGAAGCCGCGCCCGCCCGCAATTCAGGGCTCGGCGAAGGGCAGCGGCGCCTCCGTCTCGCGCTGCACCGCGAAGGCGTTGAGGGTCATGGCCACCAGCGCGTAGTAACCGAAGATGCCCACCAGTTCCACCATCCCTGCCTCGCCAAAGACAGCCACCCCCTCGTCATAGAGCGCCTGCTCGATGCGTTTATTCGCATAGAGACTACGCCCCAGGCGATAGACCAGGCGTTCATCATCCCGCTCGAAAGGCGGTTCCTCACCACGCCGCAGCGCTTCGATCACGCCTTCGGCCAAACCTGCCTGGCGCGCGATGGGTTCGTGGATCTGCCATTCCGCCTGGGACTGCCACCAGGCGGCGGTAACCAGGATCGCCAGTTCGCTCAGGCGCAGTTCCAGGCGCGTGCCGTAGCGGCAGAAGGCGCCCAGTTTCTGTGCGCTGTCGGCCAGCTGCGGGCTGTGCACCCAGGCCAGGAAGGGGCCGTCGAGGTTGCCGCGCGGGCCGCTGAGGATGTCGCTCAGCACGCGGCGCTGCTCGTCGTCCATGTTCGCGTCGGTGAGCGGGGTGAGGCGCGAGGTGATCTTCATGGGCTTTCCTCAGAGGCTGCCGATGGCCTGGTCGATGGCGCGTTGCAGCTTGTCCACCAGTTCGTCCAGCTGCGCCTCTTCGAGGATGAAGGGCGGCGCCAGGAGGATGTGGTCGCCGCGGCGGCCGTCCAGGGTGCCGCCCATGGGATAGCACAGCAGGCCTTCCTGCATGGCGGCCTTCTTGATCCGCGCGTGCAGCTTCGCCTCGGCGGGGAAGGGCGCCTTGCCGTCGCGCTCGGCCACCAGTTCCAGGCCCTGGAACAGCCCGCGGCCGCGGATGTCGCCGATATGCGGGTGGGCGCCGAAGGCCTGTTGCAGCCGCTGCTGCAGGTCGAGGCCGAGGCTGCGCACGCGCGCCAGCAGGCCGCGTTCCTCGATGGTCTTCTGCACCGCCAGGGCCGCGGCGCAGGCGGTGGCGTGGCCGATGTAGGTGTGGCCGTGCTGGAAGAAGCCCGAGCCCTGGGCGATGGCATTGTGGATGCGCTCGCTCACCAGGGTGGCGCCGATGGGCTGGTAGCCGGCGCCCAGGCCCTTGGCGATGGTGATCAGGTCGGCGCCGATGCCTTCCTGCTCGGCGGCGAACAGGCTGCCGGTGCGGCCCATGCCGCACATCACCTCGTCGAGGATCAGCAGCACCCCGTGGCGGTCGCAGATTTCCCGCACGCGCTTGAAGTAGCCGGGCACCGCGGGCACCGCGCCGAGGGTGGCGCCCACCACCGGCTCGGCGACGAAGGCCATGACCTTGTCCGCGCCCAGGCGGAGGATTTCCGCCTCCAGCTCCCGGGCCAGGCGTTCGCCATAGGCTTCGGGCGTCTCCCCGGCGGCCTGGTCGCGGTAGGCGTAGCAGGGGCTGACGTGGCTGACGTCGATCAGCAGCGGCTGGAACTGCTGGCGCCGCCAGGCGTTGCCGCCGGTGGCCAGGGCGCCGAGGGTGTTGCCGTGGTAGCTCTGGCGGCGGGCGATCAGGTGCGTGCGTTGCGGCTGGCCGATCTCCACGAAGTACTGGCGGGCCAGCTTGAGCGCCGCCTCCACCGCCTCGGAGCCGCCGCTGACGAAGTACACCGAGCGCATGCCCGCCGGCGCGCGGGCGACCAGGAAGTCCGCCAGCTGTTCCATGGGCTCGGTGGTGAAGAAGGAGCTGTGCGCATAGGCCAGGGTGCCGACCTGCCGGCGCGCCGCCTCGATCACCGCCGCGTCGCTGTGGCCCAGGCAGGACACCGCCGCGCCGCCGCTGGCGTCCAGGTAGCGGCGGCCTTCGCTGTCGACCAGGTAGGCGCCGTCGCCGCGGACGGCCGTGGGGTAGGACTGGGTGAGGCTGCGGTGCAGGACGTGGCTCATGGTGACCTCCGGGGTGATTGCGCAAATATTAATTGCATTTTTGATCTTGGCAATCTTTTGTTGCGCGCCCGTTGCGCAGCCCGGACAGTTCACGATGGGCTGAAAGCAGCGAAACAGAGAGGCTAAAGGCGAAATTCCGCCTGGCTCTCGTCCGCAAAGCCTCGGCAATGCGTGAGAAAAATACTTGCAATCGAATTTATTGCATGTTTATTTTGCGAAAAAGCACTCTGTGCATGCAGCCCCTTCCGTGGGTTAGCCGCTCAAAACAATAAAGTCCGGGCCCCGGCCCGTTGCGATCGAACTGCCGCTAATGCGCGCCCCGCCCAGGCGGGGCGCATCCACCGACCTGCAAGAGGAAGACCTGCATGAAAAAGCTGCTTCAAGCCTCCTTCGCCGCGCTGTCCCTGCTCGCCGCCGCCCATTCCCAGGCCGCCGGCAAGGAACTGCTGATCGCCACCGACACCGCCTTCGTGCCCTTCGAGTTCAAGCAGGGCGACAAGTACGTCGGCTTCGACATCGACCTGTGGGCGGCCATCGCCAAGGAGATGGGCGTCACCTACCAGCTCAAGCCGATGGACTTCAACGGCATCATCCCCGCGCTGCAGACGCGCAACGTCGACGCCGCGCTGGCCGGCATCACCATCAAGGAAGACCGCAAGCAGGTCATCGACTTCTCCGACGGCTACTACGACAGCGGCTTCCTGCTGATGGTCAAGGCCGACAACGACAGCATCAAGGGCGAGGCCGACATCGCCGGCAAGAGCCTGGCGGTGAAGAGCGGTACCTCGGCGGCGGACTACGCCAAGGCCAACCTCAAGGCCGCCGACCTGCGCCAGTTCCCCAACATCGACAACGCCTACCTGGAGCTGCGCACCGGCCGCGTCGACGCCGCCATGCACGACACGCCCAACGTCCTCTACTACATCAAGACCGCCGGGGACGGCCAGGTGAAGGCGGTCGGCGAGCAGATGATGGCGCAGCAGTACGGCATCGGCTTCCCCAAGGGCAGCGAGCTGCGCGAGCCGGTCAACGCGGCGCTGAAGAAGCTGCGCGAAGACGGCACCTACGCGCAGATCTACCGCAAGTGGTTCGGCACCGACCCCAAGTGAGCCGGAGGTAGAACCCCATGCATTTCCAATGGTCCGCCATCTGGGACGCGCTGCCGGTGCTGCTCGAGGGCGCCCGGCTGACCCTGTGGATTTCCATCCTCGGCCTTGCCGGCGGCGCCGTGATCGGCCTGTTGGCCGGCGTTGCCCGCGCCTACGGCGGCTTCTTCTCCAGCCGCCTGGCGCTGGTGTTCGTCGAGCTGATCCGCGGCACGCCGATCATGGTCCAGGTGATGTTCATCTACTTCGCCCTGCCGCTGATGGTCCCGGTGCGCATCGATCCGTTCAGCGCGGCGGTGGTCACCATCATGATCAACTCCGGCGCCTACATCGCCGAGATCACCCGCGGCGCGCTGCTCTCGGTGAACCGCGGGTTCCGCGAGGCGGGGCTGGCCCTGGGGCTGTCCGGGCGCGACACCCTGCGCTACGTGATCGCCCCGCTGGCCTTCCGGCGGATGATCCCGGCGCTGGGCAACCAGTGGATCGTCAGCATCAAGGACACCTCGCTGTTCATCGTCATCGGCGTGGCCGAGCTGACCCGCCAGGGCCAGGAGGTGATCGCCGGCAACTTCCGGGCGATGGAGATCTGGTCGGCGGTGGCGGTGATCTACCTGGTCATCACCCTGGTATTGAGTTACGTGCTGCGGCGCATGGAGTCGAGGCTGAAGATCCTATGATCGAGTTCAAGCGGGTTTCCAAGCATTTCGGCCAGACCGAGGTGCTCCACGACATCAATCTGAAGATCGGTTCCGGCGAGGTGGTGGTGATCATCGGCCCCTCCGGCTCGGGCAAGTCCACGCTGCTGCGCTGCATCAACAAGCTGGAGGTGATCACCGGCGGCGAGCTGTTCGTCGACGGCATGGAGGTCAACGATCCCAAGGTGGACGAGCGCCTGATCCGCCAGGAGGCGGGCATGGTGTTCCAGCAGTTCCACCTGTTCCCGCAGATGACCGCGCTGGAGAACGTGGCCTTCGGCCCGATCCGCGTGCGCGGGGCGAAGAAGGCCGAGGCCGAGGCGCTGGCCCGCGAGCTGCTGGCCAAGGTCGGCCTGTCCGAGCGCGCCGGGCACTACCCGTCGGAGCTGTCCGGCGGCCAGCAGCAGCGCGTGGCCATCGCCCGCGCCCTGGCGGTGAAGCCCAAGCTGATGCTGTTCGACGAGCCGACCTCGGCGCTGGACCCGGAGCTGCGCCACGAGGTGCTGCAGGTGATGAAGGACCTGGCGGAGGAGGGCATGACCATGGTCATCGTCACCCACGAGATCGACTTCGCGCGCAAGGTCGCCTCGCGGCTGATCTTCATCGACAAGGGCCGCATCGCCGAGGACGGCGAGCCCGCCAGCCTGATCGGCAACCCCACCAGCCCGCGCCTGCGGGAGTTCCTGCAACATGTCGCCTGAAGGTCGCCCCATGAGCCTGAGCCCCCTGAACCTTGCCGGCAGCGCCTACGAAATCGGCCTGGGCCTGGGCCGCTTCGGCCGCGACGCGGTGCACCAGCGCCTGCGCCCCCTGCCGCTGTGGCGCAGCCTGGCGGCGCGGGCCGGCTCGGCCGCGGCGCAGCGCATGCAGGCGCAGGTCCAGGCGCAGTTCCCGCGCATCTGGGACGAACTGCGCGGCCTGGCCGACGGCCTGGAATTGCCGCTGGAGGAAGTCTTCCTGTGGAATTGCCGTGGCGATTTCGTCCAGGACGCCAGCGTCGATGGCTGCACCACGGTGTTCGGCCCCGCCGAGGGCGGCTGGCTGATCGCTCACAACGAGGACGGCCTGCCATTGCTCGACGGCTTCTGCGGCCTGCTCCAGGCGCAACCCGAGCAGGGCCTGGGTTTCACCAGCTTCGTCTATCCCGGCTCGATCCCCGGCCACACCTTTGCGGTGAACGAGCGTGGGCTGGTCAGCACGGTCAACAACATCCGCCCGCGCGCCATCCCGGCGGGCCTGCCGCGCCAGGTGCTGGCTCGGGCGGTGCTGGATGCCGGCAGCCTGGCGCAGGCCGTCGCCGTGCTGTCCACGGCGGGGCGCGCCGGGGCCTTCCACCATGCCCTGGGGCAGGTGGGGGCGAGCCAGCTGTTCAGCGTCGAAGCCTGTTCCACCGGCGTGGCGGTGCGCGAAATCCAGCACCCGGCGGGGCATTCCAACCACCTGCTGGATGCCGGCCTGGACGCCGCCGGCCAGCGCATCACCGGCAGTTCCGGCAGCCGCCAGCAGCGCGTCGATGCCTTGCTGGCCGGGGCGCCCGCGCTGCTGGACGAGGGCCAAGCGCTGGCCATCCTGCGCGACACGGCGGATGCCGAACTGCCGGTGTACCGCCGCGCGGCGGACGACCCGGACGAGGAGAACACCCTGGCCACGGCCGTGTTCCGCATCGGGGCGAACTCGGTAGAATGGCGCGTCCACTGCCAGCCCGACACCCGCGAGGTCGAGGCCCGGGGCAGTGTCCGCCCCGATCCCGAACCTGGACCTGCATGATGAGCCAAGCGCCCGCCGCCCTGCCCGACAACCTGGGAGCCCTCAAGCAACTGCTGGAGGACATCGAGCGCGGCGAGGCGGGCATCTCCCTGGGCGCCAGCTCGCGCCGCGTGCTGACGGCGCTGATCGAGGCGCCGCAGCGCACCGCGGTGTCGTCCATCAGTGAGCTGGCCGAGCAGCTGGGGGTCAATGCCTCGACCCTCTCGCGGCTGGCCCAGCGCCTGGGCTACGGCGGCTTCAGCAAGTTCCAGGACGTGTTCCGCCGCGAGCTGACCGAGGGCAAGAGCTTCTACAGCGACCAGGCCTCGCGCCTGCTGCTGACCCCCGCCGACAGCACCCTGTCGCGCCTGACGCGCCTGGGCCGGCAGGAAAGCGCCAACATCGCCAGCCTGATCGAGCAGGTGGAGCCGGAAGCGTTCGCCCGCGTGGTGGAGCTGCTGGCCGGCGCGCGCCGCGTGCGCATCCATGGCATGCGCCAGTTCACCTCGCTGGCGCTGTTCATGTCCTACGGCCTGGGGATGCTGCGCCCCGATGTGGCGGCGCTGGACTCCAACCGCCAGGGCGTGGCCGATGCGCTCGCCCAACTGGATGCCGGCGACGTGCTGGTGGTCGCCAGTTGCTTCCCCTATACGCCCAGCGTGCTGGCCACTGCCGAAGTGGCGGCGCGCCATGGCATCGAGGTGGTGGCCCTAACCGATTCTTCGAGTTCGCCGTTGGCGCGGGTGGCGGCGCACAGCTTCTACGTGCCCAACCACAGCCTGTTCTACAGCAACAGCATGTGCGCCTTCATGCTCCTGGCCCAGGGCCTGCTAAGCGAAGTGGCCGGGCGCCTGGGCGAGAGCGCGCTGGCCTCGCTCAAGCACCGCGAGGCGCTGATCAGCGAGTTGAACGCTTCGCTCTGAGCCCGCCTCAGGCTACCTGCACGCTCGCTTTGCGCGGATGTTCTCGGGCCAGGTACTCGGCCAGGCGCAGCTTCTGCGCGGCATCGAGGAACAGCCCCAGTTTGCTGCGGCGCCAGAGGATGTCGTCGGCGCCTTCGGCCCATTCCTCGCGGCACAGGTAGTCCACTTCGCGGGCGTAGAGCCCGGCGCCCAGGTGTTCGCCCAGGTCGGTTTCGCCCTTCACGCCGTCGAGCAGGCGCCAGCTGCGCGTGCCATAGCTGGTGGCCCAGCGCCGCGCCAGGCCGGCCGGCAGCCAGGGGTGCCTGGCCAGTAGTTCGACGGCCAGGTCCTCGGGGCTGCTCATGTTTTCGCCGCCGGGTAGCGGGGCTTCGGCGGTCCAGGCCGGGCCCAGGCGCGGGAAGGTCGGCGCCAGCTCGGCCAGGGCGGCCTCGGCCAGCTTGCGGTAGGTGGTCAGTTTGCCGCCGAACACCGACAGCAGCGGCGCCTCGCCTGGCGCGCCCTGCAGCGCCAGGGTGTAGTCGCGGGTGACGGCGGACGGCTCGTCGGATTCGTCGTCGCACAGCGGGCGCACCCCGGAGAAGCTCCAGAGGATGTCTTCGCGATGCAACTGGCGCTTGAAGTGGGCGTTGACCACCGCCAGCAGGTAGCCGGTTTCCTCGTCGCTGATCTGCACCTTCGCCGGGTCGCCCAGGTATTCGCGGTCGGTGGTGCCGATCAGGGTGAAGCGCCCCAGGTAGGGGATGACGAAGACGATGCGGCGGTCCTCGTTCTGCAGGATGTACGCCTGCTCGCCCTCGTACAGCCGCGGCACCACCAGGTGGCTGCCCTGGATCAGGCGGATGCCGTAGGGCGGCCGCTGGCGCAGGTCGTCGCGGAGGAACTGCGCCACCCAGGGCCCGGCGGCGTTGACCAGGGCGCGGGCGCGGATGGAATAGAGGCTGCCGTCGTCGCGCTCCAGGTGCAGGTGCCACAGGCCCTTGCTGCGCCGCGCGCTGACGCAGCGGGTGCGCGGGTGCACGTGGGCGCCGCGCTCGCGGGCGGCCATGGCGTTGAGCACCACCAGGCGGGCGTCGTCGACGGAACAGTCGGCATACTCGAAGCCGCGGCGCAGGTGTTCCTGCAGCGGGCTGTCGGCGCCGAAACGCAGACCACGCGAGGCGGGCAGTTTCTCGCGCCGGCCCAGGTGATCGTAGAAGAACAGCCCGGCGCGGATCATCCAGGCCGGGCGCAGGTGCGGCTGGTGCGGCAGCACGAAACGCAGCGGGTGGACGATGTGCGGCGCCTTGGCCAGCAGCACCTCGCGCTCGGCCAGGGCCTCGCGCACCAGGCGGAATTCGCCGTGTTCCAGGTAGCGCAGGCCGCCGTGGACCAGCTTGCTGCTGGCAGAGGAGGTGTGGCTGGCCAGGTCGTGCTGTTCGCAAAGGAAGGTGAGCAGGCCGCGCCCGGCGGCGTCCGCCGCGATGCCCGCGCCATTGATGCCGCCGCCGACCACCGCCAGGTCGTAGACCTCAGCCAGGGGAGCGGAGCGCTTGTGGGAATGGCTCATGGGGCGTCCTCTTGGCTGGAAATGAACATAAATGCGTTCGAATTCGAAAATATGATAGGCGAGCGAACGCCGGATGGCCAGGCTGAAGCCCAGCCATTCGGCTGATTTACCGGGGATTTTCGGATTCGAACGCAGGCCGCGTCAGACCAGCTCCAGCTGCACCTTGTGCTGGGCCAGCAGGCGCGCCACAGCGGGCGGCGGCGCGGCGTCGGTGAACAGGCGGTCGACCAGGCCGATCGGCCCCAGGCGCACCAGGGCGTTGCGCCCGAACTTGCTGGAGTCGGCGGCGAGGAACACCTGCCGGGCGTTGTCGATGATGGCGCGGGAGACGCGCACTTCCTGGTAGTCGAAGTCCAGCAGGCTGCCGTCCTCGTCGATGCCGCTGATGCCCACCAGGGCGAAGTCGGCGCGGAACTGCTCGATGAAGTCCACCGCGGCCTGGCCGACCACGCCGCCGTCGCCGCGCACGGTGCCGCCGGCCACCAGCACTTCGAAATCGTCCTTGGCGCTGAGGGTGGCGGCGACGTGCAGGTTGTTGGTGATGATCTTCAGGTGGCGATGCCCGAGCAGGGCGCGGGCGATGGCCTCGGTGGTGGTGCCGATGTTGATGAACAGCGAGGCGTCGTCGGGAATCTGCGCCGCCACCGCCTCGGCGATGCGCTGCTTCTCGTCACGCATCTGGTCGGCGCGGGTGTTGTAGGCGGTGTTCTCGATGCTCGAGTCCCAGGCCGCGCCGCCATGGTAGCGGCGCAGCAGGCTGCGCTCGGCGAGCTGGTTGATGTCGCGGCGGATGGTCTGCGGGGTGACGGCGAACTGCTGGGCCAGCTCCTCGATGCTCAGGTAGCCGCGTTCGCGGACCAGGTCGAGGATGTCTTGCTGTCGGGGGGGCAGGTTCATCTGCGCTCTCGTGGGGGCGGGGCGGAGGGTCAAGGATGCCGGAGTGGGGCGGGGCTGTCATGTGGGGCTGTTCGTGCCGCCGGTGAATCCGATCGCGGACGGAGTCCGCTCCTGCGGGGCAGGTCTCCTCGTAGGATGGGTTGAGCGAAGCGATACCCATCACCCTGGCCCGATGGGTTTCGCAGGCTCAACCCATCCTACGAAAAGCACCTCGCGCAGTCGGTGACCTCCGCGCGCTGGCGAGAGGGCGCTCTTGAAGCCGACCTCCCCAGCCCCGCCTTTCGCCCGTGCGACCTATTCTTATAGCCAACAGCCGACCCTATTCCCCTGCGGAATGTAAGCCCATACGCTGCAGGGGATCGACGGAAAGCCTCCGTCAGCATTCGGGGCTCACAATGTATAAAGATCTGAAATTCCCCATCCTCATCGTCCACCGCGACATCAAGGCCGACACCGTCGCCGGCGACCGCGTCCGCGGCATCGCCCGCGAACTGGAACTGGACGGCTTCAGCATCCTGTCCACCGCCAGCGCCACCGAGGGGCGCATCGTCGCCTCCACCCACCATGGCCTGGCCTGCATCCTGGTCGCCGCCGAGGGGGCGGGGGAGAACCAGCGCCTGTTGCAGGACGTGGTGGAGCTGATCCGCGTGGCGCGGGTGCGCGCGCCGCAGCTGCCGATCTTCGCCCTTGGCGAGCAGATGACCATCGAGAACGCGCCGGCCGAGTCCATGGCCGACCTGCACCAACTGCGTGGCATCCTCTATCTGTTCGAAGACACCGTGCCCTTCCTCGCCCGCCAGGTCTCGCGGGCCGCGCGCAAGTACCTGGAGGGCCTGCTGCCGCCGTTCTTCCGCGCCCTGGTGGAGCACACCGCGCAGTCCAACTATTCCTGGCACACACCCGGCCACGGCGGCGGCGTGGCCTACCGCAAGAGCCCGGTGGGGCAGGCCTTCCACCAGTTCTTCGGGGAGAACACCCTGCGCTCGGACCTGTCCGTTTCGGTGCCCGAGCTGGGCTCGCTGCTGGACCACACCGGCCCGCTCGCCGAAGCCGAGGCCCGCGCCGCGCGCAATTTCGGCGCCGACCACACCTTCTTCGTGATCAACGGTACCTCCACGGCGAACAAGATCGTCTGGCACTCCATGGTCAGCCGCGACGACCTGGTGCTGGTGGACCGCAACTGCCACAAGTCGGTGCTGCACTCGATCATCATGACCGGCGCCATCCCGCTGTACCTGTGCCCGGAGCGCAACGAGCTGGGCATCATCGGGCCCATTCCGCTGTCCGAGTTCAGCCGCGAGTCGATCGCCGCGAAGATCGCCGCCAACCCCCTGGCCCGCGGCCGCGAGCCGAAGGTGCGGCTGGCGGTGGTGACCAACTCCACCTACGACGGCCTGTGCTACAACGCCGAGCTGATCAAGCAGGCCCTGGACGGCAGCGTCGAGGTGCTGCACTTCGACGAGGCCTGGTACGCCTACGCCGCCTTCCACGAGTTCTACGACCGCCGCTACGGCATGGCCACCAGCCGCGGCGAGGACGGCCCGCTGGTGTTCACCACGCATTCCACGCACAAGATGCTGGCGGCCTTCAGCCAGGCCTCGATGATCCACGTGCAGGACGGCGGCAAGCGGCGCCTGGACCGCGCGCGCTTCAACGAAGCCTTCATGATGCACATCTCCACTTCGCCGCAGTACGGCATCATCGCCTCGCTGGACGTGGCCTCGGCGATGATGGAAGGCCCGGCCGGGCGTTCGCTGATCCAGGAGACCTTCGACGAGGCCCTGAGCTTCCGCCGCGCCCTGGCCAACGTGCAGCAGAACCTGGCGGCCGGCGACTGGTGGTTCTGCGTGTGGCAGCCGCCGGGGGTGGAAGGCACCGACGAGGTGCGCACCCGCGACTGGCTGCTGGAGCCCGACGCCGAGTGGCACGGCTTCGGCGAGGTGGAAGACGACTACGTGCTGCTCGACCCGATCAAGGTCACCCTGGCCACCCCGGGCCTGAACGCCGCCGGGCGTCTCGAGGAGCACGGCATTCCCGCCGCGGTGGTCGGCCGCTTCCTCTGGGAGCGCGGCCTGGTGGTGGAGAAGACCGGCCTGTACTCCTTCCTGGTGCTGTTCTCCATGGGCGTGACCAAGGGCAAGTGGAGCACCCTGGTCACCGAGCTGCTGGAGTTCAAGCGCAGCTACGACGGCAACGCGCCGCTGTCCGAGGCGCTGCCCAGCGTGCTCCAGGCCGCCCCGGCGCGCTACGCCGGCATGGGCCTGCGCGACCTCTGCGAGCAGTTGCACGCCTGCTACCGCGAGCACGCCACGGCCAAGGCCATGCGCCGCATGTACACCATCCTGCCGGAACTGGCGCTGCGCCCGGCCGATGCCTACACCCAACTGGTGCGCGGCGAGGTCGAGGCGGTGCCCATCGAGCGCCTCGAAGGGCGCATCGCCGCGGTCATGCTGGTGCCTTACCCGCCGGGCATCCCGCTGATCATGCCGGGCGAGCGCTTCACCGAGGCGACGCGCTCGATCCTCGACTACCTGGCCTTCGCCCGGACCTTCGAACACGACTTCCCCGGTTTCGATTCCGATGTGCATGGCCTGCAGGTGCAGGACGTGGACGGCCGGCGCTGCTATACAGTTGAGTGCATCGTGGAAAATGCCGACAGCTGATTCCGTCGTCCAGGGCGGCGGAACCTAAGGAGCGAGGATGAGCGGGGGAGAGGCTGCCAAGAAAGGCAGCATGGGGTTCTGGAGCTGTACCGCGCTGGTGATCGGCAACATGGTCGGCTCGGGCGTCTTCCTGCTGCCCTCCAGCCTCGCCGCCTATGGCGGGCTCAGCCTGTTCGGCTGGCTGGTCTCCAGCACCGGCGCGGTGCTGCTGGCCTTCACCTTCGCCCGCCTGGCGCGGCTCAACCCCGGCGCCGGCGGGCCCTACGCCTACACCCGCGAGGGCTTCGGCAGCTTCGCCGGCTACCTGTGCGCCTGGACCTACTGGAAGGCCGCGTGGATCGGCAACGCCGCCATCGCCGTGACCCTGGTGGGCTACCTGCGGGTGTTCATCCCGGCGCTGGCCGACCCGCTGCTGATGGTGGCCACCGCCATCGGCGCCATCTGGCTGTGCA
Organism: Pseudomonas sp. ADPe; assembly: GCF_014843515.1. Lineage (NCBI taxonomy): Bacteria > Pseudomonadati > Pseudomonadota > Gammaproteobacteria > Pseudomonadales > Pseudomonadaceae > Pseudomonas > Pseudomonas sp. ADPe. Next base: position 5,588,672 of record NZ_CP062122.1, read on the forward strand.
CTTTCATCAACCTGCGCGGCATCGCCACCTTCGCCGTGGTGCAGAACCTGCTCACCGCGCTCAAGCTCATCCCGCTGCTGCTGGTCGGGGTGCTCGGCTGGCTGCACTTCAACCCCGACTACCTGGCCATTCCGCCGCGCGAGCAACTGCCGAACATGGGCTACGCCCAGGCCATCGCCACCACCGCGGCGCTGACGCTCTGGTCGTTCATCGGCCTGGAGTCGGCGACGGTGCCGGCCGACGACGTGCGCGACCCCAAGCGCACCATCCCGCGCGCCACGCTGTTCGGCACCCTGGCCGCGGCCGGTGTGTACGTGTTGTCGATCACCTCGGTGCAGGGCCTGATGCCGCCGGAGGTGCTGGCCAAGTCGACCTCGCCCTTCGCCGACGCCGCGCGCGTGCTGATGGGCGACTGGGGCTACTACCTGGTGGCCGCCGGCGCGGTGATCGCCTGCCTCGGCGCGCTCAACGGCTGGGTGCTGCTGCAGGGGCAGATCCCGGTGGCGCCGGCGCGCGACGGGCTGTTCCCCGAATCCCTCGGCAGGCTCAACAAGCACGGCGCCCCGGCCAACGGCCTGTGGGCCTCGGGGCTGCTGGTGACGGTGCTGGTGCTGATCGACGGCCAGGGCGACCTGGTGGACGTGTTCAACGTCATCATCCTGCTCGGCACCATGACCGGCGTGGTGCCCTACGCCTTCTGCACCGCGGCGCTGCTGCAACTGCTGGCGGTACGCACCAGCGAGTTCTCGCCGCGCTCGCGGCCGCAGCTGATCGCCGTCGGCTCGCTGGGCTTCCTCTACTCGCTGTGGGCCCTCTACGGCACCGGCGAGCAGGCCATCTTCTGGGGTTTCCTGGTGTTCATGGCGGGCATCCCGATGTACACCTGGCGGCAATGGCGCAACCGCCAGCAGGGCCTGCCGGTGGCGGAAATCGACTAGCGCCCGTTCGCAGCTGGAGCGTGCCCTGTGTCACATAGGCCGGCATCGACTTTTGCCCTTGCCTTGTTATAGTGGCACGCCATCACTACAAGAACTGCCGCGCACAGCAGAGCAGGGCATTCCCGAGGGTTTCCCCCGTGACCGAGTACAAAGCATTTCGCGTCGAACTGGCCGACAAGATCGCGCATGTGATCATCAATCGCCCGGAAAAAGTCAACGCGATGAACGCCGATTTCTGGCGCGAGATCGTCGATATCTTCCGTTGGGCCGATGAAACGGATGAAGTCCGCGTGGTGGTGATTTCCGGTGCCGGCAAGCATTTCTCCGCCGGCATCGACCTGATGCTGCTGGCCCAGGCCGGCAGCCAGCTGGGCAAGGACGTCGGCCGCAACGCCCGCGCCCTGCGCCGCAAGATTCTCGAGCTGCAGGCCTCGTTCAACGCCATCGACGCCTGCAGCAAGCCGGTGCTCGCCGCCGTGCAGGGCTATTGCCTGGGTGGCGCCATCGACCTGATCTCGGCCTGCGACATGCGCTACTGCAGCGAAGACGCGCAGTTCTCCATCAAGGAAATCGACATGGGCATGGCCGCCGACGTCGGCACCCTGCAGCGCCTGCCGCGGCTGATCGGCGACGGCATCATGCGCGAGCTGGCCTACACCGGGCGCATGGTCGACGCCGCCGAGGCGGTGCGCATCGGCCTGGTCAACCGCAGCTACGCCGACAGCGCGGCGCTGCTCGACGGCGTGTTCGAGCTGGCGCGGCAGATCGCCGGCAAGTCGCCGATCGCCATCCGTGGCACCAAGGAGATGATCCGCTACGCCCGCGACCACAGCGTCGAGGACGGCCTGGAATACATCGCCACCTGGAACGCCGCCATGCTGCAATCGGCCGACCTGCAGAAGGCCATGGCCGCCCACATGAGCAAGCAGCAGCCGGAGTTCGCCGACTGATGCCCCATTACTCCCTCGCGCAGGAGGCGCGTTAGCCCGATGGTCACTGGAGCCACCTCCCTCAGTCTGGTGCGCGATGAACTCTTCGCCACCATGGAGCAGGCCGAGCAGAACCTCGAGCAATTCATCGCCGAGCGCCAGAACGGCAGCCTGCTGCAACACGCGGTCGAATGCCTGGCGCAGATCCGCGGCACCCTCAACCTGATCGAACTGGCCGGCGCCGAGCTGCTGGCCCAGGAAGCCCTGCAGCTGGCCACCGACATCCCCACCGGTGTCGGTGAGGAGCGCGACGGCCAGCTGGCCGCCCTGGGCAATGCCCTGTACGTGCTGCGTCGCTACCTGGAGAACCTGGAGGCCAACCGCCAGGAAATCCCCGAGCTGCTGCTGCCGGCGATCAACGACGTGCGCCTGGCCGCCGGCCAGCCGGTGCTGCCGGAGAGCTTCTTCTTCAGCGCGCGCCTGGACCTGCCGCGCCCGGCAGCGCCCCGCGCGGTGCCCACGGTGGCCGACCGCGCCCAGGAAGTCCGCCGCCTGCGGCACATGTACCAGGTCGGCCTGCTCGCCCTGGTGCGCGAACAGGACCATTACTCCGGCCTCAAGCTGATGGGGCGCGCCCTGGCGCGCCTCGACGCGCTGCTCGGCTACGGCCAGCGCAGCCGCCTGTGCTGGATAGGCGCGGGCGCCCTGGAAGCTCTGGTGGATGCGCAGATGCTGCCGCGCAAGGCGCGCAAGCAGCTGTTCTCGCGCCTGGACCGGGAACTTAAGCAACTGCTGGCCAACGCCAACTACGAGGCGCCGCGCCAGCTGCTCAAGGAACTGCTCTACCTCACCGCCCTGGCCGACACCCGCGGCCCGCGGGCCAGCGAGCTGCGCGAGGTGTTCGGCCTGGCGCCGCTGCCGTTCACCGACCACCTGCTGGAAGACGAGTCGCAGCGCCTGTCCGGTCCCGGCCAGGCGGTGATGCGCTCGCTGTCGGCGGCGATCCGCGAGGAACTCACCACGGTCAAGGACCAGCTCGACCTGATCGAGCGCGGCGTGTCCCCGGCCGATGCCCTGGGCACCCTGCACACCCAGCTGGGCAAGCTGGCCAAGACCCTCGGCATGGTCGGCCTGAACTCCGCGGCCAACGTGCTGCAGGGCCAGGTCTCGGTGGTGTCCGGCTGGGTGGCCAGGGGCGCGGTGGAGTCGCCGGTGGCGCTGAACGCCCTGGCCGACGCGCTGCTCTACGTGGAAAGCCTGGTCGGCAGCCTGGAACGCGGCGAGCGCATGGCCGCCCCCGCCATCATCGACCTCGAGCCCAGCGCCGAGTCCTTCGCCGTGCACCAGCTGGCCGAGGCGCGCATCGTGGTCATAGACGAAGCCCAGGGCGGCCTGGCCCTGGCCAAGCGGGCGATCACCGCCTACCTGGAATCCAACGGCGACAAGCTGCACCTGGCCAACGTCCCCGGCAGCCTGCAGGCCGTGCGCGGCGGGCTCTGGTTCCTCGGCCAGGAACGTGCCGCCCGGCTGGTCGGGGCTTGCGCCGACTACATCCAGCGGCAGATGATCGAAACCACGCAGATGCCGTCCGAGCAGATGCTGGAAACCCTGGCCGATGCCCTGACCGGCCTCGAATACTACCTGGAGGGCGGTGCCGTGCTGCGTCCCGAAGGCCAGCCCGACGTGCTGGACGTGGCCAGCGAGAGCGTGCGCGCCCTCGGCCTGGAGGTGGCTGCCTGATGCGTACCGGACGTTGGGAGTCCGCCTGGCTCGACCCGGCGGAGAAAGGTGGCTGGGCCGTGGCCCACTATCGCCAGCAGTTCCTCGGCGATGCCAATGGCGTGCTCTTCCCCCGCGACTGGCTCAAGCGCCAGGACCTGCCGGTGCTCTCCGAGCAGGGCGTCGGCCACTTCGACGGCGATGCCGTGTACCTGCTGGAGCTGGAGTCTCCCGCCAGCGTCGAGGGTTGCAGCTGGATTGGCCTGCGCCACGTCATGCTCGAGGCCGAGGATGACCAGTTCGCCATGCTCGGCTTCGCCAGCCAGGTCGGCACCTGGGCCCGCGAGAACCGTTTCTGCGGCGGCTGCGGCCAGCCGATGCGCGCCGTGCCGCGCGAACGCGCCATGCGCTGCGACGCCTGTGACATCCAGCGCTACCCGCTGCTGTCGCCGAGCATGATCGTCCTGGTCACCCGTGGCGACGAACTGCTGCTGGCGCGCTCGCCGCGCTTCGTGCCGGGCATGTACAGCACCCTGGCCGGCTTCGTCGAGCCGGGCGAGTCGGTGGAGCACTGCGTGGCCCGCGAGGTGAAGGAAGAGGTGGGGCTGCAGGTCGGCAACATCCGCTACCTGGGCAGCCAGAACTGGCCCTTCCCGCATTCGCTGATGCTCGGCTTCCACGCCGAGTACGTCAGCGGCGAGATCGTCTGCCAGCCGGACGAGATCGAGGACGCCCAGTGGTTCCCCTACGACTCGCTGCCGCGCCTGCCGGCCGGGCGTTCCATCGCCCGCTACCTGATCGAGAGCTGGCTGGCGCGCCGCGCCGGACGGCCCGATCCCATCCTGCCGGGCGGCGGCTACTGACGCCCGGCGCTTTCCCCGCGCTTCAAGCCGCGCTGAACCAGTGCTGCCAGACCAGGCGCGCGGTCAGCGCCAGCACCACCAGGATGAATACCGGGCGGATGAACTTGGCGCCGCCGCCGATGGCGGTGCGCGCGCCCAGGTAGGCGCCGACCATCAGCGCGCTGCCCATGCACAGCCCGAGCAGCCAGACCACCTGGCCGGAAGCGACGAACACCGCCAGCGCCACTATGTTGCTGACGAAGTTCATGGTGCGCGCCACGCCGCTGGCGCGGACCAGGTCCAGGGGGTACATCAGCAGGCTGCTGACGGTCCAGAAGGCGCCGGTGCCGGGGCCGGCCACGCCGTCGTAGAAACCCAGGCCCAGGCCTTGCGGCCACTGGCGCTTGCGCCCGACCGGGGCGTCGGCGTCCAGCGGCGCCTTGGGCGTGCCGCCGAAGAGCATGTAGATCCCGCAGGAGAACACCACCACCGGCAGCATGCGGTTCAGCCATTCCGCCGGCAGCAGGTGCGCGGCCCAGGCGCCGACGGCCGCGCCTATGGCGGTGGCCAGCAGGCCGTTGCGCCACTTCGCCGGGTGGAACAGCTTGCGCTTGTAGAAGGTGTAGCTGGCGGTGGCCGAGCCGAAGGTGGAACTCAGCTTGTTGGTGCCCAGCGCCAGGTGCGGCGGTACGCCGGCGGTGAGCAGGGCGGGGATGGTCAGCAGGCCGCCGCCGCCGGCGATGGCGTCGATGAAGCCGGCGAGGAAGGCCACGACGGCGAGGATCAGCAGGGTGAGCGGGTCGATGGCCAGCTCGAAGGGGAGGGTGAAGGGCATGAAAAGTACGACCTGGGTTCAAGGCTGCGATGCCACGGCTGGCCGTCGCGTCGAGGGGTGCGCATAATGCCGGCAATTCTACCCGCAAGGAACTGATTCAATGCAGTACGACGGCCTGGCCTGGACGTTCGCGCTGATCGCCCTGCTGGCGCTGCTGGTCGCCGCACGCATCCTCTTCGACCGCCACTGGTTCCTCGGCTGGCTGCGCGGCTGCGCCGGCCTGGCCTTCGTCGCCGCCGCGCTGGCGCTGGGCCTGGCGGCCTGGGACCTGCGCAGCTACGACGCGCTGCCCGCCGAGCGGCCGCTGGCGACCCTGAGCTTCCAGCGCCTGGCGCCGCAGCGCTACGAGGTGAAAATCCTCGAAGGCGACCGCGAACGCCGCGTCGAGCTGGGTGGCGACCTCTGGCAACTGGACGTGCGCATCATGCAGTGGCGCGGCCTGGCCGCACTGATAGGCCTGGATCCCGGCTACCGCCTGCAGGGCCTGGCCGGCCGCTACCTGGCCATCGAGCAGCAACAGGCCCAGGCGCGGCAGCAGACGCTGGCGCAAAGCCCCTACGGCTTCGACCTGTGGCGCTGGCTGCGCGACGGCCAGCACGACCTACTGACCTTCCGGCCGCTGGCGGCGCGGGTGAACTTCCTGCCCATGGCGGACCAGGCGGTCTACAGCGTCCGCCTGGGCCCCGCGGGCCTGGAGGCGGAACCGGTCAACGCCGCGGCGCAACAGGCGCTGCGGGAGTGGCGGTAGGCGGGCCGCACCGGAGCAACTGTCTTGCCGGTTGCGCCGAGAGGCTTTTCGTAGGATGGGTTGAGTTTACGAAACCCATGCGGTCGTGGTGATGGGTATCGCTCCGCTCAACGCCATCCTACGTCGCCCCACCCGCCGGGAGGCACGGCATTCCTCCCCCGTAGGAGCGGACCTTGTCCGCGATGGCCGGACACCCCGGCGCGATTCGCGGATGAGATCCGCTCCTACAGGTCGCCGGCCGGGAGGCACGGTATTCCTTCCCCCGTAGGAGCGGACCTTGTCCGCGATGGCCGGACACCCCGGCGCGATTCGCAGATGAGATCCGCTCCTACGCTGTCCCACCCGCGCCATTCCCTTGTAGGAGCGCGCCCTGCGCGCGAAATCGCGGGCAGGGCCCGCTCCTACAGGTCGCCGGGAGGCATGGTATTCCTCCCCCCGTAGGAGCGGACCTTGTCCGCGATAGCCGGACGCCCCGGCGCGATTCGCGGATGAGATCCGCCGCCCCACCCGCGCGCATCCGTGCATCGACGGATCGTCCAACGAAAAAGGGAGCCCGAAGGCTCCCTTTGCCATTGCGCTTGCGCGATCAGGCGAGGAACCCGCCGTCGACGTTCAGCGCCACGCCGGTGGTGTAGCTGGAGGCGCTGCTGGCCAGGTACAGCACGGCGCCGGCCATTTCGCTCGGGTCGGCCACGCGCTTGAGCGGGATGCGCTGCAGGGCGGCGTTGCGGATGGCGTCGTTCTTCACCAGGGCCGAGGCGAACTTGGTGTCGGTCAGGCCCGGCAGCAGGGCGTTGCAGCGGATGCCGAACTGCGCGCATTCCTTGGCGAAGACCTTGGTCATGCTGATCACCGCGGCCTTGGTCACCGAGTAGATGCCCTGGAACTCGCCGGGGCTGACGCCGTTGATCGAGGCGACGTTGATGATGCTGCCGCCGCCGTTCTCCTTCATCAGCTTGCCGCCTTCGATGGACATGAAGTAGTAGCCGCGGATGTTCACGTCCACGGTCTTCTGGAAGGCGCCCAGGTCGGTGTCCAGCACGTTGCAGAACTGCGGGTTGGTGGCGGCGTTGTTGACCAGGATGTCCAGGCGGCCGAACTGCTCGCGGATCTGCGCGAAGACGCTCTGGATCTGCTCCATCTCGCCGATGTGGCAGGCGATGGCGGTGGCCTTGCCGCCGGCGGCATTGATGGCGTCGGCCACTTCCTGGCAGCCCTCGATCTTGCGGCTGGAGACGATCACGTGGGCGCCTTGCTGGGCCAGCAGCTTGGCGATGGCCTCGCCGATGCCGCGGCTGGCGCCGGAGACGAAGGCGATCTTGCCGTCGAGGTCGAACAGGTTGGTCTTGGACATGGGGTTCCCCTTGTTGTGATCGTCGTTACAGGCGCGATTTGCCGATGACCTGCAGGCTCATCTGCTCCAGCAGCTTGTTCATGTGGATGAACTGGGCGAAGCGCTTGTCCTGGGTCTGGCCGTGGAAGTAGCGGTAGTAGATCTGCTGCACGATGCCGGCCAGGCGGAACAGGCCGTAGGTGTAGTAGAAGTCGAGGTTGTCGATGCGCGGCAGGCCGGCGCGTTCGGCGTAGTAGTCGGCGAACTGCTGGCGCGTCAGCATGCCCGGCAGGTGGCTCGGCTGGCGGCGCATGAGCTGCACCGGCGCCGGGTCGTCGGCTTCGATCCAGTAGGCGAGGGTGTTGCCCAGGTCCATCAGCGGGTCGCCGATGGTGGTCAGCTCCCAGTCCAGCACGCCGATGATGCGCATCGGGTCCTTGGGGTCGAGGATGACGTTGTCGAAGCGGTAGTCGTTGTGCACGATGCCCGGCTTGGGGTGGTCGGCCGGCATCTTCTCGCGCAGCCAGGCCTTGACCGCTTCCCAGCTCGGCGCGTCGGGGGTCAGGGCCTTCTCGTAGCGGTCGCTCCAGCCTTCGATCTGGCGCTGCACGTAGCCCTCGGGCTTGCCCAGGTCGCCCAGGCCGCAGGCCTGGTAGTCGACGTTGTGCAGTTCCACGAAGCGGTCGATGAAGTTCTTGCACAGGGTGTTGGCCTGCTGCGCGTCGAGCTTGAGCTCCGGCGGCAGGTCGGCGCGCAGGATGATGCCGTTGACGCGCTCCATCACGTAGAACTCGGCGCCGATCACCGACTCGTCGGTGCAGTGCACGTAGGCCTTCGGGCAGTACGGGAAGCCGGCGTTGAGCTGGTTGAGGATGCGGTACTCGCGGCCCATGTCGTGGGCCGACTTGGCCTTGCGGCCGAACGGCGGGCGGCGCAGCACCAGCTCGTGGCTGGGGTATTCCAGCAGGTAGGTCAGGTTCGAGGCGCCGCCAGGGAACTGGCTGATCTTCGGCTCGCCCTGCAGGCCGGGAATGTGGGCCTTCAGGTAGGGATCGATGACCGCGGCGTCGAGCTCTTCGCCTTGGCGGATGCGGGTGGACTGGTCAGTCAGCGACATGCTTATCCCTTTCTTGTAGTCGGTAGTTGCCGGGGCAGCGGCGCCCGGGATCCATCATGCAGGGCAATAATGGTGTCCCGAGATAATTGGCTAATCTAATGCTCGCCTGCTACCCCCACAAGCGCCGCAGGGCGTTATTGGCGAGCGTGTTGGACCCCGATCAGGCTGCCTGATACGCCTTTGCCAGAGCGGCGCGGGCGAAAAAAAACCGGAGCCGCGGGGCCCCGGTTTCTCGTGCCGGCAGGCAGCGCTCCAGGTCAGACCGGGAACAGCTCGCCCAGCTTCATGGCCAGCATCATGTCGCCTTCGGCGCGCAGCTTGCCGGCCATGAAGGCCTGCATGCCGTCGGTTTCGCCGCTGGTGATGCCCTTGAGGGTCTCGCTGTCCATGATCAGGGTGACGTTGGGGTTCGGCGCATCGCCCTGCACGACTTCGCAGGTGCCATCCTTGACCACCAGGTAGTGGTTGTCGCCGTCCTCGATGTTGAACTGGAAGACCAGGTCCAGGCCGGCGGCGGCGCCAGCGTTGAATTTGCTCTTCATGGTGGAGACGATGTCAGCAACGCTCATGGTTCTATCCCTTTTCTAGGTTTTCTCGCGCGCCCGGGGGCGCAATGGGCCGGGCTCATCTATAGGTGATGAGCTCCGGCGCCCTCAACAGTTCCAGGTGCACGTGACTGTTGAAGGAAGCCAGGGACACTTCGTCGCCGCGGAACTTCAGGCGGCTGAGCGAAGTGTTGACGATCTGCCAGTTCAGCTCGAAGGCCTTGATCGCCGGCATGCCGACGATCTGCTGGAGCACGGCGGTGATGGTCCCGCCGGAGGTGAACACGGCGATGTTGTCCTTGCCGCTGGCCTGGCGCAGCAGGCGCTGCAGGCCGTCGTGCACGGTGTCGAGGAATTCCTGCCAGCTGACCAGGCCGTCCTTGTGGTGCTCGCCGGAAACCCAGCGGGCGATCACGTAGGAGAACAGGCGCTGGAACTCGCCGCGGTGCTGCGCGGCGTTGCGCAGGATGTGCAGGGCCTGGGGCTCGTGCTGCAGCAGGTCGTCGAGGTGGGCGCGGATCACCGCGTCGGCCTCGAACTCGTTGAAGGCGGCGTCGATCTCCAGCTCCGGCACCTCGAGCCCGGCTTCGCGCATGCGTCCCAGGGCTTCGCTGGCGGTGTGGCGCTGGCGCTGCAGGTCGCCGGCCAGGCAGCGGTCCAGGCGCAGGCCCAGGCCCGCCAGGTGTTCGCCCAGGACCTGGGCCTGGCGCACGCCGGTCGCCGAGAGCACGTCGTAGTCGTCGGCGCCGAACGAAGCCTGGCCATGTCGAATCAGATAGATGCTGCCCACGCACGGACCTCGGCAGGGGGAAAGTTCCGGCGAGGGTATGAGGAAGGCCCTGGGCTGTCAACGAAAAAACATACGCTTGTTTGAATGCTATTCCCAACGCTGATGAAGGCGTACGCCAGCGCTGGCTGCGGCCCGGCGGGCTGGGTATGCTTGCGGGATTCCCCGGCCCGGTCGGCGGGCGGGGCACAGGTTGATAGGGGGAAGTGTGGAGTTTCTTCTGGATTACGCGGGTTTCCTGGCCAGGACCTTCACCGTGCTGGTGGCGGTGCTGGTGGTGCTGGTGGTGGTCGCCGCCCTGCGCGGCCGCGGGCGGCGCAGCTCGGGCCATCTGGAAGTGCGCAAGCTCAACGACTTCTACAAGGACTTGCGTGAGCGCCTGCAGGGCAGCGTGCTCGACAAGGACAAGCTCAAGGCCCTGCGCAAGTCCGAGCACAAGGCCGCCAAGCAGGCGAAGAAGGCCGGCGCGCAGAAGAGCCGCGTCTATGTGCTGGACTTCGATGGCGACATCAAGGCCTCGGCCACCGAGCACCTGCGCAACGAGATCACCGCGCTGCTCAGCCTGGCCACGCCCAAGGACGAAGTGGTGCTGCGCCTGGAGAGCGGCGGCGGCATGGTCCACAGCTACGGCCTGGCCGCCTCGCAACTGGCGCGCATCCGCCAGGCCGGCGTGCCGCTGACCGTGTGCGTCGACAAGATCGCCGCCAGCGGCGGCTACATGATGGCCTGCATCGGCGAGCGCATCCTTTCCGCGCCCTTCGCCATCCTCGGTTCCATTGGCGTGGTGGCGCAGCTGCCCAACGTGCACCGCCTGCTGAAGAAGCATGACATCGATTTCGAGGTGCTCACCGCCGGCGAGTACAAGCGCACCCTGACGGTGTTCGGCGAGAACACCGACAAGGGCCGCGAGAAGTTCCAGGAGGACCTGGAGTCCACCCACGAGCTGTTCAAGGGCTTCGTCGCCCACTACCGGCCGAAGCTCGCCATCGAGGAAATCGCCACCGGCGAGGTCTGGCTGGGCCAGGCGGCGCTGGGGCGCAAGCTGGTGGACGAGCTGAAGACCAGCGACGAGTACCTGGCCGAACGCGCCCGCGAGGCGGACGTCTACCACTTGCAGTACGTGCAGAAGAAGAGCGTCCAGGAACGCCTGGGCGTGGGCGCCAGCACGGTGATAGACCGCGTGCTGCTGAGCTGGTGGGAGCGCCTGGGGCGCAGCCGTTACTGGCAATGATTCCGGCGCGGGCGCAGGGGCGCCCGCGCGGCAGGCTTTGCAGAAGGAGAGCGTGATGAGTGCATTCAAGGCCCTCTGGGTTACCGAGTCCCCGCATGGCATCTACGAGCAGCAGGTGGTCGAGCGCGACACCAGCCAGTTGCCGGCCGGCGAGGTGCTGATCCGGGTGCGGTATTCGTCGCTGAACTACAAGGATGCGTTGTCGGCCAGCGGCAACCGGGGCGTGACCCGCAAGTACCCGCACACCCCCGGCATCGACGCCGCCGGGGTGGTGGAGGAATCCTCGGTGGGCGAGTTCGTCGCCGGCGACGAGGTGATAGTCACCGGCTACGACCTGGGGATGAACACCCCGGGCGGCTTCGGCCAGTACGTCCGCGTGCCGGCCGCCTGGCTGATCAAGCGCCCGCAGGGCCTGAGCCTGCGCGAGGCGATGATCCTCGGCACCGCCGGCCTGACCGCGGCGCTGTGCGTCGACAAGCTGGAGCGGGCCGGCGTGACCCCGGCCTCCGGCCCGGTGCTGGTCACCGGCGCCAGCGGCGGCGTCGGCAGCATCGCGGTGATGCTGCTGGCCCAGCTTGGCTACAGCGTGGCGGCCTCCACCGGCAAGCTGGAGCAGGCCGAGTTCCTCAACGGCCTGGGCGCGCGGCAGATCATCGACCGCGCCACCGTCGCCGACGGCGTCGACAAGCCGCTGCTCAAGGAGCAGTGGGCCGGCGCCGTGGACACGGTCGGCGGCGACATCCTGTTCAACGTGGTCAAGTCGCTGCAATACGGCGGCAGCGTGGCCTGCTGCGGGCTGACCGCCGGCGCCGCGTTCAAGGCCACGGTGCTGCCGTTCATCCTGCGCGGGGTGAACCTGCTGGGCGTGGACTCGGTGGAGCTGCCGCTGGTGGTCAAGGCGTCCATGTGGGACAAGCTCTCGCTGCAGTGGAAGCTGCCGCGCCTGGAGGAGCTGGTGCGCGAAATCCGCCTCGACGACCTGCCCACCGCCATCCACCAGATCCTCGCCGGCAAGCTGGTCGGCCGGCTGCTGGTGAACCTCGACTGATACCCGCGCCGGGGCCGGGCGTTCAGCCCAGCTCCGGCAGCAGGTAGCCCTCCCACAGCGTGTCGGCGAACTGCTCGCGGAAGAACCCGAAGTGGCCGATGCGCTTCACCCCCAGCTGTTCCGGGGCGATGCGCCGGCTCACCTTGGGCGCGCTGCGGTAGAAGCCGAGCAGGGCCTCGGTGCTGCGTTGGGACATCATTTCGTCATCGGTGAACGACAGCGACACGATGGGCGTGTGCACCGCCGAATAGCGGATGCGCATCTGCTCCCCTTCGCCCAAGGCGTACTGCGGGTGCAGGCACCAGCGCCGCCATTGCTCGATCACCCCGCGCGGCAGGTCGCCGACGATGCCCAGGCGGCGGCCCGGGAAGTAGCCCAGCAGCGGCGTGACGGTCGGCGCGATGAAGTGCCAGAGCAGCCAGGCGCGGCCGCGCAGGCCGGCGGTGTTGTCGCGCCAGTAGCCGCTGCCGCTGGCGATGCTGAAGGCCCGGGTGATGCGCCCGCGGCCGTCGACGAAGGGCAGAATCTGTCCGCCCAGGCTGTGGCCGATCCAGTACAGCGGCTTGTCCTGCGCGGCCTCGGCCACCGCCGCGAGCACGGCGCTGCAGTCGTGGCGGCCCCAGTCGACGACATTGGCCTTCACCTCGCGCAGCGGGCCGCTGCGCGACTGGCCCATGCCCTGGTAATCGAAGGTCACGACCAGATAGCCGCGCTCGGCCAGCCAGTTGGCGAAGGCGCCGTAGAAGCGCTGCTCGACGCCCATGGCCGGAACGATCAGGGCGGCGCCGAGCATCTCGCCCGGCGGCCGGTACCAGTGGCTGGCCAGGCGCTGGCCGTGGCCGTTGTCGATCTCGCGGGGCTGCGGGGTGGTCATGCTGCATGCTCCTGGGGCTGGCCGGTTAGGTTGCGTGGATTCGGGTTGAAGGATGGCGGCGTGTCAGGGCAGTATACGAAGGCTAGAAATTAATTCTAGAAAAATATTCTAGAAGCGATCCGCACAAGGAGCCCCATGGGCCGAGCTTCCCGCAAAGACGACATCCTCCAGGCCGCGCTGGCCTGTTTCAGCGAATCCGGGGTGGACGCCACCACCATCGAGATGATCCGCGACCGCTCCGGCGCCAGCATCGGCAGCCTGTACCACCACTTCGGCAACCGCGAGCGGATCATCGGCGCGCTCTACCTGGAAGGCATCGGCCAGTACGCGGCCCTGCTCGACGCCGGGCTGCGCGAGGGCATGAGCGCCGAGGCCACGGTCAAGCTGTTCGTCACCTGCTACATCGACTGGGTGGTGGCGCACCCGGACTGGGCCCGCTTCATCCTGCACAACCGCGGCCGGGTGGAGGCGGGGGAGATGGGCGAGCAACTGCGCGAAGCCAACCGCCAGCAGGGCCGGCGCATCGCCGAGCTGCTGGCGGTGCACCGCCAGACCGGCGCTTTCCGCGAAATGCCCTTCGAGCTGTTCAACTCGGTGGTGATAGGCCCCACCCACGATTACGTGCGCAACTGGCTGGCCGGGCGGACGCGGGTGGAACTGGCGGATTGCCGGGACCTGCTGGCGCAGATTGCCTGGGAGAGCGTCAGGGCGTAGGGCGGATGACCGTTCGTGGTTATGCGCCGTTGGCCGTGCCTCCGGGGTGTGCGACGTGGCCGGTGAATCCAATCGCGGACAAAGTCCGCTCCTTGCGCCGAGGAGCTCTTCGTAGGATGGGTTGAGCTTGCGATACCCATGCTGCCGTGGTGATGGGTATCGCTTCGCTCAACGCCATCCTACGAAAAGCCGTGTCACCGGGGTGTCCGGCGGGAGCGTTGAGTCCAATCGCGGACAAGGTCCGCTCCTACGCCCGTGCTTCCCTGTAACTGTAGGAGCGGACTTTGTCCGCGATTCGGACTTCCAGAGAAACCTCCGAGCGCACCGAAACGCCCCTTCAGCAGGCCGAACGAAACCCCCGCTCAGGAGGTCATGCGACATGGATGTCGCGAGAGCCCCGATGGGCTACAGGGACGTACCCTCGGGGCGGGCCTCCGTGGCGGGGGAGTTCGTGAGGGTAGCCCGGCTCCATCGGGCCCGTATGGCGGGGCAAGCCTTTTTGGTTCCTTTTTGCGGGGGTGGCCTTCCACCGTTTGACAAAAGGGACTCGCCCGAGGGGGCGAAACAAGAAGGCCGGGCAAACTCGGAGCGGCGCAGAAACACCCAAGCCAAGGCAGCTGGGTTATCCCCCTTCGGGCCAGCACAAGCGCTGTTCGCGATGGAGCCGCGTCCCACGTTCGTGGGAACGACGATGGGGAAGAGAAGCGTGATGCCGCCGGCCCAACGAAAAAGCCCCGCCAGGGCGGGGCTTTTCAGGTCAGGCCAACTGCCGCCGGCGGAACAGCGGCTGCGGCTGGGTCACCGAGGTCTGGTAGACCTCGCTGAAGTCGTCCAGGCTGGCCAGCGCATCATATGGATCGCGGTCCGCGCGAATGGCGTAGGCATCGAAACCGCAGCTCTGCATGTAGAACAGCTGGTCGCGCAGCACGTCGCCGATGGCGCGCACCTCGCCCTTGTAGCCGTAGCGCTCGCGCAGCAGGCGTGCGGTGCTGAAGCCGCGGCCGTCGGTGAAGGCCGGGAAGTTCACCGCGATCACCTGGAACTTGTCCAGGTCCCCGGCGATGGCTTCGGGCTCCTCGTCGGAGTCCAGCCACACGCCCAGGCCGCCGTCGCGGCCGCGCAGGGCCGGGCCGTGTTCCAGCCACAGGGCCAGCGGGATGATCACGTCGTCGCTGTTGGGCACGCTCTCCAGGGTGGCGTCCTTGGGCAGCAGGTGCCAGCGGTCGTCGACCACTTCGCGGTGCTTAATGATTCGCTGCATATACGCGCTCCTTGAAGGGGTCGATGCCGATGCGGCGGTAGGTATCGAGGAAGCGTTCTTCTTCGGTGCGCCGTTCGACGTAGACCTTGATCAGCTTCTCGATCACGTCGGCCATCTGGTCCTGGGCGAAGGACGGGCCGAGGATCTGCGCCAGGCTGGCTTCGCGGCCGGCGCTGCCGCCGAGGGACACCTGGTAGAACTCCTCGCCCTTCTTGTCCACCCCGAGGATGCCGATGTGGCCCACGTGGTGGTGGCCGCAGGCGTTCATGCAGCCGGAGATGTTGAGGTCGATGTCGCCGATGTCGAACAGGTAGTCGAGGTCGTCGAAGCGGCGCTGGATGGCCTCGGCCACCGGGATCGACTTGGCGTT
The DNA here is from genome assembly GCF_014843515.1 of Pseudomonas sp. ADPe. Taxonomy (NCBI): domain Bacteria; kingdom Pseudomonadati; phylum Pseudomonadota; class Gammaproteobacteria; order Pseudomonadales; family Pseudomonadaceae; genus Pseudomonas; species Pseudomonas sp. ADPe. The sequence goes on from NZ_CP062122.1 coordinate 5,603,963, forward strand.
GGCCAGGGAGCAGAAGTCGCCGCCCGGGCAGCAGATGATGTCGGTCAGCAGGCCCACGTTGGGGCTGGCGAAGCCCAGCTCGCGCAGTTCGCCCCAGAGGGTGAACAGCTGCGCCTGCTCGACGTCGGCGAGGATGATGTTCTGGTTATGGCTGTTGCGCACTTCGCCGAAGCTGTAGCGGTCGGCCAGCTCGGCGATGGCGTCCAACTGCTTGTCGGTCACGTCGCCCGGGGCGGTGCCGGTGGGCTTGAGCGACAGGGTCACGGCGACGTAGCCGGGCTTCTTGTGGGCGAAGGTGTTGCGCTCGCGCCAGCGGGCGAAGCCGGGATGCTCGGCGTCCAGGGCGGCGAGGGCGGCGTCCTGGTCTTCCAGGGCCTTGTAGGCCGGGTCGACGAAGAACGCGGAAACGCGCTGCACTTCCGCCTCGGTCAGGGTGCTGGGGCCGTCCTTGAGGTGCGCCCATTCGGCGTTGACCTTCTCGGCGAAGACTTCCGGGGTCAGCGCCTTGACCAGGATCTTGATGCGCGCCTTGAACTTGTTGTCGCGGCGGCCATAGCGGTTGTACACGCGCAGGATGGCGTCCAGGTACGACAGCAGGTGCTTCCAGGGCAGGAATTCGTTGATGAAGCTGCCGACGATCGGGGTACGGCCCAGGCCGCCGCCGACCAGCACGCGGAAGCCCAGCTCGCCGGCCTCGTTCTTCACCGCTTCCAGGCCGATGTCGTGCACCTCGATGGCGGCGCGGTCGCTCGCGGCGCCGTTGACGGCGATCTTGAACTTGCGCGGCAGGTGGGCGAATTCGGGGTGGAAGGTCGACCACTGGCGGATGATCTCGCACCAGGGGCGCGGGTCCACCAGCTCGTCGCGGGCGATGCCGGCGAACTGGTCGGTGGTGGTGTTGCGGATGCAGTTGCCGCTGGTCTGGATCGAGTGCATCTGCACGGTGGCCAGCTCGGCGAGAATGTCCGGCACGTCTTCCAGCGCCGGCCAGTTGAACTGCACGTTCTGCCGGGTGCTGATGTGGGCGTAGCCCTTGTCGTAGTCGCGGGCGATCTGCGCCAGCTTGCGCAACTGCCGGGAGGCGAGCAGGCCATAGGGCACGGCGATACGCAGCATCGGCGCATAGCGCTGGATGTACAGGCCGTTCTGCAGACGCAGCGGGCGGAATTCCTCGCCGGTCAGTTCGCCCGCCAGGTAGCGGCGGGTCTGATCGCGGAACTGCTTGACGCGATCCTCTACGATCCTCTGATCGTATTCGTCGTATACGTACATGAAAAATCCTGCTGTCAGGCTATAGCGCTCGGGCGTACTACGCTTCCGAGCGCGCACGGCAACGCGCTCCACGCGGAGTGGCGGGCAAGATACCAGTTAGGGAATATGCGTAAAAGTGAAGTTTGAGTATATGGCGAGAACTTTCTGATATAAGCGCGGCATCCGTGGGAACCTTCTCCACCCACCGGCGCCGCGCCAGGGCTTGCGGCGCCTGGCCGCAGGCCCTCGCGGCGGGTCCTCAGCCTTCGCGGCCGTGGGCCTGGGCGCCCAGCTGAGCGGCATCGACGCGGACGAAAATGGAGTCGCCGATGGCGGTCAGCACGTCGCCGGCATAGACCTCGCAGATGATCCGGCTCTTGCGCCCCAACTCGCCTTCCACGTGCGCGCGCAGGGTCAGCGGCACGCCCATCGGCGTGGGCTTGATGAACTTGATGCCGAGGTTGCCGGTGACGCAGTCCAGGCGCGGCAGGCTGCCCGGCTCGCGGCCTTCGGCGCGGTAGTGGTAGGCCATGGCCGTCCAGTTCGAGTGGCAGTCCACCAGCATGGCGATCAGGCCGCCGTAGACCAGTTCCGGCCAGCCGGTGTACTTGGCCTCGGGCAGGTGCTTGGCCATCACGTGGATGCCGTCCTCGTGCCAGTAGCTCTTGATGTGCAGGCCGTGGGGGTTGCTGCCGCCGCAGCCGTAGCAGATGCCTTCGGGCGCGGCGCGGTCTTGCAGGGAAAGATTGTCCATGGGGAGCCTTGTTCTTGTCGCGGAAACGGCCCCAGCCTAGCCGGTTTCGCCGCCCTCATGAAGGGCCGCGCCTTGTCGCTGCCCGTGCCCTGGTCTTAACTGCTGGTGGGTCCACCGAAAACAGCAATAACAAATGGGGGAAACATGAGCGAAGAATCCCGTAACGAAAACCGCGACAGCGTGATCGACGCCCGCGCGGCCTTGATCCTCATCCTGCTGGTGGTGGCTACGGCGATATTCTGGGTGAGCCATCAATAATTTAGCTCCACCGGTCAGGGGTGGGCGAACACAATGAAGGCAAATGGCTATACTTCGCCGGCTTCCGGTCGGTGGGGTGTGGGTTCTTGAGTCTTCTGTGCAGGTCCTGGTTGCTGGTCGTCGGTCTGTCGCTGTCGTTGGGCTGCCAGGCGGCGTCGGTGGTGTTCCTCAACCCGGGGCGGTCCAACGAGCCCTACTGGGTCAGCTATACCCACTTCATGCAGGCCGCCGCCGGCGACCTGGGCATGCCGCTGCGCGTGCTCTACGCCGAGCGCGACCCGCAACGCTCGCTGCAGCAGGCGCGCGAGCTTTTGCGCGACGGCCAGTTGCCCGACTACCTGGTGTTCACCAACGAGGGCTACATCGGCCCGGAACTGCTGCGCCTGTTCGCCGATACCCCGGTGCGCCTGTTCGCCGTGAACAACATGCTGACCACCGACCAGCAGCGCATCGTCGGCGGCAGCCGCGAGCGCTACCGCAACTGGATCGGCAGCCTGGTGGCCAACGAGGAGGAGGCGGGCTACCTGATGGCCCACGGCCTGCTCCAGGCCGGCGCGGCGGCGGGGCGGGGGCTGGACCTGCTGGCCTTCTCCGGGCTGGCCCAGGCGCCGGTGGCGCAACTGCGCGAGCAGGGCATGCGCCGGGCCCTGGCTGATTTCCCGCGGGCCCGGCTGCTGCAGGTGGTGTATGGCGGCTGGGACCGCCAGCGCGCCTATGGCCAGGCGCAGCAACTGCTGCGGCGCTATCCGCAGGTGCGGTTGGTGTGGTCAGCCAATGACGAGATGGCCTTCGGCGCCATGAAGGCGGCCCGCGAGGCAGGCCGCGTGCCGGGGCGCGACATGCTGTTCAGCGGCCTGAACAATTCCCCGGAGCTACTCAGCGCGGTGATCGACGGCAGCATCAGCGTGGCCATGAGCGGCCATTTCACCCTGGGTGGCTGGGCCATGGTCCTGCTGCACGACTACGACGCCGGGGTGGACTTCGCCGCCCATGGCGGCAAGGACCGCCAGTTGCCGGTGTTCATCCTGCTGGACAAGCGCCGCGCGCAGAAACTGCGCGCCAACCTGGCGCGTCCCGGCTATGGCCTGGACTTCCGCGACTTCAGCCTGGCCCTGCACCCGAAGCAGAAGGCCTACCGCTTCTCCCTGCAGCCGCTGCTGGACTAGACGCCGGCCAGGTGCAGCACCAGGCGCACCAGGGCGTAGAGCAGCAGGACGAAGACCAGGGTGAAGCCCACGCCGAGAACGATGAAGTGGCTGGGCTTGCCGTGGGTGAAGTCGCGGGCGCGGTTCTTCCCGCTCTGCACGCCGAAGGCGGCGGCCAGCACGCTTTGCAGCATCTGCCAGAAGCTCGGCGGGCGGTTCTGCGGATCGTCGTTCATGCAAGCCTCCTTTGCTGTGGGATAAGCATAGCCGGCCTCAGAGCTCTATCTGCGTCCACTGGCGCTTCTGCCACATCACCGCGAAGATCGCCGAGGCCAGGCCGCGCTGGATGATCTGCATGCTCCAGATCGCCAGCAGGCCGCCGCCCAGCACCGGGCCGACCAGGTAGGCCAGGGGCAGGAAGAACAGCCACTGGTTGCCCAGGCTGACGGCCATCACCGTGCGCGTGGCGCCGGCGCCGAGCAGCGCCTGGGTCAGCACCAGGGCGGTGGCGTCGATGACCATGCCCAGGCCGGTGAACATCAGCGGCACGCGGCCCAGCTCGATCAGCGCCGGGTCGCTGACGAACAGCCGCAGGATCGCCTCGGGGAACATCCAGAACGGCGTGCCCAGCAGCGCCAGGCCGCAGGCGGCGACCTTGACCACGTCCCAGCCCCAGCGGTGGGCGCTGTCGAAGTCGCGCTCGCCCATGCACTGGCTGACCAGGGTGGTGGCGGCCATGCCCAGGCCGATGCCGGGCAGGATCAGGAACAGCGCCAGGTTGATCAGCACGTGGGCCACCGCCAGCTCGCGGGTGCCGACCTGGGCGATGATCCAGAACAGCAGGGTGATGCCGGCGGCGAAGAAGAACTGCTGCAGCGAATTGGGCAGCGACAGGCGCAGCATCACGCGGATTTCCCGCTCGCTCGGGCGGCGCGCGAGGAAGCCGTGCTGGCGTGCGTCGCGCCAGGTGATCCAGGCGTAGATCGCCGAGCCCAGGTACAGCGCCAGGGTAGTGCCCAGGCCGCTGCCCACCGCACCCATGCGCGGCAGGCCGAACAGGCCGTGGATCAGGCTGTAGCTGATGGCGGCGTTGGCCAGGTGCATGACCACCAGGGTGCGCATGTAGGTGCCCGAGCGCCGTGTGCCGTTCCAGTAGCCGCGGAAGGAGAAGTTCAGGCCCACGGCCAGCACCGAGAGCGTGCGCCACTCGAAGTAGGGCACGCCAATGGCCAGCACCTCGGGGTCGGGCGACAGCAGGCTGACGATGGGTCTGGCGAACAGCAGGCAGGCCAGGCTGATCGGCAGGGCCAGGCCCAGGGCCACCAGCAGCCCGCAGTTCAGCGGCGCGGCCAGGTCGCCGTTGCAGCCCTGGCCGCGGCGCCGCGCCACCAGCGCCTGGACGCCGGCGCCCAGGCCCATGACCAGGGAGATGGCGACGAAGTTGGCGTAGCTGCCGATGCCCACCCCGGCCAGGGACTTTTCCCCCAGGTGGCCCACCATGGCGGCGTCCACCAGGTTGAGCAGGCTCTGGCTGAGCATGCCGCCGATGATCGGCAGCCCCAGACAGAGGATATTGCGAAGGCGCTCGCGCTCTAGCATGGCGTCCCCGAACTGCAGGTGATCCGGCGATTGTTGGTCGAGGGCGGCGGCGTGCCGGTGACCGCGCCCCTCATGGCAAAGCCTAGCGTAACGGGCGCGGCGTTGCCCGCTCGATCGTCGCGCGGGCCCGGCTTCAGCGACGGCTGACGCTCATGGCGATCAGCCGCGAAACCACCAGGGCGAGGTACATCACGCCGGCAAATTCCTCGATCATCACCAGCGAGCGGGCCGCGGGCGTCAGCGGCAATATGTCGCCCAGGCCCACCCCGGACAGGGTGGTGAAACTGAGGAACAGCAGCTCGGTCCAGGTGCGCGGCGCCTCGGCGTTCAGCGCGGCGCTGAAGCTGCCGGGGACGGCCAACTGGCAGAAGCTGAACAGATGGGCGAAGGCCCAGGCCAGCAGGGTGAAGGTGGCGCCGGCGGCGTACAGCTCGTCAGTGGTGGCGCGCTGGTCGGCGTTCATGTACGCGATCAGGCTGGCCGCGGCATAGAAGTAGAAGGCCGCCTCCAGCGCCGGCACCAGCAGCTCCAGCATGCGGCTGGCCAGCCAGAGGTCGAGCAGGCCGAGGGTGAGCACCAGCAAGGCCAGCACCGCGGCGATCCAGCTATGCACCGGGCTGCGCTTGACCACCTGCAGCGCCAGGCCCAGCACCAGCAGGCCGAAGGCGCCGAACAGCGCGCGGCCCAGGGTGCTGTCGTCCATCCAGGGGTAGAGCAGCACGCCGAGCAACTGGACGAACAGCAGGATGGCGGAGGGGTGGCGCTTGAGGTGGGCGAGGGCGGGCATGATGTCGCTCGGTTACGGGTCGACTTAACCATAGCCGCTGCCGGCCCTGCGGGCCGGATCGCGGACGGAGTCCGCTCCTATGGGGAGGCGCCATGCCTCACGGCGAACTGTAGGAGCGGGCCCTGCCCGCGATTCGCGCGCAGGGCGCGCTCCTACAGGGGAATGGTGCGGGTGGGGGGCAGCGTAGGAGCGGATCTCATCCGCGAATCGCGCCGGGGCGTCCGGTTATCGCGGACAAGGTCCGCTCCTACGGGGAAACACCATGCCTCCCGGCGGATTGTAGGAGCGGGCCCTGCCCGCGATTCGCGCGCAGGGCGCGCTCCTACAGGGGAATGGCGCGGGTGGGGCAGCGTAGGTGTGGATCTCATCCGCGAATCGCGCCGGGGCGTCCGGTTATCGCGGACAAGGTCTCCTACCGCATGAGCGAGCACGGCTTTTCGTAGGATGGTGTTGAGCGAAGCGATACCCATCGCCATGGCCGCATGGGTTTCGCCAAGGCTCAACCCATCCTACGCGGGCCTCCATCCGTCCACGATTGCCCGGATGTGTAGGGCTCCGTCAGTCGAGCAGCCCGTGCCAGCAGTCGCTCAGCTCGCCCAGCTCGGAGGAGGTGCACCAGGCCTGGCTCTGCAGCCACTGGCGGACGGTTTCGCGGTCGGCTTCGTCGAGGCTGCCGACGGCATTCAGGCACAGGTAGCCGGTGAACTCGCCGTCCTCGGTGGCGCCGCCGACGAACAGCCAGCCCTGGGATTCGACGAAGGCGATCCACTGGTCCAGCACTTCGTCCAGGTCACCGCTGTAGTTCACTTCCAGGCTGAAGCCCAGTTCCTTGAACTCGGCCAGGCGCAGTTTCTTGCGCAGGCGGCGCTTGCGCGGTTTTTCCATCTGTTCGGGGGTGAGGTATTTCATCTTTCGCTCCTGGAAGGCGGATCAGGCGTCGTAGCCCAGGTTCGGCGACAGCCAGCGTTCGCTGACCGCCACGTCCTGGCCCTTGCGGGCGCTGTAGGCGTCGATCTGGTCCTTGTCGACCTTGCCCACGGCGAAGTACTGCGCCTGCGGATGCGCGAAGTACCAGCCGCTGACCGCGGCCGCCGGGAACATGGCGTAGTGTTCGGTGAGGGTGACGCCGGACAGGCCCTTGGGGTCCAGCAGCTGGAACAGGGTGCCCTTCTCGGTGTGGTCCGGGCAGGCCGGGTAGCCGGGGGCCGGGCGGATGCCGACGTACTGCTCGCGGATCAGCGCGTCGTTGTCCAGGTGTTCTTCGGGCTGGTAGCCCCAGTATTCCTTGCGCACGCGCTCGTGCAGCCATTCGGCGCAGGCTTCGGCGAGGCGGTCGGCCAGGGCCTTGACCATGATCGCGTTGTAGTCGTCGCCCTGGGCCTCGTAGGCCTTGGCCACTTCCTCGGCGCCGATGCCGGCGGTGGTGATGAAGCCGCCGACGTAGTCCTTGATGCCGCTGTCTTTGGGCGCGACGAAGTCGGCCAGGCTGAAGTTCGGCTTGCCGTCGGGCTTGATGGTCTGCTGGCGCAGGTGGTGCAGGGTGGCCAGCTTGTGGCCGTCCTCGGCGTACACCTCCAGGTCGTCGTGGTTGACCTGGTTGGCCGGCCAGAAGCCGAACACGGCGCGGGCCTTGATCAGCTTGCCGTCGATCAGCTTGCGCAGGATGTCCTGGGCGTCGTTGAACAGGCTGGTGGCGGCTTCGCCGACCACTTCGTCGCTGAGGATGCGCGGGTACTTGCCGGCCAGGTTCCAGGAGACGAAGAAGGGCGTCCAGTCGATGTACTCGGCCAGCACGTTCAGGTCGATGTCCTCCAGCACCTTCACGCCGGTGAAGGTGGGCACCGGCGGCTGGTAGCCGGCCCAGTCGAACTGCGGCTTGGCGGCGATGGCCGCCGCGTAGCTCAGGCGCTCGGTGCGGGCGCTGCGGTTGGCGGTGCGCTCGCGGACCTCGGCGTACTCCTCGCGCAGCTTGCGCGCGTAGTCGGGCTTCATTTCCTTCGACAGCAGGGTGGTGGCCACGCCCACCGCGCGCGAGGCATCGGTGACATAGACCACCGCGTCGTTGCTGTACTGCGGGTCGATCTTCACCGCGGTGTGCGCCTTGGAGGTGGTGGCGCCGCCGATCATCAGCGGCAGGCTGAAGTTCTGCCGCTGCATTTCCTTGGCGACGTGGACCATCTCGTCCAGCGACGGCGTGATCAGCCCGGACAGGCCGATGATGTCGCACTTCTCGGCGATGGCGGTCTGCAGGATCTTCTCCGCCGGCACCATCACGCCGAGGTCGACGATGTCGTAGCCGTTGCAGCCCAGCACCACGCCGACGATGTTCTTGCCGATGTCGTGTACGTCGCCCTTCACCGTGGCCATGAGAATCTTGCCCTTGGCCTCGGGCTTGTCGCCTTTCTCCGCCTCGATGAAGGGGATCAGGTGGGCCACCGCCTGCTTCATCACCCGGGCCGACTTGACCACCTGCGGGAGGAACATCTTGCCGGCGCCGAACAGGTCGCCGACCACGTTCATGCCGCTCATCAGCGGGCCTTCGATGACCTCGATGGGCCGCGCGCACTTCTGCCGGCATTCCTCGGTGTCTTCGACGATGTAGGTGGTGATGCCCTTGACCAGGGCGTGCTCCAGGCGCTTCTCGACGCTATGGCTGCGCCATTCCTCGTCTTCCACTTCCTTGGCCGCGCCGCCGCCCTTGTAGTCGTCGGCGATGGCCAGCAGCGCCTCGGTGGCGTCCGGGTTGCGGTTGAGCACCACGTCCTCGACCTTGTCGCGCAGCTCCTTCGGGATCTCGTCGTAGATCTCCAGCTGGCCGGCGTTGACGATGCCCATGGTCAGGCCGTTCTTGATGGCGTAGTAGAGGAACACCGAGTGGATGGCCTCGCGCACCGGGTTGTTGCCGCGGAACGAGAAGGACACGTTGGACACCCCGCCCGAGGAGAGCGCGTAGGGCAGGTTGTCGCGGATGTAGGCGCAGGCGTTGATGAAGTCGACCGCGTAGTTGTTGTGCTCCTCGATGCCGGTGGCCACCGCGAAGATGTTCGGGTCGAAGATGATGTCTTCCGGCGGGAAGCCCACTTCGTTGACCAGGATGTCGTAGGAGCGCTGGCAGATTTCTTCCTTGCGCGCCTGGGTGTCGGCCTGGCCGGCCTCGTCGAAGGCCATCACCACCACCGCGGCGCCGTAGCGCCTGCACAGGCGGGCGTGGTGCTTGAACTGCTCGACGCCTTCCTTCATGGAGATGGAGTTGACGATGCCCTTGCCCTGGATGCACTTGAGGCCCGCTTCGATCACCTCCCACTTGGAGGAGTCGATCATGATCGGCACGCGGGAGATGTCCGGCTCGCCGGCGATGAGGTTGAGGAACTTCACCATCGCCGCCTTGGAGTCGAGCATGCCCTCGTCCATGTTGATGTCGATCACCTGGGCGCCGGCTTCCACCTGCTGCTGGGCCACTTCCAGGGCCTCGGCGTAGTTCTCCTCGCGGATCAGCCGGGCGAACTTCGCCGAACCGGTGATGTTGGTGCGCTCGCCGACGTTCACGAACAGCGAGCTGCGGTCGATGGTGAACGGCTCAAGGCCCGACAGCCGGCAGGCCCTGGGGATTTCCGGGATCGCCCGCGGCGGGTACTTGGCCACCGCCTCGGCGATGGCCTGGATGTGCGCCGGGGTGGTGCCGCAGCAGCCGCCGATGATGTTGAGGAAGCCGGACGCGGCGAACTCCTCGACCACCTCGGCCATCTGCGCCGGGGTCTCGTCGTATTCGCCGAAGGCGTTCGGCAGGCCGGCGTTGGGGTGCGCGGAAACGTGGGTGTCGGCCTTGGTCGCCAGCTCCTCCAGGTAGGGGCGCAGGTCCTTGGCGCCGAGGGCGCAGTTCAGGCCGACGGAAATCGGCCTGGCGTGGCGCACCGAGTTCCAGAAGGCCTCGGTGGTCTGCCCCGACAGGGTGCGCCCGGAGGCGTCGGTGATGGTGCCGGAGATCATGATCGGCAGCTCGAAGCCGAGCTCGTCGTAGACGCCCTGCACGGCGAAGATCGCCGCCTTGGCGTTGAGGGTGTCGAAGATGGTCTCGATCAGGATCAGGTCGGCGCCGCCCTCGATCAGGCCGCGGGTGGCCTCGCTGTAGTTCGCCACCAGCTCGTCGAAGGTGACGTTGCGAAAGCCCGGGTCGTTGACGTCCGGGGAGATCGAGCAGGTGCGGCTGGTCGGGCCGAGCACGCCGGCGACGAAGCGCGGCCGGTCGGGGGTCTCGGCGGTCTTGGCGTCGGCCACTTCGCGGGCCAGGCGCGCGCCCTCGACGTTCAGCTCGTAGACCAGTTCTTCCATGCCGTAGTCGGCCTGGGACACCTGAGTGGCGTTGAAGGTGTTGGTCTCGAGGATGTCGGCGCCGGCGTCCAGGTAGGCTTTCTCGATGGCCTGGATGACGTCCGGGCGGCTGAGCAACAGCAGGTCGTTGTTGCCCTTCACGTCGCTCGGCCAGTCGGCGAAGCGCTCGCCGCGGTAGTCCTCTTCCTGCAGCTTGTAGCTCTGGATCATGGTGCCCATACCGCCGTCGAGGATCAGGATGCGCTCCTTCAGGGCTTTCTGCAGGGCTTGCTGGCGGGCGGCACGATCGGACATGGGAACTACCTGGAAACGGCTGTGGCAAAGGGTCGCTGATGATAGCAAACCTGCAGGGGATTTGAGCCGATCGGGCTTTTACATGAGCGCAGTTCATGTTGTACCGGCCATCGGTTGGCCGCAAAAGCCCGCGGAGCCGCTAGAATCCGCCTATTCACGAGGTATGGAGTCCCCGATGTCCTTGCGCGCATCCTTTGCGTTGACCATTGCGTTCATGCTGCTTTCAGCCGTTGCCCAGGCAGCCGGCATTTCCTACAGCAAGGACATACAGCCGATCTTCACCGACAAGTGCGTGGCCTGCCACGCCTGCTACGACTCGCCGTGCCAACTCAACCTGAGCGCCGCCGAGGGCGCCCAGCGCGGCGCCAACAAGCTGCCGGTGTACGACGGCACGCGCACCAAGGCCCAGGAAACCACGCGCCTGTTCCTCGACGCACACGGCGCCGACGCCTGGCGGCGCAAGGACTTCTGGTCGGTGCTGGACGCCCGCGGCGGCCAGGCGGCGCTGATGCAGCGCATGCTCGACCTCGGCCAGGCCCACCCGCTGGTGCCCAACGCGAAGATCCCCGAAGGCCTGGACCTGTCGATCGACCGCAGCAACCAGTGCCCAACGCCGGACAGCATCGACGAGTTCGTGCAGAAGAACCCGCGCAGCGGCATGCCCTTCGCCGTCACCGGCCTCAGCGCCCAGCAGTACGCCACCCTGAAGCAATGGCTGGCCGAGGGCGCGCCGGTGGACGAGCAGGCCTGGCAGCCCGGCGCCGGCGAGGCGCGTCAGATCGCCGAATGGGAGCGCTTCCTGAACCAGCCCGGCGCCCGCGAGAGCCTGGTTTCGCGCTGGCTCTACGAGCACCTGTTCCTCGCCCACCTGTACTTCGAAGAGCAGGGCGCGCCGGGGCACTTCTTCCAGTTGGTGCGCTCGCGCACGCCCAGCGGCCAGCCCATCGACCCCATCGCCACGCGGCGGCCCAACGACGACCCCGGCGCGGCCTTCTACTATCGCCTGTGGCCGATCCAGGGCGTGATCGTGCACAAGACGCACATCACCTACCCGCTGAGCCCGGCCAAGCTGGCGCATACCCGCGAGCTGTTCTTCGCCGGCGCCTGGGCGGCCGACAAGGTGCCCGGCTACGGCCTGCAGCACCGCGCCAACCCCTTCGAGACCTTCGCCGCCATCCCGGCGCGGGCGCGCTACCAGTTCATGCTGGACAACGCCGAGTACTTCGTCCGCACCTTCATCCGCGGCCCGGTGTGCCGCGGGCAGATCGCCACCGACGTGATCCGCGACAACTTCTGGGCGATCTTCCAGGATCCGGCCCACGACCTCTACGTCACCGATCCGGCCTACCGGGCCAAGGCCACGCCGCTGCTGGGCCTGCCCGGGCAGATCGACGACACGGGCCAGATGCTCCAGCAATGGACCAGCTACCGCGACAAGCGCAACGAATACGAGGCGCTGCGCCTGGACGCCTACGAAGAGGCCGCGGCGCCGACCTGGGCGGACATCTGGCGCGGCAACGACAACGCGCTGCTGTCGATCTTTCGCCAGTACGACAGCGCCTCGGTGCGCAAGGGCCTGATCGGCGGCGTCCCGCAGACGCTGTGGTGGATGGACTACCCGCTGCTGGAGCGCACCTACTACCAACTGGTGGTCAACTTCGACGTCTACGGCAACGTCTCGCACCAGGCGCAGACGCGCCTGTACTTCGACCTGATCCGCAACGGCGCCGAGCAGAACTTCCTGCGCCTGATGCCGGTGGCCGCGCGCAAGCACCTGCTCGACGACTGGTACCAGAACAGCGGCCGGCTGAAGATGTGGCTGGACTACCAGAACCTCGACAACGACGCGCCCAGCGGCCTGGATCTGCCGGAGAAGGGCGCCAAGAACGCCTTCGCCGTCCAGTTGCTCAGCCGCTACGCCAGCCTCGATGCGCGGCCCGACCCGATCAACCTGTGCCAGGACGGCGGCTGCTACCGGCGCAACGTCCCGCGCCCGCTGCAGGACGCCGAGCAGGCCTTCAGCCGCCTGGTCAGCCGCCCGGCGGCGGGGCTGAAGGTGATCGAGCAGTTCCCCGAGGCGACCATCCTGCGCGTCGAGCTGCCCGGCGGGAAACGCGAGATCTACACGGCGCTGCGCAACCGCGCCCATAGCAACGTCGCCTTCATGCTCGGCGAGTCGCTGCGCTACCAGCCGGGGCTGGACACCCTGACCATCTACCCGGGCGTGCTCTCCAGCTACCCGAACTTCATCTTCGACCTCAAGGCGGAGGAGGCCGGCGACTTCGTCTCGGCCCTGGAGCGCGTGCAGAGCCAGGAAGATTTCGACAAGGTGGTGGAGCGCTGGGGCATCCGCCGCAGCAACCCGCAGTTCTGGCGCTACTTCCACGACCTCGACTCCTACCTGCGCGAGACCGAGCCGGTGGAGGCGGGCATACTCGACATGAATCGCTATGAAAATCTTTGAGGCGGCTGCAGGCTGCAGGCAGGAGCGCTTTGGAGCCTGCGGCCTGTAGCCTGAAGCCTGAAGCCTGAAGCCTGAAGCCTGAAGCCTGAAGCCGCTACTTGCGAACTATTCCTACTAAATTGGTAGGGCTTTATCCGGGGCGGGCGAATGGCGTAAACTGCCTCCACGTTTGCGAGGAGTTGCCATGAGCGCCATCACCATTACCGAAGCTGCCCAGGATTACCTGGCCGAACTGCTGGTCAAGCAGGACACCCCCGGGATCGGCATTCGCATCTTCATCACCCAGCCGGGCACCCAGTACGCGGAAACCTGCATCGCCTACTGCAAGCCGGGCGAACAGAAGCCGGAAGACACCCCGATCGGCCTGAAGGACTTCACCGCCTGGGTCGATGGCATCAGCGAGCCCTTCCTGGAAGACGCCGTGGTCGACTACGCCACCGACCGCATGGGCGGCCAACTGACCATCAAGGCGCCGAACGCCAAGGTGCCGATGGTCAACGAAGACAGCCCGATCACCGAACGCATCAACTACTACCTGCAGACCGAGATCAACCCCGGCCTGGCCAGCCACGGCGGCCAGGTCAGCCTGGTCGAGGTGGTCGAGGACAACATCGCCGTGCTGCGTTTCGGCGGCGGCTGCCAGGGCTGCGGCATGGTCGACATGACCCTCAAGGACGGTGTCGAGAAGACCTTGATCGAACGCATCCCGGAACTGAAGGGCGTGCGCGACGTCACCGACCACAGCAACAAGGAAAACGCCTACTACTGAGTGGTGGGTGTTTCGGCAAAACAGCCGCCCTTCGGGGCGGCTTTTTTGTGCGCGTGGTTCCGCGAATCGCGCCGGGATGGCCGGCCATCGCGGACAAGATCCGCTCCTACGGGGGAAGGAATACCGTGCCCCCCGGCGACCTGTAGGAGCGGGCCCTGCCCGCGATTCGCGCGCAGGGCGCGCTCCTACAATGGGAATGGCGCGGGCGGGGCAGCGTAGGCGGATCTCATCCGCGAATCGCGCCGGGATGGCCGGCTATCGCGGACAAGGTCCGCTACGGGGGGAGGAATACCATGGCTCAGGCGCTGGCCGGCTGGCGCCGGCGCGCTGGCCAGAGCAACGCCAGGGCCAGCAGCAATACCGGCCACACCAGCAGGTTCACCGCGCTCCAGCCCAGGCTGGTGATGAGCGCGCCGGAGCTGAACGACATCAGCGCCGCCATCAGGCTGTTGCCTTGCTCCATCAGCCCCTGCGCCTGGCCGCGCTCGTCCGCGCCGTGGCCTTCGCCGAGCAGGGTGGTGCCGGCCACCAGCAGCAGGTTCCAGCCCATGCCCAGCAGCAGCGAGCTGGCCAGGAAGTGGCCGTGGTCCAGGCCGGCCAGGGCCACGGCTGCGCTGGCCGCCAGCAGGGCGATGCCGAGCAGGGCCACGCGGCGGCTGCCCAGGCGGTCCACCAGCGGGCCGGCGACGAAGGCCGGGAGGAACATGCCGAGGATGTGCCACTGGATCACGCTCGCCGAGCTTTCCAGGGACAGCCCGCAGAACTGCATGGCCAGCGGCGTGGCGTTCATGATCAGGATCATCAGCCCGTGGCCGGCGGCGGTGCAGGCCATGGCCGCGCGCACCAGCGGCCGGCCGAGCAGGGCGCGCATGGCTGCGATGCCGCCGTGCGGTGGGCGTGGCGCGGCGCCTTCGCGCAGGCGCGCCACCAGCAGCAGGCCGACGAGCGCCAACGCGGCGATGGCCAGGTAGGCGCCGACGAAGGGCGTGGGCAGCGCCTCGCGGGCCCACAGCGCCAGGCTCGGGGCGAGCAGGGCGGCCAGCACGCCGCCGCCGATCACGTAGGCGCTGGCGCGGCCCTTCTCGGCCTCGCCCACCGCCTCCAGGGCGGCGAAGCGGTAGTACATCGCCGAGGCCTGGTAGGCGCCGATGGGCAGGGCGCCCAGGCACAGCAGCCAGAACGAACCCAGTTGCACGCCCAGGGCGCAGGTCAGCCCGCCGAGCACGCCGCCGGCGGCGCCGAGCATCAGCCCGGGGCGGCGGCCATGGCGCTGCATGAACAGCGACAGCGGCTGCACCGCCAGCAGGTTGCCCAGCACCAGCAGGGCCAGGGGCAGGGTGGCCAGGCCGTTGAGCGGCGCCAGTTGCGCGCCGATCAGCGAGGTCAGGGTGATGCCGATCAGCGAGCACGACCAGTACAGCGCCTGGCCGAGGAACAGCAGGCGCAGCGCGCCGTTGCGCAGTAGCAGCATGTCCGCGCCCTCAGTTCCGGCAGCCGCCGGGCTTGAGCACCCGCTGCGTCGAGGCCGGGTGGCGCAGCAGCGCCTCGCTCGGGCGTCGTGGCCGTTGCAGCAGCTCGCCGCCGCAGTTCGGGCACTGGCCGCCGAGCACGCTTTCGGCGCAGTCGCGGCAGAAGGTGCATTCGAAGGTGCAGATGCGCGCGTCCGGGCTGTCGGCCGGCAGGTCGCGGTCGCAACATTCGCAGTTGGGGCGCAGTTCGAGCATGGCGAGGTCCTTCTGGCTGGGGGATCAGGCGTCGGTGAGCTGGCCGAAGCGTTCGGCGTATTCCTGGGGGCTGACCGCCAGGTGCTTGTGGAAGGTGCGCCGCAGGTTCTCCGGGTGGCCGAAGCCGCACAGCCGGGCCACGGTGGCGATCGACGCCCTGGCGTCCTGCAGCAGGGCGCGGGCGGCCTCCAGGCGCACCTTCTCGACATAGCGGCCGGGCGCCACGCCCAGTTCAGCGATGAACACCCGCGACAGGGTGCGTGGGCTCATGCAGGCCTGCTTGGCCAGGGCTTCCAGCGACAGGTCGGCGCCGAGGTTGGCTGGAATCCACTCCAGCAACGCGGCCAGGCGCGGTGCGCGCACCGGCTCGGGCGTCAGCCAGGCGCTGAACTGCGCCTGGCCGCCGGGGCGCCTGAGGAACATCACCAGGCGCCGGGCCACGGCCAGGGCCAGCGGGCGGCCGAGGTCGGCCTCCACCAGCGCCAGGGCCAGGTCGATGCCGGCGGTGACCCCGGCGGAGGTGAACACATGGTCGTCGCCGTCGCGGCGGCTGGGGTCGTAGGTGTGCAGGCGGTCGCCCTGCACGTGGACTGCGGGGTGGCACTCGCGCAGGGTGTCGACGTCGGCCCAGTGGGTGGTGGCGCTGCGCCCGTCGAGTACCCCGGCGGCGGCCAGCAGCAGGGCGCCGGAGCACACCGAGCCGAGGCGCCGCACCTGGCCTTCGGCGGCGCGCAGCCAGGCCAGCAGCGCGGGGTTGGCGCACTGCGCCTCCACGCCCAGGCCGCCGGGGACCAGCAGGGTGTCGAGGCTGGCGGCGTCGGTATCGGCCCAGGCGGCGTCGGCGCAGATGCGTAGGCCGGCGGAGGTGGCCACGGGGCCTTCGTTTTCGCCCAGCACCAGCAGTTCGTAGGGCGCCGGCAGGCCCTGGCGCTGGCGCTCGACGTTGGCCGAGGCGAACACCTGCAGCGGGCCGGTGACGTCCAGGCTCATCACGTCGGGGTAGATCAGGCAGGCGATGCGGCGGGTGACGGGCATGGCGGGCGACTCCCGGGGTTTGCCGGGAGTGTGCGCCGGGTGGGGAGTGGCGGCAATGACATGGGCCCCACGGATCTTGCCAATTGCTCGGTGGCTTTTTGTAGGAGCGAGCTTGCTCGCGAAGGGGGTTTCCCGGTTATTTCGGAGTCCGGCTCAACTCCGTCCCCTCTCCCCAACCCTCTCCCTGAAGGGAGAGGGGGCTGTCCTCTGCAGGTTGTGGGTTCGGCGTGATCCTGTGACTGCGGTTCGCCGATGGGACTGTCAGGAGAATGCCGGACCTCCAGCTCGCTCCAAACGGCCCCCTCTCCCTCTGGGAGAGGGCTGGGGTGAGGGAGCGGAATCAACCCAGGACACCTACGTCCCGGGAAACTCTGTTCGCGAGCAAGCTCGCTCCTACAACAGCCCCCGCTCCCCAAAACGCCCTGCCGGAAATAAAAAACGCCGTTTCCCTCCCCGAGGAAAACGGCGCTTTTCAAGCACCGGGCCGCAAGGCCTGGGCTTCACTCCGGCATATGCCATTCCTGCAGGTCATAGCCTTCGCGGTTCAGCTCTTCGCGGGCCTGGGTCAGCAGGTCGGCCAGGCGCGCCGGGTCGGAGTATTCGGTGCAGGGGATGCGCGTCAGGCCCAGCAGGCGAGTGCCGGTGCGGTCGAGGACGGACAGGTCGAGGCTGCCGTCGCCGCCGGACTGGTCGATCCAGGTGACGCAGTGGAAGGGCTGGAAGGCTCGTCCGGTGATCAGCAGAGCCTCGTTGAAACGAAGGGTCGCGTTCATGGTGGTTACACTCTCTGCGCAGGTCATCCATTGCTCTGTTAAGGGGACGGCGCTTCACTGATCCGTCCGATCTGTACAGCCCATTGACACCGCGAGCCGCGCAAAAAGTCACAACGCCTGTCGCTTTTGTGCACAAGGTTGTCGCATTGGAAACCGGAAAATTGCCGGCAATCTTCCGGGAAACCGCCGGTAAATGGCTCTGCCACGCGGCTTTCATCGAACTTGCGGGGTGCGCCGTTGCGTCGCAGGGGCCGCGTGCCCTTGGTTCGGCTTTTCCACGGCCAATTCGTGACAGCCGGGGCAGGGCGCCGCAAGATAAGGGCTTTGCATCCGCTTTTGCCTGAGGAGGTTTCATGGAGATTCGCTGCGACTTCGACAGCGGCAACATCCAGGTGCTGGATGCCAGCGACCCGCAGGACGTGCGCCTGGCCCTGCGCCCGGACCTGAACAGCCCGCACTTCCAGTGGTTCCACTTCTGCGCCGACGGCCTCACCCCGGGCCAGCGCTACACCTTCGACCTGACCAACGCCGGGCACTCCAGCTACACCGGTGGCTGGCCGGGCTACCGCGCGCTGGCTTCCTACGACCAGCGCGACTGGTTCCGCGTGGACAGCAGCTACGACGGCCAGTCCCTGCGCTTCAGCCTCGACGCCGAGCAGCCCCGGGCCTGGTTCGCCTACTTCGAGCCCTACAGCCGCGAGCGCCATGCCGCGCTGGTGCGCCAGGCCATCGAGCAGGCCGGCGCCGAGCTGGTGGCCACCGGGCGCAGCATCGAGGGCCGCGACATCCCGCTGCTGCGCATCCGCCGCAACCCGCAGGCCACGCGCAAGCTGTGGCTGATCGCCCAGCAGCACCCCGGCGAGCACATGGCCGAATGGTTCATGGAGGGTCTGATCGAGCGCCTGCAGCAGAAGGATGCCGAACTCGACTACCTGCTGCAGCACGCCGAGCTATACCTGGTGCCGAACATGAACCCCGACGGCGCCTTCCGCGGCCACCTGCGCACCAACGCCGCCGGCACCGACCTCAACCGCGCCTGGGCCTCGCCCAGCGCCGAGACCAGCCCGGAAGTGCTGTTCGTCCAGGCGCACATGCGCCAGCAGGGCGTCGACCTGTTCCTCGACATCCACGGCGACGAGGAAATCCCCTACGTGTTCGCTGCCGGCTGCGAGGGCAACCCCGGCTACAGCGAGCGCCAGGCCTACCTCGAAGCGGAGTTCCGCAAGCGCCTGGAGGAGCGCGGCGAGTTCCAGAGCCTGCACGGCTACCCGCGCAGCGCGCCGGGCAAGGCCAACATGACGCTGGCCTGCAACCACGTCGGCGAAACCTACCAGTGCCTGGCGCTGACCCTGGAGATGCCGTTCAAGGACCACGACCTGGCCCCGGATGCCCGCACCGGCTGGAGCGGCGCGCGCGCCAAGCGTTTGGCCGGCGCGGTGCTCTCGACGCTGTCGAGCCTGGTGGAAGAACTGCGCTGAGTGGAATCTTCGCCGCCGCGTGCCAGTCTAAAGCAGTGAGGAACTTGCATGCGGAGGTGTCCATGTACAGGACGCGCAAGCTGTTGACCCCCCAGGAGATCGAGGACCTGCAGGAACGCATGGAGGCCATGGAGGAACTGGACTTCCGCGAACGCCGCGAAGTCCGCAAGAACCGCACGGGCGACCATCGCCCGCGCCTGGCCGCAGCGCCGGCCTGACCGGCGCGCCGCGCACCCGGCCGCCGGCCGGGTGCGTATAGGGCGCCTGCCCTGGCAGCCCTGGCCGGGCCGCGTGGCAGGGGGGAGGGCGGACACCCGCGCTGCCATTAAGTTGCCAGTACGCGGATTATTAATCTCGCTGTCATAAAGCGTACATATTCACGGCATTAAATCATCACGTCTTCTAACCAACCGGGGACTTCCCGGACTTCCTCCCATATTGAGGTATTGACGTGATGCTGCTCAGCAAAACCCGCTTGTCCGTCCTGCTGGCTTCCATGGCCCTGACCGGCCTGGCCCATGCCACTGATGTCACCGGCGCCGGCTCCAGCTTCGTTTACCCGGTGCTGTCGAAGTGGTCCCAGGAATACAGCAAGTCTTCCAGCAATCGCATCAACTACCAGTCCATCGGCTCCGGCGGCGGCATCGCCCAGATCAAGGCCGCCACCGTCGACTTCGGCGCCTCCGACGCCCCGCTGTCGGCCGACGACCTGAAAGCGGCCGGCCTGGGCCAGTTCCCCAGCGTGATCGGCGGCATCGTGCCGGTGGTCAACCTGGACGGCGTCGAGCCGGGCAAGCTGCACCTGGACGGTGAAACCCTGGCCAAGATCTTCCTCGGCAGCATCACCGACTGGAACGACCCGGCCATCGCCGCGCTGAACCCCGAACTGAAGCTGCCTGCCACCAAGATCACCGTGGTGCGCCGTTCCGACGGTTCGGGCACTTCCTACAACTTCACCAACTACCTGTCCAAGGTCAGCCCGGAGTGGAAGGACAAGATCGGCTTCGGCACCACCGTACCCTGGCCGGTCGGCATGGGCGGCAAGGGCAACGAAGGCGTCTCCGCCTACGTCAAGCAGATCAAGAACTCCATCGGCTACGTCGAGTACGCCTACGCCCTGCAGAACAAGATGGCCTACGCCTCGCTGAAGAACGCCGCCGGCAAGTTCGTGCAGCCCAACACCAAGAGCTTCCAGGCTGCCGCCGACACCGCCGACTGGGCCAACGCCAAGGACTTCAACCTGCTGATGACCAACGCCCCGGGCGACACCGCGTGGCCGATCACCGCCACCACCTGGATCATCATGTACAAGCAACCGAAGAACGCGGAACAGGCCCAGGCCGCCTTCCACTTCTTCAAGTGGTCCCTGGAGAACGGCCAGCAGCAGGCCGCCGCCCTGGACTACGTGGCGCTGCCGGAGTCCCTGGTCAAGCGCATCGAAGGCTACTGGAAGTCGGACTTCGCCCGCTGATCGGGTGAATGACCAGGACCGCCGCCCGGAACCCCCGTGCGGCGGTTCGCTTGCTTGGATGAACCGATGTCTACCGAATCCTCACCGTCCCTCGCCATGCCCAACCTGAAGGCCGCCGAAGCCGAAGACCGCGCCCAGCGCGACCAGCGCCACGACCGCTGGTTCCGCAACGCCATGTTCGGCTCCGCGCTGCTGGTACTGTTGCTGCTCGCCGGCGTCGCCGGCTCCACCCTGTGGGGCGGCAGCCTGGCCTTTTCGCACTTCGGCCTGGACTTCCTCACCAGCACCGAATGGGATGCGGTGAACAACAAATTCGGCGCCCTGGTCCCGATCTACGGGACCCTGGTCACCTCCTTCCTGGCGCTGCTGATCGCCGTACCGGTCAGCTTCGGCATCGCCATCTTCCTCACCGAGCTGGCGCCGCCGTGGCTGCGCATGCCGGTGGCCGCGGCCGTCGAGCTGCTGGCCGGCATCCCCTCGATCATCTACGGCATGTGGGGCCTGTTCGTCTTCGGCCCGTTCATGGCCCAGCACATCGCCCCCTGGCTGAACGACTACCTGGGCGCGCTGCCGCTGATCGGCGGCCTGTTCCAGGGCCCGCCGCTGGGCATCGGCATGCTCAGCGCCGGCATCGTCCTGGCGATCATGATCATCCCCTTCATCACCTCGGTGATGAACGAAGTGTTCAACAGCGTGCCGACCACCCTGAAGGAATCGGCCTACGCCCTGGGCAACACCACCTGGGAAGTGGTCTGGGACATCGTCCTGCCCTACACCCGCTCGGCGGTGGTCGGCGGCATCTTCCTTGGCCTCGGCCGCGCCCTGGGCGAGACCATGGCGGTGACCTTCGTGCTGGGCAACTCGCAGCACTTCTCCGCCTCGCTGCTGATGCCCAGCAGCTCCATCGCCTCGGTGATCGCCAACGAATTCAACGAGGCCTACACCGACCTGCACCGCTCCTCGCTGATCGCCCTGGGCTTCCTGCTCTTCGTGGTCACCTTCATCGTTCTCGCCGCCGCTCGCCTGATGCTGCTGCGCCTGGCCCAGAAGGAGGGCAAGTGACATGGCCGGCAACGAAAGCCTGTATCGCACCCGCGCGCTGAAGAACCGCGCCGCCATGCTGCTCAGCTGCGGCGCCACCCTGTTCGGCCTGATGTGGCTGGCGTGGATCCTGCTGACCACCATCAGCCACGGCATCGAGGCGCTGAACCTCAACCTGTTCACCAAGATGACGCCGCCGCCGGGGGCCGAGGGCGGCCTGGCCAACGCCTTCTACGGCAGCGTGCTGATGAGCGCGCTGGCGCTGCTGATCGGCACCCCCATCGGCCTGATGGCGGGCATCTGGCTGGCCGAATACGCCCGCCACACCCGCATGGGCACCGTGGTGCGCTTCATCAACGACATCCTGCTGTCGGCGCCGTCCATCGTCCTGGGCCTGTTCGTCTACACCAGCGTGATCCTGCCGCTGAACTACCTCACCGACCACCGCGTGGGCTTCTCCGCCATCGCCGGCGCCCTGGCCCTGGCCCTGCTGGTGATCCCGGTGGTGGTGCGGACCACCGACGAAATGCTCCAGCTGCAGCCGACCACCATGCGCGAAGCCGCGCTGGCCCTGGGCGTGCCGCAATGGAAGCTGACCCTGCAGATCGTCCTGCGCGCCGCCCGCGCCGGGGTGATCACCGGCATCCTCCTGGCCCTGGCGCGCATCACCGGCGAAACCGCGCCGCTGCTGTTCACCGCCTTCGGCAACCAGTTCTGGAGCAGCGACCTGCTCAAGCCCATGGCCAGCGTGCCCGTCGTGGTCTTCCAGTACGCCATGAGCCCCTTCAGCGACTGGAACGCCCTGGCCTGGGCCGGCGCCCTGGTGCTGACCCTGTTCGTACTGCTGCTCAGCCTCACCTCCCGTCTCATCCTTCTGCGCAATAGGGCATCCTGATGACTGCCATGACCACCGCCATCGCCGCCGAACGCACCAAGATCCGCGTTCGCGACCTGGAGTTCTTCTACGGCGAGCACCGTTCGCTCAAGTCCATCAACATGGACATCCCGGAGAAGTGCATCACCGCCATCATCGGCCCGTCCGGCTGCGGCAAGTCGACCCTGCTGCGCATCTTCAACCGCATCTACTCCCTGTACCCGAAGCAGGAAGCGCGCGGCGAGGTGCTGCTCAACGGCGAGAACATCCTGGCCCCCGGCTACTCCATGAACCGCCTGCGCAGCCAGGTGGGCATGGTGTTCCAGAAGCCGGTGCCGTTCCCGATGACCATCTACGAGAACATCGCCTACGCGGTGCGCCACCACGAAAAGGTCAGCCGCCGCGAGATGGACGACCGCGTCGAGCAGGCCCTGCGCGGCGCGGCCCTGTGGGACGAGGTGAAGGACAAGCTGAACGCCAGCGCCCAGGGCCTCTCCGGCGGCCAGCAGCAGCGCCTGTGCATCGCCCGCACCATCGCCCTCAAGCCCCAGGTGCTGCTGCTCGACGAGCCGACCTCGGCGCTGGACCCGATCTCCACCGGGCGCATCGAGCAACTGATCACCGAGCTCAAGCAGGAGTTCACCGTGGTCATCGTCACCCACAACATGCAGCAGGCGGCGCGTTGCTCGGACTACACCGCCTTCATGTTCCTCGGCGACCTGATCGAGTTCGGCGACACCGACACCCTGTTCACCAAGCCGGCCAAGGAGCAGACCGAGGACTACATCACCGGTCGCTTCGGCTGAGCCCCAGCGCTCCCCCGACGCCCGCCACGGTGCAAGCCGCGGCGGGCGTTTTCATTGCGGCACCGGCAAAGCCTTGCCGCAGCCTGGCAGGCGTTTGCCTTTCGTAGGAGCGAGCTTGCTGGCGAACCGTACGGCAACGCTGCAACCGGGAACGCCCGTTCGCGAGCAAGCTCGCTCCTACAGGGGAGGGCAGCGCCGTCATGACCGCCGGCCGGCATCCTGGCGTGTTTCTTGCCCGATACAGGCTCCCCCCTTCGGCACGGGAGACCTGCCCATGAACATCATCGACGGCCTGAGCGGCATCGGCCTGGCGACCAAGCTGGTGCGCGGCGTGGTCGCCGGCGCCAGCGAGTTCGCCAGCTACCTGGCCAACGCCAGCAGCGCGAACGCGACGACGAGCGGTATGAGCGAGGCGCCCTCCGGCGCGGTAGCATCCTCCGGCGGCGCCGCGCAGAGTGGCGGCGGCCCCCTGGACGAATTCCTCGCCTACATGAAGCTCAGCCCCGGCGAAAAGCTGCGGCACAGCGTCATGCAGGACATGGACATCACCCAGGAACAGCTCGACGCCATGCCCGCCGAGGACCGCGAGCGCATCGAGAACGAAATAGCCCAGCGCATCAGGGAAAAGATCACGCAGCAGGCCGACTCCGGCAGCCAGCCGGTCGCACCCACTGCCACTCCGGTGGCCCTGAAGCAGATGTATGGCGTCGAACGAACCCAGCCCAGCCTCGACCTCCTCGGCTGACCCCGCCCCGGCCGGCCCTCGCGCCGGCCTCAAGCCTTGTATCGGAACCGATACGGGACGCTACCCGATGCTGGCTGCATCGCTGAACTCCCTTGCCTAGACTGCGGTCTTCCGCAGTGAACCCACGTTTGTGCACATGTCTTCCATGCAATCCCACAGCAGACTCATCAGCCACGTTCCCCGGCACCTGATCCAGCAGGCCGTAGCGAAGAAGGTCGGGCGCGGCTGGCGCGCCGACTTCAACGTCGCGGTGTGGCTGCACCTGGCCACCGCCGGCGACGCCCAGGTGACGCTGAAAGTCAGCTACCAGGACGGCGAGACCGTCCGCGAGCAACTGATCGACCGCGGCCGCGTCGGCTTCAACCAGCGCATCCTGCTGTGCGGCATCGCGCGCCTGGAATACAACCAGGCCATCGAATCCATGAGCCTGTCGCTACTGTGCGAGGAACCCATCCAGACGCTGATGGTGGACGAGCTGTTCGTCCAGGCGGTGGAACTGCAGCGCGACGGCGAGCGTAGCCGCAAGGGGCGCCGTTGAAGATTCATCCCAAGGAGTGATACGCCGGGGCTGGCCGATGCGTTGAAATGATCCTGCCCGTCAACTTCCCCCGGATGGCCCATGAGCGTCGACCCTTCGCACCTGCAGTCCTACGCCGAATACCGCGGCATCGAGATTCCCTTTCTCGACCACCTGAAGTTCCGCTACCAGCCGGCCGGCGCCGGCGAGCACGATGGCCACCTGGTGCTGCGCGTGGAGCGCGAACACCTCAATGGCTGGCGCAACGCCCACGGCGGCGTGCTCATGAGCCTGCTCGACGTGGCCATGGCCCTGGCCTGCAGCCATGTCGACGAGGAAGGCCGCGGCTGCGTGACCGTCGAAATGAAGACCAGCTTCCTGCGCCCCGGCGGCGACGTCGGCGAAGTGCTCGAAGCCTTCGGCCAGGTCCGCCACCGCACCCGCTCCATCGCCTTCTGCGAGGCCGAAGTCCGCAACGCCGCGGGCGAAACCGTGGCCACCGCCAGCGGTACCTTCAAGTACCAGAACAAACAGCGCCCGGTGATCGACGCCTGAGCCCGCACCCCGGAATGACTGTAGGAGCGGACCTTGTCCGCGATAACCTGAACCACCGGCGCGATTCGCGGATGAGATCTGCTTACAACGTGCACCCGTAGGAGCAACTGTCTTGCCGGCTGCGCGAAGGCGCGCCTCAACGGATGGGTTGAGCCTTGGCGAAACCCATGCGGTCGTGGTGATGGGTATCGCTTCGCTCAACGCCATCCTACGGGTCTGGTGTTTGCCGGAGGGCGTAGGAGCGGACCTTGTCCGCGATAGCCGGAGGTATCGGCGCGGATCGCGGATGAGATCCGCTGCCCCACCCACACCATTCCAATGTAGGAGCGCGCCCTGCGCGCGAATCGCGGGCAGGGCCCGCAGCTGGGAAATTGCAGTGTTCCCCCCCGTAGGAGCGGACTCCGTCCACGATCCCTCCCCATGGCCTCCTGCCATCCCCAACCGCTCTGGTCCGCAGCTTTTCGTAAGGTCGAAAGGCCCTTTTGTCATGATTTTGTCATCACTCGTAACTACATTTTTCTGTCATGAAAATGTCACGCCTGAGTGACGGAGCCAGTGACGGCCCATACCGACCTTGCGAGTGCTGACCCCATGCTGCTCAACGACAAGACCCTGCCCCAGCGCATCCGCCAGGAGGCGCTCGACGACCGCGACGAGGAACTCGAGCTCGACTGGCAGGAGCTCTACGACCTCGACGGCCTGCGCGCCGACACCCTGGAAAACTTCGAACAGCGCCTGGCCCGCCAGCGCTACTTCGGCGAACTGTTCCGCCTGCAGGGCGAACTGGTGAAGTTGCAGAACTGGGTGGTCAAGACCGGGCACAAGCTGGTGGTGCTCTTCGAAGGCCGCGACGCCGCAGGCAAGGGCGGGGTGATCAAGCGCATCACCCAGCGCCTCAACCCGCGCGTATGCCGTGTCGCCGCGCTGCCGGCGCCGAACGACCGCGAGCGCACCCAGTGGTATTTCCAGCGCTACGTCTCGCACCTGCCGGCGGCGGGGGAGATCGTGCTGTTCGACCGCAGCTGGTACAACCGCGCCGGGGTGGAGCGGGTGATGGGCTTCTGCAACGACGAGCAGTACGAGGAATTCTTCCGCAGCGTGCCGGAGTTCGAGCGCATGCTGGCGCGCTCGGGCATCCAACTGGTCAAGTACTGGTTCTCGATCACCGACGAGGAACAGCACCTGCGCTTCCTCAGCCGCATCCACGACCCGCTCAAGCAATGGAAGCTAAGCCCCATGGACCTGGAATCGCGGCGCCGCTGGGAGGCCTACACCAAGGCCAAGGAAACCATGCTCGAACGCACCCACATCGCCGAGGCGCCCTGGTGGGTGGTGCAGGCGGACGACAAGAGGCGCGCGCGGCTGAACTGCATCCACCACCTGCTCGGCCAGGTGCCCTACGAAGAAGTGGCGCAGAAACCCATCGAACTGCCGGCGCGCCAGCGCCACGCCGACTACGTGCGCATTCCTACGCCGGCGGAAATGTTGGTGCCGGAGCAGTATTGAGCCCAGACCTGGCGTAGGGCGCATAACGCCTCTGGCGTTATCCGCCGTTTGACCTTGGTTACCGGCCCACTCGGTGTCGAGCCTGACCTCGGCCACCGTCCACTCGGCATCGAACCTGGCATTACCACCCCGACCAGCGGCCCCCCACCCAGGCGACGACCTGCGCCTTCCCGTAATAAATGTGTGGCTATGCTTGGGCCCATGGACATCCGGATCGAACAGACCGATGGTGATCCGCCCGCATGGAAGGTCTTCCTGGGGACGTTCTTCATCGTATGCGCCAGTGAAGACGAAGCCTCAGCCTGCGCCGAGGCCGCGCGTCGCTACGCCAGCGCCAACCCCGCCATCCACTGCGACCTGCCCAGCCCGCCGGCGGCCGTGGCGCCGTTGCGCGCCGGCTGCCGCCCACCCAGCGGCACCGAACTGGAGGCCTGGGAGCTGCGCTGGCCGGAGCGCTACCTGGGCACCTGAGCGCCAACGCCAGGCAAACACCCTCTGAATCCCGGCCCGCCGCCAAAGCCCCGCCCGTCACCTGCCCACGCCACACTCTTGCCGGAGACGGGCGGATTTCCGACAGTTCTGCCTCGCCCTTGCCGTAGCTGATTTCCGCAATTGCGCCGAGCGTTGTGGGACTTGACCCCAGGGGTTCGCCGCGTGAGCCGGCGGTCAAGTTCTGCGCGGCGCGCCACCCCTAAGATCGCCCCCACGCGCCGGACCAGGCCTTGCCGTGCACCGGTCGCACCCACGACAAGAACAACCAATGGGGGACCACCACCATGCAGATTCGAAGCGGCGGCTGGACGGCCCGGCAGCGCTGGCGTATCCAGATCTTCGCCATCACCTGGCTGGCCTACGCCGCCTTCTACTTCACCCGCAAGGCCTTCTCCGTGGCCAAGCTCGGCATCGGCGAAGACCCCGGCTTCGTCCTCGACAAGGCGGCCATGGCCGACCTGGACGCCCTCTACCTCGCCGCCTACGCCGTGGGCCAGTTCGTCTGGGGCAGCTTCGCCGACCGCTTCGGCCCGCGCGTGGTGGTGGGTGGCGGGCTGTTCGTCTCGGCCCTGGCGGCGCTGGCCATGGGCACCTTCGCCACCGTGCCGATCTTCGCCACCTGCATGGTCGTCCAGGGCCTGGCGCAGTCCACCGGCTGGTCGGGGCTGTGCAAGAACATGGGCGGCTTCTTCTCCACCGCCGAGCGCGGCCGCGCCATGGGCTACTGGAGCACCTGCTACGCCTTCGGCGGCCTGGTGGCCACGCCCTTCGTCGGCTGGTGCGCCTACCAGCTCAGCGACGACTGGCAGGTGGCCTTCACCGCCTCCGCCGGCGTGGTGCTGGCCGTGGGCTGCCTGTTCCTGCTGCTGCAACGCAACCGCCCGGAAGACGTCGGCCTGCCGCCAGCGGACGACGAACAGGAAACGCAGACGCAAGCCACTACCGGCCTGTGGGACGCGTTGCGCCAGGTGCTGCGCAACCGCACCGTGCTGGTCCTGGGGCTGGCCTACTTTCTGCTCAAGCCGGCGCGCTACGCCATCCTGTTCTGGGGCCCGGTGATCATCTACGAGCGCATGCCGGAAATCGGCAAGGTCGCCGCCGCCGTCGTCCCCACCGCCTTCGAGGTCGCCGGCCTGCTCGGACCCATCCTCATCGGCCTGGCCTCGGACCGGCTGTTCGGCGCCCGGCGCATGCCCGCCTGCGTGCTCAGCCTGCTGGCGCTGGCGGCGTGCCTGGCGCTGTTCACCCCGGTGCTGCTCAGCGGCAACCTGTACCTGGTGGTGGGGCTGCTGTTCCTGATGGGCGTCACCCTCTACGGTCCCGACTCGATGATCAGCGGCGCCGCCGCCATCGACTTCGGCACCCGCCAGGCCGCCGGCACCGCCACCGGCTTCGTCAACGGCTGCGGTTCGGTGGGGGCGATCCTCGGCGGCCTGCTGCCCGGCTATTTCGACACCTTCTCGGTGTTCATCCTCTTCACCTGCGCCGCGCTGACCGCCTGCCTGCTGCTGGTGCCGTTCTGGCACAGCCTCCCGCAGGGGAGGGCAGGCGCCGCACCCGCCACCGCCCTGCAAGCCCGCTGAGCCACCACCGGGCCGCCCCGGCCCGGCCAGCATTCCCGACTAAACAAGGAGAACGCCCATGGCCCTCGCACTCTTCGACCTGGACGACACCCTCATCGACGGCGACTGCGCCAGCCTGTGGAGCCGGCACATGGCCGACCTGGGCTGGGTGGAAGGCGACGCCTTCGTCCGCCACGAACGGGCACTCATGGCCCTGTACGCCGAAGGCCGGCTGGCGATGGAAGACTACATGGCCTTCACCCTGGCACCCCTGGCGGGGCGCACCCCCGAGGCCGTCGCCGCAGCGGTCGAACCCTTCGTCACGGAAGTCATAGGCCCCTGCATCCGCTTCGACGCCATGGGCTGCCTGAACCAGCACCGCGAAGCCGGCGACCGCCTGCTGGTCATCTCCGCCTCGGCGCACTTCCTGGTCGCCAGCATCGCCGCCCGCCTGGGCGTGACCGAAGTCCTGGCCATCGACCTGGAACAGCCCCAGGGCACCTACAGCGGCCGCACCCAGGGCACCCTGACCTACCGCGAAGGCAAGGTCACCCGCCTGCAAGCCTGGCTGCAGGAGCAGGGCGAAAGCCTGGCCGGCGCCCACTTCTACTCCGACTCCCGCAACGACCTGCCCCTGCTCTCCCTGGTCCAAAACCCCCGCGCGGTAAACCCCGACCCAGCCCTGCGCTACCACGCCGAAACCGCCGGCTGGCCGATCCTCGACTGGCGCTGAAATCACTTAAAGGCGGCTCTAGCGTTGCAGGCCGATGCCGCCCTTCCCGCCACACCAAACGGCTCCCTCTCCCTTCAGGGAGAGGAAGCGGCATAACCCCAAACACCGCAATTCACCGGCAAACACCCGTAGGATGGGTTGAGCGAAGCGATACCCATCACCATGGCCCGATGGGTTTCGCAAGCTCAACCCATCCTACGAAAAGCACCACAGCGCAGCCGGAAACAGCCGTGTGGCCCCACAGATCGACACCGACCCTCCCCGCCACGCCGAACGACTCCCTCTCCCTCTGGGAGAGGGCCGGGGTGAGGGCGCGGAGCAACCCCAAACACCGCAATCACCGGCAAACACCATCCACAAGCAAGCCCCTACAACCCAGCACGTCACACCGCGCCCCTTGTAGGAGCGCGCCCTGCGCGCGAATCGCACACCCTGCCGCCCCAACTCAGACACAACTGCCGCGGCCCGCCATCGCCGCCCTGACAACGCACCTCCGGCACCACCTGCGTACTGATCCACCGCCGCTATTTTTCCCTGCAATCTCCCCGGCTCATTCGCCGCCTACGTAATTTTCAGCTTCCGCCATCAGCAATTGCTAAGAAATGAAGCTCTATATACCGATGAGGTCCGAACTGCATGAGGAGTGGCTCCCGCTACTTCACACCACTGAGCTTGAGCAGGCCGACAAGTAGAAACAACCATGCTGAACCCGCGAGCAGAAGGCTGCCTCAAATGAGCATGAGCCGCCTGATATCAGGTGGAAAATTACGTAGGTCTTCGGGGCTCAGATGGCCACGACGAATATTGATTCTTGTCAGTAGGAACATGAAACCCGCTGTGCTGGCGACCTGCATGCAGCGCGAGCGGAAACTGGAGCCCGCCCATATTCGGTTGTAATTATTGACGCCAGGACTATTGGGAAACGCAGCGAGAATCCGCTCATAGTGGCGGTGCGTTGTATAGGCCAGGACCGCTGCACCGGACAGCAAGATCACGAAGGGTAAAAGAAGACAAGCAATTTGCACATCCAAGGGCCAGGATTCAAACCACATGCCGAAATTCATGGCTGGCTCCTTTCATATATTTTTCCCTGCAATCTCCCACGACCATTCGCCGCCTTTGCCTCCCAGCGTAACTTGTAGTTTCCGCCATCAGAAATTTCTAAGTGGTGAAGCTTTACGTACCGATGAGACCCGAACTGTATGGGGGCTGTTAGTTCACACCACTTAGCTTCAGTAGGGCGAGCATCAGGCCCAGCCAAGCCATTCCCACGATAACCATCCAGGTTGAAATCAGTAGGCGGCGCCTGAGTGCGGGCGGGAAGTTGCGCATGTCCTCCCTATCAAGAAGGCCTCGGCGAATACTCCTGTCGGGAAGCAGAAGGGCACCGCCGATGGAGCTGACCAGATGGCAGCGAGAGATAAGGTCTTGGCTACCCAAGATGAGACTTGTTCGTTTGGGTAGCTCGCTATTTGAAAGCGCTACCAGTATGCCCTTGAAGTCGCGGCTGCAAGCAATGTAGATGCCAAGAGCCATACCGGACAGGCTAACTAGGAATGGGCTGAGCATGAATGAAAATGCCCACCATGAATTCCAGAATTCGTTCATATTGTTGTTTGTAATATGTAAATTTGATTTGTGATTTCTGCAAAGCTCATCCTTCGGCCTGAAAGGATTTCAGTGCTTCAGGATGGATGGAGGGATGGTTAGCTAAATAATAGTGATCCCGTGATTATCCATGTCAGACTTATGCCAAGTAGCCAAGACGATAGAAGTGCTCTGAACTTAATATTTTGGGGGACGTTTAGTAGTTCTTCGTGCTCAAGCTCTCCGCGGCTCAGGTAGTACCGGGACATGAGTATTGCCCCGCATATTGTATTTAGCTGCATGTAGCGAGAGAGAAAGCCAGAGCCTTTCCAGATTATAGTCTGTCTTTTCACGTAGATGCTTTTTGGAAATACTGAGAGCAACGTTTCAAGATCGTGTCTGACCATGAAGAGAGTGATTAATTTTCCTGCTGCCCCTATAGCGAAGGGCGTTAAGAAAAATGTTATCTGTAATAAGAATGGCCAATCGTCAAACCAGCTTTCAAAGCTCACTTCTTGTGGACTCCTTCATAGATTTTCTCTCCAGCCGTTTCACCAAATTTCTCACCGGTCGAGCCTGCTGCAAATGAGGCACCTCCAACTACAAGAACTACGCAAACAGCACCGCCAATTCCCGCAGAGCCGAGTCCAATCGCTGCGCAGATCGGTATGGCAGCAAAACGGCCAACCAGAGGAACGGCAATTGCGCCTCCTCCAAGTCCTCCTACGAAACTCCCTGTTTCAGTAAATCGCGCTCTTTCGCAAGCCTCGGACTCTCCAGCCCGACACACCTCCTGCACCTTCAACGCAGACGCAGTAGCCCCAAAGCCAATGCCGATATAGCCGCCGTACTTCAGATACCGCGCCGCCTTGGCCACTTCCTCGATATGTGTGGCATAGCCAGGAATCTGTCCCGGCGCGCCGGAGCGGCTCCAGTGGTGGACCAGGCTGCGGGTGGAAATGCCCAGGTCACGGTGCAGCAGGGGGTGGTGGCCGAGGTTGAGTTGCTTGTTCATGAAGGTGGCCTTGAGCTGGGAGTCCAGGTGGGTGAGCAGCTGGCGGCGGCTGACGAAGAAGTTATGGCTGCGCAGGTGGCCGTGGGTGGCGAATTCGGTCTGGTGCAGGTATTCGATGTCGCGCAGGGTTTCGCCGATCTGCCGCAGGCCCTTGTCCAGCACGTCCTTGGTCAGCCCCAGCGAGGTGCCGGCGCCGCCGAGGATGTTGGCGATCTCGGCCTGGTGCCTGACCATGAAATCCGCTTCCTCCTCGCTCAGCGGTTCCAGGGCCGTGCGTACTTGAGCGGCGGCGGCCATCAGCTCGGCTTCTTCGCGCAGGCAGGCGGTGGGGTTGAGCAGGTCGCCGATCACGAAGATTTCCCCTGCCTTGAAACCCTGGGCATGAGTGGGGTTGAGCGCCTTGAGGCGGCTGATGAGGTAGGAATGGGTCTTTTCGGGGAAGAGGTGCGCCAGCAACTGCTCGAAACTCATGCTGCGCTGCATGATATGGAAGCCGGGCTCCAGCTTGGCCGGGCGCTTGAACAGGCCGGGTGATGGCTGATCAACCTCGGGTACGCGTTCGGGCTTGGGCTCCCAGGCCACGAAGGAGGCGCCGCCGTTGTCCTGGCGGCGCCTGGGTGGTTCGGTGAAGCGGCTCCAGCCCTTGTCCGGTGCCCAGCTGCGGTCGGTGTGCCAGTCGCTGGAAGGCTTCCAGTCGGGCTCTGGGGCCCAACTGCGGTCGAAAGGATAGGCGGCTGCTCGGAAATCATCCGCGCTCATGCTTGTTGCCCTGCTTGGCCGGGGTGAAGCGGGCCAAGCTAGACAAGTGATCGAGCGTTGAATGTCGGACGGATTCTTAGGACCGGACTAGCTGTTTGTGGGAGTTTTCCGTTCGATCAGTATATATGGCGTCGGTAGCATTCAGGCTGGTGTGAGCACTAGCCCGTAATGGGCATCGCGCTCTGTATAAGCCCTACCTCAACCGTCGAGCCCACTCCCGCCAACCCGCCCGCACCTCGGCAGACCCCCGCACCACCCGCGGCAACTCCGCCATGTTCACCCACAACTGCCCC
Organism: Pseudomonas sp. ADPe; assembly: GCF_014843515.1. NCBI lineage: Bacteria > Pseudomonadati > Pseudomonadota > Gammaproteobacteria > Pseudomonadales > Pseudomonadaceae > Pseudomonas > Pseudomonas sp. ADPe. Next base: position 5,636,579 of record NZ_CP062122.1, read on the forward strand.
TGCCAATCCAGCACCCGTACACCCTGCCGCCCCCAACTCAGGCACAACTGCCGCGGCCCGCCATCGCCGCTCTGACAACGCACCTCCGGCACCACCTGCGTCCTGATCCACCGCCGCAACCCACCCAGATCGGCATGGGCGAAATGGAACAACAACGCATAAGCACCGGACTCGCTGACCAGCAGCCGCTCCAGGCTGCCGCCATCGTCCAGGCGCAGCCACTGCGTGCACAACTGATCATCCTCCAGGCGTCTGGCCAGCCGTTCACAGCTGGGATGGCCGATCAACCGGCGCAGATCGTCCAGCACGAACCAGACCTGGTCGTCGAGCAACAGGGCGCGGAGAGTGCGGTGCTTGTGGAAGAAGAAGTAGAGCGGGGTGGGGAGGGTGGATTCGTCCATGGGAATGGTCCTTTCTTTGGTCTGAAAGTCCGCCGCCAGGCCGCTGCTAACCGGAGTTGGAGGCGGAGCCGTACGGGGTTAGCAGACCGGGACCAAAGGACCGGCAGACCCGAAGGTCTCCCCATACGGCCCGCCATTGCGGCAATTTCAGCGCGAGTTCCATCGCGGTGATTCGCCGAGGCGTTTCCGTCCTTTGGTCATTCGGGCTGCTAAACCCGGCCCCGTCGTTTTTACGGGGCGGGTAGAGGGTAGGGACGAGATGAGGTGCGGTCAAGAGAAGTTATGGTCTATTCAATGGGTGTAGCAAGGAGTCAGAGAGCGTTAGGCGATTACTGAAAGAGTCATGAATTCGAATGAAAGCTTCTCAAAACCAAATTTCTTGGTTCTATATTTGCCAAGTGAGAATTGCCGTGCGCTTTATTGGCTTTTGGCTAAGTTATTTTGGTGTTTTATGCCAGATTGTCGCCATTCGCAACATTTGGTACGCATTGTCACTATCCAGCGCATATGCCGGTTGCTTGGTGAAGGGCAGCGAACTCATGGTGAAAACCAGTAGCGGTTCGTCCGTTCCTCGCTCTTGCACTACACGAGCCTCGATCGAAGTGAACTCTTCACGGTTATTGAGGGCTTCGAGGGTCTTTAGACGCTGTGCTGCTGGCAGTTCACTCCAAGCCAGGAATTCAGTGATGGGCTCCAGGCCGTCGGGGAAGGTAGCGCGTTCGATACGTTTTCCAAAGGTTATGTATTTGGGACCGAGGTCATCGGTGAAATCCATCCATTTGTCATTATCCGCAATTCGCATTGGCAGCATGCGAGGAGCACGGCTAGCCGAGCGTACGCCCGTATCTTCATCGAAATCACTATAGCGGATGTCGGTTTTATACAGTTCGAAGAAACGCATGGTCGCGACTTTGTCGAACGCTGAAACATTGTGTCCAACTTGCTCCCAGCTGCAGCCGGAAAGTGTAAGAGTCAAGGCCAGCGGTAGAATGCCAAGGTATTTACGCATGTTTTTCCCTTCAGGATTGAAGCGTTCCGTGCAACACGAGCTTCAAGTCGTACCGGTTTACCGTATCGGGGAGGGCTGCAGATCGCTATTTAGAGGAGTCGCACAGCCGGGGCAACTCACTCCCCACCCACCCCATTCCTCTCATGCCGATAAACACTCACCGCCTCATAAACCGCCTTCCTCAACCGGTTGATCCCACCAATCGGCCGATGCTCCGGCAGGGCGTGCCAGGGGTTGAAGGAGAGGTTGTCGCACATCAGGTTCTGGTCGCGGCTGTCGAAGTCCTGCGGGGGGATGCTGACCAGGGCGACGGTCTGGAAGGGGGAGTCCTTTTCTTTCCATTCCACGCTGGTGTCTTCGATGGGCATGTATTTGTTGGCGTCCTGTTTTTGCACCTGTAGCGCGAAGCAGGCTGGGACGCGGTCTATCGAGAGTTGCTGGTAGAGCGCGGTGCGCAGGAAGTTCGGCAGTTTTTCGTTGAGCTTGGGCAACTGGTAGTTGGGGCAGGCGCCCGGGGCTGGGACGCTGCGGAACTTGATGTTGTTCTGTTCGCCGAGCTTGTACGGGGCTATGCCGAAGTAGCTGGCCTGCAGCGGGCTGGCCGGGGCCGGGGCTAGGGTTTGCAGGGCGATCAGCAGGTGGCGGATTTCCCAGGTGTTGGGCTTCCAGCTGGGGAAGAAGGCGAGGATCTTCTGGCCGTTGGCCTGGGCGTTGAAGTTCTGCCGGTACTCGGCCACGTCGCGGACGAAGAACACCGGGTGGTTGAACATGACGAAGTCCTGCTCGCCGTCGTGGCCCTTGCCGGGCATCAGTTTGGCACCGGGCACGTCGAGCAGCTTGATGGCCATGCCGCGGGCGTCGTTGGCGCTGTCCTGCTGCGGGTAGGCGTTGCCGTTGGAGAAGCGCACCCAGGCGTTCCACACCTTGCCCGGCTGGGCGAACACGCCCTGGCGCAGGTCGGCGGGCAGGTTGGGGTTGACGGTGACTTCGGCCTTCACGCAGCCGTGGGCCTTGGCGTGGGCGTCGCGTAGCACGCGGGTGTTGTCGCGGTGCTGTTCGACGATGCGGATGGCGTCTTCGATGATGGCCTGGGTCTGCTGGGCTTCGTCCGCGGGAATCTGTTCCTGGGTCGAGACCGGGCCGCTGAACTTGATGCTGTAGTACACCCAGCCGATGCCCAGGCCGACGAGGCCGAGTAGGGCCAGGCAGAGGATGGGCAGCGCCACCCATTTGCCGAGGAGGTTCCAGATCCGGGTGAGCAGTGCGCGCATGGGGGCGGTCCTTTGCGGGGGGCTTTCTTGGTTTTCTTCTGTGGGAGTCGAGTGTGTCGGGAGTTTTTGCCCTCTCCCTAACCCTCGGCTACGCGCCCCGCCCTGAAGGGAGAGGGGACTGTTCGGAGTGGGGCGGGGCTACGCCGTCAGCCGGTCAGCTCCGCTCGGGCATCACTCGCATTTCGGGCCGGGGGTCCAGGGTGGGGTGGGTTCGTCGGTCAGGCGGCTTTCGTAGGCCGGGTTGCCCAGCACCTTCAGGTATTCCACCAGCGCCCAGCGTTCGTCCGGGCTCAGGGCGCGGCCGATGGCGCCGTCCTTGCGGCAGCCGTCGCGGAATTCGTGGCCGCGGTTGCTGTTGCCGGTGACGCCGGTCTTGTACAGGAAGCCGCCGGGGAAGCGTTCGGTGCGGTAGCCGACGAATTTCGGGTCGAAGTCGAAGGTGCCGACGTAGAACTGGGTGTCGCGCTCGGCCACCGGCGAGAGCAACTGGAACAGGTTGGGCACCGAGCCGTTGTGCAGGAACGGCGGCGTGGCCCAGACGCCGTCCAGCGGGCGGGCCTTGTAGGCGGCCAGTTCGCGCACGCCGATCTCCAGGCCGTAGCCGTTCATGCGCTTCTGCTCCTCGGGGCCGATGTTGGCGTCCTTGTAGGCGCGCTGCTCGACGTAGGCGGTGATGTAGGCCAGGCCCTTGGCGGCGGAGAGTTTGGACAGGTCCAGCGGCTCGCTGGGCGGCGGCATCAGCACCACGTTGAGCTTGTTCAGCTCGTCGAGCTGCCATTTCAGCGGAGTCAGGTCGTAGGTGTGGTTGGCGATGTTGTCCGCGGTGGTCGGGTCGGTGCCGATCACCGTGGTGGGGATCATGCTCATCTTCCATTCCGGGTCGCGCGCGGGGGCCAGGCGCTGGTCCGGTTCCACCACGTGGGGGCCGTGGCAGCGCTGGCAGTTCTCGCGGAACAGCGCGCGGCCCTGGGAGGCGCGCTTGAGGTCGATGGCGCCGAACACCTGCTCCGGCCAGGCCGGCGGTTTGAGGGTCTTGAGGCCTTCTTCCAGGGCATGCAGGTCCTGCACCCGCACGCTGGAGGCGTAGCGCGCGTCGCCCAGCACCGGCTGGCCGTCGGCGTCGAGCAGGCCAAGGGTGGCGCCCACGCCCAGGGCTTCGCCGATGTTGCGGGCCATGGGCTGCATGGCCGAGCCGTTCCACTGCACCCAGTCGAACTTCCAGATGTCCCACAGCTGCGGGTAGTTCACCGGGGCGTTGGCCACGCGGTAGTTGTCGGCGCTGATGTGGTCGCCGAACACGCCGTTGGCGATGCGCCCGAAGGCGTCGGCGCGGCCGGGGCCCTCCTCGGTGGGGTAGAGGCGCCGGCGGGTGTCGTTCCAGGCGGTGCCCAGCAGGGTGCCGAGCACGTCCTTGAAGCCGGCGCGCAGTTCGGCCTTGGCTTCCTTGTCGGGGTTCTTGCCCAGCACGTCCTCGGCGAAGCGGTCGAACTTCCAGGGGTTGATGTAGGTGAACAGCATGCTCATGCCCAGCGCCTGGCCGAAGGCGCCGCCGCGCACGGTGGGCACGGTGGAGGCGATGGAGTGCATGGCCGCGCCGCCGTCGATGCGCACGGCCTGGCCGTTGTAGCGCAGCTCGCCGGTGTGGCAGGCGGAGCAGGTGATGTCGAGATATTCCGGGCCGCTCTCGCCGTTGCGGTGGCGGGCGAAGCCCACCGGCAGGTTGCCGGGGTTGTTCGGGTCGAGCTTGCGCTCCTTGGCCGGCTTGAGCTGCTCGGGGTCGATGAGGAAGCCGTAGCGGGCGAGGTTGGCCGGGGCGGCGAATTTCTCGCTGGAGAAGGGCTGGCGCAGGTGGATGAACCAGTCGTAGAGCAGGCCCTTCACCTGGGTGCCCTGGGGCGTGTAGTAGTAGTGTTCGCGGGCCTGCTGGTCCCATTGCGGGAGGAGGTTGAGCTTGTCCGGCGCGGTGTACTGCGGCACGTTGGGATGGGCGACGTACCACAGCAGCACGCCACCCACGAGCAGGAGCAATAGGACGATAGCGAGTATGATCCGTCCGATTATGCGCATCGCAACTTCCTTGTTTCTTGAGGCCCGGGGCCATCGTTATGCCAATACCGGCACCGGTTGGCAAGGTGATGCCGCACACAAGCCAGGGTTTTTGCCTGCCACCATGCACCCCGCAGCAGGCACAGGCCAGGTCCGTCCGCGGTTTATCCGCCGTTTTGCAAGGGACATCACTGTCGGTGATGTCGAAAGGTGTGTCTTGAGTTCCAACCATTCCCTCGACGACGAATCGGTGGCCGCGCGGGTGCTGCGGCACTTCCGCGTGGCCCTGGACGAGCGCGGCTACAGCGCCGACGGCTCGCAGCAGTCCGCCATCGAGCACCTGGCCGACTGGCTGGACGGCTTCCTCGGCGGCCGCCGCTCCTGGCTGCGCAAGCCGCCCGCGGGCGTGTACCTGTGGGGCAGCGTGGGCCGCGGCAAGAGCTTCGTGATGGACTGCTTCTATGCCGCGGCGCCGCTGCAGGCCAAGCGCCGCGTGCACTTCCACGCCTTCCTGCAGGAGCTGCAGCAACGCATGATGGCCTTCGCCGGCCAGGCCGACCCGCTGGCGCGGGCGGCCCGCGACATAGCCGCGCAGACGCGGCTGCTGTGCTTCGACGAGTTCCACGTGCACGACATCGGCGACGCCATGCTGCTCGGGCGCATGCTCAAGGTACTGGTGGAGGAGGGCGTGGGCATGGTCTGCACCTCCAACTACGAGCCTGACGGCCTGTGCCCCAACCCGCTGTACCGCGAGCGCTTCCGCCCGGCCGTCGAGCTGATCGAGAAGCGCTTCGACGTGGTGCCGCTGGATGGCGGCGAGGACTACCGCCTGCGCGCCACGCCCCTGGAGAACTGGGGCAGCTACCTGTGGCCGGCGCGCGCCGACGACCTGGATCTGATCGGCCAGCGCCTGGGCCTGGACGAGCAGGCGCAGTTCGACCAGGTGCTGGACGTCAACCACCACCCGCTGCGCATCCACGCCCTGGAGGAGGGCCGCGCCTGGCTCGACTTCAGCGAACTGTTCGAACGCCCACGCTCGGCGGCCGACTACCTGTGGCTGATCGAGCACTTCCCGCGCATGGCGGTCAGCGGCCTGGGCCCGCTGGGCGACTACCCGCCGGACGTGAGCATGCGCTTCCTCAACTTCATCGACATCGCCTACGACCGCCAGCTGCGCCTGCAGCTGTTCGCCAGCGTGTCGCTGGAGCGCCTGGCCGAAGGTGGCACCGCCATCGATTTCGGGCGGACCCTGAGCCGCTTGCGGCAGTTGAAGCTGGAGCCGTTGTAGGGGAATCGGGCCCGGCTTCGGCGGGGCGGGTGTGCCTGGTGTATCGGCGTACAACCGCGAACGGTTGTACGCCCTACGCACAGGTCGATCATGGCGTAGGGCGAATAACCGTTCGCGGTTATCCGCCGCCTGACCGTGACCTGCCCTGAAGGTTTCGTTCAGTCGTAGTAGGTCACGGTCTCTTTCAGGGCATCTGCGAAACCATATATCTCATCAAGGGATGAGATGGGATGCCTGGTCTCATTCTTTTCTTTATCGAAGATGCCTATGTATTTCTGGCTTCTATTGAAGTGCAATCTGCAGATTGGTTTTCTGTTGTTATCATCAAGTAGAACGCCAAAGTAGCTCTGGGTATCTCGATGGATTATTCGCTTGGCATCGACACTGGTTCGAACGATTGCTTTTACAATATGGAATCCTTCCAGCTCCTCGAGAGTTGTCGTTACGCGATTTTCGTCAGCCTCTTTGGATATGTCCGATGAGGGATTTTGATTTTGGATGGAAGTATCGATGGAGGAAGGTTGTATCGCGCCACTCATCGCTGACTTCAGACGATCGTTCACTTGATCATTGAGGAACTGTGCAGTGGCTTTTCTGGTCAGCTCGCTGAACTGCTCCCTGACCTTCTGCGTTATTATCCCGTCATAGACACGGCTGGCGAAGAAGCGTACGAAGTCGTCATCAGGTCGATTGAATTGAGATGCGATTTCTTTTTTTATCTGATTCAGGTATTTCAGTTCGCCTGCCGCGCTAATGATGGAGTCAACATCGAAGGCAGACTTTGTCAGCTTTTGAAGCTCAGGGATACTGTATTCATCGATATCCAGAAGGTCTAATTCAAGGAACGGTTTTTCGTCCATTTTGTTAGGCGCTTCCAAGTCGGTAAAGAATTTATAGACTTGGCCGTTGGTTAGAATTGAGATTCTGGCATTGGTGACATGGAAATATCGGAATAACTGTCCGGCGTGATTGATGTTTAGCGGCTCCCCAATCTTTTTGGACTCAATCAGAATCTGGATTTCACCATCCTTGAGAATCGCATAGTCAATTTTTTCGCCTTTCTTTGTTCCTATGTCACAGACATATTCGGGGATAACCTCCGTGGGGTCGAATACGTCATAACCTAGAACAGAATGGATAAAGGGCATCACAAAGGCTGTTTTTGTTGCTTCTTCCGTTTGGATGGAAGAGGCCTGTTGCCTTACCTTTGCTGCCAATGCGCTAAGTTTCTCGAAGAATTCCATGTCACTCTCCTTGATGAGCTGGAAGTCTGGAATTTCTACATAGGTAGAATGCTCTGGCAATTTCTTGCGTACAGGGCTGCCGTTGATTAAAGGCAATAGGCCATGATTTTGGCAAGCAGGCACGGTCGAGTTTTCTCCGATGACGAGCCGGGATCGCCAAGCATTCGTACCTTTGGAAGAGGGGACTTTGGGCGATTATCGATCACCGGTATTTGCGATTATCGCCCGACGCTTCGATAATCGGCCGAATCCGCCGCCAACAGGACCTCGCCATGACCGACGAACATTCCGCCAGCCAGGCCACCCTGGCCCCGCCCATCGTCGCTTCGCCGGCCAAGCGCATCGAGGCCTTCACCGGCGACCCCAACTTCATGACCTCGCTGGCCCGCGGCCTGGCGGTGATCCATGCGTTCCAGGAGCGCAAGCGCCACCTGACCATCGCCCAGGTCAGCCACCGCACCGAGATTCCCCGCGCCGCCGTGCGCCGTTGCCTGCACACGCTGATGAAGCTGGGCTACGTGACCACCGACGGGCGCACCTATTCGCTGCTGCCCAAGGTGCTGACCCTCGGCCATGCCTACCTGTCCTCGACGCCGCTGGCGGTCACCGCGCAGCCGCTGCTGGACCGCGTCAGCGAGCAGCTGCGCGAGGCCTGCTCCATGGCCACCCTGGAGGGCGACGAGATTCTCTACATCGCCCGCTCGGCCACGCCGCAACGGCTGATCTCGGTAGACCTCAGCGTAGGCAGCCGGCTGCCGGCCTACTGCACGTCCATGGGCCGCATCCTCCTGGCCGGGCTCGACGACCAGGCCCTGGAGGACTACCTGGCCCACGCCGACCTGCAGGTGAAGACCAGCCGCACGGTGTGTACCCCGGAGGGCCTGCGCGCGAGCATCGCCGAGATCCGCCGGCAGGGTTGGGTGATCATCGACCAGGAGCTGGAGATGGGCCTGCGCTCGGTGGCGGTGCCGCTGAAGGATTCCGCCGGCCAGGTGCTGGCGGCGCTGAACGTCGGCACCCACGTCGGCCGGGTGTCGCGCCAGGAGCTGGAGACGCGCTTCCTGCCGGTGCTGCTGGAGGCCAGCCGGGAGCTGAGCACGCGGCTGTTCCACTGAGCGCCAGGGTTTTGGTCGATAACCGCCCGCAATGGCGATTATCGAATTGAAGCTCTGACAGGCAATTCGTACTGTGGGCCGTCCGCCCGCGAGGGCATCGAATAACAACAATGAGTGACGGCCGCGATCGCCAGCGCGGCGGTGGTGATGATGGGTATCGCTTCGCTCAACCCATCCTACGACGGTGTTCCGCCACCCGTAGGGCGGATAACGCCTAAGGCGTTATCCGCCGTTTGGCCTTGACTCCCAGCGGCTCCAGGGTTGGCCCGGGCGTTGGTCGTGGCCTCGGTGTATCGGCGGATAACCGCGAACGGTTATTCGCCCTACGCTCCCGGGAGGCTCCGTCGCAGGAGCGACTGTCTTGCCGGCTGCGCCGAGGCGCTTTTCGTAGGATGGGTTGAGCCTTGGCGAAACCCATTCGGTCGTGGTGATGGGTATCGCTTCGCTCAACCCATCCTACGACGCTGTTTCCCCACCCGTAGGGCGCATAACGCCTAAGGCGTTATCCGCCGTTTGGCCTTGACTCCCAGCGGCTCCAGGGTTGGCCCGGGCGTTGGTCGTGGCCTCGGTGTATCGGCGGATAACCGCGAACGGTTATTCGCCCTACGCTCCCGGGAGGCTCCGTCGCAGGAGCGACTGTCTTGCCGGCTGCGCCGAGGCGCTTTTCGTAGGATGGGTTGAGCCTTGGCGAAACCCATTCGGTCGTGGTGATGGGTATCGCTTCGCTCAACCCATCCTACGGCGGTGTTTCCCCACCCGTAGGGCGGATAACGCCTAAGGCGTTATCCGCCGTTTGGCCTTGACTCCCAGCGGCTCCAGGGTTGGCCCGGGCGTTGGTCGTGGCCTCGGTGTATCGGCGGATAACCGCGAACGGTTATTCGCCCTACGCTCCCGGGCGGCTCCGTCGCAGGAGCGACTGTCTGCCGGCTGCGCCGAGGCGCTTTTCGTAGGATGGGTTGAGACTTGGCGAAACCCATGCGGTCGTCAGCCCGGCAAACCCCCTTCGCGAGCAAGCTCGCTCCTACGAAGAGCCGCCCCGAAAAACGACACCAGACGAGCGGTCGCCACCCACCTGCGAGCGGTAGCGAATGTATCGCCGATGAAAAATTAAGGACACATGCCGCCGCTAACGCCGGCTCGACAATAGGCCCATCGCATCCCGGCCCTCGGCCGGGGTTTCACGCAACTGTCGTTCGAGCGGTTCGGGCCATGAGCTTTGTCATTCACCCGCGCAGACCTGCGCCCAGGGAGGGGGCCGGTGGTCAGCGTGCCTTCACTCTGATCGAGTTGATGGTGGTCGTCGCCCTAGTGGCGATCTTCGCCAGCATCGCCGTGCCGGCCTTCGGTTCGCTGATCGAGTCCAGCCGGGTGAAGTCCTCCGCGTCGGCGCTCTATCGTCTGCTCCAGGCCGCCCGCGCCGATGCCGTGAGCACGCGCACCGCCACCAGCCTGTGCCAGAACGGCAGCGCCTACGAGTGGCTGCTGCTGCGCGCCGGCAGTTGCGCCTCGCTCGATTCCAGCCTGGTGTCGCAGCGCCTCAGCCTGCCGACCAGCATCGGTATCAGCAGCAGCGTCAGCGCACTGACCTTCCATGCCGACGGCAGCGCCGCGGTGGCCAGCCTGAGCCTCAGCGGCAGCAAGAGCGGCAGCAGCTACAGCATCAAGGTCGCCGCTTCGGGTTACATGAGCTTTGGCTCGGGGAGTAGCCAATGACGCGCCGTGGCCTGGCCGGCTTCAGCCTGATCGAAGTGCTGGTGGCGCTGCTGGTGATCTGCGTCGGCGTGCTGGGCATGCTCGCCATGCAGGGCAGGGCGATCGCCTATTCCCAGGACATGGCGGTGCGCGGCACGGCGGCGGCGCTGGCCGACGAGCTGATGGAGACCATCCGCACCGACCTCTATTCCGCCCAGGACGCCGGCACGCCGCTGACCCCGCCGGCCAGCTCCGACTACTACAAGGCCACCGGCAGAGCCTTCCCCGCAGCACCGAGCAGTTGTGCCTCGCTCGCTTCGCTGAGCGCCTCGCAGCGCCTGGGCTGCTGGGCGCAGCGGGTGCAGCAGGCGCTGCCCGATGCCGCCAGCCTGATGAGCAGCGACTTCCACATCTGTCGCAGCAACGGCGCCAGCACCTGCAGCGGCACCGGCTCGGCCATCGAGATCCAGCTGGCCTGGCGGGTGAAGTCCGGCGAGTGCCTGGAGGCCAGCCCCGGCAGCGACCCGACCATCTGCCACTACGTGCTGCGCGAGGAGCCCTGAATGCCCGACCATTCCCGCCGCCAGGCCGGCCTCTCGCTGGTCGAGCTGATGGTGGCCATGACCCTCGGCCTGTTCCTGATACTGGGCGTCACCCAGATGTACCTCGACGGCAGCACCCGCACCCGCTACTTCGCCGGCCAGTCCGAGAACCTCGACAACGCCCGCTACCTGCAGCAGGTGCTGGACGCGCGCCTGTCCCGGGCCGGCTACCGGCGCCAGCCGTCGGCGCGCATGAGCACCGCCTTTCCGGCGCAGAGCAAGAACGGCTGCAGCTTCGCCGCCGGCCAGGCGCTGGTGCGGGTGGACGCCAACACCCTGTGCCTGCGCTACCAGCCGCGCGACGACGCCGACACCGACTGCACCGGCGCCTCCCTGGCGAGCGTGCCGGGGCTGACCACGCCCTACGCGACCTTCAGCCCGAGCAACGACGTGGTGGAGAAGATCGGCCTGGCCAGCGGCCAGCTCAGCTGCAACGGCAGCGTGCTGGCCGACAACGTGGCGGCGGTGCACTTCGACTACGGCGTGGACACCGGCACCGACGAGAACGCCCGCCAGGTCGCCAAGTACGTCGCCAGCCCGGGCAGCGCGCAGACCGTGCGCAGCCTGCGCTACACGCTGCTGCTGGCCAGCAGCGGGAGCAACCTGACCGGCGGCATGAGCACCACCACCTGCGCCAACTGGACGACCCTGAGCGGCGGCAGCGCCTGCACCGACGGCGACGGCACCCTGCGGCGCATCGTCAGCGGCAGCAGTATGTTGAGGAACCTGATGCCATGACTATTCCTGTGCAGGGGCGGCAGCGCGGCGCCGTGCTGTTCGTCGCCCTGGTAATGCTGCTGGTGCTGACCCTGCTGGCGGTCGGCGGAATGCGCGAGATGCAGCTGGAAGGGCGGATGACTGGCAACCGCCTGGAGCTGCAACGGCTGACCAGCGCCGCCGAGTCGGCGCTGCGCGAAGGCGAGGGCAGGGTGAGCCAGAGCAGCCGCGCGCTGGAGGCCTGTTCGTCGTCCGCCAGCCCCTGCTACACCGGCCTGGCCAGCAGCTATGCCGCGGACTTCTCCAGCGCCAAGATCTACGCCGGGCTGGATGGCGCCACCAGCCTGCCGCGCAACGCGCGCTGGTACCTGCGCTACATCGGCAACAGCTGCAAGGGCGGCTCCGGCGGCAGCGCCAACGCCTATCTGTCCAAGGGCCAGGCCGGCTGCACCTATTACTACGAAGTCAACGCCCAGGCCTACAAGGACAGCGCCAGCGTCAGCACCGGCTGCGCCGCCAACACCCTGTGCCTGCGCTCCAGCACCGCGCTGGTGATCCCATGAGGCCCGCAAGGAGGCTCCCTGCCATGAAACCGCTGCGCGCGCTGGCGCTGTTCCTGTTGTCCTGCCTGCTGTGCGCCGGCGCCCGGGCCTCGGTGCTGGCGCAGACGCCGCTGTTCGTCAGCAACATCGCGCCGCCGATGAACATGCTGGTGGTCGGCCGCGACCAGAAACTCTACTTCCCGGCCTACAACGACGCCTCGGACATCGACGGCGACGGCCAGCTGGACATCTACTACAAGCCGAGCATCGACTACACCGGCTATTTCGACTCGTACAAGTGCTATTCCTACGACGACAGCAACGGTGTGTTCGTTCCTGCATCCACAACCAGCACCAAGAAGTGCAGCGGGAAGTGGAGCGGCGACTTCCTCAACTACCTGACCATGTCGCGCATCGACGTGCTGCGCAAGGTGCTCTACGGCGGCTATCGCTACGAGGACACCACCAGCAGCACCGTACTGGAGCGCCAGTTCATCCCCAACGATGCCCACACCTGGGGCAAGGAGTACCTGAGCGTTGCCCGCGACGGCTATAACATCGCCGACTACTCGCCCCTCACCGCACCCAGCAACGGCAAGTACATCCTCTTCGCTAACACCTCCCGGCCGAGCAGCGGCAACACCATCACCAGCTACACCGACGGCGCAGTGCCCAAGCTGCGCATCATCAACAGCACCCAGCAGGGCAGTAACAACTACCGCATCTGGGGCTGGGTGTCGCGGGAGGTGGCCCAGGGCACCAACGCCATCACCAGTGCCGACACCAGCCGCACCGACACCAGCATCACGCCACAGTACGACCTGACGGTACGGGTGAAGGTTTGCGTCAGCGGGCTGCTGGAAAGCAATTGCACCGCTTATGGCAGCAGCAACAAGCCCACAGGCCTGCTGCATGACTATGCCGCCTCGAACAAGATGTACTTCGGCCTGCTCACTGGCACCTACACCAACAACCTGCAGGGCGGCGCCCTGCGCCGGGCGCCCACCAGCAGTTTCACCAGCGAGTACGACAGTTCCGGACGGTTCCTTACCAGTAGCGCGTCCAACAACAACAGCAAACGTACCTACGTCGACGGCAGTGGCATCGTCGCCAACCTTGACCGCCTGATCTACACCGACGTCTGCAGCAGCGCCTATAAGGCGACGTTCTCCAACGGCGACTGCCTCGACTGGGGCAACCCCCTGGGGGAAATGGCCTATGAGGCGTTGCGCTACTACGCGGGCCTGACGCCGTTCTCGTCCTATGCGTCCGGCAGCAAGGACACCAGCCTGGGGCTGACCAGCCTGAGTAGTTGGAGCAACCCGTACAACACCTATCCGTACTGCACCAAGCCCTATATGACGCTGGTCAGCGACGTGAACCCCAGCTACGACTCCGACGTGCCCGGCGGCACCCTGGGTAGCAGTCCGATCCCCTCGGAAAAGATCAACGGCTTTACCTTCGACTTCAGCAAAATAGGCGCGACGCTCTGGAACGCGGAGATCGGCAAGAGCGTTTCGGTGAACATCGGCCAGTCCGGCAGCACCAGCGATTCCGCACCGACGGCGAAGACCGCCAGCAGCTTCTCGACCATTCGCGGGCTGCCCGAGGAGCCTACCCGGCAGGGTAGCTATAGCACCGCCGCAGTCACTTATTTCGGCAGCCAGAACGGCCTCTCCGCCACCGGTTCGCACCCGGTGCAGTCGTTCTCCGTGGCGTTGTCTTCGACGTTGCCGAACATCCAGGTGCCGGTGAACTCCAGTACCGTGACCTTCAAGCCCTACGGGATGGTGGCCGATTCCAGCGGCATTGTGATGCAGATCACCGGCTTCTATATCGACAGCATGGCCAATACCTCCAGCGCCAACCTGGACTCGTCGATCAATGGCGGGCGGCCCTACTACAAGTTCCGCGTGGTGTACGACGACGCCGGGCAGAACGCCGACTTCGACATGGACTCCATCATCCTTTACACCGTCCAACTGGGCGCCGACGGGCGCGTGTCGGTCACCAGCGAAAACGAGTATTCGGTATCCGGTTCCGAGTCGCACATGGGCTACACCATTGCCGGTACCACCAAGGATGGCATCTACCTGGAGGTTGCCGGTGGCGTGGGGGGGACCAGCGGCACGGCGAGTTCTACACCAACGCGCTTCAAGTTCGACACGCCCGAGGGCACCGATGCCGGCGGCTGCGTGAGCAACACCAACAGCTGTTCGCGGCTGCCCGGGCGCTCGGGCGGGAACAAGGCGCTGAGCGCCGGCTCCTCGCACACCCGCTACTTCACCGCCAGCAGCTCCACCGCCGTCACCACCCTGCAGGACCCCCTGTGGTACGCCGCCAAGTACGGCAAGAGCGACCTCAGCACCTGGGATACCGACGGCGACGGCACCCCGGACAACTACTTCCTGGTGAGCAACCCGAGCAAGCTGGCCAGCCAGCTGAAGTCGGCCTTCGACGACATCCTCCAGCTCAACGCCTCGGTCACCGCGGTGGCGGTGGACTCGCAGTCGCTGGACGACGGCGACTACGTCTACAGCACCAACTTCAGCTCCAGCGACTGGACCGGCGACCTGATCAAGAAACAGAAGATCAAGACCACCTCCAGCAGCGGCGCCACCAGCACGACCACCACCACCCTGTGGAAGGCCTCGGCGCAGTTGCCCAGCAGCCGCAACATCTACTTCGCCAAGAACGGCAGCCTGACCTCGTTCACCTGGGCCAACCTCAGCAGCGCCCAGCAGACCGCGCTCAACCGCACCGCCGCCGGCGTGGTCGACAGCAAGGGCTCGACCCGCGTGGACTTCCTGCGCGGCAGCAACACCAGCTTCCGCAGCCGTTCCTCGCTGCTCGGCGACATCGTCAATTCCTCGCCGGTGCTGGTCAGCGGCGCCGACTACATCACCGCGCGGGCCGACGCCCTGGAAGGCAGCACCAGCTACGCCGCCTACGCCAGCGAGCAGGCCGCCAAGCCGGCGGCGGTCTACGTCGGCGCCAACGACGGCATGCTGCACGCCTTCAACGCCAGCACCGGGGCCGAGCTGTTCGCCTTCATCCCCAGCGCGGTGATCGCCAACCTGAACATCCTCACCGCCAGCGACTACGGCCAGGACGAAGGCACCGAGCACCGCTACTTCGTCGACGGCACCCCGGTGGTGGCCGACGTCTACTACGGCTCGGCCTGGCACAAGGTGCTGCTCGGCAGCCTCGGCGCCGGCGGCCGCGAGGTGTTCGCCCTGGACATCACCGACCCGGCCTCGCCGAGCCTGCTCTGGGAGTTCACCAGCGACAACGACGCCAGCC
The DNA here is from genome assembly GCF_014843515.1 of Pseudomonas sp. ADPe. Lineage (NCBI taxonomy): Bacteria > Pseudomonadati > Pseudomonadota > Gammaproteobacteria > Pseudomonadales > Pseudomonadaceae > Pseudomonas > Pseudomonas sp. ADPe. The sequence continues at coordinate 5,651,809 of NZ_CP062122.1, forward strand.
TCGGCTACACCGCCGCCAAGCCCAGCATCGCCCGCCTGCACGACGGCAAGTGGGTGGCCCTGGTGCCCAACGGCTACGAGAGCGGCAGCAACAGCGCCTCGCTGCTGATCATCGACATCCAGAGCGGCGCCCTGCTGAAGAAGATCACCGCCACCCCCAGCCTGACCACCACCGACACTGGCGCAATCGACAGCCTGGCCAACGGCCTGTCGCGGCTCTACGTGGCCGACGTGAACAGCGACGGCATCGCCGACTACGCCTACGCCGGCGACCTGCTGGGCGACCTCTGGCGCTTCGACCTGATCGACACCAGCGCCAGCAGCCCGCTCACCGCCAGCGCCGCCGACGCCAAGTTCGCCGTGGCCTTCGGCGGCAACCCGCTGTACGTGGCGCGCAACGCCAGCAACGTGCGCCAGCCGATCACCGCGGCGCCGAGCCTGGTCGAACACCCCAGCGGCACCGGCTACATCGTCGCCTTCGGCACTGGCCGCTACCTGACCACCTCGGACAAGACCTCCACCGCCACCCAGAGCGTCTACGGCATCTGGGACCGCAAGACCGCCGGCGAAGCCACCAGCGCCTCGCTGACCGCGGCCAGGACGCGCAGCGACCTGCAACAGCAGACGCTGACCGCCGGCACCACCGACGGCACCACCACCTATACCCTGAGCGAGAGCGACGTCGCCTGGTACGACAGCAGCGGCAACACCGCCGACGCCAACGTCGCCACCTGGGGCTGGTACTTCGACTTCCCGCGCACTGGCGAGCGGCTGATCTACGACATGACGCTGTACGGCTCCAGCCTGATCTTCGCCAGCTCCACGCCGCAGACCGGCACCTGCGCCGCGGGGTTGTCCGGCACCGTCTACGCGGTGGACCCGGAGAGCGGCGGCAAGACCGACTACAACGTCTTCGACCTGAACAGCGACGGCACCTACGAGTCGATATCCGGCTTCGTCACCGACGGCGGCGACATCACCCTGTCCGGCGGCTACACCTGGGGCAACTCCGAAAATACCCTCGACGGCGTGGCCACCAACACCGGCACGGTCAGCGGCCGGCGCAGCTGGCAGGTGCTGCCGAGCGACTCCAACTGAAAGGGCCAGCGATGAAACCTGCACAGCGAAGCCGCGGCTTCACCCTGATAGAAATGATGATCGTCGTGGTCATCCTGGCGATACTCGCGGCCATCGCGCTGCCCAGCTACCAGAAGTACGTGCTGCGCAGCCACCGCGCCGAAGGCCAGGCGCTGCTCAGCGAGGCCGCGGCGCGGCAGGAGCGCTACTTCGCGCAGAACAACAGCTACGCCAGCAGCGCCGCGGCGCTGAACATGACCAGCTACGTCGCCGGCCTGCAGTACTACGGCCTGGCCATCTCCAACGTCAGCGCCTCGACCTACACCCTGACCGCCACGGCCACCGGCAGCCAGGCCAGGGACAGCGAATGTCTGACGCTCACCCTCGACCAGGCCGGCACCCGCGGCGCCACCGGCACCGGCACGGCCAGCAGCTGCTGGCAATGAGCCGGGGCGAAAGCGTGCGATAAGCGAACACTGCGCCACGGGTCGAATTGCGCCGCCCGCCTTCCGGCCTTTAGGGTGGCCGGACGGCAGGCGGGCCAGCCGTCCCCGATCCGGGGTGGCCCGCACGACCGTCCATCTCTGCCGGGCCCTGCCATCCCGGCCCCGGCATAGACTGGACGGGCACGAGCCGCGACGAAGAGCGCGGACGACAACAACAAGAGTGAGTGCCTGTATGGAGAACCTGCTGAGCGAGCGCAGCCGGGTATTCGAGCGAGCCGACCCCTACGCGGTGTCCGGCTACGTCAACCAGCACGTCGGCAACCACGCCCTGCGCATGCCCGCCCACGGCCGCCCCGAGGCCAGCCTCAACCACCGCAAGTTCGCCAGCCTCGACCTCTGCCGCATCCGCTACGGCGCCGCCGTGCGCGTCACCTCGCCGGCGCTGGAGACCATCTACCACCTGCAGGTGCTGCTGCACGGCCACTGCCTGTGGCGCGGCCAGGGCCGGGAGCACTACCTGGAGCCCGGCGAGCTGCTGCTGATCAACCCGGACGACCCGGTCGACCTGACCTACTCGGACGACTGCGAGAAATTCATCATCAAGATCCCCACCGCGGTGCTCGAAGGCATCTGCGCCGAACAGCGCTGGGCCCACCCGCGCCAGGGCCCGCGCTTCATCGAGAGCCGCTACCGCTTGGGCGAACTGGAAGGCTTCGTCAACCTGCTGGGCATGGTCTGCATGGAAGCCGAATCCAGCCAGCGCCTGCCGCGCATCGAGGAGCACTACCAGCAGATCGTCGCCAGCAAGCTGCTGACCCTGCTGCAGACCAACGTCAGCCGCGAATGCCTGGCCGCGCCCATGGCCTGCTTCGAGCGCATCGACGACTACATAGGGCGCAACCTGCGGCAGGACATCGACATCGAGGAACTGGCCCGCCAGGCGAAGATGAGCCTGCGCTCGCTCTACGCCCTGTTCGAACGCCACGCCAGCGCCACCCCGCGCCAGTACATCCGCCGGCGCAAGCTCGAACGCATCCGCGCCTGCCTCGCCGACCCCAGCTGCAACGTGCGCAGCGTCACCGAACTGGCGCTGGACTACGGCTTCCTGCACCTGGGGCGCTTCTCCGAAAGCTACCGCCAGCAGTTCGGCGAACTGCCCTCGGAAACCCTCAAGCGCCGCGGCTGAGCCCGGGCGACCCGCACATTCCTGACCCTCTGCGTAGGGCGCATAACGCCTACGGCGGATAACCGGTTATGCGCCCTGCACCGGAGTGCTTTTCGTAGGATGGCGTTGAGCGAAGCGATACCCATCACCGCAACCGCATGTGTTTCGCAAGCTCAACCCATCCTACGAAAAGCCACGCTCACCCATGCCCTACGGACTTCCAGGGAAATCTCCGCGCGCCCCCGCAAGCCCCCCGAAACACCCCGCAACCCCGCCTGCAAAAACCGGATAACGCTCTGCACAAAGCGGATATTGCCCCCGCCCACCCAGCCCTAACCTGAGCCTGCCTGAACAATAACAACGGAGGCCCCGGCCATGACCCTGGGTATCGACTACTTGCGTTCCCTGCTCGAAGAAGACCCCGCCAAGGGCGTCTACCGCTGCAAGCGCGAAATGTTCACCGACCCGCGCCTGTTCGAACTGGAGATGAAGCACATCTTCGAAGGCAACTGGGTCTACCTCGCCCACGAAAGCCAGATTCCCGAGAAGAACGACTTCCTGACCACCCTGATCGGTCGCCAGTCGATCTTCATCGCGCGCAACAAGGATGGCGTGCTCAATGCCTTCCTCAACGCCTGCAGCCACAAGGGCGCCATGCTCTGTCGGCACAAGTCGGGCAACCGCTCCAGCTACACCTGCCCGTTCCACGGCTGGACCTTCAACAACTCCGGCAAACTGCTCAAGGTCAAGGACCCGGCCGAGGCCGGCTACCCGTCGAGCTTCAACTGCGAAGGCTCCCACGACCTCACCAAGGTCGCCCGCTTCGAGTCCTACCGCGGCTTCCTCTTCGGCAGCCTCAACCCCGACGTGCGCCCGCTGGTGGAGCACCTGGGCGAGTCGGCGAAGATCATCGACATGATCGTCGACCAGTCCCCCGAGGGCCTGGAAGTGCTGCGCGGCTCCTCCAGCTACATCTACGAAGGCAACTGGAAGCTCACCGCCGAGAACGGCGCCGACGGCTACCACGTCAGCTCCGTGCACTGGAACTACGCCGCCACCCAGAACCAGCGCAAGCAGCGCGAGGCCGGCGAGGAAGTGAAGACCATGAGCGCCGGCGGCTGGGCCAAGCACGGCGGCGGCTTCTACTCCTTCGAGCATGGCCACATGCTGCTCTGGACGCGCTGGGCCAACCCCGAGGACCGCCCGGCCTTCGAGCGCCGCGAGCAGCTCGCCGCCGACTTCGGCCAGGCCCGCGCCGACTGGATGATCCAGAACTCGCGCAACCTCTGCCTGTACCCCAACGTCTACCTGATGGACCAGTTCAGCTCGCAGATCCGCATCGCCCGGCCGATCGACGTCAACCGCACCGAAATCACCATCTACTGCATCGCGCCCAAGGGCGAGAGTGCCGAGGCCCGCGCCCAGCGCATCCGCCAGTACGAGGACTTCTTCAACGTCAGCGGCATGGCCACCCCGGACGACCTGGAGGAGTTCCGCTCCTGCCAGCAGGCCTACCAGGGCAGCGCCGAAGGCTGGAACGACATGTCCCGCGGGGCCGCGCACTGGATCGACGGCGCCGATGCCGCCGCGCAGGAAATCGACCTGCACCCGCAGCTGTCCGGTGTGCGCACCGAGGACGAAGGCCTGTTCGTGCTGCAGCACAAGTACTGGCTGCAGGCGATGAGCGAAGCCCTGGCCGCCGAAGCAGCCAGGCGCATTCCGCTCGAGGAGGCCGTGTGATGAGCCGCTACGAAACCGTTCGCGACTTCCTCTACCGCGAAGCCCGCTACCTCGACGACAAGGACTGGGACGCCTGGCTGGAGCTGTACGCCAGCGACGCCAGCTTCTGGATGCCGGCCTGGGACGACCGCGACGAGCTGACCCAGGACCCGCAGCGGGAAATCTCGCTGATCTGGTACGGCAACCGCGGCGGCCTGGAAGACCGCGTGTTCCGCATCAAGACCGAGCGCTCCAGCGCGACCATGCCGGACACCCGCACCTCGCACAACATCAGCAACATCGAAGTGCTGGGCGAGGAAGACGGCCTCTGCCAGGTGCGCTTCAACTGGCACACCCTGAGCTTCCGCTACAAGACCACCGACAGCTACTTCGGCACCAGCTTCTACGCCATCGACCTGCGTGGCGAGAACCCGCTGATCAAGGCGAAGAAGGTGGTGCTGAAGAACGACTACGTCCGCCAGGTCATCGACATCTACCACATCTGAGGTGGCCGCCATGAGCTATTCGATCGCACTGAACTTCGAAGACGGCGTCACCCGCTTCATCGACGCCAACCCCGACGAAACCGTCGCCGATGCGGCCTACCGCCAGGGCGTGAACATCCCGCTGGACTGCCGCGACGGCGCCTGCGGCACCTGCAAGTGCTTCGCCGAGGCCGGCCGCTACGACCTGGGCCAGGACTACATCGAGGACGCGCTGAGCGAGGAGGAAGCCGAGCAGGGCTACGTGCTGACCTGCCAGATGCGCGCCGAAAGCGACTGCGTGGTGCGCGTGCCGGCGGCCTCGGACGTGTGCAAGACCCAGCAGGCCAGCTACCAGGCCGCTATCAGCGAGGTGCGCCAGCTGTCCGAGAGCACCATCGCCTTGTCGGTCAAGGGCGAGTCGCTGAGCAAGCTGGCCTTCCTGCCGGGGCAGTACGTCAACCTGCAGGTGCCGGGCAGCGGCCAGAGCCGCGCCTACTCCTTCAGCTCGCTGCAGAAGGGCGGCGAGGTCAGCTTCCTGATCCGCAACGTGCCCGGCGGGCTGATGAGCAGCTTCCTCACCAGCCTGGCCAAGGCCGGCGACAGCCTGGAACTGGCCGGCCCGCTGGGCAGCTTCTACCTGCGCGACATCAGGCGCCCCTTGCTGCTGCTGGCCGGCGGCACGGGCCTGGCGCCCTTCACCGCGATGCTGGAGAAGATCGCCGAGCAGGGCAGCGAACACCCGCTGCACCTGATCTACGGGGTGACCAACGACTTCGACCTGGTGGAGCTGGACAAGCTCGAAGCCTTCGCCGCGCGCATCCCCAACTTCAGCTTCAGCGCCTGTGTGGCCAACCCCGAGAGCAACTACCCGCACAAGGGCTACGTCACCCAGCACATCACGCCTGCGCATCTCAACGAAGGCGAGGTGGACATCTACCTGTGCGGCCCGCCGCCGATGGTCGAGGCGGTGAGCGCGTACATCCGCGAGCAGGGGATTACGCCGGCGAATTTCTACTACGAGAAGTTTGCGGCCAGTGCGGCTTGATGGGGGAGCTGTAAGAGCCCCTCTCCCTAACCCTCTCCCTGAAGGGAGAGGGGACCGTCCGTACCGCGGCGGAATTCGATGTTAGCCGGCTATCACGACGCACCGATATTGGCCCGAGCATCGAACTCAGCCGGGGAGCACGAATAGCTCCCTCTCCCTTCAGGGAGAGGGCGGGGGGAGAGGGTGGCCGGACCCGCACCCACCTCCCAGGACGCAACCCCAACCGAGGTACCCATGAACAGATTCCCCCACAAAGTCGCCCTGGTCACCGGCGCCGCCCAGGGCATCGGCCGCCGCGTCGCCGAGCGCCTGGCGCAAGAGGGCGCCCGCCTGGTCGCCGTGGACCGCTCCGAGCTGGTCCACGAACTGCAGGACGAACTCGGCCAATACGCCGAAGTGCTGACCCTCACCGCCGACCTGGAGCAATTCGCCGAAGCCCAGCGCGTGGTCAACGAAGCCGTGCAACGCTTCGGCCGCCTGGACATCCTGGTCAACAACGTCGGCGGCACCATCTGGGCCAAGCCCTTCGAGCACTACGCCGAGCATGAGATCGAGGCCGAGGTGCGGCGCTCGCTGTTCCCCACCCTATGGTGCTGCCGCGCTGCCCTGGTGCCGATGCTGGAGCAGGGCGCCGGGGCCATCGTCAACGTCTCCTCCATCGCCACCCGCGGCGTCAACCGCGTGCCCTACGGCGCGGCCAAGGGCGGGGTGAACGCGCTGACCGCCTGCCTGGCCTTCGAGACCGCCGAGCGCGGTGTGCGCGTCAACGCCACCGCGCCGGGCGGCACCGAGGCGCCGCCGCGGCGCATCCCGCGCAACGCCGCCGAGCAGAGCGCGCAGGAGAAGGTCTGGTACCAGCAGATCGTCGACCAGACCGTGAGCAGCAGCCTGATGAAGCGCTACGGCAGCATCGACGAACAGGTCGGCGCCATCCTCTTCCTGGCCTCCGACGAAGCCTCCTACATCACCGGCGTGACCCTGCCGGTAGGCGGTGGCGACCTGGGCTGAAAACCCGACCCGAACCAACCCGTAGGATGGCGTTGAGCGCAGCGATACCCATCACCCGAGGCGATGGGTATCGCCTCCGGCCCAACGCCATCCCACGCAAAGACGGACCGCCCACGACGCGGCCCCAACGGCTTCTCGCACAACAACAAAAAAGAGAGTGATGCCATGCGGAAAATCGACGTACACGACGTCATCGACAACGCGCGCTTCGGCCGCTTCCACTGGATGGTCATGGCCTGGTGCGCCTTGCTGCTGATCTTCGACGGCTACGACCTGTTCATCTACGGCGTGGTGCTGCCGGTGCTGATGAAGGAGTGGGGCCTGACCCCGCTGCAGGCCGGCGCCCTGGGCAGCTACGCGCTGTTCGGCATGATGGCCGGGGCGCTGTTCTTCGGCCCGCTGGCCGACAAGGTCGGGCGCAAGAAGGGCATCGCCATCTGCTTCGTGCTCTTCTCCGGCTTCACCGTGGTCAACGGCTTCGCCAGCAACCCCACGCAATTCGGCATCTGCCGCTTCATGGCCGGCCTCGGCATCGGCGGGCTGATGCCCAACGTGGTGGCGCTGATGAACGAATACGCGCCGAAGAAACTGCGCAGCACCCTGGTGGCGGTGATGTTCAGCGGCTACTCCCTGGGCGGCATGCTCTCCGCCGGCGTGGGCATCTACATGCTGCCGCGCTTCGGCTGGGAGGCGATGTTCTTCGCCGCGCTGCTGCCGCTGCTGATGCTGCCGCTGATCCTCTGGCAACTGCCGGAGTCGGTGGGCTTCCTGCTGCGCCAGGGGCGTACCGAACAGGCCCGCGCCATCCTCCGTCGCATTTCCCCGGAAACCACCCTGGAGGCCGTCGCCGAGCTGCACCTGGGCGAGAGCAAGCCGCAGGGCGCGCCGGTGCTGGAGTTGTTCCGCGAGGGCCGTGCGCTGCGCACCCTGATGCTCTGGGTGGCGTTCTTCTGCTGCCTGCTGATGGTCTACGCGCTCAGTTCCTGGCTGCCGAAGCTGATGGCCAACGCTGGCTACAGCCTGGGTTCGAGCCTGTCGTTCCTGCTGGTGCTGAACTTCGGCGGCATGTTCGGGGCCATCTTCGGCGGCTGGCTGGGCGACCGCTTCAACCTGCCCAAGGTGGTGGCGCTGTTCTTCGTCGCCGCCGCCGTTTCCATCACCCTGCTGGGCTTCAACACGCCGATGCCGGTGCTCTACCTGCTGATCGGCATCGCCGGGGCCACCACCATCGGCACGCAGATCCTGCTCTACGCCAGCGCCGCGCAGTTCTACGGCCTGGCCATCCGCTCCACCGGCCTTGGCTGGGCCTCGGGCATCGGCCGCAACGGCGCCATCGTCGGCCCGCTGCTGGGCGGCTCGCTGCTGGCCATCGAGCTGCCGCTGCACCTGAACTTCATGGCCTTCGCCATCCCCGGCGCGCTGGCGGCCCTGGCCATGTACCTGGTCAGCCGCAGCGAGCGGGTGCTCGCGCCCCTGGCCGAAGCCCGGGCCTGAACCGACAACGCAAGGGCGGGGCCGGCCACTCCGGCGCCCGCCGCAGGCTTCCGCGCTGACGGGAGCCAAGGAGGGAACAGCATGCAACGCAGAGATTTCATGACCGGTGCCGCGGCCTTGTCCGCCGGCTTGCTGCTCGGCAGGAACGCGCTGGCCGCCAGCGTGAAGCAAGGGCAGGCGGCGCTCGCGCTGCCGGATGCGCCGCTGTGGCAGTGGCAGGCCAGCGAACTGGCCGCCGGCATCGCCAGCGGCGCCATCAGCAGCCGGGAGGCGGTGGAAAGCTGCCTCGGGCGCATCGCCGAGGCCAACCCCGGGCTCAAGGCCGTGGTCCACGAGATGCGCGACGAGGCCCTGCGCGCGGCGCAGCGCGCCGACCAGCGGCGGGGCAGCGACGCGCTGCCGCCGCTGCACGGGGTGCCGGTCACCGTCAAGGTCAACCAGAACGTCGCCGGCCAGCCCAACACCAACGGGCTGCTGGCGCGCCGCGACAACATCGCCGCCGACAACAGCCCGGTGGTGCAGAACCTGCTGGACAACGGCGCGGTCATCATCGGCCTGACCAGCACGCCGGAGTTCTCCTTCCGCTGGTACACCGAAAGCCCGCTGTACGGGCGCACGCTGAACCCCTGGCGCGCCGACATCACCCCGGGCGGCTCCAGCGGCGGTGCGGCCTCGGCCGTGGCCGCGGGCATGTGTCCGATCGCCCACGGCAACGACATCGCCGGCTCCATCCGCTACCCGGCCTATGCCTGCGGCGTGGTCGGCCTGCGCCCCAGCGTCGGGCGCATTCCCACCGGGCTTGGCCTGGGCTTCGCCGGACAGCAGATCGCCACCCAGGGGCCGCTGGCGCGCAGCGTGGCCGACGCGCGCCTGGCCTTCCTGGCGATGGCCAGCAGCGGCGGCGCCGACCCCAACTGGGTGAGCCCCGTGGCGGCGCCCGATGCGCGCGAGAAGCGGGTGGTCGGCCTGGTCGACGAACTGCCCGGCATTCCCCTCGACGCTTCGGTGCGGGACAACCTGGCGGCGGTGGCGAAGATGCTCGAGGACGCCGGCTACCGCGTCGAGCCGGTGAGCCTGCCGGACCACGAGCTGGCCACCCAGACCTGGCTGCGCATCGTCATGACGGAGATCCGCCTGCAACTGCTGCCGGTCATGCGGCGCGAGGGCAGCGAGGCGCTGCAGGCGGCCGTGCAGGGCATGCTGGAGGCGACGCCGGAGACCGGCCTGGACGAATACGTCGCCGCGCTGGCCACCCGCAACAACCTGCGGGTGAAGTGGCGCGCACTGTTCCAGCGCTACGACGCGCTGATCGCCCCGGTCTCCGCCAGCGCGCCGCTGCCCTGGGGCCTGGATGCCCAGGGCGGCGAGGCCGTGGCACAGATCATGCGCCAGCAGGCGATCCTGATGAGCGTCGCGCTCAGCGGCCTGCCGGCGCTCAGCGTGCCCAGCGGCCTGCAGGGCGAGCGCCTGCCGGCCGGCGTGCAGGTCATCGCCGACCACTACCGCGAGGACCGCTGCTTCCAGGTGGCCGCCGTGATCGAGGCGGCGGCGCGGATGCCGCGCGCCTACCAGACCGGGCCCGCCTGAGCGCCCATGCCATACGACAACAACAATGAAGAGGCATGACCCGATGCACATAAGCGAAACCCGGGCCCGGCGCTTCGCCGGCCCCCTGGCGCTGCTGGCGCCCTTCACCGCTGAACTGGCCCTGGCCGACGAGCGCCGCCTGTTCGAAGACAGCTCGCTGGTGTTGAACACCCGCCACTGGTATTCCCATGAAATCGCCCGCAAGGACAGCTACTTCCGGGCGCCCGACGACGAGGGCGGGCGCCCGGTGCGCGACCGCGTGGCCTGGCTGCAGGGCCTGAAGCTCGACTACCAGTCCGGCTACAGCCAGGGCGAGCAGGGCCTGGGCATGGACTTCTCGCTGTACGGCGCGGTGGCCCTGGAGCGCAGCCGCGAAGCGGTGGCCGGCGGCAGCACCCGCCTGCTGGTGGAGCGCGACGGCGAGGTGGTGGACCAGTGGGGCAAGGTGGGCATCGCTGCGCTCAAGCTCAAGGCCGGCGAAACCGAGGCGAAGCTCGGCCGCCAGCAGGTCCGCACACCGGTGATGAGCTACGCCGACACCCGCACCCTGCCGGCCTCCTTCGACGGTATCTCGCTGGAGAGCCATGACCTGCCCGGGCTGACCTTCAAGGCCGGGCACTTCCAGCGCGCCACGCCGCGCACCGGCGCCGGCAGCCAGGACCTGAGCCTGACCTTCAGCACGCGCCTGGTGGAAAGCGACTGGATCGCCTATGCCGGCGGCGATTACCGCCTCGGCGAGCGCGGTCGGGCCAGCCTCTACCTGTCGCGCTTCGACGATGTCTGGGACCGCACCTACGCCGGCTGGGCGCAGCGCTACCGCCTGGGCGAGCTGGACCTGGGCCTGCGCCTGGACTTCTACGACACCCGCTCCAGCGGCCGCGAGAACGCCGGGCGCATCAGCCAGCAAGCCTACGGCGCGAGCGTCGCGCCGGGCTACGCCAACCACACGCTGAAGCTGGCCTTCCAGCAGATCGACGGCGACGAGTACTTCGACTTCCCCGCCGAGTCCAACGCCTTCGACCTGCCCAACGCCATGCTCTCGTACTACAACGGGCCCAACGAGCGCTCCTTCCAGGTCAGCTACGGCACCGACTGGACGCCCTACGGCCTGCCGGGGTTCAAAAGCCTGTTCTGGTACGTCAAGGGCTGGGGCATCGACGGCAGCGGCTATAACGGCGGCCCCCGCGCGGCCTACAACTCGGTGCTGGGGCAGAAGGGCGAGAGCCACTACGAGGTCGGCGGCCTGTTCAGCTACGCCGTGCAGTCCGGGCCGCTGCGCGGCGTCGGCCTGTCGACCGGCTACATCTGGCACCGCGCCAGCGCGGGGCAGATCGAGGGCAACCTGGAGGAGTTCCGCCTGATCATCGACGCGCCCCTGAGGCTGCTCTGAGTGGCCCGCTCAGCGGTTGACCTGCTCGATCAGTGCCAGGCAGCGCTGGACCATGGCGCTGACGTCGCCGGCGCGGCGGCTGAGGACGATCGGCGACACCGCCTCGGGCTCCAGCACGGCGACGTAGCCGATGTCCGGGCGGTGCTGCTGCTGCACCGAGGCCGGTACCAGGGCCACGCCCAGGCCGGCGGCGACCAGGCCGATGGCGGTCTGCAGCTCGTTGGCCCACTGCGCCACGCGGATGCCCAGGCCATGGTTGGCGAACAGCGCCAGCACGTGGTCGGCGTAGCTCGGCCGCGGGTTGGCCGGGTACAGCACAAAGGGCTCGCGGGACAGCCGCTGCAGGCTCACCGGCGCGCCCAGCAGCGGGTGCCCGGTGGGCAGCACCGCCACCAGCGGGTCCTCGCGCAGCACCTGCTGGTGGATGGCCGGGTCGTCGAAGCGCATGCGCCCGAAGCCGATGTCGATGCGCCCGCTCTTCAGCGCCTCGACCTGCTGCAGGGTGGTCATCTCCTGCAGGCCCAGCTCCAGCTCGGCGTCGCCGCGCAGCTCGCGGATCAGCTCCGGCAGCACCGCGTAGAGCGTCGAAGGCGCGAAGCCGATGCCCAGCCACTGGCGCTGGCCCAGGCCAATGCGGCGGGTGTTGTCGCAGATGTTCTGCAGCTGTTCCAGCAGGGTGCCGCTCTGCTCGTAGAAGAAGCGCCCGGCCTCGGTCAGGCGCAGCGGCCGGCCGCGCTCCAGCAGCTCGACGCCGAGCAGCTCCTCCAACTGCTGGATCTGCCGGCTCAGCGGCGGCTGGGCGATGTGCAGGCGCTCGGCGGCGCGAGTGAAGTTGAGGGTTTCGGCGACCGCCTGGAAGTACCGCAGGTGTCGAAGCTCCATGATACCTCCAGGGTATGGAACGAGAGGGCAATGATATTGGACTGCTCGCCACCGCTGGCGCAATCCTTCGGTGTGCAACAAAAGACCTGGAAGGTATCGGCCGCACCAGACGGCCGGGCCTCGACAAGCAGCCTAGCGTGATATGGAACCCGAGATGACCCAAGCCCTGATCGAACGCCTCGAAGCGATCATCGTCGACCTGCCGACCATCCGCCCGCACAAGCTGGCGATGCACACCATGCAGCAGCAGACCCTGGTGATCCTGCGCCTGCGCTGCAGCGACGGCATCGAAGGCCTCGGCGAGGCCACCACCATCGGTGGCCTGGCCTATGGCAACGAAAGCCCAGAAAGCATCAAGGCCAACCTGGAAGCGCACTTCGCGCCGCTGCTGATCGGCCAGGACGCCTGCAACATCAACGCCGCCATGCAGCGTCTGGACAAGGCCATCAAGGGCAACACCTTCGCCCGCTCGGCGGTGGAAACCGCGTTGCTCGACGCCCAGGGCAAGCGCCTGGGCCTGGCCGTCAGCGAACTGCTCGGCGGCCGCGTGCGCGACGGCCTGGAAGTGGCCTGGACGCTGGCCAGCGGCGACACCGCCCGCGACATCGAGGAAGCCGAGCGCATGCTCGACCTGCGCCGCCACCGCATCTTCAAGCTGAAGATCGGCGCCAATGCGCTGGAGCAGGACCTCAAGCACGTGGTGGCGATCAAGCGCGCCCTGGGCGAGCGCGCCAGCGTGCGCGTGGACGTCAACCAGTACTGGGACGAATCCCAGGCCATCCGCGGCTGCCAGGTGCTCGGCGAGAACGGCATCGACCTCGTCGAGCAGCCCATCTCGCGGATCAACCGCGCCGGCCAGGTGCGCCTGAACCTGCGCAGCCCGGCGCCGATCATGGCCGACGAATCCATCGAGAGCGTCGAAGACGCCTTCAGCCTGGCCGCCGACGGCGCCGCCAGCATCTTCGCCCTGAAGATCGCCAAGAACGGCGGCCCGCGCGCCGTGCTGCGCACCGCGCAGATCGCCGAGGCGGCCGGCATCGCCCTGTACGGCGGGACCATGCTCGAAGGCGCCATCGGCACCCTGGCCTCGGCCCACGCCTTCCTCACCCTCAAGCAGCTGACCTGGCACACCGAACTGTTCGGCCCGCTGCTGCTGACCGAGGAAATCGTCGCCGAGCCGCCGGTGTACCGCGACTTCCAACTGCTGGTGCCCAACGCCCCGGGCCTCGGCCTGAGCCTGGACGAGGAGCGCCTCAAGCGCTTCCGCCGCCCCTGAATTAGAGAGAGGAGAAGCCCCATGCTGTTCCACGTGAAGATGACGGTGAAACTGCCCGTCGACATGGACCCGGCCCGCGCCGCCCAGCTCAAGGCCGACGAGAAGGAACTGGCCCAGCGCCTGCAGCGCGAGGGCAAGTGGCGCCACCTGTGGCGCATCGCCGGGCACTACGCCAACTACAGCGTCTTCGACGTCGCCAGCGTCGAGGAACTGCACGACACCCTGATGCAACTGCCGCTGTTCCCCTACATGGACATCGAGGTCGACGGGCTCTGCCGCCATCCGTCCTCCATCCATGCCGACGACCGCTGAGCCCTGAACCCCAACGACGAAACCCTTGTATAAGAACAAGACGAGGTGAACATCATGACCGTGAAGATTTCCCAGACTGCCGAGATCCAGAAGTTCTTCGAAGAAGCCGCCGGCTACGGCAACGACAACGGCAGCCCGCGCCTTAAGCAGATCGTCCTGCGCGTGCTGCAGGACACCGCGAAGATCATCGAGGACCTGGAAGTCACCGACGACGAATTCTGGACCGCCGTGGACTACCTGAACCGCCTGGGCGGCCGCGGCGAAGCCGGCCTGCTGGTGGCGGGCCTGGGCATCGAGCACTTCATCGACCTGCTCAACGACGCCAAGGACGCGCAGATCGGCAAGACCGGCGGCACCCCGCGCACCATCGAAGGCCCGCTGTACGTGGCCGGCGCGCCCATTGTCGAGGGCGAAGCGCGCATGGACGACGGCAGCGAAGACGGCATGGCCACCGTGATGTTCCTCGAAGGCCAGGTGCTGGACCTGGACGGCAAGCCCATCGCCGGCGCCACCGTCGACCTGTGGCACGCCAACACCAAGGGCAACTACTCCTACTTCGACCAGAGCCAGTCCGAGTACAACCTGCGCCGCCGCATCATCACCGACGCCGAGGGCCGCTACCGCGCCCGCAGCATCGTCCCCAGCGGCTACGGCTGCGACCCGCAGGGCCCGACCCAGGAATGCCTGGACCAGCTCGGCCGCCACGGCCAGCGCCCGGCGCACATCCACTTCTTCATCTCGGCGCCCGGCTACCGCCACCTGACCACCCAGATCAACCTGTCCGGCGACCAGTACCTGTGGGACGACTTCGCCTACGCCACCCGCGACGGCCTGGTCGGCGAAGTGAAGTTCGCCGAGAACGTCCGCGGCATCGACGGCCGCGTGGCCGAGCTGGAATTCAGCTTCCAGCTGCAGAAGGCCGCCAGCGCCGAAGACGAACAGCGCAGCCAGCGCCCGCGCGCGCTGCAGGTGCAGGGCGCCTGAGGCGCTGTTCTCTGGGTTCCCGCCTGCGCGGAGACCCAGAAACAGCGTAGGAGCAACTGTCTTGCGCCGAAGCGCTCTTCGTAGGATGGGTTGAGCTTGCGATACCCATCGGACCCTGGCGATGGGTATCGCTTCGCTCAACGCCATCCTACGAAAAGCCGTGCTTCCTGGAACCGTAGGACCTTGTCCGCGATAGCCGGAACCACCGGCGCGAATCGCGGATGAGATCCGCTACGGTGTTACCCCCAGGCATCGTCCCGAGCCGGCTTGCCGGCACGGCGAAGCCTTGCGTGCAGAACAAGAAAAAGTGAGGCGCCATGAAAGACCTCATCCGCGACTTCTCGCTGTCCGCCCTGGTGGCCGGGTTGATCGCCACCCTGATTTCCTACGCCGGCCCCCTGGTGATCATCTTCCAGGCGGCCAAGAGCGCCAGCCTGCCCGACACCGCCGTATCGTCCTGGGTGTGGGCGATCTCCATCGGCAGCGGCGTGCTCGGCATCCTCCTCAGCCTGCGCTACAAGGTGCCGCTGGTGATCGCCTGGTCGGCGCCCGGCTCGGCGCTGCTGGTGGCGCTGCTGCCGGGCATCAGCCTGAACGAGGCGGTGGGCGCCTACCTGGCGTCGAGCCTGATCATCTTCCTGGTGGGCATCTCCGGCGCCTTCGACCGCGTGGTCGGCAAGCTGCCGCCGGCCATCTCCGCGGCCATGCTGGCCGGCATCCTGTTCAGCTTCGGCACCCAGCTGTTCGTCTCGCTGCAGGCCAAGCCGGCGCTGGTGCTGGCCATGTTCGTCGCCTACCTGCTGGGCAAGCGCCTGGCGCCGCGCTACGCGGTGGCCCTGGTGCTGCTGGTGGGCTGTGCCATGGCCATCGGCGGCGGCGAGCTGAACGCCTCGGCGCTGGTGATCGGCCTGGCCACGCCGCAATGGATCGCCCCTGAATTCAGCCTCCATGCGCTACTCAACATCGCCCTGCCGCTGGTGGTGGTGGCGCTCACCGGGCAGTTCGTGCCGGGCATCGCCGTGCTGCGCAACGACGGCTACCAGACCCCGGCGCGCCCGCTGATCGCCAGCAGCGCCCTGGGCACCTTGCTGCTGGCGCCCTTCGGCTGCCACGGCCTGAACCTCGCCGCCATCACCGCGGCCATCTGCACCGGCCGCGAGGCCCACGAGGACCCGGCGCGGCGCTACGTCGCCGGGGTGGTGGGCGGCGTCGCCTACCTGCTGCTGGGGCTGTTCGGCGCCACCCTGGTGTCGCTGTTCAGCGCCTTCCCCCGCGAACTGATCGCCGCGCTGGCCGGCCTTGCGCTGTTCGGTGCCATCGGCGGGGCCCTGGCCGGCGCCATGGGCGTACCCGAGGACCGCGAGGCGGCGCTGATCACCTTCCTGGTCACCGCCTCGAGCATGTCCTTCCTCGGCCTGTCGGCGGCCTTCTGGGGCCTGATCTTCGGCCTGGCCGCGCACCTGCTGCTGGTGCGCCGCCGCGCTCATCAACGCGAGGCGCGCGCCGTGCGCGCCTGACCACCGGGCAACGGCAAGCGGGCGCCCGGCCGGGGCGCCCGCCCAAGGCAACACGGCAGCGGAAGCAGGGCAGGGCGGCTGATCGAAGCGGACAGCCCCGGGCCCCCGTCGCCGATACCTGACTCCTCGCCCAGCGCTATGCCGCGGCCCTCCGGTCGCTCGGCAGGGGATCGCACAACCATAAGAACAAGAGAAAACCATGAGCAATCGCGTATGCGTGACCGCCGTCGCGCTGGGCATCGGCGTGGCCGCCGCCCAGCCGGCGGCCGCGGCCGAAGGGCTGATCGAAGGTGCCAGCGCCACCCTGCAGGCACGCAACTACTACTTCAGCCGCGACTTCTCCGACATCGTCGGGCCCAACCGGCAGTCCAAGGCAGAGGAATGGGCCCAGGGCTTCATCCTCGACTTCCGTTCCGGCTACACCCCGGGGCCCATCGGCTTCGGCCTGGACGCCATCGGCGTATTGGGCCTGAAGCTGGACAGCAGCCCCGACCGCACCAACAGCGGCCTGCTGCCGGTGGGCGGCGACGGCCGCGCGCCGGACGACTACAGCCGCCTGGGCGTGGCCGGCAAGATGAAGTTCTCGAAGACCGAGCTGAAAATCGGCGAGCTGCAGCCCAACCTGCCGGTGCTGGTGTTCAGCGACATCCGCCTGCTGCCGCCCAGCTACCAGGGCGCCTCGCTGACCTCCAGCGAAATCCCCGGGCTGACCTTGCAGGCCGGGCACCTCACCTCCACCCACCTGCGCAACGAGGGCGGCGACGAGAAGATGCTCGCCATGCTCAGCTACCAGCCGCAGCGCCAGGCCGAGAGCGACGCCTTCAACTACGCGGGCGGCGATTACGACTTCAACGTCAAGCGCACCCGCGTCAGCGCCTGGTACGGCCAGCTGGAAGACATCTACAAGCAGCGCTTCCTCGGCCTCAAGCACGCCCAGCCGCTGGGCGACTGGGTGCTGGGCGCCAACCTCGGCTACTTCGACGCCAGCGAGGACGGCAAGCGCCTGCTCGGCGATATCGACAACCGCGCCTTCTACTCGCTGTTCTCGGCCAGGCATGGCGGGCACACCTTCTACCTCGGCTACCAGGGCATGTTCGGCGACAGCGCCTTCCCCCGGGTGTTCGCCAACGTCTCGCCGCTGGGCAACGAGGTGCCGACCTACGAGTTCGCCTCCACCGACGAGCGCTCCTGGCAAGCGCGCTACGACTACGACTTCGTCGCCCTCGGCGTGCCCGGCCTGACCACCACCCTGCGCTACATCAGCGGCGACAACGTCGACACCGGGCTGGGCTTCGAGGGCAAGGACCGCGAGCGCGACCTGGACATCGGCTACACCGTGCAGAGCGGCCCGGTGGCCGGGCTCAACGTGCGCTTGCGCAACGTCATGGCGCGCTCCAACTACCGCAGTGACATCGACGAGAACCGCCTGATCCTCAGCTACACCTGGAAGCTGTTCTGAGCCCATCCGGGGCCGCTTGGCCCCTTGTCCGCCCCGGCTACCGGGGCGGATGGAGGAGGGCGCCCGAGGGTATTTCCGGTATTCCTGTAAGGGATACCTGAGAGCGCTTTTTTGATTATCCGCTTATAGGCGGTCTCCCTAGACTCGGCGAAAAACAAGCCTATGCAGGAGGTCGCCGTGTCCCATTCCTTGCTCCGCCACTACATCGCCGGAGCTTTCGTAGCCAGCAGCCGCACCTTCGACAACGTCTCCCCGGTGGATGGCCGCGTCCTCGGCCAGGTCTGCGAGGCCGGCGAGGTGGAGGTCGATGCCGCGGTCAGCGCCGCCGCGCAGGCGCAGAACGGTCCCTGGGCCAGCTACAGCGCCGCCCAGCGCGCCGAGCTGCTGGAGCGCATCGCCGACGGCATCGAGCGGCGCTTCGAAGACTTCGTCGCCGCCGAGGTGGCCGACACCGGCCGCCCCGTGCACCAGGCCCGCAGCCTCGACGTGGCCCGTGGCGTGCAGAACTTCCGCACCTTCGCCGACCTGGTGCGCCAGGGCGGCAGCGAGTTCTTCGAGATGCGCACCGGCGACGGCAGCGACGTGTTCAGCTACACGGTGCGCAAGCCCCATGGCGTGGTGGCGATCATCTCGCCGTGGAACCTGCCGCTGCTGCTGCTCACCTGGAAGGTCGCGCCGGCCCTGGCCTGCGGCAACTCGGTGGTGGTCAAGCCCTCGGAAGACACGCCCTCCAGCGCCACCCTGCTGGCCGAGGTGATGCACGAGGTGGGCGTGCCCGCCGGGGCCTTCAACCTGGTCCACGGCTTCGGGCCGAACTCCGCCGGCGAGTTCCTCACCCGTCACCCGGAAGTCGACGCCATCACCTTCACCGGCGAGTCGCGCACCGGCTCGACCATCATGCGCGCCGCCGCCGAAGGCGTGCGCGAAGTCTCCTTCGAACTGGGCGGCAAGAACGCCGCGGTGGTCTTCGCCGACTGCGACTTCGACGCCGCCGTGGCCGGGGTGCTGCGTTCCAGCTTCACCAACTCCGGGCAGGTCTGCCTGTGCTCCGAGCGCGTCTACGTCGAGCGGCCGATCTACGAGCGCTTCGTCGCCGCGCTCAAGGCGGGCGCCGAGAAACTGAAGATCGGCTACCCCGACGAAGACGGCGTGAACATGGGCTCGCTGATCTCCCACAAGCACCGCGACAAGGTGCTGGGCTACTTCCAGCTGGCCCGCGAGGAGGGCGCCACCGTGGTCAGCGGCGGCGGCGTGCCGAAGTTCGGCGATGCGCGCGACAACGGCGCCTTCGTCCAGCCGACCATCTGGACCGGCCTCGCCGACGACGCCCGCTGCATGCGCGAGGAAGTCTTCGGCCCGGTCTGCCACATCGCGCCCTTCGACAGCGACGAGGAAGTGCTGCGCCGCGTCAACGACTCCGCCTACGGCCTGGCCGCCTCGCTGTGGACCCGCGACCTGGGCCGCGCGCACCGCGTCTCGCGGCGCATCCACGTGGGCATGGTGTGGGTCAACACCTGGTTCCTGCGCGACCTGCGCACGCCCTTCGGCGGCGCCCGGCTGTCCGGCCTGGGCCGCGAGGGCGGCCGCCACTCGCTGGATTTCTATTCCGAACTCACCACCATCTGCGTCAACCCCTGAGGCCAGGAGAAGCCCATGCATCCAGCCATCGCCGAAGCCGCCGCGCGCCTGCGCCAGGCCCGTGAACAGGGCCAGCCGTGCGCGCCGGTGCGCGACCTCGTCCAGCAGGCCGCCAACGAACAGGGGGCCGCTGCCCTCGACCTGGCCTACGCCGTACAGCAACGCAACAACGTCGCCGACATCGCCGCCGGCTGGCGCCCGGTGGGCCACAAGATCGGCCTGACCTCCCGCGCCGTGCAGCGCCAGCTGGGCGTCGAGCAGCCGGACTTCGGCCGCCTGTTCGCCCAGATGGCCCGCGGCGACGGCCAGCCCATCGCCTGGACGGACTGCCAGCAGCCCAAGGTGGAGGCGGAAATCGCCCTGGTCCTGGAACACGACCTGTGCCACGAGCGCCACACCCTGGCCGACATCATCCGCGCCACCGCCTTCGCCCTGCCGGCCATCGAGGTTGTCGGCAGCCGTGTCGCCAACTGGGATATCAGCCTGCTCGACACCGTGGCGGACAACGCCTCCTCCGGGCTCTTCGTCCTCGGCAGCCGCCCGGTGCGCCTGGACCGGCTGGACCTGGTGAACTGCGGCATGAGCCTGAGCCTGCGCGGCGAGCCGGTATCCGTCGGCGCCGGCGCCGCCTGCCTGGACAACCCGCTGAACGCCGCGCTCTGGCTGGCCGACACCATGGCCCGCCTGGGCGAGCCGCTGCGCGCCGGCGACGTAGTGCTCACCGGCGCCCTGGGGCCGATGGTGGCGGTGCGCCCAGGCGATGTATTCAGCGCCGAAATCCAGGGGTTGGGGCGCGTTACTGCGGCCTTCCAGGGCTAAGAGCCGAAAAAAGCGCTGGAGGCTGGAGGCTGAACGACAAGCGATCCCTGCCACGGCGGAGGTCGGTGCTCTTTCGTCCAGCCTTCAGCCTCCAGCGCTCTTAATCGAGCTCTTTGCTCTTGATCGAATGCTTTTCGAGGGGTGTTTATGAGTAAGAAGAGAAAAGCCGCCATCATCGGTTCCGGCAACATCGGCACCGACCTGATGATCAAGATCCTGCGCAACGCGCAGCATCTGGAAATGGCCGCCATGGTCGGTATCGACCCGGCCTCCGACGGTCTGGCCCGCGCCGCCCGCATGGGCGTGGCCACCACCCACGAGGGTGTCGAAGGGCTGGTGAAACTGCCGGTGTTCGCCGACATCGACTTCGTTTTCGATGCCACTTCCGCCAGCGCCCACGTGAAGAACGACGCCTTCCTGCTCGGCGTGAAGCCCGGGCTGCGGATGATCGACCTGACCCCGGCCGCGATCGGTCCCTATTGCGTGCCGGTGGTCAACCTGGAGCAGCACCTCACGGCCAGCAACGTGAACATGGTGACCTGCGGTGGGCAGGCGACCATTCCGATGGTGGCTGCCGTGTCCCGTGTGGCCAAAGTCCACTACGCGGAAATCATCGCTTCCATCGCTTCGAAATCGGCAGGTCCCGGCACCCGCGCCAATATCGACGAGTTCACCGAGACCACCTCGAAAGCCATCGAAGTGATCGGTGGTGCGGCGAAGGGCAAGGCGATCATCATCATGAACCCGGCCGAGCCGCCGCTGATCATGCGCGACACCGTGTACGTGCTGAGCGAAGCGGTGGACCCCTCCAAGGTCGAGGCCAGCATCGAGGAAATGGCCGCCGCCGTGCAGGCCTATGTCCCCGGCTATCGCCTGAAGCAGAAGGTCCAGTTCGACCTGGTGACCGACCTGAACATCCCCGGCCACGGCAGCTTCAGCGGCCTGAAAACCTCGGTGTTCCTCGAAGTGGAAGGCGCCGCCCACTACCTGCCGGCCTACGCCGGCAACCTCGACATCATGACCTCCGCCGCGCTGGCCACCGCCGAGCGCATGGCACAGGCAATGGAGGCTTCGGCATGAGCCAGAAACTCTATATCTCCGACGTGACCCTGCGCGATGGCATGCATGCGATTCGTCACCAGTACAGCCTGGAAGACGTGCGGGCCATCGCCGCCGCCCTCGACCTCGCCAAGGTGGACTCCATCGAAGTGGCTCACGGCGATGGCCTGCAAGGCTCGTCCTTCAACTACGGCTTCGGCACCCACACTGATCTGGAATGGATCGAAGCGGCGGCCGACGTGGTGAAGCACGCCAAGATCGCCACGCTGCTGCTGCCGGGCATCGGCACCATCCATGACCTGAAGAACGCCTACAACGCCGGCGCTCGCGTGGTTCGCGTGGCGACGCACTGCACCGAGGCCGACGTCTCCAAGCAGCACATCGAATACGCCCGCGAACTCGGTATGGACACCGTGGGCTTCCTGATGATGAGCCACATGCAAAGCCCTGAAGGCTTAGCCCAACAGGCCAAGCTGATGGAGAGCTACGGCGCCACCTGCATCTACGTCGTCGATTCCGGCGGCGCGATGAACATGGACGATATCCGCGCGCGCTTCCGTGCCGTGAAAGCGGTCCTGAAGCCCGAAACCGAAACCGGCATCCACGCCCACCACAACCTCAGCCTCGGCGTGGCGAATTCCATCGCCGCGGTGGAGGAGGGCTGCAACCGCATCGACGCCAGCCTGGCCGGCATGGGCGCGGGCGCCGGCAATGCGCCGCTGGAAGTGTTCATTGCCGCCGCCGACAAGCTCGGCTGGCATCACGGCACCGACCTGTATGCCCTGATGGATGCCGCCGACGATCTGGTGCGCCCCCTGCAGGACCGCCCGGTACGCGTCGATCGCGAAACCCTCGCCCTGGGCTACGCAGGCGTCTACTCCAGCTTCCTGCGCCACGCCGAGGTGGCCTCGGCCAAGTACGACATCAAGGCGGTGGACATCCTCGTCGAACTGGGCAAACGCCGCATGGTCGGCGGCCAGGAAGACATGATCGTCGACGTGGCCCTGGACCTGCTGGCCGCCCGCGCCTGACCTCGACCTCGACTGTAGGAGCAGGCCCTGCCTGCGATTCGCGCGCAGGGCGCGCTCCTACAGGGGAACGACGTGGCGGAGGCGCAGGAGAAACACCTCCGTAGGATGGGTTGAGCGAAGCGATACCCATCGCCATGCCCGATGGGTTTCGCAGGCTCAACCCATCCTACGAAAAGCCTAAATCGCAGGAGTAGTGCACATGAGCACCGACATCCCCCGCATCGCCCAGGCCCTCGACCAGGCCGCGCGGCATGCCGAACCGCTGGCGCAGTTCAGCGCCAGCACGCCCTTCAGCCTGGATGACGCCTACCGCATCCAGCGCGCTTCCATGCAGCGCCGCTACGACGACGGCGAGCGCAGCATCGGCGTCAAGCTGGGCTTCACCAGCCGCGCCAAGATGGTCCAGATGGGCGTCGACAGCCTGATCTGGGGCTGGCTCACCGACGCCATGCTGGAAGAGGACGGCGGCCTGGTCGACCTGGCCCGCTACATCCACCCGCGCGTCGAGCCGGAAGTCTGCTTCCTCACCCGCCGCGCCATCGACCGCCCGCTGACGCTGCTGGAAGCCGCCGACTACATCGAGGCCGTGGCCCCGGCGCTGGAGATCATCGACTCGCGTTACCAGGCCTTCAAGTTCAGCCTCGAGGACGTGGTGGCGGACAACTGCTCCTCCGCCGGCCTCACCGTCGGCCCCTGGTCGCGGGACTTCGGCGCCCTGGCCAATGCCGGCGTGGTGCTGCGCCTGGATGGCCGCGTGGTCCAGGCCGGCTCCACCGCGGCCATCCTCGGCAACCCGCTGCGCAGTCTGGTGCAGGCCTCGCGCCTGCTGCACCAGGCGCAGATCGAACTGCCCGCCGGCAGCCTGGTGATGGCCGGCGCCGCCACCGCCGCCGAGGCGCTGCGCCCCGGCATGCACGTCAGCGTCGAAGTCCAGGGCCTGGGGCAGAGCAGTTTCAGCGTCCGCAACCCTCAAGGAGCAGCAGCATGAGCGAAACCAAATCCACCGTGGTCGCCGGCAAGGCCACCCCGCGCGGGCGCTTCCCGCACATCAAGCGCGCCGGCGACTTCCTCTTCGTCTCCGGCACCAGCTCGCGGCGCCCGGACAACAGCTTCGTCGGCGTCGAGGTGGATGCCATGGGCACCACCAACCTCGACATCCGCGCCCAGACCCGCGCGGTGATCGAGAACATCCGCGACATCCTCGCCAGCGAGGGCGCCAGCCTGGCGGACGTCGTGGAGATCAGCAGCTTCCTCGTCGATATGAACGACTTCGGCGGCTACAACCAGGTCTACGCCGAGTTCTTCGACGAGAACGGCCCGACCCGCACCACCGTGGCCGTGCACCAACTGCCGCACCCGCACCTGCGCATCGAGATCAAGGCGGTGGCCTACGCCCCCCGCACCCGTTGAACCGCTGGGAGACAACAACAATGGACAAGCACCACTTCAGCGCACCCTTCAATTTCAACCGCTGGCTCGACGAGCACGCCCACCTGCTCGAGCCGCCGGTGAACAACCAGCAGATCTGGCAGGGCAGCGACTACATGGTCACCGTGGTCGGCGGCCCCAACCAGCGCACCGACTTCCACGACGACCCGGTGGAAGAGTTCTTCTACCAGTTCAAGGGCAACGCCTACCTGAACATCTGGGACCGCGGCCGCTACGAGCGGGTGGACCTCAAGGAAGGCGACATCTACCTGATGGCCCCGCACGTCATCCATTCGCCGCAGCGCCCCGAGCCCGGCAGCCTGTGCCTGGTCATCGAGCACCGCCGCCCGGCGGGCCAGCACGATGCCCTGCAGTGGTCCTGCGCGCGCTGCGGCTGCCTGATCAAGCGCTACGAAATGCAGCTGCAAAGCATCGTCGCCGACCTGCCGCCGGTGTACGAGCAGTTCTACGCCACCTCCGACGAGGAACGCCGCTGCCACGAATGCGGCGAGATCCACCCCGGCCGCGACTGGCAGGCCTGGCACCAGACACTCAACGAGTTCCATCGCCCATGAAGATCGACATCCACTCGCACTTCTTCCCGCGCATCACCCAGGCCGAGGCCGCGCGCCTGCACCCGCAGCGCGCGCCCTGGCTGCACACCGAGGGCCGCCACGGGCAGATCATGCTCGGCGACAAGCCGTTCCGCCCGGTGCACGACGTGCTCTGGGACGCCCAGCGGCGCATCGAGCACCTGGACGAGCAGGGCCTGGATGCCCAGGTGATGTGCGCCACCCCGGTGATGTTCGGCTACGACCAGCCCATCGAGCGCGCCTTGCCCTGGGCGCAGTTGATGAACGACCGCGCCCTGGAGATGACCGCCATCGCCCCGGAGCGCCTCAAGGTGCTGGCCCAGGTGCCGCTGCAGGACATCGACGCCGCCTGCCGCGAAGCCAGCCGGGCCATGGCCTGCGGCCACGTCGGCGTGCAGATCGGCAACCACGTCGGCGAGCGCGACCTGGACGACTCCGGCCTGGAGATCTTCCTGCGCCACTGCGCCAACGAAGGCATCCCGCTGCTGGTGCACCCCTGGGACATGATGGGCCGCGAGCGCATGAAGAAGTGGATGCTGCCCTGGCTGGTGGCCATGCCGGCGGAAACCCAGCTGGGCATCCTCTCGCTGATCCTCTCCGGCGCCTTCGAGCGCCTGCCCGAGTCGCTGCGCATCTGCTTCGCCCACGGCGGCGGCGGCTTCGCCTTCCTGCTCGGCCGCGTGGACAACGCCTGGCGCCACCGCGACATCGTCCGCGAGGACTGCCCGCAGCTGCCGTCCAGCTACGTCAAGCGCTTCTTCGTCGACTCGGCGGTATTCGACCCCGGCGCGCTGCGCCTGCTGGTGGACGTGATGGGCGCCGACCGGGTGATGCTCGGCTCCGACTCGCCCTTCCCGCTGGGCGAACAGAGCATCGGCGCCGGCGTGCTGGAGCACCCGCAGCTCAGCGAGCAGGACAAGGCGCGCATCTGCGCCGGCAACGCCCAGGCTTTCTTCGGTCTTTGAAAGGGGATACGGCAGCGGCTTCCGACCCGGCGGCCGCGAGCCGGGCGGCGCGGCGAGCGCAGCGGCACTCAGCGGATCGAAGCCGCCGACTATGCGGATAGACCGGCAGGGCGCGGCGGCCGGTAATGGCTGGGCGTGCCGGGCCGGTACCGGCCAAGTGACCCATAACAACAATAGAAGGTAGAACACGATGAAAGCTCTGCGCATCCTGGGCGCCGTCGGCGCCGCCTTGCTGGCGCTGCATGGCGCCCCCGCCTCCGCGGCGGCGGAAGACAGCATCAAGGTGACCCTGCTGGGCACCGGGACCCCCATCCTCAACGTCAACCGCTTCGGCATGAGCACCCTGGTCGAGGCCGGCCCGCACAAACTGCTGTTCGACGCCGGGCGCGGCGCGGCCATCCGCCTGCACCAGCTGCAGGTGCCGCTGCGCGATATCGAGGCGGTGTTCATCACCCACCTGCACTCCGATCACCTCACCGGCCTGCCGGACCTGTACGCCACCGCGCCGCTGCCCACCGACGACGGCCGGCGCACCCAGGCCCTGCCGGTCTATGGGCCCAAGGGCATCGACAGCGTGGCGCGGGGCATCGAGCAGATGTTCAGCGAGAACAACCGCATCCGCGGCAAGGAGACCAACGCGCAGGCCGCGCGCATCGCCGACCAGGCCATAGCGGCGGACGGCGGCGTGGTCTTCGACAAAGAGGGGGTGAAGGTCACCGCGTTCCTGGTGGACCACGGCTACGTGAAGCCGGCCTACGGTTATCGCATCGACTATGCGGGGCGGTCGGTGGTGCTCTCCGGCGACACCACCTACGCCCCCAACCTGGTCCGCCAGGCCAAGGGCGTGGACCTGCTGGTGCACTCCCTGTCGATCGCCAGCCATCAGCTGGAAAAGGCCTACCCCGACTACGTGAAGCACTTCTACGACTACCTGGCCAACCCGGAGACGGTGGCGAAGGTGCTCAGCGAAACGCGCCCGCGCGATGCGGTGTTCTCGCACATCTCGCTGTACAGCCGCGGCGACATCGGCCGCGCTTCCGAAGAGGACATCCGTTCGCGCGTGGCCCAGGGCTACGACGGTTCCTTCGTCATCGGCCAGGACCTGATGGCCTTCGAGCTGACGCCCAAGGGCGTAGTGCGCGAGCCCTACGACGCCGCGTTGCGCCAGCGCGAACCGGTGAACTGACGATTCCGCTACCGACTCATTCCTGCCGCCGGGCTGCTGGTGGCAGGGGACGCTTTGCCTACAACAACGAGAAGAGTGCAAGCAGCATGAGCAATCACCCCAAACTGTCCCTGGCGGTGCTCGCCTCCGGCACCCTGGCGGCGCTGCCCCAGGTCGAGGCCGGCGAGGGCCTGGTCGAGGGCGCCAGCGCCACCCTGCAGGCGCGCAACTACTACTTCAGCCGCGACTATTCGGACATCGTCGGCGCCAGCCGGCAATCGAAGGCGGAGGAGTGGGCCCAGGGCTTCATCCTCGACTTCCGTTCCGGCTACACGCCGGGGCCCGTGGGCTTCGGCGTGGACGCCATCGGCCTGCTCGGCCTGAAGCTGGACAGCAGCCCGGACCGGGCCAACACCGGCCTGCTGCCGGTGGATGGCGACAGCCGCGCGCCGGACGACTACAGCCGCCTGGGCGTGGCGCTGAAGGCGAAGGTCTCGCACAGCGAACTCAAGCTCGGCGAACTGCAGCCCAACCTGCCGGTGCTGCCGGCCAGCGACAACCGCCTGCTGCCGCCGACCTACCAGGGCGCCATGCTGGCCTCCGCGGAGATTCCCGGCCTGGCCCTGCAGGCGGGCCGGCTGAAGTCCTACAGCATGCGCAACGAGGCCGGCACCAGCGACCTGCAGGCGATGGTCGGCGCGACGCCCTACCGCCAGGTGGAAAGCGACGCCTTCAACTTCGCCGGTGGCGACTACGACTTCAACGCCAAGCGCACCCGCGCCAGCCTGTGGTACGGCCAACTGGAAGACATCTACCGCCAGGGCTTTGTCGGCCTCAAGCACAGCCAGAGCGTCGGCGACTGGGTGCTGGGCGGCAACCTCGGCTACTACGACGCCAACGAGGACGGCAAGCGCCTGCTCGGCAAGCTGGACAACCGCGCCTTCTACGCGCTGCTCTCGGCCAGGCGCGGCGGGCACAGCTTCTACGTCGGCTACCAGGGCATGTTCGGCGACGACGGCTTCCCGCGGGTGTTCCCCAACGTCGCGCCGCTGGGCAACGAGGTGCCCACTTTCATGTTCGCCTCGGCCGACGAGCGTTCCTGGCAGGTGCGCCACGACTACGACTTCGCCGCCCTCGGCATCCCCGGCCTGAGTACCACGCTGCGCTACCTGCGCGGCAGCAACGTCGACACCGGCAGGGGCTTCGAGGGCCGCGACCGCGAGCGCGACCTGGAGCTGGCCTACACGCTGCAGGGCGGCCCGCTGGCCGGGCTGAACGTCCGCCTGCGCAACGCCGTGGCCCGCTCCAACTACCTCACCGACGTCGACGAGAACCGCCTGATCCTCAGTTACACCTGGAAGCTCTTCTGAGCCGGCCCATCCTCTAACAACGAGAAGAACGCCATGAACAGACAAACCCTGCGCGTCAGCGACCTGATCGACAACAGTCCGCTGTCCGCCCTGCAGATCCGCGTGTTGCTGCTGTGCTTCCTGGTGGTGGTGCTCGACGGCTTCGACACCGCCGCCATCGGCTACATCGCCCCCGAGCTGATCCGCGACTGGGGCATCACCCGCGGCCAGCTGGCCCCGGCCTTCGCCGCCGGACTGTTCGGCATGCTGGTGGGCAGCGTCGGCTTCGGCCCGGTGGCCGACCGCAAGGGCCGCAAGTTCGTCCTGCTGCTCAGCCTGGGCATAGTCGCCCTGGGCACCCTGGCCTGCGCCCTGGCGCCGAACATCGAGGTGCTCACCGCGCTGCGCTTCTTCACCGGCCTGGGCCTGGGCGGGGTGCTGCCCAACGCCATCACCCTCAGCTCGGAATACTCGCCGGCGCGGCGGCGCATGCTGCTGGTGACCCTGAGCTATTCCGGCTTCACCCTGGGCCTGGCCCTGGGCGGCTGGGTGGCCGGCCTGCTGCTGCCGCTGGTGGGCTGGAAGGGCCTGCTGCTGTGCGGCGGCCTGACGCCGCTGGTGCTGTTGCCGGCGCTGGTCCTGGCGCTGCCGGAATCCACCTGCTTCATGGCCGGCAGCCCGGCCCACGCCCAGCGGCTGCGGGCGATCCTCGGGCGCATCAGCGCTCGCCAGGACCTGGACGAAGTGACCCTGGTCGGCGACGTCGCCGCCGCGCAACAGCGCTCGCCGGCCTCGACCCTGTTCGCCGAGGGCCGGGCGCTGCGCACCCTGATGCTGTGGCTGACCTTCTTCTGCTGCCTGTTCGTCTTCTACCTGCTGACCAGTTGGCTGCCGACCATCCTCCGCGGCAGCGGCTACGGCACCCAGGAGACCTCGCACATCGCCGCGATGATCCCCTTCGGCGGGGTGATCGGCGGCATCGTCATGGCTCTGCTGATGGACCGCTTCGGCGCTCAGCGCCTGCTGCCGCCGCTGTGCCTGTGTGCCGCCGTGGCCCTGGCGCTGACCGGCACCCAGCTGGGCAACGGCCTGGCGCTGCTGCTGATGGTCTTCGCCGTGGGCTTCACCCTCACCGGCGCGCTGAACAACCTGAGCATCCTCGCCGCCACCCTGTACCCGACCCACGCCCGCGCCACCGGCGTGAGCTGGGCACTGAGCGCCGGGCGCGCCGGCTCGATCATCGGTTCGCTGCTCGGCGCCTGGCTGTTCGAGGCCGCCGGTGGCCTGCAGGTGTTCTTCATCTGGCTCGCCGCGCCGGCGCTGCTGGCCAGCCTGGCGCTGTTCGTCATGGCCCTGCGCCGCGCACCGGGCGCCGCGCGGAGTGAACTCGCCTGAGGCGCCCGCGGCTGGCCGACAACGACAGGAAGGAGGGTTCCATCCCCATGCATACCTTGCTCAAGTGGCTGGCCGCTGCGCTGCTGGCCAGCGCATTACCCTTCGCCCAGGCCGCTGACGGCGGCCAGCGGCCCAACGTGCTGCTGATCGTCGCCGACGACCTGGGCTTTTCCGACATAGGCGCATTGGGTGGCGAAATCGCCACCCCCAACCTCGACCGCCTGGCCCGCCAGGGCATGACCTTCCTCGACTTCCACGCCACGCCCAGTTGCTCCACCACGCGCTCGGCGCTGCTCTCGGGCAACGACCCGCACCTGGTCGGCGTCGGCATGATGGCCGAATGGCGCGGCCGCCTGCCACCTGCGCAGCGCGAACGCCTGCGCCCCGGCTACGAGGGCGTGCTGGCGGCCAGGGTGCCGACCCTCGCCGAGCTGCTGGGCGATGCCGGCTACCACACCTACATCGCCGGCAAGTGGCACCTGGGCAAGCAGCCGGAGCTGCAGCCGCAGAACAGGGGCTTCGAGGAGTCCTACGTGCTGCTGGAAGGCGGCGCGGCCAACTTCAAGCAGGCCAACATGGCGCTGCTGCCCAACTACAGCACCACCTACCTGCACGACGGCCAGGGCATCGAGTTGCCGGACGACTTCTACTCCAGCACCTGGTACACCGACCGCCTGATCGAGATGATCGAGCGCCGCGCCGGCGACGGCCGGCCGTTCTTCGCCTTCGCCGCCTACACCGCCCCGCACTGGCCGTTGCAGGCGCCGGATGCCTATCTGGCGAAGTACCGCGGGCGCTACGACGCCGGCTACCAGGCCATCGCCGAGCAGCGCCTGGCGCGCCAGCGCGAACTGGGGCTGATCCCCGAGGGCTATCCCTCGCAGGCGCAACTGGAGGGCGTGCCGGCCTGGTCCACGCTGAGCGACGAACAGCAGCGCCAGTCGGCGCGCACCATGGAGGTCTATGCGGCCATGATCGAGGCCTTCGACGCCGAGGTCGGCCGCCTGCTCGACCACCTGCGCCGCAGCGGGCAACTGGACAACACCCTGGTGCTGTTCATGTCCGACAACGGCCCGGAAGGGCGCGACAGCATGGACGCCAGGTGGGTGGCGGAGCACTTCGACAACCGCCTGGAAAACTACGGCCGGCGCGACTCCTTCCTGTTGCAGGGCAGCGCCTGGGCGCAGGTCAGCGCGTTGCCGGGGCGGCGCTACAAGATGACCACCTACCAGGGCGGCTACCGGGTGCCGCTGTTCGCCTGCATGCCCCAGCGCATCGCCGCCGGGCGCACCACGCAGCTGGCGCGGGTGCACGACCTGCTGCCGACCCTGCTGGAGCTGGCCGGCGCCGAGCAGCCCGGGCCGCGCTACCGGGGCCGCGAGGTCATCCCGCCGCAGGGCCTGTCGATGCTGCCGTTGCTGTTCGGCCGGGACGCGCGCGTGCATGCCGCCGACGAGCCGCTGGGCTGGGAGCTCAATGGCAACGCCGCCCTGCGCAAGGGCTCGCTGAAACTGCTCTACGACGTCAAGGACGCCCAGGCGCGCTGGCACCTCTACGACCTCGCCACGGACCCGGGCGAGCGCCACGACCTGGCCGCGCAGCGGCCCCAGGCGCTGGCCGAACTGCTGCGCGACTGGCGCGCCTATGCCCAGCGCAACAACCTGCGCCTGGACGCGCAGGGCAGGCCGCTGGTGCCGCAGCTGCTGGAAGCCGCCAGCAGCCGATGAATCCCTTTGCAGGCCCGGCCATTACGGCCGGGCCACCTCCGTTGCCATTTCCGACATGAGGACCGCCCATGCCGATGCTCGCCCGTACCCCGAAGAAATCCTCTCCGTTCACTCTCAGGCCGGGCCTGACGGCGCTCACCCGGGCCGGCGATGGCACGGCCTGCCTGTCGATGCGTGGTACTTTCCGTTTCTGAACCGGATGTCGGGGTAGCCCATGAAGTCGAGTGTGGTATCGGTCGCGCGCAAGCTGAAGTTCTACCAGTTGGTGGTGCTCGACCAGGTGGTGCAGAGCGGTTCGCTGCTGCGCGCGGCGCAGGTGCTGAACCTGACCCAGCCGGCGGTGACCAAGGTCATCCACGAGCTGGAGTCGTACTTCGATGCGCCGCTGCTCGAACGCAGCAACCGCGGGGTGAAGGTCACCGAACTGGGCGAGCTGGTGCTGCGCCGGGCGCGCTCGATGCTCGCCGAGCTGCGGGCCCTGAGCGACGAGGTGGAGGCCTTCCGCGACGGCACTTCCGGGCACGTGGTGGTGGGCACCCTGATCTCCGCCTCCACCTCGCTGCTGCCGCGCGCCCTGCGCCTGCTCAAGAGCCGTGCGCCGCGGGTGCTGGTGTCGGTGCGCATCGGCCAGTTCGACCAGCTGTTCCCGGCCCTCATCGGCGGCGAGGTGGACCTGGTGGTGGGCCGCGTGCCGGACGACTGGCAGGCCCGCGGCGAGGCGCGGGCGCTGGGCGTGGACGTGCTCTACGATGAGCGCCTGTGCATCGTCGGCGGCCATGGCCACCCGCTGCATGCCGGCGGCGCGGTGGGCCTGGCCGAGCTGCACGCCTACCCCTGGGTGCTGCCGCCGCCCGGCTCGCTGCTGCGGCAGACGGTGGATCACCTGTTCGCCCAGGCCGGCCTGGCGTTGCCGGGCAACGTGATCGAATCGCTGTCGGTGCTCACCAACGTCGCCCTGATGCAGGACCAGCAGACCGTCGGCCTGCTGCCCCTGGAAACCGCCCGGCAACTGGCCGATGGCGGCGGCGTCCGCGCCTTCGAGCTGGACATAGCGCTGCGCTTCGGCGACATCGGCTGCTTCCACCCCAGCGGCCGCGAACTGGGCCCGGCTGCGCGGCTGTTCCGCGAATGCCTGCGCGCCGCCAGCGAGGAGCTGGGCGAGGAAGGCTGAGGCCGCCGCTTTCGTAGGATGGGTTGAGCTTGCGAAACCCATGCGGTTGCGCTGATGGGTATCGCTTCGCTCAACGCCATCCTACGAAAAACCGTGCTTCCTGGAACTGTAGCGGGCCCTGCCCGCGATTTCGCGCGCAGGGCGCGCTCCTACCAAGCGATACAGAGCCGCGGTGTTTCGGGCCAACGGCGGATAACCGCGAACGGTTATTCGCCCTACGCCCAGCCCACCCGTAGCGTCTACGGGATCAATTGTTGCTCTGGGTGAATTTCTCCAGGTACAGCCGGCCGTTCTCCAGGCCCTGCGCCTGCAACCATTCCTTCACCGACTCGACCATCGGCGGCGGGCCGCACAGGTACATGTCGAAGGGCGCATCGCGCAGGGCCGCGGCGTCGAAGTGCTCGGTGACGTAGCCGCGCCTGCCGTCCCAGCCGGCATCATCGCTGATCACCGGGGTGAAGGCGAAGCCCGGGATGCGCTCGGCGTAGCCGGCGATGCGCTCCAGCTCGCAGAGGTCCGCCGCCTGGCGCACGCCGTAGTACAGGTGCACCGGCTGGCCGCAGCCGCCGGCCTCGGCCAGTTCGTCGAGCATGCCGAGGAAGGCCGACAGCCCGGTGCCGCCGGCCACCAGCAGCAGCGGGCGTTCGACGTGGCGCAGGTAGAAGGCGCCCAGCGGCGCCTCGAAGCGGATTTCGTCGCCCGGCTGGCAGCGCTCGCGGATGTAGTCGCTCATGGCGCCGTCGGGCAGCAGGCGGATGAGGAACTGCAGCTGGTTCTGCGCGTTGGGCCGGTTGGCGAAGGAGTAGGAGCGCACCGCGTCCGTGCCCGGCACGCGCAGGCGCGCGTACTGGCCGGGCAGGTAGTCCAGCGCCGGGCCTTCGACCTGCAGGCGCAGGATGGCGGTGCTCGCCGAGACCTGCTCGACGCCGCTGACCACGCCGCGGTGGCTGGCCGGGCCGGCGGCGCTGCACAGGCTGGAGTCGAAGTCGAAGTAGAACGCGGCGTCGGACTGCACGCGGGTCTGGCAACTGAGAATCTTGCGCTGGGCCAGGTCCTCGGCGGAGAGGGTTTCCTCGTCGGCGTAGTCCATCGCGTAGCTGCCGGACTCGCAGCGGCCCATGCAGGTGCCGCAGACGCCCTCGCGGCAGTCCAGGGGAATCTTGATGCCGTTGCGCAGCGCCGCGTCGAGCAGGATTTCGTTGCCCTGCACGGGGAAGAACAGCGTCTTGCCGTCGGCGAAGCTGAAGGCGACCTTGTGGTTCATCGGGCCATCCTCACAGGTGGTAGAAGTCGAGCACCGAATCGATGCGGTCGTTGAGCAGCAGCACGTGCTTGCGGGCGATCAGCCAGCTCTCGCCATGGGGGCGCAGGCGGTAGGTGGCGTGGCCGAAGAACTGCCCGGGCGTCTCCAGGCGGTAGAACAGCGTGTGCCAGTTGGCCCGCACTTCCAGCTCGCCGCCGTCCAGCTCGCGGATGCGCACGTTGTCGATGCCATGCAGGGTGCGCGGCATGGGGATGGTCGAGGCGGCCTTGCCGGTGCGGATGCGGAACACCCGGTCCTCCAGGCCGGCGCGGCTGGGGTAGTAGATCAGCGACATGTCGCGCTTGGGGTCGGTGGTGTAGACATGCTCGGAATCCCACTGCGGGACGTGGAACTCGCTGTCCTCGCTGAACATGTCGAGGTAGGCGTCCCAGTCCTGGGCGTCGCAGGCCTCGGCGTTGCGGTAGAGGAACTGTTCCACCCGGTATTGCAGTTGCGCGTTCATGCCTGCACCTCCCTGGGTTGCAGGGCCTTGCGTTCCAGGCCGTCGAGGAGGAAGCGCTGCCAGTGCTGGTGCTGGTTGACGTAGAGGCCCTCGTGGGTGATCTCGGTGCCGGTGAGCACGGGGGCGATGCCCAGCGTCCGGCTGTTCGGCGTCGGGCCCTCGACCCACTTGCCGTGGCCGCGGGAGATGTCGCTCCAGCGCTCCAGGCGGCCCTGGAAGCCGCGCTGCTGCTCGCGGAATTCCACCAGGTCGTCCGGCGTGCCCATGCCGGAGACGTTGAAGAAGTCCTCGAACTGGCGGATGCGGTTCTCGCGGTCCTGCTCGGACTCGCCCTTCACGCCGATGCACTGGCTGATGACCTCGGTCTTGTTCCAGGCGATGGGGCGGACGATGCGCAGCTGCGAGCTGATCTGGTCCATGAAGAACAGGCTGGGGTAGATGTTCAGGTTGCGCAGGCGGTGCATCATCCACTCAGCCCTGGCCTGGCCGTGTTCCTTGACCAGGCGCGGCATCACGCTGGCGTAGCCGGGGCGCACGGCGGGGTTGGGCATGTCGCTGAACAGCACGCTGTGGCCGTTGCGGAAGCTGAACCAGCCGTCGTCGGTCTGCGCGTCGCCGGCGCCGAGCTTGCTGTAGTCCAGGGTGCCGCTGGCCGTGCCGTTCTCCACGTTGACCTGCTGGCGGTGCTGCACGGTGGCCACGTAGTTGTAGTGCACGGTGCTGACGTGATAGCCGTCCAGGCCGTTCTCGTTCTGCAGCTTCCAGTTGCCCTCGAAGGTGTACGCGGAGCGGCCCGGCAGCACTTCCAGCTCGCCGGTGGGGGACTGCGCCACCATCATGTCGAAGAACACTTTTGCATCGCCGAGGAAGTCTTCCAGGCTGTCCGTAGCGCTCGCGTCCAGGCTGATGAAGACGAAGCCCCTGTAGCTGTCGATGCGCGCCTTCTTCAGGCCGCGGCTGGCCTTGTCGAAGTCCGCCGGGTATTCGCCGGGCGCCTTGACCTTCACCAGGCGCCCGTCGCTCTTGTAGCACCAGGCGTGGAAGGGGCAGGTGAAAGTGGACTGGTTGCCCTTGCACACCCGGGTGAGGGTGGCGCCGCGGTGCTGGCAGGCGTTGACCAGGGCGTTCAACTGGCCGCCGGCATCGCGGGTTACGATCATCGGCTGACGCCCGGCGCGCAGGGTGATGAAGTCGTTGGGGTTGGGGATTTCGCTTTCGTGGCAGGCGTAGATCCACTGCTTCTCGAAGATCAGCTCCATCTCCAGGTCGAACAGTTCCGGCTCGGTGAACATGTCCCGGGCGATGCGGTACACCCCTTCGGCGGGGCGGAAATCCAGGCAGCCACGGATGTAGTCCTGCCACTGCGCAAGGCTCTTGCTTGGTGCGTTCATTGTTGTTGTCCCATCGGGCGGATCGGTGGCGCCATTTCACGGCCGGCGCGCCATGGCGGTCTATCCGCCCAGTGGGGGAAGGCGATCCGCAAAATTGGCGGCGGGGTAACACCGCGGTGCGGGGGCTGGGTAGAAGCTGCCCAGCCGCGGTGCGCCGGGCGGCGGCGGAGGGGGCGGGTGGGGCGCCGGCGGGGTGCGAATGGTCCGGAAAGTGGTCGAACACTATCCGCATACTGAGGCTTTGCCGACGATCCGTGGCCCGCGGGTACGCGTCTTGCTGCACACTGGGCGCAAGCGCCGTCAGAGCCGCCCCGAACAAGCCGTGAGTGCCCAGCGATGAATCCGAAGAACCCCGGTCACTTCCGTGACATCCACGCCGATCGCCTCGACCTTGCCGCCGCCCGCAACTGGATGTCGGCCATCTGTGGGCCCCACCGCCTGCACGCCGGCCACCCCGAGGCGGTGCGCTTCCAGCACAGCGGCAGCGTGCTCAAGGGCATGTCCACCACCCTGGGCTGCATCGAGTACGGCACCGAGGTGACCATCGGCATCGTCGAGACCGAGCGCTTCAACAGCTACAGCCTGAGCCTGCCGCTGGTGGGCGAGCAGGAGCTGAGCGTGGCCGGGCGCTACCTGCAGTCGAACCCGCAGCGCGGGGTGATCGTCTCGCCCAACCAGAGCCAGGAGCTGAACATCACCGGCGACTGCCGCAAGCTGCAGGTGGTGATCCCGCTGCTGGCCATGCGCCGGACCCTGGAGGAAATGCTCCAGCGCCCGGCCGAGCAGCCCCTGGTGTTCGAGCCGGAGATGGACGCCCATGACGGCGCGGCGGCCGCCTGGTGGCGCATGGTCCGCCACCTGAACGAGGAGATGGCGCTGAGCGAGCTGTTCGGCCAGGCCTTCTTCAGCCGCGACCTGGAGCGCGCGCTGCTCAAGGGGCTGATCCTCGCCCAGCCGAACAACTACAGCGAGGCGTTGCGCCGCTGCCTGGCCGAGAAGGTGCCGCACTATCTGCTGCGCGCCCGCGAACACATCCATGCCCATGCGCGCGAAGCCCTGTGCCTGGATGACCTGGAGGCGGCGGCCGGGGTATCGCGGTTCAAGCTGTTCGAGGGGTTTCGCAGGTACTTCGGGAGTGCGCCCATGACCTATCTGAAGCATTACCGGCTGCATGGGGTGCGCGAGGACATTCTTGCGGGCGGGGCGCGCAGCATTTCCGAGATCGCGATGGGGTGGGGCTTTGCTCACCTGGGGCGTTTTGCGGGGGATTACCGCAAGTTGTTCGGGGAGACGCCCAGTGCAACGCAGCAGCGGTTGCAGAGGCTTGGTGGGAGAGGGGGAGCGTAGGAGCGAGCTTGCTCGCGAATGGCGCTTACCGGTTGCTCCGGCGTCTGGGGGAACTCCGCTCCCTCTCCCCAGCCCTCGGCTGCGCGCCCCGCCCTGAGGGGAGAGGGGGCCGTTCGGTGTGCTCTGGTGGTCAGGCTCAAGCCGGAAACTGCAGGAGTGCGCTGATGCTTCGATTGGCAGAGGACAGTCCCCTCTCCCTTCAGGGAGAGGGTTAGGGAGAGGGCGCTCTTCGGCATTACGCCACTGCTTTCGCAAGCCACCAATAAAAAACCGGCCCCAAAGGCCGGTTTCTTCACCACACCACCCGACCTCAGCGATATTCGCAGAGGTAAGCAGTATCCACCGCAACCTTCAGCTGGAACTTGCTGTTCCCCGGCACGGTGAACTGGCTGCCGGCGGCGAAGGTTTCCCACTCGTCGCTGCCCGGCAGCTTGACGGTCAGGGCGCCGGCGACCACGTGCATGATCTCCAGCTGGGCGGTGCCGAATTCGTACTCGCCGGGGGCCATCACGCCGATGGTGGCCGGGCCCTCGGTCATGCCGAAGGCGATGGATTTGACGGTGCCGTCGAAGTACTCGTTGACCTTGAACATGGGGCTGCTCCTGCAACAGGGGGTAGGGAGGGCGAAAAAAAGGAGCGCCAGTATGCCCAAGGCGATGGGCAGCGTCACTACGCGGCCGTCAAAGCGCCAGCGGCAGCAGCCTGGCGGTGTTGCGCGCGTCTTCCAGGGCGCGGTGCTGCTGGCCCTGGAAGTGCAGCCCGGCCAGTTGCAGCGCGGTGTTCAGGCCCACCGGGCGCTTGAGCTGGCGGGCCTGGGCGAAGCGCTGCTTGAGGTTCAGGTGCGGCACCTGGCTGAGGTGGCTGTCGATGTGCTGCTGGCGCCATTCCAGTTCCAGCTGGCGGCGGTCGTAGTCGCCCCAGCTGGCCCAGCCGGCCAGGCGCGGGCTGTGCTGCGCGAGCCAGCGCTCGAACTGCGGCCAGACCTCGGTGAGCGGTGCGGCGCCGTCGACGTCGGCCTGGCTGATGTGGGTGAGTTCGCGGCAGAAGCTGGTCAGCAGCGGGCGGCGCTGCGGCCGCACGAAGCGCTGGAAGTGGTCCAGCTCGCGGCCGTCGGCGGCGGCCACGAGGCTCGCGCCGATCTCGATGATCTCCATTTCCTCGACCGGCCAGCCGCCTTCCTCGGTGGTGGCTTCCAGGTCGATCACCAGCCAGTGGGGCATAGGGCCTGCTCGTGCGCTGAAGTGGGACGGTCCGGACCGCGTGCGCGGCGCCTGGCATGCAGTATGGAAGGCCTTTCGGGGCTCGGCAAACCGCTGCTAGGCTAGCCCGATCGACAACAGGGGAACCGAGCCATGGCGAAAGTCGCGTTCATCGGCCTGGGCGTCATGGGCTATCCCATGGCCGGGCATCTGCAGGCCAAGGGGCATGAGGTCTGCGTCTACAACCGTACCTCGGCGCGCGCCGCGCAGTGGTGCGCCGAGCACGGCGGCAGCAGTGCGCCCACGCCGCGCGAGGCCGCGGCGCAGGCGGAATTCGTGATGTGCTGCGTGGGCAACGACGACGACCTGCGCAGCGTGGTGCAGGGGCCGGACGGCGCCCTCGCCGGGATGCAGCCGGGCAGCGTGTTCGTCGACCACACCACGGCCTCGGCGGCGGTGGCCCGGGAACTGGCGGTGCAGGCCGCCGAGCGCGAGCTGGGCTTCCTCGATGCGCCGGTGTCCGGCGGCCAGGCCGGCGCCGAGAACGGCGTGCTGACGGTGATGGTGGGCGGCGAGGAGGTCTTCTACCGGCGCGCCGAGCCGCTGATCGCCGCCTATGCGCGGATGGTCCGGCTGATGGGCCACAGCGGCGCCGGACAACTGACCAAGATGGTCAACCAGATCTGCATCGGCGGCCTGCTCCAGGGCTTGTCCGAGGCCCTGCATTTCGCCCAATGCGCGGGGCTGGACGGCGAGGCTGCCATCGAGGTCATCAGCAAGGGCGCGGCGCAGTCCTGGCAGATGGAGAATCGCCACAAGAGCATGCTGGAAGGGCGCTTCGACTTCGGCTTCGCCGTGGACTGGATGCGCAAGGACTTCGGCATCGTGCTCGACGAGGCGCGGCACAACGGCGCGCAATTGCCGGTGACGGCGCTGGTCGACCAGTTCTATGCCGAGGTGCAGGCCGCCGGTGGCGGGCGCTGGGACACTTCCAGCCTGATCACCCGGCTGAAGCCGCGCGGGTGAATCAGCTGCGGAAGATGAAGTAGACCGCGCCCAGCAGGCACAGGCCCGCCCACAGGTAGTCCAGCTTCAGCGGCTGCTGCATGAAGAACACGCTGAAGGGCACGAACACCGCCAGGGTGATGACCTCCTGCATGATCTTCAGCTGGCCCACCGACAGCGCGGTATAGCCGATGCGGTTGGCCGGCACCTGCAGCAGGTACTCGAACAGCGCGATGCCCCAGCTGACCAGGGCGGCGATGATCCAGGGCTTGGTGTTCAGCGTCTTCAGGTGGCCGTACCAGGCGAAGGTCATGAACAGGTTGGAGAACGCCAGGAGGGTGGCGGTTTGGACCCAGACCGGCATGGGGAGCTCCCGGAGGTGAGGAGGGCGCCAGCCTAAATCGCCGCGCTCGCGCCGCCAAGAGGGGCAGGCGATGCAAGGCCCTTGGCGGCGGGCGCCGCTGGGCTTATCCTCCGCGCCGCGCACCGGCCCTGCGGTGCGCGACCTTCCTCCGTGCCTTTTTATGAGCCCAGCAACGATGCAATGCCGTGCCGGCTGTGGCGCCTGCTGCGTGGCGCCGTCGATTTCCTCGCCCATCCCCGGCATGCCCGGCGGCAAGCCCGCGGGCGTGCGCTGCGTGCAACTGGACGAGCGCAACCTCTGCCGCCTGTTCGGCCGGCCCGAGCGCCCGGCGGTGTGCGCGGCCTTCGACGCCGACGCCGAGGCTTGCGGCAGCAGCAACGAGGAGGCGCTGCGCATCCTCGCCGAATGGGAACGGATCACCACCGCCTGAGTGACTTGGAAGTCACGTTTCCAGGGGCCATACTGGCGCCCATCCTGACTGCCGAACCGCTCAGGATCGCGGATTTGCAACGGGTACGGCTCTTCGCCGGCCCGGCCAGACCAACAATAACCAGAGGAAGATGACGATGCGTGGCATCCTGCGTATGACCCTGTTGAGCGCCGCCCTGCTGGGCGCCTCCGGCGCCGCCATGGCCGAGGACTGGCAACTGGCCAAGGACGAGGACGGCGTCAAGGTCTACCTGAGCAGCGTTCCGGGCTCCAAGTACAAGGCCTACCGCGGCGTGGTCGACATCAAGGCCGACGTGGCCAGCATCAATGCCCTGCAGGAAGACGTGAAGGGCTCCTGCAAGTGGATCCACGCCTGCGCCGAGATGCGCCTGCTCAAGAGCGAGGGCGACAATTCCTGGACCTACTCGAAGATCGACATGCCCTGGCCTGTGACCGGCCGCGACGTGGTGATCCACGTGACCACCGAGAAGACCGCCGACGGCGGCCTCATCCGCCACCTGCAGGCCGAGCCGACCTACATCCCGGAAGAGAAGGGCGAGATCCGCGTGCCCAAGCTGGTCGGCGAGTGGAAACTGGTGCCCAAGGGCGCGGGTGTCACCGAAGTGACCTACCAGGTACAGACCGAGCCGGGCGGCAGCATTCCGTCCTGGCTGGCCAACAGCTTCGTGGTGGATGCGCCGATGAATACCCTGAAGGGGCTGCGTGCGGCGGCGGAGAAGCGCTGAGGCTTGGCGTTATGGAAAAGGCCGCCTGGGCGGCCTTTTTTTGTGTTTGGGGGGAGGGGAGAGGGCTCGCTCGTGAATGGGGTTTGCCGGTGGCTGCGGAGTTGGGGTTAAGAGCGCCCTCTCCCCAACCCTCTCCCTGAAGGGAGAGGGGGCTGT
Source organism: Pseudomonas sp. ADPe (assembly GCF_014843515.1). NCBI lineage: Bacteria > Pseudomonadati > Pseudomonadota > Gammaproteobacteria > Pseudomonadales > Pseudomonadaceae > Pseudomonas > Pseudomonas sp. ADPe. Next base: position 5,692,397 of record NZ_CP062122.1, read on the forward strand.
CCTGAGCTGCCGGGAAGCCCAGAGTCATCCTGATACTCCCCCCTCGCCATTCCCGCGAACGCGGGACGCGGCTCCATCGCGAACAGCGCTTGCGCTGGCCCGAAGGGGAATAACCCAGTGACGGGCGGTTCGCGAGCAAGCTCGCTCCTACGAAAAGCAAAAGCGCGTTTGCTCTTGGACTTCCAGAGAAATAGCCGAGCGCACCGGAGTGCCCCTTCAGAAGGCCGAGCGAAACCCGCGCTCAGGAGGTCATGCGACATGGATGTCGCGAGAGCCCCGATGGGCTACAGGGACGTACCCTCGGGGGGGGGACGCCTAGTTCGGGCCTCCGTGGCGGGGGAATTCGTGAGGGTAGCCCGACTGTGTCGGGCCCGTATGTCGGGGCAAGCCTTCTTGGTTACTTCTTTGGCGTTTGAAAGAAGTGACTCGCCCGAGGGGGCGAAACAAGACGGTCGGGCAAACTCGGAGCGGCGCAGAAACACCCAAGCCGAGGCAGCTAGGTTATCTCCTTCGGGTCAGCGCAAGCGCTGTTCGCGATGGAGCCGCGTCCCGCGTTCGTGGGAATGGCGGGTTTGAGTTGCGGAGTCAGAAAGGAAGGCAGGAGAGCAGACAACAAAAAAGGCTGCCGAAGCAGCCTTTTCCGTATCCCGGCGAAACTTACTTGCGAGCGCCGAGCTCGACGAAATCGCGCTGGGTGTGGCCGGTGTACAGCTGGCGCGGGCGGCCGATCTTGTACGGGCCGGAGAGCATTTCCTGCCAGTGCGAGATCCAGCCCACGGTACGCGCCAGGGCGAAGATCACGGTGAACATGCTGGTCGGGATGCCGATGGCCTTGAGGATGATGCCCGAGTAGAAGTCGACGTTCGGGTAGAGGTTGCGCTCCACGAAGTAGGGGTCGTGGCGGGCGATCTCTTCCAGCTTCATGGCCAGTTCCAGCTGCGGATCGTTGATGCCCAGCTCGCTGAGCACCTCGTCGCAGGTCTGCTTCATGACCTTGGCGCGCGGGTCGAAGTTCTTGTACACGCGGTGGCCGAAGCCCATCAGCTTGAACGGATCGTTCTTGTCCTTGGCCTTGGCCACGAACTTCTCGATGTTCGAAACGTCACCGATCTCGTCCAGCATGCGCAGTACCGCTTCGTTCGCACCGCCGTGGGCCGGGCCCCAGAGGGCGGCGATGCCGGAGGCGATGCAGGCGAACGGGTTGGCGCCGGAGGAGCCGGCCAGGCGCACGGTCGAGGTCGAGGCGTTCTGCTCGTGGTCGGCGTGCAGGATGAAGATGCGGTCCATGGCCTTGGCCAGCACGGGGCTGATCGGCTTGGTCTCACAGGGGGTGTTGAACATCATGTGCAGGAAGTTTTCTGCGTAGCTCAGGTCGTTGCGCGGATACATCATCGGCTGACCCATGGAGTACTTGTACACCATGGCGGCGATGGTCGGCATCTTGGCGACCAGGCGATGCGCGGAAATCTCGCGATGCTTGGGATTATTGATGTCCAGGGAGTCGTGGTAGAAGGCGGAGAGGGCGCCGATCACGCCGCACATGATGGCCATCGGGTGGGCATCGCGGCGGAAGCCGTTGAAGAAGGTCTTCAGCTGCTCGTGAACCATGGTGTGGTTCTTGATGGTGCCGACGAACTGTTCCTTCTGCTCGGCGGTGGGCAGTTCGCCCTTGAGCAGCAGGTAGCAGGTTTCCAGGTAGTCGGATTTCTCGGCCAGTTGCTCGATCGGATAGCCGCGGTGCAGCAGCACGCCCTTGTCGCCGTCGATATAAGTGATCTTCGACTCGCAGGAGGCGGTGGACATGAAGCCAGGATCGAACGTGAAGTGGCCCGTGGAGGTCAGACCCCGCACATCCACTACATCGGGGCCCAGCGTGCCGGAGAGGACGGGCAGTTCGACGGGGGCTGCGCCCTCGATGATCAACTGCGCTTTCTTGTCAGCCATGATTAGGCCTCCTATTAATGCTTGAAATCATCTGTACGACCCCCCACGCAGGGCCCGCACCACTATAGAGAGATAAATCCGATTGTCAATTTGCAAGAATCGGTAGCGGACAGCCCCTCCAACTGCCTGTTTTGGCGAAAAAAATCGCCTATTTACGCCTTTTATGGGGGTGCGGCAATAAGTCCTTAGGCGAAGGCGATTCCGTTGTCATTAGGAGCCTAACTGTCTATACTCGGCGACCAGCCGCCGGGGCCCTCCAGGCCTCGCTCCACAGGCGGTTGTCACTCCCGAAGGTGATGGGTACCTGACAAGTGCACCTCCCGACAACTAGCCCTGCAGTTCGAAGGGCTCTCAGTGTGAAAAAAGCCGTGAATAGCAAACGACCTGTAAACCTAGACCTAAGGACCATCAAACTCCCTGTCACTGCTTACACGTCCATTCTCCACCGCATCTCTGGCGTCATCCTGTTCCTGGGCATTGCCGTGCTGCTGTTCGCGCTCGACAAGTCCCTCGCATCGGAAGACAGCTTCGAGCAGGTGAAGGCGTGTCTGGCCCATCCGTTGGCCAAGCTTGTGATCTGGGGCCTGCTCTCCGCGCTGCTGTACCACCTGGTAGCCGGCATTCGTCACCTCGTCATGGACGCAGGTATCGGCGAGACGCTGGAAGGTGGCAAGCGTGGTTCGAAAATCGTCATCGCCATTGCCGTGGTGCTGATCGTTCTGGCGGGGGTCTGGGTATGGTAACTAACGTCACAAACTTCTCGCGTTCCGGCCTCTACGACTGGATGGCTCAACGCGTTTCTGCGGTCGTTCTCGCGGCTTATGTGCTTTTCCTGCTGGGTTACCTGATCGCACACCCGAACATCTCCTACGAGGAGTGGCATGGTCTGTTCTCCCACGGCCTGATGAAGATCTTCAGTCTTCTCACGCTGGTTGCCCTGAGCGTGCACGCCTGGGTCGGCATGTGGACCATCACCACCGACTACCTGACTCAGATGGCGCTGGGCAAGCCCGCGACCATCGTGCGTTTCCTCGTCCAGGCGGTATGCGGCATGGCCATGTTCGCATTCTTCGTCTGGGGTGTGCAGATTCTCTGGGGTAACTGATCCATGGCAAGCATTCGCACTCTCTCCTTCGACGCCATCATCGTGGGTGGCGGCGGCGCCGGCATGCGTGCCGCGCTGCAACTGGCCCAGGGTGGTCACAAGACCGCCGTGGTGACCAAGGTCTTCCCGACCCGTTCGCACACCGTTTCCGCCCAGGGCGGCATCACCTGCGCCATCGCCTCGGCCGACCCGAACGACGACTGGCGCTGGCACATGTACGACACCGTCAAGGGCTCCGACTACATCGGTGACCAGGACGCCATCGAATACATGTGCTCCGTCGGCCCGGAAGCCGTGTTCGAGCTGGAACACATGGGCCTGCCGTTCTCCCGTACCGAGCAGGGCCGCATCTACCAGCGTCCGTTCGGTGGCCAGTCCAAGGACTTCGGCAAGGGTGGCCAGGCCGCCCGTACCTGCGCCGCGGCCGACCGTACCGGTCACGCCCTGCTGCACACCCTGTACCAGGCCAACCTGAAGAACGGCACCTCCTTCCTTAATGAGTGGTACGCCGTCGACCTGGTGAAGAACCAGGACGGCCACGTGGTCGGCATCATCGCCATCGACATCGAGACCGGCGACACCATCTATATCCGCTCCAAGGCCGTGGTCCTGGCCACCGGCGGTGCAGGCCGCATCTACGCCTCCACCACCAACGCCCTGATCAATACCGGCGACGGCGTGGGCATGGCCCTGCGCGCCGGCGTACCGGTGCAGGACATCGAGATGTGGCAGTTCCACCCGACCGGCATCGCCGGCGCCGGTGTACTGGTCACCGAAGGCTGCCGCGGTGAAGGCGGCTACCTGATCAACGCCCATGGCGAGCGCTTCATGGAGCGTTACGCGCCGAACGCCAAGGACCTGGCCGGCCGCGACGTGGTCGCCCGCTCCATGGTCAAGGAAGTGATCGCCGGCAACGGCGTGGGCCCGAACAAGGACCACGTGCTGCTGAAGCTCGACCACCTGGGCGAGGAAGTCCTGCACAGCCGCCTGCCCGGCATCTGCGAGCTGTCCAAGACCTTCGCCCACGTCGACCCGGTGGTCGCGCCGATCCCGGTCATCCCGACCTGCCACTACATGATGGGCGGCGTCGCCACCAACATCCATGGCCAGGCCCTGACCATGGACGCCAACGGCAACGACCAGATCGTCGAAGGCCTGTTCGCGGTCGGCGAAGTCGCCTGCGTATCGGTTCACGGCGCCAACCGCCTGGGCGGCAACTCGCTGCTCGACCTGGTGGTCTTCGGCCGCGCTACCGGCCTGCACCTGGAAAAGGCCCTGAAAGAGGGCATCGAGCACCGCGGCGCCTCCGAGTCCGACCTGGAAGCCTCCTTCAAGCGCCTGAACGGCGTGAACGAGCGCACCAGCGGCGAAGAAGTCGCCCCGCTCAAGCGCGAGCTGCAGCAGTGCATGCAGAACTACTTCGGTGTATTCCGTACCGGCGAATACATGCAGAAGGGTATCGCTCAACTGGCTGACCTGCGCGAGCGTATCGCCACCGTCAAGATCAACGACAAGAGCCAGGCTTTCAACACGGCGCGCATCGAAGCGCTGGAACTGCAGAACCTCCTCGAGGTGGCCGAAGCCACCGCCATTGCGGCCGAAAACCGCAAAGAGTCCCGCGGCGCCCATGCCCGCGAAGACTTCGAGGAGCGCGATGACGAGAACTGGCTGTGCCACACCCTGTACTTCCCGGGTGAGAAGCGCGTTGCCAAGCGTGCCGTCAACTTCGCGCCGAAGACCGTTCCGGCATTCGAACCCAAGGTTCGTACTTACTAAGGGTGCCCGTCATGTTGAAAGTAAGTGTTTACCGCTACAACCCGGAGAAGGACTCTGCACCCTACATGCAGGACTTCGACGTCGATACCCAGGGCAAGGACGTGATGGTCCTGGACGTGCTGGCGCTGATCAAGGAACAGGACGAGGGCTTCTCCTATCGTCGCTCCTGCCGTGAAGGCGTTTGCGGCTCCGACGGCATGAACATCAACGGCAAGAACGGCCTGGCCTGCATCACTCCGCTGTCGGCCGCCGGCCTGAAGGGCGGCAAGCTGGTGCTGCGCCCGCTGCCGGGCCTGCCGGTGATCCGTGACCTGGTCGTCGATATGCGCATCTTCTACAAGCAGTACGAGAGCGTTAAGCCGTACCTGCAGAACAAGTATGCCGCGCCGGCGATCGAACGCCTGCAAACCCCCGAAGAGCGCGAAAAGCTGGACGGTCTGTACGAGTGCATCCTGTGCGCCTGCTGCTCGACCTCCTGCCCGTCGTTCTGGTGGAACCCGGACAAGTTCCTCGGCCCCGCCGCGCTGCTGCAGGCCTATCGCTTCCTGGCCGACAGCCGCGACACGGAAACCCAGGCGCGCCTGGCGAGCCTGGACGATCCGTTCAGCGTGTTCCGTTGCCGTGGAATCATGAACTGCGTGAATGTCTGCCCGAAAGGCCTGAACCCGACCAAGGCCATCGGTCACATTCGCAACATGCTGCTGCAGAGCGGGACCTGATCCCACTTCGCCGTCGCGTGCGACAAGAGCAATACCCGTGCCGCCGGAACATTGTCCGGCGGTGCGGTTGCAACGGACCCCAGCCCACAAAGCCGGGGTCTGACTCGAAAACGTATATATGACCAGCAGGGGCATCCGGGCTGGTACCCGGACTATCTGCGGGAACCTTTGTGGCTACCAGTCGCTGCACAGGGCTGGGTCCCCCGAGAGTTCCATCAGGTGGAGTCCCCTTACCGAGGGTGACCAAGCATGCACGAAAGCGTAATGCAGCGGATGTGGAACAGTGCCCATTTATCCGGTGGGAACGCTGCCTACGTCGAAGAGCTCTACGAGCTCTACCTGCACGACCCGAACGCTGTGCCAGAAGAGTGGCGCACATACTTCCAGAAGCTCCCCGCCGACGGCAATCCCGCTCCCGACGTCTCGCATTCCTCCATCCGTGATCATTTCGTGCTCCTGGCCAAGAACCAGCGCCGCGCCGCGCCCGTTTCCGCCGGCAGCGTAAGCACCGAGCACGAGAAGAAGCAGGTCGAAGTCCTGCGCCTGATCCTGGCGTACCGGCTGCGTGGGCATCAGGCCGCGAAGCTCGATCCGCTGGGCCTCTGGGTGCGTACCGCGCCTTCGGACCTGTCGCTGGATCACTACGGCCTGACCGCCGCCGACCTCGACACCACCTTCCGCACCGGTGAGCTCTACATCGGCAAGGAAGAGGCGACCCTGCGCGAGATCATCGACGCCCTGAAGCAGACCTACTGCAGCACCATCGGCGCCGAGTTCATGCACATCGTCGATTCCGAGCAGCGCCACTGGTTCGCCCAGCGCCTGGAAAGCGTGCGCGGTCGTCCGGCGTACTCCACCGAGGCGCGCGCCCACCTGCTGGAGCGCCTGACCGCGGCCGAGGGCCTGGAGAAGTACCTGGGCACCAAGTACCCGGGCACCAAGCGTTTCGGTCTGGAAGGCGGCGAGAGCCTGATCCCGATGGTCGACGAGATCATCCAGCGCTCCGGCTCCTACGGCGTCAAGGAAGTGGTCATCGGCATGGCCCACCGTGGCCGTCTGAACGTCCTGGTCAACACCCTCGGCAAGAACCCGCGCGACCTGTTCGACGAGTTCGAGGGCAAGAAGCTGGTCGAGCTGGGTTCCGGTGACGTGAAGTACCACCAGGGCTTCTCCTCCAACGTCATGACCCCGGGCGGCGAAGTCCACCTGGCGCTGGCGTTCAACCCCTCGCACCTGGAGATCGTCTCCCCGGTGGTCGAGGGCTCGGTACGCGCCCGCCAGGACCGTCGCAAGGACGGCAGCGGCGACAAGGTCGTGCCGATTTCCATCCACGGCGATGCCGCCTTCGCGGGGCAGGGCGTGGTCATGGAAACCTTCCAGATGTCCCAGACCCGTGCCTACAAGACCGGCGGCACCATCCACATCGTGATCAACAACCAGGTCGGCTTCACCACCAGCCGCCAGGACGACGCGCGCTCCACCGAGTACGCGACCGACGTTGCCAAGATGATCCAGGCGCCGATCTTCCACGTGAACGGCGACGACCCGGAAGCGGTGCTGTTCGTCACCCAGCTGGCCGTCGACTACCGCATGCAGTTCAAGCGTGACGTGGTCATCGACCTGGTCTGCTACCGCCGCCGCGGCCACAACGAGGCCGACGAGCCGAGCGGCACCCAGCCGCTGATGTACCAGCAGATCGCCAAGCAGCGCACCACCCGCGACCTGTATGCCGACGAGCTGATCGCCGCCGGCGTGCAGACCGCCGAGCAGGCCCAGGAGAAGGTCGACGAATACCGCGACGCCCTGGACAACGGCCTGCACGTGGTGAAGAGCCTGGTCAAGGAGCCGAACAAGGAGCTGTTCGTCGACTGGCGTCCGTACGTCGGCCATGCCTGGACCGCGCGTCACGACACCCGCTTCGACCTGAAGACCCTGCAGGAGCTGTCCAACAAGCTGCTGGAGACCCCGGACGGCTTCGTCATGCAGCGCCAGGTGCAGAAGATCTACGAAGACCGCGCCAAGATGTCGGCCGGCGGCATGCCGATCAACTGGGGCTTCGCCGAGAACCTGGCCTACGCCACCCTGCTGTTCGAAGGCCACCCGGTGCGCATGACCGGTCAGGACGTCGGCCGCGGCACCTTCTCGCACCGCCACGCGGCGCTGCACAACCAGAAGGACGACTCGGTCTACATCCCCCTGGCCCACCTGTTCGACGGCCAGCCGCGCGTCAGCCTGTACGACTCCTTCCTCTCGGAAGAAGCGGTGCTGGCCTTCGAATACGGCTACGCCACCACCATGCCGAACGCGCTGGTGATCTGGGAAGCCCAGTTCGGCGACTTCGCCAACGGTGCGCAAGTGGTGATCGACCAGTTCATCACCAGCGGCGAGACCAAGTGGCAGCGCCTGTGCGGCCTGACCATGCTGCTGCCGCACGGCTACGAAGGCCAGGGCCCGGAGCACTCCTCCGCGCGTCTGGAGCGTTACCTGCAGCTGTGCGCCGAGCAGAACATCCAGGTCTGCGTGCCGACCACTCCGGCGCAGGTCTACCACATGCTGCGCCGCCAGGTGATCCGTCCGCTGCGCAAGCCGCTGATCGTCATGACGCCGAAGTCGCTGCTGCGCCACAAGCTGGCCATCTCGACCCTGGAAGAGCTGGCCAACGGTTCGTTCCAGACCGTCATCAACGAGATCGACAGCCTGGATCCGAAGAAGGTCGACCGCATCGTCCTGTGCAGCGGCAAGGTGTACTACGACCTGCTGGAGAAGCGCCGCGCCGAAGGCCGCGAGAACATCGCGATCGTCCGCCTGGAACAGCTCTACCCGTTCCCGGAAGACGACCTGGCCGAGGTCCTGTCGCAGTACAAGAACCTCAAGCACATCGTCTGGTGCCAGGAAGAGCCGATGAACCAGGGTGCCTGGTACTGCTCGCAGCACCACATGCGCCGTGTCATCGCCGCGCACAAGAAGGGCCTCAACCTGGAATACGCCGGCCGCGACGGCTCGGCCGCCCCGGCTTGCGGCTACGCTTCGATGCACGCCGAGCAGCAGGAAAAACTGCTGCAAGACGCCTTCACTGTTTAACGCCAACGCGCAGTAGATACCGAATTTAAGGAAACACACAGAATGGCTATCGAAATCAAAGCCCCAACCTTCCCGGAATCGGTTGCCGACGGCACCGTCGCCACCTGGCACAAGAAGGTCGGTGAAGCCGTCAAGCGTGACGAACTGATCGTCGACATCGAGACCGACAAGGTGGTCATCGAGGTGCTGGCCGAGGCCGACGGCGTACTGGCCGAGATCGTCAAGAACGAAGGCGACACCGTCCTCTCCAACGAACTGCTCGGCAAGCTGAGCGAAGGCGGCGCCGCTGCCGCCGCTCCGGCCCCGGCCGCCGCCGCTCCGGCTGCTGCCCCGGCTGCCGCTGCCGCTCCGGCCGCCGCCGGCGAAGACGCCATCCTCTCGCCGGCCGCGCGCAAGCTGGCCGAAGAGAACGGCATCGACCCGAACAGCATCGCCGGCACCGGCAAGGGCGGTCGCGTGACCAAGGAAGACGTGGTTGCCGCCGTCGAGGCCAAGAAGAACGCCCCGGCAGCCGCTCCGGCCGCCGCCAAGCCGGCCGCTCCGGCCGCCGAGGCCCCGGTGTTCGCCGCCGGCGACCGCGTCGAGAAGCGCGTGCCGATGACCCGCCTGCGCGCCAAGGTCGCCGAGCGCCTGGTCGAAGCCCAGTCCTCCATGGCCATGCTGACTACCTTCAACGAAGTCAACATGAAGCCGATCATGGACCTGCGCAACAAGTACAAGGACCTGTTCGAGAAGAAGCACAACGGCGTGCGCCTGGGCTTCATGTCCTTCTTCGTCAAGGCCGCCACCGAAGCCCTGAAGCGCTTCCCCGGCGTCAACGCCTCGATCGACGGCAACGACATCGTCTACCACGGCTACCAGGACATCGGTGTCGCCGTGTCCAGCGACCGCGGCCTGGTGGTACCGGTACTGCGCAACGCCGAGTTCATGAGCCTGGCCGAGATCGAGAACGGCATCGCCACCTTCGGCAAGAAGGCCAAGGACGGCAAGCTGTCCATCGAAGACATGACCGGTGGTACTTTCACCATTTCCAACGGTGGCGTATTTGGTTCCCTCTTGTCGACTCCGATCGTCAACCCGCCGCAGACCGCCATCCTCGGCATGCACAAGATCCAGGAACGCCCGATGGCCGTTAACGGCCAGGTGGTGATCCTGCCGATGATGTACCTGGCGCTGTCCTACGACCACCGCATGATCGACGGCAAGGAAGCGGTGAGCTTCCTGGTCGCCATGAAGGACCTGCTGGAAGATCCGGCTCGTCTGCTGCTGGACGTCTGATTCGTCATTTCACCTGACGGCCCCGTACTACACGACGGCCCCGTGAGGGGCCGTCCGCTTCACCGGAATAAGGATTGAGATATGAGCCAGAAATTCGACGTGGTTGTGATTGGTGCCGGCCCCGGCGGCTACGTGGCTGCCATCCGTGCCGCCCAGCTCGGCCTGAAGACCGCCTGCATCGAGAAGTACATCGGCAAGGAGGGCAAGGTCGCCCTCGGCGGTACCTGCCTGAACGTAGGCTGCATTCCGTCCAAGGCGCTGCTGGACAGCTCCTACAAGTACCACGAGGCCAAGGAAGCCTTCGCCGTCCACGGTATCGAAGCCAAGGGCGTCACCATCGACGTACCGGCCATGGTCGCGCGCAAGGCCAACATCGTTAAGAACCTGACCGGCGGCATCGCCACCCTGTTCAAGGCCAACGGCGTCACCTCCTTCGAAGGCCACGGCAAGGTGCTGGCCAACAAGCAGGTCGAAATCACCGGCCTGGACGGCAAGGTGCAGGTCCTGGAAGCCGAGAACATCATCATCGCTTCCGGTTCCAAGCCGGTCGAGATCCCGCCGGCCCCGCTGACCGACGACATCATCGTCGACTCCACCGGCGCCCTGGAATTCCAGACCGTGCCGAAGAAGCTGGGCGTGATCGGCGCCGGCGTCATCGGCCTGGAGCTGGGTTCGGTCTGGGCCCGCCTGGGTGCCGAAGTCACCGTCCTGGAAGCCCTGGACAAGTTCCTCCCGGCCGCCGACGAGCAGATCGCCAAGGAAGCCCTGAAGGTCCTGACCAAGCAAGGCCTGAACATCCGCCTGGGCGCCCGCGTCACCGGCACCGAGGTGAAGAAGAAGCAGGTCACCGTGACCTTCACCGACGCCAACGGCGAGCAGAAGGAAACCTTCGACAAGCTGATCGTGGCCGTGGGCCGTCGCCCGGTGACCACCGACCTACTGGCCGCCGACAGCGGCGTGACCCTCGACGAGCGTGGCTTCATCTTCGTCGACGACCACTGCAAGACCAGCGTTCCGGGCGTGTTTGCCATCGGTGACGTGGTCCGCGGCGCCATGCTGGCGCACAAGGCCTCGGAAGAGGGCGTGATGGTCGCCGAGCGCATCGCCGGCCACAAGGCGCAGATGAACTACGACCTGATCCCGTCGGTCATCTACACCCACCCGGAAATCGCCTGGGTCGGCAAGACCGAGCAGCAGCTCAAGGGCGAAGGCGTCGAAGTCAACGTCGGCACCTTCCCGTTCGCCGCCAGCGGCCGCGCCATGGCTGCCAACGACACCACCGGCCTGGTCAAGGTCATCGCCGATGCCAAGACCGACCGCGTCCTGGGCGTCCACGTGATCGGCCCGAGCGCCGCCGAGCTGGTCCAGCAGGGCGCGATCGCCATGGAATTCGGCACCAGCGCCGAAGACCTGGGCATGATGGTCTTCTCCCACCCGACTCTGTCCGAAGCGCTGCACGAAGCGGCCCTGGCGGTGAATGGCCACGCCATCCACATCGCCAACCGCAAGAAGCGCTGAGGCGGTAGGACCACGGCGGGGCAGGGCGGCAGTCATTCGCGAGGGGCTGTCGTGACCACCCCGCCGGATTCCCGCGCCGCGGCGCGGGAATCACAGGTGGTGCGGCGCCACGAGCGCTGCGCCGAATGCGCAATACCCAAGACGAAAAACGGTAGACAAGCATGAATCTCCACGAGTATCAGGGTAAGCAGCTGTTCGCTGAGTACGGCCTGCCCGTATCCAAGGGCTTCGCCGTCGACACACCCGAAGAGGCCGCAGAAGCCTGTGAGAAAATCGGTGGCACCGAGTGGGTCGTGAAAGCCCAGGTGCACGCCGGTGGCCGCGGTAAAGCGGGCGGTGTGAAGCTGGTCAAGAGCAAGGAGGACGCCAAGGCGTTCGCCGCCAACTGGCTGGGCAAGCGTCTGGTGACCTACCAGACCGACGCCAATGGCCAGCCGGTCAGCAAGATCCTGGTGGAATCCTGCACCGACATCGACAAGGAGCTGTACCTCGGCGCCGTCGTCGACCGTTCCAGCCGCCGTATCGTCTTCATGGCCTCCACCGAAGGTGGCGTGGACATCGAGAAGGTCGCCCACGACACTCCCGAGAAGATCCTCAAGGCCACCATCGACCCGCTGGTCGGCGCCCAGCCGTTCCAGGGCCGCGAGCTGGCCTTCCAGCTGGGCCTGAAAGGCGACCAGATCAAGCAGTTCGTGCACATCTTCGTCGGCCTGGCCAAGCTGTTCCAGGACTACGACCTGGCCCTGCTCGAAGTCAACCCGCTGGTGATCAAGAAAGACGGCAACCTGCACTGCCTGGACGCCAAGATCAACATCGACTCCAACGCCCTGTACCGTCAGCCCAAGCTGCGCGCCATGCACGACCCGTCCCAGGACGACGCCCGTGAAGCCCATGCGCAGAAGTGGGAACTGAACTACGTCGCGCTGGAAGGCAACATCGGCTGCATGGTCAACGGCGCAGGCCTGGCCATGGGCACCATGGATATCGTCAACCTGCACGGCGGCAAGCCGGCCAACTTCCTCGACGTTGGCGGCGGCGCGACCAAAGAGCGCGTGACCGAAGCGTTCAAGATCATCCTCTCCGACAGCAACGTCGCTGCCGTACTGGTGAACATCTTCGGCGGCATCGTCCGCTGCGACATGATCGCCGAAGGCATCATCGGTGCCGTTAAAGAAGTCGGCGTGAAGGTTCCGGTTGTCGTCCGTCTGGAAGGCAACAACGCCGAACTCGGCGCCAAGGTACTGGCCGAAAGCGGTCTGAACATCATCGCGGCGACCAGCCTGACCGACGCTGCCCAGCAAGTCGTCAAGGCCGCGGAGGGTAAGTAATGAGCATCCTGATCAACAAAGACACCAAGGTCATCTGCCAGGGCTTCACCGGCTCGCAGGGCACCTTCCACAGCGAACAGGCCATCGCATACGGCACCAAGATGGTCGGCGGCGTGACCCCCGGCAAGGGCGGCACCACCCACCTGGGCCTGCCGGTGTTCGACACCGTCAAGCAAGCCGTCGAAGCCACCGGCGCCGAAGCCTCGGTGATCTACGTTCCGGCTCCGTTCTGCAAGGACTCGATCCTGGAAGCCGCCTTCGGTGGCATCAAGCTGATCGTCTGCATCACCGAAGGCATCCCGACCCTCGACATGCTGGACGCCAAGGTCAAGTGCGACGAGCTGGGCGTGCGCCTGATCGGCCCGAACTGCCCGGGCGTGATCACCCCCGGCGAGTGCAAGATCGGCATCATGCCCGGTCACATCCACCTGCCGGGCAAAGTGGGCATCGTGTCGCGTTCCGGCACCCTGACCTACGAAGCCGTGAAGCAGACCACCGACGCCGGCTTCGGCCAGTCCACCTGCGTGGGCATCGGTGGCGACCCGATCCCGGGCTCCAACTTCATCGACATCCTGAAGCTGTTCCAGGAAGACCCGAAAACCGAAGCCATCGTCATGATCGGCGAGATCGGTGGTTCGGCTGAAGAAGAAGCCGCTGCCTACATCAAGGCCAACGTGACCAAGCCGGTGGTGTCCTACATCGCTGGCGTCACCGCACCGCCCGGCAAGCGCATGGGCCACGCCGGCGCCATCATCTCCGGTGGCAAGGGCACCGCGGACGAGAAGTTCGCCGCCCTGCAGGACGCCGGTGTGAAGACCGTGCGTTCCCTGGCCGACATCGGCAAGGCCCTGGCCGAGCTGACCGGCTGGGCGACCAAGTAAGCGTTTCGCTTATTGCTCGTCGCGAGAGGCCACCTTCGGGTGGCCTCTTGTTTTGGCGAGGCGTCGCAAGAAGTGTCGTTCAGGCGACACGCCCTTTCATCCCGCCGACGAGCTGACATATGTCAGTACAGTTCATCGGGATAGATCGTTAGGCTAGCAACTATCCCCAGCACTGCGTTCCCCACAAGGGAAGGCGTGCTAACCGCCAACTCCTACCCGGAGCGGCGGCTATTCCGGACCGTCATGGATGGCGGGACAACCAGAATGCAGGAGCAAAGGGGCCACGAGCCCATGGAAAACCTCTGCTATCGGACTTCCAAGAACAATCCCCCGTGCAGGTATGAACGCAGGCATCCCCGATGCGGCTGCGCCGTGCCCGTTCGGCTGTTGTGCCTTGGGAGGCCACGAAACCCGTTTAAGCACTGTGGTATTCCCCTAAATGAACGTCTTGAAAGGCCAGGACATCCTGGCGCTCGGCTTTATGACCTTCGCCCTGTTCGTCGGGGCCGGCAACATCATCTTCCCGCCCATCGTCGGCCTGCACTCCGGCCCGCACGTATGGATGGCGGCCCTCGGCTTCCTGATCACCGCGGTCGGCCTGCCGGTCATCACCGTGGTCGCCCTGGCCAAGGTCGGCGGCGCCATGGACACCCTGAGCCACCCCATCGGGCGCGTCGCCGGCGGCCTGCTGGCGGCGGTCTGCTACCTCTCCGTGGGCCCGCTGTTCGCCACCCCGCGCACCGCCACCGTGTCCTTCGAAGTCGGCCTGGCGCCGCTCACCGGCGACGGCCCGCTGCCGCTGTTCCTCTACAGCCTGGTGTACTTCGCCATCGTCCTGGTGATTTCCCTGTACCCCGGCAAGCTGCTGGACACCGTGGGCCGCTTCCTCGCCCCGCTGAAGATCATCGCCCTGGCCGTGCTGGGCATCGCCGCCTTCATGCTGCCGGCCGGGACCATCGGCCAGGCCGAGCCGAGCTATGAGCACGCGGCCTTCTCCCAGGGCTTCATCAACGGCTACCTGACCATGGACACCCTGGGCGCCCTGGTCTTCGGCATCGTCATCGTCAACGCCATCCGCTCCCGCGGCGTGCAGTCGCCGCGCCTGATCACCCGCTACGCGGTGATCGCCGGGCTGATCGCCGGGGTAGGGCTGGCGCTGGTGTACATCAGCCTGTTCCGCCTGGGCTCGGGCAGCCACGACATCGCCGCCGGCGCAACCAACGGCGCGGCCGTGCTGCACGCCTATGTGCAGCACACCTTCGGCTCCCTGGGCAGCGGCTTCCTCGCCGTGCTCATCGCCCTGGCCTGCCTGGTCACCGCCGTGGGCCTGACCTGCGCCTGCGCCGAATACTTCTGCCGCATCCTGCCGCTGTCCTACCGCAGCCTGGTGGTGATCCTGGCCGGTTTCTCGCTGCTGGTGTCCAACCTCGGCCTGACCAAGCTGATCCAGTTCTCGGTGCCGGTGCTGACCGCCATCTACCCGCCGTGCATCGTGCTGGTGGCGCTGAGCTTCTGCGCCGGCCTGTGGAAGTCGCAGACGCGCATAGTCGCGCCGGTGATGGCGGTGTCGCTGGCGTTCGGCATGGTCGACGCGCTCAAGGGCGCCGGCTTCGCCGTGCCGGAATGGCTGGCCCATCTGCCGCTGTCCGAGCAGGGCCTGGCCTGGCTGATCCCCTCGGTGGCCATGCTCGCCGTGATGGTGGTGATCGACCGCCTGCTCGGCGAACCGAGCGAAGCCGTGGCCTGACCGGGCCCGCTGCAATGAGAAAGGCCGCCCACGAGGCGGCCTTTTTCGTTGCGCTGTCTTGCCGACGCGCCGAGGTGCTTTTGCTTGCTCGCGAATGGGAGTCGTCGGTGGCTACAGCGTTGGGTGTAAGAGCGCCCTCTCCCCAACCCTCTCCCGCAAGCGGGAGAGGGGGCTGTCCGGCGTGGGTGGTGAGTCCGGAGTCATCCGGATGCTCCCCAACCACGCGAACACGGGAACGTAGGGCGTATAACCGTTCGCGGTTATACGCCGTTGGACGTGCCTCTCAGATGTACTCCACCGAGAACTCCAGCTTCGCCGTGACGCGGCCGCTTACGGTGCCCGTGGTCCCGGCGCGGTAGTAATGGGCGTGGTAGTCGAAGGTCATGACCGAGTCGGCTATCTGCGGGGAGTTGTTTTCGTTGGTCATCAGGTCGATGGTGGCGTAGGTGCCGTTGCGCAGCTGGATTTCGATGTCCGAGTTGCCGTCGCCGCTCTGGTTCCGGAGGTTGCCGGTCGCGGGGTTCACCCCGGTGGAGGCGAACTTGGGGCGGACCCAGGCCGGCGCGCCGCTTTCACCGCAGCCGGTGAGGGTGATGGTGAATGGCGTGTCGCCGGCGAAATCCCCGGCGTTCTGCAGCTTTTCCCAGCCGACCGGCTTCAAGGTCACGGCGCCATGTTCGCCCTGGCCGTTGACGGCGACGGCGCAGGTGGAAGGGGTGATGTATCCGTCGAAGCCCACCGAGCCTGCGGCGGCTTGGGCGTTGCTGGCCAGTAGGGTTGTGGACAGGGCGAAGGCAAAGGCAATTGTTTTCATTTTGGTCCAACTACAAGTGAGGGAGGTCGGGTTTGTGCGCTTGCTCACGACTCACTGGGCGATCTGCACAGATGCGCCGGCAATGCCGTGATGGCTGCCGCGATTCTAGGACAGGGCTTTTGAGGGAAAGGCTCGTTTGCTTGTAGGAATTGCCTTCGGTTTGGGGCGGTCAAATGTCCCGATGGGGGAGGTGACGCCGCTTCGTGTCTTCCCGCCGACATCCGGCGTCTATCTGCCGCGTTCTCCCTCAATCACCCGATCAACAGGCCCGGCCCGCCGACAGGGCCCGCCAAGGAAGCCCATGACCGACGTCGTCGACCTCTTCGATATCCAGTACCTGTGGAACCTGCTGGCCATGCTCTGGTTCGCCTTCTGCTGGGTCGGCTATGCCCGCTACGCCAGCCACAGGGCCCGCGACACCGCGTGCCTGGCCAGCGTGCTGCACCTCTACCGCAAGGACTGGATGCGCCGCCTGCTGCTGCGCGACAACCGCGTGGCCGATGCCAGCGTGATCGGCAACCTGGAGCGCAACGCCTCGTTCTTCGCCTCCAGCACCCTGATCATCCTGGCCGGCATCCTCACCCTGCTGGGCTCGGCCGAGCGCACCGTGTCGGTGCTGGCCGACCTGCCTTTCGTGGCCTCGCCGACCCGTGGGCTGTCGGAGTTGAAGCTGCTGTGCCTGGCGGTGGTGTTCGTGTATGCCTTCTTCACCTTCAGCTGGTGCATGCGCCAGTACAACTTCGCCGCGGTGCTGGTGGGCTCGGCGCCGATGATCGGCGAGCGCCACGTCGGCGAGCAGGAGCGCAACGCCTTCGCCGAGCGCGCCGCGCGGGTGGTGTCCATGGCCGCGCACCAGTTCAACCAGGGCCTGCGTTCCTACTATTTCGGCCTGGCCATGCTGGCCTGGTTCATCAACCCGTGGATCTTCATGCTGGTCACCGCCGGGGTGGTCGGGGTGCTGTACCAGCGCGAGTTCCACTCCGATGTGCTCAAGGTGATGGTGTTCACCCCCACGCCCCACGCGGAGCCGGCGAAAGAGCCGGAGTGAAGAAACGACAAGGCCCGCGAATGCGGGCCTTGTGCGTTGTACGGGGAGCGGGCGGTTACTTCTGCTCCTCGTTGGACGGCGCCGGCGCGGTGTCCGGAGCCGGGGTGGTCGGCGCCGGAGCGGCTTCGTTGGCCGGCGGCGTGGTCGGCGCGGGGGTCGCCGGCTGCTCGGTGCTCGGTGCGGCCGGCGGGGCCTTGGGCTCTTCTTTCTTGTCGCAACCGGCCAGAGTCAGGCCTGCAACCAGCATCAGAGCGAAGGGAAGGGTTTTTTTCATCGTGGAGCCTCCATGTGCGGCGTTCCTGGTGTTAGCCCTTTGAGCTGAGGCCCGCCTCAGAAGTTCAACGCAAGTTTGCGCCGGCGCTACGATTATTCACTGCAGGGCCCGTTGGCGGCGGAGTATCATGCGCTTTCGAGCAGCCCGGGGCCCCGATCCGCATGAGTGAAATGTCCATTCTAGAGCGTGCGCAGCGCTTCCTCGCCGTCCTGCGCCATTGCCAGGTGCTGGGCATCGCGGCCCATGCCGCGGACGAAAAGGGTTTGACCCTGCGCCTGCCTTATAGCGAAGCGATCGTTGGCAACCCGGAAACCGGGGTGATCCACGGCGGCGCCATCACCACCCTGATGGACACCACCTGCGGCATCTCCACCATCTGCGTGCTGCCGCAGTTCGAGATCTGCCCGACCCTCGACCTGCGCATCGACTACATGCACCCGGCCGAGCCGCACAAGGACATCTTCGGTTTCGCCGAGTGCTACCGGGTGACGCCCACCGTCATCTTCACCCGCGGCATCGCCTACCAGGACGACCCCGAGCAGCCCATCGCCCACGTGGTCGGCACCTTCATGCGCCTGGGCAAGGGCGCCACCGGCGCGCCGGCGGGCGCCAAGGGGGAGGGCGCATGAGCACGCCGGACATCGAGCAGCTGCTGCGGCAGATGCACCAGGACAACGACTTCAGCCCGCTGCTGGAGATGATCCCCTACGCCCGGCTGATCGGCATCCGCTGCCTGCGCCTGGGCGAGGAGGTGATCTTCCACCTGCCGGCCAGCCGCGACAACATCGGCAACCCGACGCTGCCGGCGCTGCACGGCGGGGTGATCGCCGGCTTCATGGAGCACGCGGCCATGCTGCACCTGCTGATGCTCATGGGCGTGCCGCACCTGCCGAAGATCATCGACTTCTCCGTCGACTACCTGCGCGCCGGGCACTTCCGCGACACCTACGCCCAGTGCCAGGTGTGGCGCCAGGGCCGGCGCGTGGCCAACGTCGCCATCACCGCCTGGCAGACCAGCCGCGCCGAGCCGATCGCCACCGCGCGGGCGCATTTCAAGGTCGACGGCGCCTGAGGCCGGGGGCGCGATGGATACGCTGCTGATCCTCGGCGGGCTGCTGCTGATCCTGGCCGGCTACGCCTGGCTGGTCATGCTGGCGTTCGCGCGCGGCCCGCTGTGGGGCCTGGCCTGCCTGCTGCCGCCCCTGGCGCCGGTGTTCCTGGCGCGGCACTGGGGCTTCGCGCGCAAGGCGCTGTTCCTCGGCGCCCTGGGCTGCATTCCCCTGGTCGTCGGCCTGGCCATGCTCGCCAGCCGCGACAGCGCGCGGCTGGAGGCCATCCTCAGCCTGCAGTGGCTGCGCAGCGAGCCCGTGGCGGCGCCGGAGCTGGACATCGCCCTGCGCGGCGAACTCGATGGCCAGGCCTTCGCGCCGCAGCAGGCGGAGCTGATCGACGGCGTGCTCAGCCTGCGCGAGGGCCAGGACTTCTATGCCCGCCGCGAGGTGCGCATCCGCCTGGCCGCCCAGCCGCACGGGCCGCTGCGCCTGGACGTGCTGCCGGACGACCGCGGGCCGCGGCCCGTGGTGGAGGTCAGCTGGCTGGCGCCGGGCGCCGACCTGCCCGAGGCCGTGCGCCTGGAGCGCGGCTACAGCCTGCACCTGGACCTGCGGCCCGAGGCGCCCAACCGCCTGCGCGGCGACTTCCACCTGGTGCTGCCGACGCAGTACCGCACCACCCTCAGCGGCCGCATCGAGCTGTACACCGACCGCCTGCGCTACCGCGACGGCCAGGTGGACACCCGTTTCGACTCCGCCGACACCCTGGCCTACGTCCTGCGCGACTACCTGCAGCGGCGCTTCCCGGGCCGCCAGCTGGAATTGCCCGCATCGCGCCTGGAGCCTCTGGGCTCGATCATGCAGGTGCCGCTGGACTTCCGCCTGGACGGCGAAGCGCAACACCTGGACCTGGAGCTTGCGCGCAGCGCCAACCGCGGCTGGGCGGTGCGCGGCGACCGCTACCCGAAGCTGGCGCCGCGCGCCGAGGCCAGCGCCCCGGCGGCCGACCCGGGCCCGCCGCGCCGCAGCCCGGCAGCGCGACGCGGCCGCTGAGCCTGGAGCGCCTGCAGGCCGAGCCGCAACGCTACGTCAACCGCGGCATGCGCGTGACCACCGAGCGCGGGCGCGTGGCCGAAGGCGTGTTCACCGGCCTGGACGCGAACGGCCGGGTGGTCATCCGCCACCTGCTCACCGGCGCCGGCCAGGCCAGCTACAGCCTGCGGCCTGCGGAGATCAGCGCCATCCAACTCCTGCCGCAATGACGTTCGTCGCGGCAAGCCCTTGAAAAGCTTCAGGAAGCCCCCATCTCGCTGACATCCGCCGCCCGATGCGGCTTTTGTCATCCTCGGAGCGAGAAACGATGAGCGTGGAGACTCAAAAAGAGACACTGGGCTTTCAGACCGAAGTGAAGCAACTGCTTCACCTGATGATCCATTCCCTGTATTCGAATAAGGAAATCTTCCTCCGCGAACTGATTTCCAACGCCTCCGACGCGGCCGACAAGCTGCGTTTCGAGGCCCTGGCCAAGCCCGAGCTGCTCGAAGGCGGCGCCGAGCTGAAGATCCGCGTCAGCTTCGATAAGGACGCCAGGACCGTCACCCTCGAAGACAACGGCATCGGCATGAGCCGCGAGGAAGTGATCGCGCACCTGGGCACCATCGCCAAGTCCGGCACCGCCGACTTCCTGAAGAACCTCTCGGGCGACCAGAAGAAGGACTCGCACCTGATCGGCCAGTTCGGCGTGGGCTTCTACAGCGCCTTCATCGTCGCCGACAAGGTCGACGTCTTCACCCGCCGCGCCGGCGCCCCGGCCAGCGAGGGCGTGCACTGGTCGTCGAAGGGCGAGGGCGAGTTCGAAGTCGCCACCATCGACAAGCCCGAGCGCGGCACCCGCATCGTCCTGCACCTGAAGAGCGGTGAGGAAGAGTTCGCCGACGGCTGGCGCCTGCGCAACATCATCAAGAAATACTCCGACCACATCGCCCTGCCCATCGAGCTGCCGAAGGAGTTCCACGGCGAAGAGAAGGACAAGCCGGCCGAGCCGGAATGGGAAGTGGTCAACCGCGCCAGCGCCCTGTGGACCCGTCCGCGCACCGAGATCAAGGACGAGGAATACCAGGAGTTCTACAAGCACACCGCCCACGACTTCGAGAACCCGCTGACCTGGAGCCACAACAAGGTCGAAGGCAAGCTGGAGTACACCTCGCTGCTCTACGTGCCCGGCCGCGCGCCCTTCGACCTGTACCACCGCGAGGCCCCGCGCGGACTGAAGCTGTACGTGCAGCGCGTGTTCATCATGGACCAGGCCGAGCAGTTCCTGCCGCTGTACCTGCGCTTCATCAAGGGCGTGGTGGACTCCAACGACCTGTCGCTGAACGTCTCCCGCGAGATTCTCCAGTCCGGCCCGGTGATCGACTCGATGAAGTCGGCGCTGACCAAGCGCGTGCTGGACATGCTGGAGAAACTGGCGAGCAGCGACGCCGAGGCCTACAAGGGCTTCTGGAAGAACTTCGGCCAGGTTCTCAAGGAAGGCCCGGCGGAAGACTTCGCCAACAAGGAGAAGATCGCGGGCCTGCTGCGCTTCGCCTCCACCCACGACGACTCCGGCGAGCAGAGCGTGTCCCTGGCCGACTACATCGGCCGCATGAAGGAAGGCCAGGACAAGATCTACTACCTCACCGGCGAGAGCTACGCGCAGGTGAAGAACAGCCCGCACCTGGAAGTCTTCCGCAAGAAGGGCATCGAGGTGCTGCTGCTCACCGACCGCATCGACGAGTGGCTGATGAGCTACCTGCCGAGCTTCGACGGCAAGGACTTCGTCGACGTCGCCCGCGGCGACCTGGACCTGGGCAAGCTGGACTCCGAGGAGGACAAGAAGGCCCAGGAGGAAGTGGCCAAGGCGAAGGAAGGCCTGGTGGAGCGCCTGAAGGCCGCCCTCGGCGAGGAAGTCGCCGAAGTGCGCGTGTCGCACCGCCTGACCGACTCGCCGGCGATCCTCGCCATCGGCGAGGCCGACCTCGGCCTGCAGATGCGCCAGATCCTCGAGGCCAGCGGGCAGAAGGTGCCGGAATCGAAGCCGATCTTCGAGTTCAACCCGGCCCACCCGCTGATCGAGAAGCTCGACGCGGAGCCGGACGAGGACCGCTTCGGCGAACTGGCGCACATCCTCTTCGACCAGGCCGCCCTGGCCGCCGGCGACAGCCTCAAGGACCCGGCCGCCTACGTGCGTCGCCTGAACAAGCTGCTGGTGGAACTTTCCGCCTGAGTCGGTAACCTCACACAAAGCCCGCCTTAAGCGGGCTTTGTGCTTTTCCTACTCCCACTGAAGGAAGTCACCCCATGAGTCAGATCAGCGTCCAACCCGTCGCTTATGAAGTCGACGGCGTGTCCTTCGAAGGTCAACTGGTCTTCGACGCCTCCAGCACCGTGCAGCGCCCCGGCCTGCTGATGGCGCCGAACTGGATGGGCGTCAGCCAGGGCGCGCTGGACATCGCCCGCCAGGTCGCCGGCCACGGCTACGTGGTGCTGGTGGCCGACCTCTACGGCAAGGACGTGCGCCCCAACGGCCCGGAGCAGGCCGGCGCCGCCATGATGCCGCTGAAGAACGACCGCGCCGCGCTGCGCCGCCGCATGCAGGCGGCCTTCAAGGCGCTCCAGGCCCAGGCCGGCAAGGCGCCGATCGACGGCGCCAGGCTGGCCGCCTTCGGTTTCTGCTTCGGCGGCTGCTGCGCCCTGGACCTGGCCCGCGACGGCGCGCCGCTGGCCGCGGCGGTGTCCTTCCACGGCACCCTGGATTCGCCCAACCCGGCGGATGCGAAGAACATCAAGGGTTCGGTGCTGGTCCTCGACGGCGCCATCGACCCGCTGGTGCCGCGCGAGCAGCTGCTCGACTTCGCCAAGGAGATGAACGACGCCGGCGTGGACTGGGCGCTGACCAGCTACGGTGGCGCCGCGCATTCCTTCACCGATCCGCAAGCCCAGATTCCGGGCAAGATGCAGTACGACGCCAAGGTGGCCCGCCGGGCGTTCCAGGCGATGTACGACCTGCTGGATGAGAAGTTCGGCGAGTAGAGCGGTTTCGTTCTGCCATGCAAAAGTCCGGCACACCGGGGCGTCCGGTGCGGCCGCTGAGTCCAATCGCGGACAAGGTCCGCTCCTGCGCCCGTGCTTCCCTGCGGACCGCACCGAGGCGCTCTTCGTAGAATGGTGTTGAGCGAAGCGATACCCATCAGCGCAACCGCATGGGTTCGCAAGCTCAACCCATCCTACGAAGAGCCATGCTCGCTCATGCTGTAGGAGCGGACTCCGTCCGCGATTGCCCCCTTCAGCGCACCCCTTCCACCCGCGTCACCCTGGCCTCATCCGCCCGATACCCCCGCGCGCCGAACCAGCAGATGTACAGGTAGCACACCAGCGGAATGGCAAAGGACTGCAACAGGCCGATATGGTCGGCAAAGAAGCCTTGCACCAGCGGCACCAGGGCGCCGCCGACGATGGCCATGCACAGTAGGCCCGAGCCCTTGCTGGTCAGGTTGCCCAGGCCTTCCAGGGCCAGGGAGAAGATGGTCGGGAACATGATCGAATTGAACAGGCCGATGAGGATCAGCGCCCACATCGCCACATGGCCGCCCACGCCGATGGCCACCGCCAGCAGCACGGCGTTGGTCACCGCGTTGAAGGCCAGGATGCGGTTGGGGCGGATGCTGCGCATCAGCACGCTGCCGATGAAGCGGCCGAGCATGGCGCCGCCCCAGTACAGCGAGAGGAACTTGCTGGCCTGCTCGCCGGGCAGGCCGGCGATGTCCGATTGGCCCATCAGGCTGACCAGGTAGCTGCCGATGGCCACCTCGGCGCCGACGTAGGCGAAGATGCCGACCACCCCGTAGACCAAATGCCGGTGGGCGAACAGCGACTGCCGGCCGGCGGCCGCGCCGTCGCTGGGTTCGCCGTGGCTGATGTGCGGCAGGCGGAACAGGCCGATCAGCACGGCGATGGCGAACAACAGGGCGGCCAGCACCAGGTAGGGTATCTTCACCGAATCGGCCTCGGCGGCGGCGCTGCCCAGTTCGCTGGCCGCGCCCGCGCCTATGGCGAGGATGGTCACCGAACCCACCAGCGGGCCGACGGTGGTGCCCAGGGAGTTGAAGGCCTGGGTCATGTTCAGCCGGCTGGCCGCCGACTGCGGGCTGCCGAGCACGTTGACGTAGGGGTTGGCCGCCACCTGCAGCAGGGTGATGCCCGAGGCCAGGATGAACAGCGCGGCGAGGAACGCCGGGTAGGACTGCGCGCCGGCCGCCGGCAGGAACAACAGGCATCCGACGCCGGCAGTGACCAGGCCGACGATGATCCCGCGCTTGTAGCCCAGGCGCTCCACCAGCCGCCCGGCCGGGAAGGACATGACGAAGTAGGCGGTGAAGAAGCTGAACTGCACCAGCGACGCCTGCACGTAGTTGAGGGTGAACACCGCCTTCAGGTGCGGCACCAGGATGTCGTTCAGCGAGGTGATCAGGCCCCACATGAAGAACAGCACGGTGAGCACCGTGAGTGCGCCGGTGTGACGATTCTGCTCTGGCATGGCAGCTCCAGGACGTGGAAGGAAAGGGGGGAGGGCCGCGGCTCAGCGCGGCAGCTCGATGCGCTCGCGCTCGCCGGGGACCGTCGGCCAGTCGCCGGCGGCCCAGCGCCGGCGGGCCTCGTCGATCAGCGCGGGGTCGCTGGCGACGAAGTTCCAGTTCATCCGCCGCGCGCCGTCCAGCGGCTCGCCGCCGATCAGCACCGCGCGGCAGTCGGCGCAGGCGCTCAGCACCGGGCTTGCGCCCTCGGGCAGGACCAGCAGCTGGCGCAGCGGCGCGGGATCGTCGTCGAGCAGCGCCTCGCCTTCCAATAGATAGAGCGCCCTTTGCGGATGTTCAGGCGACAACGTCAGGGTGCTGCCGGCGACCATCTCGATGTCGGCGTACAGCGTCGGCGACAGCACCGGCACCGGCGAGACCAGGCAGAAGCCGCTGCCGGCGATCAGGCGGATGCGCACGCCCAGGCTCTCGCTCTGCGGCAGGCTGGCCAGCGGGTGATGACTGTAGCTGGGCTCGCGGCCTTCCTCGGCCCGCGGCAGGGCCAGCCAGAGCTGCAGGCCGTGCAGGCGCGAGCCGCTTTCGCGCAGCGCCCGCGGGGTGCGCTCGACGTGGGCGACGCCGCGCCCGGCGGTCATCCAGCTGACGTCGCCGGGCAGCACCAACTGGTCCGAACCCAGGCTGTCCTTGTGCTGCACCTGGCCCTCGAACAGGTAGGTGAGGGTGGACAGGCCGATGTGCGGGTGCTGGTTGATGTTCATGCCCCGGCCCGGCGCGAAGTCGGTGGCCAGCATGTGGTCGAAGAACACGAAGGGGCCGATGCTGCGGAACTGCGCGGAGGGCAGGGCGCGCAGGATGGGCATGCCCTCCACGTCGTCGGCGTGGGGGCGGATGGCGAAAGGGGCGGCGGTCATGGCGAGGCTTCCGGAAGGCTATGGCCAATAGGATAGCCGCTCGCCGCCGCACCGCCGTGCTTCGCCGCGGGCCGGCTCGTTTCCTTCGCCGGCTGCCTGCCGCCGCCGGGCCGACGGTCAGATTTGTGAGTCGCAGTGGCGCGACCTGTCATTGCGGAGCCTTCGCTGCCTGAAGTCCAATCCGTCTGGATCGCGCTTTCGTGCGATGGGCGTTCATGCTTTCGGGTTGGCAAGTGGGGAAACAGTTTGTTACCTTGCTTGCACTATCGTGCCAGATTCCGCGTGCAGGGGATTCGCCAGAGGAGCCAGCCGGCGCCGGCAAGCGCCATCCGAGGAGTGCTACTGCTGAGCCGCTAACAGGCTGGCCAGCAGCCGAGAAACGAATAAGAACAGCGCCGGACGCAATGCCCGGGGCGATAAATCTTGGCCGTCATGGAGGTAATGCTTCGATGAACCGTCGTACGTGCATCGAAAGGGGTTGGGGCAACCCGTCGTTCTGGGCGCCCAGGCGCGCCGGCGCGCTCATGGGGCTGCTGCCGTTGCTGGTGGCGGGCAGTGTCCAGGCCGTCGAATTCAGCTTCGCCGACAACCAGGTCACCGGCTCCCTGGACAGCACCCTGTCCTATGGTGCCATGTGGCGTGTGCAGGGCCGCGGCACCGAGAACATAGACGACATCAACACCGACGACGGCAACCGCAACTTCGACAAGGGCCTGGTCTCCCAGGTGTTCAAGCTCACCTCGGACCTCTCGGCCAAGTACCGGAACTACGGCCTGTTCATGCGTGGCACCGCCTACTACGACACGCAGATCATGGACAAGCGCAACGACTACCTGAGCACCACCGACGGCGTCGAGCGCCCCAGCCAGTCCTATCCCGACGACGACCGCTTCACCCAGGACACCCGCCACATCGCCGGGCGCAAGGCCGAGTTGCTCGACGCCTACCTCTCCGGCGACTGGGACGTCGCCGAGCACCCGCTCACCGGCCGCGTCGGCCGCCAGGTGCTGAACTGGGGCGAGAGCACCTTCTACCGCGGCGGCATCAACACCATCAACCCGGTGGACGCCTCGCGCTTCCACCTGCCGGGCTCGGAGCTCAAGGAAGTGCTGGTGCCGGTGGAGGCGCTGAGCTTCAACCTGGGGCTGACCGACAACCTGTCGATGGAAAGCTACTACCAGTGGAAGTGGAAGGAGACGCGCCTGGACCCGGTGGGCACCTACTTCGCCGACACCGACCTGTTCGCCGACGGCGGCGACGTCGCCTACACCACCGAAGACAGCCCGGAGTTCAAGCAACTGCTGGCCGGCTACCCGCTGGTGGCCGGGCTCGGCCTGCTGGGCAACGGCCCGGCCGGCCCGAACGCCTACCTCAACCCCAACACCGGCACCTTCAAGGTCGCCAGCATCGGCAAGGACCTCGATGCCCGCGACAGCGGCGAATACGGCGTGGCCTTCCGCTATATCGCCGAGCAACTGAACTCCACCGAGTTCGGCCTGTACTTCGTCAACTACCACGCCAAGGAACCCCAGGTGGCGGTGGACCTGCGCAGCTACCAGGGCGCCGACATCGCCGCCCTCAACGGCGTGCTCGGCCCGCTGGGCCTGGGCGAGGCGGTGCCCGGCCTGGCCACCCTGGACCTGGCCAGCAACGCCCAGGCGCGCCGCGACTACGTCGAAGACATCCGCATGTACGGCTTCAGCTTCAACACCACCCTGGGCGACGCCTCGGTGGCCGGCGAGCTGGCCTACCGGCCGAACATGCCGATCAGCATCGCGGCCACCAACGACCTGCTCGGCGACCTGCTGACCCAGGGCGTGCTCGGCCTGACCAACCTCTACGACGCCAACACCCCTGCCGACCAGGCCTGCGCGGCGGTGTCCGGCAAGCAGCTGTGCCGCGGCTCGTTGTTCCAGAACTACGAGCGCGCCGAGACCTACAACGCCTCGCTGACCGGCATCTACAACTTCGGCCCGCACATGACCTTCGACTCGGTGGTGGGCGTGGCCGAGCTGGCCGGCGAGTTCATCCGCGGCAGCAGCCTGGAGTACACCGCCTGGGACGGCAGCAAGCGCCGCTTCGTCGGCGCCCAGGACAAGTCCTATGTCGGCGGTTCCGACGACGGCGACCAGATCAGCCGCGACAGCTACGGCTACACCCTGCTGCTCAGCGGCACCTGGAACGACGTGTTCGCCGGCGTGAAGCTCAGCCCCTACGTGGTCTACCAGGACGACTTCAAGGGCAACTCCGACCGCACCGGCAACTTCATCGAAGGGCGCAAGGCCTACACCCTGGGCGCCGACGCCACCTACCTGAACACTTTCCAGGTGGGCATGCAGTACACCAACTACTACGGCGCCGGGGTGAACAACTCCATGCGTGACCGGGACAACGTCTCGATCAGCGCCAAGTACTCGTTCTGATCAGCCAGGTGATGGAGACTCGCATGATCGCCAAGAAACCCATGATCGCGCTGCTGGCCCTGGCGGCCCTGGTGGCGACCGACGCCCGCGCGGCGGTGAGCGCCGACCAGGCCGCACAGCTCAAGAGCAGCCTGACGCCGCTGGGCGCCGAGAAGGCCGGCAACGCCGCCGGCAGCATCCCCGCCTGGAGCGGCGGCCTGACCCAGGCCCCGGCCGGCTACAAGGGCCCGGGCAGCCACCACGTCGACCCCTTCGCCGGCGACAAGCCGCAATTCACCATTACCAAGGCCAACCTGGAGCAGTACAAGGCGAACCTGACCCCCGGCCAGATCGCCCTGTTCAATACCTACCCGGACAGCTTCCAGATGCCGGTCTACCAGACCCGCCGCAGCGGCGCGGCGCCGCAGTGGGTGTACGACAACACCTTCCGCAACGCCACCAGCGGCAAGCTGGTGGAAGGCGGCAACGGCTTCGCCGACGCCTACGGCGGCATTCCCTTCCCGATCCCGCAGAGCGGCCTGGAAGCGTTGTGGAACCACATCGCCCGCTACCGCGGCAGCTACATCGAGCGGCGCTCGGCGCAGACCGGCGTGCAGCGCAACGGCGCCTACTCGCTGGTGACCAGCCAGGACGCCGCGCTGTTCCGCTTCTACGATCCGAAAGGCAGCTTCGAGCAGTTGGGCAACACCCTGTTCTACTACATGACCTTCACCACCGCGCCGGCGCGCCTGGCGGGCGAGGGCGCGCTGGTGCAGGAGACCCTCGACCAGGTCAAGGAGCCGCGCCAGGCCTGGGGCTACAGCCCCGGCCAGCGCCGCGTGCGGCGCGCCCCGACGCTGGCCTACGACACCCCGATCGAGGACTCCGACGGCCTGCGCACCGCCGACGACACCGACATGTATAACGGCGCCCCGGACCGCTACAACTGGACGCTGGTGGGCAAGAAGGAAATCTACATTCCCTACAACAACTACCGGGTCACCAGCCCCGAGGTGAAGTACAAGGACCTGCTCACCCCCGGCCACATCAACCCGAAATACACCCGCTACGAGCTGCACCGGGTGTGGGTGGTGGAAGGCAAGCTCAAGCCCGGCGCGCGGCACATCTACAGCAAGCGCACCCTGTACCTCGACGAGGACAGCTGGGGCGCGGCGGTGGTCGACCAGTACGACGGCCGCGGCGAGCTGTGGCGGGTGTCGATGGCCTACCTGAAGAACTTCTACGAACAGCCCATGGTCTGGACCGCGCTGGACACCTTCCACGACCTGCAATCGCGGCGCTACAGCGTGCAGTGGCTGGACAACGAGGAGCCGGGCACCGCCGACTTCAGCAAGCCCGCGCCGGACGTGGCGGAGTTCAGCCCGGCGGCTTTGCGGAGGAAGGCTTCGCGCTAGGGCGTGCTTTTTTGTAGGAGCGAGCTTGCTCGCGAATGGAGTTTCCCGGGGGCTGCTGTGCTTAGGATTGACTCCGTTCCCTCTCCCTAACCCTCTCCCTGAAGGGAGAGGGGACTGTTCGGCGTTGGGCGATAGTCAAGCGCCAGCCGGTAATTACAGGAGTACTCCGTTATTTCAGCTGGCAGAGGACAAGCCCCCTCTCCCGCTTGCGGGAGAGGGCTGGGGAGAGGGTGCTCTCGCATCGCCCAGAAGCCCCCGACAAGCGTAGGGCGAATAACCGTTCGCGGTTATCCGCCGATACACCGGGGCCACAGCCAACGCCCAGGTCAACCCCGGAGCCGCCGGGACCAAGGCCAAACGGCGGATAACGCCGTAGGCGTTATGCGCCCTACGCCAGGCCCGACCTTGACGTAGGGCGAATAACCGTTCGCGGTTATCCGCCGATACACCAGGGCCACAGCCAACGCCCAGGCCAACCACGGAGCCGCCGGGAACCAAGGCTAAACGGCGGATAACGCCGTAGGCGTTATGCGCCCTACGCCAGGCCCGACCTTGACGTAGGGCGAATAACCGTTCGTGGTTATCCGTCGATACACCGGGGCCACAGCCAACGCCCAGGCCAACCCGGGAGCCGCCGGGAACCAAGGCCAAACGGCGGATAACGCCGTAGGCGTTATGCGCCCTACGGTTCGACCCCGTCCTCCCGGGAAATGAAAAGCGGCCACACCGGCCGGCGGTCCTGAGCGAGGGCCCGGCCGGGGTGACCGTAAGCGTCAGCCGCGCTGGTGCACCGAGCGGCCG
The DNA here is from genome assembly GCF_014843515.1 of Pseudomonas sp. ADPe. Lineage (NCBI taxonomy): Bacteria > Pseudomonadati > Pseudomonadota > Gammaproteobacteria > Pseudomonadales > Pseudomonadaceae > Pseudomonas > Pseudomonas sp. ADPe. The sequence goes on from NZ_CP062122.1 coordinate 5,722,064, forward strand.
TGGGCGAAGGTTTCGCGGACCGTGCGGTCGTCGCCGAGGATGATCAGGGCGAAGAGTCTTTCCTCCAGGCTCTTCGCCTGCCGCAGGCGGTAGTCCAGCAGCGGGGTGGCCTTGTAGTCCAGCACCACGAAGTCCGCCTCGTTGCCCCGGGCGAAGCTGCCGACCTTGTCCTGCAGCTCCAGCGCGCGGGCGCCGCCGAGGGTGGCCAGGTACAGCGACTTGAACGGGTCGAGTTTGATGCCCTGCAGCTGCATCACCTTGTAGGCCTCGTTCAGCGACTGCAGCTGGGAGAAGCTGGTGCCGGCGCCGACGTCGGTGCCCAGGCCGACCTTGACCTTGTGCTTCTCCAGCTTCGCCAGGTCGAACAGGCCGCTGCCGAGGAACAGGTTCGAGGTGGGGCAGAAGGCCACCGCCGAGCCGGTCTCGGCCAGGCGCTGGCATTCGCCGTCGCACAGGTGCACGCCGTGGGCGAACACCGAGCGCGCGCCGAGCAGGCCGTGGTGGTCGTAGACGTCCAGGTAGCCGCTGCGCTCGGGGAAGAGTTCCTTCACCCACTCGATTTCCTTGCGGTTCTCCGACAGGTGGGTGTGCAGGTACACGCCCGGGTGCTCCTTGAGCAGGCGGCCGGCGGCGTCCAGCTGTTCGGGGGTGCTTGTGGGAGCGAAGCGCGGGGTCACCGCGTAGAGCAGGCGGCCCTTGCCGTGCCAGCGCTCGATCAGCGCCTTGCTGTCGCGGTAGCTGCTTTCGGCGGTGTCGGTCAGGTAGTCCGGGGCGTTGCGGTCCATCATCACCTTGCCGGCGATCAGCCGCAGGTCGAGCTTCTCGGCAGCGCCGAACAGCGCGTCCACCGACTGCGGGTGCACGCTGCCGAACACCAGGGCGGTGGTGGTGCCGTTGCGCAGCAGCTCCTTGAGGAAGATGCCGGCGACGTCGGCGGCGTGGGCCGGGTCGGCGAACTGCTTCTCGGTGGGGAAGGTGTAGGTGTTCAGCCAGTCCAGCAGCTGCTCGCCGTAGGAGGCGATCATGCCGGTCTGCGGGTAGTGGATGTGGGTGTCGATGAAGCCGGGGGTGATCAGCGCGTCGCGGTATTCCACCACTTCCACGCCGCCCAGTTGCGGCAGCAGCTCGGCGGCGTGGCCGAGGCGGGCGACCTTGCCGTCCTCCACCAGCAGGATGCCGTCTTCGAAGTACTGGTAGGATTTGTCGACGCCCACTTCGGCGGGGTCGGCGACGCTGTGCAGGATGCTGGTGCGGTAGGCTTTGCTGGTCATGTCGTTCTCTCGATCTGGGAATCGATGGGTATCGCTTCGCTCAACCCATCCTACGAATGTCGGTTACCTGCCGTTTTCGGCGGTACGGGCGCGGCGGCTGCTGGGCAGGAGTTTGGCCACCGAGTGTTCGCCGCTGGCCTTTTCCTGGCCGAAGGCGGCGTTGTAGGTGGCTATCACTTCGCCGGCGATGGACACGGCGATCTCCACCGGCAGCTTGCCCTTCACCTCGGCGATGCCCATGGGGCAGCGCATGCGTTGCACGCTCTCGCTGGCGAAGCCGCGGTCGCGCAGGCGGTGTTCGAACTTGGCGCGCTTGGTGTCCGAGCCGATCAGGCCGAAGTAGCCGAAGTCGTCGCGTTTGAGTATCGCCGCGGTCAGCTCCAGGTCCAGGGCGTGGTTGTGGGTCATGACGATGTAGTAGCCGCCCGCCGGCATATTCTCGACCTCATCGAGCACTTCGTCATTCAGCACTTTCTCGACGCCGGCCGGGATGCTTTCCGGAAACTCGGCTTCCCGCGAGTCGATCCAGCGCACCTTGCACGGCAGGCTGGCCAGCAGCGGCACCAGCGCGCGGCCGACGTGGCCGGCGCCGAACACCGCTATGTGCGCCTGGGGCTGGCCCATCGGCTCGAACAGCAGCACGGTGGCGCCGCCGCAGCACTGGCCGAGGCTGGCGCCCAGGCTGAAGCGCTCCAGGCGCGGCTGCCGGGTGCGCTGCCGGAGCATCTCGCGGGCGATCTGCAGGGCCTTGAACTCCAGGTGGCCGCCGCCGATGGTGTCGAACAGCCTGTCGGCGCTGACCACCATCTTCGAGCCGGCGTTGCGCGGCGTGGAGCCGAGCTCCTCGATGATGGTCACCAGCACGGCGGCTTCTCCGCGTTGCTGCAGGTCGGCGAGGGCGCTGATCCAGTTCATGACGTCTACCTCGGTAGATGGCTCTTCGTAGGAGCGAGCTTGCTCGCGAAGGGTGGTTGGGTTGTTCGCGAGCAAGCTCGCTCCTACAGGGTTACGCTGGTTCGGCTTGGGTTTGGGTGGTCTCGGCCTGCGCGGCTTTCAACCTGCGCATCTGCTCCACCCCCCAGAGCACCCGCTCCGGCGTCGCCGGCGCGTCGATCTGCGGCTGCACGCGGTAGTCGGCCAGGCTCGCCACCGCGTCCTTGATGGCGCAGAACACCGAGATGCCGAGCATGAACGGCGGCTCGCCCACGGCCTTGGAGTGGAATACCGTCTGCTCGGGGTTCTTGCGGTTCTCCACCAGCTTCACCCGCAGGTCCAGCGGCATGTCGGCGATGGCCGGGATCTTGTAGCTGGCCGGGCCGCAGGTCACGAGTTTGCCCTTGGCATTCCACACCAGCTCTTCCATGGTCAGCCAGCCCATGCCCTGGACGAAGCCGCCTTCCACCTGGCCGATGTCGATGGCCGGGTTCAGCGAGTCGCCGACGTCGTGGAGGATGTCGGTGCGCAGCATGCGGTACTCGCCGGTGAGGGTGTCCACCAGCACTTCCGAGCAGGACACGCCGAAGGCGTAGTAGTAGAACGGCCGGCCGGCGGCCTTGTCGCGGTCGTAGTAGATCTTCGGCGTGCGGTAGAAGCCGGTGGAGGACAGCGACACCTGGCCGAAGTAGGCCTGCTGGATCAGCTCCTCGAAGGGCACGATCAGGTCGCGGATGCGCACCTGGTTGTTGCGGAACTCGACGTCTTCCTCGGTGACCTTCCAGTGCCGCGCGGCGAATTCCACCAGGCGCTGCCTGATGGTCTCGGCGGCGTTCTGCGCGGCCTTGCCGTTGAGGTCGGCGCCGCTGGAGGCCGCAGTGGGCGAGGTGTTCGGCACCTTGTCGGTGTTGGTCGCGGTGATCTGCACGCGGTCGATGTCGACCTGGAAGACTTCCGCCACCACCTGCGCCACCTTGGTGTTCAGGCCCTGGCCCATCTCGGTGCCGCCGTGGTTCAGGTGGATGCTGCCGTCAGTGTAGATGTGGATCAGCGCGCCGGCCTGGTTGAGGAAGGTGGCGGTGAAGCTGATGCCGAACTTCACCGGGGTCAGCGCCAGGCCCTTCTTGAGGATCGGGCTGGCGGCGTTGAACGCGCGGATCTCGGCGCGGCGCTTGGCGTACTCGGCGCTGGCCTCCAGCTCGGCGGTCATCTCCTGCAGCAGGTTGTGCTCGACCTGCTGGTGATAGTGGGTGATGTTGCGCTCGTCCTTGCCGTAGTAGTTGCGCTTGCGCACTTCCAGCGGGTCCTTGCCCAGGTGGCGCGCCACCGCGTCCATCACTTCCTCGATGGCGACCATCCCCTGCGGGCCGCCGAAGCCGCGGTAGGCGGTGTTCGACGCGGTGTTGGTCTTGCAGCGGTGGCCGTTGATGGTGGCGTTGCCGAGGAAGTAGGCGTTGTCGGAGTGGAACATGGCGCGGTCGACGATGGAGCCGGAGAGGTCCGGCGAGTAGCCGCAGTTGCCGGCCAGGTCCATGTGGATGCCGTGCAGCAGGCCGTCGTCGTCGAAGCCCACGTCGTACTCGACGTAGAAGGGGTGGCGCTTGCCGGTCATCTGCATGTCTTCGACGCGCGGCAGGCGCATCTTCGCCGGGCGCCCGGTCAGGCGCGCGATCACCGCGCACAGGCAGGCCGGCGCCGCGGCCTGGGTTTCCTTGCCGCCGAAGCCGCCGCCCATGCGGCGCATGTCGATCACCACCTTGTTGAAGGAGATGCCCAGCACCTCGGCCACCAGCTTCTGCACCTCGGTGGGGTTCTGCGTGGAGGTGTAGACGATGACGCCGCCGTCCTCGCTGGGCATCACCGAGGAAATCTGCGTCTCCAGGTAGAAGTGCTCCTGGCCGCCGATGTGCAGGGTGCCCTGGATGCGGTGCGGCGCGCTGGCCAGCTGGGTGGCGGAATCGCCGATCCTGTGGGTGTGGCTGTCCAGTACGAAGTGCTTCTTGCGCAGCGCCTCGACCACGTCGAGCACCGGCTCCAGGTCCTCGTACTCGATGATCGCCGCCATGGCCGCCTTGCGCGCGGTTTCCAGGCTGTCGGCTGCCACCGCGATGACCATCTGGCCGACGTACTCGACCTTGCCGTCGGCCAGCAGCGGGTCGCCGGCCACCACAGGGCCGATGTCCAACTGGCCGGGCACGTCGTCCTTGGTGATGGCGATGGCCACCCCGGGGAAGTCGTAGCAGGGGCTGACGTCCAGCCGGGTGATGCGCGCGTGGGCGCGGTCGCTCATGCGGGCGTAGACGTGTAGCTGGTTGGGGAATTCCAGGCGGTCGTCGATGTAGATCGCCTCGCCGCTGACGTGCTTGGGCGCGCTTTCGTGCTTGACGCTGCGGCCCACGCCGGTGGTCAGGTCGGCGCGGAACAGCGCCTGGAGTTCTTCCTGGGTCTTGTTGTGCTTATGCATATGCGGTCACCCGAGTCACGGCCTGGGGCGCTTCCAGTTCGAGGAAGCATTTGCGCAGCAGGTTCTGCGCGGTGAGCAGGCGGTATTCCTTGCTGGCGCGGAAGTCCGAGAGCGGGGTGAAGTCCTCGCCCAGGGCGATGGCCGCGCGTTCGAAGGTGGCGGCGTTGAACGGCTGGCCGAGCAGCGCCGCCTCGCAGGCGCGTGCGCGCTTGGGGATCGCCGCCATGCCGCCGAAGCCGCTGCGCACGGCGCTGATGCGGCAGTCCTCGACGCTGATGCTGAAGGCCGCGCAGACCGCCGAGATATCGTCGTCCAGGCGCTTGGACACCTTGTAGGCGCGGAACGCCTGGTTGGCCTGCGGGCGCGGGACTATGACCTTCTCGATGAACTCGCCTTCCTGGCGCGCGGTGACCTTGTAGTCGATGAAGTAGTCCTCGATGGGCAGTTCGCGGCTGCTCTCGCCCTTGCGCAGCACGATGCGCGCGCCCAGGGCGATCAGCAGCGGCGGCGAGTCGCCGATGGGCGAGGCGTTGCCGATGTTGCCGCCGAGGGTGCCCTGGTTGCGGATCTGCAGCGAGGCGAAGCGGTGCAGCAGCTCGCCGAAGTCCGGGTAGTCGTGGGCCAGGGCCGCATAGCAGTCGGTCAGCGGCGCGGCGGCGCCCAGCTCGATGCGGTCGGCGAGGACTTCGACGCGTTTCATCTCCTCGACGTGGCCGACGTAGATCATCACCGGCAGCTCGCGGTGGAACTGGGTGACTTCCAGGGCCAGGTCGGTGCCGCCGGCCAGCAGGCGCGCCTGCGGGTTGGCGCTGTAGAGGTCGGCCAGGTCGGCGATGGTCAGCGGCAGCAGGCAGCGCTTGTCGCCGCTGTTCAGCTCGGCGGTCTCGCGCGGGGCGATGGCCTTGAGCTGGGCGATGGTCTGCTCCTGGGCGGCATCGAACTGGTCCGGGCGCTTCTGGCAGCAGGACTGCTCGGCGGCGTCGAGGATCGGCCGGTAGCCGGTGCAGCGGCACAGGTTGCCGGCCAGCGCCTCGTAGGCCTCGGCCTTACGTTCTTCGGGCGTTTCGCCGGCGCTGTTCTTCTGCAGGGCGAACAGCGACATGACGAAGCCGGGGGTGCAGAAGCCGCACTGCGAGCCGTGGCAATCCACCATGGCCTGCTGCACGCCGTGCAGTTCGCCGCGGTGCTTGAGGTCGTCGACCACGATCAATTGCTTGCCGTGCAGGGCGGAAACGAAGGTCAGGCAGGAGTTGAGGGTGCGGTAGCGGATGCGCTCGGCGCCTTCGGCGCCGACCAGCTCGCCCACCACCACGGTGCAGGCGCCGCAGTCGCCGGAGGCGCAGCCCTCCTTGGTGCCGGTCTTGCCCAGGTGCTGGCGCAGGTAGTTGAGCACGGTGAGATTCGGGTCGAGGCGGTCTTCGACACGCAGCTCGCGATTGAGCAGGAACCTGATCAAGGCATGCCTCCAGGCTTTCTTGTTGTTGGGCGGGGCGCGATGGAGGTGAATCTAGGAAAAGCTGACTTTTAAGTCAACAAAAATTCTGATCTTTCGGTCAGCTATTTCCGGCAAGGCGCTTTTTCGTAGGAGCGGGGCGTTGTGTTTACCGGCAGGTGTAGGAGCGGGCCCTGCCCGCGATTCGCGCGCAGGGCCCGCTCCTACATGGGTACGCCATGGCTGATGCATCGCAGTAACGTAGGGCGAATAACCGTTCGCGGTTATCCGCCGATACACCGGGGCCAGAGCCAACGCCAAGATCAGCCCCGGAGCCGCCGGGAGCCGAGGACAAACGGCGGATAACGCCGTAGGCGTTATGCGCCCTACGCTCCCGGCGGCGCAAAAAAAACGGCAGCCGGGGGTACGTGGCTGCCGCAAAGGCGTGGAACTCGGTGGGCTCAGGCGCGCTGGGTATCGCTCAGCTGGTATTCCTCGCCGGCGTAGTAGGCGCGCACGCGGGGGTTCATCACCGCACGCCACAGCGGCGGGAACAGCGCCAGGACGATCATTCCGGCGTAGCCGTTGGGTAGCTGCGGGCTGTCGTCGTAGTGGCGCAGCACCTGGTAGCGGCGCTTGGCGTAGGCGTGGTGGTCGGAGTGGCGCTGCAGGTGGAAGAGGAACAGGTTGGTCAGCAGGAAGTTGCTGTTCCACGAATGCTCGTGGGAGGTGCGCTCGTAGCGGCCGTCGTCCAGGCGCCGGCGGTGCAGGCCGTAGTGCTCGACGTAGTTGACGATCTCCAGCAGGGTGAAGGCCATGGCCGCCTGGCCGAGGAAATACACCGCGCCGAGCCAGCCGAAGGCGAGGCTGAAACCGAGCAGGAAGAGGGCGCTGACGGCGTACCACCAGATCAGCTCGTTGCGCCAGTGCAGCGCCGGCAGGCCCTTGCGCTTCAGGCGCTGGGCCTCCAGGCGCCAGGCGTTGAGGAAGTTGTGCTTGTAGGCGTGGGGCAGGAAGGCGTACAGGCTCTGGTCGTAGCGCGAGGAGGAGGCGTCCTCCGGGGTGGAAACGTGCACGTGGTGGCCGCGCACGTGCTCCACCTTGAACCCGGCATAGCACACCGCCGCCAGCAGCAGGCCGCCGGCGCGCTGCTCCAGCTGCGGGTCCTTGTGGATCAGCTCGTGGGACACGGTGATGCCGATGGCGCCCATCACCGTGCCCACTGAGAGGATCCAGCCCAGCTTGCCCACCCAGTTCCATGCCTGGTAGTGGGTGATCACCCAGCCGCCGTAGACCAGCATGCCCAGCAGCAGCGGCACGGTCATCAGGCTGAGGAAGCGGTAGTAGCCCTCGCGCTCCAGTACTGGCACTTCACTGGCCTCGTCGGGGTTGGCCGGGTCGCGGCCGACGATGGCGTCGAGCACGGGGATGACCAGGAACACCACGGCGATGACGAACCAGGCCCAGGCGTTGGGGTGGTCGCTGCCGTAGGACCACCAGTAGCTCAGCGGAATGCCGAACACCGGCACCAGCCAGATCCAGTAGCCGGCCTTCTTCAGGCGCAGCATCCAGGCAGGGGGAAGGAAGGCGAACATGGCGCGATTCTCGTTGTAGGATTGTCAGACAATCCTGCGCCCAATCCTTTCTTCGTACGCACCAACCTTCGTTCAGTCGAGCCCCTTGACCGGGGCGTTGCCGGGTAACACCCTGTGTTACACTTCGCGGCCGCAAGCCCCATTCCATCAGCCCTCCAGCGATAAGGACACCCATGACGTTCAAGGCCCCGGACAGCCTGGCTGAGCAGATTGCCCACCACCTCGCCGAACGCATCATCCGGGGCGAGCTCAAGGAACGCGAACGCATCCAGGAGCAGAAGGTCACCCAGGCCCTGAACGTCAGCCGCGGCTCGGTGCGCGAGGCGCTGCTGATCCTCGAACGCCGCCACCTGGTGGTGATACTGCCGCGCCGCGGCGCGCAGGTCTCGGAGCTGTCCGCCAGCCACGTGGAAAGCCTCTACGGCCTGGTCATGGAGCTGTACATCATGCTCGCCAGCGCGGTGGCGCGGACCTGGCGCGAGGAGGGCGACCTGCAGCCGTTCCTGGCCATCCAGCAGCGCCTGCTGGAAAGCCTGCAGCGCGGCGACATCGACGCCTTCGTCGAGTCCAGCTTCGACATCATGCGCGCGGCCTTCCCCTTCGCCGCCAACCCCTACCTGCAGGAGACGGTGGAGAACCTGCTGCCGGCCATCAGCCGCACCTATCACCTGGCCCTGGAACGGCGCAAAAGCGAGATGAGCCAGTTCCTCGACAGCTTCGCCCGCCTGCTGCAGGCGGTGATCGACCGCGACGAGGCGGTCATCCGCGAGGTGCTTCTGGACTACGGCCGCCACAACAGCCAGCTGGTGCTGGCTGCCCTGGCCGAACGCTGAGGAGAGCGGCATGCGCCTCAAATGCATCAAGCTGGCGGGCTTCAAGTCCTTCGTCGACCCCACCACCGTCAGCTTCCCGAGCAACATGGCCGCCGTGGTCGGCCCCAACGGCTGCGGCAAGTCCAACATCATCGACGCCGTGCGCTGGGTGATGGGCGAAAGCTCGGCGAAGAACCTGCGCGGCGAGTCGATGACCGATGTCATCTTCAACGGCTCGAATACGCGCAAGCCGGTGACCCAGGCGTCCATCGAGCTGATCTTCGACAACAGCGACGGCACCCTGGTGGGCGAATACGCCGCCTACGCCGAGATTTCCATCCGCCGCCGCGTCACCCGCGACGGCCAGAACACCTACTTCCTCAACGGCACCAAGTGCCGGCGCCGCGACATCACCGACATCTTCCTCGGCACCGGCCTGGGCCCGCGCAGCTACTCGATCATCGAGCAGGGCATGATCTCCAAGCTGATCGAGGCCAAGCCGGAGGATCTGCGCAACTTCATCGAGGAAGCCGCCGGCATCTCCAAGTACAAGGAGCGCCGCCGCGAGACCGAGAACCGCATCCGCCGCACCCAGGAGAACCTGGCGCGCCTGACCGACCTGCGCGAGGAACTGGAGCGCCAGCTCGAACGCCTGCACCGCCAGGCCCAGTCGGCGGAGAAATACCAGGAATACAAGGCCGAGGAGCGCCAGCTCAAGGCCCAGCTGGGCGCCCTGAAGTGGCGCGAGCTGAACGAGCAGGTGGGGCAGAAGGAACGGGTGATCGGCGACCAGGAAGTGGCCTTCGAGGCCCTGGTGGCCGAGCAGCGCAGCGCCGATGCCAGCATCGAGCGCCTGCGCGATGGCCACCACGAACTGTCCGAGCGCTTCAACCAGGTGCAGGGCCGCTTCTACTCGGTGGGCGGCGACATCGCCCGCGTCGAGCAGAGCATCCAGCACGGCCAGCAGCGCATGCGCCAGTTGCAGGACGACCTGCGCGAGGCCGAGCGCACCCGCCAGGAAACCGAATCGCACCTGGGCCACGACCGCACCCTGCTGGCGACCCTGGCCGAGGAGCTGGAAATGCTCGCGCCCGAGCAGGAAACCAGCGCCGCCGCCGCCGAGGAAGCCAGCGCCCTGCTGGAGGAATCCGAGGCCGGCATGCACGACTGGCAGCAGCGCTGGGACGCCTTCAACCAGCGCAGCGCCGAGCCGCGCCGCGAGGCCGAGGTGCAGCAGTCGAGCATCCAGCACCTGGAACACAGCCTGGAGCGCCAGGGCGAGCGCGAACGCCGCCTGAGCGAAGAGCGCGCGCAGCTGGCCGCCGACCCGGAAGGCGCGGCCATCCTCGAATTGAGCGAACAGCTGGCCGCCGTCGAGCTGCAGCTGGAAGAACTGCAGGCCGAGGAACTGGAACTGGTCGAGCGCCTGGAACAGGTGCGCCAGGGCCTGCAGGACGGCAACGCCGCGCAGCACCAGGCCCAGGGCGAACTGCAGCGCCTGAACGGCCGCATCGCCTCCCTGGAGGCCCTGCAGCAGGCCGCCCTGGATCCGGGCGCCGGCGCCGCCGACTGGCTGCGCGAGCAGGGCCTGGAGCAGCGCCCGCGCCTGGCCGAGGGCCTGCGCGTGGAGCCGGGCTGGGAGCTGGCGGTGGAAACCGTGCTCGGCGCCGACCTGCACGCCGTGTTGCTGGACGATTTCGCCGGGCTGCCCTATGCCGGCCTGGAAAAGGGCGAGCTGCGCCTGCTCGACCTGCCGCGCGGCGCCGCCAGTGCCGCCGGCAGCCTGCTGGACATGGTCAGCACCGATCACGACCTGTCGCCCTGGCTGGCCGGGGTGCGCCCGGTGGAAAGCCTGGAGCAGGCCCTGGAACTGCGCGCCTCGCTGGGCGCCGGGCAGAGCCTGGTCAGCCGCGACGGCTACTGGGTCGGCAAGCATTTCCTGCGCGTGCGCCGCGGCGATTCCGCCGAATCCGGCGTGCTGGCCCGCGGCCAGGAGCTGGAACGGCTGTACGCCGAACGCGAAGAACTGGAAGAACGCCTGGCCGCCCTGGAAGAACAGCTGGAAGCCCAGCGCCAGGCCCAGCGCCAGGCCGAGGACGGCCGCGAGCAACTGCGCCGGCGCATCCAGGAGGAGGGCCGCCGCCACGGCGAGCTGAAGGCCGCGCTCTCGGCCCAGCAGGCCAAGGTCGAACAGCTGACCCTGCGTCGCCGCCGCCTCGACGAGGAACTGGCCGAACTGGCCGAACAGCGCGCCCTGGAGCAGGAACAGCTGGGCGAGGCGCGCCTGCACCTGCAGGTGGCGCTGGACGCCATGGCCGAGGACACCGGCCGCCGCGAGGCGCTGCTGGCCGAGCGCGACGAACTGCGCGAACGCCTCGACCGCATCCGCCAGGAAGCCCGCCAGCACAAGGACCACGCCCACCAGTTGGCGGTGCGCGTCGGCTCGCTCAAGGCCCAGCACGAATCCACCCGCCAGGCCCTGGAGCGCCTCGACGTGCAGGCCGTGCGCCTGGTCGAGCGCTGCGAGCAGCTCAGCCTCAACCTGGAGGAGGGCGCCGCGCCCCTGGAAGAACTGCGCATGCGCCTGGAAGAGCTGCTGGAGCGGCGCATGGGCGTGGAAGAGGAACTCAAGACCGCGCGCCTGACCCTGGAAGACGCCGACCGCCAGCTGCGCGACGCCGAGAAGCGCCGCACCCAGGCCGAGCAGCAGTCGCAGCTGCTGCGCGGCCAGCTGGAGCAGCAGCGCATGGAGTGGCAGGCCCTGACCGTTCGTCGCAAGGCGCTGCAGGAGCAGCTCGGCGAGGACGGCTACGACCTGCACACGGTGCTCGGCACCTTGCCCCACGACGCCGCCGAGAAGGTCTGGGAAAACCGCCTGGAGGAACTGGCCGGGCGCATCCAGCGCCTGGGCGCGATCAACCTCGCGGCCATCGACGAATACCAGCAGCAATCCCAGCGCAAGCGCTACCTGGACGAGCAGAACGACGACCTGGTGGAAGCCCTGGACACCCTGGAAAACGTCATCCGCAAGATCGACAAGGAAACCCGCAACCGCTTCAAGGAAACCTTCGACCAGATCAATGCTGGCCTTCAGGCATTGTTCCCCAAGGTGTTCGGCGGCGGTCACGCCTACCTGGAACTTACCGGCGAAGATCTACTCGATACAGGGGTGGCGATCATGGCGCGCCCGCCGGGCAAGAAGAACAGCACCATCCACCTGCTGTCCGGCGGCGAGAAGGCGCTGACCGCGCTGGCCCTGGTGTTCGCCATCTTCCAGCTCAACCCGGCGCCGTTCTGCATGCTCGACGAGGTCGATGCGCCGCTGGACGACGCCAACGTCGGGCGTTATGCCCGCCTGGTCAAGGAAATGTCCGAGAAAGTGCAGTTCATCTATATCACCCACAACAAGATCGCCATGGAAATGGCCGACCAGTTGATGGGCGTGACCATGCACGAACCGGGATGTTCGCGCCTGGTGGCGGTCGACGTGGAAGAAGCCGTGGCACTGGCGGAAGCCTGACGAAGTGCCTCCTGGACAAATTTCGTACAGTATTCGCCAGCGCCGGGCGCTGACTTGTGCTGTACTGGGGGATATGCCTAACCCCTTGATTCGATTGGGGTAAGCCTGATCTTGGGCGGGCTCGGGAAAAGTTGCGATTATTGCTGCGGACAACAGCCGCAGACGGTGTAAAAGTTGTGTCGGGCATGCTAGCTTAATGCCCACTTTGTTACACGCGAACATACAACTCGAGGTTCGCGTTTTACCGGGATAGGACATCCCTTTTTCATCATCATTTTTATCAGGGGCACTGGGATTAGATGGATATCGGTCTGCGCGAATGGCTGATCGTCATTGGGCTTATCGTGATCGCCGGCATTCTGTTCGATGGCTGGCGGCGCATGCGGGGCGGAAAGGGCAAGCTGAAGTTCAAGCTGGACCGCCACTTCGCCAACCAACTGGACGACGATGACGACGGCGGCAGCGCCGAGGTGCTGGGCCCCTCGCGGGTGGTCGAGCACCACGAACCTTCGCTGGACGAGCACGACCTGCCCAAGGTCAGCGCCAAGGACCCGGCCCGCGGCAAGCGCCGTGGCGAGCCGCGCCAGGGCGATCTGGCCCTGGACGACCCGGCGCCCAACCTGCTCGGCCCGCTGGACGAGGAAGACTTCCCCGACCCCCTGGCCGAGGCGCCCAAGGAAAAATCCCGCGGCAAGGAACGCAGGAAGGATAAGGAAAAGGACAAGGAGCGCCCGGCGCCCGCCGCCGCTCCCGCTCCGGCTCCGGTGGAAGAGGTGCTGATCATCAACGTGATCTGCCGCGACGAGGGTGGCTTCAAGGGCCCGGCCCTGCTGCAGAACATCCTCGAGAGCGGCCTGCGCTTCGGCGACATGGACATCTTCCACCGCCACGAGAGCATGGCCGGCAACGGCGAAGTGCTGTTCTCCATGGCCAACGCGGTCAAGCCGGGCACCTTCGACCTGGACAACATCGACCAGTTCAGCACCCGCGCGGTGAGCTTCTTCCTCGGCCTGCCGGGCCCGCGCCATCCGAAGCAGGCCTTCGACGTGATGGTCGCCGCCGCCCGCAAGCTGGCCCACGAGCTCAACGGCGAGCTGAAGGACGAGCAGCGCAGCGTGATGACCGCGCAGACCATCGAGCATTACCGCCAGCGCATCATCGAGTTCGAACGCCGCGCGCTGACGCAGAAAAGATAAGCTGGAAGCCTAAAGCCCGAAGCCGGAAGCGACCCCTGTCCTTCCGGCTTTGCTTTTTGGCTTTCAGCTTCTAGCTTCTAGCTTCCAGCTTCCAGCCTTTCGCTTATGGCTTCTTCTATGACCACCCAGACCGCCGCCCAACGCATCGCCCAGCTCCGCAGCGAGCTGGACGCGCACAACTACCGCTACTACGTGCTCGACGAGCCCAGCGTGCCGGACGCCGAGTACGACCGCCTGTTCCGCGAACTGAAGGAACTGGAGGCCGAGCACCCCGACCTGGTCACCCCCGAATCGCCGACCCAGCGCGTGGGCGGGGCCGCCGCCTCGGCCTTCGGCGAAATCCGCCACGAAATCCCCATGCTCAGCCTGGGCAACGCCTTCGAGGAACAGGACCTGCTGGACTTCGACCGCCGCGTGCGCGAAGGCCTGGCCGACCTGCTGCCGGGCGGCGACCTGCTCGGCGGCGGCGCCGAGGTGGACTACAGCTGCGAGCCCAAGCTCGACGGCCTGGCGGTCAGCCTGCTGTACGAGAACGGCCGGCTGACCCGCGGCGCTACCCGCGGCGACGGCAGCACCGGCGAGGACATCAGCGCCAACGTGCGTACCGTGCGCAACATCCCCCTGCGCCTGCACGGCGAGGGCTGGCCGGCAGTGCTGGAAGTGCGCGGCGAGGTGTTCATGTCCAAGGCCGGCTTCGAGGCGCTCAACGCCCGGCAGATGGAAGCCGGCGCCAAGACCTTCGCCAACCCGCGCAACGCCGCGGCCGGCAGCCTGCGCCAGCTCGACCCGAAGATCACCGCCAGCCGCCCGCTGGAGTTGTGCGCCTACGGCTTCGGCCGCGTCGAGGGCGGCAGCCTGCCGGACACCCAGATCGGCATCCTCGAAGCCTTCAAGGCCTGGGGCATCCCGGTCAGCCGCGAGCTGAAGCTGGCCCGCGGGGTGAAGGGCTGCCAGGACTACTACGCCGACATCGGCGAGCGCCGCGACAGTCTGGCCTACGAGATCGACGGCGTGGTGTTCAAGGTCAACCGCATCGACTTCCAGCGCGAACTGGGCTTCCGCGCCCGCGAGCCGCGCTGGGCCATCGCCCACAAGTTCCCGGCCCGCGAGGAACTCACCGAACTGCTCGACGTGGAATTCCAGGTCGGCCGCACCGGCGCCGTGACCCCGGTGGCGCGCCTGAAGCCGGTGCAGGTGGCCGGCGTCACCGTGTCCAACGCCACCCTGCACAACATGGACGAAGTGGCGCGCCTGGGCCTGATGATCGGCGACACCGTGATCATCCGCCGCGCCGGCGACGTGATCCCGCAGGTGATGCAGGTGGTCGTCGAGCGCCGCCCGGCCGACGCGCGCCCGGTGCACATCCCCGAGACCTGCCCGGTGTGCGGCTCGCAGGTCGAGCGCACGCAACTGGTCAAGCGCGCCAAGGGCCGCGAGTCGGTCAGCGAAGGCGCCATCTACCGCTGCGTCGGCCGCCTGTTCTGCCAGGCGCAGCTCAAGCAGTCGATCATCCACTTCGTTTCGCGCCGGGCCATGGACATCGACGGCCTCGGCGACAAGATCGTCGAGCAACTGGTGGACAAGGGCCTGGTCAAGTCGCCGGCCGACCTCTACCGCCTGACCTACGAGCAGGTGATCGAGCTGGAAGGCTTCGCCGAGGTCTCCAGCAACAAGCTGCTCAAATCCATCGCCGACAGCCGCCGGCCGAGCCTGGCGCGCTTCGTCTACGCCCTGGGCATCCCCGACGTCGGCGAGGAGACCGCCAAGCTGCTGGCCCGCGCCCTGGGTTCGCTGGCGCGCATCCAGAAGGCCCTGCCGGAAGTGCTGACCTACCTGCCGGACGTCGGCGCCGAGGTGGCCTACGAGATCCACAACTTCTTCGCCGACGAGCACAACCGCAAGGTGATCGCCGAACTGCTCGACGCCGAGCACGGCGTGCAGTTGCAGGAGGAGGGCGAGGTGGCTGCCGAGTTCGCCGCCTGCGCCACCCTGGCCGGCTTCATCGACAAGCTCAACATCCCCTTCATCGCCGCCACCGGCGCGGAAAAGCTGGCCAGCCGCTTCGGTTCGCTGGAAGGCATCATCCACGCCGACTGGCTCGACCTGCGCCAGGTCGAGCGCCTGCCCGAGCGCGCGGCCAAGAGCCTGCGCGAGTTCTTCGACGACGCCGGCAATGCCAAGCGCACCCGTGAGATCGAGGAGCAACTGCGCGAGTTCGGCATGCACTGGGCGAGCGAGAAGAAGCAGGCCGAGGGCCTGCCGCTGGCCGGGCAGACCTGGGTGCTCACCGGCACCCTGGAGGCCATGAGCCGCGACGTCGCCAAGGAGAAACTGGAAAGCCTGGGCGCCAAGGTCGCAGGCTCCGTGTCGGCCAAGACCCATTGCGTGGTGGCCGGCCCCGGCGCCGGCTCCAAGCTGGCCAAGGCCCAGGAACTCGGCGTTGACGTCATGGACGAAGAAGGGCTGCTGAAGCTGCTGGCCGACCATGGCCTGAACGCCTGAACCCATTCCCAAGACCATTCGGAGAAGCAACACATGGCAATGACCAAGGAACAACTGGTACGCGACATCGCCGAGTCCCTCGACCTGACCCAGGCCTCGGTGCGTGGCGTGTTCGAGCAACTGGCGCAGATCGTCCAGGACAGCCTGGAGAACGACGGCGAGCTGACCCTGCCGGGCATCGGCAAGCTCAAGGTCAGCGAGCGCGCCGCGCGCACCGGGCGCAACCCGCAGACCGGCAAGAGCATCGAGATCGCGGCGAAGAAGGTGGTGCGCTTCGTCCCGGCCAAGGCCCTGGCCGACAGCCTCAACTGACCGGAGGCGGCGATGGACAAGGCTAGAAAGCAGCGGCTCGCGGGGCTGATCGCCCTGGTCCTGCTGTTCGCCCTCTATGTGGCCTGGACCGAGCGTCCGCAGATCCAGCTGCACTACGACGCCAACGCCAGCGCGCCGGCGAGCTACAGCTTCAAGGAGAACGGCGAGGAAACCCTCTCCGGGGAAATCCAGCCGGGCGCCGTGCTGAACTTCCCGCTGCGCCTGCTGCGCGGCGGCGACTACCGCGTGGCCTTCACCTTCCACCGCGGGCAGGAGAAGTACGCCAGCTTCAGCAGCCGGCCCGGCTTCGAGAAGAGCGACCTCTACCTGGGGCCGAACCTGGAGGTCTCCACCCAGCCGATTCCCGGCGGCATGATCCGCGCCGAATGAGGCTATCCCCCACGCCGCCGGGCGAGTGGGGGAGGGGAAACTCAGAGGTAGGTGATGTTCAGCATCAGCGGCCGCCCGTTGCTGCGGCCGTCCAGGTTGCGCAGCACCAGGTTCATGCCGCCGTCCTGCGCCTCGTTCTCGGCGCCGAGGTCGACCTTGCGGCCGTCCAGGTCGGTCACCGCCAGTTGGCGGGCCGCTTCCTGCCCGGACGGTTCGCTGAACGACAGGCGCGAGGTCTCGCCGCAGCCGGCCAGGTCCAGGCGTGCCTGTTGCGTGCTGGCCTGGCTGGTGAAGTCGATGATCTTGCACGGCGGCGAGTAGACGTGCCCGCTGAAGCTGATGGTGCCGCCATTGGCGAAGGCAGTGGAAGAGAGAGACAGGCCCAGGGCCAGAACAGCGAAAGCAGACTTGATCATCGGAATTCTCCCAAAGCGTTGAGGGCTGAAGCGCCGAGGGGGAGTCCTTCCCCTCCACCTCACCAGTGCCATGGCAGTGTGCCATCATGTCGCGGAGCAAAGTGATATCAAAATGCTATTTATGTGTATGCCATCGCGGAATTCACCGGTAAGTGCTTGAAGTGCTTGTAACTTGCGCTGGGCTCGGTACAATGTCGCCGCCCGCCACCTAGGCGGGCTTCGTTATGGTGGCCCTGTCGGTCCCCCCGCAACGATCAGCCGTGAACCCGGTCAGGCCCGGAAGGGAGCAGCCGCAGCGGTGACATCGTGTGCCGGGGTGTGGCTGGCGGGGCCACCTCCATTTTCGGGGGGCGCTTTTCCTAGCCACAATTCCCCGTGTACGCCTTCCACCTCCCCCCTTTTTGCCTTCGGGCTCGTCTGATTTTTCCCTACGGCATAGCCGACCTCTCTGTTCCTGTTGAACGAACCCGTAGCCGCGCGTCGGCCTTGGTCCGCCTTGTTTTCCGTCATCCACTGGTACTTGGGTGCCATGTGGGATTTTTCTTATATTGATTGAATAGGCGCTTTTGAGGTGCCGTTTTTCAGGAGCTTCCATTAGATTAGGCAGCCGAGAAAGTTTGCTGTTGTATCGAGTTATCGTCGTTTGTGAGGTTTCCTTGAAAAAGATCAAGATCGTTCTGGCGGATGATCACGCAGTCGTATTGATGGGAGTCCGTGGGATTCTGGAGCGCCATCCGCAATATCAAGTGGCATGTGAGGTGCGAACTTCTGGTGAGTTGGTCGAGGCATTGCGACGGGAACATTTCGATATCGCGATCATCGACTTCAGCATGCCCGGGGACGAAGTCTACGGGGACGGTGTGCGCTTCATCGGCTACCTGGTGCGCAACTTCCCCGAGGTGAGGTTCCTGGTCTTCACCATGCTGTCCAACCGCCTGGTGCTGGACCGCCTGTGCGAGCTCGGGGTGCAGGGCGTGGTGCGCAAGGATGCGGGCATGGCCCAGCTGCTGTCGGCCCTGGACGCCCTGTGCAAGGGTCGCCGGGTGCTCAACCCCTGCACGGGGGACGGCGGCGACCTGCACAGCCGCCTGACCTCGCTCTCGGTCAAGGAATACGAGGTGTTGCGGCTGTTCGTCTCGGGCTTGCGCGTGTGTGAAATAGCGCGCTTGCTGCGGCGCAGCGACAAGACCATCAGCGCGCAGAAGGCATCGGCCAAGCGCCGTCTCGGCGTGACCACGGACCAGGAACTGCTGGCCTGCTGCCTGGAGAAGCATTTCTTCGACTGATGGCCAACAACCTCCAGCCACTCGGAAAAAGCGGGCCTATGCAGCCCGCTTTTTTATTTCCATTTTTCATCCGTGGCGATGTGGCGACAGTTTGATTTTCAGAATGGGTTAAGAATTTTCCGATGGCATATCGGAATTTATCGGCTTGGGTTGGTTCAGGATAATCCTAATTATTGCCGGTGATGAATTTTTAATACTGCCCATCGCTGAAAAGGAATTTCCGAGTTCGCTATTGAATGGCCCGGGCTGGATATTACATGGCACTGGGACAATTCCTTTTCGAGCCATCCCGTGTTCACGAAATTGAAGAAATAGCCTTATCAGGCGGGAGCTCACATGGCCGCAATTCAACTGATTGCGAAAAGTTCGGGGCAGGTTACCGATGTCAGCGGCAAGAACCTGTTGTCGCTGGCGCACCCTTGCGTGGTGAAGATCGCGGCCGCGCCCGACAGCATCCAGTCCATCGGCCGAAATGGCGACAGCCTGGTGATCCGTTTGAAGAACGGCGAAGTCATCAATATTGACAATTTCTTCCAGGCCGTGAACGGCGTGCGCCACGACCTGGTGCTGGAGGCCCCCGGCGGCGAGCTGTGGCTGGCGGACCAGAACGAGCCCTGGGTGACCACCGAGTTGGACTCCATCGAGCAACTGCTGGCGGAACGCAGCGACGACACTTACGCCGTCTTCGGCGTGCTGCCGCTTGCCGGCCTCGGCGCCCTGGGTGTCGGCGGCCTGGCCGCAGCGGCGGGGGGCGGTGGTGGCGGCGGTGGCTCGGACGGCGGCACTGTTACCACCGTCGCCGATGAGAGCGGCAACTGGGCATTTCCGGAGAGTCCGCTGGAAAACGGCGAGAGCGGCAGCATCACCGAGCCCCCGGGGAATGTCGGCCCGCCGATCGTGACCGAGCCGGCCGATGTGATCGCGCCGGAACCGCCAGTCATCACCGACAACAACGGCAATGGCCTGAGCGGCACCGGCGAGCCGGAAGGCATCGTCACCGTCGAGTTGCCGGATGGCAGCACCGTCACGACTGTCGTCGACGAAAACGGTAATTGGGAATTCCCGGAGAACCCGCTGGAGAACGGTGAGTCCGGCAACATCACCATCACCGATCCCTCAGGCAACGTCAGCCCGCCGACTACTACCGAACCGGCCGACGTCATTGCACCGGAACCGCCCGTCATCACCGACAACAACGGCGACGGCCTGAGCGGCACTGGCGAGCCGGAAGGCATCGTCACCGTCGAGCTGCCGGATGGCAGCACCGTGACCACCGCCGTCGACGAAAACGGTAATTGGGAATTCCCGGAGAACCCACTGGAAAACGGCGAGTCCGGCAGCATCACCATCACCGATCCCTCGGGCAACGTCAGCCCGCCGACTACCACCGAACCGGCAGACGTGATCGCGCCGGAACCGCCGGTCATCACCGACAACAATGGCGACGGCCTGAGCGGCACCGGCGAGCCGGAAGGCATCGTCACCGTGGAACTGCCGGATGGCAGCACCGTGACCACTGTCGTCGACGAAAACGGTAATTGGGAGTTCCCGGAAAACCCGCTGGAGAACGGCGAGAGCGGCAGCATCACCATCACCGATCCCTCGGGCAACGTCAGCCCGCCGACCATCACCGAACCCGCGGATACCTCCGCCCCCGATATCTCCCAGGCCGAGGCGGGCCTCAGCCTGATCGACGATGTCGGCGCCATCACCGGGCCTATCGCCCAGGGCGGCCATACCGACGACGACCAGCCCGAGTTCAAGGGCCAACTGGTCGGCGGCGATGCCGTGCTGGTGAACATCTACGACAACGGCGAGCTGATCGGCAGCAGCCTGGTCGCCGCCGACGGCAGCTGGAGCTTCATTCCCACCCAGCCTTTGACCGATGGCGAGCACAATCTGCAGGCCAGCGCGATGGATGCCGCCGGCAATGTCAGCGAGCTGCTGCCGGCCGACGGCTGGCGCTTCACCGTAGACACCCTCGCGCCCGTCGAGCTGCCGGAGGAGGGCGGCTCGCTGAGCCTGCTCGACGACGTCGGCAGCGTCACCGGCGAGATCGTCCGCGGCGGCGTGACCGACGATGCCAGGCCGACTTTCGGTGGCAGTGGCATACCGGCCGACATCGTCAGCGTGAACGTCTACGACAACGGCGTGCTGATCGGCAGCGCCAGCGTCAGCGACGGCCAGTGGAGCTTCGAGCCGGCGCTGCCGCTGCTGGCCGGCGAGCACAACTTCCAGGCCGCGCTGGTGGATGCCGCCGGCAACGAAGGGCCGAAGAGCGCCGACTGGCCCTTCAGCCTCAAGCTGACGCCGCCGGCTGCGCCCTCCATCGAACACGTCATCGACGACCAGGCGCCGATCACCAGCGGCCACCTGCAACCGGGCGCGCAGACCGACGACCGCAGTCCGACCGTCAAGGGCACCGCCGAGCCGGGCACCGTGGTGCATCTTTACGTCAATGGCAGCGAGGTCGGCAGCGTCGCCACCGACGCCGAGGGCAACTGGTCGATCGACCTGGCCGACCTCGGCGCCGACGGCCTGAAGACTCTGACCGCCAAGGCCGTGGATTCGGCCGGGCAGTGGAGCCCGGCCACCGGCGGCTTCGACATCCTGCTGGACACCAGCGCGCCGGCCATCCCGGACGCGCCAAGCGCCCTGGACAACGTCGGCGCCGTCACCGGCCCCATCGCCGGCGGCGTGACCGACGACAGCACCCCTACATTCGGCGGCAGCGCTGAGCCGGGCGCCACCGTCACCATCAAGGATGGCGACAACGTGCTGGGCACCGCCATCGTCGACGGCGACGGCAACTGGAGCTTCACCCCGGCCGAGGCGCTGGGGGAGGGCGAGCACAGCATCAGCACAGTGGTCACCGATGCCGCCGGCAATGCCAGCGAGCCCAGCGACGCGCTGGTGCTGGTGGTCGACACCCGGCCGCTGCAGGTCAGCGTGGCCAAGGCGCTGGACGATGCCGGCAGCCTGACCGCCGAGCTGGGCAACGGCGCGGTGACCGACGACCGCACGCCGACCCTGGTGGGCAGCGCCACCGCCGGCGCCCTGGTCACCGTCATGGACGGCGCCAGCGTGCTCGGCTCGGTCGTGGCCGATGCCGCCGGCGCCTGGAGCCTGGAGCTGCCGGCGCAGGCCGATGGCAGCTACCTCTACAGCGTCACCGCCAGCAACGGCGCCAACAGCGCCAGCACCCGCTTCGAACTGACCATCGACGGCAGCGCGCCGGAGAAGCCCGGCGCGATCCTCGCCGTCGACAACCAGGGCGACGTCACCGGCCCCATCGACAACGGCGTGACCGATGACAGCACCCCGACCTTCAGCGGCAGCGCCGAGCCGGGCAGCGTCATCACCATCAAGGACGGCGACGAGGTGCTGGGCACCGCCACGGTCGATGGCGACGGCAACTGGAGCTTCACCCCGGCGCAGCCGCTCACCGACGGCGAGCACGCCATCAGCGTGAGCGCCAGCGACGCGGCCGGCAACGTCAGCGAGCCGAGCGACGTGCTGACGATCCTGGTCGATACCAGCGACGTGGTGGTCAGCATCGAGGCGGCCATCGACGACGTGGGCGAAACCCAAAGCCTGAGCAACGCCGCGCTGACCAACGACACCACCCCGACTCTGGTCGGCAAGACCCTCGCCGACGCGCTCGTGATCATCTCCGCGGGTGGCGTCGAGATCGGCAGCGTCAGCGCCGATGCCGAGGGCAACTGGAGCTTCCAGTTGCCGGAACAGGCCGACGGCGAACACAGCTATACCGCCAGCGTCTCCAACGGCGCCAACAGCGGCAGCGCCGAATTCAGCCTGACCATCGACGGCAGCGCGCCGGCGTCCGCGGAAGTGGTAGTGGCCACTGACGACCAGGGCCTGGTCCGCGGCCCGATCGCCGTCGGCGGCATCACCGACGACGCCCTGCCGGTGTTCTCCGGCAGGACCGAGGCCGGGGCTATCGTCACTCTCTTCGATGGCGCCGAGGTGCTGGGCAGCGTCACCGCCGACGCCAATGGCGACTGGAGCTTCACCCCGGCCCAGCCGCTGGCCGATGGTGAGCACAGCATCCGCGCGCAGGTCGCCGATGCCGCCGGCAACGCCGGCGAGCCCGGCCCGGCGCTGGCGTTCAGTGTCGATACCGCGCCGGTCAGCGTCAGCGTGATCAAGGCCAGCGACAACGTCGGCGCCAAGCAGGGCGACCTGGCCGACAAGGCGCTCACCGACGACAACCGCCCGAGCCTGGCCGGCACCGCCAGCGCCGGCGCCATCGTCAGCATCCTCGACGGCTCGACGCTGCTCGGCTCGGTGCTCGCCGACGCCGCCGGCCAGTGGAGCCTGGAGTTGCCGGAGCAGGCCGACGGCAGCCACGTCTACGACATCCTGGCCACCGCCGCCAACGGCAACGAGGCCAGCACCCGCTTCGAGCTGACCATCGACACCCAGGCCCCGGACGCCCCGGCGCTGGTCGTGGTGACCGACAACGTCGGCACGCAGCAGGGCGCCCTGGAGGCGGGCGCCGCCAGCGACGATAGCGCCGCGGTGATCAGCGGCAGCGGCGCCAACCCCGGCGACCTCATCACCATCCACGACAACGGTAGCCCGATCGGCAGCGCCATCGTCGACGCCAACGGCAACTGGAGCTACAAGCCGGAAACCCCGCTGGCCGAAGGCGAGCACGCGATCAGCGCCTCGGCCACCGACGCCGCCGGCAACGAAAGCGCGCAGGGCCCGGCGCTGAGCTTCGTGGTCGACACCACCGCGCCGGGCGCCATCACCGACCTGGCACTGCTCGACGACGTGGAAGGCGGCGCCTTCGGCGGCATCGTCCAGGGCGAGCCGAGCAACGACGCCACGCCGACCTACAGCGGCCATGTCGAGGGCGGCGCCGTGCTGGTGCGCATCTACGACAACGGCGAGCTGATCGGCACGGCCAGCGTGGACGAAGCCGGCAACTGGCGCTTCGAGCCGCAGACGCCGCTGGCCGATGGCGCGCACAGCTTCCAGGCCGAGGCGCTGGACGCCGCCGGCAACCTCGGCCCGCGCAGCGAGGCCTGGGACTTCGTGGTCGACACCGCGCTGCCCGAGACGCCGCGCATCACCCGCGTGCAGGACGACTTCGGCCCGCAGCAGGGCGACCTCGACAAGGGCGCCAGCACCGACGACGCCAACCTGAGCCTCAGCGGCACCGGCAGCGCCGGCGCCACCCTGTTCCTCTACGTGCGCCTGAGCGACGACCCGCAGGCGCCCAGCGAACTGCTGGGCTCCACCGTCATCGACGCCAACGGCGAATGGAGCCTGGCCACCGGCGACCTCGCCCGGTTCGGCGGCGACGGCATGAAATACTTCTGGGCCAGCTCGCAGAGCCCTTCGGGGCAGATGAGCGAGACGCCCAGCGAGGACTTCCCGGTCGAGTTGCACACCGCGTTGCCGGAAGCCCCGCAACTGCTGGCGCTGCAGACCGAGGCCTTCACCAGCCAGGTCTGCGGCAACCTCACCAGCGACGCCACGCCGAGCATTTCCGGCAGCGGCGCCCCGGGCTCGCTGGTGCTGGTCTACGACAACGGTGAGGCGCTCGGCTCGGCGCTGGTGGACGAGGCCGGCAACTGGAGCTTCACCCCGCAAGAGCCGCTGGCCGACGGCCCGCACGCGCTCACCGCGACCCTCACCGACGCGGTGGGCAACGTCACCGAGCCCAGCGCGCCCTGGCTGTTCGTGATCGATACCCTGGCGCCGAACGTCGGCCTGGACATCAACACCGCCGAGCAGTTGGCCGGGCAGACCGAGCCGGGGGCGATAGTCACGGTGATCGACAAGGCCGGCACGGCGCACAGCGTCACCGCCGACCAGAACGGCCGCTGGAGCCTGCAGCCTAACCCGCTGGGCCTGGGCGAGGACGGCAGCATCTCGGTGGCGGACGCGGCGGGCAACCAATCGCAGCCCATCGTCATCCAGGGCGACGTGCTGGCCAGCTACGACCTCACGCGCTACACCAGCCAGGTGAACACCACCGAGGCCGGCCCGCAGGCCAACCCCAGCGTCACCACCCTGGCCGACGGCAGGATAGCGGTGGTCTGGCAGGGCGGCGACACTGCCAGCAACAATGCCGAGGTTTACATGCAGCTGTTCGAGGCCGATGGCGTGACGCGCATCGGCGGCGAGCAGCAGGTCAACCAGCGCAGCAGCTACAACCAGGACAGCCCGCAGGTGGTGGCCCTGGCCGATGGCGGCTACCTGGTGGTCTGGGAGTCCTGGCTGGCCGGCCCGGACACCAGCAACGACGGCATCATGGCGCGCCGCTACGGCGCCGATGGCAGCCCGCTGACCGACGAATTCGCCGTCAACCAGCTGACCGCCGGCGGCCAGCTGTCGGTCTCCGTGGTGGCGCACCCAGGCGGCGGCTACACCATCTCCTGGATCAGCGATCCCGATGGCGGTTCCACCGACAGGATCGTCCAGCGCAGCTTCGATGCCGACGACCAGCCGCTCGGCGGTGACGTGGTGGTGGGCAGCGGCACCGGCTATGGCGCCGAGGGCGCGCCGGCCATGGCGGCGTTCGTCGATGCCGCGCACCAGGGCATGTACGTGACCGTGTGGAGCGGCCGCAACGGCCCGGGCGACAGCTCCGGCACCGGCGTCATCGGCCAGCTCCACGCGGCCGACGGCACCTCGCTGGGCGGCAACTTCCAGGTCAACACAGAAACCGGCAACAACCAGGACTACCCGGACGTGATCGTCCTCAAGGACGGCAGCTTCGTGGTGATCTGGGAGGGCAACCCGCCGGGCAGCAGCGGCTTCGACGTCTACATGGCGCACTACAGCGTCGACCCGGCCATCGGCGCTGTGCAACTGATTGGCATGGGCGACGTGCGCGTCAACACCGGCATCGCCGGCGACCAGTACAAGCCCACCGCTGTGGCGCTGGACGACGGCGGCTACCTGGTCATCTGGGGCTCGGCCGGCGGCGACGGCAGCGGCTCGGCGATCTTCGCCCAGCGCTACGACGCCCAGGGCCACAAGCTGGGCCGCGAGTTCCTGGTCAACCCGACCACCGAGGGCAACCAGGGCTGGGCCGGCGACAACGTCGACATGAAGAACCTGCTGGACGCCACCCTGATGGCCGACGGCAGCGTCTACGTGACCTGGCAGAGCGACAAGGCCGACAACAGCGGCTGGGGCATCGAGGCCACGGTGATCGACATCGACGCCGGCTACTACTCCGAATTCCGCGTCAACGGAACCCTCGGCGGCGCCCAGGACCATTCGGCCACCGCGAGCCTGCCCAATGGCGGCTTCGTGGTGGTCTGGGAGTCGGCCTCGGGCGATGGTTCCAGCGACTGCGTCATGGCCCAGCTGTTCGATGCCAGCGGCATGCCGCTGGGCGGCGAGTTCGTGGTCAACACCAGCACCGGCGACTTCCAGGGCAAGCCGGCGGTGGCGGTGCTGGCCGACGGCAGCTTCGTGGTCAGCTGGACCAGCTACGCCGGCGGCAACGACGCGATCATGCAGCAGAAGTTCGGCTACACCTACGACCTCGACGGCAACATCAGCGGCGCGCAGCCCCAGGGCGGCGAGTCCAGGGTCAACCTCAACGATGCCGACAGCCAGCGCTATTCCAGCATCACCGCGCTGGAAGACGGCGGCTACATGCTCAGCTGGAAGTCCTGGGAGGGCGGCGGCTGGCGCATCTACGCCCGCCAGTACGACGCCGACGGCTCGCCGGCCAGCGGCGACCTGCTGGTCAGCGCCACCCACTACACCAGCGACATCATCGGCGCCTCCATCAGCACCCTGGCCGATGGCCGCGTGGTGTTCACCTACGCGCGCAACCTCGGCGGCGGCGACGCCTACTTCCGCATCTACGATCCGAACACCCAGAGCTTCGGGCCCGAGATCGTCGCCAACCAGACCACCGCCAACAGCCAGGCCTCGCCCAGCGTGTCGGGGCTGGCCAACGGCAACTTCATCGTCACCTGGGATTCCAACGACCACAGCGGCCCGGACCAGTCCGGCTACGGCATCTGGGGGCGGATCTTCGACGCCGCCGGCGTGCCGGTGGGCAACGAGTTCCTGCTCAGCACCAGCACCCTGGGCGACCAGGCCATGCCGGTGGTGGTGCCGCGCGCGGATGGCAGCTTCGTCGTGGTCTACCAGTCGGCCACCGACGCGGCGCCGGGCGCCGGCACCTGGGGCATCTACGCCCAGTACTTCGACGCCGCCGGGCGCAAGGTCGGCCAGGAACTGCACATCAACCAACTGGTGAGCGGCGACCAGATGCAGGTCGACGCCACCTTCCTCGACAGCGGCAAGCTGTTCGTCAGCTGGACCGACAATGGCGTCGGCGATGGCAGCGGCAGCGCCATCAAGGGCAGCCTGGTGGACCTCGACGAAACCCTCGGGCTGATTCCGCCGCCGCCACTGGGCGAGGGCGCCACCGGCCTCGACTACGTGCCGGCCAGCCCGCCGCAGATCAGCGTGCTCAGCGTCGGCCTGGACACCAACAGCGCCGAGCGCCTGGGCGGGCGCACCGAGCCGGGGGCGACCGTCAGCGTGGTCGACGCCGAGGGCGTCACCCACACGGTGGTCGCCGACGAATACGGCCGCTGGGACTTCTACCCCAACCCGCTGGCCCAGGGCGAGCAGGGCAGCCTGTCGGCCCATGACGCGGCCGGCCACCAGGCACCGCCGGTGGCCATCCAGGGCGCGGCCCTGGCCGACTACCAGCTGGACCGCCACACCGTGGAAGTGAACACCACCGAGGCCGGCCCGCAGACCAACCCGAGCG
Organism: Pseudomonas sp. ADPe; assembly: GCF_014843515.1. Classification (NCBI taxonomy): domain Bacteria; kingdom Pseudomonadati; phylum Pseudomonadota; class Gammaproteobacteria; order Pseudomonadales; family Pseudomonadaceae; genus Pseudomonas; species Pseudomonas sp. ADPe. The sequence continues at coordinate 5,748,978 of NZ_CP062122.1, forward strand.
CGGCGACCTTGGCCGATGGCCGGATCATCGTGGTCTGGCAGAGCGGCACCGGCACCGACGTGTTCATGCAACTGTTCGAGGCCGACGGGGTGACCCGCGTCGGCAGCGAACAGCAGGTCAACCAGCGCAACAGCGGCGACCAGGACGGCCCGCAGGTGGTGGCCCTGGCCGATGGCGGCTACCTGGTGGTTTGGGAGTCCTACCAGGCGGGCCCGGACACCAGCGGCGACGGCATCATGGCGCGCCGCTATGGCGCCGACGGCACGCCGCTGACCGACGAGTTCGCGGTCAACCTGGGCACTGCCGGCGACCAGCGCCACCCCAGCGCCGTGGCGCACCCGGACGGTGGCTACACCATCAGCTGGACGAGCAACCCCGACTCCGGCTCCACCGACCTGGTGGCGCAGCGCACCTTCGATGCCGACAACCAGCCACTCACCGGCGATGTGCTGGCGGGCAGCGGCCAGGCCTATGGCGCCGAGGGCGCTCCGGCCATGGCGGTGTTCGGCGATGCCGCGCACCAGGGCATGTACGTGACCGTGTGGAGCGGCCGCAACGGCCCGGGCGATGCCTCCGGCACCGGCGTCATCGGCCAGCTCCACGCGGCCGACGGCACCGCGCTGGGCGGCAACTTCCAGGTCAACGCCGGCGCCGGCAACGACCAGAACAACCCGGACGTGATCGTCCTCAAGGACGGCAGCTTCGTGGTGGTCTGGGAAGGCAACCCGCCGGGTAGCACCGGCTTCGACGTCTACATGGCGCACTACAGCGTCGACCCGGCCACCGGCGCCGTGCAGCAGATCGGCCCGGGCGACGTGCGCGTCAACACCGGCATCGCCGGCGACCAGTACAAGCCCACCGCGGTGGCGCTGGACGACGGCGGCTACCTGGTCATCTGGGGGGCTGCCGGCGGCGACGGCAGCGGTTCGGCGGTCTTCGCCCAGCGCTACGACGCCCAGGGCAACAAGCTGGGCCGCGAGTTCCTGGTCAACCCGACCACCGATGGCAACCAGGCTTCGAACGAGGCCGGCTCGAACGTGCTGGATGCGACGCTGATGGCCGACGGCAACGTCTACGTGACCTGGCAGAGCGACAAGTCCGACAGCAGCGGCTGGGGCATCGAGGGCACGGTGATCGACATCGACGCCGGCTACTTCTCCGAGTTCCGCGTCAACGGCACCCTGGGCGGCGCCCAGGACCATCCGGCCACCGCGAGCCTGCCCAACGGCGGCTTCATAGTCGTCTGGGAATCGGCCACGGGCGATGATTCCAACGACTGCATCATGGCCCAGCTGTTCGATGCCGCCGGCATGCCGGTGGGCGGCGAGTTCGTGGTCAACGCCACGACCGGCGACTTCCAGGGCAAGCCGGCGGTGGCGGTGCTGGCCGACGGCAGCTTCGTGGTCAGCTGGACCAGCCATACCGGTGGCAGCGACGCGATCATGCAGCAGACGTTCGGCTACACCTACGACCTCGACGGCAACATCAGCGGCGCGCAGCCCCAGGGCGGCGAGTCCGGGGTCAACGTCAACGACGTCGGCCAGCAGCGCTTCTCCAGCATCACCGCGCTGGAAGACGGCGGCTACATCGTCAGCTGGAGCGCCAACATCAGCGGTACCAGTGGCAAGTGGCAGATATTCATGCGCCAGTACGCCGCCGATGGCTCGCCGGTGGGCGGCGACCGGCTGGTGGGCGACGCCACCTACCACACCACGGCGGGGCCGGACGCGGCGTCCCTGGCGACCCTGCTGGACGGCACCGTGGTGATCGCCTACAACCGCGATATCGGCGGCGCAGCGGGGGTGGAGTCCTACTTCCGCCTCTACGACCCGGCGACCGGGCTGCTGGGCGAGGAAATCCGCGCCAACCAGACTTCGGCCAACAAGCAGTCCTCGCCGGCGGTGTCGAGGCTGGCCAACGGCAACTTCATCGTCACCTGGGATTCCAACGACCACAGCGGCCCGGACCAGTCCGGCACCAGCACCTGGGGGCGCATCTTCGACGTCACCGGCGCGGCGCTGGGCAGCGAGTTCCTGGTGTCCAACAGCACCACCGGCGACCAGTCCGAGCCCATGGTGGTGGCCCGCGAGGGCGGCGGCTTCGTGGTGGTCTACGTGTCGCGCAGCGAGGCGGCGCCGGGCTCCGGCAGCTATGGCGTGTATGCCCAGTTCTTCGACGATGCCGGGCGCAAGGTCGGCCAGGAACTGCACATCAACCAACTGGTGAGCGGCGACCAGATGCAGGTCGACGCCACCTTCCTCGACAGCGGCAAGCTGTTCGTCAGCTGGACCGACAGCGGCGTCGGCGATGGCAGCGGCAGCGCCGTCAAGGGCCGCCTGGTGGACCTGGACGAGACCCTCGGGCTGGCCCCGGCGGTGGCCGAGGGCGGCGCCACCCACGTCGACTACCTGCCGGTCTCCGACGCCGTGGGCACTGCCGCCGACGACATGCTCGACGCCCGTGGCTACACCACCGCCAGCGGCGGCGAGGGCAACGACGTCATCCTCATCGACGGCACCGGCTTCGCCCACATCGACGGCGGCGCCGGCTACGACATCCTGGTCTGGGCCTCGCGCAATGCGCTGGACCTGGGCCAGGTCGCCGACAGGCTGGAGGGCATCGAGGCCATCCGCCTGAGCGAAGGGCTGAGCCAGTCGCTGACGCTGAGCCTGGCCGACCTGCTGAAGGTCACCGAGCCCGACGGCGAGGCCCGGCACAGCCTGAGGATCACCGGCGACAGCGGCCAGAACGGCGTGGTCGACAGCGTCGACATCGACCTTACGGACTGGGTGCGGCAGGCGCAGCAGGTCACCGAGGGCGCCGTCACCTACGACGTCTACACCTCGAAGAGCGCGTCCTATGCGCATCTGCTGATCCAGGAGGGCCTGTACGTGGTCTGAGCGGCCCGGCGCCGGGGCGGCCGCTCCCGGCGCGCTGGCTCCCACCTGCGGCGCGAACCTCGTTCGCGCCGTTTTTCATTGCGGCCGGCGCGCCGGCCCGAGTCCGAAAAACAGCGGGCGGCTTGAGGAATTTCCTAAAAGCCCGTCCCGGGCGTCGGAGTTCCTACGGCTTTAGGGAGTTTCCTAACCCATGCGCCGGCCCGCTGCTCTAGTCTGCCCGCGGTTCGTGGCGAGTACCCATGGCGCATGGGCGATGTCACTTCATTCACTTCGGGGAGAAATTACCAGATGGACGCAATTGAACTGATCGCGAAAAGCTCGGGGCAGGTGACCCCCGTGACCGGCAATGGCCCCCTGAGCCTGTCGCGGCCCGGCGTGGTGAAGATCGCCGCGGCGCCGGAGGACGTCCAGTCCCTCAGCCGCAACGGCGACCACCTGCTGGTGCGCCTGAAGACCGGCAAGGTCATCACCGTCGAGAACTTCTTCCAGGGCTTCGATGGCGTACACAACGACCTGGTGCTGCAGGCGCCGGACGGCCAGCTGTGGCAGGCCAGCTACGAGGAGCCCTGGGACGGCATGGAACTGACCCGCCTGGACTCCGTCGACGAACTGCTGGCCCTGCAGTCGGACGACCACAACGTCGCCTTCGGCCTGCTGGTGCCGGCGGCGGGGCTGGGCGCCATCGGCGTGGGCAACATGCTCACCCAGCGCGACGGCGGTGGCGGCGGCAGCCCGCGCTCGGTGGGCCCGTTGCCGGAAGGACCGGCGCCGGGCGCGCCGCAGATCCTGTTCAACAACCAGCAGGGCCTGACCGGCACCGCCGAGCCCGGCAGCCTGATCACCCTGACCCGCCCGGACGGCAGCACCGAGACCGCCACCACCAATGCCGATGGCACCTGGAGCTTCCTGCCCAACCCGCTGGAGGACGGCCAGTCCGGCAGCGTCACCGCGTCCAACGGCAACGGCACTGGCCCGGCGGTGGACACCGGCCCGGCGGACCTGACGCCGCCGAAGGATCCGGTCGTCACCGGGAATAACGCCGACGGCCTGTCCGGCACCGGTGAGCCGGGCGACACCATCATCCTTACCAAGCCCGATGGCAGCACTGTCACCACCCAGGTGGACGAGAACGGCAACTGGAGCTTCCCGGAGAACCCGCTGGGCAATGGCGAGTCGGGCTCGCTGGTGGAAGTGGACCCCGCCGGCAACCACAGCGGCAGCGTCGATACCGGCCTGGCCGACACCATCGCGCCGGAACCGCCGGTGGTCACCGAGAACAACGGCAACGGCCTGGGCGGCACCGGCGAGCCGGAAGGCATCGTCACCGTCGAGTTGCCGGACGGCAGCACCGTGACCGCCATTGTCGACGAGAACGGCAACTGGGAATTCCCGGAAAACCCGCTGGAGAACGGTGAGACCGGCAGCGTCACCATCACCGACCCTGCGGGCAACGTCAGCCCGCCGACCATCACCGACCCGGCTGACACTATTGCACCGGAGCCGCCGGTGGTCACCGAGAATGGCGATGGTTTGGCCGGTACCGGCGAGCCGGAAGGTATCGTCACTGTCGAATTGCCGGACGGCAGCACCGTCACCACCGTCGTCGATGGAAACGGCAACTGGGAGTTCCCGGAGAACCCGCTGGAAAGCGGCGAGGAAGGCACTGTCACGGTGACCGACCCCGCCGGCAACATCAGCGGGGAAACGCCGACCGGCCCGGCCCCGACCGATCCGGGCGAGCCGGGCGATCCGGGCGATCCGCCGTCGGCCCCCAGCATCGACTGGATCCGCGACGACCAGGAACCGCTGGTGGTCGATCTGCAAGCCGGGGACAGCACCAACGACCGCAGCCCCACCGTCGGTGGTAGCGGCATTCCGGGCAGCCTGCTGACCCTGTACGTCGACGACCAGGCCGTGGGCAGCGTGACCGTGGGCGAGGATGGCAATTGGGAAATCGCCATCGCCGACCTGGGCGCGGATGGCGCCAAGCGCTTCACCGCCGAGCAATCCGTGGGCGGGCAGAGTAGCCCGAAGAGCGAGGCGTGGGAGATAGTGCTGGATACCCAGGCGCCCGGACGGCCGCTGATTGAGGACGTGTACGACGACTACGGCAAAGACGAGGGCACGATCGCCAATGGTGGCCAGACCGACGACTTCTGGCCGACCGTCAGCGGCCGCATCGAAGGTGACGATATCGCCTACGTGAAGCTCTTCGACAAGGGCAGGCTGGTCGGCTCGGCCGCGGTCGACGCATCTGGCACCTGGGTATTCGAGAACCCCCTGCTGGGCGCTGGCGAGCATAACCTGCAGGTGTCGGCGGTGGACAAGGCCGGAAACGAAGGGCCGCTGAGCGCATCCTGGAGCTACTTCGTCCCCTCGCCGATTCTTCCTTATCCGGTTATCAAGGAGGTCGTCGACGACTTCGGCAACGAGATCGGCACGCTGCAGAAAGGCGACTTCACCGACGACCGCACGCCCACGGTGAAAGGCACCGGTATGCCGGGGCACACCATGGAGTTGTACCTGCGGCTGCAGGACGACGGTGGCGAGCTGGACATCGGTACGGCCATCCTCCTGGGCTCGGTCACGGTCGGTGCCGATGGCACTTGGGAGATCGCTTGCCCGGACCTGTTCGAGCATGGCGGCTACGGTGAGAAGTTCCTCTATGCATCGTCCTACGACGCCCAGGGAGACCGCGGGCCGGCCACCGGTGCCTACGACATCGTCCTCGAGCCGGAAGCGGAGAGTGGCGTGCGTGCATTGTCCGGCGAGTCGACGCAGGCGCCGGCCCATGCGCCGGATGAGGGCAGCCTGGTTCTCCAGTTGCTGACGCAAAGTGCCGGTGTGGAGGCTATCCAGCCGCGCGGGCAGGCTGCCTGGGAACAGGAGCGGGAGATCGACCTGGCCGGGCTGCTGGAGGGCACGGGGCAACCGGTCGAGGGACTGCTGGCGAGCCTTGCCGACACAGACGGTGACAGCGTTGGCGGCGTCGCATCGGCCGTCGATGTACCGGTGCCGGCGGTGCCGCGCATCGATCTGCTCGAACTGCTGCACAGCCAGCAACTGGTCCTCTGAGACCTGCCCGGCCGCCGTTGGCGGCCGGTCTTTTCATCGAGGGCGCGAACCGGGTTCGCGCCCTTTTTTCATCCGCGCCCGAAGTGGCCGAAAGGCGTATTACGCCTGCCGGTCGCGTGCTTTAGGGGGTTCCCTAGATACGTTTCCGGGCAACTTTCCTAGCATCGCCGATGGGCTTTAGCACATAGCCAGCACTGCCAGAAGTGAGCGTGCCCACGCTGGAGGCGATCTTCCCGAGGCATTCGGCCTCCCGCCTCGTGGTGCTATTTCAACATCACTGAACAATCAAGGAGCTTTCGGCCCATGACCGAGAAAAACTGGAGCGACGATCAGGACAGAATGCAGGCCAACACGTTGGCGGCTCAGGCAACATCGGCGGGGCAAGCCGCGCCCGCTCCGCGTGCCGAGGAGCCCGCCCAGGCCAAACCCACATTCCAGATCATGGATGACTATGGCTACCTCAAGGGAGAGGTGAAGGCGGGGCAGCGCACCGACGACCTCGACCTGACCTTCAAGGGTCAGGGGTTGACCAAGGATCAGGAGGTGATCGTCAAGGCCGTGCTCGAGTCCGGCGACGTGGTGGCGCTGGGTACTGCGACAGTACGCAAGAACGGTAGCTGGTCCATCAGTCCGAACCTTTCTTTCCTGCAGGAAGGCATGGAAGGCGTGGTGGACTTCTTCATCACCGTCGTTGACGTCGATGGCGTCGATTCCGTCGATTCCGACCCTATCAAAGGGGTGGTCGTCGATCGCGCCAGGCCGGAGATCGAGCTGGAGTCGATGCAGGTGCTGGGCGGTGTCCAGCCGGTGACCATCGATGGCGCCCAGGGCCAGGCCCATGTCAATGCCCAGCGTCCGGTCTTCGAAGGGAAATTCAGCGAGCCGGCCAGCCCTGAGAATCTGCAGCATGTGAGGATCGTCATCAAGCAGGGAGGCAGAACGATCTTCAGCTTCTTGGAGTCGGTTGGGGAAGATGGCTCATGGCGTTACACGTGGCCCGATGAGTTGCTCGGCCAGGCCGGCGACTACACGCTCCTCTTCTACATGATGGACGCCGCTGGTAACTCGCCCGTGAATCCGGACCTCATCGACAAGCCCTTCCAGGAGCTTACGCTGCATCTGGACTACGAGGCGCCCGATGACGTCGTCAGCTTCATCCTGCACGACGACTTCGGCCCCGTTCACGGCCCCGTCGCCGCGGGTGGCAAGACCGACGATGCCACTCCGACCCTGATCGGGAAGGTGGAGCTTTCCGAAGGCTCCGACGTCGAGTCGGTAGCAATCTACGTCGACGGCAGCGAGACCGCGTTGGGCACCGCGTTGGTGGATGGCGAGGGTAACTGGAGTTTCGAGTCTCCGGAGCTGGCCATCGGCGAGCATGTCATCACAGTGGTTCCGGTGGATGGTGCCGGCAACGAGGGCAATGAGGCATCCATCGCCTTCGAGGTGGTGGACCCGGCAGTATCGCCGGACGCGCCGGTCATCAGCGAAATCGTCGATGACCATGGCTCGGTCACTGGCCTGCTGAACGATGGCGACGTCACCGACGACAACAACCTGACCGTCAACGGCACCGCCAATGCCGGCGACATCGTGTTGCTGTACGTCAATGGCGAACTGGTCGCCAGCACCACCGCCGACGAGCAGGGCAACTGGACCGCGGAGCTGCCGCTGAACGGTGACGATGGCGAACAGGTCATCACTGCCAAGGCGCAGGACGATGCCGGCCGTCAGAGCACCGAGACCGCCCCGGTTTCCGTCATCCTCGACACCACCCCGCCGGCCAAGCCGGAAGGGCTGAGTGCCGAAGACGATGAAGGCGTGGTGCAGGGGGCGATCATCGACGGTGGCGCCACCAACGACAGCAGGCCGGAACTCAGCGGCCAGGCCGAGCCGGGCTCCACGGTGATCATCAGCGACAACGGCGAGCCCCTGGGCAGTGTGGTAGCCGACGCCGAGGGCAACTGGAGCTATACGCCCGAGACGCCGCTGGCCGATGGCGAGCACAGCATTACCGCGCAGGCCCAGGACGCCGCCGGCAACCTCAGCGAGCCCAGCGATGCGCTGGAATTCAGCGTCTGGAGCGAAGCGCCGCAAGTGCAGATCCTGCATGCGCTGGATGCCGCCGACCCCGTCACCGGGCCGGTGGCGGACAACGGCAGCACCAATGACAACCGTCCGACCCTGGTGGGGACCGCGACGGCGGGCGCGCTGGTGATCATCTCCGAAGCCGGGATCGTCCTCGGTAGCGTACAGGCGGACACCGAGGGCAACTGGAGCCTGCAGCTGCCCCTGTCCCAGGGCGACGGCCCGCATACCTACCGCGCCGAGGTCCAGAGCGCCACCGGCGAGTTCGGTCGCGACGAGATCACCCTGCTGATCGACACCCGGGCTCCGGACCAGCCGACCATCGACACCGTGCTGGACGATGTTGGCGCGGTCACCGGTGCCCTGCGCTCCGGCGATACCACCGACGACAATACCCCGACCCTGAAAGGCAGCGATGCCGAGCCCAACGGGCTGGTCATGGTCTATGACAACGGCGGCCTGGAGCCGATCGCCAGCACCACGGCCGATGAAAACGGCAACTGGAGCCTGGATCTGCCTGAACTGGCCGATGGCGAGCACCGCCTGACCGTCACCACTTCCGACGCCGCGGGTAACGAAAGCAACCATAGCAATCCGTTCGAGTTGACCGTGGACACCGTTGTGCCGGCCGACCTGCGCATCGACCGCATCGAGCTGGTCGACGATTTCGGTCCGGTCACGGGCATGATCGCCAACGGCGGCACCACCGACGACGCCACCCCGCTCGTGCAGGGCCATGTCGAAGGCGAGGCGGCGTACGTGGAGGTGTACGACGGCGAAACCCTGCTGGGCACCGCCGCGGTGGACGCCGAAGGCAACTGGAGCTTCCAGGCGCCGGAACTGGCTTCCGGTGAACACGCGATCTCGGTTCGTCCGGTGAATGCCATCGGCCAGGTCGGCGAGGCCAGCGACAGCATCGCCTTCACCCTGGTGGGCGAGGAAACCCCGCTGCCGACGTTGCCGGTCATCAGTGAAATTCTCGACGACCTGGGCTCGGTCACCGGCCTGCTGAACGACGGCGACGTCACCGACGACACCAGCCTGACCGTCAGCGGCACCGCCGATGCCGGTAATCTCGTGCTGCTGTACGTGAACGACGAACTGGCCGCCAGCGTAGTCGCCGACGAGCAAGGCAACTGGGCCGCGGAACTGCCGCTGGCCGGCGATGGCGAACAGGTCATCACCGCCAAGGCCCAGGACGATGCCGGTCGCCACAGCGACGAGACCGCTCCGGTCAGCGTCATCCTCGACACCACCGCGCCGGAACAGCCGGGCATGGTGACCGCCGAGGACAACACCGGCGCCATCACCGGCCCCATCGAGCCGGGCAGCGTGACCGACGAAACCCAGCCGACTCTCAGCGGTTCGGGTGAACCGGGCGACACTGTCAGCATCCTCGACAACGGCGAGGTAATCGGCACTGTTGTGATCGATGAAAACGGCCAGTGGGAGTTCACGCCCGAGCAGCCGCTGGAAGAGGGCGACCACAGCATCGGCGTGGTCATCACCGACCCGGCCGGCAACGCCAGCGAGCCGAGCGAGTCCCTGGACTTCAGCGTCGACACCAGCGTGGCGCCGATGGTCATCGATAGCATCGAGCTGCAGGACGACTTCGGTCCGGTAGTCGGAGCCATCGCCAACGGCAGCTCCACCGACGACGCCACCCCGACCGTGGTGGGCCATGTCGAAGGCGAGGCGACGTACGTGGAGGTCTACGACGGCGAGACCCTGCTGGGCACCGCCCTGGTGGATGACGAAGGCAACTGGAGCTTCCAGGCGCCGGAACTGGAGAGCGGCGAGCACAGCATCTCCGCCCGCCCGGTGAGCGCCATCGGCCAGGTCGGCGAAGCCAGCGACAGCATCGCCTTCACCCTGGTGGGTGAGGAAACCGATCTGCCGCAGCCGCCGGTCATCGACGAAATCCGTGATGACCAGGGGTCGGTCACCGGTCTGCTGAACGACGGCGACGTCACCGACGACACCAGCCTGAGCGTCAACGGCAGCGCCGAAGCTGGCAATCTCGTGCTGCTGTACGTGAACGACGAACTGGCCGCCAGCGTAGTCGCCGACGAGCAAGGCAACTGGTCTGCCGAACTGCCGCTGGCCGGCGATGGCGAACAGGTCATCACCGCCAAGGTGCAGGACGATGCCGGTCGCCACAGCGACGAGACCGCTCCGGTCACCGTGACCCTCGACACCACCGCGCCGGAACAGCCGGGCATGGTGACCGCCGAGGACAACACCGGCGCCATCACCGGGCCGATCGAACCGGGCAGCGTGACCGACGAAACCCAGCCGACCCTCAGCGGTTCGGGCGAGCCGGGCGACACTGTGAGCATCCTCGACAACGGCGAGGAGGTTGGTACCGCTACCGTCGACGAGAACGGCCAGTGGGAGTTCACTCCGGAACAGCCGCTGGAGGATGGCGACCACAGCATCAGCGTGGTTATCACCGACCCGGCCGGCAATGTCAGCGAGCCGAGCGAATCACTGGACTTCGTGGTCGACTCGCTGCCGGCCTTCGTGACCATAGACGCGGCCATCGACCAGGTCGGTAGCATCACTGGCGACGTGGTTTCCGGCGGCGTTACCGACGATGCGCGTCCGACCCTCAAGGGCACTGCCAACCCGGGCGCCGTGGTGATCATCAAGGAAGGCCCGGTGGCCTACGGCAGCGTGGTAGCCGACGCCGAGGGCAACTGGAGCATGCGCCTGCCTTTGGTACAGGCCGACGGTGAGCACCTGTACACCGCCGAAGTGCAGAATGCCACCGGTGGTAGCGCGCAAGCCGAGTTCACCCTGCTGGTCGATACCCGCGTGCCGGATCGCCCGGTCATCGATGCGGTGCTGGATAACGTGGGCCTGATCCAGGGGCCGCTGACCTCCGGCGCGGTCACCGACGATGCCACTCCGACCCTGAAGGGCGGCGACGCCGAGCCCAACGGTGTGGTCCGGATCTACGACGGCAAGGTCGAGATCGGCAGCACCACCGCCGACGAATTCGGCGAATGGAGCATCGAACTGGCGGAGCTGGCCGATGGCAAGCACGTCCTGAGCGTCAAGGCGGAAGACGGGGCTGGCAACCAGAGCAATCCGAGCCGTCCGTTCGAGCTGACCGTGGACACCGCGGCGGCCAACCTGGTCATCGACAGCATCGAGCTGGTGGATGACTTCGGTCCGGTCATCGGTCTGATCGCCGATGGCGACAAGACCGACGACACCACGCCGCTGCTGCAGGGCCACGTCGAAGGCGAGGCGAAGTACGTGGAGGTCTACGACGGCGAAACCCTGCTGGGCACCGCCGCGGTAGACGCCCAGGGCAACTGGAGCTTCCAGGCGCCGGAGCTGGAGAGCGGCGAGCACGCCTTCAGCGCCGTACCGGTGGACGCCCTCGGCAAGACCGGCGAAGCCAGCGAAAGCATCCGCTTCGAAGTGGTGGGCCCGGAGGTCGCACAGCCGAACGCACCGGTCATCAGCGAAATCCTCGATGACATGGGTTCGGTCAGCGGCCTGCTGAACGATGGCGACGTCACCGACGACACCAGCCTGTCGCTCAAGGGCACCGCCGATGCCGGCAACCTCGTGATGCTGTACGTGAACGGCGAACTGGCCGCCAGTGTGGTGGCCGACGAGCAGGGCAACTGGACTGCCGAACTGCCGCTGGCCAGCGATGGTGAGCACGTCATCACCGCCAAGGCGCAGGATGAGGCTGGCCGTCATAGCGATGAAACCGCTCCGGTCTCCGTCATCCTCGACACCACTGCTCCCGAGCAGCCGGGCATGGTCACCGCCGAGGACAACACCGGCGCCATCACCGGGCCGATCGAACCGGGCAGCGTGACCGACGAAACCCAGCCGACCCTCAGCGGTTCGGGTGAGCCGGGCGACACTGTCAGCATCCTCGACAATGGCGAGGTGATCGGCACGGTCGTGATCGACGAGAACGGCCAGTGGGAATTCACCCCCGAGCAGCCGCTGGAAGAGGGCGACCACAGCATCAGCGTGGTGGTCACCGATCCGGCCGGTAACGCCAGCGAGCCCAGCGAGTCGCTGGACTTCAGCGTCGACACCTCGGTCAGCGATCTGCGCATCGATCGCATCGAGCTGGTCGACGACTTCGGCGAGGTCCAGGGCCTTATCGCCGACGGCGGCAAGACCGACGACACCACGCCGCTGCTGCAGGGCCATGTCGAAGGGGCCAATGCCGCCTGGGTGGAAATCTATGATGGCGAAACCCTGCTGGGCACCGCCCTGGTGGATGCCGAAGGCAACTGGGCGTTCCAGTCGGCGGAGCTGGCCACTGGCGAATACGTCTTCAGCGCCGTGCCGGTGGACACCATCGGCAAGCAAGGCGAGCCCAGCGAGAACATTCGCTTCGAAGTGGTCGGGCCTGAAGTCGCGCCGCCGCAGCCGCCGGCCATCGACGAAATCCGTGATGACCTGGGTTCGGTCACCGGCCTGCTGAACGACGGCGACCTCACCGACGACACCAGCCTGTCGCTCAAGGGGACTGCCGAAGCCGGCCACACCGTACTGTTGTACGTCGACGGCGAACTGGCCGCCAGCGTGGTGGCCGACGAGCAGGGCAACTGGACTGCCGAACTGCCGCTGGCTGGCGATGGCGAGCACGTCATCACCGCCAAGGCGCAGGATGAGGCTGGCCGTCATAGCGATGAAACCGCTCCGGTTTCCATCACTCTCGACACCACCGCGCCGGAACAGCCGGGCATGGTGACCGCCGAGGACAACACCGGCGCCATCACCGGGCCGATCGAGCCGGGCAGCGTGACCGATGAAACCCAGCCGACCCTGAGCGGTTCGGGCGAGCCGGGCGACACCGTGAGCATTCTCGACAATGGCGAGGTGATCGGTACGGTCGTGATCGACGAGAACGGCCAGTGGGAGTTCACGCCTGAGCAGCCGCTGGAAGAGGGCGACCACAGCATCAGCGTGGTGGTCACCGACCCGGCCGGTAACGCCAGCGAGCCGAGCGAGTCGCTGGACTTCAGCGTCGACACCAGCGTGGAGCCGATGGTCATCGACCGCATCGAGTTGATCGACGACGTCGGCCCCGTCACCGGCGCCATCGTCAACGGCGACTCCACCGACGACGCCACGCCGCTGGTACAGGGCCATGTCGAAGGCGAAGCCGCCTGGGTGGAAATCTACGATGGCGAAACCCTGCTGGGCACCGCCCTGGTGGACGGCGACGGCAATTGGAGCTTCCAGGCGCCGGAGCTGGAGAGTGGCGAGCACAGCATCTCCGCCCGTCCGGTGAACGCCATCGGCCAGGTGGGCGAGGCCAGCGAAAGCATCGGCTTCACCGTGGTGGGCGAGGAAACTCCGCTGCCGCAGCCGCCGGTCATCGACGAAATCCGCGACGACCTGGGCTCGGTCACCGGCCTGCTGAACGACGGCGACGTCACCGACGACACCAGCCTGTCGCTCAAGGGCAGCGCCGATGCCGGCAACCTCGTATTGCTGTATGTCGGTGGGGTACTGGCCGCCAGCGCGGTCGCCGACGAAAACGGCAACTGGTCTGCTGAACTGCCGCTGGTAGGCGATGGCGAACAGGTCATCACTGCCAAGGCCCAGGACGATGCCGGTCGCCACAGCGACGAAACCGCACCGGTCAGCGTCATCCTCGACACCACCGCACCGGAACAACCGGGCATGGTCACTGCCGAGGACAACACCGGCGCCATCACCGGGCCGATCGAACCGGGCAGCGTGACCGACGAAACCCAGCCGACTCTCAGCGGTTCGGGTGAACCGGGCGACACTGTCAGCATCCTCGACAACGGCGAGGTAATTGGCACGGTCGTGATCGACGAGAACGGCCAGTGGGAGTTCACCCCGGAGCAGCCGCTGGAGGAGGGCGACCACAGCATCAGCGTGGTGGTCACCGATCCGGCCGGCAATGCCAGCGAGCCGAGCGAGTCCCTGGACTTCACGGTGCAGGCCCAGGTGCCGACCCTCAGCCTCGATTCGGTGTACGACGATGTCGAAGGCATCCTCGGCGAGATCGCCCAGGGCGGGCTGACCAACGACGCCCAGCCGACACTGTCCGGTACTGCCGGCAACGGCGCGGTGCGGGTGCTCATCCATGATGGTCAGACGCTGCTGGGCAGCGCACTGGTCGATGGCAATGGCAACTGGCAGTTCGAGCTGCCGGAGCTGGCCGACGGCGAGTACAGCCTGAGCCTGGTGGCCGAAACCGCCAGCGGCACGCCGAGCGAAAGCCTCGAGTGGAGCTTCACCGTCGACACCCAGGCACCGGATGCCGTCACGGCTCTGGACCTGGTCGACGACGTGCCGCTGATCACCGGCAGCATCGAGCAGGATGGCCTGACCAACGACGCGACGCCGACCTTCAGCGGCCAGGCGCCGGGCGCCAAGTGGGTGAACGTCTACGACGGCGATACCCTGCTGGGCAGCGCCGCGGTGGACGCCGAGGGTAACTGGAGCTTCACCCCGGACGAGCCGCTGTCCGAAGGTACGCACCAGTTCATCGCCGCCGCCGTGGATGAGGCCGGCAACGAGGGCGAGCGCAGCGCCGGCTGGAACTTCACCGTGGATGTCACCGCTCCGGGCCGGGTCACCAACCTGGGGCTGTACGACATGATCGGACCGAACCCCGAGACGGACTGGGGCGATATCCCGAACGGTGGGAAGACCGACGACCCCTGGCCGAACTTCTATGGTCAGGTGGACACCTTCGGCGTCGAGTACATCTACATCTACGACAACGGCACCTTCCTCGGCTCGGCCACGGTCAACCAGCTCACCCTGGAGTGGGCCTTCGAGCCCTACATGCAGTTGGCGACCGGCAGCCACAGCTTCCAGGCCTGTGCCGTGGATGCGGCTGGCAACATGGGGCCGCTCAGCGATGCCTGGGACTTCACGGTCGCCATTCCGGTGTCGCCATACCCGTCGATCATCAACGTGCATGACGATGTGGCGGGCGTGTACCTGCAGAAGGAAGACTTCACCGAGGACACCAACCTGACGGTCAAGGTTTCCTGCGCCCCGGGCAACCTGGTGACGCTCTACGCCAATGGCGTGGCGGTGGGCTCCCATGTGGTGGACGAGGATGGCTACTGGACCTTCTCCACCGGGGAACTGGCCCACCTGGCCAACGCCGATGGTTCGGTGGACCTGGTGGTCGGCGCCGAGGACCTGCCGTCGTCCGGGCCCTACACCATCTTCCTGGAAGACAGTGTGTTGCAGCCGCAACTGCTGGCCGAGCCTTACGAGGCCGGCGACGCAGCGGTGGCGGGGCTGCTCGGTGCCCTGGCAGTGGGGCAGGAAGCCCGCGCCGAGGCGAAGCCGTTGTCGCTGGCGGACCTGCTGCAGGCCCGTGAGCCGGCGGCCGAAGCCACCGCGCCGGAGCTGCTGAGCGCAGCGGCGGCGCCGGCGGCTCCCGCGGCCGAGCCGGTGGTCTTCGACAACCCGCTGGTGAAACAGGATCTGCTGGCGCTGCAACAGCAGCAGCTGGTCTGACCGACCCGGCCCGCCCCGGCGCTTCGGCGTCGGGCGGGTCGATTTTCCAGGCGGCATGGGCGCAAGCCCATGCCGTTTTTTTTTCGCCTGAAAAACGCTGCGCCCATCACCGAGCGGGCCCGCTCCTACCGGAGCAGGGAAAACACCGTCGTAGGATGGGTTGAGCGAAGCGATACCCATCGCCATGGTTGGCCGGCAGACGGAGGTTCAGCGATGGAGCATCGGCGAAGTCCGTTGCCCTCACCCCAACCCTCTCCCGGAGGGAGAGGGGGCTAGTCCGTGCCGAGAGAGGGAATGGTTTCAGCTGGAAACCGCCGGAGCTGCCGGCTAACTCCAGAATACCCAACTCTGCCCAACGGTCCCCTCTCCCTTCAGGGAGAGGGTTAGGGAGAGGGCGTTCTTCGAAGCCACGCCAAGCCGTTCCGACAGAACTCCATTTGCGAACAACGGCGTCAAGTTCAACTCCGGAGGTGTGTTGATGTCCGCAACCCTCTCCCCAGCCCTCTCCCGCAAGCGGGAGAGGGGGCCGTTCGGAGCGGGCGGTGAATTCGGAGTCATCCTGAGACTCCCAGCCCCCTCGTCACTCCCGCGAACGCGGGACACGCCACGACCATGCGCCCCTGGAACCACCGGCCAGAACACCGCTCCCCATGGGGGCACCGGGGCTCCCCCCGTCCCGCCATGAACGCCCCGCCCCCTCCGCGAACAGCCTTTTCCGCCCCCCCACCGACAGCCGCCGACCAATGCCGCCGGACTTTAGGGAGCGCCTTAGATACACGGCAGCGATGGCCTTTTAGCATCCTCCCTCGCCTGCCGGACGCCCGCACAGACGGGGCCAAGCGGCAGGCCTGCCAAACGAACGGCGGCGGGCCCGGCCCGCCGCCGTTCGACACTAGACTCAGGAGTACCACATGACTGTCAGCAAGAACCTGTCCCGCGAGACGGCCGCTTTCGTGTTCGCCCAGAACGACCCGCTCGAAGTGCCCGTAGCGCCACCCGCCCCGCACATCCAGTACCTGCTCGACGACACCGGGACGCTCGAGTACCAGGGCATGATCCAGCTCAACGGCTACACCGACGACACCACCCCGACGCTGATCGGCAACGGCGCGGCGCCGGGCGACCTGATCAAGATCTACCATGGCGACCGTCTGCTCGGCAGCACCACCGTCCAGGGCAACGGTTCCTGGCGCTTCACCCCGAACGAGCCGTTGCTGGACGAAGGCATGCAGGTGCTGCGCGCCACCGCCACCGATAGCAAGAATGGCCTGGAGAGCGGCTACAGCTCGCCCTTCACCTACATCCTCGACCGCACCCCGCCCAGCGCCGAGGCCAGCATCCATAGCCTTTCCGAAGCCCTGCCGGAGCAGCCGCTGGTCACCGCGGACTCCACGCCCATGCTGTTCGGCAGCCTGAGCACCGCCCTGGCCGCCAACGAGAAGCTGCAGATCAGCCTGGACACCGGCGCCACCTGGCAGGACGTCACCTCCGTCAGCGGCGCCTACTGGCAATACCAGGACGTGCGCGAGCTGCAGAACGGCAACTACACCTACCTGCTGCGCGCCATCGACGCCGCCGGCAACCTGGGCGCCATGACCGCCCAGCAGATCACCATCAGCCGCGAGGTGACCCCGCAGCCGGTGGAAGGCATCAAGGTCAGCATCATCGGCATCACTCCGGATACCGGCGTGGAAGGCGACTACATCACCAGCGCCTCGAAGATCACCCTCATGGGCACCCTCAGCGAGGAACTGCCGGCCGGCGCCAAGCTGCAGGTCAGCGTCGATGGCGGCAACAGCTGGAAGACCGTGCAGGCCTTCGGCACCGACTGGATCTACATCGACCCCAGCGTGCACAACCTCGGCACCCAGGTGCGCTACGAAATGCGCGTGCTGGACGCCCAGGGCAACCCGGTGGCCAGCAGCTACGCGGCCCAGGACGTGATCTTCGACGCCGGCAACCCGCTGCCGGACATGTACTCCAGCATCGAACTGGGCACCGACACCGCGGTGGAGATCGTCGGCCAGTACAGCAACGCGCAGAGCGCGCAGAACAACGACTTCATCACCCGTGACAACAGCGTCACCCTGTCCGGCAAGCTCAGCGCCGCGCTGCAGATCGGCCAGCACCTGCAACTGTCCCTGGACGGCGGCAAGACCTGGGAGACGCTGATGTCCAACGGCGGCCAGCTGTGGAGCTACACCAGCGAACCGCTGTCGGCCAGCCAGCAGCTGGGCGTGAAACTGCGGGTGGCCGACAACGCCGGCAACAGCGTCGAGCTGGGCGAGCGCACCCTGGTCGTCGACCTCGACTCGCCGGTGCCCTTCGCCTTCGCCCCGCAGATCGGTGCGCAGACCCTGAGCGGCGAGCGCGCCTACTACTCCAGCGCCCAGTACGGCCTGGCCGAGGCCGGCGCCACCGTGGCCCTGGTGCAGGACGTCAACCGCGACGGCCGCTACCAGGAAGGCCTGGACAAGATCGTCGGCTACGCCGTGGCCGGCAACGACGGCCGCTGGAGCTTCGACGCCATCCTGCCCGAAGGCCAGCAGCAACTGGGCTTCATCACCTGGGACGTGGCCGGCAACAACTCCGGCTTCGGCCCGCAGGTACTGACCGACGCCTACCGCCCGGTCAACGAGGCCGGCTTCAGCGTCCATGACACCAGCTGGGGCGGTTCGGTCGCCTCGGTGCGCGGTTCCAACACCGCCGCCATGGCCATGAGCGCCGACGGCACCTGGTCGTTCTTCCAGAGCACCGGCTACGCCCTGAGCTCCACCGCCTACAAGAACGCCGGCCACGTATACAGCGGCCTGGACCGTGACGAGTACCGCGCCAGCTACCTGAGCGAGCCGCTGAAGGTCACCTCGGACGGCAACGGGCACATGATCTCCAAGGCCACCTTCGCCGACTACAACCGCGACGGCCTGATGGACGTCATCGCCAATGTGAGTGGCAACTCCGCGGACCTGCCGGTATGGACCGCCAAGGCGGACGGCACCTACACCGCAGGCTCGGTCAACAACCCCAACCGGCTGAACATCGGCGGCGTGATCGCCTGGGACGGCAATGGCGACGGCTACACCGACTTCATCGTGGTCGACAACACCATCGGTAGCTGGGGCTTCAACCTCATCCGCAACGACAACGGCGTGCTGAAAGGGGAGCGGAAGGGCAATACCTGGTGGGGTTCCGAGATCAGCGGCGTCGACCTCAACAACGACGGTGCCGTGGACCTGGCCGGTCACAACGACCAGTACGGCAACACCGCCCTGGGCGTATTGCTGACCCAGAGCGACGGCAGCTTTGGCAAGGAGCAGACCTTCGGCAGGATGTTCCGCAGCGATAGCGCCAGCGGCACGGAATACAGCAACCTGGCCACCTCCATGACCTGGGCCGACTTCGACGGCGACGGTGACCTGGACCTGTTCCTGGCCCGCGGCAGCCGCAGCTCCACCGGCCACAATGGCAACTCCGACGACAGCCGCATCTACCTGAACAAGGGCAACGACGCCAGCGGCAAGTGGCTGGGGATGGACAACGACAATCCGCTGTTCTTCAACGACGCCCTCGGCGAGGACCAGCGCGGCAACCTGGTGCACTTCGACGGCGGCCCGTCCTTCGCCGTGGACTGGAACCACGACGGCAAGATGGACGTCATCGAGGCGCCGCGGCAGCATGCCGAATGGTCCGGCACCAACGCTGCCATGACGCCGGTGCTGTTCATCAACCAGGGCAATGGCGACTGGCTGAACAGCGGCCAGCTGCTGGGCAACGAGGCCTACGACAACGTCACCGGCGCGGTGGCGGTGGACTACGACTTCGACGGCGCCGTGGACCTGCTGCTGTACCGCACCTCCGGCAAGGACCACCTGGGCATGTACACCAACTCCTCGCCCTCGGTGCTGATCCGCAACGAGAACCACGTGGTCGAGGGCACCAGCCTGATCCTGCGCATCCTCGACAAGAACGGCGTGAACAGCTACTTCGGCAACACCGTGCAACTGTTCGACGCGGCGGGCCGCCTGGTCGCCAGCCAGATCCTCAACCCGCAGTCCGGGGTGACCAACGACAGCTCCGGCCTGGTGTACTTCTACGGCCTGGACCCGAACCAGGTCTACAGCGCCAAGCTGCTGGCCGTGCCCGCCATCGGTAACGGCAACATGGTTCCGGGCCGCTTCGAAGAGGACCTGGGCCTGATCAACCCGACCTGGGGCAACCTGGTCACCGGCGCCGCCGAGCACGCCTACGTGCTGACCGCCGGCAAGCCGACCGTGAGCTTCGACAGCCAGGGCGCCGGCACCGTGGGTACCGGCTACAACGACAGCTTCATGGCCACCGAAGGCAACGACATCATCAACGGCGGCGGCGGCTGGAACCTGCTGACCGACGGCAGCAAGGTGTGGAGCGCCACCCAGGGCCTGGACGAGGTGGACTACCAGTTCGCCAAGCAGGGCGTGCAGGTCAACCTGCAGAGCGGCCAGTCGCTGGGCATGGGCAACGACACCCTGATCGGCATCGAGGCCGTGAAGGGCAGCTGGTACGCCGACGCCTTCATGGACAACGCCGCCAGCAACCGCTTCGAAGGCCGTGGTGGTGACGACGTCTACTACCTCTTCGGCGGTGGCAACGACACCCTGGTCTATCGTCCGGTCGATGCCTGGGACGTTTCCGCCGACGGCGGCAACGGCCACGACATCGTCTTCGGCTTCGGCCTGGGCAACGTGCTGAACAACAGCAACGCCGACATCATCGACCTGCGCGGCATGCTCGGCTACGGCGGCCCGGTCAGCCTGGTCAGGGACGACGGCGTGCTGCAGCTGGACGCCTCCTCCCAGGGGCTGCTGGACTACCTGTCGACCCGAGTCGAGGGCAACAACACCATCATCAGCGTCGACCGCGACGGCATCGGCCAACAGGTCGGTTCCACCGACCTGATCACCCTGATGGGTGTGCGTACCGACCTGCTGAACCTGATCCAGAACCACCAGATCATGGTCTGAGGCCCTGAACCGCCCCGGCGCTTGCGCCGGGGCACCGATTCGTTTTCAGCGGCGCCGAATTTTCTCCCCCTTGGTGGCGCCGCTTTTTTCTTTCCGGGCGCGAGCAGGCTCGTGACCCCACATCGGCCTGGCGGCCTTTCTTCGAAGTTCAGAAAAATCTGGCTGATGTAGGTCGTTTTGCTTCCCCAGATTCGGACATCCCCGGTGTTTCCGCCCGGGCTCCATCGGTAGAAAGACCCATCGCCGAACGACAACCCAAAGGCTCCTGATCTTGAGTACCGAAACACCCCTGTTCCGCACCGAGGCCCTGCAAGGGCAGGGCGCCCACTGGCTGGGCCCGATCATCCTCATACGCCCGCTATCCTTCAGCGTGCTCACCGCCCTGGCCACCCTGTTCGCCCTGCTGGTGGCGGGTCTCTTCATCTGGGGCAGCTACACCAAGCGCAGCACCGTGGTCGGGCAACTGCTGCCGGTCAACGGCCAGGCCAAGGTGCACGCGCCGCAGATGGGCGTGATCATCGAGAAATCCGTCCGCGAAGGGCAGAAGGTCGAGCGCGGCCAGACCCTCCTGCGCCTTTCCAGCGAACGCTACAGTGGCCAGGACCAGGCGGTGCAGGCCGGCATCAGCCATCAGCTGGAGGCCAGCCGCGAGTCCCTGGAACAGCAGCTGGAGAAGCTGCAGCGGCTGCAGGCCGACGAACGCCGCAGCCTGCAGGCCAAGGTCGTCAGCCTGCGCGAGGAGCTGGCCACCCAGGCCGCCCAGCTGCAGAGCCAGCGCAAGCTGCTGGCCATCGCCAGCGACGCCGAGGGCCGTTACCGCGGGCTGATGGAGAAGGGCTACATCTCCATGGACCAGTTCCAGCAGCGCCAGGCCGAGCTGCTCGGCCAGCGCCAGACCCTGCAGCGCCTGGAGCGCGAGCGCACGGCGCTGCAACAGCAACTGCGCGAACAACAGGCCACCCTCGACGGGCTCGATGCGCGCCACGCCAACCAGCGCGCCGAGCTGCAACGCCAGCTCAACGGCGTGCGCCAGCAACTGGGCGAGAGCGAGGCCAAGCGCACCCTGCGCATCGTCGCGCCGGAAGCGGGCATCGCCACCGCCGTGCTGGCCGAGGTCGGCCAACTGGTCGACCCCTCGCGGCCGCTGCTGAGCATCGTCCCCGAGAATGCCGAACTGGTCGCCGAACTCTATGCGCCGAGCCGCGCGGTGGGCTTCATCAAGGTTGGCGATACAGCGCGGATCCGCTACCAGGCCTACCCCTACCAGAAATTCGGCCAGTACAACGGCAAGGTGCTGTCCATCTCGCGCACCTCGCTGCCGTACAACGAGCTGGCGGCCATGGCCGGCAGCGTGCCGGGCGTCGGCCAGAGCGGCGAGCAGTACTACCGCATCCGCGTGCGACTGGACGAACAGCAGGTGCGCGCCTACGGCCAGCCGCGCCCGCTGCAGAGCGGCATGCTGCTGGAGGCCGACCTGCTGCAGGAAACCCGCAAACTCTACGAATGGGTCCTCGAACCCCTCTACAGCCTGTCCGGCAAACTCTGAGGTATCGCGCCGTATGGCTATCTTCGACTCCCTCGCGCTGCGCTTCGGCCGGCGCCTGCCCAGCATCCAGCAGACCGAGGCCGCCGAGTGCGGCATCGCCTGCCTGGCCATGGTCGCCGGCTACCACGGCAGCCACCACGACCTGCGCGAAATGCGCCAGCGCTTCAACGTCTCGCTCAAGGGCATCACCCTCAAGCAACTGATCGAGGCGGCGCAGCAGATGGGCATGGCCACGCGCCCGCTGAAGCTGGGCCTGGCCGACCTGCCCAAGCTGCGCACCCCGTGCATCCTGCACTGGGACTTCAAGCACTTCGTCGTGCTCAAGTCGGTGAGCCGCCGCGGCGCGGTGATCCACGACCCGGCCCACGGCATTCGCAAGGTGGGCGTGGAGACGCTGTCGCGTTCCTTCACCGGCGTGGCCCTGGAGCTGTGGCCCGACGCCGCCTTCGAGAAGAAGGAGGCCAAGCCGAACCTGCGCCTGCTCGGCATGCTCGGCAAGGTCAGCGGCCTGTACCGCTCCCTGGGCCAGGTGCTGCTGCTGTCGCTGGCCCTGGAGGTGTTCGCCCTGGTCAGCCCGTTCTTCATGCAGTGGACCATCGACAACGTCATCCCCAGCAACGACCGCGACCTGCTGACCACGCTGCTGATCGGCTTCGGCCTGATGATGCTGATGCAGCAGATCATCGGCGCCGTGCGCCAATGGGTGGGCATGCACATGGGTACGCTGCTCAACGTGCAGTGGCGGGCCAATGTCTTCACCCACCTGCTCAACCTGCCCACGCAGTATTTCGAGAAGCGCCACCTGGGCGACATCGTCTCGCGCTTCGGCGCCGTCGACAGCATCCAGTCCACCCTGACCTCGGCCTTCCTGGTGGCGGTGCTCGACGGCCTGATGACCATCGCCACCCTGGGCATGATGCTGGTCTACAGCCCGCTGCTGGCCAGCATCGCCATCGTCTGCATGGTGCTCTACGCCCTGGTGCGCTGGGTCTCGTACCAGCCGCTGCGCAACGCCACCGAGGAAGAGATCATCCATGGCGCGCGGCAGCAGACGCACTTCCTCGAAACCATGCGCGGCGTGCGCCCGCTGAAGCTGTTCCAGCGCCAGACCGAGCGCCGCGCCACCTGGCTGAGCCTGCTGGTGGAGCAGGTCAACGCCGGCCTGCGCACGCAGAAGCTGGGGCTGCTCTACGGCCAGGTCAACGGCCTGCTGTTCGGCATCGAGAACCTGCTGGTGATCTACCTGGGGGCGAACATGGTGATGGACGGCCACTTCACCGTGGGCGCGCTCATGGCCTTCCAGTCCTACAAGGGCCAGTTCGACAGCCGCGTGGGCAGCCTGATCGACAAGTTCTTCGAGCTGCGCATGCTGCAGCTGCAGGGCGAGCGCCTGGCCGACATCGTCCTCGAAGCGCCGGAGCAGGGCGGCAGCGGCATCGACCCCGACCTGCTGCGCCAGCGCGAGTTCGGCATCGAGCTGCGCGGCCTGCGCTACCGCTACTCGGAACACGAGCCCTACGTGCTCGACGGCATCGACCTGGACATCCGCGCCGGCGAGTCGGTGGCCATCGTCGGGCCCTCCGGCTGCGGCAAGAGCACCCTGGTCAACATCATGCTCGGCATCCTGCCGCCATCCGACGGGGCGATTCGCGTGGCCGGCATGGAACTGTCGCAGATCGGCCTCGACGGCCTGCGCAGCGTGGTCGGCACGGTGCTGCAGGACGACAGCCTGTTCGCCGGCTCGCTGGCGGAGAACATCGCCTTCTTCGACCCTGCGATGGACATGGAGTGGGTGATGGAGTGCGCGCGCCTGGCGGCCATCCACGACGAGATCATGATTGCGCCCATGGGCTACAACACCCTGGTCGGCGACATGGGCACGGTGCTCTCCGGCGGCCAGAAGCAGCGCATCCTGCTGGCCCGGGCGCTGTACAAGCGGCCGCAGATCCTGTTCCTCGACGAGGCCACCAGCCACCTCGACGTGGACTGCGAACGCCGCGTCAACGAGGCCATCCGCTCGCTGAACATCACCCGGGTGATGGTCGCCCACCGTCCCGAGACCATCGCCTCGGCCGACCGCGTGGTGGTCATCGCCGGCGGCAAGGTGGTGGGCGAGCGGGCCGTCGACCCCGGGCTGCTGGAGGGCGAGCCGGCATGAAGCGCATCCTCCCGTTCGCCCTGGCGCTGGCCGCGGGCCCCGAGGCCCTGGCCGGGCCGGACGTCTTCCGAACCGAGCGCACGCTGCCCCAGGCGCCGGTCAGCGAGGCGCGGCACGGCGGCGTGCCCTGCCTGTTCAACGGCGTCCAGGCGGAACTGGCGCTGGACGAGGCCATCGAGCGCATGCTCTGCCAGGACCCGCAGACCCGCCAGGCCTGGGCCGAGGCCAAGGCCCAGGCAGCGCAGATGGGCGTCGCCTGGTCGGCCTACCTGCCGCGCCTGGGCGCCAGCGTCGGCGCCAGCGACGGTCGCAGCCGCACCGACTACCTGGACTTCGACGGCGTCGAGACCTCGACCCGCCAGAAGAGCCTCGATGCCCGTCTCGACCTGAGCTGGGTGCTGTTCGACTTCGGCAAGCGCCGCGCCGCGCTGCGCAGCGCCCGGCACCTGCTGGTGGCGGCCAACGCCAGCCACGACGCGATACTGCAGAACGCCTTCGTCAACGCCGCCCAGGTCTACTACGACGCCCTGGCCGCCCAGGATGCCCTGGCCGCGGCGCAGCAGGTCAAGGACATGGCCGAGGAGAACTTCCAGGCCGCCGACGCCAAGTACCGGGCCGGCGCGGCGGCGCTTTCCGACCGCCTGCAGGCGCAGACCGCCGCGTCCCAGTCCGAGCTGCGCCTGGTGCGCGCCCGCGGCAACCTGGACAACGCCCTGGGCACGCTGGCGTTGCGCATGGGGCTGGCGCCGGACAGCGAGCTGAAGCTGTCCAGCGAACTGACGCCGATGCCCGATACCGGCTTCGTCGGCGCCATCGACCGGCTGCTGGCTCAGGCGCGCAGCCACCATCCCGAGCTGATCGCCGCCCAGGCGCGGCTGGACGCGGCCCAGGAAAAGGTCCGCGAGGCGCGCGCCGAAGGCCGGCCGACCCTGGCCCTGACCGGCAGCCTCAGCCATTCGCGCAACGACCTGCCGCTGGCGCTGAACGGCGACACCCGGCAGCGCGATTCGAGCCTGGGCCTGCAACTGAACATCCCGCTGTTCGAGGGCTTCGAACGCAACTACCGGGTGCGTGGCGCGCGGGCCCAGGTCGAGGCCAGCCGCGCGGCCCTGGCCGGCGCCGAGCAGCAGGTGTCGCTGCTGGTGTGGGGCAGCTACCAGCGGCTGATGGTCGATACCCGCAGCCTGAAGAGCACCGACGCCCTGGTCGAACAATCGCGCCAGGCCCTGGAGGTGACCCGCGGGCGCTACCGTTCCGGGGTCGGCAGCATGATCGAACTGCTCAACGCCCTGAGCGCCTACGCCGATGCCCAGGAGCAGCACATCCGCGCCCTGGCCGACTGGCAGAGCGCCCGCCTGCAACTGGCGGCGGGGCTGGGGCGCCTGGGGTTCTGGGCGTTGCAATGAGTAGGTACTTGTCTTCCCGCGTTCGTGGCTGTGGTGAAGACCTTTGGTTTTCGATGGGGCGCCGCGGGCTTTTGCCCGACCATGGGTCTGGTAAAGCAGGAAAAAGCGGAAACTATGTGGCAGTTCAGATAAGGATTGAATTTGAGATGTGTCTGAAGGACGGTGCGGAGTTCTTATTGTTTGTCTGAATGCTGGTTGTTGTCTGCTGGTTAGGGTTGCCCAATTTGAACAAGAGTATGAAACTTATTAAAGTTGTTTTCTCGGAGTGATGAAAGCAACTTCGTTATTAATAGAAACTAAAACTGTAAAGAGGCAATCATGCAAGAGCTCAATATGCAAGAAGTTGAAATGGTCGCCGGTGGCGCCACCACTGGTTTCTTCGACAGCATCGGCGGTGCGCTGCTGGGCATTTTCGCCGGCGCGATGGGCGTGGCCTGGCGTGGCTCGACTCAATCGATGATCGTGGGCCAGGGCGGTCTGGGTGCGCTTATCAACCCTGTTCTGGGCTTCATGATCGGTTCCTTCGGCACCATCTGGGGCGCGGTCTATGGTCTGGTCAATGGCCTTGCCCAGGGTACCGGTTCGCAAGTTCAGGCGCTGGGTGACGTGTGGAACGACATCATGGGGATGCCGGGTTCGCAGACTGGTCAGGGCTACACTGGCGGCCTTCTTGGCGGTGGCCAGGGCCCGCGTTAATCCGCAAGCCCCGTTGGGGCGAAAGCCACTATCTTCGATAGTGGCTTTTTTTTCGCCTGTGATTCGGTGTAACGCGCATGAATGTAAATGCCACTGCACGGGTAACAGTAGTTTTTTTGCGGTGATCATTAATGAAAGATGTGCCGATTGGTTCTTTCTTGGTTTGAGATTATATAAGAATTTTCCTACGGCTTGAGTTGGGTTTTGCTGCTGCCTGTTAATTCGATTCACGTAATAACCTGATGTCCGTTGGTTCGAGCACCTCGGGATTTTCAGGAAGTTCCCAAAGATTGTTCAGGATTTGATTCGTAGCATTGCGGCTCGATTTTTCAGGGTGGTTCAGATGTTTCTCAACAAGTTGCACTGGGGTGCGCTGGCCTGGCTGGCATTCACCCCGCTGGTGGTCCTCGGCGCCGAGCCGGAGGGCAAGGGCGGCAAGCGCCTGCTCTGCCAGCCCGAATGCGGGTGGCAGGACGCCCCGCGGAAGAAACTTGACCTGTCGGTCGACCACTTGACCCGCGACTGGCAGTCGTCGGACGCCGGAGCGGGGCAGGGCGGTACCCTGGACCTGTGGCATGCGGTCAGCCTGGCGGTGCAGACCTACCCGTCGATCCGCGATGCCGCGGCCCAGCTCGACCAGCAGCGCGAGGCCATCAACGTGGCCAGGGCCGGCTACCTGCCGACCATCCAGACCGGCCTGAACACCGGCAAGCAGGGCGCCTACGGCAGCGGCCAGAACCTGTCGCTGTCCGCCTCGCAGATGATCTACGACTTCGGCAAGGTGGCCAACGCGGTCAAGGGCGCCGAAGCCGGCGTGCAGGTGCAGCGCTTCCAGCTGATGAGCGAGGTGGACGAGGTCGCCCGGCAGTCGGCCCAGGCGCTGATCGAAGTGGCCCGCTACCGCGCCCTGCGCGACAGCGCCCGGACCCTGGTGGACGGCCTGCAGCGCCTGCGCCAGTTGGCCCGGCAGCGCGCCAGCGAAGGCGCCAGCACCCAGGCCGACCTGATCCAGGCGCAGTCGCGGGTGGAGGCGGCCGAAGCCTCGCTGCTGGCCATCCAGACGCAGCTGCGCCAGCAGAAGAGCAAGCTGCGCACCATGATCGGCCGCGAGGTGGACGAGGCCGCCGTGGACGTGCCCGCCGAGCGCCTGCAACAGGCCGTGCGGCTGATCGAGCCGAACCCGCGGATGCCGGTCGGCGTGCGCATGGCGGTGGCCGAGCGCGAGGAGGCCGAGGCCCAGCTGTCCCTGGCGCGCGCCAACACGCGGCCGACCTTCACCGTCGACGGCGGCGTCAACAAGTACTTCGGCAATGCCGGCGACATGGCCGGCGAACGCGTCTACACCCTGACCCTCGGCGTCAAGCACGACCTGTTCGCCGGCGGCGCGCCCTCGGCGCGGGTGCGCGGCGCCGGCCAGGCGCTGCGGGCGGCCGAGGAGCGCCTGCACACCCGGCAGCTGGAGGCCCGCGACCAGTGGGTCGCCCTGCAGGAACAGATGGGCGGCCTCGACGAGCGCCTGCGCGTGCTCGCCGACCGCCAGAAAAGCATCGTCGACACCCAGCGCCTGTACCGCGAGCAGTACCTCTCGCTGGGCACCCGCACGCTGCTCGACCTGCTCAACGCCGAGCAGGAGATCTACCAGGCGCAGAGCGATTCGGTGAACGCCCGCCACGACCTGTGGAGCGCCCAGGTGGCCTTCATCAACGCCACCGGGCGGATGCACGACGTCTTCCAACTCGAGAGTGATTCCCTATGACCGCGCAAGCGCAACGCCCGGATGCCGTCAGCAGCCCGTGGCTGGAAGCCATGCTGATGGTGGCCCGGCATTACCGCCTGGACGTTTCCGAAGAACGCGTCCGCGTCGGCCTGCAATGGCGCCAGGGCCAGGACCTGGACGGGCAGCTGCAGCACATGGCCCGCGACATGGGCCTGACGCTGCGCGCCGAAGCCCTGGACAAGGGCGTGCTCGACCCCTGGCGCCTGCCGGTGCTGGCGCAGTTCTCCGGCGGCCAGGTCGGCGTCATCGAAAGCATCGACGGCCAGGGCCGCGTCGGCGTGCGCCTGAGCGGCGAGCAGGGCGTGCTGCAGGCCCTGCCGGCCGAGGAAGTGGTCGAGCGGGTGGAGCGCGTCTACTGCCTGCGCCCCGAGGTCGCGGTGGCCGACGTGCGCGTCGACGACTACATCAAGCCCTACCAGCCCAACTGGTTCTGGAGCCTGGTGCTGCGCGACTGGCGGCGCTACGGCGACGTCATGCTCGCCTCGCTGGTGGCCAACGTCCTGGCCCTGGCCTCCATGCTGTTCTCCATGCAGGTCTACGACCGCGTGGTGCCGTCGCAGTCCGAGCCGACCCTCTGGGTATTGTTCGGCGGGGTGCTGCTGGCGGTGCTCATCGGCTTCGGCATGCGCCTGGCGCGCACCCACATCTCCGACCTGATCGGCAAGCGCGCCGACCTGCGCATTTCCGACCGCGTCTTCGGCCACGCCCTGCGCCTGCGCAACGAGGCCATGTCCAAGTCCACCGGCTCGTTCATCTCGCAGATCCGCGAGATGGAGCAGGTGCGCGAACTGATCACCTCGACCACCCTGGGCGCGCTGGCCGACCTGCCGTTCTTCTTCCTGTTCCTGGTGGTGCTCTGGTCGGTGGGCGGGGTCATGGCCCTGGTGCCGCTGGCGGTGCTGCCGCTGCTGCTGATCCCCGGCCTGCTGGCGCAGAAGCCGCTGGCGCGGCTGTCCAAGGAAGGCATGCGCGAGTCTGCGATCCGCAACGCCATCCTGGTGGAGGCGGTGCAGGGCATCGAGGACGTCAAGCAACTGCGCGCCGAGCAGCGCTTCCAGAACCAGTGGAACCACCTCAACGAGGTCTCGGCCACCGTCAGCATGCGCCAGCGCTTCATCTCCGGCGCGCTCATGGCCTGGACCCAGGAAGTGCAGACGCTGGTCTACGTGCTGGTGGTGCTGGTCGGCTGCTTCCAGGTGATGAGCGGCGACATGACCACCGGCGCGCTGATCGGCATGTCCATCCTGTCCTCGCGGATGATCGCGCCGCTGGCGCAGATCTCCGGGATCATGTCGCGCTGGCAGCAGGCCAAGGTCGCCCGCGAGGGCCTGGAGGAGCTGATGCAGCGCCCGGTGGAAAGCGCCGAGGGCGGCAAGCGCCTGCACCGCCCGGTGCTGCACGGCGACTACCAGCTCGAAGGCGTGCGCTTCCGCTACGGCCAGGACGACAAGCGCGCGGCCATCGAAGTGGGCCAGCTGCGCATCGCCGCCGGCGAGAAGGTGGCCATCCTCGGCCGCAACGGCGCCGGCAAGTCCAGCCTGCTGCAACTGCTGGCCGGCATGTACCGGCCGCAGGAGGGCAGCCTGCTGCTCGACTCGCTGCGCCTGGAACTGATCGACCCCTACGACGTGCGCCGCGACGTGGCCTTCCTCAGCCAGCAGGCCAACCTGTTCTTCGGCACCCTGCGCGACAACCTGACCATGGGCCGGCCCAACGCCAGCGACGAGGAACTGCTCGAGGCCCTGCGCCTGAGCGGCGCCCTGGGCATGGTGCAGGCGCTGCCCGACGGCCTGGAGCACATGGTCCAGGAAGGCGGCCGCGGCCTCTCCGGCGGCCAGCGCCAGAGCCTGCTGCTGGCCCGCACGCTGCTGCGCCAGCCGCGCGTTCTGCTGCTCGACGAACCCACCGCCTGGCTCGACGAGGTCGGCGAGCAGGGCCTGATCCGCCACCTGGAGCCCTGGCTGGCCTCGCGCACCCTGGTGGTGGCGACGCACCGCCCGGCGGTGCTCAAGTGGGTCGACCGCATCATCGTGGTCGACAACGGCCGCGTCGTCCTCGACGACACCAAGCAGGCGGTGCTGGCCAAGCTCGCCGGCGGGCCGGCGGCCAAGCCCGGCGAGAAGGCCCCGGCCGTCGCCTGAGCCACCACTGAATTCGCAGAGGACGCGGGCCCAGTCCCGCGTCGGGAGTGACCATGCAAGCCAATTCGATTCAAGCGCCCGGGGCCGCGCCCCTGGCACCCTACTTCCAGGCGAAGGAGCACGCGCCGCGCGCCACCTGGCTGATCTGGAGCGTGCTCGGCGGCATGCTGCTGCTGTTCGCCTGGGCCTACCTGTTCGAGCTCGACGAGGTTTCCACCGGCACCGGCAAGGTGATCCCCAGCTCGCGCGAGCAGGTGGTGCAGTCGCTGGAGGGCGGCATCCTCGCCGAGCTGCGGGTCAAGGAGGGCGACCGCGTCGACGCGGGGCAGGTGCTCGCCCAGCTCGACCGCACCAAGACCGAATCCTCGGTGGGCGAGAGCGCCTCGCGCCTGCGCGCCGCCCTGGCCATGGCCGCGCGCCTGCGTGCGGAAGTGGACGGCGGCAAGCTGGTGTTTCCGGCTGAAGTGCTGGAGGAGCCGGACCTGGTGAAGTCCGAGACCGCCCTCTACAAGTCGCGGCGCAACAGCCTGGAGAAGAGCCTCAAGGGCATCAACGAGGCCCTGGCCCTGGTCGACAAGGAACTCAAACTGACCACGCGCCTGGCCGAGATCGGCGCGGCGAGCAACGTCGAGGTGCTGCGCCTGAAGCGCCAGGCCAACGAGCTGGAGCTCAAGGCCACCGAGACGCGCAACCAGTACTACGTCAAGGCCCGCGAGGAGCTGGCCAAGGCCAACGGCGAAGTGGAGGCGCAGCAGTCGGTGACGCGCGGGCGCGCCGACTCGCTGACGCGCCTGACCGTGCTCTCGCCGGTGCGCGGCATCGTCAAGGACATCGAGGTGAACACCGTCGGCGGCGTCATCCCGCCCAACGGCCGCTTCATGGTCATAGTGCCGGTGGAGGACCAGTTGCTGGTGGAGGCGCGCATCTCGCCGCGCGACGTGGCCTTCATCCACCCCGGGCAGCGCGCCACGGTGAAGATCAGCGCCTACGACTACGCCATCTACGGCGGCCTGGAGGGCAAGGTGACGCACATCTCGCCGGACACCATCCAGGACGAGGTGCGCCGCGACCAGTACTACTACCGGGTGTTCGTGCGCACCGAGACCGACTCGCTGCAGAACAAGGACGGCAAGAGCTTCCCGATCTTCCCCGGCATGGTCGCCACGGTGGACGTGCACACCGGCAGCAAGACCGTCTGGGACTACCTGACCAAGCCGCTCAACCGCGCCCGCGAAGCGCTGCGCGAACGCTGAGGAGGGCAAGCATGGCCAAGCAACGCACGCCCAGCTACCGCGAACGCCGCGAGGTCGAGGCCGCCGGCCGGCGCGCCAGCGCCCTCTACGCCCAGGGCCGGCACGAGCAGGCCCTGCAACTGTGCCTGCAGACCGCCCGGCGCTGGCCGCAGCTGGCGGTGGCCTGGACCGACGCGGCGGTGAACTGCATCAAGCTGGAGCGCTGGCAGGAAGCCATCGAGCATGCCGGCCGCGCCCTGGCCGCCGGCGGCGACAGCCTGGCGCTGTTCGACGCCCTGTCCCACGCCCATTGCGCCCTGCGCCAGTGGGACCAGGTGCGCCGCCATGGCCTGCACGCGCTGAGCCTGCGCGAGCGCCAGTTCGGCGTCGAACCGCCGATCGCCCATGCCCTGCCGGCATTGCCGCCGCCGCCCGGCGCCGCCACCCGCGAGCGCAACCTGATCGCCTTCTCGCTGTTCGGCGCCAGCGCCAAATACTGCGAGACGGCGGTGCTCAACGTGCTGGAGCAGCCGCGCATCTACCCGCACTGGACCTGCCGCTTCTATATCGACGACAGCGTGCCCGAGGCCATCGTCCGCCGCCTGCTCGACAACGGCGGCCAGGTGGTGCGGGTGGACGAGGCCGCGCGCCAGTGGCCGGGGCCGATGTGGCGCTTCCTCGCCCTGGACGACGCCCAGGCCCAGCGCATCCTGTTCCGCGACGCCGACTCGGTGATCAGCGAGCGCGAGGCCGAGGCGGTGGCCCAGTGGCTGGCCAGCGACAAGCACTTCCACGCGCTGCGCGACAATGGCACCCATACCGAACTGCTGCTGGCCGGGCTCTGGGGCGTCGTCGGCGGGGCGCTGCCGCCGCTGGCGCAACTGGCCCGGCTGTTCTTCGCCGAACCGGTGGCTTCGCGGCATTTCGCCGACCAGCACTTCCTGCGCCGCTACGTCTGGCCCTACGCCCGGCGCAGCCTGCTGCAGCACGACTCGATGTTCGGTTTCCTCGACGCCGCCGGCTTCCCCGGCGGGCCCATGCCGGACGACTTCCACGTCGGCTACGCCGAAGGCTCGCCCCGCTTCGAACTGCCCTGCACCCTGGCCGAAGGCAGCCGGGTGCGCTGGACCCTGTACCGGCGCGAAGGGGAGGGCGAGCAGGCGATCTGCGACTACGCCGCCACGGTGAACGCAGGCAGGGTGCAAGGGCACATCCCGGCACGCTATGCCGAGTGGATCCGCCGCGGCGAAGCCCGCATAGCGGTGGCCCCGGAAGCGTAGGGCGAATAACCGTTCGCGGTTATCCGCCGTTTCACCTTTCTCATCGCCAACGCCATCGCCAGCCCTGGCGCGGCCATCAGCGATAATGATCGAGAATGCGCTCGATTTCCCCGGAGGCCTTGAGCTCGGCCAGGGCGTCGAGCACCGCCTGGGTCGGCAGTTGCGGATCGTCGAGGACCATGCAGCCCAGTTCGGCCTGGTCGAGCTTGGCGGCGGGGTAGAGGCGGCGCTCGGCCGGCCGCTGGAGGTTGAACCAGTTCAGCGCCACCTCGCTGGACACCGCATAGTCATAGCGCCCGGCCTCCAGCTTTTTCAGCACCAGCTCCTGGTTGCGCGCATCGTCGCGGTGCAGGCGCCCGTTGGCGAACGAACGCTGCAGGTGCGGGTAGGAGTAGCCCAGCACGGTGCCGATGCTCTGCCCGGCCAGCGTGGCGACCTCCACCGGCGCTCGCTCCCTAGCCACCAGCAGGTCGCGCTGGGTCAGCAGCGGCACGCTCCAGCGGTAGTCGCTGAACGCCTCGCTGAGCCAGGCCGGGGCGATGTAGCAGCGCACATCGATGCTGTGGCTGTGCAGGGCCTGTTCCACCCGGGCCCGCGGCAGGATATGGAAAGACGGGGCCATGCCGACCTTGTGCGCGGTGCGGGTGAACAGCTCGAAGAGGATACCGCCGGTCAGTTGGCCGTCCTCGACCTGCGCCAGCGGCATGGCCCAGCCCTCGATCACCGAGAAACTCAGCTGCCGGGGATCGGCCTGGGCCAGGCCGGCGACCAGCAGGAGGGCGGGGAGGAGTGCGCGCATTCGGGCTCCGGACGTGCGGAAGCAGGACACAATGCCTGTTTCGGAGGGTTCTTGCCAAGCCTGGCCCGGCATCGGGTGCAATTTCCGGTCCTCTTCGCTAGGATTAGCCCACTTCCGCCTACCAGCCGCGATGGATTTCAATGAGTTATCAGGTTCTTGCCCGCAAATGGCGTCCGCGTTCGTTCCGCGAAATGGTCGGCCAGACCCACGTCCTCAAGGCCCTGATCAACGCGCTCGACAACCAGCGCCTGCACCACGCCTACCTGTTCACCGGGACCCGCGGCGTGGGCAAGACCACCATCGCGCGCATCCTGGCCAAGTGCCTGAACTGCGAGACCGGCATCAGTTCCACCCCCTGCGGCCAGTGCTCGGTGTGCCGGGAGATCGACGAGGGCCGCTTCGTCG
This sequence comes from Pseudomonas sp. ADPe, assembly GCF_014843515.1. NCBI lineage: Bacteria > Pseudomonadati > Pseudomonadota > Gammaproteobacteria > Pseudomonadales > Pseudomonadaceae > Pseudomonas > Pseudomonas sp. ADPe. The sequence continues at coordinate 5,782,984 of NZ_CP062122.1, forward strand.
ACCTCATCGAAGTGGACGCCGCCAGCCGCACCAAGGTCGAGGATACCCGCGAACTGCTGGACAACGTGCAGTACGCGCCGAGCCGCGGGCGCTACAAGGTCTACCTGATCGACGAAGTGCATATGCTCTCCTCGCACTCGTTCAACGCCCTGCTCAAGACCCTCGAAGAGCCGCCGCCCCACGTCAAGTTCCTGCTGGCCACCACCGACCCGCAGAAGCTGCCGGTGACCATCCTCTCGCGCTGCCTGCAGTTCAGCCTGAAGAACATGCCGCCGGAGCGCGTGGTGGAGCACCTGAGCCACGTGCTCGGCGCCGAGAACGTGCCCTTCGAGGAAGACGCCCTGTGGCTGCTCGGCCGCGCGGCCGACGGCTCCATGCGCGACGCCATGAGCCTGACCGACCAGGCCATCGCCTTCGGTGAGGGCAAGGTGCTGGCCGCCGACGTGCGCGCCATGCTCGGCACCCTCGACCACGGCCAGGTCTACGGCGTGCTCCACGCGCTGCTCGAAGGCGACGCCCGGGCGCTGCTGGATGCCGTGCGCCACCTGGCCGAACAGGGTCCGGACTGGGGCGGGGTGCTGGCCGAAATCCTCAACGTGCTGCACCGCGTGGCCATCGCCCAGGTGCTGCCGGACGCCGTCGACAACGGCCAGGGCGACCGCGACAAGGTGCTGGCCCTGGCGCAAGCGCTGCCCGGCGAGGACGTGCAGTTCTACTACCAGATGGGCCTGATCGGCCGCCGCGACCTGCCCCTGGCGCCGGACCCGCGCAGCGGCTTCGAGATGGTGCTGCTGCGCATGCTGGCCTTCCGCCCGGCCGATGGCGGCGCGCCACCGAGGTCACCGCTAAAGGACCTGGGGATCAGCACGGCCACGGCTGATTCCAACCGCAACCCAGTGGCCGGCGCCGCCGTTGCGGCGCCGGCAGCCGTTGCCAGCGCGGCCAGCGTGCCGGTGGTGTCCACCGTGCCCGCCGCCGTTGCCCAGCCGGCACCCGCGCCGCAGCCTGTGGCGGCTCCGGCTCCGGCTCCGGCTCCGGCTCCGGCTCCGGCTCCGGTAGCCGAGGTTGCGCCGAGCCTGCGCCGGCGCCTGTCGTCGAGGCTGCGCCCGCACCTGTCGAGCCCGCCCGCAGGCCGTGCCCGTCGAGGTGCCGGCGGTCGAAGCGCAGGCCGCTCCGGCCGAACCGGCGCCCGTCGTCGACCTGCCCTGGGAAGAACCCGCCGCGCCGGCCGCCGCGCAGCCGCCGGTCGCGCCCGCGCCCCAGCCGGCCGCCGAGCCCGCTCCACTGCCCGAGCCCGCGCCTATCATCGCCATGGCCGACAGCGAGGACGACGACCGCGACGAAGAGCCGCCGCCGGCCGAGGACTACTATGAAGTCGACATGGACTCGCTCAGCTACCTGGAAGGCGGCGACGAGTCGCAGGCCAGCGCCCAGGCCGAGCCCGAACCGGAACCGGCGGCCCTGCCGGCCACCGGCCTTGCCGCCGAGTGGCTGGACCTGTTCCCGCGCCTGGGCCTGGGCGGCCTGACCGCGAGCATCGGCGCCAACTGCACCCTGGTCGCGGTGGAGGACGACACCTGGCACCTGCACCTGGACCCGGGGCAGAGCGCGTTGTACAACGCCACCCAGCAGCGCCGCCTGAACGACGCGCTGAGCCAGTACCACGGGCGCACCCTGAAGCTGGAAGTGACCATCCAGAAGCCCGAGCAGGAAACCCCGGCCCAGGCCGCGGCGCGCAAGCGCGCCGAGCGCCAGCGCGAGGCCGAGCGCTCCATCGAGGCGGACCCTTACGTGCAGCAGATGCGGCAGCAGTTCGGCGCGGTGGTCCGCGCCGGTACCATCGAACCCCTGGCGGCGAAGGCCTGAAGGCCGGCGCCCAACCAACCCTGAACGACAGAAGGTGATCGAAATGATGAAAGGTGGCATGGCCGGCCTGATGAAGCAGGCCCAGCAGATGCAGGAAAAGATGCAGAAGATGCAGGAAGAGCTGGCCAACGCCGAAGTCACCGGCCAGTCCGGCGCCGGCCTGGTGAGCGTGGTGATGACCGGCCGGCACGACGTCAAGCGCGTCAGCCTGGACGACAGCCTGATGCAGGAGGACAAGGAAATCCTCGAAGACCTGATCGCCGCCGCGGTGAACGACGCCGTGCGCAAGATCGAGCAGAACAACCAGGAGAAGATGGCGGGCATGACCGCCGGCATGCAGCTGCCCCCCGGCTTCAAGATGCCGTTCTAAGCAAGTGGGCTGGAAGCTGGAGGCCAGAAGCAAAAGCCGCAGGCTCTTCCAGCTTCCAGCTTCCAGCTTCCAGCTTCCAGCTTTTAGCCCTTCTTCCACCCCTTGCAGTCAGATACTTCCATGAGCTTCAGCCCGCTGATCCGCCAACTCATCGACGCCCTGCGCATTCTCCCCGGGGTGGGGCAGAAGAGCGCCCAGCGCATGGCGCTGCAGTTGCTGGAGCGTGACCGCACGGGCGGGCTGCGCCTGGCCCAGGCGCTGACCCAGGCCATGGAAGGGGTAGGGCACTGCAAGCAGTGCCGCACGCTGAGCGAGGAGGAACTCTGCCCGCAGTGCGCCGACCCACGCCGCGACGACTCGCTGCTGTGCGTGGTGGAAGGCCCGCTGGACGTGTTCGCGGTGGAGCAGACCGGCTATCGCGGGCGCTTCTTCGTGCTCAAGGGCCACCTCTCGCCGCTGGACGGCCTGGGCCCGGAGGCCATCGGCATTCCCGAGCTGGAAGCGCGGATCAAGGCCGGCAACTTCGCCGAGATCATCCTCGCCACCAACCCCACGGTGGAAGGCGAGGCCACCGCCCACTACATCGCCCAACTGCTGGCCGGCAGCGGCCTGGTGCTCAGCCGCATCGCCCACGGCGTGCCCCTGGGCGGCGAACTGGAGCTGGTGGACGGCGGCACCCTGGCCCACGCCCTGGCCGGGCGCCGGCCGATCGTCTAGTCCAGAGGCATCGGGCCGAAACGGCCCAGGCGATGGCGGAAGTCTCGCCTTGAAAACCAAGCAAGCGCTCGGTAAGTTTTCAGGCAACCCGCCTGGAGGCCCGCCATGTCCGCATTCACCGAATACTTCGACGACAGCCACCGCCTGGTCCGCGACTCGGTGCGGCGCTTCGTCGAGCGGGAAATCCTCCCGCACATCGCCGATTGGGAAGAAGCCGAGGAGTTCCCCCGCGAGCTCTACCGCAAGGCCGGCGAGGCCGGCATCCTCGGCATCGGCTACCCCGAAGCCTACGGCGGCAGCCACGAGGGCGACCTGTTCGCCAAGCTGGCGGCCAGCGAGGAACTGATGCGCAGCGGCTCCGGCGGCCTGGTGGCCGGCCTGGGCTCGCTGGACATCGGCCTGCCGCCGCTGCTCAAGTGGGGCCGCGCGGAACTGCGCGAGCACATCGTGCCGCAGGTGCTGGCCGGCGAGAAGATCATGGCCCTGGCGGTCACCGAGCCCTCCGGCGGCTCCGACGTAGCCAGCCTGAAGACCCGCGCCGTGCGCGACGGCGACCATTACCGCGTGACCGGCAGCAAGACCTTCATCACCAGCGGCGTGCGCGCCGACTACTACACGGTGGCGGTGCGCACCGGCGGCGAAGGCTACGGCGGCGTCAGCCTGCTGCTGGTGGAGAAGGGCACGCCCGGCTTCACGGTGGGCCGCAAGCTGAAGAAGATGGGCTGGTGGGCCTCGGACACCGCCGAGCTGTTCTTCGACGACTGCAAGGTGCCGGCGGAAAACCTGATCGGCATGGAGAACATGGGCTTCGCCTGCATCATGGCCAACTTCCAGAGCGAGCGCCTGGCCCTGGCCACCATGGCCAACATGACCGCCCAACTGGCCCTGGAAGAAGCCCTGAAATGGGGCGCCGAGCGCGAAGCCTTCGGCAAGCCCATCGGCAAGTTCCAGGTGCTCAAGCACCGCCTGGCGGAGATGGCCACCCAGGTGGAAGTCTCCCGCGAGTTCACTTACCGCCAGGCGGCGAAGATGGCCGTTGGGCAGAGCGTGGTGAAGGAAATCTCCATGGCCAAGAACTTCGCCACCGACGTCGCCGACCGGGTGGTCTATGACGCGGTGCAACTGCTGGGTGGCATGGGGTATATGCGCGAGAGCCTGGTGGAGCGGTTGTACCGCGACAACCGCATCCTTTCCATCGGCGGCGGGACGCGGGAGATCATGAACGAGATCATCGCCAAGCAGATGGGGCTCTGAGGGGGCGGGCTGTCTGTAGGAGCGAGCTTGCTCGCGAACCCATGGAGTTACCTGGCTGCGCTGGTGTATGGCCGGACCTCGTTCCCTCTCCCTAACCCTCTCCCTGAAGGGAGAGGGGACCGTTCGGAGCGCTTGGGTATCCCTGAGTCAGCCGGCAACTCCGACGGTTTCCGGTTGAAACCATTCCTTCTCTCGGCACGGACTGCCCCCTCTCCCTTCAGGGAGAGGGCTGGGGAGAGGGAGCGGAGTCAATCCCAAACACCGCAGCCGCCGGGAAACGCCATGGGTTCGCGAGCAAGTTCGCTCCTACGAAAAGCCAAAACGCATTCGCTTTGGCTTTTGCTCTTGATACTTCCAGAGAAACATCCGCGCACTCCGAAACGCCCCTTCAGCAGGCCGAACGAAACCGGCGCTCAGGAGGTCATGCGACATGGATGTCGCGAGAGCCCCGATGGGCTACAGGGACGTACCCTCGGGGCGGGCCTCCGTGGCGGGGGAATTCGTGAGGGTAGCCCGACTCTGTCGGGCCCGTATGGCGGGGCAAGCCTTTTTGGTTCCTTTTGTGGCGATTGACAAAAGGGACTCGCCCGAGGGGGCGAAACAAGACGGTCGGGCAGACTCGGTGCGGCGCAGAAATACCCAAGCCAAGGCAACTGGGTTATTCCCCTTCGGGCCAGCGCAAGTATTGTTCGCGGCAATGACGAGCTTAAGGCCGGAGTGGGGCAAGCCTCGCGAGCCAAGCCATAACCCCAAATGAAAAATACCGTTTCCCCCAGGCAGAGAAACGGCATCCTTTCTTAAGTGAACAGCATTACGCTCCAAGAAGCGGGCTTCCCCTTTCACTACTCCCTACTTGGCCTCATAACCCTCCGTCCGCGCCTTGCCCTTCGGCGCAAAACGCGCCGCCAGACGCATGCTGACGGTAACCACCTTCTGGTACCACACCGGCAACAACCGCAGCATCACGTCGATGGCATGGGCATCCGCGCCGATGAGGATGCGCCGTGCGTCGCGCTCCACGCCGCGGATGATCACCTGGGCCGCCTTGTCCGGGGTGGTGCGCAGCAGCTGGTCGTTGAACTGCTGGCGCGCGGCGTTGGCGTTCTGCCCGGTGACCTTGGCCAGGCTGTCGTTCATCCGCGCGGTGCGGGCGATGTTGGTCTTGATCCCGCCGGGGTGCACGCAACTGGCCGAGACCGCGCCGCCTTCCATGTCCAGCTCCTGGCGCAGCGATTCGGTGAAGCCGCGCACGGCGAACTTGGTGGCGTTGTAGGCGCTCATGCCCGGCTGCGAGAACAGCCCGAACACGCTGGAGACGTTGACGACGTGCCCCTCGCCGCTGGCCTTGATGTGCGGCAGGAAGGCCTTGGTGCCGTAGACCACGCCCCAGAAGTTGATGTTGGTGATCCACTCGTACTCTTCGTACTCGCTGCCTTCCACGGTGCCGGCGTGGGCCACCCCGGCGTTGTTGAACACCAGGTTGACCTTGCCGTGCTCGGCCACCACCTTGTCGGCCCAGGCGTGGACCTGCTCGCGCTCGGCGACGTTGACCACCTCGGTGGAGATGCGCACGCCGTAGGAGGCCAGGCCCTGGCGGGTTTCTTCCAGCCCTGCGGCGTTGACGTCGGCCAGCGCCAGGTGGCAGCCGCGCGAGGCCAGCTCGCGGGCCAGGGCGCGGCCGATGCCGGAACCGGCGCCGGTGATGGCGGCGACTTTGTTCTCGAAGGACTTCATGCCGGGACCTCCTCGGCGCGGGGTTGCTGGGTGACTGCGGTTTCCTCGAACGGCCTGGCCTTCAGATGATAGGCGGCGGCGTCGAAACTGCGGGTGAGCAGGCGGAAGCGCCAGGTGAAGCCCGGCCACAGGGTACAGTTGCGCCCGCTCACCGGGTGCAGGTACCAGCTCTTGCAGCCGCCGGTGTTCCACACGCTATGGTTGAGCCCGCGCTGCAGCTTGAGGTTCCAGCGCTGCTGCTCGTCTTCCTTGACCTCCAGGCTGAGCAGCTCGCGGCGCCGCATCAGCTTCAGCGCGCCGAGCACGTAGGCGATCTGCGACTCGATCATGTAGACCATGGAGTTGTGGCCCAGGCCGGTGTTCGGGCCCATCAGGAAGAACAGGTTGGGGAAGCCGCGGGTGACGGTGCCCTTGTAGGCCTCCGGGCCCTGCGGCCAGGTGTCCAGCAGGTCGACGCCGCCGCGGCCGAACACGGTGCCGCGGGGGATGGGGTCGTTGGCGGTGAAGCCGGTGCCGAAGATGATCGCGTCCACCTCGCGCTCCTGGCCGTCGGCGGTGACGATGCTGTGCTCGCGGATCTCGCGGATGCCGTCGGTGATCACCGAGGCGTTCGGCGCGGCCAGCGCCGGGTAGTAGTTCGGCGACATCAGGATGCGCTTGCAGCCGATGGTGTAGTCCGGGGTCAGCTTGCGGCGCAGTTCCGGGTCCTTGACCTGCTGGTGGATGTAGCGCACCGCCAGCTTGCCGATCATCTTCATCGCCCAGGGCGCGAAGGTGAAGCCCAGCACGCGGCCTTCGAGCATGCTGTAGAGCGCACCGCGCCAGAGCTTCTGCACCAGCGGGAAGTGCTTGAAGCGCGCCCGTTCCTTGTCGCTGATGGCGCGGTCGGGCTTGGGCAGGATCCACGGCGCGGTGCGCTGGTAGAGGTCCAGCCTGGCCACCAGCGGCTGGATTTCCGGGACGAACTGGATGGCCGAGGCGCCGGTGCCGATCACCGCCACGCGCTTGCCCTTCAGGTCGTAGTCGTGGTCCCAGTGCTGCGAGTGGAAGGCGTGGCCCTTGAAGCTGTCCAGGCCCTTGAGGTCGGGGATCGAGGGGATCGACAGGGCGCCCATGCCGGAGACCACCGCCTGGGCGGTGTAGTGGTTGCCGGCGGCGTCGCGCAGGTGCCAGAGGTCGCGCGCCTCGTCCCACTCCAGGCGCTGGATCTCGGTATTCAGCAGGGTGCGGCCTTCCAGGCGGTATTTCTTCCAGCAGTTCTCCAGGTAGCCGCGGATTTCCGGCTGGCGGGCGAACATGCGCGTCCATTCCGGGTTCGGCTCGAAGGAGAAGGAGTAGACGTGGGACTGCACGTCGCAAGCGCAGCCGGGGTAGTTGTTGACCCGCCAGGTGCCGCCGACGCCGGCGTCCTTCTCGAACAGCAGGAAGTCGTCCTCGCCCTCCTGGCTGAGGCGGATGGCCATGCCCAGGCCGGAGAAACCGGTGCCGATGATGGCCACCTTGCAGTGTCTGACCGCGGCAGTCTTAGGTTGAGTTCCCATTTACCTGGCTCCTGTTATGCTTGTGTGCAGGCGTATACAACTGTCTACGTGGTGCCAATGTAGACATCTGTATACTTCGCGGGCAACCAATCTTTAGGGTGGGCGAGGTGGGGCAAGGATGAGTCTGGAACCGGACGCGGTAACACAACGCCAGGATGCACCGGGCAAGCGCCTGCTGATGGAGGCGGCGCTGCGCCTGGCCTCCAGCCGGCGCAGCCTGAGCAGCATCGGCCTGCGCGAACTGGCCCGCGAGGCTGGGCTGAACCCCAATACCTTCTACCGCCACTTCGCCGACGTCGACGACCTGGGCCTGGCGATCATCCGCGACATCGCCACCCAGCTGCGCCAGCCGCTGCGCGAACTGCGCCGCGAAGCGGCCGGGCGCGCGCCGGCGGCGGGCGGCGCGGCGGCCACCCCGCTGGGCCTGGACTTCGCCCGTGGCCAGCGGGTGTGCGAGGAGACGGTGCGGCTGTTCTTCGACTTCGTCGAACGCCACCCCGAGGCCTTCATCATCGGCGTGCGCGAACTGCACGGCCCTTCGGCGGTGCTGCGCGAGGCGCTGGGCCAGGTGATGGACGACTTCGGCGCGGACATGGCCGAGGACATCGCCCTGTTCCGCCTGCTGCCGGAGGTGCCGGCGCAGGAGGTGGCGCAGCTGTCGCGGCTGATCAGCCGGCAGCTGTTCCAGCTGTCGCTGGATTACCTGGAATTGCCGGAAGGGCAACGGGGCGAGGTCTGCGCGCTGGCGGAGCGGCAGGTGCTGCTGCTGTTCACCGGGGCGGCGGTGTTGCAGGCGTTGGGGTTGTAGGAGCGTTCCTGTCGTGCAGGGTGCGGAACCCGACTCTGCTCCCTCACCCTAACCCTCTCCCAGAGGGAGAGGGGACCGTTCGGTGTGCTTGGTTGTCATGGCGTTAGCCGGCGGCCACAGAGGTTTCCGGCGCAATGCATTGCTCATCTCGGCACGGACGGCTCCCTCTCTCTCCCAGAGGGAGAGGGGGCCGTTCGGTGTGCTTGGCTGTCATGGCGTTAGCCGGCGACCGCAGAGGTTTCCGGCGCAATGCATTGCTCATCTCGGCACGGACGGCTCCCTCTCCCTCCCAGAGGGGAGGGGCCGTTCGGTGTGCTTGGCTGTCATGGCGTTAGCCGGCGGCCGCAGAGGTTTCCGGCGCAATGCATTGCTCATCCCGGCACGGACGGCTCCCTCTCCCTCTGGGAGAGGGCTGGGGTGAGGGAACGCGGTTGTTCCGAGATCCGTCCTTGCAGGAGAAATGCCGCCGTAGGATGGGTTGAGCGAAGCGATACCCATCACCATGGCCCGATGGGTATCGCAAGCTCAACCCATCCTACGAGAAGCACCTCGGCGCGCCCTGGCTCAGCCAGCGAAGTCGAGCTTGTCCTTCCAGTACTTCTCCAGCGTCTTGGTGTCGTGGTCGAAGGGGTGGAAGCCGGGGCGGAAGTAGTCCAGCCAGGGCAGCACGAGCTGGGTGAAGTAGCCGTTGCGCAGGCCGAACAGGGTGACCAGGCCGTGCTTCCAGCTGCGCCAGTTGAACAGCTGGCGGTCGCGGCGCAGCAGGTGGATCTGGAAGCCGCCTATCACGCCGAGGAAGATCACCGTGGTCAGCAGCATCACCGCGGTGCGGGTGAAGTAGCCGCCGTAGACCTGCTGGTAGACGTCGTAGGCCACCGCCTTGTGCTCGTTCTCCTCGATGGCGTGCCACATCCACAGCTTGTACATCTTCGGCGAGCGCATCTGCGTGCTCAGGTCCTCGCGGCGCAGCAGGCGCTCGGCCATGGTCGCGGTGAAGTGCTCCAGGGCGCAGGTGATGGCCAGGTCCTGCTTCTTGGTGGTGACCTTGCTGATCGCGCCGAGCAGGTGCTTGATGCGCAGCTCCAGGCGTTCCAGGTCGATGCCGTGTTCCTCGGCGTATTCGTTGTAGGCCGCGTGTTCCTTGGAGTGCATGGCTTCCTGGCCGATGAAGGCGGACACGTCCTTCTGCAGCTGCGGGTCCTGGATGCGGTCGCGCACGGCGCGCACGCTGTCGACGAAGAACTTCTCGCCATAGGGGAACAGCGAGGACAGGTTGTTCATGAAGTGCGACATGAAGGGCTGATCGTCCCACCAGTACTTCGGCGTCTCGGTGAAGCTGAAATCCATGCGCCGGACGGGGAAGTGGGCGCGGAGCGGTTCGGTCTGGGCGTTCATGGGCGACTCCTTGTTGTTGTTCGACGAGCCCCGGCGGCGATTTGGGCAGGCAGCGGCGCCGGCGGGGCGGAGGGCCTGACACGTGAATGTGTCATTGGTTGATGTAATTGTTGGAAGGATTGTCGGACAAGGGAGAGGTCCGATCCGGCCATGGAAGGGTTATTTGCGGCCAAGGAGGGGCCGGCCCGACCTTGGATAGGGGGAGGGTGTAGGAGCGAGCTTGCTCGCGAACGGGGGGTACCGGCGGCGTTGGTGCTGGGGGAGGAGCGCCCTCTCCCCAACCCTCTCCCTGAAGGGAGAGGGGGCCGTTCGGTGTCTGTGGGGAGAATGGAGTCAGCCGGCAATCCCGGCCATTGCAGTGCAGAGCCTGTGGTGAATCAGCCTTGCTGCGCTTCCCGCGCCTCGCGGGCGGTGACCTGCTGGCACAGCTCGATCAGCTGCTCGCGCATCCAGCGGTTGGCCGGGTCCTGGTCGGTGCTTTCGTGCCAGTACAGGTGGGTTTCCAGCTTGGGCACGTCGCTCACCGGCAGGTCCACGTAGTGCAGGTTGTGGTGGCGGGCGAAGCGCTCGGGCACCGTCACCGCCATGTCGGTCTGCTGCACCACGTTGGAGGCCATCAGGTAGTGCTGCGAGCGCAGGGCGATCTTGCGCTGCAGGCCCATCTTGCCCAGCGACAGGTCGATATAGCCCAGGCCGCTGCGGCGGCTGGAGATCTGGATGTGCGTCAGCGACAGGTACTCCTCCAGGCTCAGCTTCGGCCTGGCCAGCGGGTGGCCGTGGCGCATGGCGCAGACGTAGCGGTCTTCCATCAGCTTGACGTGGCGCACCTGCGGGTCGGTGTTCAGCGGCGCGTCCACGGCGAAGTCCAGGCGCCCGGCGGCCAGTTCCTTGGTGGTCTCGCGGCGCTTGGAGAGGAAGCTCTCGATGTGCACGTTGGGCGCCTGGCGGCGCAGGCGCTGGAACAGCGGCGGCAGGATGATGGCCTCGGTGAGGTCGGTCATGCTGATGCGGTAGGTCTTGCTCGCCTGCTGCGGGGTGAAGGTGCGGCTTTCCTGCACCGATACGCGCAGCAGCTGCAGGGCGTTGCGCACCGGGCCGATGATGTTCTGCGCCATGGGCGTGGGCACCATGCCCTGGGCGGTGCGCACGAACAGCGGGTCGTTGAAGGTCTCGCGCAGGCGGGCGAGGGCGTTGGACACCGCGGGTTGGGTGATGCCGACGATCTGTCCGGCGCGGGTGAGGTTGGCTTCGGTGTAGATGGCATCGAAGACGATGAACAGATTCAGGTCGACCTTGTTCAGGTTCATCCCGTGGCTCCGCTTGTCATTGTTGTGGCCGGATCATACCCGGGATGGCGGACCATCATGCGGGTTATGAATGTTCATTGATTCGGATAATAGGCTAGGTAAATCGTGCTGCCTGTTCTAGCATCTTCCTCGACACAAGACAAACCCCTGCCAGAAGGTAGCCCCCATGGATTTCGCCTATTCCGCCAAGGTCCAGGACCTGCGTGAGCGCGTCACCGCGTTCATGGAAGCTTATGTATATCCCGCCGAGAGCGTCTTCGAGCAACAGGTAGCCGAAGGCGACCGCTGGCAGCCGACCCAGGTCATGGAGGACCTCAAGGCCCGCGCCAAGGCCGAGGGCCTGTGGAACCTGTTCCTGCCCGAGTCCGAATACGGCGCCGGCCTGACCAACATGGAGTACGCCCCGCTGGCGGAAATCATGGGCCGCTCGCTGATCGGCGCCGAGCCGTTCAACTGCTCGGCCCCGGACACCGGCAACATGGAAACCCTCGTCCGCTACGGCAGCGAGGAACAGAAGCGCACCTGGCTGGAACCGCTGCTGCGCGGCGAAATCCGCTCCGCCTTCGCCATGACCGAGCCGGGCGTGGCTTCCTCCGACGCCACCAACATGCAGGCCAACGCCGTGCGCGACGGTGACGAGTGGGTCATCAACGGCCGCAAGTGGTGGACCTCCGGTGCCTGCGACCCGCGTTGCAAGGTGATGATCTTCATGGGTCTGACCAACCCGGACGCGCCGCGCCACCAGCAGCACTCGATGATCCTGGTGCCCAGCGACGCCCCCGGGGTGAAGATCCTCCGCCCGCTGCCGGTGTTCGGCTACGACGACGCGCCCCACGGTCACGCCGAAGTGCTCTTCGAGAACGTCCGCGTGCCCTACGAGAACGTGCTGCTGGGCGAGGGCCGCGGCTTCGAGATCGCCCAGGGCCGCCTCGGCCCGGGCCGCATCCACCACTGCATGCGCTCCATCGGCATGGCCGAGCGCGCCCTGGAACTGATGTGCAAGCGCGCCACCAGCCGCACCGCCTTCGGCAAGCCGCTGGCGCGCCTGGGCGGCAACATCGACCACATCGCCAACTCGCGCATCGAGATCAACCAGGCCCGCCTGCTGACCCTCAACGCCGCCTACATGATGGACACCGTGGGCAACAAGATCGCCCAGAGCGAGATCGCCCAGATCAAGGTGGTGGCGCCCAACGTCGCCCTGCAGGTGATCGACCGCGCCATCCAGATCCACGGCGGCGCCGGCGTCTCCAACGACTTCCCGCTGGCCTACTGGTACTCCATGCAGCGCACCCTGCGCCTGGCCGACGGCCCGGACGAAGTGCACCGCATGGCCATCGGCAAGTACGAGATCGGCAAGTACATGGGCAAGTGAGTGCTGGTTGGTAGTTGAGGCCCGGTGAGGGTCACGGGAACGCCGTTTCTCCGAAGGGGAAGCGGCGTTTTTGTGTTTGGGCCTCGTTCGGGCGGGGTTTTTCGTAGGAGCGAGCTTGCTCGCGAACGGGTTTCCAGGTGGCGTAGGTGCTGGGCTTGAGAGCGCCCTCACCCCAGCCCTCTCCCGGAGGGAGAGGGGGCCGTTCGGAGTGGGCGGCGAATTCGGCGTCATCCTGAAACGCCTATCCTTCCTCGTGCGGGACGCGGCTCCATCGCGAACAGCGCTTGCGCTGGCCCGAAGGGGAATAACCCAGTGACTGCCCGGTTCGCGAGCAAGCTCGCTCCTACAGAATCACCCCGCCACCTGCCTCGCCTTCAGCCAGGCCGCGAACCCTTCGGCCGGTAGCGGTGGGGACAGCAGGTAGCCCTGGGCCACCCTGTAGCCCTGGGCTTCGAGGATGCGCAGTTGCTCGGGGTTCTCGATGCCCTCGGCGACCACCGTCATGCCCAGGCTGCGGCCGATGTTCAGCACGGCGTCGCTGAGGGTGCGGCTGGTGCTGTTGCTCTCCAGGTCGCGGACGAAACTGCGGTCCAGCTTCAGTTCCTGCACCGGCAGGCGGTTCAGCCGGGCCAGGCTGGAGTAGCCGGTGCCGAAGTCGTCCAGGGCCAGGCGGATGCCCAGTTCGTGCAGCTGGTCGAGCACGCCCAGGGTGTCGCTGTCGGCTTCCATCAGCGCGCTTTCGGTGATTTCCAGGGTCAGGTCGGTGCCGTGCAGGCCGTGCTCTTCCAGGGTGCGCAGCACCGCGACGGGCAGTTGCGGGTCCTGGAAGTCGCCGGCGGACAGGTTGACCGATATCTCCGGCACCTGCAGGCCCGCGTGGCGCCACTCGGCCAGTTGCCGGCAGGCTTCGCGCAGCACCCAGCGGCCCAGTTCGATGCTCAGCCCGCATTCCTCGGAGAGGGGGATGAAGCGCTCCGGGGAGATGTTGCCCAGCTGCGGGTGGTGCCAGCGGGCCAGGACCTCGGCGCCGCGCAGGCGGCCCGCGCGGATGTCCACCAGCGGTTGGTAGTTCAGGTGCAGGCGCTGCCTGGCGAGGGCTTCGCGCAGGGCGCTCTCCAGCGCCACGCGTTCCTGCGCCAGGCGCTCCAGTTCCTCGCTGAAGAACACCTGGCCGCCACGGCTCTTGCCTTTGCCCTTGGCCTGGTTCATCGCCATCGCCGCGTGGCGCAGCAGGCTCTGGAAGTCCTCGCCATCCTCCGGGAACAGGCTGATGCCGATGCTCGCCGAGGGGTTGTGGGGCGCGCCGGCGACGCGCCAGGGCGCGTCGAGGGCGGCCTTCAGGCGGGCGAGGTGGACGCTGGCCGCCGCGCGGTCGCAGCCCGGCAGCAGGACGACGAATTCGTCGTTGGCCTGGCGCCCGACGTGGTCCTCGTCGCGGCAGGCCTGGCGCAGGCGCCGGGCGATGGTGCGCAGCAGCTCGTCGCCGGAGGGGCGGCCGAAGGAATCGTTGATCTGGCGGAAGCGGTCCAGGCCGATGTACAGCACCGCCATGCCCTGCCGGCGCGCGGCGGCGGCGGCCAGTTCGGCGCTGGCCAGGTTCTGCAGCAGGTGGCGGTTGGGCAGGCCGGTCAGGTCGTCGTAGTAGGCGAGCTGGTGGATGCGCGTGCGCGCCTGGTCGCGCTCCAGCACCAGCGCGCAGAGGTGCGTGCAGATGTCCAGCAGGCATTGTTGCGTCGCGCAGGGCGCCTGTTCCCCCCGGCCGTAGCAGACGAAGCTGCCGATCAGCTGGCCGGTGCTGGAGCGGATCGGCGTGATGCTGCAGCTGCGCAGCTCCGGTGGCAGCAGGTGGCGGTAGGCGGACCACAGCGGATGGCGCTCGACCTCGCCGGCCCAGGCGCCCTCGCTGCCCGGGCCGTCGCCCAGGGGCAGGCCGTCCAGGGCCTGCAGGTAGGCGGGCGGCAGGCTCGGCCCGGCCAGCGGGTGCAGGCGGCCTGCGTTGACGCGCAGGACCGAGGCGCTGCTCCGCGGCAGCAGCCGTTCGATCTCCAGGCAGGCCGCTTCCATCAGGTGTTCCGGCGGCTCGTCGCGGGCCATGCCTTCGAGCAGGCGGTCCAGCAGCACCTCGTGGATTTTCGACTGGGTGATCTCGGTGAGTGCCAGCAGCTGCAGGTCGGGCTCGCCGGTGGCGCGGTTCAGCCCGGTGCTGGCGATGCCGCACCAGATGCGCCGGCCGTCATGGCAGCGCACCAGGGCTTCCACGCGGCCGTTGGCCGCCGGCCGCGCGTCCACCAGCTCGTCGAACGGGCGGCCCACCAGGCTTTCCGGGGCATGGCCGAGCAGCCGGCCGAAGGCGCGGTTGCAGTACAGCAGGCGCTGCCCGTCGTCGTTGATGCAAAGAGCGGTCTCGGCATGCTCCAGGGCTTCGGAGAGCATCCGGGGGAGGTCGGGAATACTGCGGATCGGCATGCTTGCACTCCGGCCTGGTGGTCGAGGAACGGGGCTAGAGCTTGAAGCGCAGCACCATGTCGTTGAGCTCCACCGCCACGCGGTTCAGCGACTGGATCTGCTGGTCGCTGCTGCGGGCGCTGTTCCAGCCGGTGAGGATCGAAAGCAGGAGGGCGGTGGCCAGGACGATGAGCATTCCCGTGCGTATTTTCAGCTTGGACAACATTGCGGACTTCCTTTCGTGGCAAACCACCATCGGACCGGCTGCGCCATGGGGGGGCGAAGTGATGGCAATCAGCCCTATCCTGTTCCCCCGTGAAAAGGAAAGTCAATTAGTCAATGATCTATTAAGAAACATTTGTAGACGTCATGCGTCCTTCAGCCGCACGCAAGCTCCCCTGAAAATGGCTTGAGGCGTTATATCGGATGATGTATGAGGTCAATTCGCATGAAAGGTCGGAGCGTGGTCCATGAAGTCGGCGCAGCCATCGCCAACCGCCGCAGGGCCAAGGGGCTGACGCAGGCACAGATAGCAGAGGGGATAGGGGTGGAGAAGGAAACCATCAGCCGCATGGAGAACGGTGTGATATCGCCGACCTTGCAGCGCCTGGGACAGATCGCGGAAATCCTCGAATGCCCGCTGAGCGACCTCTTCCGCAAGGATTCGATCGACGTCGCCGAGCAGGCCGAGGCCATCGGCGACCTGCTTCAGGGGTTGGCGGAGAGCGAGCGGGCGCTGGTGGTGAACCTGATCGGCGAGATCGTCAAGGTGCTCAAGGGCCGGCGCAGCCACTAGCGCCGCTGCGAGCGCCCCGCCGGCGGCGGGCGGGGGGCTCAGGTGCGTTCGTTGGGTTCGTCTTCGCCGCGCTGCTGCCACCACTGGCGGCGCACATGCAACTGGGCGGCGAAGGCGCGGGCCAGGGATTCCTGGGAAAAGCGCAGGCCGCGGCGGCCCAGGCGCACCAGCCACCAGGGCCGGCCCTGGACTTCAATGGCCTCGATCTTCACCTCGTCCTGCATGCAGGGTCTCCCGGCTGACGATTTCCAGCTCCTGCTCGCCTGCCTTGCGCGTCTTGAGCAGTGACAGCAGTATGCCACCAGCGAGCAGGCCGAAGGTTACCCCAAGCGAGAGCACGGCGGGAACCTTGCCGATGAAGCCGTGGGCGAAGATCTTCGCGCCGATGAACACCAGCACCAGGGCCAGGGCGTACTTCAGGTAGACGAAGCGGTGAATCATCGCCGCCAGCGAGAAGTACAGGGCGCGCAGGCCGAGGATGGCGAAGATGTTCGAGGTGTAGACGATGAACGGGTCCTTGGTGATGGCGAAGATCGCCGGCACGCTGTCCACCGCGAACACCACGTCGGCCAGCTCGATCAGGATCAGCGCCAGGAACAGCGGGGTGGCGAAGCGCACCAGCTTGCCGCTGGCGTCCGGCTTGCGCACGAAGAAGTGGTGCTCGTGGAGCTGCTCGGTGACGCGGATGTGCCTGCGCAAAAAGCGCAGCACCGGGTTGTTGGCCAGGTCGGGTTCTTCCTCGTGCCTGACCAGCAGCATCTTCACGCCGCTGAACAGCAGGAAGGCGCCGAACACGTACATGATCCACTCGAACTCGCTGACCAGGGCGGCGCCCAGGCCGATCATGATGGCGCGCATGACGATGGCGCCGAGGATGCCCCAGAACAGCACCTGGTGCTGGTAGCGGCGGGGGATGCCGAAGAAGCCGAAGATCATCGCCATGACGAACACGTTGTCCATCGACAGCGACTGCTCCACCAGGAAGCCGGTGTAGTACTCCATGGCGCTGGTGGCGCCGAACTCGTACCAGACGAAGCCGCCGAAGGCCAGGCCGCAGCTGAAGTAGCCGGCCGAAAGCAGCAGGCTCTCGCGCACGCCGATCTCGTGGTGGTCGCGCTGCAGCACGCCCAGGTCGAGGAACAGGAGGAGGATGACGATGGCCAGGAACAGCAGCCAGAACCAGGCGGCGGTGCCGAGGAAAGGGGTGTTGAGGAAATCCAATAGGGGTGCCATGCGGGCCCTCTCTTGCTGTCGTTGTCGAAAGTGACTCCGACATGGCGGTCAGCGACCGTCAGAGGGGCCCGGCGTCACGGCGGGAAAAATAGCAGAGCAGGGTCGCGAGGCAAGCGGGGGAAAGTAACAAGTTCCTACGACCTATTCACTCCTACAGTAACAGCCTAGACCAGGGGCGAGCGCCCTGGGCTGCCCTGGGTCAGTACACCCAGACCTCCACGCGGCGGTTCTTCACCCGGCCTTCCTGGTCGTCGTTGGCCGCCACCGGCAGCGCCGCGCCCATGCCCTCGATGCCGTGGAAGACCACGCCTTCCCTGGCCAGTTCGCGGCGCACCGCCATGGCCCGCAGCTTGGACAGCAGCTGCGCGCGGGCCGGGTCCTGGCGGGCGTCGCCGAAGCCGACCAGCACCGCCTTGCCGTCGAGCTTGTCGTGCTGGCGCAGGTAGGCCAGCAGGCGCTCGACGTCGCGCTGGGCCTTGTTGTCCAGGGTGGCGCTGCCCTCGTGGAAGCGGAAGTTCACTGACAGCCGGCGGGCCTCGCGGGCCAGGGCCTTGTACTGCTCGGGCATGCCCTCGGCGGGCTGCACGCGCATGGCCTGCACGCGCTGGCCGACGAAGCCGCTGCCGCCGACCAGGGCCTGGCCGCGGTCGCCCTGGGCGAACTGCACCAGGGCCTGGGCCCAGGGGTTGCGCTCGTTGGGCTTGATGTACAGGTACAGGCGGCGCGACAGCGGGTAGTCCTCGGTGGCGATGCTGCCGGGGGAGGGCAGCATCGCCCGCGACTCGCCGTCGGCGATGGCCAGGGCACGCGCCTTGAGCACCGAGGCCAGGCCGACGAAGCCGATGCCCTGCGGGTCCGCGGCGACCTGGGCCGACAGCGCGTCGCTGGATTCGAAGCGCTGGGCGGAGGCGGCCAGGGCCTTGCCCTGGCTGGCCAGCACCAGTTCCTTGAAAGTGTCGAAGGTGCCGGAGTTGTCGTCGCGGGCGTACAGGTGGATGGCGCCGCCGTGGCCGCCGAGTTGCTCCCAGGTCGTCACCTCGCCGGCGAAAACCTGGGCCAGCTGGGCGGTGCTCAGCTCGCGCAGCGGGTTGTCCGGGTGCACGACGATGGCCAGGCCGTCGATGCCGATCACCTGCTCGGCCTTGGCGCCGCGCAGGTTGCCCGAGGCGGAAAGGGCCGCGGCCTCGGCGTCCTTGATCGGCCGCGAGGCGGCGGCGATCTCGGCGCTGCCGTCCTTCAGCGCGGCGAAGCCGGTGCTGCTGCCGTGGGCGGCGATCTCCACCACGACGTCGCGGCCCTGGGCGTCGCGGGCGCGGACCCGCGTCTCGTTCTGCGCCTGGCCGGGTTCGGCGAGGATGGCCTTGTAGCCCTGTTCCAGCAGCAGCCCCTTCACCAGCTCCGGCAGCAGGTGCGCGCCTATGGTGTTGGAGCCCTGGATGCGCAGCACCGGCTGGCCCTCCGGGGCGGCGGGCAGGGCGGCGAAGGCGTGCCAGGGCAGGGCGTAGCAGACGAAGGCGATGATCAGCCAGGCGAGGGTGACGGGCCAGGCGTCCTTGTCGTGGCGCGTGAAGTGCGGCATCGGTGATTCCAGGGCGGTTGCGGACGAGGCCGGGAGCATAGGCGGGCAAGGTTTCAGTGCGGTGACGCCGGGCCTCGCGGGCGCGCCGGGTGGGCGCCGCCGCTTTGGCTATAGTCATTCAGCAGCGGCCTGTCCGGGCTGCCGAGCCATTCCCGCAAGGAGCGCCATGTCCCCAGTACGCGGCCTCATCTTCTGCTGTGCCCTGCTGCTGGGCGCGGCGCCGGCCCTGGCCATCGACCAGCCGCCGCTGCAGCCGCTGACCCTCTCCGGCTACAGCGCGCACATGCCCGACAGCTGGCTGAGCCCCGCCGAGCGGGCCTGGCTGGCGCAGCGCGGCCCGCTGCGCGTCGGCGTGGCGCAGGTCGACCGGCCGCCGCTGCAGATCGTCGGCGGCGGCCGCCTGGAGGGCGTCAGCGCCGACTACCTGGGGCTGCTGGCCGGCGGCTACCAGCGCGTCTACGCCTACCCCTCGCGGGAGGCGGCCCTGGAGGCGCTGCGCAAGGGCGAGATCGACATGGTCTGCGGCGGTACCGCCAGCGAGGCCGAGGCCCGCGGCCTGCTGCTCAGCCGCGCCTACCTGCAGGACCAGCCGGTGCTGGTCAGCGACGACGCCCGCCCGTTCGACGCCAGCCGCCCCGGCACCACCCTCGCGCTGGTGGCCGACTACCTGCGCCTGGCCCAGGTGCAGGCGGCCTATCCCAACAGCCGCGTCCTGCTCTTCGCCTCGCCGCTGCGGGCCCTGGAGGCGCTGAGCCTGGGCAACGTCGACGGCATGCTCGGCGATGCGCTGTCGGTGCACTACCTGATCAACATGAACTACCTGTTCAACCTGCGCATCGACAACTTCGCGCCGCTGGAGAGCGCCGGTTTCGGCTTCCTCATGCGCCCCGGCGAGGAGCGCCTGCTCGGCCTGGTGGACCGCGGCCTGGCGCGCATCGACGTGCAGCGCAACGAGGAGATCCTGCGCCGCTGGAGCGCCGGCGAGCGCCTGCGCCTGGGCGGCCAGCGGGTGGTGCTGACGCCGCGGGAAAACCGCTGGCTGGCCGAGCACCCGCGGGTGCCGGTGGTGGTCAACCGCCACAGCGGCTCGCTGGCCCAGGCCGACGCCGACGGGCGCGTCAGCGGCATCGCCCGCGATTACCTGGACCTGCTGGGCCAGCGCTCCGGCCTGCGCTTCGCCTATGCCGCGGTGGACGACTACGCCGACGTGTTCCGCGAGCTGCACGCCGGGCGCGCCTGGCTGACGCCGGTGGTGCCGCCGAGCAACGAGGGCCTGGCGCTGCTGCCGCCCTACCTGCGGGCCACCATGCTCCTGGTGATGCGCAAGGACGCGGCGGCCGTCCACGACCTCCACGACCTGGCCGGCAAGCGCGTGTCCATCGCCATCGACCCCTACCTCAACCGCGCGCTCATCGAGCGCTACCCGGACACCCGCCTGGAGTCGGCGGGCAACCAGCGCCAGGCCCTGCGCGAGGTGGCCGAGCAGCGCAGCGAGGCGGCCGTCAGCACCCTGTTCAGTGCCCGCGCGCTGATCGCCGGCGAGTTCAAGGACAGCCTCAAGGTCGCCGGCATACTCGAAGACCTGAGCACCCCCTTCAGCATCGGCGTGCGCCCGGACCAGCCGGAGCTCTACTCCATCCTGGAGAAGGCCCAGCTGTCGGTGGACCCGGAGGAGGTGGCCGAACTGGTGCGGCGCTGGGAGCCGCGCCTGGCCTCCGGCGGCGGCGACTTCTGGGCCGAGCACCGCCAGGCGATCCTCAGCGGCGCCGCGCTGGCCGGCGCGCTGGTGCTGCTGTCGCTGGTCTGGGGCTTCTACCTCAACCGCCAGGTGCTGCGCACGCGGCGCGCCGAGCGGCGCCTGGGCGCCCAGGTGGGGCTGCTCAACGAATTGATCGAGGCGCTGCCCAACCCGGTCTACCGGCTCGACCGCGAGGGCCACCTGGACCTCTGCAACCAGGCCATGCTGCGCATGTTCGACGCGCGCCCGGAGGACTGCCTGGGCAAGGCCATCGGCGAGCTGGGCTGGTTCCCCGAGGAGGAGGCCGAGCGCCTGATGCAGGTGCACCGCCAGCAGGTGACCGACGGCGAGATGCCGGCGCCGGGCGACTACGTGCTGCGCCTGCGCGACGGCGATCACTACGTCTACCACTGGGCGGTGGCCCAGCACGATGGCGACGGCGTGGTGCAGGGCGTGATCGGCGGCTGGGTCGACCTGACCGAGCGCCAGCAACTGATCAACCAGCTGGAGCGCGAGCGGCAGCGCGCGGACCAGGCCAGCGCCGCCAAGAGCCAGTTCCTCTCCACCATGAGCCACGAGATCCGCACGCCGATGAACGCCATCGTCGGCCTGCAGGAGCTGGTGCTGGAAAAGGCCCGCGACGGCGTGCTCGACCGCGAGGCGCTGGAGGTGGCGCAGGACGCCGCGCGGGCCCTGCTGATGCTGATCGGCAACGTGCTGGACCTGGCGCGCATCGAGTCCGGGCGCATCGATTCCACGCCGCAGCCGGCGCTGCTGCGCCGCGAGATCGAAGGCGCGGTGGCGCTGTTCGCCGGCCTGGCCACGCAGAAGGGCCTGGGCCTGGACCTGGAAACCGAGGGCGAGCTGGACCACTGGGTGCTGCTGGATGCGCTGCGCTTCAAGCAGGTGCTGTTCAACCTGCTGAACAACGCGGTGAAGTTCACCGAGCGCGGCGGCGTGCGCGTGCGGGCCAGCGCCCGGCGCCAGGGCGAGCGCCTGGAGCTGCTGGTGGAGGTGATCGACAGCGGCATCGGCATTTCCGCCGAGGACCAGGCCCGGCTGTTCCAGCCCTTCGTCCAGGTGGAGCCGGGCGCCAGGGGCCAGGGCACCGGCCTGGGCCTGCACATCAGCCAGCGCCTGGTGCAACTGATGGGCGGCGCCTTCGGCCTGCGCAGCGAGCCCGGCCAAGGCTCCTGTTTCAGCGTGCGCCTGCCGCTGGCGCTCACCGAGGCGCCGCCGGACACCGCGCAACCGGGCGCCAGCGCCAGCGTCCCGGGCGGCCTGCGGGTGCTGGCGGTGGACGACCACCCGGCCAACCGCATGGTGTTCCGCCAGCAGCTGGCGCACCTGGGCCACAGCGCCACCCTGGCGGCCGGCGGCGAGGAGGGCTGGCAGGCCTGGCTGGCCGGCGACTTCGCCGCGGTCATCACCGATTGCCGGATGCCCGGCGTCGACGGCTACGAGCTGAGCCGGCGCATCCGCGCCCATGAGCGCGAGTACGGACGGCGGCCGTGCCGGGTGATCGGCGCCACGGCCAACGCCCAGGAGGAAGAAGTGCAACGCTGCCGCGACGCCGGCATGGACCAGGTGCTGTTCAAGCCGCTGACCCTCGAGGTGCTGGCCCAGGCGCTGGCCGGCGCGCAGGCCGCGGCGCCGGACGAGCCGGCCGACGATGCGGTCTTCGACCTGAGTGGCCTGTTCGGCCCGCAGCCGCTGGAGAGCGAGGCGGCGCGGGAGTTCGTGCGGACCCTGGCGCAGGCCAATGCCGGCGACATCGAGCAGTTGCACCAGGCCCGCAGCCGCGACGACCGCAAGGCGCTGGGCGACCTGGCGCACCGCCTGGCCGGCGCCGCGGCGATCATCGGCGCCGCCGAGGCGGAAGGGCATTGCCGCGCCTTGCAGAGAATCTGCGAAGGCGACGGCGAGGGGTTGGAAGCGCGCCTGGGCCAGGCCGATGCGGCGCTGGCCGAACTGCAGCGCGCGCTGGCCGACTGGCTGGCGCGCGCCGCTGGCTGATCAGCTCAGCTTGAGCCAGATGGGCGCGTGGTCGGAGGGTTTTTCCATGCCGCGGATCTGGTAGTCGATGCCGGCATCGGCCAGGCGCGGGCGCAGCGCCTCGGAGGCGAGGATGACGTCGATGCGCAGGCCGCGCTTGGGCTCGTCCTCGAAGCCGCGGCTGCGGTAGTCGAACCAGCTGAAGCGGTCGTTCACCTGCGGGTGCAGCTGGCGGAAGCTGTCCACCAGGCCCCAGGCCTTGAGCTTGCCCAGCCACTCGCGCTCCTCGGGGAGGAAGCTGCATTTGCCGGTGCGCAGCCAGCGCTTGCGGTTCTCCTCGCCGATGCCGATGTCGCAGTCCTCCGGCGAGATGTTGATGTCGCCCATGATCACCAGGCGCTGCTCGGGCTTGAACTGGCTTTCCAGCAACTGCTGCAGGTCGGCGTAGAAGCGCTGCTTGGCCGGGAACTTCACCGGGTGCTCGCGGCTTTCGCCCTGGGGGAAGTAGCCGTTCATCACGGTGATCGGCTGGCCGTCGGCGTCGGCGAAGGTGCCCCAGATGAAGCGGCGCTGGGCGTCCTCGCCGTCGTTGGGGAAGCCGTAGCGGATTTCCAGCGGCGCCTGGCGCGAGAGCAGGGCCACGCCGTAGTGGCCCTTCTGGCCGTGGAAGTGCACCTGGTAGCCCAGGGCCTCGATCTCTTCGCGGGGGAACTGGTCGTCGGCGACCTTGGTTTCCTGCAGGCCGATGACGTCGGGCTGGTGCGTCTCGACGATCGCCTTGAGTTGGGCGGGGCGGGCACGCAAGCCATTGATATTGAAAGAGACGATTTTCATCCGCAGCGTCCTGGGCAAAGTGACGATGCTAGCCGCTGGCGCCGGCAGCGGCAAATGCCGCGACGGCCCGGATGCGTTCGCTGGCGGTGCGGGCGCGGCGCTGCTAGGGTTCGGCTCTGGGCCCAAACACGATAACAAGAGGTGTCCGCATGCCTGAGACGCTCGCCGAAGTCCGCCTGCTGGGCGATTCCTACGCCCGGGAGATCCGCTCGCTGCTCTACCACGCCTACCGCCACGAGCCGACCTTCGCCTACCTGTTCGAAAGCGACCGCCCCGGCTTCGACCAGCGGGTGCGCGCCACCGTGCGCGAGCTGACCAACCGGCACCTGTCCGAAGACCTGCCGGTGCTCGGCCTGGTGATCGACGAGCGCCTGGTGGCGGTGGCGCTGATCGCCCCGCCGCAACGCCGCCTGGACATCACCGACAGCTGGGCCTGGCGCATGCTGCTCACCACCGGCTTCCGCTGCACGCGGCGCTACCTGGCCTACCACGAGGCCGTGCTCGGCTGCCTGCCGCCGGGGCCCTACCACGTGCTGCCGCTGCTGGGCGTGCACCCGGAATTCCAGGGCCGCCACCTCGGCGAGCAACTGCTCGACGCCCTGCATGCCTGGTGCGTCGACGACGTGGATTCCCAGGGCCTGGTGCTGGACACCGGCAACGCCCGCTACCTGGATTTCTACCGCCGCCACGGCTACGAGGAGGTGGGCGAAGTGGCGCTGGGGCCGCTGCGCGAACACGTGCTTTTCCACCCCAATCCGCAGCCGGAAACGCGCCTGGCCCGCGAGGGCTGATAGCCCCTCGCCATCGCGCAAAGCCGCGGCGCAGGGGCCGCGGCGCTGGATTGTCACGGCCATCGTGCTAGCATCTCGCGCCATGAGACTCCAAGGAACGATTCGGCTAGCGCTGATGGGCCTGCTGTGCTGGATCGGCGCGGCAGTGGCAGCGGAAAGCCAGCTCGACGTACGTATCGACCCCGCCAACTCTGCGCTCAAGGCCAATATCGAGGCCTATGTGGGCAGCGTGGAAGGGCGCGACGAAACCGCCCTGCGACGCCTGCGCCGCACGGTCCAGCAGCAGGCCGTGCAGGCCGCCCAGGCGCTGGGCTACTACCAGGCGCGCATTCGCGCGCGGGTGCGCGGCGACGCCAAGAACCCGCGCCTGCGCATCGACGTCTCGCCCGGCGAGCCGGTGAAGCTGCGCACGGTCGACATCCGCATCGAGGGGCCGGCGGCGAAGCTTGCGAACTTCCGCGTGCCCGGCGGCGATACTTTGAAGCCCGGCGCGCAGCTCAACCACGGCACCTACGAGGACGCCAAGCGGCTGATCCAGAACCAGGCCTCGCGCTTCGGCTTCTTCCGCGGCCAGTTCACCCGCCAGCAACTGCGCGTCGACCCCGAGGCCGGGGTGGCCGACATCGAGCTGGTCTACGCCAGCGGCCCGCGCTTCGCCCTCGGCGCGGTCAGCTTCAGCGGCGACTACCCCTTCGACGAGGAACTGCTGCGGCGCATGGTGCCCTTCCGGCAGGGCGAGGCCTACGACTCCGAACTCATCGCCGACCTCAACCAGGCCCTGCAGTCCAGCGGCTACTTCGACGGCGTGCGCGTCGACGCCTCGCCGCTGCAGGCCAAGGGTGAGAGCATCCCGGTGGCGGTCCACCTCAGCGCGCGCAAGCCGCGCTCGCTCGGCGTCGGCCTGGGCTTCTCCACCGACGTGGGGCCGCGCGCCAAGTTCAGCTGGACGCGCCACTGGGTCAACCCCCAGGGCCACAGCCTGGGCACCGAGGCCGAAGTCTCCGGGCCGCGGCAGAACGTCGGCGCCTGGTACGAGGTGCCGCTGGACCCGCCGCTGACCGACAAGCTGCGCTTCACCACCGGCTACCAGAACGAAGACCTGGTGGACACCGAGAGCAAGCAGTTCACCCTCGGCGGCGAGTGGTTGCGCAAGCTGCCCAGCGGCTGGCAGCGTTCGTTCTCCCTGGGCTGGCTGCACGAGGAATACCTGCTGGGCGACGACTCGGGCAACAGCAGCTTCCTCATGCCCGGCTTCGGCTACTCCATCCTGCACGCCGACAACAAGGTCGACCCCCACCAGGGCTACCGCCTGCAACTGGAGACCAAGGTGGCCAAGGAGGGCCTGCTGGCCGACGCCGACCTGGCCCACGTCAGCGCCATGGCCAAGGGCCTGACCACCTTCGCCGGCGGCCACCGCCTGCTCGGCCGCGCCCAGGTCGGCTTCATCGCCACCAACGACTATTCGAGCATCCCGCCGTCGCTGCGCTTCTTCGCCGGCGGCGACCAGAGCGTGCGCGGCTACGACTACCAGACGCTGTCGCCGAAGAACTCCCGGGGCGACCGCATCGGCGGGCGCTACATGGTCGCCGGCAGCGTCGAGTACCAGTACCCGCTGGCCGAAAAGTGGCGCCTGGCGACCTTCATCGACCAGGGCAACTCCTTCAACTCGCTGGACTTCCCCTCGATCAAGACCGGCGTCGGCTTCGGCATCCGCTGGGTGTCGCCGGTGGGGCCGCTGCGCCTGGACCTGGCCGATGGCCTGGACGAGGGCGGTGGCTGGCGCATCCACTTCTCCATGGGGCCCGAGCTGTGAAGCGCCTGTTGAAATACCTGGTGGCCGCGCTGCTCGGCCTGATCCTGCTGCTGGCCGTGGCGCTGGCCGCCATCCTCGGCAGCGAAGCCGGCAGCCGCTGGGCGCTGGGCCTGGTGCCGGGCCTGCAGGTGCAGGGCTATGCCGGCCGGCTGGGCGGCGCCTGGCAGGCCGAGCGCCTGGCCTGGAGCGACGGCGCCACCGAGCTGGAAGTCGAGCGGCCGCAGTTCGCCTGGTCGCCCGCCTGCCTGCTGCAAGGCGCGCTGTGCATCGACCGCCTGATCGTCGAGCGCGTGCAACTGCGCCTGGCGCCGGGGCCAGAGGAACCCAGCGAGGGGCCGATCCAGCTGCCGGCGCTGAAACTGCCGCTGGCCGTGCGCCTGGGCGAAGTGCGCCTGGGCAGCTTCCTGCTCGATGGCAACGAACAGGTCAGCAACGTCCAGGCCAGCGCCCACTGGGAGGCCGACGGCCTGCACATCGACGTGCTCAAGGCCGCCCGCGGCGACCTCGCCGTAGACCTGAGCGGCCTGCTCACCCCGCAGGGCAACTGGCCGTTGCAGGCCCAGGGCAGCCTGCGCCTGCCGGCGCCCGGCGAGCAGCCCTGGGAGTTGAAACTGCAAGCCAAGGGCGAACTGCTCGGCCACCTGCTGCTGGAAGCCGACAGCAGCGGCTACCTGCAAGGCCACCTGAGCGGCGACCTGCAACCCCTGGCGGAGAACCTGCCGGCCAGCGCGAAGATCAGCGCCGACGGCTTCCGCGGCGCGGCGGACCTGCCCGACACCCTGGTGCTGAACAAGGTGCAGCTGCAAGCGGCGGGCGACTTGGCCGCCGGCTACCGCATCAACGGTTCGGCCGTGCTGCCGGGGGAGGGCGGCGACGTCGCCCTGGCCTTGCAGGGCCGCGTCGACGCCAAGGGCGCGGACATCGCGGCGCTGAACCTCACCGCCGCGCCGGAACAGCGCCTGGGCCTGAGCGGCCGTCTCGACTGGCAGGAGGGCTTCGCCGCCGACGCCAAGCTGGACTGGCTGGACTTCCCCTGGCTGCGCCTGTACCCCATGGAGCCGCCGCCGGTCTCCATGCACCGCCTGCAAGCCGACCTGCAGTACCGCGACGAGGCCTACCTGGGCAACTTTGCCGCCGAACTCAGCGGCCCGGCCGGCGCCTTCCAACTGAGCAGCCCGGTGTCCGGCAACCTCGCCGAGGTGCACCTGCCGTCGCTGCAACTCGTCGCCGGGCAGGGCAAGGCCGAGGGCAGCCTGGGCCTGAAGTTCGCCGACACCCTGGCCTGGGACGCGCAACTGAAGCTGAGCGACTTCGACCCGGCCTACTGGGTCGCCGAGCTGCCGGGCAAGCTCGGCGGGCCGCTGAGCAGCCAGGGCAGTTACAAGAACGGCGTGCTCGCCGTGCAGGCCAACCTCGACCTGCAAGGGCGCCTGCGCGGCCAGCCGGCGGTCTTCAAGACCGCCGCCAACGGCCAGGGCCAGAACTGGAAGGTCGACGGCCTGGAACTGCGCCTGGGCGACAACCGCATCAGCGGCCAGGCCAGCCTCGACCAGCGCCTGGCCGGGCGCCTGGACATCGCCCTGGCGCGCCTGGGCCAGCTCTGGCCGCAATTGCAGGGCCAGTTGAACGGCCGCCTCGACCTGGCCGGCAGCCTCAAGGCGCCCCAGGGCGAGCTGAGCCTCAAGGGCCAGCGCCTGGCCTTCCAGGACAACGGCGTGCGCAGCCTCGACCTCAGCGCCCGCCTCGACGCCGCCCAGCGCGGCCGCCTGGAACTGCTGGCCGACGGCGTGCGCGCCGGCGACACGCGCCTGGGCCAATTCAAGGCCAGCGGCCAGGGCGACCTGCAACGCCAGCAACTCGACCTGTCCCTGCAAGGCCGCCCGCTGGTGCTGGCGCTGGGCTTCGACGGCACTTGGAACGGCCGCGACTGGCGCGGCCGCCTGGCCAAGGGCGAAATCCAGAGCGGCGGCCAGGACTGGCGCCTGCAACAGCCGGCGCGCCTGGAACGCCTGGCCGACGGCCGCCTGAACCTGGGCGCGCACTGCTGGGCCTCCGGCCCGGCCAGCCTCTGCGGCGGCGAGCAGCGCCTGCTGCCGGAGCCGCAGCTGCGCTGGCAACTGCGCGACTTCCCGCTGGACAGCCTGGCGCGCTGGCTGCCCGAGGACTTCGCCTGGCAGGGCAAGCTCAACGGCGACGTCAAGCTCGACCTGCCGGCCCGCGGCCCCAACGGCAACATCCTGCTGGACGCCGGCGCCGGTACCCTGCGCCTGAAAGAACAGGACCAGTGGCTCGACTTCCCCTACCAGAGCCTGCGCCTGGAAAGCCGCCTGACGCCCACCCGCATCGACAGCAGCCTGCAGTTCCACGGCAACCAGCTCGGCACCCTGGACGCCCAGGCGGTGCTCGACCCGCGGCCGAAGAACAAGCCGCTGAGCGGCAGCTTCACCCTCGCCGGGCTGGACCTGGCGGTGGCGCGGCCCTTCGTGCCCATGGTCGAGACGCTCAAGGGCCGCCTGGACGGCAACGGGCGCATTTCCGGCGGCCTCATGCAGCCGCGCCTGGACGGCGAGCTGCGGCTTTCCGGCGGCGAGCTTTCCGGCGGCGACCTGCCGACGCGCCTGGCCAACCTGCAGGTGCTGGCGCGCATCGCCGGCGAGCGCGTCGACCTCAGCGGCACCTGGAGCGGCGGCGACAAGGGCAACGGCAGCCTGGGCGGCTACCTGGCCTGGAGCCAGGGCCTGGACATGGACCTGGCAGTGCGCGGCACGGACCTGCCGGTGAGCGTCGAGCCCTACGCCAACCTCGAAGTCACCCCGGACCTGGCGCTGCGCATGGCCGACCAGAAGCTCAGCGTTTCCGGCAAGGTGCAGGTGCCGCGCGGGGCCATCGTCATCCGCCAGCTGCCGCCCTCGACGGTGAAGCTCTCCGACGACACCCTGATCGTCGGTGCGCCGCCCAAGGAGCAGGGCGGCCCCCACCTGGCCATGGACGTGGACGTGCTGGTCGGCCAGGACAAGCTGACCTTCAGCGGCTTCGGCCTGAGCGCCGAGCTGGCCGGCCAGGTGCACATCGGCGACGACATGGACACCCGCGGCGAGCTGAGCCTGAACAAGGGTCGCTACCGGGCCTACGGGCAGAAACTCAGCATCCGCCGCGCGCGCCTGCTGTTCGCCGGCCCCATCGACCAGCCGTACCTGGACATCGAGGCGATCCGCAAGGTCGACGACGTGATCGCCGGCCTGCGCCTGACCGGCAACGCCGAGCAGCCGCGCAGCGAGGTGTTCTCGGAGCCGGCGATGAGCCAGGAGCAGGCGCTGTCCTACCTGGTCATGGGCCGCCCGCTGTCCACCGGCGAGGACAGCAACATGCTCGGCGAGGCCGCCCTGGCCCTGGGCCTGGCCGGCAGCGCGCCGATCACCGGCGAGGTGGCCAAGCAGCTGGGCATCAAGGACTTCGAACTGGGCACCGAAGGCACCGGCACCAGCACCAGCGTGGTCGCCAGCGGCCAGCTCTCCGAGCGCCTGAGCCTGCGCTACGGCGTGGGCGTGTTCGAACCGGCCAACACCATCGCCCTGCGCTACCTGCTGAGCAAGAAGGTCTACCTGGAGGCCGCCAGCGGTTTGGCCAGCTCGCTGGACATCTTCTACAAGCGCGACTTCTGAGAGAGGCAGTCAGGTTGCGAATGATGTCAGCGAATTTTCGCGCATCATTCTCGGCCCATATCCGACTGCGACATGGATATCGTGACCGCCCACTCAACTCCACGGACGGCGCGATGGTTTCGGTCTATCAACTCAAATCGAGCTTCCAGAATCTGCTGCGGCCATTGGTGGTGCGCCTGCATGCCCGGGGCGCGACGGCCAACCAGGTGACACTGGCGGCCTGTGCGCTATCGATGCTGGTGGCCTCCTTGGTGGCTGGCCTGGCTGCGCACCCTTGGGTGTTTGCCCTGATCCCGATGTGGATGTTCCTGCGCATGGCACTCAATGCCATGGACGGCATGCTGGCCCGCGAATTCGGGCAGCAGTCGCCCCTCGGCGCCTACCTCAACGAACTTACCGACGTGGTCGCCGATGCCGCGCTCTACCTGCCGTTCGCCCTGCTGCCTGGGGTGACCCCGGCCTGGGTGGTGCTGGTGGTGTTGCTGGCGCTGCTCGCCGAATACGCCGGCGTGCTGGGGCACATGGTCGGTGCCTCGCGGCGCTACGACGGCCCCATGGGCAAGAGCGACCGAGCGCTGTGCTTTGGCGTGCTCGGCGCCGGAATTGCCAGTGGCTTGTTGCCGACGGCCTGGATCGACCCAGCCATGTGGTTGCTGGCTACGCTGCTGGCGCTGACCGTGGTCAACCGCGTCAGCCAGGGCCTGGCCGCGCTGCGTCAGGACTGATGGCCGCGCTCGTCTGCCTGTTCACCCTGGCCCCCTGAAGGAACCCACGGATGCTGGAAAAACTCCTCGCCTACGCCATCATTGCCAGCGCCCGCACGGTCACCGGCCTGCGCAGCCTGTGGCTGGGCACCACGCCGAAGGCGGTACAACGCATCTACTATGCCAACCACAGCAGCCATGGCGACTTCGTCCTGCTCTGGGCCTCGTTGCCGCCGGAGCTGCGCCCGCGTACCCGGCCGGTGGCCGGCGCCGACTATTGGGGCAAGCCCGGCCTGCGCGGCTTCGTCATCAACCGGGTGTTCAACGGCGTGCTCATCGAGCGCCAGCGCAGCGAAGCCGATGGCAACCCGCTGGCGCCGATCGAACGCGCGCTGGCCGCCGGCGACTCGCTGATCCTGTTCCCCGAGGGCACGCGCAACCTGGACGACGAGGTGCGCCTGCTGCCGTTCAAGAGCGGCATCTACCACCTTTCCCGCGCACATCCGCAGGTGGAGCTGGTGCCGGTGTGGATCGCCAACCTCAACCGGGTGATGCCCAAGGGCCGTGCGCTGCCGTTGCCGCTGCTGTGCACCCTGAGCTTCGGCACGCCGCTGGCGGCGCAGGCCGACGAGGCCAAGGAGGCTTTCCTCGAGCGCGCCCGCGAGGCGCTGCTGGTCCTGGCGCCGGCGGAGGGGCACTGAAATGGACGGGCAGACCTGGCTGTTGTTTGCCGGCATCGGCGCGATCCTCCTCGGCGCTTCGATAATCGGTACCGTCCTGCGCCGGCGCGCGGCTCCCGGGCCACACGCGGTGATCGACAACCTCAATGCGCGGATCAAGGCCTGGTGGACCATGGTCGCGGTGATCGGCTGCGCCTTCGCCCTTGGCAACTGGGCGGTGATCCTGCTGTTCTATGGCGTGTCGTTCTACGCGCTGCGTGAATTCATGACCTTGATGCCGACCCGGCGCAGCGACTACCCGGCACTAGTGGCGGCGTTCTACTTCGTGCTGCCGATGCAATACCTGCTGATCGCCATCGACTGGTACGGGATGTTCTCCATCTTCATCCCGGTCTACGTGTTCCTCCTGCTGCCGATCCTGGCCTCGCTGGGCGGCGACGCCAAGCACTTCCTCGAACGCGCCTCCAAGGTGCAGTGGGGGCTGATGCTGGCGGTGTACTGCATTTCCTTCGTGCCGGCGCTGCTGACCCTGGACATACCCGGCTTCGAGGGCCGCAACCTGCTGCTGATCGCCTATCTGGTGATAGTGGTGCAGCTCTCCGACGTGCTGCAGTACGTGTGCGGCAAGCTGTTCGGCAGACGCAGGATAGCCCCCAACCTGTCGCCGTCGAAGACCGTGGAAGGCTTCGTCGGCGGCGTGGCGCTGGCCACTGGGATCGGCACCGCGCTCTACTGGATCACCCCCTTCGCGCCCTGGCAGGCGTTGTTGATGGCGCTGTTGCTGAACGTGCTGGGCTTCTTCGGCGGCCTGGTGATGTCGGCGATCAAGCGCGACCGCGGAGTCAAGGACTGGGGGCACATGATCGAGGGCCACGGCGGCATGCTCGACCGGCTGGACTCGGTGTGTTTCGCCGCGCCGATCTTCTTCCACGCGGTGCGCTACTGGTGGACCTGAGGGCCGCCGGCCGCGCCTTCATGGCACCTTAAGGAACTCCTCGCAGACTCCCGCTGCCGCCGGTCAGGGCGGCAGTGATCGGGGAGTCGCCATGCGTTTCGAACAGATCAGGACCCACCTGCTGGAGTTCCTCAACAAGGGCCTGCCCGCCCGGCAGCTGCGCCGGCTGGTGCTGCTCGACCTGCTGCGCGGCTCGGCGGCCGGGCGCCAGGCGCCGGCGCAGCTGACCCAGGGCATGCTGGAATGGTCGGTGCTGGAGCCGCAGGCGCTGTTCGAGCGCCTGGGCAGCCGCCGCGAGGGCCTGAGCGAGGCCGAGGCCGCCGAGCGGCGGGAGAGCGTCGGGCTCAACGAGGTCGACCAGGAGCGCCCGATGCCCTGGTGGCGGCACCTGTGGCTGTGCTACTGCAACCCCTTCAACCTGCTGCTGAGCGTGCTGGCGCTGGTGTCGTTGTTCACCGGCGACAGCGAGGCGGCGGTGGTGATCGGCGCCATGGTGGGCATTTCCACGCTGCTGCGCTTCGTCCAGGAGAAACGCTCCAACGATGCCGCCGAACAGCTCAAGGCCATGGTCAGCAACACCGCCACCGTGTTCCGCTACCCCGAGGGCGGGCAGGGCGCGGCGCAGCGCCTGGAGGTGCCGATCCGCCAGCTGGTGCCCGGCGAGGTGCTGTGGTTGTCGGCCGGCGACATGGTGCCGGCGGACGTGCGCCTGTTCAGCGCCAAGGACCTGTTCGTCAGCCAGGCGGCGCTCACCGGCGAGTCGCTGCCGGTGGAGAAGTTCGCCCAGGTCCGCGACGCCCGCCAGGGCAACCCGCTGGAGCGCGACAGCCTGTGCTTCATGGGCACCACCGTGGTCAGCGGCTCGGCCCGCGCGGTGGTGGTCGGCACCGGCGCGCAGACCTACTTCGGCTCCCTGGCCGAACGGGTGATCGCCAGCGACCACACGCCCACCGCCTTCCAGGCCGGGGTCAACAAGGTCAGCTGGCTGCTGATCCGCTTCATGCTGGTGATGGCGCCCATCGTCCTGCTGCTCAACGGCTTCACCAAGGGCGACTGGCTGCAGGCGGCGCTGTTCGCGCTGTCCATCGCCGTGGGCTTGACCCCGGAAATGCTGCCGATGATCGTCACCTCGACCCTGGCCAAGGGCGCGGTGGCGCTGAGCCGGCGCAAGGTCATCGTCAAGCGCCTGGACGCCATCCAGAACTTCGGCGCCATGGACATCCTCTGCACCGACAAGACCGGCACCCTGACCCAGGACCGCATCGTCCTGGAACGCCATACCGACGCCTTCGGCGAGGTGGAGGACCGGGTGCTGCAGCTGGCCTTCCTCAACAGCCACTACCAGACGGGGCTTAAGAACCTGCTGGACGTGGCCGTGCTCGAGCACGTGGAGCTGCGCCAGGCGCTGCGGGTGGACAGCCGCTACCGCAAGGTCGACGAAATCCCCTTCGACTTCGCCCGCCGGCGCATGTCGGTGGTGGTCAGCGAGCGCGACGACCACCACCTGCTGATCTGCAAGGGCGCCCTGGAGGAAGTGTTGGCGGTGTGTACCTCGGTGCGCGAGCAGGAGCGCGTCGAACCGCTGACCGGCGAACGCCTGGCGTGCATCCGCGCGGTGGCTGAGGCGCTTAACCAGGACGGCCTGCGGGTGGTCGCGGTGGCCACCCGCGAGCTGCCGACCAACCGCGACACCTACGGCCTGGCCGACGAGCAGGGGCTGTGCCTGGACGGCTACATCGCCTTCCTCGACCCGCCCAAGGAAACCACCGCGCCGGCCCTGCGCGCCCTGGCCGCCAACGGCGTGGCGGTGAAGGTGCTGACCGGCGACAACGAGCGGGTGACGCTGAAGGTCTGCCGCGACGTCGGCCTGCAGGTGGACGGCGTGCTGCTGGGCCCGCAGCTGGACGACATCGCCGACGCCGAGCTGGGCGAACTGGCCGAGCGCACCACGCTGTTCGCCAAGCTGACGCCGACGCACAAGGAGCGCCTGGTCCGCGTGCTGCGCGAGCGCGGCCACGTGGTGGGCTTCCTCGGCGACGGCATCAACGACGCCCCGGCGCTGCGCAGCGCGGACATCGGCATTTCGGTGGACTCGGCGGTGGACATCGCCAAGGAAGCGGCCGACCTGATCCTCCTGGAAAAGAGCCTGATGGTGCTGGAGGAGGGCGTGGTGGAAGGGCGGCGCACCTTCGCCAACATGCTCAAGTACATCCGCATGACCGCCAGCTCCAACTTCGGCAACGTGTTCAGCGTGCTGGTGGCCAGCGCCTTCATCCCGTTCCTGCCGATGCTGCCGATGCAACTGCTGGTGCAGAACCTGCTGTACGACATCTCGCAGATCGCCATCCCCTTCGACGGCGTGGACGCCGAACAGCTGAGCCGCCCGCAGCAGTGGAACCCCGACGGCCTGGGGCGCTTCATGGTGTTCTTCGGGCCGTTGAGCTCGATCTTCGACATCACCACCTTCCTGGTGCTCTGGCACGTATTCGGCGCCAACGCCCCGGCCCACCAGGCGTTGTTCCAGTCCGGCTGGTTCGTCGAGGGGCTGCTCTCGCAGCTGCTGGTGGTGCACATGATCCGCACCCGGCGCATCCCCTTCCTGCAGAGCCGCGCCTCCTGGCCGCTGCTGGCGATGACCGCGGGCATAGGCGCGCTGGCGATCTTCCTGCCCATGGGGCCGCTGGCGCGCTACTTCCACATGCAGCCGCTGCCGGCGGGCTACTGGCCGTGGCTGGTGGCGATCCTGCTGGGCTACATGGGGCTGACCCAGGCAGTGAAGGGCTGGTTCGCGCGGCGGTATGGGTGGTCGTAGGGCTTGAGAGAATCGCGGACGGAGTCCGCTCCTACGGTTCCAGGAAGCACGGCTTTTCGTAGGATGGCGTTGAGCGAAGCGATACCCATCACCACGGCAGCATGGGTATCGCAAGCTCAACCCATCCTACGAAGAGCACCTCGGCGCAAGACAGTTGCTCTACAGGAAGCACGGGCGTAGGAGCGGACCTTTGTCCGCGATGGCCGGATGTTCCGGCGCGGTTCGCGGATGAGATCCGCTCCTACGCTGCCCCACCCGCGCCATTCCCATGTAGGAGCACGCCCTGCGCGCGATTCGCGGGCAGGGCCCGCTCCTACAGTTCCAGGAAAGCCCCGTAGGATGGGTTGAGCGAAGCGATACCCATCACCACGGCAGCATGGGTATCGCAAGCTCAACCCATCCTACGAAGAACACCTCGGCGCAAGACAGTTGCTCCTACAGGAAGCACGGGCGTAGGAGCGGACCTTGTCCGCGATGGCCGGATGTTCCGGCGCGGTTCGCGGATGAGATCCGCTACGCTGCCCCACCCGCGCCATTCCCCTGTAGGAGCGCGCCCTGCGCGCGATTCGCGGGCAGGGCCCGCTACAGTTCCAGGAAAGCCCCGTAGGATGGGTTGAGCGAAGCGATACCCATCACCACGGCAGCATGGGTATCGCAAGCTCAACCCATCCTACGAAGAGCACCTCGGCGCAAGACAGTTGCTCTACAGGAAGCACGGGCGTAGGAGCGGACCTTGTCCGCGATAGCCGGACGTCCCGGCGCGGTTCGCGGATGAGATCCGCTCCTACGCTGCCCCACCCGCGCCATTCCCATGTAGGAGCGCGCCCTGCGCGCGATTCGCGGGCAGGGCCCGCTCCTACAGTTCCAGGAAAGCCCCGTAGGATGGGTTGAGCGAAGCGATACCCATCACCACGGCAGCATGGGTATCGCAAGCTCAACCCATCCTACGAAGAGCACCTCAGCGCAACGTCGCCTGCACCTGCTCCGGTTCCAGCGCCTCGTCGAAGAAGCGCTGCGCATCGCCGATCAGGTGGCGATGAATGGCCACCCGGTCCACCCCTTCGGCGTCCTTGCACAGGCCCGGGGTGGCGGCGGTTTCCTCTTCGTTGCAGGGGGCCATGAAGACGAAGTGGCCGGCGCCCAGCAGCACGTGGAAGTCGGCGCTGCGCGGCAGCTTGCGGGCCAGGGCGGCGGCGTTGCGCGTCCAGTCCAGCACCTTGTCGGCGTCGCCGCTGTAGATCAGCACCGGGACGTTCACGTCGGCCAGTTCGCGGCTGCCGAACATCAGCCCCAGCGGCGCCAGCAGCATCACCGCGCCCACCCGCGGGTCGGCCATGGGCGCCAGGTCGTTGCGGTCGGCCAGCAGCTCGCCGCCGGCGCTGCAGGCGTCGCGGTCGTCCGGGCGTTGCGTGCAGTAGCGGCGCAGGCGCTCCAGGCGCGGTTGGGCGCCGGCGAGGATCAGCGCCGTCTCGCCGCCGGCGGAGTAGCCGATCACGCCGATGCGCCGGGGATCGAGCAGCGGCGCCAGGCGCTCGTCGGCCAGGGCCGCGCTGATGGCTTCGGAGACCTGCAGCGGACGGCCGTAGAGGTTGCTCAGGGCGCCCAGGCGGCTCTGGTCGTGGAGGTTGTCGCCGGGGTGCAGCAGGGTGACCACCACGAAGCCGCGCCGGGCCAGGGCCAGCACCAGGTCGCGCAGGGCCAGCGGGGTGCCGCCGTTGCCGTGGGAGACGACCAGCAGCGGGTGGCGCCCGGCCACCGCCGGGGCTTCCTCGGCCAGCGGCAGGGTGAACGGGCCGAGGGTGGTGGGGGCGGTTGGCGCCCGCGTCGGGTAGAAGGCGATGGCGCGCATCGGCTGGTGGTCCAGCGGGTCGTCGAGGGTCAGGCGATGGAAGCCGACGCTCAGCGTTTCGGCGCCGGCCGCCAGTGAGAAGATCAGTAGCACAACGCAACAGACGAATCGCCCCAACATGGTGCTCTCCACCCCCAACGCAGCCTCTGGATCGGGCGTTGCCGGGCGCCTGGGCGCGGCCGGCCGCCGCGGTGCGGACATCCTTGCAGGGTACGCGCCAATTTCGCAGGCGTGCGGGGCGGCGGATCGACGGTGGGGAAGGGCGTTGCGGAGAGGGCGGGGCAGGGGATGCCGGCGCGGCACCCCCTGCGGGGGGCATCAGACGATCACGCCCTGGCTGCGCAGGTAGTCGTCGTAGCTGCCGCTGAAGTCGGTCACGCCGTTCTCCGACAGCTCGATGATGCGGGTGGCCAGGGAGGACACGAACTCGCGGTCGTGGCTGACGAAGATCAGTGTGCCCGGGTAGTTCTCCAGGGCCAGGTTGAGCGCCTCGATGGACTCCATGTCCAGGTGGTTGGTCGGTTCGTCCATCACCAGCACGTTGGGCTTCTTCAGGATCAGCTTGCCGAACAGCATGCGGCCCTGCTCGCCACCGGAGATGACCTTCACCGACTTCTTGATGTCGTCGTTGGAGAACAGCATGCGCCCGAGGGTGCCGCGCACCAGTTGCTCGCCGCCCTGGGTCCACTGGGCCATCCAGTCGAACAGGTTGTAGTCGTCCTCGAAGTCCTCGGCGTGGTCCTGGGCGAAGTAGCCGACCTCGGCGCTGTCGGTCCACTTCACTTCGCCGGTCTGCGGCGGCATCTCGCCGACCAGGGTGCGCAGCAGGGTGGTCTTGCCGATGCCGTTGGGGCCGATGATGGCGATGCGCTCGCCGGCTTCCACCTGCAGGCTCAGGTTCTTGAACAGGGGCACGCCGTCGAAGCCCTGGCTGACTTTCTCCAGCGTCACCGCCTGGCGGTGCAGCTTCTTGAACTGCTCGAAGCGGATGAACGGGCTGACGCGGCTGGACGGCTTGACCTCTTCCAGCTGGATCTTGTCGATCTGGCGCGCGCGGCTGGTGGCCTGCTTGGCCTTGGAGGCGTTGGCCGAGAAGCGGCTGACGAAGGTCTGCAGCTCGGCGATCTGCGCCTTCTTCTTGGCGTTGTCCGACAGCAGGCGCTCGCGGGCCTGTTCGGCGGCGGTCATGTACTCGTCGTAGTTGCCCGGGAACAGGCGCAGCTCGCCGTAGTCCAGGTCGGCCATGTGGGTGCAGACGCTGTTCAGGAAGTGACGATCGTGGGAAATGATGATCATGGTGCTGTTGCGCGCCGTGATGACGTTTTCCAGCCAGCGGATGGTGTTGATGTCCAGGTGGTTGGTCGGCTCGTCGAGCAGCAGCAGGTCCGGGTCGGAGAACAGCGCCTGGGCCAGCAGCACGCGCAGCTTCCAGCCCGGGGCCACGGCGCTCATCGGGCCGAAGTGCTGCTCCAGGGGAATGCCCAGGCCCAGCAGCAGCTCGCCGGCGCGGGACTCGGCGGTGTAGCCGTCGAACTCGGCGAACTGCACTTCCAGCTCGGCCACGGCCATGCCGTCGTCCTCGCTCATTTCCGGCAGCGAGTAGATGCGGTCGCGCTCGGCCTTGACCTTCCACAGTTCCTCGTGGCCCATGATCACGGTGTCGATCACCGAGAAGTCCTCGTAGGCGAACTGGTCCTGGCGCAGCTTGCCCAGGCGCACGCCGTTTTCCAGCATGACCTGGCCGGAGGAGGGCTCCAGCTCGCCGCCGAGGATCTTCATGAAGGTGGACTTGCCGCAACCGTTGGCGCCGATCAGGCCGTAGCGGTTGCCGTTGCCGAACTTGACGGAAACGTTCTCGAACAGCGGCTTGGCGCCGAACTGCATGGTGATGTTCGCTGTGGAAATCAAAGTTTTACCTATCAATGACTGGCGAGCCGCTGGGCCGGTCTGGCAGCGGGCCGATACCGATTCGATACCAATGTTGGCTTTCCGGGTCCGTTGACATGGGCGCCGGGGGAATCCAGCGGACGTGCGCGAAGGGCAGCATCTGGACGCGATGTCCAGGCTTTTGCGCTTGAAGGGCGGGGGACATGCCGGACAGGCCGCGGATTATCTCATAGGTGGGCCTGTCCTTGCATGGCGGGTCGTTTCGCGCCGGCGGGCCGCCCGTCAGCCGGGCGTCTGTTTCTCGAAGGCGGCCTCGGCCTCCAGGCTCTGCCCGTCGCGCCCCACGGTGGCGACGGCGAGCGCCTTGCCGTCGCGCCAGTAGGTCACCCGGCAGTCGTGGGCGGCGGGGTCGCCGTCGATGTCCACGCGGTCCCAGCGCTGCGCGTGGCCGACGTAGTCGATGGTGGTGTCGTACTGGTGCGTCCAGAAGAAGGGCACCGCGGTGAAGCGCTGGGCGTGGCCGAGGATGTTGCGCGCCGCCGCCATGCCCTGGCGCTCGGCGACCGCCCAGTGCTCCACGCGGATCGCCTCGCCGCTGCGGGCGTCCGGCCAGCGGGCGATGTCGCCCACGGCATAGACGTCCGCGGCGCTGGTGCGCAGCCAGGCGTCAACCAGCACGCCCTTGTCCAGCTTCAGGCCGGCGTCGCGGGCCAGCTCCAGCTCGGGGCGGGCGCCGATGCCGATCACCACCAGGTCCGCCGGCAGCGTGCCGCCAGTGGACAGCCTGACCTGCTGCGCCTCGATCGCCTTGACCTCGGCGCCGAAATGGAAGCCCACGCCGTGGGCTTCGTGCAGGGCCCGGAGCATGTCGCCCAGGGCCTCGCCGAAGACGTTCTCCATGGGCCGCGCGCCCGGCGCCACTATCTGCACGTCCAGGCCGCGGCTGCGCAGCGAGGCGGCCACTTCCAGGCCGATGAAGCCGGCGCCGACCACCACGCAGCGGCGGGCCGTGGCGCAGCGGGCGATCAGCTCGTCGCAGTCGGCGAGGCTGCGCAGCACGCGGACGTGGGGCAGGTCGGCGCCGGGCACGTCCAGGCGCGCCGGCGCCGAGCCGGTGGCCAGCACCAGGGCGCCGTAGTCCAGTTCCTCGCCGCTGGCCAGGGTCAGCTTCTTGTGCGCCGTGTCGATGTGGCTGACGCGGGTGTTGCAGCGCAGCTCGATGCGCTGACTGGTATAGAAGTCCGCCGAACGCAGCGGTAGCCAGGCGGGGTCGGCGCTGCCGGCCAGGTAGTCCTTGGACAGGTTGGGCCGGTCGTAGGGGGCCGCCGGGTCGGCGCTGAGCAGGGTGATGGGCCCGTCGTAGCCCTCGTGGCGCAGGCCGAGGGCCGCCGCGTTGCCGGCGGCGCCGCCGCCGATGATCACCACCGAGGCCGGTGCCTGCGCATTGGCCGGCAGGTCCGCCGGGGCTGCGGGCAGGGGCGTGCCGACGTAGGCCTTTCCGTCGCGGCAGTCCACCTGCCAGCGCGGCAGGTCGTCCAGCGCCGGCGGGGCGAGCAGGCGCCCGTCGTGCAGGCGGAAGCAGGCGTGGTGCCAGGGGCAGCGTAGGGTGTCGCCGTCGACCAGGCCCTCGGCCAGGGGCGCGCCGTAGTGCGGGCAGGTGGCGCCTATGGCGTACAGCTGCCCGGCCTGGCGCACCAGCAGCGCCGCTTCGCCGCCGACGTGGCCGGCGAGCGGGCTGCCTTCGATGACGTCCGCCAGGGGCACGCCCTGGGCGAGGTCGGGGCCGGGCGGGGACGATGGATGGTCGCTCATCGCTCTCTCCTCGTCTTTTCCTGAAGGTCACCGCTTCAGGATAGCCCCCTGCGCCCGGGTGGGCGCCTACGCTCGTCGAGGCGCGGTCAGGCCGCGTGCTCCTTGCCTTGCCCCGCGCGCACGTCGAAGGCGCCGCCGGTGACCACGCCGTCCACCGTCACCCGGCCCTTGCCCGGCAGCAGCGGGAACACCAGTTCGGCGAAGCGGTAGGCCTCTTCCAGGTGCGGGTAGCCGGACAGCACGAAGCTGTCCACGCCCAGCGCCGCATACTCCAGCAGGCGCGCCGCCACCGTCTGCGGGTCACCGACCAGCGCAGTGCCGGCGCCGCCGCGCACCAGGCCGACGCCGGCCCACAGGTTGGGGGCGACTTCCAGGCGCCTGCGGTCGCCGCCGTGCAGCGCGGCCATGCGCCGCTGGCCTTCGGAGTCCATCTTCGCGTAGTTGGCCTGGGCCGCGGCGATGGTGGCGTCGTCCAGGTGGCTGATCAGCTCCTCGGCGGCGGCCCAGGCCTTCTCGTTGGTCTCGCGGACGATCACGTGCAGGCGCACGCCGAAGCGCACCGTGCGGCCATGGCGCGCGGCGCGCTGGCGCACGTCGGCGATCTTCTCGGCCACCGCCGCCGGCGGCTCGCCCCAGGTCAGGTAGGCGTCCACGTGCCTGGCCGCCAGCTCGTGGGCGGCGGGCGAGGAGCCGCCGAAGTACAGCGGCGGGTAGGGCTTCTGCACGGGCGGGAAGAAGTTCTGCGCGCCGCGCACCTGCAGGTGCTTGCCGTCGTGGTCGACGGTCTCGCCGCCGAGCAGGCGCCGCCAGATGCCGAGGAACTCGTCGGAGGCCTCGTAGCGTTCGTCGTGGGAATAGAAGACGCCGTCGGCGGCCAGCTCGGTGGCGTCGCCGCCGGGCACCACGTTGAGCAGCAGGCGGCCGCCGCTGGCCTGGTCAAGGGTGGCTGCCTGGCGCGCCGAAGCGGTGGGGTTGCCCAGGGAAGTGCGCAGCGCCACCAGCAGCTTGATGCGCCGCGTCACCGGCACCAGGCTGGCGGCGGTCACCCAGGGGTCGAGGCAGCTGGCGCCGGTGGGGATCAGCAGGCCGTCGTAGCCGAGCTGGTCGGCGGCCACGGCGATCTGCCGCATGTATTCGTTGGTCGCCGGGCGGCCGCTGTCGGAATGGCCCAGGTAGCGGGTGTCGCCGGAGGTGGGCAGGAACCAGAAGATATCCAGACTCATGATGTGTCCTCGTTGCCATCGTCGAAAGGGGCAGGGCCCCATGGGTGCACGCGTGGCGGGGAGTCTTGTTGGAATGGGGCGAACGCTCGCGGAAGGCGCCGACGCCGCGCAGGGATGCGGGCGTGGGATTCGCAGTGGGAGCCGTTGAAGCGCTAGCGGCTGTCAGGCAAGCCCCATGCCAGCGACACAGGCGCCGTGGCGCGGGGCCTGGCGAGCTGCGGGCGGTGGCGCGCTGTTGCTGGGCGGACAGATTGCTGGATCGCTGTTGGTCTACGGACAGCTGGCTCCTGCTGGCGCAGGAGAAACGCCATCCTACGGGGACATGCCGTGCCTCGTGGCGCACACGTAGGGCGAATAACGCTCCGCGTTATCCGCCGTTTAGCGGGGAACCCCGGCGGCGCCGAGGTCGGCCTGGGCCTTGTCCGCCCTGCCGGCGGAATCGCGGATGAATCCGCTCCAGTTCCAGGGAAGCCCCGTAGGATGGGTTGAGCGAAGCGATACCCATCACAGTGACCGCATGGGTTTCGCAAGCTCAACCCATCCTACGAAGAGCACCTCGGCGCAGCCGGCAAGACAGTTGCTCCTACAAGGTGCGGAGAAACGCCATCGCCACGGCCGCATGGGTTTCGCAAGCTCAACCCATCCTACGAAGAGCATTTCGGCGCGGGGCAGGGCAGTCGCTAAAGTGGTCGGGGCTTAGACTCTTTATTCACTACAGTTATTTGCTAAGCACTGGAATGCATATCCATCCCGTGGTTTTCCCTGCCGCTTGAGCAACTGTCGCTGCCGTGACGTCGAATCCGTCGTCATCACGCCGAAAGGCTCCGCGGCACCGGGCGTTTCGCCGTGGCGGGCGAAGCGAACCGGCGCTGGGCCGCCAGCTTGTCCGGCTCGCCAGCCTCCCTAGAATCGGCCCCATCAGCAGTTACCCATTCCGTCCAGTTCAGGGAGTTCCACCATGATGAATGCAATGCAGATGCCGATGAACGCCAACCCGATGATGCCCATGATGGGCATGCCGATGATGATGGCGACCATGCAGTGCGAAATGCAGGACGACGGCATGATGTGCAAGATGATGCCGGCCATGGGCATGGACGCGGCCATGTTCCGCAACAACGCGGAAATGATGGCGATGATGATGAACTGCGGCATGCCGATGATGATGCACTGCGGCAACATGTCGATGATGTGCATGTCCCAGACCGGCATGGCGATGATGCCGATGATGGGCATGATGAACATGATGCCGATGGTGATGGGCATGCCCATGCCGTCGATGAAGTGCATGATGGAGTGCTCCATGCAGGGCGACGCCATGATGTGCAAGATGATGCCGATGCAGGGCATGAACATGGAGATGTTCAAGAACTGCTGCATGCTGATGAACAAGATGATGGAATGCGGCATGCCGATGATGATGAGCTGCAACGGCATGCCGATGATGTGCTGCACCTGCTGACCGCGGCGCGCTGAACGAGAAAGGCCCGGTGGGGAAACCCGCCGGGCCTTTTGCTTTGCGCCGCCTCAGTCCAGGCGTTCGGCGTAGGTGGTCACCAGGTAGGCCACGGCCTCGCTGTCGGCCGGGTTGCGGTAGCTGTGCGGCTGGTCGGCGTAGAACAGGATGGAGTCGCCGGTGCCGAGCAGGAAGCGTTCTTCGTTCACCGCGATCTCCAGCACACCCTGGGCCACCACCAGGTTTTCCTGGGTGCCGGGGGCGTGGCCGGCGGAGTGCTCGGTGGCCAGGCCGGCCAGGCGCAGTTCGTAGAATTCCACCTGGCGCGAGACGTCGAAGGGGAACAGCGCGCGGCTGACGAAGGCGCCGTCGCCGCTGACCAGGCGCTTGCTCTCGCGCGCCGGCAGCAGGGCCACGCCGTCGAAGGCGCGGTCGTCGAGGAAGGCCGCCACCGAGACCTTCAGGCCCTGGGCGATCTTGCACAGCACCTTGATCGAGGGAACGCTGCGCCCGGATTCGATCTGCGCCAGCATCGCCCGGCTTACCCCGGACAACCGGGCCAGACCGTCCAGGGACAGGTTGCGCTTGCCGCGCAGGCGCAGCAGGTTGTGGGCCACGCGCTGGCCGATGGGGTCGTCGGCCGCCGCCGGGGCGGTTTCGAGGCCCGCCTCGGTGGCGTCGCTGGAAAGCGGCAGGCCCACGTTCAGGCCTCGCGGATGCCGTTGTCGCGCTGCTGCACCCACTGGGCGGCGCCGAAGCCGGCGCGGCTCGCGTACATCGCCCACATCAGCTCGGCCATGCGCCGCGCCTGGCGGCGGGTGCGGTAGCGGGCGAGGTCGATGACGTTGTCGGTGCGGTCCATGGCGACTCCTCAGGGAACTGCGGTGAAGGATGGGGCTAGCCTAGCCGGGGCAATGTTAGAACCATAAATACTGAGTTTTCATTTATTAAGCACTTATAGGACTAAGCATTTCCCTCGCCTGTAGGGGGCGCTTGATGCTTTGCCTTTATTGGTTACGATCGATCTTCAATCGAAACGACTCTGTCTGAGCAGGAGGCAATTGGCATGGCCACCACCGGCAAGACCCGCTCTGTCACCGCCCAGGTTCCCGTCGAACCGGCGGCGCGCGTGGACGAAACCGCCGCGCGTAGCCGCCTGACCCGCGAGGCCCTGGCCGATGTGGATGCCGGCCGGGTGATCGATCATCAGGCCGTCCAGGACTGGGCGGACAGCCTGGACTCCGACACGTCGCTACCGCTGTCGGAACCGTGCTGACGATTGGCCTAGGCTGAAAGCATCCCACGCCACCGCCAGGAGCCACCCATGAGCCTTCGCCCCTTCCACCTCGCCATCCCCGTCCACGACCTGCCCGCCGCCCGCCGTTTCTACGGCGAGGTGTTCGGCCTGGAGGAGGGCCGCTCCAGCGACCAGTGGGTGGACTTCGACTTCTATGGCCACCAGTTGGTGATCCACGAGCACCCGCGCACCGCGCCCCAGGAAAACGCCCACTGCAACCCGGTGGACGGCCACGACGTGCCGGTGCCGCACTTCGGCATCGTGCTGGATTGGGAGCAGTGGGAAGCGCTGGCCGAGCGCCTGCGTTCGTTCGACGTGCGCTTCGTGATCGAGCCCTACGTGCGCTTCAAGGGCCAGGTGGGCGAGCAGGCGACCATGTTCCTCCTCGACCCCTGCGGCAACGCCCTGGAGTTCAAGGCGTTCAAGGACATCGGCCAGCTGTTCGCCAGGTAGCTCAGGGCAGCAGGCGCATCATGCCGCCCGCCTAGCCGACCCGCAGCCAGATCGCCGAGGCGTCGTCGCTGGCCTT
This sequence comes from Pseudomonas sp. ADPe, assembly GCF_014843515.1. Taxonomy (NCBI): domain Bacteria; kingdom Pseudomonadati; phylum Pseudomonadota; class Gammaproteobacteria; order Pseudomonadales; family Pseudomonadaceae; genus Pseudomonas; species Pseudomonas sp. ADPe. Next base: position 5,827,441 of record NZ_CP062122.1, read on the forward strand.
GAAGCGCGGGTAGCGCAGGCAGGCTGCGTCGTCCTGCTCGATACCGCGCAGTTCTTCCGCCAGCGGCCCCAGGCCGTGTTCGAGCACGCGCGCGACCAGGCCGGCGGCATCGTAGGCGCCGTAGGTGTCGAGCAGCGCGGCGAAACCGTCGCTCATCAGCAGCAGGTCGTCACCCCGGGCCAGGGGCGCGCGGGCCTGGCGCAGGTCTGCCCTGGCCTGGGCGGCATCCACGCCCAGCACGGCCCGGGGACGTTCGCGGGCGGAGCGGCGGTCGGCCAGCACGTGAGGCGTGCGTACGCCGCCGGCACCAGCGCCAGGGCCGAGGGCGGCGGCTTCTGCGAGCTCCTCCGCGCGGTCCGGCACGGGTGTCAGGAAGGCCACGCCGGTGGCGCTGCGATGGATGACCACGCAATCGCCGAGGAAGCCGCAGGCGAGGCTGTCGCCCTCTATCGCCACCGCAGCGAACGAGGCGCGCGGCAGTTCCCAGGCGGCGACCGGTTCGCGGCGGCGGTCGCGCCGATAGTCGTCGGCGACCGCGTCGAAGACGCTTTCGCACAGGTTCGCCAGCTTGCCGGAGGCCGTGGCGAAGGCGCGGTGCGCGGACGCGGCCAGCCAGGCGGCGCCGCCGCGCTCGCCCAGCAGGCCCGGTTCGCCGAGGTCGGTCGCCCCGTCGATGACCCAGGCATGCCGCTCGGCGCAGCCGATGCGGTCGTCGTTGGGAACGTCCAATTTGCCGGCGAGGCTGAGGACCTGGAGCAGATCGAAGTGCATGGGCAGGGTTTCTCCCGTCGAGCGTGGGTGTCTGGCTGCCGGCACGGGGTTCGGCACCGGCCAAGGGCAGAGCCTGTCAGCCGGGCGGCGTGCTGTCCACCCCGTGCGGGTTGCATCCGGGGTTCGCTATGCACAATTCTATACAGCGAAACCCCGAGGACTCCGCAGAGACTGCCCGAATGAATACCGCCGTGTACGCCAAGGAAGCCGTGGGCGCGAACTATGCGCCGGAACTGATGAAATACGCCCAGGCCCGCACCTGGGAGGCCGTGGAGGCCATCGCCGCGGCCATCCGCCCGGGGATGAGCGAGTCCGAGGCCACCGCCATCGGCAAGCAGGTGCTGGCCGAGCTGGGCATGGAGCGCATCTGGCACCCGCTGCTGATTCGCTTCGGCGCCAACACCCTGAAGACCTTCAAGCAACGCTCCGACGGCGACCCAGTTCTGGGCGCGAACGACATCTTCTTCATCGACATGGGCGTGGTCTGGCGCGGCCACGAAGGCGACGCCGGGGCCACCTTCGTGGTCGGCGACGACGCCGAGATGGCGGCCTGCGCGGCGGCGGCCAGGGAGCTGTTCCAGCGCGTCGAGGCGCACTGGCGCGACACCCGCTGCAGCGGCGTGGCGCTGTACGACTTCGCCCATGCCCAGGCCGAGGCGCTGGGCTGGAAGCTCAACCTGGACATCAAGGGCCACCGCGTCAGCGACTTCCCCCACGCCATCTACCGCGCCGGCGACCTGGGCAACTACGCCGAGCACCCCAACGGCGGGCTGTGGATCCTGGAAATCCAGATCGCCCACCCGCACAAGCCCTACGGGGCCTTCTACGAAGACCTGCTGGCCTGACGCAAGGCGGGGGCCCTCGGCGGCAACCGCCGGGGGCGTTTGAAGGCGCGCCCGGAGTTGTCGTTAACATATGGAAATCCGTATATTCGGTTTTCCATATGTTCTGGTGCCCCCGATGATCGCGCCCCCCGAAGTCTTCAAGTGCCTGGCCGACGAGACCCGCGCCCGCGCCACCCTGCTGATCGCCGAGCAGGGCGAGCTGTGCGTCTGCGAGCTGATGTGCGCGCTGGGCGACAGCCAGCCCAAGGTCAGCCGCCACCTGGCGCAGCTGCGTGCTGCCGGGCTGCTGCTCGACCGCCGCCAGGGGCAGTGGGTGTACTACCGCCTCAACCCGGCGCTGCCCGTCTGGGTCCACGAGGTGCTGCGCGTCACCCTGCAGGCCAGCGCCGACTGGCTGAAGGAAAGCGCCGCCCGCCTGCGCGACATGGATGGCCGCCCCGTGCGCGCCAGCTGCTGCTGAACCCCTCCCGGAACCCGCCTCGATGCTGCTCGCCGCTGCCGTCTTCCTGTTCACCCTCGTCCTCGTCATCTGGCAGCCCAGGGGGCTGGGCGTCGGCTGGAGCGCCAGCGCCGGCGCGCTGGTCGCCCTGGCCCTGGGCGTGGTGTCGCTGCACGACATCCCCACCGTCTGGGCCATCGTCTGGAACGCCACCGCCACCTTCATCGCGGTCATCGTCATCAGCCTGCTGCTGGACGAGGCCGGCTTCTTCGCCTGGGCGGCGCTGCACGTGGCGCGTTGGGCGGGCGGCAGCGGCCGGCGCCTGTTCGCCTTCTGCGTGCTGCTGGGCGCCGCCGTTTCCGCGCTGTTCGCCAACGACGGGGCGGCGCTGATCCTCACCCCCATCGTCATCTCCATGCTGCTGGCGCTGCGCTTCTCGCCGGCGGCGACCCTGGCCTTCGTCATGGCCGCCGGCTTCATCGCCGACACCGCCAGCCTGCCGCTGGTGGTGTCGAACCTGGTGAACATCGTTTCCGCCGACTATTTCGGCCTGGGCTTCGCCGAGTACGCCGCGGTGATGGTGCCGGTGAACCTGGCCAGCGTCGCCGCGACGCTGCTGGCGCTGTACCTGTTCTTCCGCCGCGACCTGCCGCAGCGCTATGCCGTGGGCCAACTGCCGGCGCCGCGGGAGGCGATCCGCGACCCGGCCACCTTCGCGGTCGGCGCCTGGATGCTGCTGGCGCTGCTGCTCGGGCTGTTCGCCCTGGAGCCGCTGGGCATCCCGGTCAGCGCGGTGGCGGCGCTGTGCGCGGCGGTGCTCTTCGCCGTCGCCGCCCGCGGCCATGTGATCTCCACCCGCCGGGTGCTGCGCGAGGCGCCCTGGCAGGTGGTGGTGTTCTCCCTGGGCATGTACCTGGTGGTCTACGGCCTGAAGAACGCCGGCCTCACCGACTTCCTCACCCGCCTGCTGGACGGCCTGGCGGGGCAGGGCGTGTGGGCCGCGGCCCTGGGCACCGGCCTGCTGTCGGCGGCGCTGTCCTCGCTGATGAACAACATGCCCAGTGTGCTGGTGGGCGCATTGGCGATCCAGGCCAGCGCCGCGGAGGGCGTGGTCCGCGAGGCGATGATCTACGCCAACGTCATCGGCTGCGACCTGGGGCCGAAGATCACCCCCATCGGCAGCCTGGCCACGCTGCTCTGGCTGCACGTGCTGGCGCGCAAGGGCATCCGCATCACCTGGGGCTACTACTTCAGGGTCGGCATCCTGCTGACCCTGCCGGTCCTGCTCGTCACCCTCTCGGCCCTGGCGCTGCGCCTGAGCCTCTGACGTCCGCCACGAAGCGGAGGAGTTCTGCATGCGAGTCCTGTTCATGTGCACGGCCAACAGCTGCCGCAGCATCCTTTCCGAAGCGCTGTTCAACCACCTGGCCCCGGAAGGCTTCGAGGCGCTGAGCGCCGGCAGCTTTCCCGGCGGACAGGTGCTGCCGCGCAGCCTGGCGACGCTGGAGCGTGCCGGCATCGCCACCGAAGGCCTGAGCAGCAAGGGCAACGACGCCTTCGCGGACAACCCGCCGGACATCGTCATCACCGTCTGCGACAAGGCCGCGGGCGAAGCCTGCCCGCTGTACTTCGGCCCGGCGCTGAAAGCCCACTGGGGCCTGCAGGACCCTTCCACGGCGCAGGGCGACGAAGCGCAACTGGACGACGCCTTCCGCGCCACCCTGGCGCACATCGAGCGACGCTGCCGGGCCTTCTTCGCCTTGCCCTTCGCCAGCCTGGAGCGCGACGGGCTGCAGCGCGAGCTGGTGCGGATCGGCGACCTCTGACTGGCGGTGCGGCATAGCCGGCAGTCGCTGTTCGGTGCCGCTTCCGCTGCCTTCTGAGCCACGGCCGGGACAGCCCCATGAAAAAAGCCCCGTGGCGCGTGCCACGGGGCTTTCGTTCACGTCAGGTCGCGAAGCCGATCAGAACACGCTGAACGGGTACTCGACGAAGATGCGCACTTCGTTGCCGTCGTCGTTGTACTCGCGGGCGTCGTTGGAAACGCGTACCCAGGAGCCGCGCAGCTTGACCGACAGGTCCTTGGCCGGGCCGCTCTGTACGACGTACTTGGCCTGGTTGAAGATCTCGCGCTCGTGGCCGTTGTTGGTCTGCGAGGTCTTGATGTTGTCGCCGTAGACGTAGGCGACGGTGTAGCTCAGGCCCGGGATGCCGTACTCAGCGAAGTTGATGCTGTAGTTGGCCTGCCAGGAACGCTCGTCCTCGGCGTTGAAGTCCGACCAGTAGGAGTTGGCCAGCCAGATGGTGGTGCCGCCGTCGCCCAGGCCGCCGGCGTTCTGGTACCAGCCGTAGTTGTAGCCGGTGTCGCCGGTGTTGCGCTGGTGGGCGATCATGAACGAGTGGGCGCCGATGGCGTAGGTGGCTGCCAGGCTCCAGATGGTGTTGTCGCGGTCGCCGCCGAAGTTCAGGTTGGCGAAGTCCTTGTTCAGCTTGGTCTTGTAGCCGTTGAAGTCGAAGGTCAGCGACTGCGCATCCTGCATCGGGATGACGTAGTTCAGGTTCATGTACTGCTTGCGCGCCACGTCCTTGTTGTCCGAGGCGTATAGCGAGCCGCTGAAGTTGTCGGTGAACTTGTAGCTGCCGCCGTACACGTCGATGCGCTTCAGGCCGCCGCTGTCGCGCCCTTCGGCGCTCTTGCGGGCTTCCTCGGTGAAGCTGCCGACGTTCAGCTCCAGGCCGTCGATCTCCTTGGAGGTGATCAGGGTGCCGGTGTAGCTCTCCGGCAGCAGGCGCGAGTTGTCGTAGCTCAGCACCGGCAGGCTGGGCATCTGGTCACCGTACTTGATCACGGTGTTGGAGATGCGCGCCTTGACCGCGCCACCGGCGCGGGCCAGGTCGTCGGCCGGGTTGCCGTCGCTGTCCTGCTTGAAGAAGTCGATGCCGGCGGCGCCGGTGCGGCCCTTGCCACCGTCCAGGCGCAGGGCATACAGGCCGAAGGCGTCGACGCCGAAGCCGACGGTGCCCTGGGTGAAGCCGGAGGTGAAGGTGGCGGTGGCCGACTGGCCCCACTCGGCCTTGTCATCGCGACCGTGCTTGTAATCACGGTTCATGTAGGCGTTGCGGAAGAACAGGTCCAGGTGGCTGTCTTCGACGAAGCCCTTGGCGGCTGCCTGGTCGTCGGCCATGGCCTGGGTGCTGGCAGCGAGGATCCCCAATGCAAGCAAACTGAACGCTTTGTTAGTCATTTTGTTATTTCCTGCAGTCTGTTTATTCGCAGCCCCCGAGCGTGGAAAAAAGCCTGCCGTCCCGGATGCTCCAATCCAGGTCTGGCAACGCGTGGGTGCTGGCGTTTCTTGGATGTCTCGAGGCCCCTCACAGGCCCCGATGGCGCGGGATGATAGCAGAACGTGGATAAAATCCAGGAATTTCGATGGCAGGTTACGGGCCCGACGGAGCCGGGCTACCCTCGCAAACTCCCCCGCCACGGAGGCCCGCCCGAGCATGTGGCATGACCTCCTGAGCGCCGGTTTCGCTCGGCCTTCTGAAGGGGGCGGCGTGCGCGGATGTTTCTCTGGAAATCCGAATCGCGGACGGAGTCCGCTCGGTTACAGGGAGGCACGGGCGTAGGAGCAACTGTCTTGCCGACTGCGCCGGGGTGCGCCTCAACGGATGGGTTGAGCTTGCGAAACCCATCGGGCCATGGTGATGGGTATCGCTTCGCTCAACGCCATCCTACGAAAAAACGTGCTTTCCCGGAGGTGTAGGATCTCATCCGCGAATCGCGCCGATGCGTCCGGCTATCGCGGACAGAGTCCGCTCCTACGGGGATACGCCATGCCTCACGGCGAAACTGTAGGAGCGGGCCCTGCCCGCGAATCGCGCGCAGGGCGCGCTCCTACAATGGGAATGGCGTGGGTGGAGCAGCGGACTCCGTCCGCGATTGGATTCACCGGCCACGCCGGACGCTCCGGTGGCCCGAACAGCCCCTTCTCCCTCCGGAAGGGGGCCGGGGTGAGGGCGCGAACCCAGCATTGCGCACCTTCCCCAAACCAACGAATCGCTTAACTGAACAACACCACCGCTCAGGCCGAGCCCGTTTCACGATTGCGCCTTTGCAACCACAGACTCAGACCCAAGCCGAGCAGCGCAGCGACGCAGGCGAAGGGGAAGATCGAACGGAAGCCCCAGGCAGTGGCGATGGCGCCGGCCACCGGCCCGGTGATGCCCAGGGACACGTCGATGAACAGCGAGTAGGCGCCCAGCGCCGCGCCACGGCTGGAAGCCGGCACCAGGCGCACCGCCTCCACGCCCAGGGCGGGGAACACCAGGGAGAAGCCGAAGCCGGTCAGCGCCGCGCCGGCCAGCGCCGACCAGGGCCCCGGGGCCAGCCACAGCAGGAGCAGGCCGAGGCTTTCCACCAGCAGGCAGCCGATGGCCACGGCGAAGCCGCCATGGCGGTTGATGGCGTTGGCGAACAGCAGCCGCGCACCGATGAAGCAGGCGCCGAAGGCGCTCAGGCAGTACACCGCGCCGCCCCAGCCGCGGCTGGCGTAGTACAGGGTGATGAAGGTGGCGATGCAGCCGAAGCCGATGCCGCCCAGGGCCAGCCCGGTGCCGTGGGGCGCCACGCGGCCGAGCACGTGGTGGAAGGGCAGGCGCTCGCCGTGGACGATGGCCGCGGCGCGCTTGGGCCAGGCCAGGGCGAAGCCGATGGCGGCCAGCAGCATCACCACCGCGCCCATGCTCCATAGCCCCAGGCCCTGCACCAGCAGCACGCCGAAGGGCGCGCCCACGGCCAGCGCGCCGTAGCTGGCGATGCCGTTCCAGGAGATCACCTTGGCGGTGTGCAGCGAGCCGACGCGGTCGATGCCCCAGCTGATGGCGCCGGTGCCCACCAGGCTCTCGGCGGTGCCGAGGATCATCCGGCCGAGCAGCAGGCAGCCCAGGCTCAGCGCCGGCATGCCTTGCAGCCACACCGAAAGCAGCATCAGCAGGCCGCTGCCGGCGCAGCCGAGCATGCCGTAGAGCACCGCGCGCTTGGGCCCGAGGTTGTCGATCACCTTGCCGGCGTAGGGCCGGGTGAGCAGGGTGGCCAGGTACTGCACGCTGATCACCAGCCCGGCCAGCACCGAGCCGAAGCCCAGCTCGCCATGCACGTAGCCCGGCAGCACGGCCAGGGGGATGCCGATGGTCAGGTAGGCGAGGAAGGTGAACAGCACCACCGACACCACCTCGAGCGTGATGGCGGCGTTGGAGCGGGGCATGGCGGTATCGGCGGACATGGACACGAACGGCGGGGGGGAGAGGGGAGCGCCATGATGAACCGCCGCCGGCTTGTAGGAAAGCTAGCTAACGAACTACCTGAGGGGTTTGCACGAAGCCGGGTGTATCGGCGTACAACCGCGAACGGTTGTACGCCCTACGTTACGGGTGAGCTTGGCGTAGGGCGGATAACCGTTCGCGGTTATCCGCCGTTTGACCGTGATCCCCGGCGCGCCCCGGATTCGAGCACGAAGCGCCTGTTCGGGGGGGGCTCCGCGCTTACCGGGGAATCAGACGCGCCGGAACAACGTCGGGTAATCCACCACCAACCCCAGCCCATCCACCTCCAGCAACGCCTGGAAGTCCGTGCCCTCCAGGTTGCGGTACAGATAATGATGGGCATCCTGCCGCGTATAACCCTGGCGCATTTTCCTCGGCTGCAACCTTGGAGCCTCCACGTAGACCACCTCCAGCGCCACCGACTGGCCATCGCCCAGGCCCAGGCGGCGGATCGGGAAGGTGTTGGTGAAGGGGCTGGGCCAGATGTCGATGTCCAGGCAGCCGTCCAGTTCCGCCAGCGCAGTGCCGTCACCCAGCGTCCAGCGGCCCTGGCCGTCGGCCAGCAGCGCCAGGTTGCGTTGCAGGTGTTCGCCCTCCACCAGCAGCTCGGCCTCGCGCAGGCGCCAGTCGGTGTCCCATTCCAGGCGGTATTCCAGTTGGTAGGGCGGCTGGCCGTCGGCGGCGGCCACGCGCAACTGGCTGTCGGCGCGACCGTCCTGCAGGTGCAGGCGCTCCCAACTGGCCGGCGGGGCCTGCCACAGGCCTTCCCAGGTGAGTTGGCGGTTCATGCCGGGTCCAGCAGCAGGCCCAGGCGCAGGCGCTTGGGCAGGCGGGCGACCACCAACTGGTGCGAGCGGGTGAGGGCCTCGCGCAACTCGTCGGCGCCCATGGGGTAGGGGCGCTGCATGGCGATCCAGTGGGCGCGGGCCAGGTAGGGCGCGGGGCGGATGCCGGGGCGGTCGACGAAGCCGAGGAAGAGTTCCGGGCCGACCTTGAAGGCCAGGCCGCCGCGGCCCTCGTCGAGGAAGTCGAGGATGGCGAACATCTTGTTGCCGGCCACCGAGAACACCCGGTTGCTGCCCCACTTGAGGTCTTCGCGGGCGCCGGGCAGTTGCAGGCAGAAGCGGGCGATCTGGTCGGGCGTCATGGGTTCTCCGGCGTCAGTCGCGGAAATAGACCTGCACCAGATGGTAGCCGAACTGGCTCTTCACCGGGCCGTGGACGACGTTCAGCGGCTTCTTGAACACCACCGCGTCGACGCTGCGCACCAGTTGCCCGGGGCGTAGCTCGCCGAGGTCGCCGCCGCGCTTGCCGGAGGGGCAGGTGGAATGCTTCTTCGCCAGGGCGGCGAAGTCTTCCCCCTTGGCCAGGCGCTGCTTGAGCTGCTCGGCCTCGGCGGCGGTCTTGACCAGGATGTGGCGGGCCATGGCGACGGGCATGGAAGGTTCTCGGCTGAAGGAAATGGCCGATTGTACTCCCGCTCGGTCGCCCGCGAGGCAGTGACGTACATCGCATTTTTCCGGGGCTGGCATTGTGCCTGTCTGACGGCCTACCTAGAGTCTGATGATTATTCCTACAAGCGCTTGCCTGTCGTGGGCAGCGCCTCCCCTAGCGTGCGGATGCAGTACAGATGGAAATCCAAGCGATGCTGCGGATCCTGTCCAGCCAGGACGGTTCCGACCTTTACCTTTCCACCGGCGCGCCGCCCTGCGCCAAGTTCAACGGCGTGCTCAAGCCGCTGTCCAGCGAACCGCTGAAGGCCGGCGACGTGGCGCGCATCGCCGACGCCATCATGGACGAGGAACAGAAGGCCGAATTCGAGCGCGAGCTGGAGATGAACCTGGCGATCTCGGTCGCCGGGGTCGGGCGCTTCCGCATCAACATCTTCAAGCAGCGCAACGAGGTGTCCATCGTCGCGCGCAACATCAAGCTGGACATCCCGCTGTTCGAAGACCTGAAGCTGCCCGAGGTGCTGCTCAAGGTGGTGATGGAGAAGCGCGGCCTGGTGCTCTTCGTCGGCGGCACCGGCTCGGGCAAGTCGACTTCCCTGGCGGCGCTGATCGACCACCGCAACCGCAACAGCGGCGGGCACATCATTACCATCGAGGACCCCATCGAGTACGTGCACCGGCACCGCAAGTCGATCATCAACCAGCGCGAGGTGGGGGTGGACACCCGCAGCTTCCATGCCGCGCTGAAGAACACCCTGCGCCAGGCGCCGGACGTGATCCTGATCGGCGAGATCCGCGACCGCGAGACCATGGAGCACGCCCTGGCCTTCGCCGACACCGGGCACCTGGCGATCTCCACCCTGCACGCCAACAACGCCAACCAGGCGCTGGACCGCATCATCAACTTCTTCCCGGAAGAGCGCCGGCCGCAACTGCTCAACGACCTGGGCAACAACCTCAAGGCCTTCGTCTCCCAGCGCCTGGTGCGCACCCAGGACGGCAAGCGCCGCGCCGCGGTGGAGGTGCTGCTGGGCACCGCGACCATCAGCGACATCATCAAGCGCGGCGACTTCAGCTCGATCAAGGAGATCATGGACAAGTCCCGCGCCCTGGGCATGCAGACCTTCGACCAGGCGCTGTTCGACCTGGCGGTGGAAGGCGCGATCAGCGAGGAAGAGGCGGTGAAGAACGCCGACTCGGCGAACAACCTGCGGCTGAAGCTCAAGCTGCACCGGGACAACCCGGCTGCGGCCCAGACCCAGGCCGCCAGCGCCCAGCCAGCAACCCCGGCCGCGCCCGCGGTGGAAGCCTCCAGCTGGGGCCTGGAACTGGCCCTGGAAGAGATCAAGGCCGAGGACGAGGAAGACAAGAAGGGCGGTTGAAAGGTGGGCGAGGCGTAGGGCGAATAACCGTTCGCGGTTATCCGCCGTTTGACCTTGACCCCCGGCGCGCCGCCGCATCAGCCATGGCGCGCCAATAAATGTAGGAGCGCGCCCTGCGCGCGAATCGCGGGCAGGGCCCGCTCCTACAGGTGGGCTCGGAGGAGGGCGCATCGTAGGCGCGAGCTTGCTCGCGAACAGACTCCGCTGCGGGGTTCATTCGCGAGCAAGCTCGCTCCTACGCGGTGGATTCCGACGTGGACTTCAAGCGCCTGTCCGAGGCCGGCGTGGACGGCTTCTTCACCAACCGCGCCGACCGCCTGCTGGCCTTCTACGGGCGCCCGGCCGCCAAGTCGGTGGGGGGAGATACTGGCGGGGCTGGGCTACTGATAGAAATACCTTCGTATATCCCCCCGCCACAGAGGTATAGCCCTGCCGTCCCGATGGAGAAGTGCGCCAGGAAGTCCCCGCCAATAGCATGGGTTCACAGCGGACGATTCGCTGCAACGGCCCTGCATTTCGGCGCTCGCCTATCGCCCAGCCGAGCCCGAAGGAACGACTTCCAGGTTATTGGCCACTTCTTCCGAGGAAACGTCATGAACATGCATCTGAACTATTCCGTCCAAAAGAATTCCGCCCAAAAGAATTCCACCCAAAAGAATGCACAACACCAGGAGAGGGAAGAGCTGGTGCCTTCGCGCTATGCGCTGCGGGTCGGCGAGATCGACGTGCTGGTGGTCAGCGATGGGGTGCTGCCGCTGCCGACCGCGACCATGTCCACCAATGCCGAGCCGGCCGCCCGCGCGGCCTGGTTCAAGGACATGTTCCTGGGCCCGGAGGCGTTCGACTGGGCGCTGAACGTGCTGGTGGTGCGCAGCGGCGAGCAGACCATTCTGGTCGACGCCGGCCTGGGCGGGCAGTTCCCCGGTTTTCCGCGGGCCGGGCAGTTCCCCCGGCGCCTGGAGGCGGCCGGTATCAACCTGGCGTCGGTGACCGACGTGGTGATCACCCACATGCATATGGACCATATCGGCGGGCTGCTCGTCGACGAGGTGAAGAACCGGCTGCGCCCGGATGTGCGCATCCACGTCGCGGCCACCGAGGTGGCGTTCTGGGCGGCGCCCGATTTCTCCCTCACCTCCATGCCGGCGCCGGTGCCGGACGTCCTGCGCGCGACTGCCGGGCAGTTCATGGAGGCATACCGCGACAAGCTGCATACCTTCGAGGATGAGCACGAGGTTGCGCCGGGCGTGGTCGTCAGGCTCACCGGCGGCCACACGCCGGGGCATAGCGTGGTCCATGTGACATCCGCCGGCGAGCGCCTGACCTTCGCCGGCGACGCCCTGTTCCCGGTGGCCTTCGACCACCCCGACTGGCACAACGGCTTCGAGCACGACCCCGAGGAATCGGTGCGCGTGCGCGTCCGTCTTATGCAGGAGGCGGCGGCCAGCGGCGAGCTGCTGGTGGCCACGCACCTGCTGTTCCCCTCCGTTGGCCGGGTGGCCGTCGACGGCGATGCCTTCCGTTGGATTGCGGCCTTCTGGGATTACTGACGGTCCGGCCCGCCCGGATGGGCTGCACACCTTCACCGGCCAGGAGCCCGGCGCCGGCCCGCTCCTGGCCTTCATGGATTCTCCTGAAATTTCCCACCCACATTCTCCCTTGTGAGCCTACAAGCCCCCTCGCTAGATTCCCTTCCGCCATGGTCAATCCCGTGGCCCGGATCGCAGTCCGGTCGAGTAGAGGAGTGCACGAAGCGCCGATGCACCTTGCACAGGCGCTTTTTCTTGCCTGCTGCGAGATGCAGTTATGGCGGGTCGTGTGGGGCGGGCTTCGGCCTGGCCGGTTCTTGCTTCTCTCGCCGGTACTGCGACCCCGCACGATCCGCCACCCATTCCCGGGTTGGCGGTTCCTTCCTCCGTACTAAGGAGCAATGGAAATGCCGTATCACTTCGTGTCTGTCGTGTATCCCCCGTTGTCCCATTCGTCCTTCGCCTTCCCCCGGGAGGTGCGCCATGGCTGATCGCAGGCTGGTTGCGTTGCAGGCCCAGGCGTCCGAGGGCGTGCTCTATGTCGATACCGCCGCGCCGGCGGAACATATCTACGATGTGGCCGAACGCCGGCTGAATGCGCTGGAGGACCTGTTGCGGGTGCTGGAAGTGCATGACGTCGGCGACGTGCTGGTGCACGAGACGTCGCGCCTGGCCTCCGCCCTGGTGCCGTTGGTGGGCGAGGCGAGGCAGTTGTACGGGCTGGCGCGGGAGAAGGCTCTGGTGGCTGGCCGGTAGGAGCAACTATCTTGCGCCGAGGCGCTCTTCGTAGGATGGGTTGAGCTTGCGAAACCCATGCGGTTGCGCTGATGGGTATCGCTTCGCTCAACGCCATCCTACGAAAAGCCGTGCTGCCTGGAACCGTAGCGGGCCCTGCCCGCGATTCGCGCGCAGGGCGCGCTCTTACAGGGGAGTGGCGTGGGTGGGGCGGCGTAGGAGCGAGCTTGCTCGCGAATGGGGTTTACCGGTGGCTTGGGCGTCGGGTTCAAGAGCGCCCTCTCCCCAACCCTCTCCCGCAAGCGGGAGAGGGGGCTGTCCGGCGCGGGCGGGAGGTTCGGCGTCAACCTGTAGGAGCAACTGTCTTGCAGGCCGCGCCGGGGCGCTCTTCGTAGGATGGGTTGAGCCTTGGCGAAACCCATGCGGTCGTGGTGATGGGTATCGCTTCGCTCAACCCATCCTACGGGGTGTCATATCTGCCGGAAGGGGTAAGAGCGGACTCTGTCCGCGATTCGCGTGCAGGCCGACGCCTCATCCATCCGTGGAACGGGTGGTGGCTTCCCAGGCCGCTATTTCCTCTTCCAGCGCCTCCAGTTTCTGGCGCACCAGGCCGAGTGCATCGCTGCCCAGCAGCAGGTGGGCGGGGGGATTTGCCGAGCCGATCGCTTCCAGCATGGCCCTGGCTGCTTTCCTTGGGTCGCCCAGCTGCTTGCCGCTTTTTTCCTGGCGCGCCTGGCGCACGGGGTCGAAGAGTGCGTCGTAGTCGGCGATGCTGCGGGGGCTGCGGACCATGGAGCGGCCGGCCCAGTCGGTGCGGAAGGAGCCGGGCGCGACGGCGGTCACGGCGATGCCGAAGCCTTCGACTTCCTTGCCCACCACTTCTGATATGCCCTCCAGGGCGAACTTGCTGCCGCAGTAGTAGGCAATGCCGGGCAGGGTGATGAAGCCGCCCATCGAGGTGATGTTGAGGATATGGCCGCGGCGCCGCTGGCGCATGTATGGCAGCACCGCCTTCATCATCGCAACGGCGCCGAACACATTCACGTCGAACTGCCGGCGCATTTCCGCCAGCGGGGATTCTTCGAGGATGCCTTCGTGACCGTAGCCGGCGCTGTTCACCAGCACATCCAGCGGGCCGACGGTCTTTTCGACCTCGGCGACCAGCGGCTCGATGGCCGCGAAGTCGGTCACGTCCAGCAGGCGCCCCAGCGCCCGGCCGGGGGCCAGGGCTTCCAGCGCGGCCTTGGCCTGTTCGCTGCGGACGGTGCCCACCACGCGGTGGCCGTCCGCCAGTGCCTCCTGGGCGAGGGCCAGCCCGAAGCCGCTGCTGGCTCCGGTGATCAACAGGGTTTTGTGAGGTGACATGGCGGTGGCTCCATTTCAGTGGGGATGAGCGCACAATACTTATCCGCCGGCCTGTTTCAGAGACCGCATCTTCTGACTTTATTGCCTAATTCTATGAATCGACATCATCCCTCGGAGCGAGAACGCATGGTCGCCCTGCTAGAGGCGCTGGCCCCCAACGAGGGGTACAACCTCACGTCGCTGGCCAGCGTGCGCATCCTGAGGTCGGACCGGCCCCTGGCGCGGACGCCCGTGCTCTACGACCCCGGCATCGTGATCGTGTGCCAGGGCTGCAAGCGCGGGTATTTCGGCGATCAGGTGTATGTGTACGACGAGCAGCATTACCTAGCCGTCGCCGTGCCGGTGCCCTTCACCATGGAAACGGACGCGACGGCCGAGCGCCCGCTGCTGGCCATCTACCTGCACCTGGATTTTCAGCTCGCCGCCGAGCTGATGATCCAGATCGACCAGCAGCAGGCGCCCTCGCCGAAGGAGGCGCCGCGCAGCATGATGTCGAGCCCCATGGATGACGCGCTCGCCGCTTCCGTCCTGCGCTTCCTGGCGGCGCTGAACGACCCGCTGGAGGCGACGGTGCTCGGCCCGGCCTTGCTGCGCGAGCTGTATTTCCGCGTGCTGACCGGCGCCCAGGGCACCGCCATGCGCGCGGCGCTGGCCATGCAGGGGCGGTTCGGGCGGATCGCCAGGGCGCTGCGGCGCATCCACACCGATTACGCGCAGCCGCTCGACTTGCCGCAGCTGGCCGAGGAGGCCGGCATGAGCGTTCCTTCGTTCCACAGCCATTTCAAGGCGATCACCCAGACCTCGCCCATGCAGTACGTGAAGTGCACCCGGTTGCACCAGGCGCGGCTGCTGATCGTGCGCCAGGGCATGACGGCGCAGGCCGCCAGCCATGCCGTGGGCTACGCCAGCCCGTCGCAGTTCAACCGGGAGTTCAAGCGGTTGTTCGGGCGTTCGCCGCAGGTGGAGGCCAGGAGGATGCGGGAGAGTTTTGCGATTCCGCCGGTGCATGGGGAGGGGGTGTATGTGTCTTCCCATTAGGCCGTTCGGCGCAATCGCGGACGGAGTCCGCTCCTACGGGTGCGGGAGAGACGTCGTCGTAGGATGGTGTTGAGCGAAGCGATACCCATCAGCGCAACCGCATGGGTTTCGCAAGCTCAACCCATCCTACGAAAAGCCATGCTCGCTCATGCTGCAGGGGCGGACTTTGGGAGGAGGGCGCGGTATCACATCGTTGTAATCCGCGGCCGCTACCCTGGCGCCCGCATGCTGCCCGCCGAGGTGCGGGCGGCTTCCTGGCATTGCCGGCAGATGGGGCAGCAAGGTGGACACAGGTACTTCGCGCAGGCCGTTTCTCATCCGTTCCGAGGACATGCACGCCGACGAGTTCGGCGCGCTGTTCACGCGGATGTTCGGCGATCTCTATTCCGGCCTTCCGCCCCTGCGGCGCAAGGTCGCCATCGCCGGCGTCTACGGGCGCTACGAGGGCGTCAGCTTCCGGCGCCTGAGCTTTCGCGGCGACTTCCTCACCGCGCTGCCCGACATGGATGACGAGATCACCTTCGTCTTTCCCACCGCCGGGTGCATCGTGTTCAACCAGGCGAGCGAGACCGTGGGCGTGCCCCAGGTCGGCCTGGCCATCGAGAAGGCCGCGGTGCGCTCGGTGGGCTTCGGCGACGGCCATGCGCAGTATGGGCTGTCGGTGCGCCGCGGGCTGTTCGCCAGGCGGCTCGCCACGCTGCTCGGCCGCCCGGTGGTGCGCCCGGTGCGCTTCCAGCCGGTGGTGGACTTGAAGGTGGAAGCCTTCCAGGGGATCAAGGCGATCGTCGGCCTGGCCACCGGCGCGGAGTTCGACGCCCTGGCCAGTTCCAGCGCGCTGATGCCCGCTCGCCTGCAGGAGATGCTGGTGGATTCGGTGCTGGAGGCCTGGCCGCACAACTACAGCGAGGCGCTGCGCCGGCCGGGGCCGCTGATTGCGCCGCGCCACGTGAAGCTGGCCGTGGAATACATCCGCGAGCACCCCGAGGTCCTGGTCAGCGGCGGCGAGCTGGCGGCGCTGACGAACGTCAGCCTGCGCGCCCTGCAGGAGGGCTTCCGGCGCTTCGTCGGCAGTTCCATCGTCGCCTACCAGCGCCAGGTCCGCCTGGAGCGGGCGTACGACGCGCTGCGCCAGGACGCTTCGCCCTCGGTCAGCGAAATCGCCCTGGGCCTGGGCTTCAGCAACGTCGGCCGCTTCTGCCAGTACTTCCAGGGCGCCTTCGGGCTGAGCCCGGCGGACGTGCGCAAGGGCATCCGCCACTAGCGATGCCCGGCCGGTCGGCCGGGCAGGGCGGGCGGTCAGAACTGGTAGCTGGCCTTGAGGCTGCCGCTGTAGCCGTGGCTACCGCTGCCGCTCAGGGCGCCGACTTCCGCGCCGAAGCTCAGGTCGCCGAGGCTGGCCATGGCGTTCACCGCGCCGCTGAACTGGTCGCGGTTGTCGAAGGCGGCGCGCTGGGCGACGTCCAGGCCCAGCAGGTGGCCTTCGCTGTCGACCTTGTAGTCGCCCAGCGCGTGGTCGTAGCCCAGGTCCAGGCCCGGCACCAGTTGCCAGCCGCCGCTCAGGGCGATGGGCATGAAGCTCACCTTCAGGTTGGCGACGGCGCTGCGGCGGGTCTGCTCGATGCCGTCGATGTCCAGGGCCAGTTCGCTGCCTTTTTCCTGGAAGCCGGACAGGTCCAGGTGGCTGATGCGCACGCCCAGGCTCGGTTCTAGGATCGCGTCGCGCACCGGGATGCGGTAGCCCAGCGCCACGCCGGCGCCGCTGAGGGTGCCGTGGCTGTCGCCCTTGGCGGTGCCCAGGCCGCCGCCCAGCTCACGCTTGCTGTCGTAGTCGAGCCAGCCGGTGCTCAGGTCGGCGTCGACGAACAGGCCCTGCTCCAGGCTGCCCGGGGCGAAGCGCGCGCCGGCGCGGAGGAAGGTCAGGTCGGTGTCCACCTCGCCGCCCGCGCCGCCGACGCTGCCGCGGCTGTAGCCGAAGCCGGCGTTGGCGCTGAGCTGTTCGCTGAAGCGCTGGGTCAGGCCGACCATCAGGCCCTGGGTGTGCTCGTTGCTGCTGGCGGCCCGGGACGAGCCGTCGTTGCCCTGGTAGCCGGCCAGGGCGGTGCTCCACAGGCGGCGCTGGCCGGGCTTGAGGTCGGTGCCGCTGGCGAAGGGCGCGGCGGCCCTGTCGATCAGCGCGTCCTGGCGCAGCAGGTAGCTGGCGGCATCGGCGTGGGCCTGGCCGCCGACGGTGGACTCGACGCCGCCCAGGCTGCCGGCGTCGATGGCCGACTGCAGGTAGTAGTTGTAGGCGCTGTAGGCGCCGGAGAGGCTGCTGTTCTGCAGTTGCTGCAGCAGTTGCGCGCCGGCGGCGGCGTTGCCGGCCAGGCCTTCCATGCCGGGCAGGCTGTTGTAGTAGACCATCTTGCCGCGCAGCACGTAGAGGGTTTCCTGGGACAGGCCCAGGCCTTGCTTGAGGTAGTTGTCCATGCTGCCGTACCGGGCCACCACTTCGTCCAGGCCGGCCTGCAGGTAGCTGGCCTGCACGCCGAGCAGGGGCGCATAAACGGCTGCCATGCTCGGTGGCAGCGCCGCCAGGGTCGCGGCGATGCGCTGGGCGGTGTAGTCGTTGGTGGCCAGGTAGTTGGCCATGATGGTGGCGTTGTCCACCCCGGCGATGCTCAGCAGCACGGCGGCGGTCCAGCCGGTGCGGTCCTTGCCGGCGGTGCAGTGGAAGAGGGCGGCGCCGTCGGCCGCGGCCAGTTCGTTGAACAGCTCGGCGAACTGGCTGCGCATGCCGGCGTCGCTGACGAAGGCGCGGTTGGTTTCTTCCATCATCGCCACCGCCTCGGCGGCGCTGCCGAAGGCGATGTTGGTGACGTTCGCCCCGGAGGTGGTGCTGCCGATGATGTCGATGTTGCGGTAGGCGGCGCCGGCGGGCAGGGTGTCGGGCGTAGCGGCGATTTCGCTGGCGGTGCGCAGGTCGAAAACGTTGCTGATGCCCAGGCCATCGAGCGTGGTCAGGTCCGAGGCCGTGGGCGTCAGCGCGTTGGAGCGGTAGAACACCCCGGAGCGCATGGTGCCGTCGTTGGCGGTGGTGTAGGCGGTGGTGGTTCCGGCGATGTCGCGGAAGTTGTCCATGCCGGTCAGTCGCGGGGTGTCGAGGGTATAGGTCTCGGCGGCGTGGGCGGCGATGGACAGGCTGAGGGCGGACAGGGAGAACAGAACACGATGCAGCACGATGTAGCCTCTTCGAACGGGTTGGCGGGGGCTACTATCGGCATCGTTGCGAACCGGGATATTACAGTTCGCGGCGCCGGGAAAATCACGGCGCGAATTGTCCGTGGGCTGCGTTTTTCGTCCGTTGTGCTGTGGGTGTGGCCGCCTACTCCTCGAAGCGGCCGGTGCCCTCGCGGTCGCGCTCGTAGTGCCTGGCCAGCGGGAACGCCGGCAGCCAGGATTCGCGGCGAAGGGTCCAGAGTTCGTAGGTCGGCACGAACTGGTCCGGGGCATCCAGGGCACCCAGGTTCACTTCCACCTCGTCGGCGCTGCGCAGGAACACCGACGAGCCGCAGCGCGGGCAGAAGAAGCGCCCCGCGTAGTCGCGGGTTTCGCCCTCGATGCTTACCGCCGCCTCGGGGAATATCGCCGAGGCGTGGAACAGCGCGCCATGGTGCTTGCGGCAGTCGAGGCAGTGGCAGAGGCCGACCCGGTAGGGGCGCCCCGAGGCCACGAAGCGGACGTTGCCGCACAGGCAACCGCCGGTGAACTGGTCCATGCTGCATCTCCTCTGGAATCGAAGGTTCGGAAGTCCGTCGTGAAAAATAGCAGCCGGGCCGTCGCCGGGTTTCGGCTTCCGACGTTCGTTGCCGGGCGGGGGAGCGGCGGCGAGCCCGCTAGTCTTCGAGGCCGGTCGCCTGGCGGTATTGCCGCGGAGTGAAACCGGTCAGTTGCTTGAACTGCCGGCTGAACGCGCTGTGGTCGGTATAGCCGCACTGCAGGGCGACTTCGGTGATCGGCAGGTCGGTGTGCAGCAGCCGGTGGGCGTGCTCCAGGCGCACCTTGTGGATCAGCTGCCGTGGCGTCAGGTGGAACACGCGCTTGCAGTAGCGCTCGAGCTGGGCCACGGAGAGGTCGGTGATGCGCGTCAGTTCGTCCAGGCTGATGGGCTGGTGGAAGTGCGCGCGGATGTATTCGTCCACCGCGGCAAGGCGCTGGTAGGCCGGGTGGGTGGCGCTGGCCGACTGCAGGTCCACCGAGATGCCCACCAGGCCGATGATCTCGCCGTCGCGGTTGTACAGCGGCCGCTTGTGCGTCAGGCACCAGCCCGGCTCGCGGCTGCCGTACAGGTGCAGTTCCAGTTTGTCTTCCAGTACCTGGCCGTGTTCCAGCACGCGGCGATCCTGCTCGGTATAGCCCGGCCCCAGTTGCGCCGGGAACACCTCGGCGCTGGTCTTGCCCAGCAGCGGCTGCAACTGCTTCAGGCCGCAGCGCTGGACCAGCGTGCGGTTGGCCATGACGTAGCGCGCCTGGGTGTCCTTGATGAAGATCGCGGCATTGGGGATCACGTCCAGCATCGGCAGCAGCATCGACACGCTGGCCAGCAACGCCTCCATGCTCTCCGGGCGCTGCAGTTCATGCCCCTGGCACAGCATGGCGAGCACGTTCTGCGACATGGTTTCCAGCCTCCTGAAAGCCGCCTGGCAACAAGCTGCCGGGCAGCTTGCCGCAAGGCTCGCAGCCTGTCGAGGGTATGCAGAGGCGGCGTGATCCAGGCGCGGACGAGCGGGGCAATTGTGCCGATTTCGTCATTCGTGCTGAAGAAAACCATCAAGCGCGCCGGCGCCGCCCCGGTCCACTCTATGGCCAACGCGTGCAGCCGAACTTCATAGAACAAGCGGTTGCCGCCGGCCGACTCGTCCCTGCGGGCAGCACCCGGAGCGCAGCGTCGAGTGGCAATGCATCTGCCTATCCAACAACGCACAAGAAGGCAACGCCATGTCAGGCAAGTTCAAGAAGCAACTCTCGTTGATGGACCTTACGTTTATCGGGCTGGGAGCCATCTTCGGCTCCGGCTGGTTGTTCGCGGCCAGCCACGTTTCCGCCATCGCCGGCCCGGCAGGGATCTTCTCCTGGCTGCTGGGCGGGTTCGCCGTGCTGCTGCTGGGCATCGTCTACTGCGAGCTGGGGGCGGCCCTGCCGCGCGCCGGTGGCGTGGTGCGCTACCCGGTGTACTCGCACGGCCCGCTGCTGGGCTACCTGATGGGCTTCATCACCCTGATCGCCTTCTCCAGCCTGGTGGCGATCGAGGTCGTCGCCTCCCGCCAGTACGCGGCCGCCTGGTTCCCCGGGCTGACCAAGTCCGGCTCCAGCGACCCCACGGCCATCGGCTGGCTGGTGCAGTTCGGCCTGCTTTGTCTGTTCTTCCTGCTCAACTACCGCAGCGTGAAGACTTTCGCCAAGGCCAACAACCTGATCAGCATGTTCAAGTTCATCGTGCCGCTGCTGGTCATCGGCGTGCTGTTCTGCTTCTTCAAGCCGGAGAACTTCTCGGCCCAGGGCTTCGCGCCCTTCGGCCTGTCGGGCGTGGAGATGGCGGTTTCCGCCGGTGGCGTCATCTTCGCCTACCTGGGGCTGACGCCGATCATCTCGGTGGCCAGCGAGGTGAAGAACCCGCAGCGCACCATCCCCTTCGCGCTGATCCTTTCCGTGCTGCTCTCCACCGCCATCTACGTGCTGCTGCAAACGGCCTTCCTCGGCGGCGTGCCCACGGAAATGCTGGCCAACGGCTGGGCCAGCGTGTCCAGGCAACTGGCCCTGCCTTACCGCGACATTGCCCTGGCCCTTGGGGTGGGTTGGCTGGCCTACCTGGTGGTGGCCGATGCGGTGATCTCCCCCAGCGGCTGCGGCAACATCTACATGAACGCCACCCCGCGGGTGATCTATGGCTGGGCGCAGACCGGGACCTTCTTCAAGCTGTTCACCCGCGTCGACGAAAAGTCCGGCATCCCGCGCCCGGCGCTGTGGCTGACCTTCGGCCTGTCGGTGTTCTGGACCCTACCGTTCCCCTCCTGGGAAGCGCTGATCAACGTGGTGTCGGCCGCGCTGGTGCTCAGCTACGCCGTGGCGCCGGTCTCGGTGGCCGCCCTGCGCCGCAGCGCGCCCGGCATGCCGCGCCCGTTCCTGGTCAAGGGCATGGGCGTGCTCGGCCCGCTGTCCTTCATCATCGCCGCGCTGATCGTCTACTGGTCGGGCTGGGGCACGGTGTCCTGGCTGCTCGGCCTGCAGATCCTGATGTTCGTGGTGTACCTGCTGTGCGGCCGCTTCGTGCCGACCCGCCACCTGGACCTGCGCCAGCAGGTGCGCTCCTCGGCCTGGCTG
Source organism: Pseudomonas sp. ADPe (assembly GCF_014843515.1). NCBI lineage: Bacteria > Pseudomonadati > Pseudomonadota > Gammaproteobacteria > Pseudomonadales > Pseudomonadaceae > Pseudomonas > Pseudomonas sp. ADPe. The sequence goes on from NZ_CP062122.1 coordinate 5,848,675, forward strand.
ATCGGCTTCTATGCCGTGACCATCGTGCTGTCCTGGCTCGGCAGCTTCGGTGGCATCGGCGTGCTCGGCCACCCGTTCGACACCCTGGCCGTGGCCGCCTGCGCCATGGGCATCTACTACTGGGGCGCGGCCACCGGCGTGCCTGCCCACCTGGTTCGCCTGAGCGGCGACGATGAAAGCGACGCCGAGGCCGACGTGGCCGGCGACCAGCACCCCCTGGGCGGCTACGCCCAGGCTTCGTCCTGACGGCCCGCGCCCTCAACGCCTTCGGGCTCTCTCACTGGACGGCTACATGAAACGCGTACACATCATCGACTCCCACACCGGCGGCGAACCCACCCGCCTGGTGATGAAAGGCTTCCCCGAGCTGGCCGGCGCCAACCTGGCCGAGAAGCGCAACGCCCTGCGCGAGCAGCATGACCACTGGCGCCGCGCCTGCCTGCTGGAACCGCGCGGCAACGACGTGCTGGTGGGCGCGCTGTATTGCGAGCCGGTGTCGGCGGGCGCCACCTGCGGGGTGATCTTCTTCAACAACGCCGGCTACCTGAACATGTGCGGCCACGGCACCATCGGCCTGGTCGCCTCGCTGCAGCACCTGGGGCTGATCGGCCCGGGCGTGCACAAGATCGACACCCCGGTGGGCCCGGTCAGCGCCACCCTGCACGAGGACGGCGCCGTCACCATCGGCAACGTGCCGGCCTACCGCTACCGCCGGCAGGTGCCGGTGGAGGTGCCCGGCCACGGCCGGGTGTACGGCGACATCGCCTGGGGCGGCAACTGGTTCTTCCTGGTATCCGAGCATGGCCAGCGGCTGGCGCTGGACAACGTCGAGGCGCTGACCGACTTCACCTGGGCGCTGCTCCAGGCCCTGGAGGCCCAGGGCATCCACGGCGAAGGCGGCGCGCCGATCGACCACGTCGAGCTGTTCGCCGACGACGAGGAGGCCGACAGCCGCAACTTTGTCATGTGCCCGGGCAAGGCCTACGACCGTTCGCCCTGCGGCACCGGCACCAGCGCCAAGCTGGCGTGCCTGGCCGCCGACGGCAAGCTGGCCCCCGGGCAGGCCTGGGTGCAGGCCGGCATCACCGGCAGCCGTTTCGAAGGCCGCTACGAATGGGAAGGCGAGCGCATCCGCCCGTTCATCACCGGCCGCGCCTACATGACCGCCGACAGCACCCTGCTGATCGACGAACAGGACCCCTTCGCGTGGGGCATCTGAGCCCCCACGCCGTTTTTCCCTACCCGAACGAGTGCTTCAAGGAGCCCGAACAATGAGCGACAACATCTTCACCGGCTGCATCCCCGCGCTGATGACCCCCTGCACCGCCCAGCGCAAGCCGGACTTCGACGCCCTGGTCGCCAAGGGCCGCGAGCTGATCGACGTCGGCATGAGCGCGGTGGTGTACTGCGGCTCCATGGGTGACTGGCCGCTGCTCACCGAGGCCGAGCGCCAGGAGGGCGTGGCGCGCCTGGTGGCCGCCGGCGTGCCGACCATCGTCGGCACCGGCGCGGTCAACACCCGCGAGGCGGTGTCCCACGCGGCGCATGCCGCCAGGGTCGGCGCCCACGGCCTGATGGTGATTCCCCGCGTGCTCTCCCGCGGCGCTTCGCCGGCCGCGCAGAAGGCCCACTTCTCCGCCATCCTCGCGGCCGCCCCGGAACTGCCGGCGGTGATCTACAACAGCCCCTACTACGGCTTCGCCACCCGCGCCGACCTGTTCTTCGAACTGCGCCGCGAGTTCCCCAACCTGATCGGCTTCAAGGAGTTCGGCGGCGGCGCCGACCTGCGCTACGCGGCCGAGAACATCACCTCCCAGGACGACGAGGTGACGCTCATGGTCGGTGTCGACACCCAGGTGGTCCACGGTTTCGTCAACTGCAACGCCACCGGCGCCATCACCGGCATCGGCAACGCCCTGCCGCGCGAAGTGCTGCAACTGGTGGCCCTGAGCAGGCAGGCCGCCAAGGGCGACGTCAAGGCGCGCCGCCTGGCCGGCGAGCTGGAGGCGGCGTTGGCGGTGCTTTCCTCCTTCGACGAGGGCTGCGACCTGGTGCTGTACTACAAGCACCTGATGGTGCTCAACGGCGACAGGGAATACAGCCTGCACTTCAACGAAACCGACGTGCTCAGCGAGGCCCAGCGCCGCTACGCCGAGAACCAGTACGCGCTGTTCCGCCAGTGGTACGCCAACTGGTCGGCCGAGCAGAACCTCGCCTGAACCGGCCGGCGGCGGGGCCCGATGCCCCGCCGCGATCCGCCCCCTGCGCGACGGGCGTCGCGCAGGGGGCCCACTTTCTTGATCCAGGACGCACCATGAACCTTACAGGCAGCATGCTGATCGGCCAGCAGGCGGTCGCCGGGCGCCGCGAGGCGACCCGGGCCATCGACCCGGCCACCAATGAACCCCTCCAGCCGCCCTATGCCGGCGGCACCGGCGAGCAGGTGGAGCAGGCCTGCGCCCTGGCCTGGGCCGCCTTCGACCGCTACCGCGAAACCTCCCTGGAGGCGCGCGCCGGCTTCCTTGAAACCATCGCCGAGGAGATCGAGGCCCTGGGCGAGCAACTGATCGAGCGCGCGATGGCCGAGACCGGCCTGCCGCGCCAGCGCATCCAGGGCGAGCGTGGCCGCACCTGCCAGCAGTTGCGCACCTTCGCCCGCACCGTGCGCGCCGGTGAGTGGCTGGACGTGCGGGTGGACAGGGCGCTGCCCGAGCGCCAGCCGCTGCCGCGCCCGGACCTGCGCCAGCGCCAGGTGCCGCTGGGACCGGTGGCCGTGTTCGGCGCCAGCAACTTCCCGCTGGCCTTCTCCGTTGCCGGCGGCGATACCGCCTCGGCCCTGGCCGCTGGCTGCCCGGTGGTGGTCAAGGCCCATGGCGCCCACCCCGGCACCAGCGAACTGGTGGGGCGCGCCGTGGCCCGCGCCGTGGCCAGGTGCGCCTTGCCGGATGGCGTCTTCTCGCTGCTGTTCGGCTCCGGCCGCGAGGTCGGCACTGCCCTGGTGGCCGACCCGCGCATCAAGGCGGTGGGCTTCACCGGCTCGCGCAGCGGCGGCCTGGCCCTGTGCCAGGTGGCCCAGTCCCGCCCGGAGCCGATCCCGGTGTATGCGGAGATGAGTTCGATCAACCCGGTGTTCCTCTTCCCCGCGGCCCTGCAGGCGCGCGGCGAGGCGTTGGCGCAGGGCTTCGTCGCCTCGCTGACCCAGGGCGCTGGCCAGTTCTGCACCAACCCGGGCCTGGTGGTCGCCCGCCAGGGGCCGGCGCTGGAGCGCTTCATCGCCGCGGCCGCCGAGCGGGTGCGGCGCAGCCCGGCGCAGACCATGCTGACGCCGGGGATCTTCCAGGCCTTCGAAGCCGGCGTCGCTGCGTTGGCCGGGCAGGCCCAGGCGCGTGTCCTGGCGAAGGGCCTGGAAGGCGAGGGACCCAACCAGGGCCAGGCCCATCTGTTCGCGACCCGGGCGCAGGCGTTCCTCGCCGAGCCGGCGCTGCAGGCCGAGGTGTTCGGCGCCGCGTCGCTGATCGTGGAATGCGCCGACGGCGAGCAGGTGCGCCAGATCGCCGAGCACCTGGAAGGCCAGCTCACCGCGACCCTGCACCTCGACGAGGCCGACCTGGACAGCGCCCGTGCGCTGCTGCCGACCCTGGAGCGCAAGGCCGGTCGCCTCTTGGTCAACGGCTGGCCGACCGGCGTGGAGGTGTGCGATGCCATGGTCCATGGCGGCCCCTTCCCGGCCACCTCGGATACGCGCACCACCTCGGTCGGCACCGCGGCCATCCTGCGTTTCCTGCGCCCGGTCTGCTACCAGGACTTCCCCGACGCCCTGCTGCCCGCCGCGCTGCGCCACGGCAACCCGCTGCAGTTGCGCCGCCTGCTCGATGGCCAGAGGGAAGCCCGGGAACATGCGTGACGTCCAGGCTTCGAACAGCCCGCAACCCCAGGCGGACATCGCCGTGATCGGCGCCGGCATCGTCGGCGTCGCCTGCGCCCTGCAACTGGCGCGCCAGGGGCTGCGGGTGCAGGTCGTCGACCAGCAGGCGCCGGGGCAGGGCGCCTCGTTCGGCAATGCCGGGCACCTGGCCACCGAGCAGGTGTTCCCCATCGCCGACCTGTCGATCCTCAGGCGCCTGCCGGCCATGCTCATGGACCCCATGGGCCCGCTACGCCTGGACTGGAAGTACCTGCCGCATGCTCTGCCATGGTTCGTGCGGCTGCTGCTGAACCTGCGCCCGGCGCCGTTCCGCCGCACCGTCGCCGGTATCCGCGCGCTCAACGAGGGCAGCCTGGAGGCCTGGCGGCGGATGTTGGCGGCCATCGGGCGCCCCGGCCTGTTGAAGGAGGACGGTTCCTTGCTGGTGTTCGAGCGCGCCGAGTCGCGCCAGGCGCTGGACGCGCTGCAGGCGCGCATGCGCCAGCAGGCGGTGCCGGTCGACTTCTGGCCCGCCCAGGCCGTGCGCGCCGCCGCCCCGCAACTCAGCGAGCGCCTGCTGGGCGGGCTGTTCTTTCCGCGCACGGGGCATTTCATCGACCCCTACCTCGTGGTCCGCGAACTGGTGGACGCCGCCCGTGCCCTGGGCGTGCAGTTCCTCCAGCGCAAGGTTCTCGGCGGGCAACTGCGGCAGGACGGCGTGGCGCTGGCCACGGCGGAAGGCGGCCTGCGGGCCCGCCAGGTGCTGATCGCCTGCGGCGCCCACTCGGCCGGGCTCACCGCGGCGCTGACCGGCCGCAAGGTACCCCTGGACACCGAGCGCGGCTATCACCTGATGCTGCCCCACGAGCACGGTCGCCTGCCGTTCGCCGTCACCTCGCTGGAACGCCGGTTCATCATGACGCCCATGGCCGACGGCCTAAGGCTGGCCGGCACCGTGGAGTTCGCCGGCCTCGAAAGCCCGCCGAGCATGGAGCGCGCCTGGCAACTGCACCGGCTCAGCAAGGGCCTGTTCGGCCGCGACCTGAGCGCCGAGGCGGCCACGCCCTGGATGGGCATGCGCCCGTCGCTGCCGGACTCGCTGCCGATCATCGACCGGGTGTGCGAGGGCAGGGTGCTGCTCGCCTTCGGCCATCAGCACCTGGGCCTGACCCAGGCGGCGATCACCGCCGAGCATGTCGCCCGGCTGGCAACCGTGCCGGCAACGGGCAATGCGCCGCACGGCCTGCCGGGGCTCGACGCCTACAGGTTGGATCGGTTCTGAACCCTGGCCGGGGCCGCGGGACAGGTGCGGCCTCGCCAGCGTGACCCGGCGAAGCGGCTATGCGCGTGGGAGCGGGCTTCGGCTTGTCGCGGGCTTCCCGTCGGCAGGGCGGGAAAGGCCCTGCGAAAAAACGCCGCGAACGCTTAGAATCCGCCCCCCACCGTCCAGGCAGCCCCGTCCAGAAGTCATGGCGCTCGATCCTCCCACGATGTTGACCCTCTCGATCGCCCTGGCAGCGGCCGCCGCCCTGTACCTGGCCATCGAGTGGCGCAACGTTCGCGAACCCTCGCTGCTGTTCTGGAGCGCGGGCTTTTCCACCATCGCCGTGGGCTCGACCCTCGCCCTGTTGCGCATGGGCGGCTTCCCGCTCCTGGGCATCTGGTTCGCCAACGGCCTGCTGATCATCGCCCACTGGCTGTTCCTGCTGGGCGTGGCGCGCTTCACCGAGGCGCGCCTGTCCCGCGCCTGGTACCTGATCTTCGTCGCCTGGACGGCCATGCTGCTGTTGCCGGACGGGCAGGCGTGGTCGAAGGTGATGCTGCTGGCCAACTCGCTGCTGGTGGCGCTGCCGACGCTGCGCGCCAGCGCGCTGCTGCGGCCCCACGGCAAGTCGCTGAGCGTGGGCGCCGGGCAGTTGCGCTACGTGTTGCTGCTGCACGGGCTGTTCTACCTGGGCAAGCCGCTGACGGCGCTGGTGCCGGGCACGCTGATCGACCTCACGGCCTTCCGCGGCGCGATCATCCAGGTTTCGCTGGTGGAAGGGACGATGGCGATCATGCTGATCGCGCTGTCGATGACCGGCACCGAGCGCTACCGCCGCGAGAAGCGCATGGCCCGGCTGGCCGCCCGCGATCCGCTGACCGCGCTGTACAACCGCCGCGCCCTGGAGGTGCGCGCGCCGCGGTTGCTGGAGGAGGTCTGCAGCGCGCGGCCGGGCGCGTTGCTGCTGATCGACATCGACAATTTCAAGCTGGTCAACGACCTGCACGGCCACATTGCCGGAGACCGGCTGCTGGTCATGCTGAGCGAGATGATCCGCGCGCTGCTGCCCGAGCGCGCGCTCGCGGCCCGGCTGGGCGGCGACGAGTTCGTCATCCTGCTCGGCGACATGACCGGCGAGCGCGTGGTGGCGCTGGGCAGCGCGTTGCGCGAGCAGTTCCACAAGGCCGCCGCGCAGGCCTTCGCCACCCCCGAGGCGGTGACCCTGAGCATAGGCGCCAGCCTGTTCGACCGGCCGCCGGCCAGCCTGACGGCGCTGATCGAGCAGGGCGACGCGGCGCTGTACGAATCCAAGCGCGGCGGGCGCGACAGCATCCGCCTGGTGGCCGGCGGCGAGGCGTAGGCCATGCCGAGACGCTCTTCGTAGGATGGGTTGAGCTTGCGAAACCCATCGGGCCATGGCGATGGGTATTCGCTTCGCTCAACCCATCCTACGGTTCCGCTGCCGGGCAACTATGCTGCAGGCTATGCCGAAGCGCTTTTCGTAGGATGGGTTGAGCTTGCGAAACCCATCGGGCCATGGTGATGGGTATCGCTTCGCTCAACCCATCCTACGGTTTCCGCTGCCATGGACTCACCGTCCACGCCTCGTGCCACCCATTTCGACCGCCAGGGCTTCGCGGCGCGGCATGTCGCCGTGCCGGCCCTGGCGCAGCGAACGCCAGGAGGTCAACCCCATGAGCGCGATTCACATTCACCCCTCGCTGGACAACGGCATCCGCCCGGAACAGCCCGGCTTCGCCGGCGGCACCCTGCAATGCCTGTGCGCGACCGACAAGGTGGAGGTCGCGGTCGGCGCGCAGACGCTGCACAACCACGCCTGCGGTTGCACCAAGTGCTGGAAGCCCGCGGGGGCGACCTTCTCGGTGGTGGCGGTGGTGCCGCGGGACAAGGTCAGCGTGGTGGCCCACCCCGAGAAGCTGCAGGTCGTCGACGACAGCGCCGTCATCCAGCGCCACGCTTGCCGCGAGTGCGGCGCGCACCTGTTCGGGCGCATCGAGAACCCGGGGCATGCCTTCTACGGCCTGGACTTCGTGCATACCGAACTGTCCCCGCAGGAGGGCTGGTCGGCGCCGGGCTTCGCCGCCTTCGTCTCTTCGGTGATCGAGAGCGGCACCCCGCCGGCGCAGATGGACGCCATCCGCCAGCGCCTGCGCGAACTCAACCTGGAGCCCTATGACTGCCTGTCGCCGCCGCTGATGGACGCCCTGGCCACCCACGCCGCCAAGCAGAAGGGCACCTACCGCGAGGCCTGACGGCGCTGGCGGGGCGGCCGGCCACCTGATAGAGGCCCTCGGTCAGCGCGGGCCTCCTCAGGCATACTCCTGGCCAACAGAGCCCCGAGTCCGTTCCCATGCCCCACAGCAAGCCCCCGGCCGGCGCCCCCGGCGCCAGCGGTTTCGTCGAAGTGCGCGGCGCGCGCGAGCACAACCTCAAGGACGTGGATGTCGCCATCCCGCGCGATGCGCTGGTGGTGTTCTCCGGCGTGTCGGGTTCCGGCAAGTCCTCGCTGGCGTTCGGCACCCTGTATGCCGAGGCGCAGCGGCGCTACTTCGAGTCGGTGGCGCCCTATGCCCGGCGCCTGATCGACCAGGTGGGCGTGCCGGACGTCGACGCCATCGACGGCCTGCCGCCGGCGGTGGCGTTGCAGCAACAGCGCGGCGCCAGCAACGCGCGCTCCTCGGTGGGCAGCGTGACCACCCTGTCCAGCCTGGTGCGGATGATGTACTCGCGCGCCGGCACCTACCCGCCGGGCCAGCCGCTGCTGTACGCCGAGGACTTCTCGCCGAATACGCCGCAGGGCGCTTGCCCGGCCTGCCACGGCCTGGGCCACGTGTACGAGGTGACCGAGGCGCTGATGGTGCCGGACCCGTCGCTGAGCATCCGCGAGAAGGCCATCGCCGCCTGGCCGCCGGCCTGGCACGGGCAGAACCTGCGCGACATCCTCGTCACCCTGGGCTACGACGTCGACCGGCCCTGGCGCGACCTGCCGAAGAAGGACCGCGACTGGATCCTCTTCACCGAGGAAACCCCCACCGCGCCGGTGTACGCCGGCCTCACCCCCGCGGAGACCCGCGCCGCGCTCAAGCGCAAGCAGGAGCCCAGCTACATGGGCACCTTCACCGGTGCGCGGCGCTACGTGCTGCACACCTTCGCCAGCACCCAGAGCGCCCTGATGAGAAGGCGCGTGTCGCGCTTCATGGAGGGCCGGCCGTGCCCGGCGTGCGGTGGCAAGCGGCTCAAGGCCGAGGCGCTGGCGGTGACCTTCGGCGGGGTGGACATAGGCGCGCTGGCGCAGTTGCCCCTGGACCAGGTGGCGGCGCTGCTGGAGCCCATCGCCCAGGGCGACTTCCGCGCCCAGCCCGGCGCCGCGCTTTCGGAAGAGAAGCAACTGGCGGCGCGGCGCCTGGCCGAGGGCGTGGTGGCGCGGCTGCGCACGCTGCAGCAGCTGGGCCTGGGCTACCTGAGCCTGGACCGCGCCACGCCGAGCCTGTCCACCGGCGAGCTGCAGCGCCTGCGGCTGGCCACGCAGCTGAGTTCCATGCTGTTCGGCGTGGTCTACGTGCTCGACGAGCCGTCGGCCGGGTTGCACCCCTCCGACAGCCAGGCCCTGTACGACGCCCTGGACAGGCTGCGCGACGCCGGCAACTCGGTGTTCGTGGTGGAGCACGACCTGGAGCTGATGCGCCGCGCGCAATGGCTGGTGGACGTCGGGCCCGACGCCGGCGAGCGCGGCGGCCGGGTGCTCTACAGCGGCGCTCCGGCGGGCCTGCGCGAGGTGGCGGAGTCGCGCACCGCCCGCTACCTGTTCGACGAGATTCCCGCGCCGCCCAGCCACGGGCGCGAGGCCGCTGGCTGGCTGGAGCTGCGCGGCATCCACCGGCACAACCTGCGCGGGGTGGACGCGCGCATTCCATTGGGCGTGCTCACCGCGGTCACCGGCATCTCCGGTTCGGGCAAGTCCAGCCTCATCGCCCAGGCGCTGCCCGAGCTGATGCTGGCGCACCTGGGGCACGAGCCCGAGGAGGAGGGCGCGCAAGCCACCGAGGAGGGCCCGGCGATCCTCGAAAGCACCGGCGGCCACCTGGCCGGCGACCTGGCGGCGGTGCAGCGGGTGGTGCAGGTGGACCAGAAGCCCATCGGCCGCACGCCGCGTTCCAACCTGGCCACCTACACCGGCCTGTTCGACCACGTGCGCAAGCTGTTCGCCGCCACCCCCGATGCGCGCCGCCGCCGCTACGACGCCGGGCGCTTCTCGTTCAACGTGGCCAAGGGGCGCTGCGACACCTGCGAGGGCGAGGGCTTCGTCAGCGTGGAACTGCTGTTCATGCCCAGCGTGTACGCGCCATGCCCCAGCTGCCACGGCGCCCGCTACAACGAGGCCACGCTGCAGGTGCGCTGGAACGGCCGCAACATCGCCGAGGTGCTGGGCATGACGGTGGAGGAGGCCGGCGACTTCTTCGCCGATGAGGACGCGGTAGCGCGCCCGCTGCGGCTGCTGCGCGAGATCGGCCTGGGCTACCTGCGCCTGGGGCAGCCGGCCACCGAGCTGTCCGGCGGCGAGGCGCAGCGCATCAAGCTGGCCAGCGAACTGCAACGCAGCCAGCGCGGCCGCAGCCTGTACGTGCTGGACGAGCCCACCACCGGCCTGCACGTGGCGGACATCGACCGGCTGATGCTGCAATTGCAGCGGCTGGTCGATGCCGGCAACAGCGTGGTGATGATCGAACACGACATGCGCGTGGTGGCCCAGGCCGACTGGGTGATCGACGTCGGCCCGGGCGCCGGCCAGGCCGGCGGCCGCGTGGTGGCCAGCGGCACCCCGCAGCAGCTGGCGCGGGCGAAGGGCAGCAGGACCGCGGCCTATCTCGCCGCGGAACTGGCGCGCTGTGCGCCGAACACGCGGCGCGCAAGGCGCTGAGGGCGGAACCGCTGGCGCAGCAGGCGCTCCTCCGAGCGCCTTCGCGCCGTCAGGCGCGCTTGGTGGACGGCAGCAGGATGGTCAGGCAGCCCAGCAGCGGCAGGTAGGAGCACAGCTTGTACACGTACTCGATGCCGTGGATGTCGGCCAGGTGGCCGAGCAGGGCGGCGCCGATGCCGCCGAAGCCGAACATCAGGCCGAAGAACACCCCGGCGATCATGCCGACGTTGCCGGGCACCAACTCCTGGGCGAACACCACGATGGCGGAGAACGCCGAGGCGAGGATGAAGCCGATGATCATGCTCAGCACGCCGGTCCAGAACAGGTCGACGTAGGGCAGGGCGAGGGTGAAGGGGGCCACGCCGAGGATCGAGAACCAGATCACCGTCTTGCGCCCGATGCGATCGCCTACCGGGCCGCCGAAGAAGGTGCCGGCGGCCACGGCGCCGAGGAACAGGAACAGGTACAGCTGCGAGCTGGCCACCGAGAGCTGGAACTTCTCGATCAGGTAGAAGGTGAAGTAGCTGGTGAAGCTGGCCATGTAGAAGTACTTGGAGAACACCAGCAGCGCCAGCACCACCAGCGCGGCGTTCACCCGGCCCCTGGACAGGCCGTGGGTAGCCTTGCCGCCCTGCTTGAGCTTGAACAGGTTCAGGTGGTTGCGGTACCAGCGGCTGAGGCCGTACAGCACGCCGATGGCGAACACCGAGAACAGGCCGAACCAGGCCACGTGGCCCTGGCCGTAGGGCACGATGATGGCCGCCGCCAGCAGCGGGCCGAAGGCGCTGCCGGCATTGCCGCCGACCTGGAAGGTGGACTGCGCCAGGCCGTAGCGCCCGCCCGAGGCCAGCCGCGCGATGCGCGAGGTTTCCGGGTGGAAGGTCGAGGAGCCGATGCCCACCAGCGCCGAGGCCAGGAGAATCGCCGGGAAGCTGCCGACGAAGGCCAGCAGGAGGATGCCGATCAGCGTGCAGACGCTGCCCGCCGGCGCCAGCCAGGGCTTGGGATGGCGGTCGGTGTGGTAGCCCACCCAGGGCTGCAGCAGCGAGGCGGTCAGTTGGAAGGTCAGGGTGATCAGGCCGACCTGGGTGAAGCTCAGCCCGTAGTTGGCCTTGAGCACCGGGTAGATCGACGGCAGCACCGCCTGGATCAGGTCGTTGATCAGGTGGGCCAGGGCGCAGGCGCCGATCACGCGCATGACCAGGGGGCTTGCTTGGCTGGCGACGGACGCGGCAGCCGTAGGGGCGGCAGTAGTGGACATGGGACTCCGGGCAGCAAGGGGCGGCCGGCGCGCAGGCGCGGCCATCGTTTTTGGCGGAGGCCCTATGCTAGGCAGTACGTGCCCGTCCGTCTTGCGAGTTTCGGACGTCGGGTATCGAGAAACGGGCAATTCGTTTCGGGCTGGCCGCCGTAGGGGGGGCTGCAACGCGCGGGGAGCGCAAAGCGAAACGGGACGCCAGGCGTCCCGTTTCGTCATTGACCGTAGGATGGCTCAAGCGAAGCGATACCCATCACCATGGCGGGTGGATCAGGCCAGCGCGGCGAGGTCGTTGCGCAGCTCGCGGGCCGCCGCGACCATGTTCACCAGCGCCGCTTCGGTCTCCGGCCAGGCGCGGGTCTTCAGGCCGCAGTCCGGGTTCACCCACAGGCGCTCGGCGGGGATGCGCTGGGCCGCCTTGCGCAGCAGCTTGACGATCTCTTCCCGGCTCGGCACGCGCGGCGAGTGGATGTCGTAGACGCCCGGGCCGATCTCGTTCGGGTAGTCGAACTTCTCGAAGGCCTCCAGCAGCTCCATGTCCGAACGCGAGGTCTCGATGGTGATCACGTCGGCGTCCATGGCGGCGATGGATTCGATCACGTCGTTGAACTCGCTGTAGCACATGTGGGTGTGGATCTGGGTTTCGTCGCGCACGCCCGAGGCGCACAGGCGGAAGGCCTCGGTGGCCCAGTCCAGGTAGTGCGCCCAGGCGCTCCTGCGCAGCGGCAGGCCTTCGCGGAAGGCGGCTTCGTCGATCTGCACGATCCTGATGCCGGCGGCCTCCAGGTCCACCACTTCGTCGCGGATGGCCAGGGCCAACTGGCGCGCCTGGACTTCGCGGGGCACGTCCTCGCGCGGGAAGGACCACATCAGCATGGTCACCGGGCCGGTCAGCATGCCCTTCATCACCTTGTCGGTGAGGCTCTGGGCGTAGGTGATCCACTCCACGGTCATGGCCTTCGGGCGGCTCAGGTCGCCATAGATCACCGCCGGCTTCACGCAGCGCGAACCGTAGCTCTGCACCCAGCCGAAGCGGGTGAAGACGTAGCCGTCGAGCTGCTCGGCGAAGTACTCGACCATGTCGTTGCGCTCGGCTTCGCCGTGTACCAGCACGTCCAGGCCCAGTTGCTCCTGGATCTGCACCGCGTGGCGGATTTCGCTGTGCATGGCTTCGGTGTACTCGGCCTCGCTCAGCTTGCCCTGCTTGAACGCCTGGCGCGCCAGGCGGATGGCCGAGGTCTGCGGGAAGGAGCCGATGGTGGTGGTGGGGAAGGCCGGCAGGTCCAGGCCGGCGCGCTGCCTGGCGATGCGCTCGGCGAAGGCGGAATGACGCTGGGCGTCGGCCGGCTGGATGGCGGCCAGGCGGGCCTGCACGGCCGGCTTGTGGATGCGCGGCGAGGCGGCGCGGCTGGCCTGTACGGCGCGGCTCTGCTCCAGGGCGGCAACCACGTCGGCGGCCTGCGGCTCGGTGGCGGCGCGGGCCAGCACGGCCACTTCGGCGCACTTCTGCACGGCGAAGGCCAGCCAGCTCTTCAGCTCGGCATCCAGCTTGTCTTCACGCTCCAGGTCCACCGGGCTGTGCAGCAGCGAGCAGGAGGGCGCGAGCCACAGGCGCTCGCCGAGGCGTTCCCGGGCGTGGCGCACCACGTCCAGGGCCTTTTCCAGGTCGCAGCGCCAGACGTTGCGGCCGTTGACCAGGCCCAGCGACACGACCTTGTAGGCCGGCAGGCGGTCGAGGATGCTGGGGTACTGTTCCGGCGCGCGCACCAGGTCGATGTGCAGGCCATCGACCGGCAGGTTCGCGGCCAGGCCGAGGTTGTCTTCCAGGCCGCCGAAGTAGGTGGCCAGCAGCTTTTTCAGCGGCTCGCCCTGCAGTAGGTTGTAGGCGCGCTCGAAGGCGTTCTTCCAGTCCTGGGGCAGGTCGAGGACCAGGATCGGTTCGTCGATCTGCACCCATTCCACGCCCTGGGCGGCCAGGCGCTGGAAGATCTGCCCGTAGAGCGGCAGCAGGCGGTCGAGCAGGTCGAGCTTGTTGAAGCTGTTCGTTTCAGAGTCAGCACCTTTGGTCTTGCCCAGCCACAGGTAGGTCAGCGGGCCGATCACCACGGGCTTGACGTCATGGCCGAGGGCCTTGGCTTCGTCGACCTCTTCGAACAGCTGTTCCCAGCTCAGCGCGAACTGCTGGTCGGCAGTGAACTCGGGGACCAGGTAGTGGTAGTTGGTGTCGAACCACTTGGTCATCTCTTGCGCATGGGCGCCGCCGCAGCAGCTGTCGCTGCGGTCCGTCGCCACGGCGCCACGGGCCATGCCGAAGAGGGTCTGCAGGGTCGGCTTGGCATCGCCATGGCCGCGGAAGCGCTCGGGGATGACGCCGAAGGTCAGCGAGTGGGTCAGCACCTGGTCGTACCAGGCGAAATCGCCCACCGGCAACAGCTCGATGCCGGCATCCTTCTGCGCCTGCCAGTGGGTGGCGCGCAGTTGCTTGCCGACGGCGCGCAGGCCGGCTTCGTCCAGCTCGCCTTTCCAGAAGGCTTCCAGGGCTTTCTTCAGTTCGCGGTCCCGGCCGATACGCGGGAAGCCGAGGTTGTGGGCCAATGCCATGGGTGAATCTCTCCATTGAAAAACCAGTGGAGGGATTCTCGGGATCGGTGGTTCATGAGACAAACTCAATTTATTTGCGATGAAATCAAGTTTTACTCATGATCGGGCTTCGTCATCTACCTCGGCGCTGGGGCTTTCCCCCGGATCGCGGATGAATCCGCTCCTACCGTTCGGCCTCTTGCGCCGAGCCTCCCTGTAGGAGCGGGCCCTGCCCGCGAATCGCGCGCAGGGCGCGCTCCTACAGGGCAATGGCGTGGGTGGGGATTGCGTAGGAGCGGACTCCGTCCGCGATTTTCGGCTGCAGGCTGGGCATCGATGCCAGGTCCAAGAGCCCCTCACCCCAGCCCTCTCCCGGAGGGAGAGGAAGCTAGCCCGTGCCGAGAGGAGGCCGGGTTTCCGCCGGCAATCCCTGTGCTGGCCGGCTAACGCCGAAACACTTGCCGACTGCGCCGAGGCGCGCCTCAACGGATGGGTTGAGCTTGCCATACCCATCGGCCCCCGGTGATGGGTATCGCTTCGCTCAACGCCATCCTACGACGGCGTTTCCCTCGCGATTGCCAACACACGCCGGCCTGCCGGCCGGATCGCGGATGAATCCGCTCCTACCGTTCGGTCTCTTGGGCCGAGTCTCCTTGTAGGGCCCTGCCCGCGAATCGCGCGCAAGGCGCGCTCCTACAGTGGAATGGCGTGGGTGGGATAGCGTAGGAGCGGACTCCGTCCGCGATTTTCGGCAACCGGCGAACACCCTCCGCGAGCAGGGACTCGCTAGGCATCCCGCAATTCGAATCGCGGGAACAGCGCTTCCAACTCGCGCCACAATGCCGCTGCGCCCTGCGGGGCCGGCGTTGCAATGAGCTGCGGATCGAGCTGCCGCCCACTGCGGGCCAGTTGCACCACGAAATTTTCCACGCCCACCCCGCGCAGGCGCGTGGCCAGGCGCCGTAGTCGTTCCAGGTCGAACAGTTGCCAGTGCACCGTGGTCCGGCATTCGTAGGCCACGCCGCTTTCCAGCAGCAGCTCCAGGCTGCGCCAGTTGGCCTGGCCGCTGCGGGGCACGCCGGTGATGGCGTCGGTGTCCTCGGCCAGGGCCTTCACGTCGAACCCCACCCAGTCGGTGTGCGGCAGCGCCCGGGCGAAGGCGCGCGGCTGGATACCGGCGCTGTGCAGGCCGGTGCGCAAGCCCATCTCGCGCACCCTGGCCATGGCCCCGGGCAGCGCGGCCTGGAGGGTCGCTTCGCCGCCGCTGAACACCACGGCCTGCAGCAGGCCCTGGCGGCGCTGGAGGAAGGCGAGGATGTCCTCCCAGCGGATTTGTGCCTCGCCGCGCGCCGGGATCAGCTGCGGGTTGTGGCAGTAGCGGCAGCGCCAGGCGCAGCCCTGGCAGAACAACACGCAGGCCAGCAGGCCGGGGTAGTCGAGGGTGGTCAGGGGCACCAGGCCCCCGACCCTGAGCTCAGCGCTCATCGCGTCTCGCGGAAGTGGCAGCGCTCGCGGTGCTCGGACTGCTTGCCGGCGTTGAAGGCCGACACCGGGCGGTGGTAGCCCATCACGCGGGTCCAGACTTCGCAGCGTTGGCGTTGGTTTTCGGGCAGTTGGTTGGCTTTCATCGGTAGAGCTCCTTTCTTGCGGTTGGTGAAGCGGGGTGTCGCCGGCTCAGCCGCCGCAGCTGCCGCAGCAACTGGCGGCGCGTTGTTGCAGCAGGGCTTCGTCGCACTTCGGGCAGAACTCGTGTTCGCCGGCGAGGTAGCCGTGCACCGGGCAGATGGAGAAGGTCGGCGTGACGGTGAGGTAGGGCAGGCGGAAGCGCCCGAGGGCGTTGCGCACCAGGGTCTTGCAGGCCTCTGCGCTGGAGATGCGCTCGGCCATGTACAGGTGCAGCACGGTGCCGCCGGTGTACTTGCATTGCAGGGCGTCCTGCAGCTCCAGCGCCTCGAAGGGGTCATCGGTGAGGCCCACCGGCAGCTGCGAGGAGTTGGTGTAGTAGGGCGCCTCCGGCGTGCCGGCCTGGAGGATGTCCGGGTGGCGCTTGCGGTCCTCGCGGGCGAAGCGGTAGGTGGTGCCCTCGGCGGGCGTCGCCTCCAGGTTGTAGAGGTGGCCGCTGTCTTCCTGGAAGCCGACCAGGCGCGCCCGCACGTGGTCCAGCAGTTCCAGCGCCATCTGCCGGCCGGCCTCGTTGTGCAGGCCTTCGCGGTCGCCGGTGAAGTTGCGCACCATCTCGTGCAGGCCGTTCACGCCGATGGTGGAGAAGTGGTTGCGCAGGGTGCCCAGGTAGCGCTTGGTGTAGGGGTAGAGCCCGGCGTCCATGTGCTGCTGGATGACCTTGCGCTTCACCTCCAGGCTGTCGAAGGCCAGCCCCAGCAGGTAGTCCAGCTGGCGGTAGAGCCCGGCGAGGTCGCCGCGGTGGCGGTAGCCCAGGCGTGCGCAGTTGAGCGTCACCACGCCGAGGGAGCCGGTCTGCTCCGCCGAGCCGAACAGCCCGTTGCCGCGCTTGAGCAGCTCGCGCACGTCCAGCTGCAGGCGGCAGCACATGGAGCGCACCTGGTTGGGCTGCATGTCCGAGTTGAGGAAGTTCTGGAAGTACGGCAGGCCGTAGCGCGCGGTCATCTCGAACAGGCGCGTGGCGTTGTCGCTGTGCCAGGGGAAGTCGTGGGTGATGTTGTAGGTGGGGATGGGGAAGGTGAACACCCGGCCGTGGGCGTCGCCGGCCTGCATCACCTCGATGTAGGCGCGGTTGATCAGGTCCATCTCCGCCTGCAGCTCGCCGTAGGCGAAGGGCATTTCCTCGCCGCCGACGTAGGGAATCTGCTCGCGCAGGTCCTCCGGGCAGACCCAGTCGAAGGTCAGGTTGGTGAAGGGCGTCTGGGTGCCCCAGCGCGACGGCACGTTGAGGTTGTAGATGAATTCCTGGATGGCCTGGCGCACCGCGTCGTAGCCGAGGCCGTCCTTGCGCACGTAGGGCGCGAGGTAGGTGTCGAAGGAGCTGAAGGCCTGGGCGCCGGCCCACTCGTTCTGCAGGGTGCCGAGGAAGTTCACCATCTGCCCGAGGGCGCTGGACAGGTGCTTCGGCGGCCCGGCCTCGACCCGCCCCGGCACGCCGTTGAGGCCTTCGTTGAGCAGGGTGCGCAGCGACCAGCCGGCGCAGTAGCCGGCGAGCATGTCGAGGTCGTGGATGTGCAGGTCGGCTTCGCGGTGGGCGGCGGCGATGGCTTCGTCGTACACCTCGTCCAGCCAGTAGTTGGCGGTGACCTTGCCGGAGACGTTGAGGATCAGCCCGCCCAGGGAATAGCCTTGGTTGGCGTTGGCGCGCACCCGCCAGTCTTCCCGCGAGAGGTATTCGTTCATCGAGGCGGCGACGTCCACCAGCGTCTTGCGCTCGCGGCGCAGGCGGCCGTGGCGCTCGCGGTAGACGATGTAGGCCCGCGCGGTGGGGTAGTGGCCGGCCTCCATGAGGATGCGCTCGACCACGTCCTGCACCTGCTCCACATCCAGCTCGCCCTCCGGCAGGCGCGACAGCACGCGGCGCGTCAGCGCCTGGGCATGGGCGGCGCTGAACTCGCCGCTGGCTTCGCCGGCGGCGGCGATGGCGCGTTCGATCTTGCTCGGGTCGAAGGGGGCGGCGGCGCCGTTGCGCTTGCGCAGGCGGGTGGGGAGAGGGGCGTTCCGGGTCTGGGTCATTGGACTGGATTCCACAACATGATGTGTTTTGAATTTTCAAGACAACAAGATGTTGTGGAATCTAATGGCGTCGGCCGAGGAGGGATTGACCTCGGTCAATGTTCGGCGCCGGAGGGTTTTCGCCATCGGAGGTATTGACCGGCTGGGTCTGGCGTTTGTGTAGGAGCGAGCTTGCTCGCGAATGAGCCCCGCAGCGGAGTGTGTTCGCGAGCAAGCTCGCTCCTACGAAGAGCACCCTCTCCCCAGCCCTCTCCCGCAAGCGGGAGAGGGGGCCGTTCGGCGTGGGCGGATGATGCAGCGTCAGCCGGCGAGTTCGTAGGGCGCATAACCGTTCGCGGTTATGCGCCGTTGGCCGTGCCGCCGGGGGGCCCGGCGGCACGGCTTCTCGTAGGAGCGAGCCCCTCTCCCCAGCCCTCTCCCGCAAGCGGGAGAGGGGGCCGTTCGGCGTGGACGGATAGTTCAGCGTCAGCCGGTGAGTTCGTAGGGCGCATAACCGTTTGCGGTTGCGCCGTTGGCCGTACCGCTGGGGTGTCCGGCGGCACGGCTTCTCGTAGGAGCGAGCACCCTCACCCCAGCCCTCTCCCGGGGGGAGAGGGGGCTAGTCCGTGCCGAGAGGAGGGTGGTTTCAGCTTGCAGCCACGGTGCTTGCCGGCTAACTGCAAACTACCCAAGCACACCGAACGGTCCCCTCTCCCTTCAGGGAGAGGGTTAGGGAGAGGGCGCTCTTAAGCCCCATGCCTACAGTCACAGGAAAACACACCAACCCATCCTACGAAGAACCCCTCGGCGCCGCGATCCCCATCATCAGCGCTTGCGAATCGCCACGCGCCGCGGCTTGAGGCCGCTTCCCGCGTCGGCGGCGCTGTCCTGCACAGGCTGCAGCCTGGCCCGAGCCGCGTGCAGTTTCTTGTAGCTGTCAATCAGCCGCAGGTGCCTGTCCAGCCCTTCCAGTTTCATGCTGGTCGGCGTCAGGCCGTGGAAGCGCACGCTGCCGTCCACCGAGCCCAGCGCCGCGTCCATCCGCTCGTTGCCGAACATGCGGCGGAAGTTGGCTTCGTAGTCGGCGATCTCCAACTCCTCATCCAGCACCACCTCCAGCACCACGTTCAGGGCCTGGTAGAACAGGCCGCGCTCGACGGTGTTGTCGTTGTACTGGAGGAAGGCCTCCACCAGTTCCTTGGCGTCTTCGCAACGCCGCAGGGCGAGGTTGATCAGCAGTTTCAGTTCGAGAATGGTCAGCTGGCCCCAGACCGTGTTGTCGTCGAACTCCACGCCGATCAGGGTGGTGATGTCGGTGTAGTCGTCCACCTCACAGCCTTCCAGGCGCTCCAGCAGCGCTTCGAGGCGGGCGTCGTCCAGGCGGTGCAGGTTGAGGATGTCCTCGCGGAAGGCCAGCGCCTTGTTGGTGTTGTCCCAGACCAGGTCCTCCACCGGGTAGATCTCCGAGTAGCCCGGCACCAGGATGCGGCAGGCCGTTGCGCCCAGGTGCTCGTACACCGCCATGTACACTTCCTTGCCCAGGTCTTCGAGGATGCCGAACAGGGTGGCGGCTTCCTCGGCGTTGGATTCTTTTCTTTCACTGCAGCCGCGCCGGCCGGAGAAGTCCCACTCGACGAATTCGAAGTCGGCCCTGGCGCTGAAGAAGCGCCACGACACCACGCCGCTGGAGTCGATGAAATGTTCGACGAAGTTGTTCGGCTCGGTCAGCGCCTGGCTTTCGAAGGTGGGCTGCGGCAGGTCGTTCAGGCCTTCGAAGCTGCGGCCCTGGAGCAGTTCGGTGAGGCTGCGCTCCAGCGCCACCTCCAGGCTGGGGTGGGCGCCGAAGGAGGCGAACACGCCGCCGGTGCGCGGGTTCATCAGGGTCACGCACATCACCGGGAAGCGGCCGCCCAGGGAGGCGTCCTTGACCAGCACCGGGAAGCCCTGTTCCTCCAGGCCGCGGATGCCGGCGAGGATGCCGGGGTACTTGGCCAGCACCTCCTGCGGCACGTCCGGCAGGGCCAGTTCGTTTTCGAGGATTTCGCGCTTCACCGCGCGCTCGAAGATTTCCGACAGGCACTGCACCTGGGCTTCGGCCAGCGTGTTGCCGGCGCTCATGCCATTGCTCAGGTAGAGGTTCTCGATCAGGTTGGAGGGGAAGTACACCACCTTGCCGTCGGACTGGCGCACGAACGGCAGCGAGCAGATGCCGCGCGCCACGTTGCCCGAGTTGGTGTCGTACAGGTGCGAGCCGCGCAGCTCGCCGTCGGGGTTGTAGATCGCCAGGCAGTGGGCGTCGAGGATTTCCGCCGGCAACTCGTCCTGGCGGCTGGGCTTGAACCAGCGCTCGTCGGGGTAGTGGACGAAGGGCGCGTTGGCGATGTCCTCGCCCCAGAACTGGTCGTTGTAGAAGAAATTGCAGTTCAGCCGCTCGATGAACTCGCCCAGGGCCGAGGCCAGCGCGCTTTCCTTGGTCGCGCCCTTGCCGTTGGTGAAGCACATCGGCGACTGCGCATCGCGGATGTGCAGCGACCAGACGTTGGGCACGATGTTGCGCCAGGAGGCGATCTCGATCTTCATGCCCAGGCCGGCGAGGATCGCCGACATGTTGGCGATGGTCTGCTCCAGCGGCAGATCCTTGCCCGGGATGTAGGTGCGCGAATCCGCGTCGGCGCTGGGCATCAGCAGCGCCTGGGCGTCGGCGTCGAGGTTTTCCACTTCCTCGATGACGAACTCGGGCCCGGTCTGCACCACCTTCTTCACCGTGCAGCGCTCGATGGAGCGCAGGATGCCCTGGCGGTCTTTTTCCGAGATGTCCGCCGGCAGCTCCACCTGGATCTTGAAGATCTGCTTGTAGCGGTTCTCCGGGTCGACGATGTTGTTCTGCGACAGGCGGATGTTGTCGGTGGGGATGTTGCGCGTCTGGCAGTACAGCTTGACGAAGTAGGCCGCGCACAGCGCCGACGAGGCCAGGAAGTAGTCGAACGGACCCGGTGCGGAGCCATCGCCCTTGTAGCGGATGGGCTGGTCGGCCACCACGGTGAAATCGTCGAACTTGGCTTCGAGCCGAAGGTTATCCAAGAAATTAACCTTTATTTCCATGCGGGTTTACCACGACAAAAAATGAGATGAATAACCCGCCATTGTAAGCGTTTTGCGCAGCGCTCCGCCCGTTCGCCTGTCCGGCGCGCTACTGCCCATCGGTGCGCTGATAGCGCGCGGCCGCCCGTTGCACCCAGCCCTCGTCGAGCATCTGCCGCAGCGCGCCTTCGATCAGTTGGCGCTCGGCCGTCAGCGGGCGCTGGTGGGAGAAGCCCAGGTAGAGCTCGGTGCGGCTGTCCGGCTGGAAGCGGGTGCGCACGATCTGCCGGGCCAGTTGCGGGTCGCGCAGTTCGTAGTCCACCTGGCAGTCGGTGCCGATCACCAGTTGCAGGCGGCCGAGGGAGAGCATCTGCAGCAGTTGCGTCTCGTTGTTCACGCCGAATTTCTTCAGGCGCTTGTCGGAGTCGAAGGGTTCGAAGTAGGCGGACTCCAGCACATAGCCGATGGTGGGGCCGAGCAGGTCGTCGTAGCGGGCGATGCGCGGCGCCTCCTGCGGCGAGGCGTACAGGCGCGGGGCGCAGGCGTAGTAGGGCTGCGGCAGGTAGTCGATGTACTGCTCGCGCTCCGGGGTGCGCGCAAGGCCCGTCATCAGGTCCGCCGCGCCGCTCTGCAGGGCGGCCAGGCCGCGGGCCCAGGGCGCGCGGTGCACCTCGAAGCGCAGGCCGGTGCGCTTTTCCAGCTCGGCCAGCAGATCCATGTCCAGGCCGCTGATGCGGCCGTCGGCGCCTTCGATGCGGAAGGGCGGCCAGTAGTCGGTCATCACCCGCAGCGGCGGGTATTCAGTGGCATCGGTCGCGGCTACGAGCGCGAGCAGGCCGATGCCCAGCCAGCGGCGAGCGGACACGACGAATCTGGCGAAGGGCTGGCAAGGCATACCGGCTCCCGGAACTGGAATGGGTGGCGAAGTCGGCGGCTCCCTTGCCGAGGGGCGGTGCGCGCCCCGGAGCGTTCGGTCGGCGGACGCCCCCTCAGGCGACGTCGCAGAATCCTTCCGAATTATCTGAAGGATAGCCTTCTGCCGCTACGTTGCAGAATGCCCGGCGTGAAGGAAAGACATGGACGCTCGGGTTCGCCATCAAGTCCTAAGTACCTCGTTTGCAGTCGAAAGAACTCGCTGTGCGGAGAGTCATGATGACTTCGGTGGCCTTCAACACCTTGAAAAACTGAGGGTTTTACCCTGGCACGGAAGTTGGTGATGGTTCCTGGCGCCGATGCGCGAATCCCCGCGCCAGGCGATCCCACTGACGACCATCAGGAGCATGTACATGCCAAGCAATGATTCCAGGTCCCCCCTGGCGGTGATCACCGGCGCCGGTTCCGGCATCGGCCTGGCCGTGGCCCGGCGGCTGCTGCGCGAGGGCACCCGGGTAGTGGCCATGGCCCGGCGCGAGGTGCCGCCGGCCGACCTCGACGAGGCCGGCGGCCACTTGTGCTGGTTGAGCGGCGACGTCACCCGCGCCGAGGACCTCCAGTGCCTGGCGGACCTGGCCCGGGAACTGGGGCCGGTGGACTACCTGCTGCCCAACGCCGGCATCGCGCAACTGGCCGACGGCCTGGACCAGGCGGCGTTCCAGCGGCAGTGGGCGGTCAACGGCGCCGGCGCGCTGAACACCCTGGCCGCCTTGCGCGGGCAGATGGCGCGGCCGTCTTCGGTGGTGTTCATCGGCACCTTCCTGTCCCAGGTGAGCTTCCCGGGGCTGGCCGCCTACATCGCCTCGAAGTCGGCGCTCAAGGCCCAGGCGCGCACCCTGGCGGTGGAACTGGCGGGCGAGGGCATCCGCGTCAACGTCGTGTCGCCCGGGCCCACGGCGACGCCGATCTGGGGCACCCTGGGGCTGGACGACGAGGCCTTGGGCAAGGTCGCCGCCAGCGTCAACGGGCGCCTGCTGGACGGCCGCTTCCTGGAGGCGGAGGCGGTCGCCGATGCGATCCTCTTCATGCTCTCGGACCAGGCCCGCGGCATCCACGGCCAGGACCTGGTCGTCGACAACGGCTACACCCTGCGCTGAAACCCGCCTGCGCCGCCCCCGCGCGGCGCAGGCCGCTCAGGGCTCCTGCGGCCGGCGGTCGGGGGCGGTATCGTAGTCTGGCCGTCTCCGCTAGGCGCTCTCCGCCGGCTCCTTCAGCGCTTCCTGCACCAGCGGGTGCAGGTCGGTCTCCGGGTGCTGCGCCAGCCAGGCCCCCAGGTCGCGGCGCATGGCCGGCGTCCAGAAGCTCTGCAGGTGCTGGCGCACGCCGCGCACGGCCAGTTCGCGGTCGGCCTCGCTGGCGAAGTACTGGCCGATCTGGTTGGCCATCTTGACCAGGTTGTCGATGCTCATCGGCGCACCTCGGCTTTCTCGGCGTGGCGGCGTTCCTTCAGCAGGCGGCGCTGTTCGTCGCTGAACGCCTGGTAGCGCTTCTGCCATTCCGAGGGCTGGAAGACGCGCACCACTTCCACCGCGGTGACCTTGTATTCCGGGCAGTTGGTGGCCCAGTCGGAGTTGTCGGTGGTGATCACGTTGGCGCCGGACTCGGGGAAGTGGAAGGTGGTGTAGACCACCCCCGGCGCCACCCGCTCGCTGACCTTGGCGCGCAGCACCGTCTGCCCGGCGCGGCTGCCCACGCCGACCCAGTCGCCGTCGGCGATGCCGCGGCTCTCGGCGTCGCTGGGGTGGATCTCCAGGCGGTCCTCGGGGTGCCAGGCGACGTTGCCGGTGCGCCGCGTCTGGGCGCCGACGTTGTACTGGCTGAGGATGCGCCCGGTGGTCAGCAGCAGCGGGTAGCGGTTGTTGACCTTCTCGTCGGTGGGCACGTAGCCGGTGAGCATGAAGCGCCCCTTGCCGCGCACGAACTGGTCGATGTGCATGGTCGGGGTGCCGTCGGGCGCGGCGTCGTTGCACGGCCACTGCAGGCTGCCGTGGCGGTCCAGCTCGGCGTAGCTGACGCGGGCGAAGGTGGGCGTCAGGCGGGCGATCTCGTCCATGATCTCGGACGGGTGGCGGTAGTTCATCGGGTAGCCCAGGGCGTTGGACAGCGCCATGGTCGCTTCCCAGTCGGCCTTGCCGCCCAGCGGCTCCATCACCTTGCGCACCCGCGAGATGCGCCGTTCGGCGTTGGTGAAGGTGCCGTCCTTTTCCAGGAAGGAGCTGCCCGGCAGGAACACGTGGGCGAACTTGGCCGTCTCGTTGAGGAAGATGTCCTGCACCACCACGCATTCCATGGCCGAGAGGGCAGCGGTGACGTGCTGGGTGTTGGGGTCGCTCTGGGCGATGTCCTCGCCCTGGCAGTACAGCGCCTTGAAGCTGCCGTCCAGGGCCGCCTCGAACATGTTGGGGATGCGCAGGCCCGGGTCGGGCTGCAGGCTCACGCCCCAGGCCTGCTCGAACTGGCTGCGCACCTCGACGTTGGAGATGTGCCGGTAGCCTGGCAGCTCGTGGGGGAAGGAGCCCATGTCGCAGGAGCCCTGGACGTTGTTCTGCCCGCGCAGCGGGTTCACCCCCACGCCTTCGCGGCCGACGTTGCCGGTGGCCATGGCCAGGTTGGCGATGCCCATCACCGCGGTGCTGCCCTGGCTGTGCTCGGTGACGCCCAGGCCGTAGTAGATGGCCGCGTTGCCGCCGGTGGCGTAGAGCCGCGCGGCGGCGCGGATCAGTTCGGCGGGTACGCCGCACACCGGGCCGAGCACTTCGGGGGCGTTCTGCGGCTGGCTGACGAAGTCGCGCCAGTGGGCGAAGTCCGCCGCCTCACAGCGCTGCTCGACGAAGCGCTGGTCGACCAGTCCCTCGGTGACGATGACGTGGGCCAGGGCGTTGAGCATGGCCACGTTGGTGCCCGGGCGCAGCTGCAGGTGCAGCTCGGCGCGGGCGTGGGGCGAATCCACCAGGTCGATGCGCCGCGGATCGATGACGATCAGCCGCGCGCCCTGGCGCAGGCGGCGCTTGAGCTGGGAGCCGAACACCGGGTGGGCGTCGGTGGGGTTGGCGCCCATCACCAGGATGACGTCGGCCTGCATCACCGAGTCGAAGCTCTGGGTGCCGGCGGATTCGCCGAGGGTCTGCTTCAGGCCGTAGCCGGTGGGCGAGTGGCAGACGCGGGCGCAGGTGTCGACGTTGTTGTTGCCGAAGGCGGCGCGCACCAGCTTCTGCACCAGGTAGGTCTCTTCGTTGGTGCAGCGGCTGGAGGTGATGCCGCCGATGGAGTCGCGCCCGTACTTGAGCTGGATGCGGCGGAATTCGCCGGCCGCGTGGTTGAGCGCTTCTTCCCAGCTGACCTCCTGCCAGGGATCGCTGATGTTCTGGCGGATCATCGGCTTGGTGATGCGCTCGGGGTGGGTGGCGTAGCCCCAGGCGAAGCGGCCCTTGACGCAGGCGTGGCCGTGGTTGGCCTGGCCGTTGCGGTCCGGGACCATGCGCACCAGCTGCTCGCCCTTGAGCTCGGCGCGGAACGAGCAGCCCACGCCGCAGTAGGCGCAGGTGGTGACGACGCTGCGCTCCGGCTGGCCCAGCTGCACCACGCTCTTCTCCATCAGCGTGGCGGTGGGGCAGGCCTGCACGCAGGCGCCGCAGGACACGCACTCGGAGTCGAGGAAGTCGTCGCCGCCGGCCGCCGCCACCCGCGAGTCGAAGCCGCGGCCGTCGATGGTCAGGGCGAAGGTGCCCTGGATTTCCTCGCAGGCGCGCACGCAGCGGTTGCAGACGATGCACTTGCTCGGGTCGTAGTCGAAGTAGGGGTTGGAGACGTCCTTGGCCTCGCTCAGGTGGTTGGCCCCGGCGTAGCCGTAGCGCACCTCGCGCAGGCCCACCTGGCCGGCCACGGTCTGCAGCTCGCAGTTGCCGTTGGCCGGGCAGGTCAGGCAGTCCAGCGGGTGGTCGGAGATGTACAGTTCCATGACGTTGCGCCGCAGCGTCGCCAGCTTCGGCGTCTGCGTGCGCACCACCATGCCCTCGGCCACCGGCGTGGTGCAGGAGGCGGGGTAGCCGCGCATGCCGTCGATTTCCACCAGGCACATGCGGCAGGAGCCGAAGGCTTCCAGGCTGTCGGTGGCGCAGAGCTTGGGAATGCTGGTACCCAGCAGCGCGGCGGCGCGCATCACCGAGGTGCCGGCGGGCACGCTGATCTCGCGGCCGTCGATGCTCAGGCTGACCTGCGCCTCGCTGTCGCGGGGCGGGGTGCCGAGGTCGACGATGTCGGTGGAGGGATCGAAGAGGTTGATCACTGGTCGGCCTCCGTATTCGCCAGACCGAAGTCGGCGGGGAAGTGCTTGAGGGCGCTGGTCACCGGGTAGGAAGTCATTCCGCCCAGGGCGCAGAGCGAGCCGTATTGCATGGTGTCGCAGAGGTCCACGAGCAGCCGCGCCTGTTCCTCGCGGGCGCCGAGGTCGGTGGCGGCGATCAGCCGGTCCACCACCTCCACACCGCGGGTGGAGCCGAGCCGGCAGGGCGTGCACTTGCCGCAGGATTCCTCGGCGCAGAACTGCAGGGCGAAGCGGGCCATGCGCGCCATGTCCAGGCTGTCGTCGGCCACCACCACGCCGCCGTGGCCGAGCATGGCGCCCATGGCGGCGAAGGCCTCGTAGTCCAGCGGGGTGTCGAACTGCGCCGGCGGCACCCAGGCGCCCAGCGGGCCGCCCACCTGCGCCGCCTTCAGCGGGCGGCCGCTGGCGGTGCCGCCGCCGTAGCCTTCCACCAGCTCGCGCAGGCTCAGGCCGAAGGCGCGTTCCACCAGGCCGCCGTGGCGCACGTTGCCGGCCAGCTGGAAGGGCATGGTGCCCAGCGAGCGGCCCATGCCGAAGTCGCGGTAGAACGGCGCGCCGCGAGCCAGGATCACCGGCACCGAGGCCAGGGTGAGCACGTTGTGCACCAGCGTCGGCTGGCCGAACAGGCCCTGCAGGGCCGGCAGCGGCGGCTTGGCGCGGACCACGCCACGCTTGCCCTCAAGTGAGTCGAGCAGGGCGGTTTCCTCGCCGCAGATGTAGGCGCCGGCGCCCACCCGCACCTGCAGGTCGAAGGCGCGGCCGCTGCCCAGCACGTCGGCGCCCAGGTAGCCGGCCTCGCGGGCGATGGCCAGGGCCTGCTCCAGGGTGTCGATGGCGTCCGGGTATTCCGAGCGCACGTAGATGTAGCCCAGGCTGGCGCCCACGGCGAGGCCGGCGATGGCCATGCCCTCGACCAGCAGGAAGGGGTCGCCCTCCATCAGCATGCGGTCGGCGAAGGTGCCGGAGTCGCCTTCGTCGGCGTTGCACACCACGTATTTCGGCGTGGCCGGGGCCTCGCGCACGGTGCGCCACTTGATGCCGGCGGGGAAGGCCGCGCCGCCGCGGCCGCGCAGGCCGGAGTCGAGCACCGCGGCGACCACCTCGGCGCCGTCCAGGGCGATGGCCCGCGCCAGGCCCTCGAAGCCGCCGTGGGCGCGATAGTCCTCCAGGGACAGCGGCCG
This sequence comes from Pseudomonas sp. ADPe, assembly GCF_014843515.1. Taxonomy (NCBI): domain Bacteria; kingdom Pseudomonadati; phylum Pseudomonadota; class Gammaproteobacteria; order Pseudomonadales; family Pseudomonadaceae; genus Pseudomonas; species Pseudomonas sp. ADPe. The sequence goes on from NZ_CP062122.1 coordinate 5,875,814, forward strand.
GGTGATGCCGGCGCGGGCGAACAGCAGGCGCTGCTGGCTCTTCAGGTAGGGGATGTCCTCCACCGGCCCCAGGGCCAGCGGGTGAATGGTGGCGTCGGCGGCCAGGGCATCGAGCAGGGCGGGCACGTCCTGCTCGGCGAGCGGGCCGAAGCCCAGGCGGCGGCCGGCGGCGTCTTCCACCTCCAGCAGCGGTTCCAGCCAGTAGAGGCCGCGGGAGCTGGTGCGGCGCAGTTCCAGCGGCAGCTGCCGGCGCCCTGCCTCGTGGGCCAGGGCGGCGGCCACCTGTTCCGCGCCCACGGCGCGGGCGACGGAGTCGCGGGGGAGGAAGAGCTTCAGCATGCGCCATCCTCCAGGCAGCCGTTGACCAGCTCGCGCAGGCGCTCGGCGGTGAGCCGCGCGTGCAGCCGGCCGTCCAGCTCCAGGGCCGGCGAGCAGGCGCAGGCGCCCAGGCAGTACACCGGGCGCAGGCTGATGTTGCCGTCGGCGCTGGTGCCGTGGTCGTCCAGCGCCAGCTGTTCGCGCAGCTGCGCGGCCAGGCGCTCGGCGCCCATGCTCTGGCAGGACTCGGCGCGGCACAGGCGCAGGGTGTGGCGCGCCGGCGGCGCGGTGCGGAAGTCGTGGTAGAAGCTGATCACCCCGCGCACCTCGGCCTGGCTGAGGTTGAGGGCATGGGCGATTTCCGCGACGGCGAGGTCGGGAACGTACCCGCAGCCGTCCTGGATGGCGTGGAGGATCGGCAGCAGGGCGCCGGGGGTGTCCTTCTCGCGTGCCAGCACGTCGTGGATCAGGGGCAGGTGAAGCGTCTCATCAGGCATACAGCGTACCTCGGCATCGCGGACCGGCCTGCCTTGGCGGCAAACCTCCGGTGTCTTCGGCTGCGGCGTACCGTCCACGTCACGGCGGCGTGGTCACCCGGTCGCCCTCCCTGCCGCCGGCCGGGTGTCTTGACGCACCGGTCCGGGGGCATCCTGCAAGCTTGCCATCCTGCTCGCCCGGGGTTTGCACCCAAGCGACCCGGCGCATCCTGAAACCGACCTGCGCCCTGGCCCGGCGTCTTCCCTATCAGCGGGTTTAGCTGGTACGCGAGCGCGGCGCCAGGGGTTGCCGATCGGCGGAGGCAGCGGGGCAACAGCGAATCAACAGTTGTTGCTCAGATAGCAACAGGCCGCCCGCGCCAGGCCGCGCAAACCGGCTCGGTGGACACTGGAATGGTTATTGCTCGGCCCTGCGTGCAGTTCAATTTCGCCGGCCGGGCCCATGGCGGCCGCGGCCGAAGGTTCATTGCCGGGGCGGCGCCCGCCTGAAGGCCGCCCCGACCGACGAGGGATCCCGTGTGAGCGCCAACCAGCAAAGCCGCATCCTCAACCCTTTGCAGATCGCCCGCCAGCTGGCCGCCGGTTTTGCCGAGAACGCCGCCGAACGCGACGAGCGCGGCGGCACGCCCAAGGCCGAGCGCGACGCCATCCGCCACAGCGGCCTGCTGGCCCTGAGCATTCCCGGCGCCTTCGGCGGCCATGGCGCGGACTGGTCGCTGACCCTGGAGGTGGTCCGCGAGTTCGCCCGGGCCGACAGTTCCGTGGCCCACGTGTTCGGCTTCCACCACCTGATGCTGGCCACCGTGCGCCTGTTCTCGCGCCCGGAGCAGTGGCAGCCGTGGTTCGAGCTGACCGCGCGCAAGAACTGGTTCTGGGGCAATGCCCTGAACCCGCTGGACACCCGCACCCAGGTGAAGTGGTTCGACGGCTGGTGCGAGTTCTCCGGCAAGAAGAGCTTCTGTTCCGGCGCCAACGACTCGGAGATGCTGATCGCCTCGGCGGTGGACGAAAGCGCCGGCGGCAAGCTGCTGATCGCCGCGCTGCCCAGCGGCCGCAGCGGCATCGGCGTGCACGACGACTGGGACAACATGGGCCAGCGCCAGACCGACAGCGGCAGCGTGACCTTCGAGCGGGTGCGCGTGGAGCGCTCCGAGCTGCTGCTGGACCCGGGCCCGCTGAGCACGCCTTTCGCCTGCCTGCGCCCGCTGCTGGCGCAGCTGATCTTCGCCCACATGTTCCTCGGCATCGCCGAAGGCGCCTTCGAGGAATTCCGCGGCTACACCCTCAAGGAGGCGCGGCCCTGGTTCCGCTCCAGCGCCGAGAGCATCAGCGAGGACCCGTACGTGCTGCGCCACTACGGCGACTTCTGGGTCGGCCTGGAAGGCGTGCGCCTGCTGGTGGAGCGCGCCGCCGCGCAGTTCGACGCGGCCTGGGGCAAGGAACAGCGCCTGGGTGCCGAGGAGCGCGCGGAGCTGGCCATCGCCATCGGCACCGCCAAGGTCGCCGCCACCCGCGTGGGCCTGGAACTCTGTAGCCGCCTCTTCGAAGTCACCGGCGCCCGCGCCACCCACGCCGCGCTGCGGCTGGACCGGCACTGGCGCAACCTGCGCACCCAGAGCCTGCACGACCCCCTCGATTACCGCGTCCAGGAGCTCGGCGCCTGGGCGCTCAACCGGCAGCGACCTTCGCCCACGTTCTACTCGTAAGGAAGCCCATGCAACTGCTGACCCTCCCACCCAACCCGACACTGGCCACCTCGATCCGGGCAACCGCACAGGTCTTCGAAGACCCGAAATCGCAGGCGCTTCTCTCCCATTTGCAACAGGTCGCCCCCAGCGAGGCCAGCGTCCTGATCATCGGCGAGACCGGCACGGGAAAGGAGCTGGTCGCACGTCACATCCACAATTTGAGCGGCCGGCGCGACCGGCCCTTCGTCGCGGTGAACTGCGGGGCCTTCTCCGAATCCCTGGTGGAGGCCGAGCTGTTCGGCCACGAGAAGGGCGCCTTCACCGGCGCCCTGGGCGCCAAGCCCGGCTGGTTCGAGGCGGCCAACGGCGGCACCCTGTTCCTCGACGAGATCGGCGATTTGCCGATGCCCATCCAGGTCAAGCTGCTGCGCGTGCTGCAGGAGCGCGAAGTGGTGCGCCTGGGCTCACGCAAGGGCATCCCGATCGACGTGCGGGTGCTGGCGGCCACCAACGTGCAGCTGGAGAAGGCGATCAACGCCGGGCACTTCCGCGAGGACCTGTACTACCGCCTCAACGTCGTCACCCTGCAGCTGCCCGCGCTGCGTGAGCGGCGCGGCGACATCCTGCCGCTGGTGCGGCACTTCATCGGCACCTACGGGCGCAAGCTCGGCTTCGAGGCGGTCGACCTGAGCGATGCGGCGGCGCGCAAGCTGGCGGAGTACGACTGGCCGGGCAACATCCGCGAGCTGGAGAACGTCATCCACCACACCCTGCTGGTCTGCCAGGGCGGCCGCATCGAGGCCGACGACCTGCGCCTGCCGGGGCTGCGCCCGGAACGCCTGGAGGGCGCGGCCGGCGCCGACGAACCGCTGGAAGCGCAGCTGGAACGCGCCTTCCTGCGCCTGTTCCGCGAGCGCGGCGGCGACGTGCATGGGCAGGTGGAAAGCCTGCTGGTGCGCGAGGCCTACCAGTTCTGCCATGCCAACCAGGTGCACACCTCCGACCTGCTGGGGCTCAGCCGCAACATCGTCAGGGCCCGGCTGATCGCCGCCGGCGAACTGGTGGTGAACAAGCGCCGCACGCCTGCGCCGTTGGCCAGCCGTATCGTGCGGCTGTCGATCTGAACTGGGCGGAGGAGGACGGGCGAGCACAGCTTTTCGTAGGAGCGAGCTTGCTCGCGAACGGGGCTTCCCGTGGCTTCGGTGCCAGGACCAAGAGCACCCTCTCCCCAGCCCTCTCCCTGAAGGGAGAGGGGGCTTGTCTGTGCCAGCGGAAAGCATGGCTTCAGCCGGAAACCACCGGCGTGTCCGGCTAACTCCAGACTACCCAGCTCTGCCGAACGGTCCCCTCTCCCTTCAGGGAGAGGGGTAGGGAGAGGGCGGAGTCAGCCCAATGCACCGGCACAACCGGGAAACGCCTGTAGCGCTCCCTGCAATCGCGGATAAATCCGCTCCTACAAGGAAAGACGCACCCGTAGGATGGGTTGAGCGAAGCGATACCCATCACCGCAACCGCATGGGTTTCGCAAGCTCAACCCATCCTACGAAGGGCGCTTCGGCGCGGCTGGCGTCCCGTCATGCCCCGCGCGGGCGGCGGCCGGGGACGAAGTGGGTCGGGTCGTTGTAGCCCGGCGTGGAGGCGTGGCCGGGGGTGACCAGGGCGTCGACGAAGGCTTCGTCCTCGGCGTCCAGGCGCACGTCCAGCGCCTTCAGGTAGTCCTGCCACTGTTCCTCGGTGCGCGGGCCGACGATGGCCGCGCTGACCAGGGCGTTGTTCAGCACCCAGGCGATGGCGAACTGCACCACGCCGACGCCACGCGCCTCGGCGTGGGCCTTCAGCTTCTGTGCGATCTCCAGGGACTCCGCGCGCCATTCGGTCTCCAGGATGCGCTTGTCCTGGCGCCCGGCGCGGCTGTCCGCGGCCGGCTCCACGCCCGGCAGGTACTTGCCGCTGAGCACGCCGCGGGCCAGCGGACTGTAGGGCACCACGCCCAGGCCGTGGAATTCGGCGGCGGTGAACTGCTCGGTCTCGGCCTGGCGGTTCACCAGGTTGTACAGCGGCTGGCTGGCGATGGGCCGGGGCACGCCCAGGCGCTCGGCCACGTGGACCACCTCGGCGATGCGCCAGCCGCGGTAGTTGGACAGCCCCCAGTGGCGCACCTTGCCCTGGGCGATGGCGTCGCCGATGGCCGCGACCGTTTCCTCCAGCGGCGTCTGCGGGTCCTCGCGGTGCAGGTAGTAGAGGTCCAGGTAGTCGGTGCCCAGGCGTTTCAGGCTGGCATCCAGGGCCGCGGCGATGTGCTTGCGGCCCAGGCCGCGGCGGTTCGGCCAGGCGTCCGCCGGGCCCATGCCGACCTTGGAGGCCAGTACCCAGTCGTCGCGGCGCGCGGCGATGGCCTGGCCGACGATTTCCTCCGAGCGCCCGTCGTTGTAAACGTCGGCGGTGTCGATGAAGTTGATCCCGCGCTCCAGCGCCTGGTCGATGATGCGCCGCGAGGCGGCGGCATCGGTCTGGCCGCCGAACATCATGCTGCCCAGCGCCAGGGGGGAGACCTGCAGGCCGGAGCGGCCCAGGGTTCGGTAGTTCATGTCGCTCTCCGGTTGGGAAATTCAGACCGCCTCGGCTTCTTCCTGGAACAGCCCGTCGGACTGCCGGCTCCACAGGCGGTAGTACTGGCCGCGCTTCTTCAGCAGCTCCTGGTGGCTGCCGTCCTCGACCACGCGGCCCTTGTCGAAGACGATGATGCGGTCAAGGTGTGCCACTGTCGACAGGCGGTGGGCCACCACGATCACGGTCTTGCCCTGCATGATGCTGTCCAGCTGGTCCTGGATGAAGCGCTCGGTGATGGAGTCCAGGCTGGAAGTGGCCTCGTCCATCACCAGGATGGGTGCGTTCTTCAGCAGCACCCGGGCGATGGCGATGCGCTGCCGCTGGCCGCCGGACAGCTTGACGCCGCGCTCGCCCACCAGGGAATCGTAGCCGTGCTCCATGCGTTCGATGAAGGCGCTGGCGCCGGCGCCGTGGATGGCCGCGGCCAGTTCCTCGGCGCTGGCCTCCAGGCGCCCGTAATGGATGTTCTCGCGGATGCTGCGGTGGAACAGCCCCGGCTCCTGGGGGATCAGGCCGATCTGCCGGTGCAGCGAGTGCTGCGTCACCTCGCGGATGTCCTGGCCGTCGATCAGCACCTGGCCGCCGTCGACGTCGTACAGGCGCAGCAGCAGGTTGAGCAGGGTGGACTTGCCGGAGCCGGAGAAGCCCACCAGGCCGACGCGCTGGCCGGCCGGGATGCGCAGGTCGAGCTGCTCGAAGATCGGCTGGCCGGGGTGGTAGCCGAAGCGCACGCCGCGGAACTCGACGTTGCCCTGGCGCACTTCCAGGCGGCGGGCGTCGGGGCGGTCGACCACCTCGTGGGGGCGGATCAGGGTGCGCACGCCGTTGGCGATGTTGCCGGTGGCCTCGAACAGCTCCAGGAAGCGCCGCGACAGGCTGGCCACGTCGTTGATGATCAGCAGCGCCATGCTGGTGGCCATGACGAAGGCGGCGATGCTGATGGCGCCGCTGCGCCACAGCCACAGGGTGAGCAGCAGCATGCCGATCTTCAGGGCCATGCCGCAGCTGTTCTGGAACCAGCGGATCTTCTCCATGTAGCCCAGCGAGCGGCCGGCCGCCGCCAGTTCGCGGTCCAGGTAGCCGGACAGGTAGTCCAGCTCGTGGGAATGCCGGGCGAACAGGCGCACGTTGCTCAGGTTGGTCACCGCGTCCACCACCTTGCCGGTGCTGATGCTGCGCGCCGCGGAGTACTGCTGCGCCAGCGGGTGGCTGCGCCGGGCGAGCAGGAAGGAGATGCCGATGAACAGCACCGACCAGCCCAGCATGAATGCCGCCAGCAGGCCCGAGGCGCTGGCCAGCACCAGGCTCGCCAGGCTCAGGGTGACCAGCAGCGGGATCAGGTCGAAGAGCAGGATGTTCATGGTCTGGTTCACCCCCATGGCGACTTCCGAGACCTTGTGCGCCAGGGCACCGGCGAACTCGTTGCTGACGAAGCGGTGCGAGTGCTGCTGCAGGTAGGCGTAGACGGTGTAGGTGACGCGCGCCCGCTGGCGCGGCAGCACGCGGATGTTGATGGTGTTGGCGCTGCGGGTGAAGACCACCTCCAGGGCCACCAGCACGGCGAAGCCGGCCACCGGCCAGAACAGCGCCTCGGGCGTGCTGCTGGCGTTCACCAGGCGGGTGACCTGGCCCAGGCTCCAGGGGATCAGCACGGTGCAGACCACCGCGGTGATCTGCAGCAGCAGGATCGCCAGGTAGGCCCAGCGGTACTGGCTGACGAAGTGGATGACGAAAGGTACCGGCGCCTCCGGCAGGTAACGGATGTTCCAGGCGTGGGCCTGGCGTTCGCCGGCGGTGTCGTCCGGGGTGTGGCTCATGGCGGGTAAAGTCCTTCAGGCATGGGTCAGGGGCAGCAGGTAGCGGGTCACCGGGAAGGCCGTGCCGTCCTCCCCGAAGACCCGCGAGGCGTTGCTTTGCGGGGTGAAGCCGGCGGCGCGGTAGAAGCGCTCGGCGCGCGAGTTGCCGTCCAGCGCCCACAGGGTGACGCGGGCGAAGCCCGCGGCCTCCAGGGCCTGGCGCGAGGCCAGCCAGAGCGCGCGGCCGATGCCGGCGGACCAGGCCGCCGGCACCAGGTAGATGGAATAGAGCTCGCCGGTGCCGGGCTCGACGTCGGGGTCGCGGCTGGCGCCGAAGGAACTCCAGCCAACCACCGCGCCCTCATGCTCGGCCACGCGGATGTCGCGGTTGCCGTTGCGGATGGCGTTGTCGATGAAGTCGACGCGGCGCTGCAGGTTGTCGGCCAGGCCCTGCAGGTAGCTGTCCGGCAGCAGCCCGCGGTAGGTCGCCTGCCAGCTCTGCACGTGAGCTTCGGCGATGGGCCGGGCATCGCCTGGGCGAACGGTACGGATCAGCGCGGGAATGGGCTCAGCCATGGGCGGTCTCCTTGGGGCATGCGTTATCGGCGAGCGAGGGCCTGGCGTGGCCGCTGATCGAGGCTCCGGCGGTTTCGCCCAGGCGGCGGAACGACAGCGCCGAGGCGGCGCACAGCAGCGCCCCGGCGAGCATTGCCAGGGACAGGTCGGCGACCTGCGGCTGGGCATGGCCCTGGGCGTGCATGACCAGCCCCAGCAGGCTGGCGGCCAGGCCCACCGCCAGGCTCATGGCCAGTTGCATGGACATCGCCGACAGGCTGCTGGCGCGGCTGGCCAGCTCGCGCGGCACCTCGCAGAAGGTCAGGGCGCCCAGGGTGCTGAACTGCAGCGAGCGCAGCAGGCCGCTCAGGTACAGCAGCCCCAGCAGCAGCCACAGGGGTGTGTCGGCGCGCAGTAGGGCGCAGCCGACGATGGACAGGGCGCAGAGCAGCGCGTTGCCGACCAGGGTGCGGCGGAAACCCAGGCGCTGGACGATGCGCACCGAGAGGAACTTCACGCTCAGCGCGCCGGCGCCGCCGGCGAGGGTCAGCAACCCGGCGTCCAGCGCCCCCAGGCCGAAGCCCAGCTGCAGCATCAGCACCATCAGGAACGGCTGCGCGGCGCTGCCCAGGCGGAACAGGTTGCCACCCCAGATCGCTGTGGCGAAGGTGGGGATGCGCAGCAGGCCGAGGTCGATCAGCGGCGCTGCGTGGCGCCGGGCATGGCGCCAGTAGGCCAGCGCGGCGCAGGTGCCGGCGGCCAGCAGCGCGGCCACCGCCGGCAGCGGCAGCAGGCGGTGGCCCAGGGCCTCGAAGCCGAACACCAGCGCCGCCAGGGCGCAGCCGCTGAGCAGGAAGCCGCGGCGGTCCAGGCGCCGCTGCGGATCGCCCGGGAAGTCGGGGACGAAGCGCAGGATCAGGACGATGCCCAGCGCGCCTATGGGCAGGTTGACCAGGAAGATCCAGTGCCACGACAGCAGGTCCACCAGCAGCCCGCCCAGCGGCGGGCCGAGCAGCGGCCCGACCAGCGCCGGGATGGCCAGCGCGGCCATGTTGCGCAGCAGGGTGTCGGGCGTCGACCAGCGCAACAGCAGCACCTGGCCCACCGGCGCCATCAGCGCCCCGGCGGCGCCCTGGGCCAGGCGCGCCAGGGACAGCTGCAGCAGCGAGGTGGACGCCGCGCAGGCCAGCGAGGCGAGCATGAACAGGCCGATGGCCGCCAGCAGCACCCGGCGCGGGCCGAAGCGGTCGGCGACCCAGCCGCTGACCGGCACGAACAGCGCCACCGCCAGCAGGTACAGCGACACCACCAGGTTCATGCGCACCGCGGCCTCGCCGAAGTCGGCGGCCATCTGCGGCAGCGCGGTGAGCACCGCGGTGCTGTCCAGCAGCTCCATGAACAGCGCGGCGCCGGTGATCATCGGCACCAGGCGGCCGTTTTGCTTGGCAAGGTTCATAGCCGGCCACCGTCGCCAGGCGTGGCCAGGTTGCGGATATAGCGCTCCAGCGGCGCCCGGAACGGCATGACGTCGTCGTCCTGCCGTTCCACCAATACCTGCAGCAGCCTCGCCAGCAGTCGCTGGGCGAGGGACGCGTATTGCGCGCTGTCGTAGAGCGCGAGCGCATGGAAGAGGAAGGCCGCATTGTTCGTATGCGCCAGCGCCGAGAGCGTCTGCAGGCTCTCCTGAGCCCGCCCCATGACCCTCAGCGACGAGCCCAGGCCGAGTATCGCGATCACCTCCTCCCGTTCGTCCAGCCCCAGGGCCAGGGCATTGCGGTAATGGTCGATGGCCTCGGCTTCCCGCGAGGCCTGGTCGAGCTTCAGGGCCTTGCGGAAATGCCATCGCGCGACATCGCCATCCGCGCTGCCGACGATCGGGACGCCGGCCGCTTCGCTCTTCTCCAGCAGGTGCAGGGCGGGTGCATCGTTCCTTGGCCCCAGGTCCCGCCAGCCACTGCTTCGGTAGAACCTCCAGGCCGCCTGGTTGGCCGGGCTCACGGACAGGCGCAGCGTGCGACAGCCGAGTCGTTGGAGAAAGCTTCGAGCGTAGGATTCCAGGACTCGGCCCAGCCCTTCGCCGCGCCTTTCCGGTACCAGGTAGAAGAGATGGACGTAGCCCTGCGGCCCCTCGGCCGACTCCAGCAGGCTCATCTCGATCTGCCCGATGACCTGTTCGCCGTCGTGGAGGAACACGGCGCTGCCGGGCAGCTTGTGCAGGCGCTCCCGCAGCCAGTTCAGGTAGCGCGCCGCGCCATTGCCGTCGTTGCCGTGGAAGGGAATGGTCGAGCCATAGGCACAGTGTGCCGTGTCTTCTCTGAAGCGAACGCACAGTTCGGCATGGGCGTGTGGGTCGATGGGGCGGAATTGCAGTTGCGCTTTCCCCGGCATCAGAACAGCCCCGAGGTCGGCGGCTCGCTGCCCTTCAGGCGCCAGGCGCCGACCACCGCGGCCTTCCAGTGGCGCGGGTTGTGGTTGGCCAGGGTGCGGGCGTTGCGCCAGTGGCGGTCGAGGTTGTGCTGGCGGCCGGTAGTGGAGGCGCCGCCGACGTCGAACAGCAGTTCGGCGGCCTTGAGCGCCGATTCCACGGCGATGTACTGGGCCTGGGCCACTTCCACGGCGGCGAGGTTCACCGCGTCGTGGTCGAGGCCCGCCGCCCAGGCTTCGTCGAGGCGCTCGGCGGCGCGCAGGATCACCGCCTCGGCGGCCAGGGCGCGGGCGGAAATCTCGCCCACGGCGAATTCCACGTAGGGGTCGTCCACCGAGCGTTGCGCGCTGCTGTGCTTGATCGGCCGGGCGTGGTCGCGGGCGAAGGCCACGGCGTCGGTCAGGGCGTTGCGGGCGATGCCGGCCTCCACCGCGCCGAGGAACAGTTGCAGGAAGGGCGTGACGATGGAGCGCTGGCCTTCCTCCACCACCCGCGGGCGGATTTCCCCCGGCTGCACCAGCAGGTCGTTCAGGCGCGTGGTGCCGCTGGCGGTGAGGCGCTGGCCCATGGCGTCGAAGTCGTCCAGCAGTTCCAGGCCCTCGCGGTCGCGCGGGACCACGAAGGACACCGGCTTGTCGTCCTCGTCCAGGGCCACCGCGCTGACCCAGTCGGCGTACAGCGAGCCGGTGCTGTAGAACTTGCTGCCGCTGGCGCGGAAGGCCTCGCCGTCGCGGCGCAGGCGCGCGCTCACCGCGCCGTTGGCGCCGCCGATCTCCCAGCCGGCATTGCCGAACACCTCGCCGGCGAGGAAGCGCGGGAACCAGCGCTGCTGCTCGGCCTGGTCGCCGCGGGCGAGCAGGCCTTCGATGAAGGCGAAGCTGGGGCGCAGCGACTGGGCGACGTTGGAGTCCACCGCCGCCAGGTCGATGACGAACTGCACGGTGTCGCGCACGCTGGCGCCGGCGCCGCCGTATGCGGCGGGGATGCGGAAGCACAGCAGGCGGTCGGTGGCCAGGGCGCGCACCTGCTCGTGGGGCAGCTGGCGCAGGCGCTCGCGTTCGGCGGCACCCTCGGCGATGGCGGCCAGGCGCGGCATGGCGCGGCGGCGCAGCTCGGCCAGGTCGAGGGTGGCGGGGGGCAGGGCGGTTGCGGCGGATGTGGGCATCTTCAGGTCCATCTCGGGAAAGGGATCAGGCCGGCGCCTGGGCGAAGCGCAGCGGCGCGCTGGCCTGGCGCAGGGCGGCCGGGTCGCGGTAGCGGGCGCCATGGTGGTCGGCGGGCAGGCGCGCGTGGCCGGCGCCGAACAGCCGTTCGCGCAGGGTCTCGCCGTCGTTGTAGGCCTCGCGGAAGCGTCCGCGGCGGCGCAGCTCGGGCACCACCAGTTCGATGAAGTCGCGTGCTGTGTGCGGGGTGAGGAACTGGCGCAGGTTGATGCCGTCGATACCGTCCTCGTCGAGCCATTTCTCGATCTCGTCGGCCACCACCTTCGGCGTGCCGGCGACGAAGAAGCGGCCCTCGTCGAAGCCGCCCAGGCGCTTCACCAGCTGGCCCACGGTGGCCTGCGGGTCGCTGGCCAGCAGCGCCGCCCAGGGCCCGCCGCCGGGCAGCTCGGCCAGCGGCGTGTGCGCCGGGAAGGCGGCCAGGTCGACGCCCGACTGCATGTGCGCCAGGGCGCCGTCGAGGCTCTGCAGGCGCCGGTAGTCTTCCAGCTTGGCCTGCACTTCCAGGTCGTTGCGGCCGACGATCACCGCCGCCTGGACGATGAACTTGATGCCCGCCGGATCGCGCCCGTGGGCGCGGGCGCGTTCGCGCATGTGGGCGATGTTGCGGCGCACCGCCGCCGGCGTCGGGCCGCCGGTGAACACCACCTCGGCATGGCGCCCGGCGAACTCGGTGCCGGCCGGCGAGCCGGTGGCCTGGAACAGAACCGGGGTGCGCTGCCGCGAGGGTTGGCAGAGGTGCGGCCCGGCGACCTTGAAGTGCTCGCCGACGTGGTCGATGTAGCGCACCTTGGCCGGGTCGGTGTAGATGCGCCGCTGGCGGTCGGCGATCACCGCGTCGTCGTCCCAGGAGCCTTCCCAGAGCTTGTAGAGCACGTCCAGGTATTCGTCGGCGATCTCGTAGCGGTGGTCGTGGGGCACCTCATCGTCCAGGCCGAAGTTGCGCGCGGCGTTGGGCAGGTAGGAGGTGACGATGTTCCAGCCGACGCGGCCGCGGGTCAGGTGGTCGAGGGTGCTCATGCGCCGGGCGAAGGCGAAGGGCGGCTCGTAGGTGGTGGAGAAGGTGGCGCCGAAGCCCAGGTTGCGGGTCACCGCGGCCATCGCCGGGATGACCAGCAGCGGGTCGTTGCTGGGCACCTGCACGGCCTCGCGCAGGGCCGTCTCGGGGCCGCCGCGGAAGCGGTCGTAGACGCCCACCACGTCGGCCAGGAAGACGCCGTCGAAGGTGCCGTGCTCCAGCAGTTGCGCCAGTTCCGTCCAGTAGTCGATGTCGTTGAAGCGGTGCCGCTGGTTTTCCGGGTGGGCCCAGAGGCCGTGGACGATGTGGCTGACGCAGTTCATCTCGAACAGGTTAACGTGCAATGGCTTCGACACGGATGCGGCGCTCCCGGGGTTGCGGCAGGTGGGGAATGGCGCCCAGCAGGGCGCGGGTGTAGTCGTGCTGCGGGCGGGCGAAGACCTCGCGCACCGGGCCGCTCTCGACGATGTGGCCGTCCTTCATCACCAGCACGCGGTCGCTGACGTGGCGCACCACGCCCAGGTCGTGGGAGATGAACAGGCAGGCCAGGCCCAGGCGCTGCTTGAGGTCGGCCAGCAGGTCGAGGATCTGCGCCTGCACCGAGACGTCCAGCGCCGACACCGGCTCGTCGCACACCAGGATTTCCGGCTGCGCCGCCAGGGCGCGGGCGATGGCGATGCGCTGGCGCTGGCCGCCGGACAGCTCGATGGGCCGGCGCTGCAGCATGCCCGCCGGCAGGCGCACCAGCTCCAGCAGTTCGCGCGCCCGCTGCTGGCGCTCGGCGCGGCTGCCGCCGGCCCGGGCCAGGGCCTCGTCGAGGACGCGGGCCACGCTGTAGCGCGGGTCGAAGGAGGCCAGCGGGTCCTGGAACACCACTTGGATACGGCGCCTCTCGCGGCGCTGGGCGAGGGCGTCGAGGGCGCTCCAGGCCTGGCCGCGCAGGTATACCTCGCCGCTGTCGGGGCGCTCCAGGCCGAGGATCATGCGGGTGAGGGTGGTCTTGCCCGAGCCGGATTCGCCGACGATGCCCAGGGTCTCGCCGGCGCGCAGGGTGAAGGAGGCGTTGGCCACGGCCTGCTGCGCCGCGCCGTTCGGGCCGCGGAAGTGCTTGGCCAGCTGCCGCGCCTCCAGCACCACCGGCTGGGCGCCGAGGCTGGCCGGCGGCGGCTCGCTGGCGGCGGGCTGCGGCGCATGGCTGAGGTGCACCGCGGAGGCTGCGCGCAGCAGCGAGCGGGTGTAGGGGTGGCGCGGGTCTTCCAGCACCTGGTCGACCGGGCCTTCCTCGACTATCACGCCGTGCTGCATCACCGCCACGCGGTGCGCCAGGCGCGCCACCACCGCCAGGTCGTGGCTCACCACCAGCATGGCGCGGTTGCGCTGGCGCAGGCTTTCCAGCAGGTCGAGGACCTGCGCCTGGACGGTGGCGTCCAGCGCCGTGGTGGGTTCGTCGGCGATCAGCAGGTCGGGGTCGCAGGCGATGGCCGAGGCGATCAGCGCGCGCTGGCGCAGCCCGCCGGAGAGCTGGTGCGGGTACTGGCGGGCGCGCAGCTCGGCCTCGGGCACGCCCACCGCGCGCAGCAGCTCGATGACCTTCTGCCGGCGCCGCTCGCGGTCCAGGGACGTATGCAGGCGCAGCGGCTCGTCGATCTCGCGGCCCACCTGGCGCAGCGGGTCGAGCGAGCCGAGGGCGTCCTGCATCACGAAGCCGATGCGCGAGCCGCGCAGCTCGCGCCACTGGCGGCCGCCGAGGTTCAGCAGGTCCTGGCCGTCGAAGGCCAGGCGCCGTGCGCGGATGTGCGCACCGGCGCCGGTGAGCCCGGCCAGGGTGCGCGAGGTGACGCTCTTGCCCGAGCCGGACTCGCCGACCAGGGCCAAGCATTCGCCGGGGTAGAGGCTGAAGGACACCTGCTGCAGCACCGGCTGGGCGCGGCCGAAGGCGACGTCGAGGTCGGCCACTTCCAGCAGCGGGCGGAACGGGTTGATCAGGGTGGTCATGGGCGTTTGCCCTCGCTGTAGCGCAGCAGGGCGCGGCCGAGCACGGTCACGGCGACCACGGTGAGGGTCACCGCCGTGCCCGGTGCCGCGACCAGCCACCAGGCGTTGGAGAGGAAGTTGCGGCCGACCGAGAGCATCGAGCCCCATTCGGGCGCCGGCGGCGGCGCGCCGAAGCCGAGGAAGCTCAGCGAGGCGCCGGCGGCGATGTTGGCGCCAATGCCCAGGGTGGCCAGGATCAGCACCGGGCGGATGGCGTTGGGCAGCAGGTGGCGCCAGATCACCGCCGGCCGCGACAGGCCCAGGGTGACCGCCGCCTCGACGTAGGCCGCGCCGCGCACCACCTTGGCTTGGGCCCGCACCAGGCGGGCGTAGCGCGGGATGCCGGCGATGCCCACGGCGAGCATGGCGTTGACCAGCCCCTGGCCCCAGAAGGTGATGATGACCAGGGCCAGCAGCAGTTCCGGGAAGGCCAGCAGCACGTCGATGCCGCGCATGGCCGCGGCGTCCAGCCAGCGCGGCCCGAGCCCGGTGGCCAGGCCCACGGCGATGCCGCCGAGCAGGCCGATGGCGGTGGCCGCCAGGCCCATCAGCAGCGATGGCCGGGCGCCGTGGACCAGGCGCGCGAGCACGTCGCGGCCGTTCTCGTCGGTGCCCAGCCAGTGCGCCGCGCTGGGCGCCTGGAAGGCGTGGCGGGCGCTGGCCAGCAGTGGGTCGGTGGCCACCAGCCAGGTCGGCGCCAGGCTGGCGAGCACCAGCAGCGCCAGGAACACCCCGGCCAGCGTCAGGCCCGGACGGGCCAGGGCCGCGCCGAGGAAGGCGGGCGGCTGGCGGCGCCGCGACGGCGCGGGCAGCAGGCGGGGCAGTGCGGTCGACGGACCGGCCATGGGCGTTCTCCTCTCAGGGCGCCGGGTTCGGCAGGCGCGCGTGGATGGCGTCGATGGCGGCGAGCGCCTCCGGCGTCAGCTGCAGCTCGGCGGCGTCGAGATTCTGCGCCAGTTGCTCCAGGCTGGTGGCGCCGTTCAGCGCGCTGGCCACGAAGGGCTTGGCGATGACGAAGGCCAGGGCCAGTTGCGCCGGCGCCAGGCCCAGCTCGCGGGCCAGCTCGACGTAGGCGCGGGTGGCCTGCTGCGCCTCGGCGCTGGCGTAGCGGGCGAAGCGGCCGTAGGCGGAGCCGGCACTCAGGCGCGCGCCGGCCGGCTGGGCGCCGTCCAGGTACTTGCCGGTGAGCACGCCGAAGGCCAGCGGCGAATAGGCCAGCAGGCCGATGCGCTCGCGGTGGCTGAACTCCGCCAGGCCCGTCTCGTACTGGCGGTTGAGCAGGCTGTAGGGGTTCTGCACGCTGAGGATGCGCGGCAGGCCCAGGCGCTCGGACTGCCTGAGGAACTCGGCCACGCCCCAGGGCGTTTCGTTGGACAGGCCGATGTGGCGCACCCGCCCGGACTTCACCAGTTCGGCCAGGGCGGTGAGGGTTTCGCCGATGTCGTCGCTCTGCTCGTCGTCCACCCAGGGGTAGTCGCGGGTGCCGAAGAAGTTGGTGCTGCGGCTGGGCCAGTGGAGCTGGTAGAGGTCCAGGTAGTCGGTCTGCAGGCGGTCGAGGCTGCCGTCCAGGGCGCTGCGCAGGGTGGCCAGGTCGAAGCGCGTGGCGCCGTCGCGGATGTGCTGCATGTGCCCGCTCTGGCGCGGCGGGCCGACGATCTTGCTGGTCAGGACGATGTCCTGGCGGCGCTTGCTGCGCGCAAGCCAGGTGCCGATGAAACGCTCGGTGTCGCCCCAGGTGTCGGCCCGGGACGGGGTGGGGTACATCTCGGCGGCGTCCACCAGGTTGACCCCGCGCGAGAGCGCGTAGTCGAGCTGGCGGTGGGCGTCGGCCTCGCTGTTCTGGTGGCCCCAGGTCATGCTGCCGAGGCCGATGACGCTGACCTTGAGGTCGCTGTTGCCGAGTGGGCGGTAGTTCATGCCGGTGGTCTCTCGCAGGTTCAGGCCGAGGCGGCCGCGGGTTGTTCGTAGCGGCTGGCCGGGTAGGGCAGGCCGAGGTGTTCGCGCAGGGTGCTGCCCTGGTATTCGTGGCGGAACAGCCCGCGCTTGCGCAGGCGCGGCACCACTTCGTCGACGAAGCTCTCCACGCCCGAGGGGAAGCTGTCGGGCATGATGTTGAAGCCGTCGGCGGCGCCGGCGAGGAACCATTCCTCCAGGCTGGCGGCGACCTGCTCGGGGGTGCCCACCAGCAGCCGGTGGCCGACCAGGATGCGCCGCGACAGCTGGCGCACGCTGAGGTTCTCGGCGCGGGCCAGGTTCAGCTGGGCTTCGAGGAAGCCGTGGGAGCCCTTCTCGAATTCGTTGACCGGGCCGATGCGCTGCCAGGGCAGCGGCGCGTCCGGGTCCAGCTCGCTGGCGTCGATGCCGATGCGCTGGGCGATCTGCCGCAGCAGGCCGCCTTCGCCCAGGTAGCTGTTCAGCCGCTCGAAGCGCTCCAGGGCCTCGGCCTCGGTGCTGCCGATCACCGTGGACAGGCCGGGCATGATCTTCAGGTGCTCGGGGTTGCGCCCCCACTGGCGGGCGCGCTGCTTCATCTCGCGGTAGAAGGCCTGGCCGTCGGCGAGGGTGGTCTGGGTGGTGAAGATGGCGTCGGCGAAGCGCGAGCCCAGGGCCTTGCCGCCCTCCGAGGAGCCGGCCTGGAATAGCACCGGGCGGCCCTGGGGCGAGCGCGGCACGTTGAGCGGGCCCTTGACCGAGAAGTAGCGGCCGACGTGGTCGATGGCGTGCACCCGGGCCGGGTCGGCGAAGCGCCCGGAGGCGGCGTCGCCGAGGATGGCGCCGTCTTCCCAGCTGTCCCACAGCTTGAGGGTGACGTCGACGAACTCCTCGGCGCGGGCGTAGCGGTCCACGTGCAGCGGCGCGCCGGCCAGGCCGAAGTTCTGCGCAGCGGCGTCGCCGGCATTGGTCACCACGTTCCAGGCCGCGCGGCCGCCGCTGATGTGGTCGACCGAGGCGATGCGCCGGGCCAGGTTGAAGGGTTCGTTGTAGGAGCTGGAGGCGGTGGAGATCACGCCGATGCGCTGGGTGGCCAGGGCCACCGCGGTGAGCAGCACGGTGGGCTCCAGGCGCCCGGCCGGCTGGCGGCCGACGTCGCCGGCCAGGGCCGGGCCGTCGGCGAGGAAGATGGCGTCCAGGGTGCCGCGCTCGGAGATGCGCGCGATGTTCTGGTAGTAGCCCACGTCCAGGTAGGCGGTGGGCGGCGCCTCGCCGGTGCGCCAGGCCGCGGCGTGGGCGCCGAAGCCGAGGATGTTCATGCCGATGCTCATTTGCCGCTGTGCGTTGCTCATGCCGGGGTCTCCTCGGTATCGGGGGCTTGCTGTTGCGCGGCCTTGGCGGCGGCGAAACGCTCGCTCCAGGCCTCGCTGGGAAGGGTGCCGTTGAGGTGGTAGTCGCCCAGGTAGGCCTCGCGCAGGATCGCCGGGTTGTGCGAGGCCAGGGTGCGGGCGTTGCGCCAGTGCCGGTCGAGCCGGCGGCCGCTGCTGGTGGCCGAGGCGCCGCCGACCTCGAAGAGCAGGGTGGCGGCCTCCAGCACCTGGGGCAGGACGATCTGCTGCGCCTGGTAGGCGTGGATGTCGGCCTCGGCGTACAGCTCGCGGCTGGCTTGGCCTGCGCGGTGCGCCTGCCAGGTGCGTTCGAGGGTGGCCGAGACGGCTTCCACCAGCGCCTCGGCGGAGAACGCCAGGCTGCCCAGGCGGCCCACCACGCGCTGCACCAGCGGGTCCTGGCGCGGCTCGGAGCGGCCGGGAATGCCGAAGGCGCGGGTGCGGCCCTGGACGAAGGCGACGGCGTCGCGCAGCACCGCCCGGGCGATGCCGGCCAGGGTGGCCAGGTGCACCTGCTGGTAGAAGGCGGTGATGTAGCTGTCGCTGCGCCCTTCGCCGAGCTTGAAGCGGCGGAACAACTGGTGTTCCTCGACGCGCACCTTGTCGAAGCGGGTGGTGCCGCTGCCGGTCAGCCGCTGGCCGAAGCCGTCCCAGTCGTCCAGGCGGGTGACGCCGGGCGCGTCGGTGGCCACGGCCACGGCGACGTGTTCGTCGCCGTCGCTGGCCGACACGGCGATCCAGTCGGCATAGAGGGTGCCGGTGCAGTAGTACTTCTCGCCGTCGAGCAGCCAGTGGTCGTCCTCGCGGGTGAGGGTGACGCTGTTGCCGGTGACTTCGCTGCGCTCGGCCATGGCCGCGCCGAACAGCTCGCCGCCGACGATGCGCGGGAACCAGTGCTGGCGGCTGGCTTCGTCGTCGTCGTTGAGGCGGCCTTCGACGAAGCCGAAGTGCGCGCGGAAGATCTGCGGCAGGTTGGAGTCGGCCTCGCCGAGGCGGCGGACCAGGCGGAACAGCTGCGGCAGGCTGGCGCCCAGGCCGCCGTAGGCCAGGGGGATGCGCAGCGCGCCGAAGCCGGCCGCGCGCAGCCAGGCCACCGGCTCGTAGGCCAGCTCGCGCTGCTGCTCGCGCTCGATGGCGCCGGCGGCGATGCGCTGGAACACCGCTTCGAAGCGTTGCAGCAGGGCGTTGTCGTCGGGGTGCGCCGGCGCACTCGCGGCGGCGGGAAGGTCGTCGGGGAAGATCATCGCGGTGTCCTCGGGGCGGGCGATGGAAGGGGGCGGCGCCTGGTGGGCGTCGAACAGTTGGCGCAGCTGGGCCAGGGCGATGCTCGCGGTCATGCTCATGCCTCGCTCACCCGCGGGTCGACCAGGGCGTTGAGCAGGTCCACGGCCAGGTTCACCAGCACGTAGATCGCCGCCGCCAGCAGGGTGATGCCGAGCACCACGGGCACGTCCTTGTCGTTCACCGCGTTGAGCATCAGGCGGCCGATGCCCTGGCGGGCGAACAGGTTCTCGGTGATCACCGCGCCGCCCAGCAGCGCGGCGAAGACGAAGCCGGATAGGGTGATCAGCGGCGTCAGCGCATGGCGCAGGGCGTGGCCCAGGCGCACGCCGGCCTCGGACAGGCCGCGGGCGCGGGCCATGGCGATGAAGGGCTGTTCGAGGATTTCCTCCAGCTCCTGGCGCAGCACCTGGGCCAGCACGGCGGCCACCGGCAGGGCCAGGGTGAGGATCGGCAGCACCAGGCTCTTCCAGCCGCGCGAGCCGGTGGGCGGCAGCCAGTGCAGCTGGAAGGAGAACACCAGCAGCAGGAGGATGCCGAGCACGAAGCTGGGCATGGACGACAGCAGCAGCTCGCCGCCGGAGGCCAGGCCGCGGGCCCAGGGCGCGCGGTTGGCGGTCAGCACCGCCGCGCTCACCGCCAGCAGCACCGCGGCCAGTGCCGCCCACAGGGCTAGCTGGGCGGTGGCGCCGACCTGCCCGGCGATGGCCTGGGCCACCGGGATGCGCAGGCGGTACGACTCGCCCAGGTCGCCCTGGACCAGGCGCCCCAGGTAGTGGGCGTACTGCACCGCCAGCGGCTGGTCCAGGCCGTAGTCGCGGCGCACCTGGGCGATGGCCTCGGCGGTGGGCATGGCGTCCGGCCCGCCGAGGATGGCCAGGGCCGGGTCGCCGCCGCTGACGTTGAGGGCGACGAAGGTCAGGCTGGCGGCGCCCCAGAGCACCGCCAGGCCGCCGAGGAAACGCCAGAGGATGCGGCGCAGGGCTTTCATGGTTGCGGCTCCCGGTCCAGCCAGACGCTGGTGAAGAAGGGCACGTTGTGCGAGCTGTCGAACACCACGCCCTTGACGTCGCGGCGGTAGGCGATGGTCAGCTGGCTTTCGTACACCGGCACCGCCGGCACCACTTCGGTGAGGCGTTGCTGGGCGGCGCTGTACAGGCGCTGCTGCTCGGCCGCGTCGGTGCTGCGGCGGGCGCGGGCGAGCAGGTCGTCGAGCCGGGCGTCGCGCAGGCGCGCGCTGTTCTGCCCGATCAGCTTCGGCGTGGCGATGGAGTTGCTGTGGTAGAGGATGTACAGGCCGTCCGGGGTGTTGGTGTGCCAGTAGCCGCCGACCAGCGCCTGGTAGTCGCCGGCGTAGCGCAGGTCGTTGACCTGGGCCTGGGGCAGCACGCGCAGGCCCAGGTCGATGCCGATCTTCTTCGCGTCGGCCTG
The DNA here is from genome assembly GCF_014843515.1 of Pseudomonas sp. ADPe. Classification (NCBI taxonomy): domain Bacteria; kingdom Pseudomonadati; phylum Pseudomonadota; class Gammaproteobacteria; order Pseudomonadales; family Pseudomonadaceae; genus Pseudomonas; species Pseudomonas sp. ADPe. The sequence goes on from NZ_CP062122.1 coordinate 5,896,007, forward strand.
CATGGCCACCGCCACGTTGGCCGGCAGCGCCGGGCTGTCGATCATCAGCAGGGTGGCGGCCAGGCGCTTGCCGTCGCGGCTGCGGTAGCCCTCGGCGTCGCGCGCGGTCCAGCCGGCCTCGTCGAGCAGGGCGTTGGCCGCGGCCACGTCGTAGCCCAGGGCGTTGCGCCAGGCCGGGTCGTAGAAGCGGGTGTTGGCGGCGAGGAAGTCGGCCTTGACCTGGAATTCGCCGAAGCCGCTGATCCAGGCCAGGCCCTCGCGGTCGATGGCGCGGGCCAGGGCCTTGCGCACGCGCACGTCGTCGAAGGGGAAGCGTTCGACGTTGAAGGTCAGGCTGCGCACCGGGTTGCCCTTGCGGATGCGGCTGCGCAGCACCAGTTGCGGGTCCTTGCGGATGGCCTGGGCGTTCTGCGTCGGCGCGTCCAGGGTGAAGTCGTACTGCCCGGAGACCAGCGAGCTGTAGCGGATCAGCGCCTCGGGCACGAAGCTCAGTTCCAGGCGCTCCAGGTAGGCCGGGCCCTGGTGGCGCAGCACCGGCGGCGCCCAGTGGTAGCCGGCGCGGCGCACGAAGCTGGCGCCCTGGTCGCGGGTGTAGCTTTCCAGCACGAAGGGCCCGGAGCCCACCGGGTGGGCGGCGATGGATCTGGGGTCTTCGAGGATCTGCTTCGGCGAGATCATGCCCAGCCAGGACTGCGCCAGCACGTCGAGGAAGGGCGAGTAGGGCTCGCGCAGGGTGGCCTGGAAGGTGTACTCGTCGAGCACCTTGCCCGACTGGTAGGGCGCGATGTAGGCCGCGGCCAGCGGCGACTTGGTGGCCGGGTCGCGCATGTGTTCGAGGTTCACCCGCACCGCTTCGGCGTTGAACTTCGTGCCGTCGCTGAAGCTGACGTCGTCGCGCAGATGGAAGGTGTAGGTCAGGCCGTCCGCGGAAATCTCCCAGGATTTGGCCAGCCAGGGCGACACCTTGCCCTGTTCGTCCTGGTACACCAGGCAGTCGTAGAGGATGCGCCCCAGCCACTGCACGTTGCCGTGGGAGAGGGCGTGGATGTCGAAGGAATAGGTGTCCAGCGCGGCGCTGGCGCGCAGGGTGCCGCCGGGCTTGCCGGGGGCCTGCTCGTGGAAGTCCTCGGCGGGGTAGCTGAGCTGGCCGTCCTTGAGGGTGCCGGTGTCGAGGGCGGCGCCGCCGGCGCCGGGCCCATCGTCGGCGGCCGGCGAGCAGCCGGCCAGCACGGCGGCCAGCAGGGCGCCGGCCGCCAGGGGCAGGAGTCTGTCGATCATGCCGGCCTCCGCGGGAGGGCCGGTGGGGTGTGCGGTGTCGATGGCATCTACGGTGTCCCTGTTGCCAGGCGGGCGGCGGATCGCGCCGCCCGCGTCAGTGCGCGCCGCCCCGGTCGGGCGGCGCGGCCGGTCAGTAGCGCAGTTCGAGGCCAACGTAGGCGCCGATGCCGTCACCCGGGTAGAGGGCGGCGACGTCCTTGCCCTTGGCGTCGTACTGCGGCGCCACGGCGGTCACGTACTTCTCGTTGGCGAGGTTCTTGAGGTCGAGGGAGACCTTCCAGTCCTTCTTCGGCGCCTCGTAGCCGACCCCTGCGCCGAAGATGGTGTAGGAGGGCGCGTAGAAGCTGTTGGCATAGTCCACCGCGGTGCGCGAGGCGGAGGTGACGTTGACGCCGCCGTAGAAGCCGCTGGGGTGCTGGTACTGCAGTTCGCCCTGGTAGACGTGCTTGGGAATGCCCGGCAGCTGGTTGTCGCCGAAGGTGTCGTCGTGGCGGTAGTAGAAGTCGTTGTAGGTGTACGCCTGGCGCCAGCTGATCTTCTCGCCGACGCTGTTTTCCCAGAGCAGGGTGTTCAGCCCGGCCTCGACGCCCTGGTGGATGGTCGGGCTCTCGGCGTTGAAGGCCGAGGTGACCGCGGCGGTGGTGGCCGTGGCGGGAATGATCTGCACGTTCAGCAGCTCGTCGCGGATCCACGAGCGGTACAGCGCCAGGCTGCCGTCGAAGATGCCGTGGGAGCCCTTGATGCCGACCTCCAGGGTGTTGGCCTTCTGTTCCACCAGCGGCTTGACGAAGGGCGTGGCAGCCGACGAGTTGGAGTACTGCCAGGACGCCGGCGGGTCGATGGAGCGGCTGAAGTTGCCGAACAGCTGCAGGTCCGGGGTCAGTTGGTAGCGCAGGCCGACGCGCGGCGCGGTGCTCCAATTCTCGTAGGTGTCCTTGCTCGGGTAGCCGCTGGTGTTGCTGGTGTTCACGTACTTGATGTCGGTGCTGCGGCGCACGTTGATGAAGGACAGGCCGGTGGTCAGCCAGAGGTCCTCGGTCAGCTCCAGGTCGTTGCCGAAGGAGAAGACGTGGTCGAAGGACGATCCGTAGTCCACCACCTTCACCGGCTGCTTGTTGGCCCGCGTCGAGTCGACTCCGCCCTTGATGTGCTCGGTGGAGGTGAAGGCCGCGCTGGAGCGGCTCTCGTGGCCGAACCACTGGTCGCTGCGCGCGTAGTTGAGGACGAAGCTCAGGTCGTGCCAGTCCCAGTAGCTGGGGTTGGTCGGGCTGTCCGGGCTGTTGTTGTGCGGGTAGTCGTAGTAGACCAGGCCGACGTCCAGCCTGGAGTCGTCGTCGAAGGTGTAGGTGGTCTTGCTGCCGACCCAGGTGCTGCCCGGCCGGCGGCTGCCGGCGCCGCTGCTGGTGGCGGTGGGGCTGGCCTTGTCCGGGTCGTGCTTGAGCTGCTTGAGGGTGATGGCGCTGGGGTCGTTGTGGTACTCGTCGCGGTAGCGCACCAGCAGGCGCGTCTCCAGCTTCGGGTTGAAGCGGTAGCCCAGGTTGAGCACCACGCCCTGGCTCTTCGACAGGCTGTAGTCGCGGTAGCCGTCGTTGCGGTAGTTGTCGACGTTGGCGTAGTAGTCGAAGCCGCCGACCACGCCGCCGGCGCTGAGTACTTCCTTCTGGTAGCCGTAGCTGCCGGCCTCCACCCGCAGGCGGGTGCCGGGCGCGCTGTAGCCGGTCTGGTTGACGAAGTTGACCGCGCCGCCGAGGGTCAGCGCGCCGTACTGGAAGGCGTTGGCGCCGCGCAGGATCTCGGTGTAGTTCACCCCCGAGCCGTTGAGGAACTCGTAGGGCGTACCGCCCGGGCCGGTCAGCGGCAGGCCGTCGAAGAGGAACTTGATGCCCTCGCGGAAATAGCCCGGCGAGGTGTTGGCGCCCGAGCCGCGGATGGAGATCTTCGCCGCGTCGTTGCCGCCGGTGGACTGCACGAACACGCCGGGCTGGTAGGCCAGGGTGTCCTGCAGGTTGGCGGTGCGGCCCCTGGAAAGCTGCTCGCTGTCCACCACGCTGACGCCGCCGGGGACGTCGGCGAGCTGGCTGCGCGCCGCCTCCACCGGGGTTTCCTTCTGTGCCTGCACCACTACCGTCTGCAGGCGGGTACCGCTGTTCTGCTTGCTGCTGTCGCTGGCATCGCTGCCTGCGGTTTCGGCCATTGCCTGGGTCCCCACCAGCAATACCGCCGAACCGAAACTTGCCGACCAGAATGTTGCCCGGCGAATAGCCAGCGCAAGTTTCCCCCACTCACCCCCAGAATAATTAACCACCAACTTCGAATCCTCATGGAATAGATAAAGTAATTGGCTTTCTATTCGTATAGTCATGCTCCGTCTGTACTTGAGCAGGACTCGTGCCAAGTGGTTAAGTCCTTTTAAATCATGGTGTTGGTGGTTTTTATGGATTTTTTGTCTGCTTGCGTTGGATCAACAGGTGCTGATGTTCTGTTGGTTTGTGCGCAGTGTTTGGGTTATATGCAAATAACGGGGTGTTGGGTGGCGGGAAGTTGTATTGCGGGGGCGGGGGAAGTTGTGGTGTTTTTTGTAGGAGCGGGCTTGCTCGCGCGTCAACCCTCTCCTGAAGAGAACCCTCTCGGGTGCTCAGTGCTCTGTTCGCCGGATGCTGTGGTACCCGGCTGAAACCTCGCTTTCAGTCGGCACGGACAAAGCCCCCTCTCCCTTCAGGGAGAGGGCTGGGGAGAGGGTACGGAGTCAACCTCCCACACCAGCCTCACCGGCTGACACCGTTCGCGAGCAAGCTCGCTCCTACAACAGCAGCGCCCCCCTCAAACCGCCAACCCCCACAACCAGCGCTCCTCGAACGGCGGCTCCAGGTCGACGCTGGCCGGTGCCAGTTGCGCCACCTTCGGTCGGCCCTCCGCCGGCAGTTGCGGCACCGAGGCCAGCAGGCGCTGGGTGTAGGGATGCTGCGGGTTCCGCAGCACCGCCTCGGTGGGGCCGGCCTCGACCACCTTGCCTTGCAGCATCACCAGCACTTCGTCGCTGAGGTGGCGGATCACCCCCAGGTCGTGGGAGATGAACAGGTAGGCCAGGCCCAGTTCGTCCTGCAGGTCGGCCAGCAGGTCGAGCACCTGGGCCTGCACCGAGACGTCCAGCGCCGACACCGGTTCGTCGCAGATGATCACCTTCGGCTGGCTGGCCAGGGCGCGGGCGATGGCCACGCGCTGCCGCTGCCCGCCGGAGAGTTGCAGCGGGCGGCGTTGCGCCAGTTCCGCCGGCAGGCGCACCTGGCGCAGCAGCTCGGTGATGCGCGCCGGGCGCCGCGCGGCGTCCAGGCCGCCGGCCTGGAGGGCGTCGTCGAGCACCTGGCCGACGCTCCAGCGCGGGTCGAAGGAGCTCAGCGGGTCCTGATAGATCACGCTGATGTCGCGCCGCCGCGGGCGCCGTTCGCGTTCGGCGATGCGCTGCGCGGCGGCGGCATTCCAGGGCTGGCCGGCGAACGCCACGCTGCCGGCGTCCGGCTCCAGCAGGCCGAGGGCGATGCGCGCGGCGGTGCTCTTGCCCGAGCCGGATTCGCCGACGATGCCCAGGGTGCGCCCGGCGTGCAGGCGGAAGCTGACGTCGTCGAGCACCTGCCGCCATTGCTGGTCGGGGCCGCGGTAGCGCTTGCCGAGGCCGCGGGCTTCCAGCAGCACCTGTGGCTGTGCGACCTCCGCGCGTCGCACCGCGGGCGCCGCGCCGGGCGTCAGCCGCGTGCCGCGCGGGCGGTTGGCGGGGATCGCTTCCAGCAGGCTGCGGGTGTAGGGGTGGCGCGGCGCGTGGAGAATCTGTTCGATCGGCCCCTGTTCCACCACCTCGCCGTGGCGCAGCACCAGCACCTCGTCGGCGAGCTGGGCGACCACCGCCAGGTCGTGGCTGATCAGCAGCAGTGAGTCGCCGCGCGCCTTCACCTGCTGCAGCACGCCGAGAATCTGCGCCTGCACGGTGGCGTCCAGCGCGGTGGTCGGCTCGTCGGCGATCACCAGGCCCGGGTCCAGGGCCAGGGCGCTGGCGATCAATGCGCGTTGGCGCAGGCCGCCGGAGAGTTGTTCGGAGCGTTGCCGGGCACGCAATGCCGGTTCCGGCACGCCGACCTTCTCCAGCAGCTCCAGCACGCGCTGCTGGCGGCTGTGGCGGTCGCCCCAGCGGTGGGTGGCGAGCACTTCGAGGATTTCCTGGCCCACCGGGCGCAGCGGGTCCAGGGACACCAGGGCGTCCTGCAGCACGAAGCCGATCTCGCGGCCGCGCAGTTCGCGCCAGCGCCGCTCGTCCAGGGCCAGCAGGTCGCGCCCGGCGTATTCCAGGCGCCGCGCCTGCACCTGTGCGCCGGCGCCGGCCAGGCCCACCAGGCTGCGCGCCAGCACGCTCTTGCCCGAGCCGGATTCGCCCACCAGGGCCAGTGCGCGGCCCGGCTGCAGGGTGAAGGACAGGCGGTCGAGCACGCGGTGCTCGCCGAAATGCACGGACAGGTCTTCGACTATCAGCGGTTGGCGCGGCATCAGCGGCGGCCCTCCAGGCGTTGTTGCAGGTAGCGCCCGGCGACCGTGGTCGACAGGGTGGTGAGGACGATGAACAGCCCGGGGAAGAAGGTCAGCCACCAGGCGTTGACGATGAAGTCGCGGCCCATCGACAGCATGGTCCCCCATTCCGGCGCCGGCGGCCGCGCGCCCAGGCCGAGGAAGCTCAGCGCCGAGGCCCAGACGATGGCGTGGCCGACGCCCATGGTCAGGGTGACGATCAGCGGGCGCATGGCGTTGGGCAGTATCTGCCGGGCGATGGTGCGCCACGGGCCGTGGCCCAGGGCGCGGGCGGCCTCGATGTAGCCGGCGTGGCGCACCGCCAGCACCTGGCCGCGGACCATGCGCGCGTAGCCCGGCGCGCTGCCGATGCCGGTGGCGATGATCAGCGGGCCGATGCCGCTGCCGAAGATGGCGACGAAGAGCAGGGCGAGGATCAGGCTGGGGAAGGCGAACAGCACTTCCAGCAGCCAGCCGATGCCGCGGTCCACGGCGCCGCCGGCCAGGCCCGCGGCGAGCCCCAGGCCGATGGCGATGCTCATCGCCAGGGCGGTGGCGGCCAGGCCAATGGTCAGCGACTGGCGCGCGCCGTGGATGACCCGCGCGTAGATGTCGCGGCCGGACTGGTCGGTGCCGAACCAGTGGGCCCAGCTCGGCGCGCTGAACGCCTCGCGCGGCTGGATGGCCAGCGGGTCGCCGTGGGCGAACAACTGCGGGAACAGCGCGGCGGCCACCAGCGCGGCCAGGAAGGTCGTCGCCAGCAGCGCCGGCCAGGGCAGCGCGCGGGCCTGCCGGCGCGGCGCCAGGGGCAGTTCGAGACTCGGGGCCAGTTCGCTCATGGGGCGCTCCTTTGCAGGCGGGGGTCGACCAGCTCGTAGAGCAGGTCGACCAGGATGTTGGCCAGCACGTAGCCGGCGGCGACCACCAGGGTGATGCCCAGCACCAGCGGCAGGTCCTGGCTCTGCACGGCCTGGAACAGCTGGCGGCCCAGGCCCTTGCGGGAAAAGATCACCTCCACCACCACCGAGCCGCTGAGCAGCGCGCCCAGCGCCCAGCCCGACAGCGAGATGGCCGGCAGCACCGAGTGGCGTAGGGCGTGGCGGTAGCGCACGGCGCGGTCGCTGAGGCCGCGGGTGCGCGCGGAGAGGATGAAGGGCTGCTCCAGGGTGATCTCCAGGGCCTCGCGGGTGACCTGGCCGATGAACCCGGCCAGCGGCACCGCCAGCGCCAGGGCCGGCAGCACCAGGCTGCGCAGGCCGTCGCTGCCGGCCGGCGGGAACAGCTGCAGGCCGAAGGCGAAGGCGGCCAGCAGCAGGATCGCCAGCCAGAACTGCGGCAGCGCCGCGGCGAGGGTCTCCAGCAGCGAGGCCAGGCCGCCGAACCAGTGGCGGCGGCCGGCGCTGAGCAGCGTCCAGCCCAGCACCATGAGCCAGGCCAGGGCCAGGGCGGCGAAGGTCAGCTGCAGGGTGGGGCCGGTCTGCTCGGCGAGGATGCGCGTCACCGGCAGGTGCTGCGAGTAGGACACCCCGAGGTCGCCGCGCAGCAGGTGGCCCAGGTGGATGGCGTACTGCACCGCCAGAGGCCGGTCCAGGCCGTATTCGCGGGTGGCCTCGGCGATGGTTTCCGGGGTGGGGTTGCCGCTGGGGCCGCCGAGGATGGCCAGCACCGGGTCGCCGGGCATCAGGCGCACGGCGAAGAAGGTCAGGCTGGCGGCGGCCCACAGCACCAGCAGGCCGCCGAGCAGGCGCCAGGCGGCGTGGCGGGCCAGGCGCAGCAGGCGCTCGCGGCGCGGGTCGGGTGCGGTAAGGGTCTGGCTCATGGGTTCACCCAGGCGTCGTAGAGGGAGGTGACCGCCAGCGACGGCTCCAGGCGCACGCCGTGGGCGCGCTTGTAGATGCCCAGGCGGGTGCTCTGCGGGTAGGTGGTCAGCTGCAGGTACTGGCTGGAGGCGAGGGCCTGGGCCTGGTGGTACAGCTCGCGGCGGCGCTCGCCGTCCTGGGTGGCCAGGGTCTGCTCCACCAGGGCGTCGAAGCGCGGGTCGTCGAAGCCGGCGGTGTTCTGGTGGTAGCCGCGCACCCCGGCCGGGCGCAGGAAGGCCGAGCCGAAGATGATCCGCAGCACGTCCGGGGTGTTGGTGTTCCAGTAGCCCAGGCGGATGTCGTAGTCCCAGTCGGCCTGGCGCTGCTGGGCGAGCACGTCGCTCATCTGCTCGATGATCACCTCGAAGCCGGCGCGGCGGGCGGTGGCCTGCACCTGCTCCCACAGGCTGAATTCCGAGGGCGGCGTGCGGTTGCCCATGATCACGTGGACCTGCAGGCGCTTGCCGCCTCGGCTGCGGTAGCCCTCGGCGTCGCGCCCGGTCCAGCCGGCGGCGTCGAGCAGCTGCCCGGCGCGCTGCGGGTCGTAGTCCTGGGCGTGCTCGAAGTCCGCGCTGTAGAAGGGCGTGGCCGCGCTGAGCGGGCCGCCGGCGCGGGGGAACTCGCCGAAGTACACGCTCTTCAGCGCCGCGTCTATGTCGGCCGAGCGGATGAAGGCCTCGCGCACGCGGATATCGTCGAAGGGCGCGCGGGTCATGTTGAGAGTGCCGTTGGTGGGGTTGCCGGGGCGCTGGGCGACCAGCAGCGACACCTCCGGGTTGGCCCGCGCGGCGGCGTGGGATTCCGGCGGCACGCTCTCGATCACGTCCACCTCGCCGGCCTGCAGCGAGGCGAAGCGCACCGAGGGTTCCTGGATGAACTTCCAGACGATGCGTTCCAGGTACGCCGGCCCCTGGTGCGCCGCGGTGGGCGGCGCCCAGTGGTAGTCGGGGTTGCGTTCCAGCACCACCTGGCTCTGCCGGTCCCAGCGCACCACCTTGAACGGGCCGCTGCCCACCGGACTCTCGCAGTTCTCGTCGCGCGGGCGGCGCAGCGCGGCGGGCGACTGGATGCCGAGGAAGCCCTGGGCCAGCACTTCGAGGAAGGCCGCGTAGGGCGTGGCCAGGTGCACCACCGCGGTGTGCGCGTCGGGCACGTCGGTGCCGCGGTACTGGCGCACGTAGCCGCCGGCGGTGCTGGACTGGGTGCGCGGGTCGACCATGTGGTCGAGGTTGGCCTTCACCGCGTTGGCGTCGAAGGGCGTGCCGTCGCTGAAGCGCACGTCGTCGCGCAGGTGGAAGGTGTAGCTCAGGCCGTCGGCGGAGACCTCCCAGCTTTTCGCCAGCCAGGGGCCGATGCGGCCTTGTGCGTCCATGGACACCAGCGAGTCGAGGAACTGCCGGCCGAGGAACACCTGGGGCATGTCGCCGGCGACGTGGGGGTCGAGGCAGATGGGTTCGCGGTCGGTGGCGTAGGTCAGGGTGCCGCCGCTGACCGGGGTGTCGCTGTGGGCCTGGTGGTCCTGCGCGTCGCGGCAGCCGCCGAGCGCGGCGGCGAGCAGCAAGGGCAGGGCGAGGGCCAGGGGCTGTGGGGGTGTTCGTCTGGGCTTCAAGCGTGGGCAGCCTTCTGCAGGTGGAAGACGGGGCGGCGTGCGCTCCGGGAGCGGCCGCCCAGGCTGCGTTGCACAAGCCATGCCCGGCCTGGAAGGCCCGTTTCAGCGGGGTTGCGCCGCGATTCCGCGCTGCTGCGCGGGCAGTTTGTCGATTCGCTGTTGCTGGCTGAGCAGCGGGCGGTTGGCGGCGGGTTGTGAAGCGATCAACAGCGCGGCAACAGATGTTCCTTCGAGTACAGCGTGATTTTTCTCAACTGGTTGATTCAGAAGGAATTAATGCTTGGCATGGATTCTGCGAAAGCGCTGTCGAGCACGACTATGCGCATAGAGGCTCGCCCACTCATTGGAGGACCTAAGGAGCCTTGCCGTGCATTCGAAAAAACCTATAACCCGTACAACCCGCGCCGGCCTGGGGGGCCGGCTGCTGAGCCTCGGCGCCGGCCTGTGCCTGGCCGGCGGCCCGCTGTGGGCGGCCCAGCCGGAGGATGGCGATACCCGCCTGGCCACCGTGGTGGTGGAGGGCGCCGCCCGCAGCGAGGCGCAGAAGGCCGAGGAGCGCTTGAAGAAGGTGCCCGGCGCGGCCGTGGTGGTGGACAACAAGGCAGTGGAGAAGGGCCGCGCGACCAACGCCGAGGACGTGTTCGCGCTGCAGCCGGGGATTTTCGCCCAGGCCACCAGCGGCAGCGGGGCGAACAAGATTTCCATCCGCGGCTCGGGCCTGAACACCTTCTACCAGGGCTACGCGCTGGGCATCAGATACCTGTTCGACGGCCTGCCCATCACCGGCCCGGGCGGCACCCAGGAAGACTACCTGAGCATGAACGGCATCGATCACACCGAGGTGCTCTACGGTGCCAACGCCTTCGACTACGCGGCCACCAGCCTGGGCGGCGCCATCAACTTCGTCACCCACAGCGGCTACACCGCGCCGGGCAACTACCTGCGCCTGGAGGCCGGCAGCTTCGGCTACCGCAAGCAGCAGCTGAGCACCGGCGGGGTGGTGGACGACAGCGACTACTACGTGTCGATCTTCCACAACGAACGCGACGGCTACCAGCACGACACCCCGAACAAGGGCCAGGAACTGGTGGCCAACCTCGGCCACCGCTTCAACGAGCGCCTGGATACCCGGCTGATCGTGCGCTACCGCGAGGAGACGCTGACCCAGGGCAACACCCTGACCCGCGCGCAGATCAAGCACGACTCCAATTCCAACAAGGTGCCCATCGGGCGCAAGAAGGACGGCTCCACCTGGGTCGGCAGCACCACCACCTACCGCTTCGACGACGACTCGCGGCTGCAGGTGGGCCTGAGCGTCAACGACTACCCGCTGCTCAACGGCTGGCGTTACTCGGCCACGCCGCAGGACTGGCGCTCCACCGACACCAACCTGACGCTGCGCTACCTGCGCAGCCGGGACCGCCTGTTCGGCCTGCCCAGCGACACCACCCTGACCTTCAGCAGCACCCGCTCGCAGTTCGCCGACGTGAAGTCCCACAGCCGCGCCACCGGCCAGTTGCTGCAGCACACCGACTACACCGGCTCGCGGGATACCGTGTTCGCCTTCGGCAACGAGCTGCAGCTGGACCCGCGCCTGTGGCTGGTGAGCGGGCTCTCGGCGATCAACATCGACCGCGACGTGAGCATCGAGTACAGCACCAGCGCCAACACCAGCGAGTTCCCCAGCGCGGTCAGCTACAACAAGTGGTACGCCGCGCCGCGCATCGGCCTGCGCTACCAGCTGACGCCGGACATCCAGCTGTTCGGCAACGCCAGCCGCTCCATCGACCCGCCGGTGACCTGGCAACTGGGCAGCACCGGCGTGCCCTACATCCGCCCGCTCACCCCGCAGAAGGCCGACACCCTGGAGGTGGGCATCCGCGGCAGCGTCGGGGTGGTGGACGGCAGCCTGACGCTGTACCGCTCCTGGGTGAAGGACGAACTGCTCTCGGTGGTGGTGCGCCAGGCCACCGCCACGGCGGATGCGCTGGTGGCCAACTCCAACGCCAGCCCGACCATCCACCAGGGCATCGAGGCGGGGCTGGGCATCCAGCTCTGGGAAGGCGCCAACGGCGACCGCCTGGACCTGCGCCAGGCCTGGACGCTGAACGACTTCCACTACCGCGGCGACAGCACCTTCGGCGACAACGAACTGCCCAGCCTGCCGCGCCAGGTGTACCAGGCGCAGCTGAACTACCAGCGGCACGACGGCTACTACGCCGAGCTCAACGCGCGGGCGGCCTCCAGCTACTACGTGGACTACGCCAACAGCCTGGGCGCGCCTTCGTACACGCTGTGGGGCGCCAAGCTGGGCTACCAGGCGCCGGGCCGGCGCTGGGAGGTGTTCCTCGACCTGCGCAACCTGACCAACGAGCACTACGCCACCGCGGCCAACACCGCCTACGACGCCAAGGGCCGGGACTCGGCCAACTTCTACCCGGGCGATCCGTTCAACGTCACCGCCGGGGTGGCCGTGCGCTTCTGAGCCGCCGCGGGGCCGGCGCCGTGCCGGCCCCGCCGCTTCAGGCGCCCGGCGCCAGCGCGGCGGTCAGCGAGCGCAGCAGGGCGGCGCAGCGCTGCTGCCGGTCCAGCGGGTAGCGGGCCAGCCACAGGGGCAGGTGCTCGAACAGTTCCAGGGTGGGCTGGCAGGCCTGGCCGGGGCTGGCGTAGCCGGCGGCGCCCAGCAGCGCATCGAGTTTCTGGCCGAGCTGCCGGCGCAGCCGTTCGACGCATTGGCGCTGTTCGTCGTTGAGGCAGCCGGCGTCGCGGGTGGCCAGCTGGAAGTGCAGGGGATTGCTTTCGTACAACGCCACCAGGCCCTCGACCACCCGCTGCAGGGCGGCCTTGGGGCAGCCGCGCAGCCGGCGCTGGTCGAACAGCGAAAGCAGCGCCAGGTAGTGTTCCTCGATGAACTCCAGCAGCAGCTCTTCCTTGCTCGCGCAATGGCTGTAGAGCGAGCCCGCGGTCAGCTCCAGGTGGCGCGCCAGTTCGCGCAGGCTGACCTGGGCGAAGCCGCGCCGGGCGAAGAGCTCCAGGGCCTTGGGGCGGTTGCGCGCGAAACGCGAGCCGGGGGAGGCGGTCATCTGGGCACCTGTGCGTCGGGTCGGGCTGTCGCCGGGAAGGCGCGCCGAAAGGGCGGCCGGCCGCGGCGCGCCCGTTTCGTGGGTTGGGCGCCTCCGGGGCCGGCCGGCCCGATCAGACGCGTTCGAAGATCACGGCGATGCCCTGGCCGCCGCCGATGCACATGGTGGCCAGTGCGTAGCGGCCCTGGATGCGCTGCAGCTCGTGGATGGCCTTGGTGGCGATGATCGCGCCGGAGGCGCCGATGGGGTGGCCCAGGGAGATGCCGGAGCCGTTGGGGTTGACCTTCTGCGGGTCGAAGCCCAGCTCGCGGCTGACCGCGCAGGCCTGGGCGGCGAAGGCCTCGTTGGACTCGATCACGTCCAGGTCGGCCACGCTCAGGCCGGCGCGCTGCAGGGCCAGGCGGGTGGCCGGGATCGGGCCGAGGCCCATCAGGGTGGGCTCGACGCCGGCGTGGGCATAGGCCACCACCCGCGCGATGGGTTGCAGGCTCTCGCTCTTCACCGCCTCGGCGCTGGCCAGCAGCAGGGCGCTGGCGCCGTCGTTCAGGCCCGAGGCGTTGCCGGCGGTGACGCTGCCGTCCTCGAGGAAGGCCGGTTTCATCTTGGCCAGTTGCTCGAGGCTGGCCTCGGCGCGCACGTGCTCGTCCACCTCGAACAGGCTGGTGCCTTTGCGGCCGCGGATCTCCACCGGCACGATCTGCCCGGCGAAACGCCCTTCGGCGATGGCGCGGGCGGCGCGCTGCTGGCTCTGCAGGGCCAGGGCATCCTGGTCCTGGCGGGTGATGCCGTGCTGCTTGGCGATGTTCTCGGCGGTGATGCCCATGTGGATGCCGTGCAGCGGGTCCTGCAGGGCGCCGAGCATGTAGTCGAGCATCTTCACGTCGCCCATGCGCGCGCCCCAGCGGGCGCTGGGCACCAGGTAGCCGGACTGGCTCATGCACTCGGCGCCGCCGGCGATGGCGATGCGCGAGTCGCCCAGCATCAGGCCCTGGGCGGCGCTGACGATGGCCTGCAGGCCCGAGCCGCACAGGCGGTTGACGGTGAAGGCCGGGGCCTCCTTGGGAATGCCCGCCTGCAGCGCCGCTACGCGGCTGATGTAGGCGTCCTTGGGCGTGGTGGGGATGACGTGGCCGAACACCACGTGCTCGACGCGCTGCGCGTCGCAGTTGGCGCGGGCCAGCGCGGCCTGGGTGACCAGGGTGGCGAGCTGGGCGGGCGGGGTGTCCTTGAGGGTGCCGCCGAAGGTACCGATGGCGGTGCGCACCGCGCTGACGACGAAGACTTCTGGTCTGTGCATGGGAAGGGCTCCTGGCAGAATGGCGAGCAGTCTAGAAGGCGATGCGGCGGCGTCCTATGCCAGAATTGCGCAGCCCCGGCTGACGAATTTGGACATATCGGATGATGAAACCCGCCCTGGGCCCCGAGGAACGGACGGCCACCCCGCGCCGGCGCGACTCGGTGGCGGCCTATTTCGTGAAGGCCGCGCTGCACCGCCTGGCCGACCGCCCGCAGCGCGCCGCCGAGCTGCTGGCGCAGGCCGGCATCGAGCCGCACTGGCTGGACGAGCCGCTGCACCGGGTGCCGGCGGAGGCGGTGACGCGCCTGTGGCTGCTGCTCACCGAGGAGCTGGGCGACGAGTTCTTCGCCTTCGATTCCGCCGGCCTGCCGCGCGGCGCCTTCGCCATGGTCTGCCGCAGCGTGCTGCACGAGCCGGACCTGGGCCGCGCCCTGCGCCAGTGCCTGGCCGGCTTCAACCTGTTCCTGCGTGACATCCGCGCGCACCTGGAGCTGCGCGGCAACCGTGCGGCCATCGTGCTGCACACGCGCATCGACGACGCCACCCTGCGCTGCGTCGCCGAGGAAATCTACCTGAGCATGGTCATCGGCGTGGCCTGCTGGCTGGTGGGGCGGCGCATCAACCCCGACCGCGCCCGCTTCGGCCACCCGCAGCCGCCCCACGGCGCCGAGCCGCTGCTGTGGGGGCCGTGGATCCGCTTCGACGCCGACCACACCGAGCTGGAGTTCAACGCCCAGCAACTGGCGCTGCCGGTGATCCGCAACTTCGCCAGCCTCAAGCAGTTCCTGCGCCAGGCCCCGGAGGGCGTGGTGGTGCGCTTCCGCAACCGTTCCGGGTTGTCGGCCAAGGTCTACCGCCGCCTGAAGGCCGGCGGCGACCTGGACTGGCCATCCCAGGCGCAGATGGCCGCGCAGCTGGCACTGAGCGAATCGGCCTTCCGCCGCCAGTTGGAGCGCGAGGGTTTTTCCTACCAGATGATCAAGCACGAGGTGCGCCGGGCGCTGGCCTTCGAGTGCCTGGATGATGCCAGCCTGAGCATCGCCGAGATCGCCGCGCGCTGCGGCTTCCAGGAGCCCAGCGCGTTCCACCGCGCCTTCCGCCAGTGGACCGGCATGAGCCCCGGACGCTACCGCGCGGCCCGCGCCCAGGGCGGGGATTGAGCGGCCAGGGAGTGTATTGGGCCCCGCCCTGAGGCGGCGGGGCCTGCCCGTGAATCGCGCGCAGGGCGCGCTCCTACATGGGGAGGGTGCGGGTGGGGTGGATAACGCTTGGAGTGTTATGCGCCCTACGGACTGTCTTGCCGGCTGTGCTCAGCCCCGTAGGATGGGTTGAGCGAAGCGATACCCATCACCCCGGCCACATGGTTTTCGCAAGCTCAACCCATCCTACGAAAAGCACCTCGGCGCAGCCGGCAAGACGGTTGCTCCTACGACCGCGATGCTTGGGGTGTTATGCACCCAACATGGCTGCGTTGAGCCAGGGAGCTTCGTGATTCCGCATCATGCCGAACGGTTCCCTCTCCCGCTTGCGGGGGAGGGTTAGGGAGGGGGTGCGGAGTTAGGGTTGGCAGAGGTGCGGCGAGCAGCGCCCTGGCCCTGGCCGGCAACCTGCAGGAGGCGCTGGACCTGCTGCTGCAGCACCGCGCGCGCTTCTGCCCGCTGCTGGCGCCGCGCCTGCTGCTGGAGGAGCGCTACGCCTGCCTGTACTGGGTGGACGCCTGCGGCCTGGGCGGCACCCGGCGCTTCCTGGTGGAGAGCAGCATGACGGCCGTCACCGCGCTGTGCCGCTGGCTGGCCGGCGAGCACCTGCCCTGGCGCTACCTGTTCGCCCATGCCCAGCCGGGCTACCTGGAGCAGTACCAGGCGCACCTGGGTCTGCAACTGCAGTTCGACAGCCATGTGGACGCCATGCTGATCCCCCGCGAATACCTGGTGAAACCCTGGCCACGGGCCGCCGCCACCGCAGGCCAGGCGGCCCGGCGCGACGCCCAGCGCGAACGCCAGGCGCTGGGCCTGCGCGAGGGCTTCCTCGAACACCTGTACCTCCTGCTGCAACGCGAGGCCCACGACCCGCTGAGCCTGGAGCAACTGGCCGCCCGCCTGGGCATGAGCCCGGCCACCTGCAAGCGCAAGCTGCAGAAGCACCACACGCACTTCCAGGCCCTGCACGACGAAGTGCGCAAGCATGTCGCCCTGTACCTGTACCTGTACCTGTACCTGTACCTGTACCTGTACCTGTACCTGTACCTGTACCTGTACCTGTACCTGTACCTGTACCTGTACCTGTACTGGTCACGCGGCTATGGCAACGACGAGGTGGCGCAGTACCTGCGCTTCACCGACACCACCAACTTCCGCCGCTCGTTCAAGCGCTGGACGGGGGTGGTGCCCAGCGCGATCCGTGGGCTGCAGCCGGACGGCTTCTCGTAGGAGCGAGCACCCCGGCGCGGCCGGCAAGACCGTTGCTCAATACATCCCAGCTACCTGTAGCGGGGCCTGCCCGCGATTTCGCACGCAGGGCTCGCTCCTGCAGGGGCACGGTGCGGGTGGGACGGCCGGTGCCCGGTCGAGCAGGGGCGATGGGCGCCTCGGCGCTGTCGGCAGTTGTCCCTCCGGGAAATGCCGTACCTCAAGGTGCGCGCCGTGCCTTGCCCGGCAATGGGTACGAAGGAGCCCTACGCGCCCTGGACCTGCAGGGCGCGTGGGCGTTGGCTGCGTCGCTCATCGGTGGCTTCGCTGGCGGGCTGCAACTGGAAGTCGAAGACGACCTCGGCGCAACGGCCTGCGATGCCGTGGGCATTCTCGACGAAGTTGACCTCGCCGATCAGCCCGTCGCGGGTGGCGTAGGCGAAGTCGTCCCACAGGTACCGGTCGCCGGCCAGGTTGATCTGGGTGGTCAGGTGGCGATGGCCGGGCGCCGAGATGAAGAAGTGGATGTGCGCCGGGCGCTGGCCGTGGCGGCCGAGCTGGTCCAGGCATTGCTGGGTCGGGCCGTCGGCCGGGCAGCCGTAGCCGCTGGGCACGATGCTGCGGACGCGGTAGCAGCCCTGGGCGTCGGTGCGGATACGCCGGCGCAGGTTGTACTCGGCCTGGCTCGGGTCGAAGTAGGAGTAAAGGCCCTTGGTGTTGGCGTGCCACACGTCGACGGTGGCGCCGGCGATGGGCTGGCCGCGCAGGTCCAGCACGCGGCCGGCCAGGAACATCGGGATGCCGGCGTCGCTGCCGTCGTCCATGCGCGCCTCGCCTTCGCTGAGCGGGGCGCCGGCCACGTACAGCGGGCCCTCGATGGTGCGCGGGGTACCGCCGGTCCTGCCGGCTTCGGCGTCGCGGGCATCGCTGAGCAGGTCGAGGAAATGCTCGATGCCAAGGCCCGCCACCAGCAGGCCGGCTTCGCCGCGGTTGCCCAGGCGGTTGAGGTAGTCGACGGCGGTCCAGAATTCGTCGTCGGTGATTTCCAGGTCTTCGACGAGCCTGGCGGTGTCCTGCAGGATGCGCAGCACGATTTGTTTCAGGCGTGGGTTGCCCTGTTCGTTGCGCAGGCCGGCGGCCTCTTCGAAGAAGGTCTGGATTTCGGCAGTCCGGGAAATCTTCACGGTCATGGGGTTCACCTTGTTGGTCTTGTCGTCAGGTACCGCGAAGGTGGCTGAGCAAAGACGGTGCCAATCTTTCAACTTGTTGATATAAAAGGAGTTCTGTTTTTTCTGGACGGCGAAAGGGGCAGGCCGGTCGAGCATTTGGTGAAGTGCCCGGTCGGCCTTCGTCCAAATGCTCAAGCCCGCCCGGGGGCGCCTTCGCCCGGCGACTTCTTCAGCCGGTAGGCCAGCGCCGGGCGGGTCATGCCCAGCAGGCGAGCGGCCTCGGAGACATTCTGCTGGCTGCGGGCCATGGCTTCCTGCATCAGTGCTTCCTCCAGCGCGTCGAGGCCGATGCCGCTGTCGATGATCTGCCCGACCCACGGCGCCTGCCCGGCGCTGGCCACCAGGCGCCCGTCGCTGGCCAGGCCGATGCTCTCGGCTTCCGGCGGGGCGTGGGGGAAGAGGGCGTCCAGGCCGATGCTCTGGTTCTCGTCGGTGATGATCACGCCGCGCTCCATGAGGTTCTCCAACTCGCGCACGTTGCCCGGCCAGTCGTACTGCAGGCAGGCCTGCAGGGCGCGGTCGCTGAGGCCGAGGGTCTTCTTGCCGTAGCTTTCGTGCAGGCGCGCGAGGAAGTGCTCGATCAGCAGCGGGATGTCTTCGCGGCGCTCGCGCAGGGCGGGGATGCGCACCGGGAACACGTTCAGCCGGTAGAACAGGTCGGCGCGGAAGCGGCCTTGCTTCACCGCCTGCTCCAGGTCCTCGTGGGTGGCGGCGATGACGCGCACGTCCACCTGGCGCGTGCGGCTGTCGCCGACGCGCTCCAGTTCCTCTTCCTGCAGCACCCGCAGCAGGCTGGCCTGCGCGCGCGGGGTCAGCTCGACGATCTCGTCGAGGAACAGGGTGCCGCCGTTGGCCCGCTCGAAGCGGCCCATGCGCGACTGCTGGGCGCCGGTGTAGGCGCCTTTCTCGACGCCGAACAGCTCGGCCTCGATCAGGTCCGGTGGGATGGTCGCGCAGTTCAGCGCCACGAAGGGGCTGCCGGCGCGTTCGCTGCGCAGGTGCAGGCTACGGGCGATGACTTCCTTGCCGGTGCCGGTCTCGCCCAGCAGCAGCACCGAGGCCTTGCCGGGGGCAACCTTGTCGATCAGCGCGCAGCAACGCTTGTAGGCCGGGGCCTGGCCGATGCCGTAGAACTGCCCGGCCTGCAGTTGCAGGCGCTGGCGCATGTTCGCCACCTGCACCTGCAGGGCCTGCAGTTCGTCGATGATGGGGTCGCTCTGGAAGTAGCGCAGGAAGTCGTTGGCGTCTTCCCATTGCTCCACCGGCTTGCCGACGATGCGGCACTGCGCACCGCCGCAGCCACGGCAGCTGACTTCCTTGTAGAGCACCTGGCGGCCGAGGAAGAACGAGCTGTAGCTGATCGCGTAGCCCAGCAGCATCCAGCACACCGGTTGCTCGGAGTGCAGGTTTTCGGCCTGGCAGTTCTCCACCTCGAAGCTGTCCTGCCATTCGATGTCGGCATAGAAATGGCCGCTGTCCAGGTCGATCTCCAACTGCAGCGGGCACACCTTGACCATGCCCTTGAGCGAATGCAGCTGCGGGCCGATGAAGAACATCTCCACCGGGTTGCCCTGCGGGCGCAGCTTGCGCGCCAGCTCGGCGTCCTTCAGCCCGGACTGGTAGCCCATGCGCAGGAAGAAGCCCTTGGCCCGCTCCACACCGAGCATCTCGATCAGCTCGCGGCGCATGCTGGCCATCATCGCTGCCTGGACCAGCAACATGCGCTGTTCGTCCAGCCAGACCTTGCCCTCGGTGCCGAGGAAGCGGACCCGCTCGGTAAGGTCCTTGAGCGCCGGAGCGGGGTCCGGCGCCTTGTATTGGGTAATCATCGATCGCGCCCCTGAATTGTCGTTGTACGGGGTGGTGGCGCGTCCCGCCCAGGCTGTGGCGGGGTGGCTCGCGCCGGCGACGCCGCCGCGGTTCAGGCAAGGCGGAGGGGCGTCGCTCTTTTTCCAAATCGCCTGAAGGGGCGGGAAAAGTCAATCCGGCCCGGCCTTCGCCATTTGCTGCAATGGCCCCCGCCGGCTTGAGCAAATGATCAATCGCAGTAGCCGTCCGGGCCAGGCTGCAACCCTTCGGCGGGCCTCTTCGCAAGTCGCGATATTTCTAAAAAAACCTTTTGTTTCAGTTGGTTAAATTTATTTTTCGAGCGTCTTCCACGGTCCTGGCACAGGCGTTGCTCAAGCCCCTTCGACGCCACCGGAGCCCGAGCATGAACGCCACCCCCTTCGACCAGATGCCCCGCTACGTGCGGGTTCGCAGCGAGCCGGACGCGGCCTTCGTCGAGTTCGACTTCGCCATCGGCTACCCGGACCTCTTCGTCGAGCTGGTGTTGCCGCGTGCGGCCTTCGCCAGCTTCTGCCGGAGCAACCGGGTGCATCACATGGACGCGCAGATGGCCGCCGCCATCGACGCCGACATGCAGAAATGGCGCTACGGCGAAAGCCGTGGCCAGGACGACTGACGCGCCTTCCGCTGCGTCGCCCCACAACAACAACTACGGGACGCCTTGCATGAGCATCGAGATCAAGACGGCCACGGTGGAGCCCATCCGCCAGACCTTCAGCCACACCCGCCGGCGCTTCGGCGACAAGCCGGCCAGCCGCTACCAGGAGGCCAGCTTCGACATCGAGGCGGCGACCAACTTCCACTACCGCCCGCTGTGGCAGCCGGACAAGCTGCTCAACGACCCCACCCGCACTGCCGTGCGCATGGCCGACTGGTACGCCGTCAGTGACCCGCGCCAGTACTACTACGGCGCCTACGTGCAGGCCCGGGCGCGGATGCAGGAGAACGCCGAGCACGACTTTGCCTTCTGCGAGAAGCGCGAACTGCTGGCCCAGCTGCCCGGGGAAAAGCGTGCGCTGATCGCCCAGCTTCTGCTGCCGCTGCGCCACGCCGAACTGGGCGCGAACATGAACAACAGCGGCATTGCCGCCGACGCCTTTGGCACCAGCGTCACCCAGATGCACATGTTCCAGGCCATGGACCGCCTGGCTATCGCCCAGTACCTGTCGCGTATCGGCCTGCTGCTGGAGGACGACGGCCTGGCGCTGCTGGCCGAGGCCAAGCGGTGCTGGCTGGACGAGCCGGCCTGGCAGGGCCTGCGCCGCTACGTGGAGGACACGCTGGTGGTACGCGATTGGTTCGAGTTGAGCCTGGCGCAGAACCTGGTCAGCGACGGCCTGCTGTATCCGCTGCTGTTCGAGCGTTTCGACGCCCAACTGGTGGCCGCCGGGGCGGGACAGGTGGGCATGCTCACCGAGTTCATGCGTCTGTGGTTCGCCGAGAGCCAGCGCTGGGTCGACGCGCTGGTGAAGACGGTGGTCGCCGAGAGCGACGCCAATCGCGCGCTGGTCGAGGGCTGGGTCGCCCACTGGCGCGAGCGCGCCTTGCCGGCCCTGGCGCCGCTGGCCGAGATCGGCCCCGGCCACGAGGCGCTGGACGCCGTCGACGGCGCCTTCGGCGCACGCCTGAAGAAACTCGGCCTCAGTGGAGCAGCAGCATGACTTCCCTCGTCTACATCGCCTTCCAGGACAACGACGCCGCCCGCTACATCGTCGAAGCCATCGTCCAGGACAACCCCCACGCCGAGGTCCAGCACCGGCCGGCGATGATCCGCGTGCAGGCCGAAGGCCGCCTGGACATCCACCGCGCCACGGTGGAGGAGAAGCTCGGTCGCGAGTGGGACGTGCAGGAAATGCTGATCGACGTGATCACCCTCGGTGGCAACGTCGAGGAGGACGAGGACCGCTTCGCCCTGCACTGGAACTGATCCGCACAACGACAAGAATCCGGAGAGAGCCGCCATGGCCGCCAAACGCCTGAACCAGAAAGACAAGTACCGCTGCCTGACCCGCGACCTGGGCTGGGAGCCGAGCTACCAGCGCAAGGAAGACATCTACCCCTACGAGCGCTTCGAGGGGATCAAGATCACCGACTGGGACAAGTGGGAGGACCCCTTCCGCCTGACCATGGACGCCTACTGGAAGTACCAGGCCGAGAAGGAGAAGAAGCTCTACGCCATCTTCGACGCCTTCGCCCAGAACAACGGCCACCAGAACATCTCCGACGCCCGCTACGTCAACGCCCTGAAGCTGTTCCTGTGCGGCGTCACGCCCCTGGAATACCAGGCCTACCAGGGCTTCGCGCGGGTCGGCCGGCACTTCGGCGGGGCAGGGGCGCGGGTCGCCTGCCAGATGCAGGCGATCGACGAGTTGCGCCACGTGCAGACCCAGGTGCACGCGATGAGCCACTACAACAAGCACTTCAACGGCCTGCACGACTTCGCCCACATGCACGACCGCGTGTGGTTCCTCTCAGTGCCCAAGTCGTTCTTCGAGGACGCCCGCACCGCCGGCCCGTTCGAGTTCCTCACGGCCATCTCGTTCTCCTTCGAGTACGTGCTGACCAACCTGCTGTTCGTGCCCTTCATGTCCGGCGCCGCCTACAACGGCGACATGGCCACGGTCACCTTCGGCTTCTCGGCGCAGTCCGACGAGGCGCGGCACATGACCCTGGGCCTGGAGGTGATCAAGTTCCTGCTGGAGCAGCACGAGGACAACGTGCCCATCGTCCAGCGCTGGATCGACAAGTGGTTCTGGCGCGGCTACCGCCTGCTGACCCTGGTCGGGATGATGATGGACTACATGCTGCCGAACAAAGTCATGTCCTGGGCCGAGGCCTGGGAGGTGTACTTCGAGCAGGCCGGCGGCGCGCTGTTCAAGGACCTGGAACGCTATGGCATCCGCCCGCCCAAATACGTCGAGCAGACCGCCATCGGCAAGGAGCACATCAGCCACCAGGCCTGGTCGATCTTCTACCAGTACAGCCAGGCCACCAACTTCCACACCTGGATACCCACCGACGAGGAGCTGGACTGGCTCTCGGCCAAGTACCCGGAGACCTTCGACAAGTACTACCGGCCGCGCTACGAGCACTGGCGCGAACTGCAGGCGCGCGGCGAGCGCTTCTACAACCCGACGCTGCCGATGCTCTGCCAGATCTGCCAGATCCCCCTGGCCTTCACCGAGCCGGACGACGCCACGCGCCTGAGCCACCGCAGCCTGGTGCACGGGGGCGAGCGCTATCACTTCTGCTCCGACGGCTGCTGCGACATCTTCGCCCATGAACCGGAGAAGTACGTGCAGGCCTGGCTGCCGGTGCACCAGATTCTCCAGGGCAACTGCGGCGGCGGCGACGTCGAGGCGGTGGTGCGCGACTACTACAACATCGCCCCCGGGCAGGACAACTTCGAGTACCAGGGCTCCCCCGAGCAACAGCGCTGGCAGGCGCAGAAAGCCGGTTGAAGCACAAGGCGGGCGCGCCCGCCGCGCCCCTCGACAAGAACAAGAGGAATACCACCATGTCCGTGACCGCCATCGGCACCTATATCTCCGAGCCCCTGGACCGCCAGGCCAATTTCCACGGCGCCCAACTGGTCTACCTGTGCTGGGAGCACCACCTGCTGTTCTGCGCGCCCTTCACCCTGCCGGTGGACCCGGCGCAGCCCTTCGCCGAGTTCGTCGAGCAGGTGGTCAAGCCGGCCATCGCCCTGCATCCGGACGCCGCCCGGGTGGACTTCGCCGCCGCCCAGTGGCGCCTGGACGATGCGCCTTTCGCACCCGACCCGGCCCGCGGCCTGGCCGCCAACGGCGTGGGCCACAAGAGCCTGCTGCACCTGCATACCCCGGGCCTGGAAGGCCTGGGCGGCAGCCGTAACTGAGGGCGCCGCCATGAGCTATCAAGTGACCATCGAACCCACCGGCGAGCAGATCGAGGTGGAGGAGGGCCAGACCATCCTCCAGGCCGCCCTGCGCCAGGGCGTGTGGCTGCCCTTCGCCTGCGGCCATGGCACCTGCGCCACCTGCAAATGCCAGGTACTGGAAGGCGAGGTGGACCTGGGCGCCGCCTCGTCCTTCGCGCTGATGGACATGGAGCGCGACGAGGGCAAGGTCCTGGCCTGCTGCGCCATTCCGCAGAGCGACTTGGTGATCGAGGCCGACATCGACGTCGACCCCGACTTTGCCGGCCACCCGGTGCGCGACTACCACGCGGTGGTCAGCCGCCTGGTGGACCTGTCGCCGACCATCAAGGGCGTGCACCTGAAGCTGGACCGGCCCATGGCCTTCCAGGCTGGGCAGTACGTCAACCTGCAACTGCCGGGCATTGAGGGCACCCGTGCCTTTTCCCTGGCCAATCCGCCGAGCCGCCCCGATGAGGTCGAGCTGCATGTGCGCCTGGTCGAGGGCGGCGCCGCCACCGGCTTCATCCACGACGGCCTGCGCGAGGGCGACGCGGTGGAAGTCTCCGGTCCCTACGGGCAGTTCTTCGTGCGCGGCTCCCAGGCCGGCGACCTGATCTTCATCGCCGGCGGCTCGGGACTGTCCAGCCCGCAATCGATGATCCTCGACCTGCTGGAGCAGGGCGATGCCCGGCGCATCACCCTGTTCCAGGGCGCGCGCACCCGCGCCGAGCTGTACAACCGCGAGCTGTTCGAGGAACTGGCCACGCGATACGCCAACTTCACCTATGTGCCGGCGCTCAGCCAGGCCGCCGAGGACGGCCAGTGGAGCGGCTTTCGCGGCTACGTCCACGACGCGGCGAAGAAGCACTTCGATGGTCGCTTCGGCGGCCACAAGGCCTACCTGTGCGGCCCGCCGCCGATGATCGACGCGGCCATCACCTGTCTGATGCAGGGCCGACTGTTCGAGCGCGACATCTTCATGGAGCGTTTCTACAGCGCCGCCGACGGTGCCGCCGAGGGCCAGCGCTCGGCCCTGTTCAAGCGCATCTGAAACCTTGCTGCCCGGCACCTCGCTCCTGCGCGGGGGCCGGGGTGCGCCCGACCGATAACAACAACAAAGGTTGCCCCGATGAAAAAGCCCCTTGCGTACCTGCTCCGCTTCGCCGCCTGCGCCCTGCTGTTCGGCGTCGCCAACCTGTCCCGCGCCACCGAGGGTGGCGGTACTTCCTACCCGTTGGGCGCGGAGAATTACATGTCCGGCGCCATGCCGCCGCCGGGCTTCTACGGCCAACTGTTCGTCAACCACTACGAGGCCGACAACCTTCGTGGCAACGACGGCCGCAAGCTGCCGGTGGACTTCCGCGTGCGCGCCAACGCCATCGTTCCCCGGCTGATCTGGGTGAGCGACTACAGCTTGCTCGGCGGCAGCTTCGCGCTGCACGCGATAGTCCCGCTGGTGGACCTGAAGGTCGACCTCAACGGCCAGTCGCAGCACAACCGCGGCCTGGGCGACATGATCTTCGGCCCGGCGCTGGGCTTCCATCACAGCGAGAAGTTACACAGCATCCTGGCCTTCGACATGATCGCCCCCACCGGCCGCTACGATAAGGACGACCTGGCCAACCCCGGGCGCAATTACTGGGTGTTCGAGCCGGTGTACGCGATGAGCTACGTCGACCCGAACGGGCCGAACCTGGATGCCAAGGTGATGTACGACTTTAACCGCAAGAACCCCGACACCGACTACCGCTCCGGGCAGGAATTCCACGTCGACTACGCGGTGGGCTGGGGCTTCGGCAACGGCTGGGTGGCCGGGGTGGGCGGCTACTATTACCGGCAGACCACCGATGACCGCCAGGACGGCGAGCGCATCGAGGACAACAAGGGCCGCAGCTTCGCCATCGGCCCGTCGCTGAAGTACAGCGGCAAGGACGGCTGGTTCGTCACCGCCAAGTGGTCGAAGGAAACCGACGTGCGCAACCGCGCCCAGGGTGACGCCTATTGGCTGAAACTGACGCTGCCATTCTGAGCGGAGGGGCCCGCCGCCTCACTGCGGCGGGCGCTGGCAGTCCTTGAGCAGGCGCTTGATGGCCTTGTTGACGTTGCGCTTGGCCAGTTCGTCCAGGGAGAACCAGCGGCAGTCGGCGATTTCGTTCTGCGGCTGGGGGTTCTGCGGCTCGGGCAGGGCCGTTTCGAACACGTAGTGGAGGGTCTGGTACAGCTCCAGCGGAGCGAGGTAGGCCATGGCCTCCACCTGCAGGCCGGTTTCTTCGGCCAGCTCGCGCTGGGCCGCCTGGCGCGGCGCCTCGTTGGCCTCGATGCGGCCACCGGGCAGGTTCCATTTGCGCCGGGCCTTGCGCACGAAAAGGATCTTGTCGTCCTGACGGCAGATCACTGTCGCCCGTTCCTTGATCGCACTACCCATGGGCACCCCCTGATACTGCTTGCCACATACATCTGTAATAGCAGACAACGCTTGTCATGAATTTGTCACAAAAAATAAGCAAGAACGACGCCAGCCGGCGCGGCGCGCAGGATACGCAGGGGAGAAGGCAGCGTTCCATTTGAAACCGCTGATTCGGGTAATGGAAATTTCTGATCGGTCGGCGGGGGATGGGCGGTTTTGGGGCGCGGTGTTCCGGCTTGCGCCGAGGTGCCTTTCGTAGGATGGGTTGAGCTTGCGAAACCCATGCGGTCCCGGTGATGGGTATCGCTTCGCTCAACCCATCCTACGGGAATGACCGAGCGCCGGCCTTGCCGGCGAAATCGCGGATAAATCCGCTTACATGGGAATGGCATGGCGCGTAGGAGCGGACTCCGTCCGCGATCAGCACACCGCGATATGCGAATCCGCCCGCGGTTCGGTGCCGCCGCAGAGCACGCCGGTCTGCGGGTCGCGGACGATGATCTGGCCGCGGCCGTAGTCGGTCAGGTCGCAGGCCACTTCCACCTCGTGGCCGCGGCGGGCCAGGGCGAAGGCGAGGTCGCGCGGGGCGCCCTGTTCTATGCCCACCTTCATCCCGCCCAACCACTGCCAGCGTGGGGCGTCCAGCGCGGCTTGCGGGTTGAGGCCGAAGTCCACCAGGTTCATCACCACTTGCACGTGGCCCTGGGGCTGCATGTAGCCGCCCATCACGCCGAAGGGGCCGACCGCCACGCCGTCCTTGCTGAGGAAGCCGGGGATGATGGTGTGGAAGGTCTGCTTGCCCGGGGCCAGGGCGTTGGCGTGGCCGGGGTCGAGGCTGAATTCCGAGCCGCGGTTCTGCAGGGCGATGCCGCTGTCGGGCAGCACCACGCCGGAGCCGAAGCCGTGGTAGGCGCTCTGGATGAAGGAGACCATGTTGCCTTCGCCGTCGGCGGTGGCGATGTACACGGTGCCGCTGGCGTGCGGGTCGCCGTGTTGCGGCGCCTGGGCGCGCTCGCCGATCTCGGCGCGGCGGCGCGCGGCGTAGTCTTCGCTCAGCAGGGCGCTGGCGGCCACGCGCATGTGCTCGGGGTCGGTGATGTAGTGCAGGCCGTCGGCGTAGGCCTTCTTCATCGCTTCCAGCTGGCGGTGCCAGGTGAGTTGGCTGTCGCGCTGGTCGAAGTCGAAGCCCTGGAGGATGTTCAGCGTCATCAGGGCGATCAGACCCTGGCCGCTGGGCGGGATTTCCCAGACGTCGTAGCCGCGGTAGTTGGTCTTGATCGGCTCGACCCATTTCGGCCGGTAGCCGGCCAGGTCCGCCGCGCCCAGGTGGCCGCCGCTGGCCGCGGAGTGCGCCGCCAGGCGCTGGGCGATGGCGCCGCGGTAGAAGCTCTCGCACTTGGTCTCGGCCAGTTCGGCCAGCGTCCGCGCCTGGTCCGGGTTGCGGAACAGCTGGCCGGCGCGCGGCGCTTCGCCGTCGAGGGTGAAGGTGTCGAACCAGGCTTGCAGCACCGGCTCAGCGGCGCGGCTGGCCTGGTATTCGCGGCGGGCGATTTCCCACTGGTGGGCCACCACCGGCGACACCGGGAAGCCGTCGCGGGCCAGGGCGATGGCCGGTTGCAGCAAATCGGCGAAGGGCAGCTTGCCGAAGCGCGCGGACAGCTCGGCCCAGGCCGAGGGTATGCCCGGCACCGTGACCGGCAGCCAGCCGTGCACCGGCATCTTCCCGTGGCCGGCGGCCTTCACCGCGTCGATGGACAGCGAGGCCGGTGCGTGGCCGCTGGCGTCCAGGCCGTGCAACTGGTCCTTGACCCAGACCAGGGCGAAGGCGTCGCCGCCGATGGCGCAGCCGGTGGGCTCGACCACCGTCAGCGCCGCCGCGGTGGCGATGGCCGCGTCGATGGCGTTGCCGCCGGCGCGCAGCATGGCGATGCCGGCCTCGGCGGCCAGCGGCTGCGAGGCGGCGACCATGCCGTTGCGGGCGAAGACGCTCTGGCGCTGGGAGGCGTAGGGGTATTCGTGGGCGGAGAAACGCAGCATGGAGGGCGTCCTTGAATCAGAGTACGCGGCTGAGGAATTCCCGCGTGCGCGGGTGATGGGGGTTGCCGAACACCTGGGCCGGAGGGCCTTCTTCGATGAGTTCGCCCTGGTGCAGCACCACCACGCGGTCGGCCACTTCGCGGGCGAAGCCCATCTCGTGGGTGACCACCACCATGGTCATGCCTTCCTCGGCCAGCTCCTTCATCACCTGCAGCACTTCGCCCACGGTTTCCGGGTCCAGCGCGCTGGTGGGTTCGTCGAAGAGCATCGCCTGGGGCTTCATCGCCAGGGCGCGGGCGATGGCCACGCGCTGCTGCTGGCCGCCGGAGAGCTGCGCCGGGTAGTGCTCGGCCTTGTCTGCCAGGCGCACCCGGGCGAGCAGGCGGCGCGCCTGTTCGAGGGCTTCGCCGCGGGGCACGCCGAGCACCTGCACCGGCGCCTCGATGATGTTCTCCAGCACCGTCATGTGCGGGAACAGGTTGAAGCGCTGGAACACCATGCCGATGTCGCGGCGGCGGCGGGCGATGTTGCTTTCCGAGTCGCGCACCAGCTTGCCGTCGGCGCGCTCGCGGTAGCCCATCAGCGCGCCGTTGACGCGGATGCTGCCGCCCTGGATGTCTTCCAGGTGGTTGATGCAGCGGATGAAGGTGGTCTTGCCCGAGCCGGAGGCGCCGATCAGCACCACCACCTCGCCGCGGTGCACGTCCAGGGACACGCCCTTGAGGATCTCCAGCTCGCCGAAGGCCTTGTGCACGTCGCGGGCCTGGATCACCACGTCTTTCGCGGTCGGGATCATCTCAGCGCCCCCTCAGCAGTTTCATGGCCTGCTGGCCGAACATCCGGCTCGGCGCCGCCGGGGCGTTGCCCTCGGACTTGCCGAAGCGTTTTTCCAGCCAGCGCTGGAAGAAGCCCCAGAGGGTGGTCAGCAGCAGGAAGTAGATGGCCACCACCAGGTACAGCTCGAACACGCGGAAGGTCGCCGAGGTGACCATCTGGGTGCTCAGCAGCAGTTCCTGCACGCCGATCACGCTGACCAGGGTGGTGTTCTTCAGCATCACGTTGAACTCGTTGCCCAGCGGCGGGACGATGACGCGGAAGGCCTGGGGCAGGACGATGCGCCGCATCAGCTTGGCGAAGGTCATGCCCAGGGACTTGCCGGCCTCGTACTGGCCCTTGTCCACCGCGCCTATGCCGGCGCGGATGATCTCGGCCATGTAGGCGCCCTCGTTGAGGCCCAGGGCGATGATCGCCGCCTGGATGTTGCCGGGCAGGACGAACAGCCCCAGGTCCAGGTCCTCGAAGCGGAACACCCCGCCGGCGGCCAGCGCCGTGTAGAGGAAGACGATCTGCACCAGCAGCGGGGTGCCGCGCATCAGCCACACGTAGAAGCGCACCGGGTATTGCAGCAGCGGGTTGGACGACAGCCGCATCAGCGCCGCCAGCAGCCCGAGCACGCAGCCCAGGAGCATGGCGCTGACGGCGATCACGCAGGTCAGCCAGAGCCCGTACAGGTAGATGTCGCTCGGCTTGAGCAGGTATTGCCAGAACACGTCCCAGCTGAAGTTCATGGTCGGTCACCTCGGCTCAGTCGAGCTTGTCGCCTTCGATGTGCCACTTGGCGAGCAGCGCCCGGTAGCTGCCGTCGGCCTGCATGTCCTGGATGATCTGCTGCACCGCCGCGCTGAGTTGCTTGTCTTCCTTGCGGATGCCCAGGCCGGTGAGGATGCGGGCGAAGGCCGGCACGCCGGTCTCGAACAGGTCGGGCGCCATGCCCTGGTAGTAGCCGGCGGTTTCCACGGTGGTGCCGTAGGCGTCGGCCTGCTGGATGCGCAGGGCCTGGAAGGCGTCGGTGTCGGTGTTGTAGACGATGACCTTCATCGGCGCCTTGCCGGCCTGCTTCAGCTTCTCGTTGTGGGCGTCGAGCAGGGTGCGGATGGTCGAGCCGTTGAGCACCGCGACCTTCTTCCCGGACAGGTCGTCGAGGGTGTGGATGCCCTTGGGGTTGCCCTTGGCGACCACCACAGCCTGGCTGGAGTACATGTAGTTGACCATGTCGATCACTTCGCGCCGCTCGGGCTTGTCGAACAGTTGGTCCACCAGCATGTCGCACTGCCGGGCCAGCAGCGCCGGGATCAGCCCGGAGAAGGGCGTCACCCGCCATTCGATCTTCTTGTCGCCCAGGCGCTTGGCGATGGCTTCGCCGAGGTCGACGGTGACCCCGGTGAGCTTCTGCGAGGCGTCGTAGAAGCCCATGGGCGGGGAGTCCATGCCGCCGCAGAAGACCACCTTGTCGGCGGTTTTCAGGCGGTCGGGGATTTTCACCGCGTCGGCGTGGGCCAGCGGGGCGGCCAGGCAGAGGGCGAGAAGGCACTGCGGGATCCTGCGTACGAACATGTTCAGCTCCAGTGGGCGAGGTTGCCGGGGCAGTTCAACGGGACAGGCGAAGCGCGGGTCTCAGGCGCCCTTTGCTTCGAGGAACTTCAGCAGCGAGGGCACCGTGCCCTCGATGTGCTCGCAGAGCACCCGCTCGGCTTCGCGGGCATCGCCGCTGCGCAGGGCGTCGAGGATCACCGCGTGCTCCTCGCGGGCGCTCATGGGCTTGTCGACGTGCTGCAGCCACAGGCGCATGTGCGGCTCGATCACCGAGTACAGGGCGTTGATCTGGCGCAGCAGGCGCGGTCGCCCGGCGAGGCTGCAGAGGTATTCGTGGAAGACGCGGTGGCGGCTGACCCACTCGGCGCTGTCGTCGCGGTAGTCGTCCATCTCGTCGAGCAGCCGCTCCAGGCGCGCCAGCTGGCGTTCGCCCAGCTTCGGCACGGCGAGGCGGATGGCCAGGCCTTCCAGGGCGCTGCGCATCTCGAAGACTTCGCGCATCTCCTCGATGTTCAGCCCGCTGACGATGGCGCCGCGGTTCGGCCGCAGCGTCACCAGGCCCTCGGCGGCCAGGCGGCGGAAGGCTTCGCGCACCGGCATGCGGCTCATGCCGATGTCGTTGGCGATGTCTTCGGCGATCAGGCGGTCGCCGGTGCGGTACTGGCCCTTGCAGATGGCGTCCAGCAGGTAGCTATAGGCCTCTTCCTCGGCGGTCACGGGTTGGCGGTCGTAGTTGGGTACCAGGCGCATGGGGTGCTCCTTTTGGATTTCTGTATCCAATTATCCATGAATGCAATTAAGCAGATGCCGTGCCAGGATCGATGATCGAGACACAAGCCGTTGATTCGCTGGCGATTTGGTTGGGATGGAGGAGGGCGGCGGGGTGCTGGATGGGCATCGAACGGTAACGTCCGGCGCTCGTCGTGCGTCATGTTGATGCACGGCGGGCACTTTTGTAACGCGGACGGACGTTCGTCAGGGCGGCGCCGGGGGATGTGCCGTGGCCGCGGCGGCGTGCGTCGATGCCTGGGTTGGCACTGTCAGCTCCGCTTCGCCCCGCGACAACCGGTCTCAGCCGAAAGAATGGTCGTGATGCCCATCCTTGACGCTTCGCTCGGCGCCTGGTCAGCTTGGCGCGGGCGTTTCGGGGGTGCTTGCTGGTTCGTTGGCGCTTGCAATTTGACAGCTGTGTTCCAAGCTAGGTCAGGGCATCGCTTTCTGTTAAGGTTCGCGGATTCGATGGCGCGCACAGCGCCGGATTCCACTCTAGTTATGCATGAGGTGCTGTGTGATCAAGGTGCTGGTGGTCGATGACCACGATCTGGTGCGCACCGGAATTACCCGCATGCTGGCCGACATCGAGGGCCTGCAGGTGGTGGGCCAGGCCGAATCCGGCGAGGACGCCCTGCGCCTGGCCCGGGAACTCAAGCCCGACGTCGTCCTGATGGACGTGAAGATGCCCGGCATCGGCGGCCTCGAAGCCACCCGCAAGCTGATGCGCAGCCAGCCGGACGTGCGCGTGCTGGCCGTGACCGTCTGCGAGGAAGACCCGTTCCCCACCCGCCTCATGCAGGCCGGCGCTTCCGGTTACCTGACCAAGGGCGCGGCGCTTGAGGAAATGGTCCAGGCCATCCGCCAGGTCTTCGCCGGGCAGCGCTACATCAGCCCGCAGATCGCCCAGAGCCTGGCGCTGAAGTCCTTCGAGCCGGAGAAGGGCGGTTCGCCGTTCGACTCGCTGTCCGAGCGCGAAATCCAGATCGCCCTGATGATCGCCAACTGCCACAAGGTGCAGAGCATCTCCGACAAGCTCTGCCTGTCGCCCAAGACGGTGAACACCTACCGCTACCGCATCTACGAGAAGCTCTCCATCACCAGCGACGTCGAGCTGGCGCTGCTGGCGGTGCGCCACGGCATGGTGGATGCCAGCAACTAGATGAGCGCGGTGTTCGATTCGGCGGCCTACCTCGCCACCTGCAGCGGCCGCCCCGGCGTCTACCGCATGTTCGATGCGGACGCCAAGCTGCTCTACGTCGGCAAGGCGAAGAACCTCAAGAAGCGCCTGGCCAGCTACTTCCGCAAGACCGGCCTGGCGCCCAAGACCGCCGCCCTGGTGGCGCGCATCGCCCAGGTCGAGACCACCATCACCGCCAACGAGACCGAGGCGCTGCTGCTGGAGCAGACGCTGATCAAGGAGTGGCGGCCGCCGTACAACATCCTCCTGCGCGACGACAAGTCCTACCCCTACGTCTACCTGTCGAGCGAGGACGAATACCCGCGCCTGGCCCTGCACCGCGGCGCCAAGAAGGCCAAGGGCCGCTACTTCGGGCCCTACCCGAGCGCCGGCGCCATCCGCGAGAGCCTGGCCCTGCTGCAGAAGGCCTTCCTGGTGCGGCAGTGCGAGGACAGCTACTTCCGCAACCGCACCCGGCCCTGCCTGCAGTACCAGATCAAGCGCTGCAAGGGGCCCTGCGTCGGCCTGGTCGGCCCCGAGGAATACGCCCAGGACGTGCGCCATTCGGTGATGTTCCTCGAAGGCCGCAGCAACCAGCTGGCCGATGAGCTGAGCGCCGACATGGAGCAGGCGGCCATGCGCCTGGAGTTCGAGCGCGCCGCCGAGCTGCGCGACCAGGTGGCCATCCTGCGCCGCGTGCAGGACCAGCAGAGCATGGAGGGCGGCAACGGCGACGTCGACGTCATCGCCGCCATGGTCAACCCCGGCGGCGCCTGCGTGCACCTGATCAGCGTGCGCGGCGGGCGCGTGCTGGGCAGCAAGAACTTCTTCCCCCAGGTGGGCATAGAAGAGGAGGTCGACGAGGTGCTGCTGGCTTTCCTCGGCCAGTACTACCTGAGCCACCACGAGCGCGAGCTGCCGGCGGAACTGATCGTCAACGCCGTGCACGAGGACTTCCCGGTGCTGATCGAGGCCATCGCCACTGCCCGCGGCCGCGAACTGGAGATCAGCCACCGGGTGCGCGGCACCCGCGCGCGCTGGCAGCAGCTGGCGATCACCAACGCCGAGCAGGCCCTGGCCGCGCGCCTGGCCAACCGCCAGCACGTCGCCGCGCGCTTCGAGGCCCTGGCCGAGGCGCTGGACCTGGACGAGCCGCCGCAGCGCCTGGAGTGCTTCGACATCAGCCATTCCAGCGGCGAGGCCACGGTGGCCTCCTGCGTGGTGTTCGGCCCCGAGGGCCCGCTGAAGTCCGACTACCGCCGCTTCAACATCGAGGGCATCACCGGCGGCGACGACTACGCCGCCATGCACCAGGCCCTGACGCGGCGCTTCAGCCGCCTGAAGGAGGGGGAGGGCAAGATGCCCGACATCCTCCTGGTGGACGGCGGCAAGGGCCAACTGGCCATGGCCCAGGAAGTGCTCCAGGAACTGGCGGTGAGCGGGCTGATCCTGCTCGGCGTGGCCAAGGGCGTGACGCGCAAGCCGGGCCTGGAGACTCTCTACCTCAACGATGCCGAGCACGAATTCACCCTGCCGGGGAATTCCCCGGCGCTGCACCTGATCCAGCAGATCCGCGACGAATCGCACCGCTTCGCCATCACCGGCCACCGCGCCCGCCGCGGCAAGGCCCGGCGCACCTCGACCCTGGAAGAAGTGCCGGGGGTAGGGCCCAAGCGCCGCCGCGAGCTGCTCAAGCATTTCGGTGGGTTGCAGGAACTGGGCCGCGCCAGTATCGATGAGATCGCCAAGGCCCCGGGCATCAGCAAAAAGCTGGCCGAGCAGATTTATGCTGCCCTGCACAGCGAGTAGAATGCCGGGCTCAACTCACCGGCCAGTGGTCCCGATGAATATTCCGAACCTGCTCACACTGCTACGCGTCCTGCTCATCCCGATCTTCATCCTGCTGTTCTACATGCCGTTCCCGGGCAGCCACCTGGCCTCCAGCGCGGTATTCGCCCTGGCTGCGGCGACCGACTGGCTGGATGGGTATCTGGCGCGCAAACTGGGCCAGAGCACGCCCTTCGGCGCCTTCCTCGACCCGGTGGCGGACAAGCTGATGGTGGCGGTGGCGCTGGTGCTGCTGGTGGAAGAGCACGCCAACCTCTGGCTGACGCTGCCGGCGGTGATCATCATCGGCCGCGAGATCGTGGTCTCGGCGCTGCGCGAATGGATGGCCGAACTGGGCGCCCGCGCCCACGTCGCCGTATCCAACCTGGGCAAGTGGAAGACCGCCGCGCAGATGGCCGCGCTGGTGATCCTGCTGGCCAACGCCCCGGTGTTCACCTTCTGGGTGCTGCTGGGCTACGGGCTGCTGATCGTCGCCGCGGCCCTGACGCTGTGGTCCATGCTGCACTACCTGCTGGCCGCCTGGCCGCACCTGAGCACCACCCCGAAAGAGAAATAACTTTTTTTGAATCAAAGGGTTGACGAGGCTCCAGAAAAAGATAGAATGGCGCCCGTCAACACGACGCGGGAATAGCTCAGTTGGTAGAGCACGACCTTGCCAAGGTCGGGGTCGCGAGTTCGAGTCTCGTTTCCCGCTCCAAGTTATGATCTACAGACTTCTACTGACGTCTGTAAGTCGTTGAAAAGAGGGGCTTCGGCCCCTTTTTTCATTCCAGCGAGCGCCACGGAAATCCACCCACAGCTACCGTTTTTGAGTGACCAATTGAGGCACAAGAATGCGGTTGGGTCGGCTACCGGATAGTTGCTGGGGCTGAGCGGGAACCATGACGAGCATTAGGCCTAAGTCATCACTTAGGAGCCTCGAAATGGCACTCTCTGATCTGACCGTCCGGCAGGCAAGGACCACCGGCAAGCGCTACACCCTCTCCGACAACGACTGCCTGGGCCTGATGGTCTCTGCCGCAGGCGGCAAGTCGTGGATCTTCCGCTACTACTGGCTCGGCAAGCAGAAGCGCTTGTCCCTCGGCGGCTATCCCGCCCTCAGCCTGCGTGAGGCCCGCGCGGAGCGGGACAAGGCCCAAGCCCTGCTCGCCAGGGGAATCGACCCCCAAATCGAACGCGACCAGCGCCGGCACGCGGCCAAGCTGGCGGGCGAATACACCTTCAAGAACGTCTTTGACGCCTGGGTCGAGCATCGCCGCAAGGAACTCAAGGAAGGCCGTCAAAGCACGCTGTCGCAGATTCTGCGCATCTTCAACAAGGACGTGCTGCCCACCCTTGGGAAGATGTCGATCTACGACATTCGCCGGTCCCAGCTCGTGGGCGTCGTGGCGGCGATCGAGAAGCGCAAGGCGTTCACCACCGCCGAGAAGGTACGCACCTGGTTCAATCAGATGTTTCGCTATGCCCTGGTCATTGCCGAGGGGCTGGAAGTCAACCCTGCAGCGGACCTGGACGTGGTGGCCGAACCCAAGCCTCCGGTGGCGCACAACCCCTACCTGCACCTTCCCGAGCTGCCCGAGTTCCTTCAGAAGCTCCGGCTCTACAACCCCCGGGGTTGGCAGACGCAGCTTGGCGTCCGGCTGCTGTTCTTGACGGGGGTGCGCACGGGCGAGTTGCGGCTGGCCGAGCCCGAGCAATTCGACCTCGACCGCGGCTTGTGGATCATCCCGCCGCAGGTCGTCAAGCAGCTCCAGGACGAAATGCGCAAGGCCGGCAAGCGGCCGCAGGACGTGCCGCCCTACATCGTGCCTCTGTCCCTGCAGGCCATCGAGATCGTGCGCTATCTCCTGGGCGTGATGCGTCCGGCGCAGAAGTACCTGCTGTCGCATCGCAGCGAACTCAAGAAGCGCATCAGCGAGAACACCCTCAACAAGGCCGTGCAGCTCATGGGGTATGAGGGACGCCTGACCGGCCACGGCATCCGCGGCACTATCTCGACCGCGCTCAATGAGATCGGATACCCGAAGATTTGGGTGGACGCGCAGCTTTCGCACTCCGATCCGAACAAGGTCAGCTCGGCCTACAACCACGCCAAGTACGTGGAGCCGCGCCGCCGCATGATGCAGGACTGGGCCGACCGTCTCGATCTGCTCGAACAGGGCGAAGTGGAAGCCGCGAGCGCGCACCTGACCATCCGCATCGACGGCGTGCCGGCGATGGCTGAAGTGGAGGAAGCGCTGGGTGCGGTAGTTGCGGTCCCCACGGCGGCCGAGCCCGCTGTCCTCGGGGTGCCGCCCGTGGTGGCCACGCCCATCGTCGTGACCCCCAACAGCGGCGGAATCCCGTTCCAGCGGCTGTCGCAGGTGCCGCCGGCTCCGGTGCATGCCCCGGAGCCGGAAGTATCCGCCATCCAGCGCGAGCGCGAGGAAATGCTGGCCATCTACGAGTCGCCGAACAATCTGCCGGTCCCGCTCTTCGGCAAGCTGGCCGGGAAGTCCAAGGACCAGATCAACCGCGAGCTGAAAGCGGGCAAACTCCTGTCCATCAGCCTGGGCAATCGCGGGCAGCGGGTCCCCGACTGGCAACTGGTGCCGCTCAAGCACAGGCTGGCCCAGGTGCTCATGAACCAGTGTCCGCACGCGGATTCGTGGGACCTGTACCGCATGCTGACCCAACCGCACCCTGACCTGGGTGATCGCGCAGCCATTGATGCAGTCACGCCCACCAACGTGCCTGTGATCGTCCGGGTCATCATGGGCGACTACCAGCGCCATGAGGATGAGCCTGACGCCATTGCCATGCGGCCCATCCCCGAGGATGTCCGGCTGAGCGTCCGGCGGCTGGTGGATAGCGCAGTGGTGCTTGAGGGGGCTTAAGCCCTGCTTCACTCTATTGCCGGGGTCATCGCCCCGGCAATTGGGGTGTCATTACGTGGCGTCAGCCCCGGTGACTTGCAGCCCTCTGCGCTCGAATCGCTCCGAAACGGAGTCGGCCTGCGCGTCGGGTCGCTGCAGGTAGGTCACGATTTCATAGGGGCCGTCGGAGAGCGGTCGCATGGAGATTCCCCACTGATGGGCACGCTCGATGCGTGATCGCGCAGATACCCCGACGCCGTAGCCGGCCGCAACCCATAGGGCCAGCATCTCGAATGAAGTCGCCTGCTGGATGTTCGCCTGGTCCGCTGGCGTGAGGGAGGCCAGCCTCTCATCCAACAGCGGACAAGCCTCGGCCTGCCAGCGATAGATGGGGTAGTCCTGGAGATCGGCGATGGTGAGTTTCTCCCGGTTGGATAAGCGGAACCGTGGCGGGATGGCGACGGCCATTGTCTCCGCCCACAAGGGCTGCGTTTTGAGAGCCGGGGCGCTATGCCCCTGAAGTGACATCCCGACGTCGTAGCGACCTTCAAGAAGCCCCTCAAGCAGGACATCCCCTGCAACCTCGAAAAACATGAGGGCGACGCTTGGCTCATCTGCGCGTTGCCGCGCGAGAAGCGCCGAAAGTTGTGATGACGGCACGCCCGGCGCTACCGCAAGTCTAAGACGGGGGGACGGGCTGGTGGCATCGTGCATAAGAGCCCCCAAGAAGAGAATTGACCAAGAAACCAATCCGACATGATACGTATGAGTTAAATTTAACGTGGTTAAATTCTAGTGACTGCTCGACGCTTCTGCTAATGCAGAAGCGTACTGTTCAACGAGGCCGTCCCCCAGGCACAACCAGATATGAAGCCGAACCAGCTCTGGCTTTCGGCAAGGCCGTGCGCGCGTTTCGTATGAATCAGGGCGTTGCCCAGGAGGAACTGGCTGCGCTGGCCGGGATCGAGCGTTCGCACATGGGCAAGATCGAGCGAGGGGAGCACTTGCCCTCGTTGGCCCTGATATTGAAGATTGCCGCAGCACTCAAGATAAGTAGCACCGAACTGATGGCTGCAACGGAGTGCAACATTGGCGCTGGCCCTGACACATGAAAGGGATCGCTTGGAGATCGCTTCGTCAGCTTCCGAAGTGGGCGCGAAGGCGGGCGATGAATCGCTCAAGCAGCGCTGGCACTGGGGCGCCGTCAACGTGCAATAGGTATGTTGTGATCACGGCAGATGCCGTCGCCAGGGGGCGAATAACGACATCGGGCCGCTGACAGGTCGCAATCCTGGTTTCCGTCGTAAATCCGACGCCGAAGCCGGCTCCCACGAGAGTAAGCATCATGTCCAATGATGATACGTGCTCTACAACATTGGGTTCGCGCTCCAGCGACCGAAGAAGTCTCGCTAATTCTCGGCAGTACCCTTCGCAGACATTTGGATCACACAAGACAAGCGGGTGATTTCCGAGTTCATGAAGTGGAATCTCTTTGTGGGCCAGCAATTCGTGCCGGGTGGGCACAACGATCACCAATGGATCTTGCCAAATGGGTTCGGCAACGATGCCATCACCGACGTCGGCGGTGTGTGCAAACCCGAGCGTGAAATCGCCTGACCGCAGTCCTCGCAACTGCTCTGCCAATGGGGTTTCGGAAAGGCGTATCTCAATCTCCGGCTCTTCCTCTCTGCTCTGGGCAAGGAACGCCGAGAGCCTGGGATTGATCGCTCCGTCGGACACCACGATGCGCAAACTTCCTCGCAGACCGGACGCAATGGCCCTGACATTTTCCCTCGCCTGTTCCAAAACAGAAAACAGTCGGCGAGCGTCTTGCAGGAATGCTGCTCCTGCCGCAGTGAGCTGCGTACCCCTACGATCCCGGTCAAAGAGAAGCACGCCGAGTTCGTCCTCAAGCTCCTTGATGGCTCGTGACAAAGGTGGCTGCTCAATGTGCAAGCGTTCTGCAGCACGCGTGAAATGCAACTCTTCGGCTAGGGCGACAAAGCAGCGAAGGTGTCGCAACTCCATATGCAGCGCTCCTTTTGAGTTCTCCAAGGCATTACGCAATCGAGATCATCAACCACGCCAAGTCAGTTAGAGAAAACCATGCAAATACTTCCACGCACTATTAACTGTTCAAAATCAATGTCTCAATCTTCTCGCGCCATCGGCCTTTCCTCATCGGCTACATGCTTGAGCGCAGGGCTGCTATGACCGGTTGGCGGAGGCTACGCTTGTGTCCAGATCGGACGCGCGCAAGTCCTCCTCCAACTGTTTCAGGAAGGCGCGTTCCCAGCGCCAAGGGATGAATCAACCACCGTGCTCTTGTTCGAGCAACGAGCTCAGGCGGGCCACTTCATTGCTGGTAATGGCGATGCTCTTGCCATCCTTCGCAGCCACCGAAGCGCCGACCTGCTGGTACACCGCGCGTCCGAAGCGATTCTCCTGGGCCATGCGCCCGTCTTTGAAGATATAGAGCGTGCCACCGTCTGCCAGCGGGACCATCTCCTTGGCCGCTTGGACTGCCGCGTGGCCGGCGAAAGCAGGCACGGACAGCGCTGTCAACAGGGCGGCAACGACGATTTGCGATTTCATAATCAACTCCTTTGTGAAAACGGCGACAACTTGCGCCGCGTCATTAATGTAGAAGTGTGCTAACTACGGGGCACTTACGCGGCCATTACATTCACTTCATGCGCTGTCATCTTCTGAGCAAGGATCAATTTCCTGTAGGAGAAAGAATGCCCAGCCACGCGACTGCCGCCAAAATCAGAACCGCGAGAGCCGTCTCTGTGAACAAGCTCTGCCGGAGCTTCAGGGCGGCCTTCACGTGGTTGCCTGTCTTCAGTGCCGCTTCCAGGCCGGGGCTCAGACGAAACCGATTCGCGGCCGCCAAAGCGAGCATTCCCCCAAGCAGTACCAGCTTTCCCAGCAACAACCGGCCATACAGAGTCGAGATAAGCGGATCAATCGATGGCCCGACGATCAGCACATAGTTGACGATGCCGCTCACGGTGAGAACCGTCACGATCAGCGTTCCTATCCGGGCGAAGCTATTCGACGTGCGGCTGAGAATCTCTACCGAATCGCTTTGATTGGCAGGCTTGATGACCGCAAGCATGAGGAAGGAGAGCAATGCCCCCACCCAGGCGCCCGCAGCCCACAGGTGTGCGATGTCGGAAGCGAGGTGGACGTATCCTCGCACGCCTTCATCCATGGCCCCGTGTCCTGCCCAGGCTAAGGTTGCCAGCGCCACGCCACCTGTACCTGCCATGGCAGCGAATCGCCATGTTGGATTGAACGTCAGCACTGAAATCAGCACACAGGCCACCAGTGCCAGGATACGAATGCACCAGGCGATGCCCATGTGGGTGCCGGTGATGAGCATTTCAAAGATGTGCGTTGATAGCTCACCGTAGCTCTGCGCGCCGGACATCGCCTTGGCCATGACCATCATTCCGCAAATCGACAAACCAATGCCGATTGCGGCGGCTGCGCCGACGAACACCCTATAGCGCTGCGAGATCAGGGAGGATCGCTCGTCGTGCCGCAAGGCATAAAGTCCGAACATGGCGACGCCGAATGCCGTCGCCATGTCCAGATAGAGTGCGAGGCGCAGAACGATCGTGAACCAATCGCCGGCCATCGGGTTACTTCACCTGGAAGGTGATATTGCCGGTGATCGGATGGGTGTCCGACGAGACGGCACGCCACTCCACTCCACGCGGTAGCTGCCCGCTTGTAACGTCTGCGCCGGCGTGATGACCATCGTCTTACCGTCAGTGGCACCCGAGACACTTGCATTGACCTTCATCGCTCCGTGATTCGCCATGCCAGGCATCTCGGTCATGACGAGGTTCGCAGCAGAGAACTGCGGCACGAGTGTTTCGGAGAACTTCAGTTCGATGGTGGCCGGTGCGGTGACCTGCGATTTGTCGGCCGGCGTCGATGACACCAGCGAGGGATGGGCGAATGCGGCAGTGGCGAACAGGCCGAGGGCGATCGGTGCGACGAACTTGGCGATGAGGTGTGAACGGGTCATAAAGATTCCTGCGTTGGTGTGTGAGGGGGGTTGAGAAAAATTCCGATGTGAGGCTTACGCCTGGGCACCGGCATGGAGCGGAAAGGCGGTTCGCTTTGCTATAGCAACCTCCTGCAAGTCATGAGCGGAATGTTTGTCATAGCTTGCTGCCTCGCAGCCGCAGCGCGTTGCCGACCACCGAGGCCGAACTCAGGCTCATCGCCAGCGCTGCAATCAGGGGAGACAACAACCAGCCGGTGAAGGGATAGAGAACGCCAGCGGCGATGGGAATGCCCAGCGCGTTGTAGAGAAAGGCGAACATGAGGTTTTCTTTCATGTTTCGCACGGTGCTTACCGAGAGCGTTCGAGCCACAGCGATTCCGCGCAGGTCACCCTTGACCAGCGTGACCTGGGCGCTGTTCATGGCCACGTCGGTTCCGGTACCCATGGCGACTCCCACGTCGGCTTTGGCCAGGGCAGGCGCGTCGTTGATGCCGTCGCCGGCCATGGCCACGATCCGACCTTCCTTCTGCAAGCGCTCGATCAGCATGAGCTTGTCAGCCGGCTTGACCTCGCCGTGGACCTCGTCGATGCCCAGACGTGCACCCACCGCCTGGGCGGTCGTCTGGCCGTCCCCGGTGGCCATGATGACGCGCAGGCCCGCGGCCTTCAACGCGGCCAAGGCTTCGGGAGTGCTGTCCTTGATCGGGTCAGACACTGCAAGCAATCCAGCAAGCTGACCATCTACAGCGAGGTACATGACGCTGGCGCCCTCGCTGCGAAGCGATTCGGCTTGTGGCACCAGCGGTGTCACGGACACGCCAGACTGCTCCATAAGGACGGTATTGCCCAGAGCCAGTTGCTGGTGTTCAACCTTTCCTCGCACGCCGATGCCGGTTCCCGACTCAAACGTCTGGGGCTTGAAGAGTTCAAGGCCCTGGGCACGGGCGGCCTGCACGATCGCCTCGGCCAGGGGATGTTCGCTGCCCTGGTCCAAACTGGCCGCCAGGCGCAGCACTTCGTCGTCCGTGAACCCGGTAGCCGCCACAACCCGATCGAAGGCGGGCCGGCCTTCTGTCAAGGTCCCGGTCT
Source organism: Pseudomonas sp. ADPe (assembly GCF_014843515.1). Taxonomy (NCBI): domain Bacteria; kingdom Pseudomonadati; phylum Pseudomonadota; class Gammaproteobacteria; order Pseudomonadales; family Pseudomonadaceae; genus Pseudomonas; species Pseudomonas sp. ADPe. The sequence continues at coordinate 5,937,651 of NZ_CP062122.1, forward strand.
TGTCGATGACCAGCGTATCGACCTTGCGCAGATTTTCGATGGCGGCGGCGTCGCGGAACAGTACGCCTTGCGTGGCACCGCGGCCCGTGGCGACCATGATCGACATCGGCGTGGCCAGCCCCAGCGCGCACGGGCAGGCGATGATCAGCACCGCCACGGCATTGATCATTCCGTAGACCCAGGCTGGCTGCGGTCCGAAGAAGCCCCAGACGAAGAAAGTCGTGATCGCGATGGCGACGACGGCCATCACGAAGTAGCCCGCGACCACGTCCGCCATGCGTTGCATCGGCGCCTTGGAGCGCTGCGCCTGAGCGACCATCTGGACTATCTGCGACAGCACCGTGTCCGAGCCGATCCGCTCCGAGCGCATGATCAGCGCGCCGCTGGTGTTGAGCGTGGCCCCGATCACCTTGTCTCCCACGCGCTTGCTGACCGGCAGCGGCTCACCTGTCAGCATGGACTCGTCAATCGAACTGCTGCCTTCGTGGACAACGCCATCGACCGGCACTTTCTCGCCAGGCCGGATGCGCAGCAGGTCGCCGACGTGGACATGGCTGAGCGGCACGTCCTCCTCGCTGCCATCCGCGTTGATGCGCCGTGCGGTCTTGGGCGCCAACCCCAACAGCGACTTGATGGCCGCCGAGGTCTGGGAGCGTGCCTTCAATTCCAGCAACTGGCCGAGTAGGGTCAGCGAGATGATGACGGCGGCGGCCTCGAAGTAAACGCCCACCCGTCCCATGGACATGAACGACGCCGGAAACACCTCGGGTGCCACGGTCGCCACGACGCTGTAGACGAAAGCGGCCCCCGTCCCTAGCCCGATAAGCGTCCACATGTTCGGGCTGCGATTGACCAGCGACAGCCACCCACGCTCGAAGAAGGGCCATCCGGCCCAGAGCACGATCGGCAGCGACAGCACCAGTTCCACCCAGCTCTGCGTGGCCATGTCCATCAGGTGCAGGCGTTCGCCCAGCATAGCCAGCGCCAGGACCACGAGCGTCAGCGGCAAGGTCCACCAGAAGCGATGCGAGAAATCGCGCAGCTCCGGATTGTCTTCATCGAGGTCGGGCAGCAGCGGCTCCAGCGTCATCCCGCACTTTGGGCAGGTTCCCGGATGGTCCTGGCGGATCTCCGGGTGCATGGGGCAGGTGTAGATCGTTCCGGGTGCGACAGCGGGTGCTTGCGGCACGGCTGGGCTCGACGCACTGGTATGGCAATGCAGCGCTGCGCCATTGCCTGCATTGGCGGCGGCATATCGCGCGGGCTCGGCGTCGAATTTGCGCTTGCATCCCGGACTGCAAAAGAGATAAGTGTTGCCCTGGTGTACCGAGCGGTGCTCCGACGCTGCGGTGACGGCCATGCCGCAAACCGGGTCCCGTGTCGCGGCATCAGGCGGCGAGCTGGTGGAGGCCCCGGCCGTATCGCTACCACCTGAATGTGGGGCGTGACGATGATGCGCATGTGAGGTGGACGGCGTGGCAATTCCGGCCATGCCGGGATGCGTGTGCTGCTGCCCCGAAGGCTTGTCGGTTGAACTCATTGCTTCGTCTCCCCGGGCGCGTCAGCTTTGCCCGATGCGTCGTCTTTGGCCTGATCCGCCGCCCGTTCATGTCCATCATGGCCATGGCCGCGGTGCATGAAAAAGTGCATCAGCGGGCATGCCGCCAACAGCAGCAATGGGAGATAGTTGGCGACGTGTGCCGTGTGGTCCTTGAGCAGGAAATACGCAGCGACCGCAGCAATGATGAGGAAGGCAACGCCATAGCTCGATCGCCAGAAACGAGGTCGAAGGCTGGACGTCTGTGTGTGCTCATGCCGCATGGCGTATCTCCGCAGGAAAAGTGATGGTTGTTCAGCGATGCGCCTGATAGACCGTGCTGTTGCCGTCCGTTCCGATCAGCAGCACGTCGTAGGCGTCTTTGCGTCCGCCGTAGGCCGGACCATCCATGCCCGGCGAGCCGACCGGCATGCCCGGCGCCGCGAGGCCGATGGCCCGAGGCGCCTCGCGAAGCAGCCGCTGGATGTCCGCCGCGGGTACGTGGCCTTCGATGGCGTAGCCGCCGATCTGCGCGGTGTGGCACGAACCGTATTTCTGCGGGATGCCCAGGCGCGCGCGAGCGGCCGCGTTGCCGGTATCCAGAACCTGCACATCGAAGCCGGCACCTTCAAGGTGCGTGACCCAATCCTTGCAGCATCCGCAGTTCGGGTCCTTCCATACCTTGGCGACGGGCCGGCTCTGCGCCATGCCAGGCCCGGCAAGTGCCACCATCAGCAGGCCAGCGATCAATGCCTGGCGCCTCGACCCCTTGGCCTGCTGTCCATCGTCATGATTGTTCATGGCTTGTCTCCCAAAATAAATGACTAGAACCAGAATCGAACGCCGGCCACCCAGCGCGTTTGCTGTGCGCGGCCACCTTCGGCGCGCACGTAATCCGCAGTGCGGCCAAAGCTGCCCGCGCGTTCAACGCCGATGTAGGGCGCGAACTGGCGGCTGATTTCGTAGCGCAGGCGCAGGCCCGCCGACGCATCGGCAAGCCCCTTGCCGATGCGCCGCTCTGGGTCGTCCTTGCCGTAGAACTGCAATTCGGCGCGAGGCTCCAGAATCAGGCGTTGCGTGAGCAGCAGCTCGTAACTGCCTTCAAGGCGCAGCGCGGTCCTGCCGTCATTGCCGACATAGCCGGTCGCTTCCAACTCGAACCAATAGGGTGCGAGACCCTGCACGCCAAAGGCCAGCCATTGGCGACTCGGCCCCTCGCCGTTGTCCACGCGAATACCAAGCTGCGTGTCCCAATACGGCGCGATGGCATGCCCCCAAAGAAGCTCGGTGCGCGACTCTTCGAGCTTTCCCTTGGCGATGTCGCCCTCGGCTTTCACGACGGCCTTGTTGTAGGTCGTTCCGAACCATGCCTGGAGGTCGTAGGCCGTGGAATCGTCCCCTTTGCGTGTGAAGCGCCGCTCCAGGGTTTCTCCGCGTAGCGAGGCGAACGTATGTTCATCGGCCATCATCAGGCGCGGCACACCAGGTACGGCGTAGTCGCCCGAGCCGAGTTGCTGGCCATCGGAATAGCCATGGGGATCGCGTGCGTCGGGCGGCGCCGAGCCGCCCTGCATTTGCATGTTGCCGTGGTCCATGGCCGGGGCGGCGGCCGCACCGTCTGCTGAAGTTGCGTGACCGGCGTGCGGATCGGCTGCAGGCGCGGCGGGTGGTGTGGCCGGCACGGTGGTCGCCTGAGTGTCGGCGTGGCCGTGCGCCGCATGATCGTCTTGCGCTTGCGCCTGAGCGGCAACGCTCACCAGAGCCAGGAGCGTGGTCGCCAGCGCGCGAATGGGGAGTGCTTTGGACATTCTTGATCTTCCTTGTGCGCTTGGTTCAGGACACCACGACTTCACGGAACATGCCGGCATCCATGTGGAACATCAGATGGCAGTGCCAGGCCCAACGACCGAGCGCGTCGGCCGTCACCAGGAAGCTGATGCGTTGCGCGGGCTGTACCGGCAGCGTATGGCGGCGGGCGAGGAATTTGCCGTCGGGGCTTTCCAACTCGCTCCACATGCCATGCAGGTGCATGGGATGGGTCATCATGGTGTCGTTGTGCAGGATGACCCGCAGTCGCTCGCCGTGGCGGAAATGCACGGGCGTGGACTTCCCGAACTCCAGTCCGTCCAAGGACCACGAGTAGCGCTCCATGTTGCCCGTCAGGTGCAGTTCGACCTCCCGCCCAGGGCCGCGTTTGTCCAGAGGACCCGAGGGCGTGTGCAGGTCAGCGAGTGTCAGCACCCGTCGACCGTTGTTGCGCAAGCCGATGCCGGGGTCATCGAGATTGGTGCGCGCCATGTCAACGCGCATGTCCGTGCTCGCGCCGTACTCGGTGCGAGCGTGGCGCGCGGTTGTGCTAGGCACTGCCAATCCGCTCGCACCAGCGGCATGCTGGCTGTGATCCATCGCCATGCCGTGGTTCATGCTCCCGTGGTTCATGGCGCCATGGTTCATGCCACCCATCGCTCCGTGGTCCATTCCAGACATGGAGCCCGCGTCCTTTCCGGTCATGCCCGTCATCCCGGTCATCCCGGTCATCCCGGTCATCTCCATGGGCTGACCCGACATGCCTTGGCCCATGGCACCCATCATGTCGTTCATGGTTAGCCATTCGATGGGGTCGATTGCTGGGACGGGAGCTTGGAGACCCTCACGCACTGCCAGCGTGGCCCGCGCATATCCGGTGCGATCCATGGACTGCGCGAAGATTGTGTAGGCGTCGTCGCGCGGCTGGACGATGACATCGACGGTTTCGCCAGGTCCGAAGCGGAACTCATCGACCGTCACAGGCTCCACGTCCACGCCATCGACATGCACGACGGTGAGTTTCAGGCCGGGAATCCGCACGTCATAGAAGGTATTGCCGGCACCGTTGACCATGCGCAGCCGCACGCGCTCACCAGGGCGGAACAACGCCGTCCAGTTGCCGGCCGGCGTCACACCGTTGGCGAGATAGGTCAGCGTCGCGGACGACAGATCAGCAAGATCCGTGGGGTTCATCCGCATCTCGTTCCACATCTTGCGCTTGTCGATCGCGGCGGCCATGCCGTCGCGCGAGGCGTCACGGAAAAAATCGAAGACCGTGGGCTGGTTGTAGTTGTAATAGTCGCTCTGGGACTTGAGCTTGGTGAAGACACGCATCGGGTCTTCGTCGGTCCAGTCCGAGAACAGCAGCACGTGGTCGCGATCGGCGTGAATGGTCTCCGGGCCAGCGGGATCGATGATGATCGACCCGTACATGCCAGTGAGTTCCTGGAAGCCGGAATGCGAGTGGTACCAGTAGGAGCCGCTTTGCTGGACCTTGAAACGGTAGGTGAAGGTTTCGCCAGGCGCGATCCCCCTGAAGCTGATGCCCGGAACGCCGTCCATCTGATACGGCAGGATGATGCCGTGCCAGTGAATAGACGTAGATTCACGCAGCTTATTGGTGACCCGGATCGTGACCGTTTCCCCCTCGCGCCAACGCAGGGTCGGGCCGGGCAGCGAGCCATTGATCGTTGTCGCCACCCCAGGCTTGCCCGTGAAGTTCACAGGCGACTCGGCGATCACCAGATCGAATTCAGTGCCTCTCAGAATTGGTGCCGCCCCGTGTGCCGAGCGCTGCTGTGCGAAAGCCTTCAGAGCAGGTGACGACAAACCGGCCAGGACGCCGCCAGCGGCCAGCCCTTGCACGAAGCGGCGGCGAGACAAACCGTGTGATGGAGTAATAAGAAAGGGCGAACGAGGCGGCATGGCCTTGAATCCTCCATAGAGCTTGAAAAGTTGCCTTTGAGCCACCCTGTTCAGGACGGCACGATTTGGCGTATGGAGGTCATGCTACGAACTTGCCACTTTCGGATGAATGACCCGTTGATTACATTCATGTAATCATTGAGTCATGTTGGTGGCAGGTATGGCTCCGTACATTGCACCGTGAGCGATGGTGCGAATCGGGGGTGCGGCCCCCGAGCGCGGGATTTTCATAGGGAAAAGCAATGAAACTGCTGGTAGTCGAGGACGAAAACAAGACTGCTGACTATGTCAGGCAAGGTCTCATCGAAGCAGGATTCGTGGTCGATCTGGCACGCAACGGTCTGGATGGGCACCACATGGCCATGACCGAGCCCTATGACCTAATAGTCTTGGACGTCATGCTGCCGGATGTCACCGGATGGCACATTGTGCAGTCGCTGCGGGAGGCGGGGAAACAGGTACCGGTGCTTTTTCTGACCGCGCGCGGTAGCGTGGATGATCGCGTCAAGGGGCTTGAGTTGGGGGCCGATGACTACCTCGTGAAGCCCTTCGCGTTTTCTGAACTGCTTGCGAGAGTGCGCACTTTGCTGCGACGTGGTGGTGTTCCCAATCATCCGGACCACATTCAGGTCGCCGACTTGGTACTTGATCTGCTTCGTCGACGGGCCACCCGAGGGGGGCAACGCATCAATCTCACGAACAAGGAATTCGCGTTGCTCGAACTGCTGGCCAGACGTCGAGGAGAGGTGCTGCCACGCTCTTTGATCGCCTCGCAAGTATGGGATATGAACTTCGATAGCGACACTAACGTGATCGACGTCGCAATAAGAAGGCTGCGCGCGAAGATTGATGACGCATACGATTCCAAGCTCATCCAAACGGTTCGTGGCATGGGCTATACGTTAGATGCTCCCGATGATCTCGAAGCGTAATTCGACCTCGCGTCGACCTGCCTCGCTTGCACTGCGCGTAACAACGCTGGTCTGTATCGCCACGACCTTGGTATTTCTAGCCTTTGGATGGGTGATCATTCGATCGATGGAGCATCATTTCGCACAGCAAGATGCACAGGAACTGGATGCAGTAGTTTCGGCATTGTCAACGCCCCTGCAGCAGGCCTCCGCCGAAACGGACCTCGGTGCACTACGTCGAGAACTGGCGGGCGCAGTGGCTGGTCATCATGGAATCAGCTATGCCGTCTATGACAATGCCGGCAACACGATCTTTGCAACCTCCGGCCCCGATTTGTCTCATCTGATGGCTGCGGCAAAGTCGATCAGCCGCCTTGGCGGGGACGATCTGGCAGTATGGCAGGACAACCAACGGCATTTTCGGGGCGTCGCCCTTTCGTTCAAGGCAAGCGATGGCGTGGTAGATCGTTCCTATCGCATTGCCGTGGCAATGGACATCGAGTTCCATCTTGAATTCCTGCGGGACTTCAGGCGCATGCTCTGGTGGGCAACTTGCATTGTGATTCTCATCGCGCTTGTGGTGGCATGGCTTGCGGTGCAGTGGGGCCACCTGCCCATCCGCAAAGTCAACGAAGAGATTCGGACGATCCGATCGTCCAAACTGGATGTGCGGCTCAACCCCATGGATGTTCCGGTAGAGCTTGCCGAACTAGTCATTTCGTTCAACGATATGCTCGCTCGCATCGAAGACGGATTTACCACGTTGTCCAATTTCTCTGCCGACATCGCGCATGAACTGAGAACGCCTGTCACGAACCTGGTAACGCAAACGCAGGTCGCGTTAAACCACCCCCGGTCGGCCGAGGAGTATCGAGAGATCCTCTACTCCAATTTGGAGGAATTCGAGCGCATGGGCCGCATGATCGGCGATATGTTGTTTCTTGCTCAGACCGAGAATGACCCCCATAACCTTCGCTTGGTAGAAGTGGACCTGGGGAGAATGGTGCGAGGGCTATTTGACTATTTCGAGGCGCTGGCGGAAGACCGGGAAATAACGCTGTGCTTGAAAGGTCAATCGCGACCGATATCCGCTGACAAGGAAATGCTGCTGCGTGCATTGAGCAACCTTTTGTCGAATGCCATCCGACATGCTCCTCACGGAGCTGGCGTCACGGTTCTATTGAGAGAGGACGAACAACTCACGACCATCAGTGTCGAGAATCCTGGTGAGCCAATTCCAGCGTCCGCAATTCCAAAAATCTTTGACCGGTTCTTTCGGGTCGATCCTGCGCGTCAGCGAAAGTCGGCTGGCGCGGGGCTCGGCCTTGCAATAGTTAAATCGATTGCTGTGGCTCATGGAGGCGATGTGCGCGTGACATCCAATGAGTGGACGACAAGGTTCGACCTCACACTTCCACATCTTGCGTAGCCTTTCGCCAGGAAGTCGCTTCCATATGGCCGCGCTGTTCAAGCGCGGTTTGGGCTATGTATACGCACAGCGTTAGCCCACCAACGTCAAGTCTGACAGAAATGTAATCAATTCGCAGGAAAATGTAATTGTTGCGTCATCGTTCGGTTGGTGGCGGACTTGCATAGTGATCCCGAAATTTCGCGCAGTCACGTCGGGACTCACTCTTCATGAAATCATCACTCATCATTGCAGCAGGCACTTTGGTGCGGCCGGCCTTGCTTGTGTTCGCGTTGACGTTATCAGTAGGAAGTGGGATCGCTTACGGCCAGCCCTCACGTAACACCACGACGCTTGGCTCAACCGCGCAGACCCTGATTGACTATGCGCGCCAGAGTAATGCTGGGTTCGCTGCTGCGCGAGCAGAAGCGGCCGCAGCGAGCGAGCGTGTAACGCCCGCCGGTGCGTTGCCCGACCCGAGTTTCGAGGTCGAATTAATGGACGCCACGAACACCATGAGCGGGCGCTCGGCGTCGTTGCTACCGGGTCAAGTGGGCGAAACACGTTACCGGATTACCCAGCCCTTGCCTGGTTGGGGCAAGCGCAAACTTGCTGTGGAGGCGGCAGAGGCTCAGGCAAGGCAGGCAGACGCAGTCAAAGAGACGGTTTGGAGCGATCTTGCGACGAAGATCGAGACGCTATGGTTGAAATACTACTCGGCTGATCGGGAGCTTGCACTTGCCAAACAGGGCCTGGCCTTGCTGCAGGGCTTGGAGGAGACCAGCTTGGTTCGCTACAAGACCGGGCGGTTGCCTCAGCAAGCAGTGCTGCGCATGCAGAGGGAGATCACGGCGCAGCGCATCGCACTGGTCGAAATCGAGCAACGTCGCAAAGGTCTTGCCGCAGGGCTGAATGGGCTGATCGGCCGGACACCTGATTCGCCCCTCGATGCACCTGCGGAGCCACCCCCATTGCCAGAACGGCTGGTGATCGACTCTCTCTTTGATGCGCTGATGAACGCTAATCCGGAAGTGAATGTCGCTACTTTCGGCATCGAAGCGGCTCGTGCCGAGCGGGCGCGCACTTACCAGGATCGTTTGCCGGACTTCGCCGTCGGCTTGCGCAACAGCCGTCCTGATGGGCGACGGGCATCTTGGGACGTAATGTTTGAGGTGACCATTCCGCTACAGCAATCCAGTCGCCGTGCAAAGGAGCGTGAAGCGGAGCAGATGCTCTTGGCGGCCGAAGCACGGCGCGAAGATGCGCGCTCGCGCGCTGCCGGCGAACTCGGTACTGCTTGGTCCATGTACGCACAGGGGAGCGAGACGCTTCGCTTGCTCGAAAACACCCTAGTGCCACAAGCGCAGGCAACGCGGGACGCCAGCCGGGCGGCGCTTGCCAGTGGCGCGGTCGATTTCGACAACGTGATCGAGGCCGAGCGCCAGCTCATCGACATCCGAGGGCAGCGCCTGAAGGTCGAGGTGGAGGCTCGTCTGGCCCTGATCGAAATCAAGAAACTTACAGGGGAACTGAAGTGAACGCTGCCGTCCGATTGACGACGATCGCCGTAGCCGTGGCCATTGCTGCAGGCGCTGGATACTGGTTCGCTCAAGCGCAACACGCGACGGCACCTGCCAATCAGGCTGTCGAAACCAGTCCTGGCCCGGCCGCTCCGCTTGCCGATGGCAGCACTCAGAGCGAGCAAAAAGTTCTCTACTACCGCAACCCAATGGGTCTGCCGGACACCTCCCCTGTGCCCAAGAAGGACCCTATGGGGATGGACTACATCCCAGTCTATGCAGACACCAAACCGGACGATACAGGCGCGGTGATTGTCAGTCCCGCGCGTGTCCAATCGCTCGGGGTTAGGACTGCTGAGGTTGAATTGCGTGTTGTTGATGCAGCCGTGCGTGTGAGCGGACGTATCGAGACCGACGAGCGTAGCCAGGTGGTGGTCGCCCCGCGCTTCGAGGGCTGGATCGAACGCCTACATGTCAATGCCGTCGGCGATACGGTCCGGAAGGGACAGGCGCTCTTCACCGCCTACAGTCCCGAGCTGCAATCCACCGGAGAGGAACTGCGCATCGCCGAGCGACTTGCCAGCCAGAGCGCGGATCACGACCCGCTGGCGAGCGAGTCCGCTAGCCGCTTGGCCGAAGCAACGCGCGCTCGTCTGCGTAACCTCGAAGTAGCTGGACAGGCTGGTGCCCGCCAGGTCTTCCACGCGCCTGTAAGCGGCGTTGTGCTCGAAAAAGAGGCCATACAGGGCAAGCGCTTCATGCCGGGTGATGCGCTGTTTCGCATCGCCGATCTGTCGAAAGTGTGGATCATTGCCGACGTCTACGAACGCGATCTTGCGCACGTGCGCGTGGGACAGTCTGCGCAGATTGCGCTAGACGCCTTTCCCGGCCGCAGTTTCGAGGGGCGGATCAGCTACCTGTATCCAACGCTTGACGCGACTACCCGCAGTACTCGGATGCGAATTGAACTGGGCAATGCCGAAGGCTTGCTGCGCCCCGGCATGTTCGCCCAGGTCAAGCTGGCGGTCGGCGACACGACTCCGAAGGCGACTGTACCGACCTCCGCAATCATCGACGATGGCGAGCGCCAGGTCGTCTTGCGCGTGCTTGGTGAGGGACGTTTCAAACCACAGGTGGTCAAGCTCGGACAGCGTGGTCAGGATGTGGTCGAGGTGCTGGAAGGGGTCGAGCCAGGCGATCGGGTGGTCGTCTCGGCCAACTTTCTGATCGATTCGGAGAGTCAGCTCAAGGCGGCGCTAGCGAACATGGTCGCCCCCCAGGCTGATGGACATGACCATGGCGGCGCGGCAAGCTCCTATGAGGCTGAAGGGACGATTGATGCGTTCGACGCTCAATCTGGTCGGGTCACGGTCGCTCACCGCGAGATCCCGGCGCTTCAGTGGCCGGCGATGACCATGGACTTCGTGATTGGCGACCCAGCCCTGATGAAGAACATGGGCCCAGGTGCCGCTGTCCGCTTTTCCTTCAAGGCAGGCAAGCCTGGCGAGTACGTCGTCACAAGCATAGAGCCGATTGCCAGCCGCAAGCCGACCTCGGCCGCAAGCGGACACAGGGGGCACTGAGATGCGCACTTCTGCGACGAACTCTCCAGGCCTGGGGCGCGACGACGCAGCCAAGCCGGCGGCGACTGGCTTGCTTGATCGCGTGATTGACTGGTCGGCACGAAATGTCTTCCTCGTGCTGCTTGCCACGTTGTTCCTGGTCGGTGGCGGCATCTATGCGGTGAAGAATACGCCGCTCGATGCGTTGCCCGATCTTTCGGATGTTCAGGTGATCGTCTACACCGACTATCCCGGGCAAGCACCGCAAGTGGTCGAGGACCAAATTACCTATCCGCTCACCACTTCGATGTTGGCCGTGCCGCGTGCGAAGGTGGTTCGTGGATTCTCGATGTTCGGTGCATCCTACGTGTACGTGATATTCGAAGATGGTACCGACATCTACTGGGCTCGCTCGCGCGTGCTGGAATACCTGAGCACTGTAGCTGGCCGTCTGCCGCAGGGAGTGGCACCACAGATCGGGCCAGATGCGACCGGCGTAGGGTGGGTGTATCAGTATGCGGTGCAGGGCAAGGACATGAGCTTGGCCGACACCCGCAGTTTGCAGGATTGGTTCGTGCGGTATCAGCTTACCAAGGCGCAGGGTGTTTCCGAGGTGGCAAGCCTGGGTGGCTTCGTTCGCGAGTACCAGGTCACTGTCGATCCGCTACGTCTGGCTGGCTATGGAATCACACTCGATCAGGTCACACAGGCTATCCGTGCGTCGAACAAGGACGTCGGCGGCCGGGTTGTCGAGATGGCAGAGAAGGAGTACATGGTACGTGGCCGGGGCTACCTGCGAAGTGTCCAGGACATTGCCGACATCGTGCTCAAGGCTGATCGTGGAACCCCTGTGCGTGTATCGGATGTAGCTCGCGTCGAGCTGGTGCCGGCCGAGCGGCGCGGCATCGCTGAACTGAATGGCGAGGGTGAAGTCGCCTCCGGCATCGTCATGGCGCGGTTCGGTCAAAATGCGCTTCAGGTAATCGCCAATGTCAAGGCAAAAATCGCGGAGATTGCCCCGGGCTTGCCGACTGGCGCCGAGATCGTCCCGGTATATGACCGCTCCCAGCTCATCGAGCGAGCGATCGGCAATCTGAAATGGACGCTACTCGAAGAAAGCCTGATCGTTGCAGTGGTGTGCGTGATCTTTCTGCTGCACGTGCGCAGCGCGCTGGTAGCAATCATTACGCTGCCCCTGGGTATCCTGATCGCATTCATCGCCATGCGCAGTCTCGGGCTTGGGTCGAACATCATGAGCCTCGGCGGCATCGCGATTGCAATCGGAGCCATGGTCGATGCGGCGATCGTGATGATCGAAAACGCGCACAAACGCATCGAGCATCTGCCCGAGGGCGCTACCCAGAAGGAGCGAGCGAGGGCTATCGTCCAGGCGTGCAAAGAGGTGGGGCCGGCGCTGTTCTTCTCGCTGCTCATCATCACGGTCTCCTTCCTACCGGTGTTTGCGCTTGAGGGCCAGGAAGGCCGCTTGTTCTCACCTCTCGCCTTCACCAAGACCTTCGCCATGGCCGGCGCCGCCTTGCTGTCGGTGACGCTGGTGCCAGTGTTGATGCTGTTCTTCGTGCGCGGTCGTATCCTGCCCGAGGCTAGGAATCCGGTGAACAGGCTGTTGATCTGGCTGTATCGACCGATCATCAAGGCGGTACTGCGTTTCAAAGGCGTCACACTTCTGCTGGCCATTCTTGCGATGGTCGCGACGATCATCCCCGCGCGCCAGATCGGCTCGGAGTTCATGCCGGCGCTCAACGAGGGCACGCTGCTCTACATGCCAGCGGCGCTGCCGGGTATGTCGGTTACCGAGGCCGGACGCCTACTGGCCACGACCAATCGCATCATCAAGACCTTTCCTGAAGTGGAATCGGTCTACGGCAAGGCCGGTCGTGCCAGCACGGCGACCGACCCGGCGCCCCTGGAGATGTTCGAGACCATCATCAATCTCAAGCCGCAGGATCAATGGCGTGTCGGCATGACGACCGACAAGCTGATCGCTGAAATGGATGCCGCGCTTAAATTCCCGGGACTGGCGAACTCGTGGACGATGCCGATCAAGGCCCGCATTGACATGCTCTCAACTGGTATTCGCACACCGGTGGGCGTGAAGGTGTTTGGCAAGGACTTGGAAACACTGGAGAAGATGGCCCAGGCGGTGGAAGCCGTCGTGCGCAAGGTGCCGGGTGCGAGCAGCGCTTATGCCGAGCGCGTGGCCGGAGGCTACTACGTGGACATTGTGCCTCGGCGTGATCAGCTCGCCCGGTATGGGCTCACCATCAACATGGTGCAGGACGTGATCGCCACCGCACTGGGTGGCGAGACGGTGACCACCACGGTAGAGGGGCTGGAGCGCTACGGCGTGTCGGTGCGCTACGCCCGAGGGCTGCGCGACGATCCGTCGCGGATGGGCTCCGACGTCTACGTGCCAACCATGAACGGCCCGATTCCGCTCGGCCAAGTGGCAGACGTGCGTCTAACACGCGGAGCGCCTGGCATCCGTACCGAGAATGCGCTACTGGCCGCCTACGTATATGTCGATACGCGTGAGCCCGACATCGGAGCCTTCGTCAAACGCGCTCAGCAGGCAGTGGCCGAAGAAGTCGAGTTTCCGCAGGGCTACTACGCTACCTGGAGCGGACAGTTTGAGAACATGGAGCGCGCCAAGGAGAAGATGAAGGTCGTGGTGCCGGTGACCCTTGCACTGATCTTCGTCCTGCTCTACCTGAACTTCCGCCGTTTGTCGGAGACATTGATCGTGATGTTGTCCGTGCCCTTCGCACTGGTGGGCGGCGTTTGGTTGATGTGGTGGTTGGGCTATCAGATGAGCGTTGCGGTAGCAGTCGGCTTCATCGCGCTCGCCGGCGTTGCGGCCGAGACAGGCGTGATCATGCTGATCTACCTCGATCATGCATGGAAGGAGGTCCGCGAACGCAGGCAGGCTGTTGGCCGCGATGCAGGCGTCGCCGATCTGTACGAGGCAATCATGGAGGGCGCTGTCGAACGTGTTCGGCCCAAGATGATGACCGTGGTCGCGATCATGGCGGGCCTGCTGCCGATCATGTGGGGGTCTGGCACGGGCAGTGAGGTGATGAGCCGGATCGCCGCACCGATGGTGGGCGGCATGGTGTCCTCGACTGTCTTGACGTTGGCGGTCATCCCGGCGATATACGCGCTCGTCAAGCAGTGGGAGCTACGCCGTCGCGGGCGTCCATCCATGCCGGCGGTCACAACGTAATCCAGCTACTAGCGTGAAGGCCGGCGGTATCTGCTTCATTTCGGGTGCCACCGGCGAACTCGCCCTCAGTTTCTTAGCACGCCATCGGCGTTGGGCATTACCCGCTTCCCGAAGAGGAGTTCGCGCTGCACATCGAGGAAGGTCGCCTAGTGCATGTGCTGGAGGACTGGTGTGAGCCGTTCTCAGGACACTTCCTGTACGACCCCGGCCACCGGCAACCGTCGCCGGCGTTTTCACTGGTGGTCGATTCGTTGCGCTACAGCGAGGAGCTGATCGGCACTCCAAAGAAGAAGGCCGAGCCGCGGAAGAAAGCAGGCGCGAAATGAGTCGGTAGCGGTTGCAGCGCGCACCGGGAACGTGGCGCTGCGGTTTTCGTCACTTCTCTTGCACCAGTGTCAGGTAAGGGTTGTTCGGCGGCGTGTCGGCGAACAGCAGGCGCGCATCGTCCAGCAGGTAGCCGTGGAGGCGGCGGGATTTGCGAGGCCCCGTCACCTCGCAGGTCCAGATGTTCAGGCCGTTGGGATGCTTGCGATGGTGTTGCAGTCGCTCGAAACGCTTCTGTACCCATTGCCAATCCTGCTGGCTTTCCTGCTTCGCCAGCGTGCCAACTTGCGGGTGCTCCTGCGCGTAACGCTGGAAGACGCCGGGGCTGACCAGGTAGGCGGTGTCGCCCACGGTATGCACGAGCGCCTTGGCGTCGTTGATGATGAGCCGCCGCGAGGCGACGCCCTGTTGCAGCCATGCCATGAAGTGCTTGCCGGATGGCTGCGCGGACGTAGGCGCGGGCGCTGGAGGCAGTGGCTTCGCCACGGACGATGCAGGAATTTCGGGGGCTGCGGCAGGCGCTTCGACCGAGACGGCTTCTGCATCCTGCCGGATGCCAGGCAAATCACCCATTCCCACCATCGCGAGCATGTCTTCCATGACATCGGGCACGGCCCGGGCAGCGGACGGGTGAACCGGGGCAGCGGCGCCGCCAGCGTCCGTCCATGGAGCGGACTGCTGCTCTTCGGCAGGAGGCGTTGCCGCGATTGCTGCCGATTGCACCGAGGCATCGGCATCTTTGTCGGCCGCTGTCGTATCGATCGCCACCGTCCCCGCGAACGGCGCCGGCCGCTCGCCAGGCTCCCAAATCAGCGCTGGTGCCAGCCGCAACAGGGTGAACGAGTGGGACCAGCCGGTCGAGCTGGTCACGGTCGCGCGCCAGATCGCCTTGCCGTCGGCCGTCGGCTGCAACATGCCGTGGTCCTGGAGCACATTGAACACCGCGGTGTTGTTCGCAGGGATGCCATCGACCCCCTGGGACAGCAGGTGCGCGCGCAGCTTGTCCGATACCGTCTTGCTCACCAGCCACAGCGCGTCCTCGGTGAGCCAGCCATCGGAGGCTTCGGGCTGGTTCAGTTTCAGCGCTTTCTTGAGCAGGTAGCGCAGCCCGTTGACCAGCTTGCGTTGGAGCGAGTGCTTGGGCGCGGCCATGGCGCGGGCCGGATCGCCGCCCAGCTCCTGGGCGACAGAGGCGCGGTCGGCCTGCACGACCAGCTCGCCCAGCACCCCGGCGTGCTCGTACTGCCCGGCCAGGACGTAGAGCAGCGGCGCCCACAGGGATGGATAGCCACTGAGCCAGTCCAGCAGATCGCGATCGAGCAGTTGCTGGTAGAGCAAGCCTGTCGCGGCGCTATGGAGCCGGTACTCGCGGTCGGGGTTGTAGCGGAAGCGGTACGGCTGACGCAGCGGGCCGTGCCACGGGTGCCAGGTGCTGCCGTCGGCCAGCTCGACGTGCAGATCGACCGCTACCTTGCCGATGTCATGGAGCAACGCGGCATAAGCGACGGCCGCAGTCCAGGCTTCGGCCTGCGCCGCCTGGTCTTCGGGGCTGGCCCCGATGGGCAGCAAATGGGACTGCCGCAGCTTCAGGCTGTAGGCGACGATTTCCAGGCCATGGTCGAGCATGCCGCCCGGATATGCGTGGTGGTGCGCTTCGGAGGCCGGGAAAGCCTGGACCAGTTCGGCGTAGCGCTCCAGTGGCGTGCGGTACAGGGTGGCGAACTGCCTGCGCGAGAGCGAGGTGCGCTGCCAGATGTGTTCCATCAGCTTCTGCCGGCGCGGGGTGGCCAGCAGCGATGCGGCCGACTCCGGCCGCATCAACCCTTTCGGGAGGCCGGTGGCGGGGGCTGGCGACGGCGCGGCAGCGACCGGGGGCCGTTTTCGCTGGAACAGGGAGAGCATGTCGGTGTCCTGATGGCGGGCCGGGCGGGAGGCCTTTTGGCCTTTTCGAGGTAGGGCCTTTCCCCTTGCGCCCCATTCCCTTGCCGTTTCGACCCTTTGGCCTTTAACCGTTTCGGTATAGCGGGACCCGGGCTGCGGCTCCAGCGTCAATGTGGAACTCGCACGAATGGATTGGACGGCGACTTGGCGCTGGCCCCGGCCTATGCTGCCGGGACGCTACACCGCCAGGTAGGCTCCCGCTCAGGCGACTAAGTTGACAAGTGCGACAAAGGCGACTAGAGTGAACCCTGTCTCAAACCTACTTGGGAGCTGACCATGCCCACTGCGATCGAGTTCATTGCCGACCGTCTGCCGCGCGTCACCGTGGAGGATGTGCGCCGTTTCGCGGATACCGTCGAAATCCGCAATGCCCCGGCTTTCGCGGCCGAGTTGCAGGCGTTCATTCATGAGCGCGTGGAAGCGGTGAAGCTGCCCGCCAACCTCGAAGGCAAAACGGTGGCGCAGGCCTTGGAGCGCAAGGCGGCCGCGCTGCGCGCCGACACGCGCTGGGCACCGACTGAAACCGACGTCCAGCGAGGCCGCGCCGTGCTGCTGGAGGCCTTCAACCAGCCGCACAACCTGCCGATCCCCGAGTACGCCAAGTTGGCGGACAAGTCGCGCCAGCAGATCTACAAGGACATTCTTGCCCGTCGCTTGCTGGCGCTGAACGTGGGAGCGCGCGGCCAGAAGCTGCCCGACTGGCAGCTCGACCCGGTGAAGCAGCAGTTGACCCAAGCCGTGCTTCAGGAGGTCGAGGGCATCGACCACTGGACGATCTACCGCGCGCTGTCCGAACCGCTCGAAGGCTTGGGCGGTCGCTCGCCGGTGGATGCGGTGACGCATGGCACGATCGATGACGTGGCCGAGGCCGTGTTCAACGTGCTGGGCGTGCAGGTGCATTGAGGCGAGACCGCCATGAACCACGAGCTGCCTTCGTTCCTGATCGATGCCGGTGAACTGCTCCAGCATGTGAGCCGCGTCGTCTATCGGGGCAGCCCGCTGTACTATGGCCACAGCAGCACGAATCGCTACGATGACCCGGCAGGGGCCTACGGCGTGCTCTACCTGGGGCGCGACCTGCCCACGGCGCTGATGGAGTCGGTGTTTCACAAGCACCAGTGGCTTGCGGACACGCAACGCTCGATCGCGCTGAAAGAAGTCCAAGCCCGGATGGTGCGCGCAGTAGGCGTGATGGACGACGTGCTTCTGGCCGATCTCACGGCGCCGGGCGTCATGGCGGGCTACTTCGGCCTGAACCTGGAGCAGTTGGCCAGCCGCGACTACACGCACACGCAGCAGGTGTCCGCCCAGGTGCATGCGATGCTCGGAGATGACGGCCAGGCGCTGTTCGACGGGGTGCTCTATCCGTCGCGCAACAACTATCCCGCCAAGAGCATCGCCCTGTTCGAGCGTGCGGGACCGAAGGTTGGCGTCATCGAGGACATCGACCTGGTGGACCATCTGGACTGGCCGCGGTTCGTTGCCACCTACCGCATTGGCGTGGAACCCGACCCCGGCCCGGTGGGGCCGGATGACGAAGCGTCCTGAAGCAGCAAGAAAACACATTGAAGCCGCAAACCGAATGAAGTGGAGCAAACTGGAATAGGCATTCCTCAGCAGCAGGAGACGACCATGAACGCGACGACCCGCACCAGCACCGCAGAACGCCTCGGCCGCGCCTTTGGCCACGGATGGCGTGCCTATGCGCGCGGCGAACGGCGGGCGTCGAACTGGTTGATCTCCAAGGGAGTGCCGGTAGCTGGCGCTGTCGTGCTCGTGTGGGTGCTCAAGCTGGCCGCGCTCGGGGTGCTGCTGTACACCACCTTCTGGCTGGCTCTGCTGCTGGTGTGCGTCATGGTCGTTGCCTGGATGGCCCGCAACGCCGACCTGGGCGAGGAGTTGCCCGAGCCAGAATGGCGAAACGGACCAGCCGGGTTCGGCCTGTACACCTACGACGGTTTTCGCATTGATCCTCATGTCGAGGACGACTAGCAATGATCACTTCTTCGACACTGCATTGATCGCGATACTTCCTCCCTTCCCACCGGCAGCCTTGGCATCGCCAGTGGCACCAGAGAGGCCTTGCAGCACGTTACCGGCGCGAACGCCCGCCCAAGCCAAGGCCATGATCCAGAAGGTAGGCAGCACGATGAACATCGTGCCCGTGATGAACATCAGGAGCATGTCACCGAAGGCGTTGTTCAACCCCACCAGCGGGTCGAAGTTGGTGTGCGGCCGGTTCCAACCGAAGCCCCAGCCATAAAGCGCGTCCAGAATCGTCGAATCGATCCAGCGTGCGAGCTGGAACCAGAAGTCCGTGAAGAACAGCGCGAACTGCACAACGCTGACGGTGACGACCGTCTTCAGGTCATAGGTGCCCACGACCAGCACGAGCGGGATGCAGATGACCAGCGCCATCTTCAGCAAGGCGAGCACCATGGGCAGGGATTGGCGCACGACGTCCATGGCGGGAAACGCAGCGATCGCGCCGACTGCCATTCCGACGTCGCCCGTGGCGCGCGTCACGATGTTCGGCAGGGTCTTGTCGATCTGGCCGCCGTAGTCCGTATAGACGCTGCCCTGGTTCAGTTTCTGCTGCCGCGGTGACGCGATGGCGCGGATCACCGAATCGTCCACCTCGGCCCGGCTCAGGAACCCGGCCCAGCCCGCCAGGCGACTCAGCAGGCTCGGGTCCACCTGACCCAGCAGGCGTGCCCGCAGGCCGTTGCTGCCACCGGCCCACCACTCCCTGCAGGTCGGATAACCGCCGCCATTGGCAACCTGCGCGAGGCCAGCATCGCGGGTGTCGTCGTAGGGCCAGGCTTCGCGCGCCGTGCTGGAGCGGTAGCTGTCGTAGTAGCCACCCGTGTCCGTGAAAAAGCGCGAGCCGATCCAGGTCACGTCGTGCATCTGCTGCTCATCGAGATCCGGGCGCTGCATGAACAGTTTGGCCCGCGCAGGCCCATAGCAATCCCGTGAGAAGTCCGCGACTTCCTGAGCCAGTACCGGGTCGTCAATGCGCGTCGCGTCGATCTCCATCCTCATCTGCCGCAGGTCCGTACCGCACGGGATCGCCGCTACCGAGGCGCTCGTGACGGCGCGCGAGAGCGCGTGCATGAAGGCCCACCAGACCGGCACCTTCGCCGACTGATTGTTGATGGTGCTGAAAGACTGCGACCAGCCGGTTTCCGTGGGCTGCGGCACGCTGACCTGGCACTGCGCCGAGCGCGAGCTGTCGTACTGGATGGTGCTGAGGTCCACGTCGATGAACGGAATGCCCGCGAACATCACCACCACGATCGCGACGAACACCCGGTTCTCGATACGGGCGGCACTCAGGACGCCTTTGTTGCCCTCGTCAGCGCCTTCCGCACGGGCCTTCAGCCACTCCTGCACGACGATGGCGACGAAAGGCAGCGCAAACACTCCGCTGGACACCAGCACGGCCCAGATGCCGTTGTTGACGATCCAGGACACGAGGGTGAGGTAGTACTCCAGATAGTCGGTCGTGAAGAGCGTCATGGCCCCGATCTCCCCTCAAGCGGCCTGCATCAACAGGCTGGTTTCCAGTGCGACGATGGCGACGACGCCGGCGACCTCGGTGCGGATCAGCCGGCGCCGTGCCTGCCCATCTGTCCCGCTTTGGTCTTCGCGGGCCAGCACCCGGCGGCGCATCCAGAACCATCCATAGGCCGTTGCCGCGTACACGCACAGCCGCCAGATGAAGAAATGCCCTGCGGAGGCCGCCAGCCACCGTTCCCAGCCTGCAACGCTGCCGACCAGGTAGATGCCCGCGACGTTCGCCCCCGCGGCGGCGGCAACGATCAGCACCAGCCACAGCAGCGTTTTCGCCGCGCGCCGGCTGAACAACCAGCGAAGACCGGCTCTACTTTGCCGCCAGGCCATGCGCCCCGGGCTCATGGCCGACTCCCCGGATTGCCCTTCTGGAGCTGGTCGAGGCGATCCGGCACAGGATCGCCCTCGTAGATGCCGCGCGAGCCGGCCGCGCGCGTGCCGTGGCGCTGAATGATCGCCATGGGCGAGTTGTTCGCCAGCTCGCGCCGCAGCTCCAGTTCGGTCTTGAGGTTGCGAATCTCGCGGTCGAGCGTGTCGCTCTCGTGGTTCACCGCCTCCACGGCAAGCTCGTTCGCCGCGACGTTGGGCTCCTTCTTGCCCGTGAGCAGCGTGCGCTGCAGCAGCAGCGCCTTCTCCAGCACGGACGCCAGCGCGACCTCGGACGCCAGGCGCTGCGACAGCAGGTGCTGGTCGGGCTCGTCGCGCAGCGCCTCGATCACGCCGCGCGTGATGGGCAGCGACGCACTGCCGGCCTCGCGCAGGTTCTCGGGCGTCGTGTTCTTGGCCTTGGTCACCAGGTCCTGGAGCGCCTGCAGCTTCGCGTCGTACTCCTCCTGGATCAGCGGCGTGAGCCCGACGCCCGGCGTCGTCTCGGTCTTGGTGCAGGCATCGCACGTGCGCTGCTCCTTCTCGCCGAGCACGCGCGTGGCCCATTCGACGGCGGCCTGCGGCGAGGCCCAGGTCTGGCACGAGAGGCTGCTGCAACTGGCCGGCGCGATAGACGAGGTGTCGGTCACGCCGCGGCCGTTGACCAGGTTGTAGCCAGCGCGGGTGACATCGCCGACGACCCTGATCGCGGGCTGGCCGGAGCCGCCCGCGTTGCTGCCCCCGACCCACGGCACGCCGTCATTGCCGCGGCGCGTCTCGGCCTGCTCGATGGCCGAGACCGCATCCGTGCTCGACACGGCATCGCGCAGCGCCAGCCCTTCGGCCATCTGGCTCCAGCCGAGCTGGCCGCCCGCCGTTTCGGCCATCTTCTCGGCCATGGCACGGCACGTCAGCTTGCTGCGGTCGAAATCCAGTCGCGCCTGCAGCACGCCATTGGTGAGCAGGTTGTACAGACCGGGATCGGCCCGCTGGATGATCAGCGCAGGCAACGATGCCACCGCACTGGTGGCACTCTGGATCACCGACGACATGATTTGCTGGAAGCCGTTGGTGATGCCGTTGAGTTGGTTCCTCAACGTGGTCTGGATGCTCATGTCGCCGCAGATCAAGTTGCTGTTCCAGCCCACGCCGACACCGAGAGAGCGCATGCCGGCCGCACGGCCCATCGACACGGCGTTGCCGCCACCGATCGAGTACATGACGTCATCGCCGATGACGCTGCCGCTGGTCTGGTATCCCAGTTGACCCCAGGCCACGCCGCTGCCCAGCGCGAGTGCGCCGGCCAGCGCCAGGACGATCTTCGTGCGACGTGCCCGGCGGCAGAGCGGATTGAATGCGGGACGGAACTTCATGGCACCACCTCAGAGGAAATCGACGCTGCCCAGGAACACCTGGCCCCGGCGTTCGCAGCAGGCATACGGCCGCCACAGCGCCCATGCGTAGTCGCCTTGCTGCGCCTGGGTAAGGAAGCCGCTGCGCGGAAAGACCGTGCAGGACGACGACAAGACGGGGGTGAGTTCTTGCCACTTGCCGGTGGAGGCATCGCCCTCCATCAGCGCGCCGGCCGGCCAGTAGCCGTCGCGGGAGTTGGCAAGCAACGGCTGATAGACGTGGATCTGCCCCCGGCGAGTGACCACATCGCCCGCACGCTGGGCTACCACTGCGCCGGCCTTGAAGTCGTCGGTCTGGTGCAGGAAGCCGCCACGGGGATACACGTTGCCCCAGAGATTCATCGTGGTACGGGCGCCGACTTCGCGCCGGCCCGGAATCAGCGCTTCCGGGTAGGCCATCTCGGGCACGTTGTAGCGCCAGGCCAGCGTATCCAGGGTGCTGAGCAAGTACGGCATGAACGCCGTGCCCGCGCCCTCACAGAAGTAGCCCGACGACGAGACGAACTGGTTGAACACCTCGACGCCAGGGTGGCCGATCACGTCGGCGTTCTTGAACTTGGCGAGGTTGTTTTCGTGATCCTCGTTCGTGGTTCCGTCGCCGCCCGCTTGGGCGGACGGGTTGGGCGTGCTCATCGCCCGGACTTCGACCCAGGGGTTCTCGCCGGTGTTGCTGTAGCTGGAGACGACTGCATCGGGAACGTAGTGGCGAACCTTGGTGGACGTGCGCACCGTGCAGCCCGTCCAGGTGCAGTAGAGCCAGTAGCAGATGCCGACGACGCGGTATTCGAGGCAGTCGGGCGATGCCACCGAGCCGATGACGGTGGCGGTGTTGAGGGCGTAGCTGCCCGTAGCGCTGAGCAGCAGCACGGATACCACGCCAGCACGGATGCGGCGCATCAGGTCGAATGGTCGGGTCACGGCTGGTTCCTCCGGTGCTGCTCGATGCCGGCGATGGCGCGAGCCACGTCCGGCTCGCCATAGACCACGTAACGCTGGTCCACCACGACTGCTGGGAGGCTGGTGACGCCCAGGCTCCATGCGTCGGTGACGCCTTGGTACGCGGAGGCGATGCGGCGCTGGAGATCGGCGCCGCCGCTGGACAGCCGGCGCTTGACGATGGCCGTTGCCTGTTCAGGATCGGTGGGTAGCTCTGCCGACAGTTCCGCTTCAATCCGGCGGGCTTCGTCCAGTTCGATCAACCGCTCGCCGCCCATGGTCTTGACCGGGTGTCGGCTGTCGGTGACGACCACCACGTCGGCGGCGAAGGTGGCCGGGCTGAAAACGGCCAGGGCGGCCGGCAGCGCCACGGCCAGGCCGAGGGTTCGCCAGCCCGACGCGAACCGGAGAAGAGATGCTGGCATGTCGCGTGCCCTTGAAGTTGATCAGAGCCGTAGTCAAACGCGAAGCCGATGCGGCCCCAACAAACAATGCGCATCGCGCACTGCCCGCATACCTGCTTGTCTCGCGCCCATGAAAAAAGCGGAGGCCGAAGCCTCCGCGTGGATTAGCAAGCCGATGCCGTCGCTACAGCAAGCCGGATTCCGCGAACGAGTACGGCGTGCCTTGGCCAACGATGATGTGGTCCAACACTCGCACGTCGATGAGCGCCAACGCGGCCTTCAGTCGGTCGGTCAAAACGCGATCCGCGCTTGACGGCTCAGTGCATCCCGACGGATGCTGATGCGAAAAAATCACCGCGCCGGCATTCAGCTCCAATGCCCGCTGCACGACCACTCGCGGATAAACCGCGGTCGCATCGAGCGTGCCTTTGAACATCGGCTCGTAGGCCAACACCCGGTGCTTAGTGTTCATGAACACGATGGCGAACACTTCGTTCGGTTCTGCGACGAGTTTCAGACGCAGGTAGTCCTTTGCGGCCTGTGGCTGGTCAAGAAGCGGCCCGGCCTTGAAAACACGTTTTTCCAGCAGCACGATGGCTTGTTGGATGATCCAGTCATCGGATTGGGACGTTGGGGTAAAACGTGGCTCCACGCAGGAGTCATTGACGACGAGAGACATGGCGAACCTCCAGAATGTGAACGGAGGACGCCGCCCTGGGAGGGCAAGCCCTCCTGGGGATGGAAACAGCATCCACCACCGCGCAGCGGTGATTGTTCGCAGGCAGGATGCGGAGCGAACGGGTCGCGGTCAGCGCGGCAAGCCGCGCCGTAGCCTCCAAGACCGAGGGCTACCTGGGCATGTCGCCGACAACGTCGGCAGGCATTTCGGATGTGGGGGTGGCGAGCGAAGCCGCCGCGTCGCTGGTCGAGTCCTCGGCTGCCAGCATGTCCATGGCCGAGAGCAAGGCATCACCCTCGATAGGCCCCTGCAGCAGGATGGCCTGGCCCGTCTGGCGATCGAGCAGTCGCAGCGACGGCGTGGCGGTCACGCCGCTCTTGGTGGCTTCCGCGGCCTGCGCGCGGATGGCCACGTTGGGGCGCTCGCTCGCCATGCACTGTTCGATGGCTGACGTTGTTTCGGGATAACGCAAGTCATCGGGCAAGCCCTGGCCGTCGCTGCGCGTGTGGGCATAGACCCATTCGACCGCCTGCCAGAACGCCGCATCCCCGCCAGCTTCGGCAGCGCACTCGGCCAGACGAGCCTCGGCCGACGCGGCTGGCTCGTGCGCCGCCAGCGGCTGGTGATGCCATTGCAGTGCGACGTCGGTGTTGTTGCCGACCCACCGCTTGAGCTGCGGGAAGTACTCCCGGCAGAACGGACATTCCAGGTCGGCATAGAGCGTCAGCGTGAAGCGGCCTTCCGGGTTGCCCATCTGCCAGGGTGGCCCAGCGACCTGCGCCGTGCCGACCGGCGCGGGCGACGGCGCTGAGGATTCGCCGGGCGTCCGGGACACCAGCCAGATCAGCAGCAGCGCGACCAGCGCAGCAGCCAATACCCAGGGCCAGCGAGGCCGCCAGCGGCGACGGCGGAACGCCTGGACCTGCATCGGGATGGAAGGACGTTTCTGTTCCATGGCGTTCTCCGGCTTACGACAGTTCCAGGGCCGGCGACTCGATGCCGCGGGCCTGGTCGATCTTCTCGGCCACCTTGAACGCCGCTTCCAGTTCGGTGCAGCCGTACTGCTGCATGAGCTGGTAGCGTTCGGCCTTCTCCTCGGGTTCTGTCTGGGCGAGGGCGAGGTACAGGCTCGGTGGCACGGCGCGGAACAGCACTTCCATGCTCTTGGAGAGGATGACGCCTTCGGTGAATTTCCCCGCCTCTTTGCGCGCCGAAAGCATCAGCGCCTTCTGCGCGGGCGAGAGTTCGCGGAACCGCGCGATCTTCTCGACTTCATCGGGCGGCATGCTGAGACAAATCCACCACTCGATCATGTTGAGCATGGGCTCCGCGGCGCGCGGCAAGTCGTCGATGTTCTGCGTCGCGAGCCAGAACCAGGCCCCCAATTTCCTCCACATCTTTGTAATTTTCACGACGTAGGGCGCGAGCAGCGGGTTCTTCGTGATGATGTGGCCTTCGTCGGTGACGTTGATGATCGGGCGGCCCAGGTACTGGTCGCGCTCGGCGATGTTGTTCACCGTGCTGATCAGGCTGATGTAGGCGATGGAGAGCTGGGCGTTGTAGCCCTCGCGGGCGTAGGTCGCCAGATCGACCAGGGTGATGTCGGCTTCGGGCCACGGCGTGCCGTCGCGGTCGAACATCTCGCCGTCCGTGCCTTGGCAGAACATATCCATCGCGTCCGCCATCTCCAGCAGCCGCACGCGCCGCATTTCGGGCAGCGTCGGGTCCTGGCCGCGGGTGCGCAGCGCGTTGCGCACGTCGCGCGTGAGCACCGTGCGCTTCTCGGCCACGCAGTGCTCGGCGGCGTCAAGGATGCACTGGCGGATCAGCGAGCGGTCGGCCCGCGTCATCCGGGCTTCTTCCTTGTCCTCGCCGCCCGTGATCATCAGCCGCGCCGTGATCTCCAGTTCGCCGAGCACGTCGCGCTGCTCGTCCGCCTCCATGGCCGAGGCGTCCGGGGGCAGGTCCTCGTCCAGCGCATCGGCATCGAGGGTCTGCACGTCGCTCGGCGTTTCGATCAGCCGGCGTGCATCGGCGAACGGCGCGAGGCTGATGCCCGAGCCAGGGGACAGCTTGACCCGGTTCACCGTCAGCCCGAGCCTGCGCGCGAAATCGCTGAACAGGCCGAAGCTGTTGCCGGCCTCCACGATGAACAGCCGCGGGCGGTAGATCGCCGTGACCTGGTTCAAGAGGTTGTTGAGCGTCGCTGACTTGCCCGAGCCGGTAGGGCCGAACAGGAACAGATGGGCGTTCATCTGCCGATCCAGGCGATTGAGCGGATCGAAGGTGATCGGGCCGCCACCACGGTTGAACATCGTGATGCCGGGGTGCCCCGTACCCTGGGCGCGGCCCCACACCGGCGACACGTTCGCGATGTGCTGCGCGAACATCAGTTGGGTGTACCACCTGCGCCGATCCTGGCCCGGGTTGTAGCAACACGGCAGCCAGCGCAAGTAGCTGTTGAGCGGTGCCACCTCGTCGTCCTCGCGCACCGGCTGCAAGCCGGCATTGAGCATCACGTTCGCCAGGTCCAGGCCGCGCCGGTCCAGTTCCGCTTCGTCGCGTCCGCGCAGGTAGAACGCCAGCGTCCCCCGGTAGAGCTTGTGCGCGCTGCCGATGAGGGAGCGGGCTTCCTGCACGTCCTTGAGCGTCTGCTCCGACGCCAACGTCTCGCCCACGGCCTTCTTCGCCAGGTGGTTGAGATCCGCTTCCAGGACATCCTGCGGCGTGGCGACCATGGTGAGACACATCAAGGTGTCTTCCGGCATCTGGTCGAACAGGGTGTTGATCGCATCGCCCTTGCGGGTTTCGCCGGTCAGGTGCCCAGTGGCAGGCGGCATGCGCAGCCGGTCGGTGATCAGCACGCGGTGCGGCATGCCGTCGAAGTACCAGGTGCCATGCTCCACGTCGGAGCGTGGCTGGCCGAAGAACAACCGCTGGCTGAAATCCCGCCCGCTCGCCAGTTCGATTTCGCCGTCCTCGGCCTCGTCGGGGTAGCGCGCCAGCGCGTAGAAGCGCTCCCGGTCCTCTGCACTCGGCCCAAGCATCGCGGGGCGCGGATTGAACCACCGCAGCAGCCAGTCGTGAACGTCGGCCGCGACCATGCGCCGTGCCTGGATGCCGGCGTTCGCCAAGCCGCCGCACAGGCGGTCGCAGACGATGTTCAGCATCTGCTCGGGCGTCTGGCCGCGGCGGCTTGCCTGCCCGGTGGCACGGCGATAGATGATCATGCGCACCCGCCGCGTCTGGCCGCGCCAGCGCAGCCGCGTGACCACCGTGTCCTCGAACAGGCCGCCCGGCTTGGCGACCGCGCGCAGGTGGTGGCCGAAGAAGCGCAGGTAGAACTCGGTGAGCGCGGTACCGCAGGCGCGCGGCTGCACGTAGTCGCGCAGGGTCTGCATGTACTGGTCGAAGCTGGGCTCGTCCTGGGCGTAGAGCTGGAGCACCCAGGGGTTTTCGTCCAGCTCATCGAACGAGTCCTGAAGCGCGTTCTCCAAGGCATCGCGGGCATGCGCGAGCCAGCCGGGTTCCCGGCCCTCGGTGCCCAGCGGCACCAGTTCGTAGAAGGCCGCCACCGACTGCCCATCCTCCAGCAGCATGGACTTCGACTGCGGCAGGAACTCCACCCAAGGCAGCAGTTCCGCAAACGACGGCGCGACGTCGTACAGCGCCTTCTCGTCGGCGACGGTTGCCGGCCTGCGGCCCTGGACCGCTGCACCAGGTTC
Organism: Pseudomonas sp. ADPe; assembly: GCF_014843515.1. Lineage (NCBI taxonomy): Bacteria > Pseudomonadati > Pseudomonadota > Gammaproteobacteria > Pseudomonadales > Pseudomonadaceae > Pseudomonas > Pseudomonas sp. ADPe. The sequence continues at coordinate 5,964,928 of NZ_CP062122.1, forward strand.
GGGGATACCGGCCTGGCGCAAGGCATCGACGTGGCGCTGCCAACCGTCCGGCTGCTCGTCGTCGCTGGCGCTGGATGTGGCCAGCTTCGGCCAGGGAAGTTTCCAGCGCATCAGTAGTCCTCCACGCGCTCGCCTGGCATGGCGTACTGCACGCGCTGGTACAGGGGGAAGACCGTCGTGTAGCCCGGTACAGGTACAGGGTCCGAGCCCGCCAAGTGCGGATACACGTACATGACGAGATCGGGATTCGGCAGCCGGTGGAACTGGCGATAGACCTCGTTGCGCGCGGTGCGCGTGTAGCGCGTCTGCTCGGCGGGCGCGGCCTGCACGTCGGCCTCGGTCAGCGGCCGGCGCAGGCTCTGGCGGGCATCGAGCAATTGCCGGCGTGCCGCCTGGCCGGCGCTCCCGCCGCCGTCGCCGGCGTTCTGCTGCCAGATGTCCATCATCGTGCTGTCGCCGTGGGGCAGCAGCTTTTCCTTGCTGGTGGCGCAGCCGCCGAGCACCGCGACGGCGAGGGCCAGCGCCAGGCCCCTATTCAAGTTCGAGAGCATGGCTTTCTCCTGCGCGGTGATCGACCTTGCGGCCTTCCGGATCGAAGTCGATGGCGAGCGGCTTTTCGAGGTGGACGGCGACCTTCGCGCCGGGCTGGACATAGACGGCCGCGAACGCCTGCCCGTACAGCTTGTTCACCCAGTCCGCCATGTCGCGCACGCCACCGGCCAGGATGCGGCCCACGGCCTCGTTGCCCGAGATGCCGACGCTGCCGATGGAGCCGTCGGCGCCGACGTAGGACATCTGGCCGCTGTCGCTGTCGATCAGCGAGGCCACGCCGGCGCCGGCCGCGGTGATCAGGGCCTGCGAGCCGAGGTACTGCTGGGCGTTGCTGCGCCGCTCGCCGCTGACGCAAGGGATGCCATAGGGATCGCTGATCCAGCCCAGGCCGTCGCGCTGCTGGTTGTTCTGCTGGTTGCCGTCGCGGTCTTCGGGGATGGTGCGGATCGTGCCGTCGTGGAAGACGAAGGTGATGCTGCGCACCTGACCGCGCACGCACGAAAGCGTCCAGTCGCCCGATGCGGTTCCGCTGAACACGGCGCCGGCCACGTCGGGAATGTCGATGCCATTGGCGGTCAGGTTGTCCGGCCCGACCAGTACCTTGAAGGGGTACGGATCGTTCACCGTCCCGTCGATCGGAACACGACCGATCAGCGCCGTCATCGCGACCGACCCCATCAGCGTCGAGTTGGTCGGCACGGTATAAACCGGCGTGGCGCTCTTGACGCCTGCCGCGCGTGCGCCGGCGTTCGCCACGGTTTCCGCGGTCGTTTCCAGCGTGCTTTGCGCCGGGCCGAAGCTCGTCGGGAAGCTCATGCCGCTGCCCGCGCCACGACTGCCGTTGCGTCCCTCGGTCTTCTTCGCGTCGTCCGGCTCGACCCAGCGCATGCCGCCTTCCATGCCGGCCTCGTCGCCATCGCGCAGCCCCAGGCCCACGGGCAGATCGGCATGGCCGCCGCCGCGCCCGCCGATGCTGTCCAGACGCCGCTGCAGGTCGGCGAGCAGCCCTTCGGTCTGCTGGCGCGCGCTGGCCGCCTGTTCCTGGTCGCGGCGCAGGTTGGAGCGCTCGGATTCGAGGGCCGAATTGATGCGCTGGTCGATGGAGTTCTCGCGCTGGCGCAGGCGCTGGTTTTCCTCGCGCTGCGACTTGTTGTCGGTCAGCGCGGTCTGAAGCTCGGTGCGCAACTGCTTCACCTGGGCGACGAGCGTTGCCACGGTGTCGCGCGGGGTATCGCCTTCGATGCCCAACGCCTTCATTTCCTCGGGCGTGAGCTTGGAACCGGCATCCGCGGCGGGCGGTGCCGACGTGCTTCCGCCGGAGAACAGCCGGATGGCAACGAACAGCACCAGCAAGGCGACCGGGATCATCAGCCACTTGAGCAAGCCGTTACTGCGCATGGCGGGTCTCCTTGCCGTCGTCGGCTTCCGCTTCCGGCTGCGGCAGATGCACGGCCGGGTCGAAGCGGTGGATCGCCGGCAGCAGCGATTGCGCGAGGCCGTGCCCGCGCGTCACCAGGTACAGGACGGTCGTGTCCTCGGGCGTCCCGCGGGGGCCGAGCGCTTCGTGCTGGAAGGTGGCGGTGAGGAAATCGCCTTGCAGCACGCGCGGGTCGAGCGTGACCCAGCCGCTGCTGCTGTTGGTCAGACGCACGGCGGTGACCCACTGGTCTTCCAGGCGCCACGACGCGAGCGCGACCGCGCGCACCGGCAGCGTCGGCATCAGCGTGTCGAGGTCGAGGTCGCGGCGCAGGTTCACCCGCATGACGCCGGGCAGCGGCTCCACGGTGCGCAGGGGCGCGTAGAGGTTCTGCGCGGCGAAGCGCGTCAGGACGACCGGCACCGGGGTTTCGCGCCGGGTCGCCCGCGTACCTGCCTGGTCCTGGGCGCGTGCGGGGACCTCATCGGCACCGCCTGCCAGATCGCCGTAGCGCGCCGGGGTGCTGCTGCCCTCGACGATACGCACCGGCTCCAGTTCGGCTTCGCCGTCCTTGGGCGGTTCGGCCGCAATGTCGAGCAGGATCAGTGCGCCGGTATCGGCGTCCTGCAATTGCAGCCGCGTGGGCTCGATCGGCTCGCTGGCGCGCAGGTACACCGCGCCACCCGCGCTCTGCACGCGCAGGCGTTCGCCCACGCCCGCAGGCACGCCCACGCGGACGTTCCGATCGATGAACACGATGCGCTCCTGGCCGACCTTCAGCGGCACCGCCAGCGGCATGCGTTCCCAGCGCAGAATCTCCACAGCATGGGAGACGGGTGCCGCGGCCGCGGCCAGCAGCCCCAGCAGCACGAGTACAGGATGCTTCATGGGGTGTTTCCTCCTTGGGGCGCTTGCGGAGACAGGCCGCCAGGCGCCGGGCGCGTCGGCTCCGGGGCGCTGATGCGCTGGGGCGCACCGTCGTAGCAGTCCAGCGCCAGGCCGAACGGGTTGCGGGCGGGATCGACGTCCACCCTCGTGACTTTCACCGGGTAGCGCACGAGCGCGCGCTTGACCTGCTCGGCGCCGTAGTACTCGTCGGCGGTGATGTCGAGCGTCACCACCCAGTCGCGGTCGGAGACCACGCGCACGCGCGCCGTGGGGTCGTCGCCGTAGCCGCGGCCGGGGATTTCGTAGATGCCGCGCACGCGCTGGCGCAGCTCGCCCGTGCTGCGACGGTAGTCGTAGTCCGCGCGCAGGAAGGCCTGGCAGGACGGGGTAAGGTACGGCGAGAGCGTGTGGAGGTTGCGCGGATAGTCCTCTTCGCCGTTCGTCGGCCAGCGGTTCAGGGTCTGGAACACGTAGAACGTGAACGCATAGACCGATTCGGGCGGTACTTCCCACCACTTGCGGGTACTGCCGGAGCGCAGGTCGGGCGGGACGTGGATGGTCAGGTCGCGCGGCGCGCTCCACCATCCACCGCCCATGACCAGGGCGACGATGACAAGCGCGCCAGCACCCAGGCGAAGCGTCTTGATGTGCGCCTGCAGGTGGGTGATCTCGTTCTTGAAGCGGCTCATCGTGTCCCCCTTGAGGCAGACCTTCGGGTGGACCAGAAGCCAGAGCGCGAGATCAGCACGTGGCCGCCTACCCAGCCCGCCATCAGCGGATGGCGCGTGGCGATGCGCCATTGCAGTTGCCGGTACAGCCAGGTATCGGGACGCCCGCGCTTGAGCCGGCGCAGGATGCCGCCGCCGATGAAGACGCCCAGGGCCACGCCCAGGACGACGAACGTCGGCGCGATGGCGATCGTGCGGAACACCCAGGACAGCGGCGCGCCGACCAGCAGGCCGGCGGCGCCGGACAGGCCGCAGCAGATCCACAGTTCGTCGGCGGTGAGGCCGCGCACGACAACGGGATGGCGGTTGAGCCGGTGCGGAAGGAACGTGACCGTCCCGTCCGCACGGACGTGCTGCTGCTCGGACATACCGGCCTCGCCTTACAGGATGCCGGTGGCTTCGGTGAGCAGCCAGATGCCGATCACCAGCAGCACGGCACCGATCGCGACGGTGAGGCCGAACTGGCCCCAGGTCTTGCGGCCGGTGTGGATTTCCGCGTAGGTGCCGTAGGCGTGGTAGCAGACGCCGATGAACATCGACGCCACGACCAGGAGGGCCACGAGCATGATGATGTCGTAGCCGTAGTTCCTGATCGTTTCCATGATGCCGTTGCCGGTGCCGCGGGTCGGGTTTTCCAACTGCGGCAAGCCTTGCGCGAACGATAGCGCGGGCAGCGCGGCGGCGCCCAGTGCCACAGCGGCGCGCTGGGCAAGACGGGAATGGAGGATGCGGTTTTGCATGGTCGTGCCTTTCAGGTCAGGAGAGGAGGAAGAAGCTCAGGACGAGGTACATCGCGACGAAGCGGATGCAGACGCCGAGGAACTGGCGCTGGTTGAGGCGGCTCTCGGCCCACCCCACGTAGGCCGTTCGGATGGCCCAGACGCCCCACACGAGCAGGACCGCGAACACGACGCCGACCAGGACGGTCGCCATCGCCGAAGGCGCGATGCCGCTGTTGGCTTGAAATGCCGAGACCTGGGCGCCGTTCATTGCTTAGCTTCCGTAGTCGTCGGCGATGGCGAAGCGGACCGCTCGGTGCGGTAGTCGCCGGCCAGTTCGGAGGGGTCGCGCGGCTGGGCACGCGACGGTGTGAGATGGGCCTGGATGCCGGCGCGCACGCGCGCCAGGTCAGTCAGTAACCGCGGGTAATCGAAGTGGTAGCGCTCGCCCGGCTGGATGGGGGTATGCGCGGCGCTGTCGGCGACGGTGCGCTCCAGGGCGTCGAGCTGGCGCAGCGCGGCGACCAGCTCCTGGCGCTGTGCGGGGGACTCGGCCAACGCCATGGGGGACTGCCCCAGCAGGAGGGCCGTCATGAGAAAAATGGGCACGCCGCGATGCGCGGCGCGCAGCCAGATCGGAGCCAACATCGCGCCATTCCTGTGTGATCAGCAATGGCTTGATCGTGGGCAGCGAGGGGCTTTTAGGCCGCAAACAATAGGAACTCGCGCATGCCCGGATTGATGGCCTAGAGGTACTTCTTGAAGCTGCCTGCGGTCAGGCTCACGGCCAGTCCCAGCAAGGCGGCGCTGGGTAGCAGGATCAGCAGTGGATGCACCGAGATCGGCAGTGCCAGGTACGTGACCCACGGCAGCACGGCCAGCGGCATCAAGCTGGCTTTCGCGCGGTGGTAGATGAAGCCGGATTCCCGGCCCGCGCCGAACCGGCGCACGTCGCGCCGCACCAGGCCGTCGATCAGGCCGACAAATGCCGCGGTGAGGATCAGCGGGAGCGTGAGCACCAGGACAAGCAGGCGCACAAGGAACGTGAGCGTCGTGAAGGCCGCGGCGATCAGGTAGCTCTCGGTCCAGACATAGACCTGGCTGATGTAGTAGCGGAAGTTGCGCCCCCCACCCTGATCCTTCCCCTGGCTGGGCGCGCGGGCACGTTCGGCGGTCTGGCTCATGCGCTCCAGCAGCCCGGAGCGCACGAACACCCATTCGTAGCCGGTGTCCACCAGCGCGTGCGCCGTGCGGCCCGGTTCCTGCACGACCACGCTGCGTGTGAAGTGGCTGGACAGGTGCCCCAGTTCGTACTGCAACATCTGCTGCGAGTGCCGCCAGCCCTGGTCCTTCCAGAACAGGTGCATGCCGATGCACTCGATCACGATCGAGAACAGCAGCGAGCCGATCAGCACCCCGAGCAGCCGGAACGGCAAGGTGATGGTGCCGACGATCAGGCCCTGGCGCTGGTTCTGCTCCCGTTGCGCAGTCGAGGCGGCGTCCTTCATGGCGAGGCCTCGTTTCCGATGTCCTCGTCGCTGGCGGTGGCTACCGCGGTAGGTTCGGCCGCAGCGGCGTCATCCAGCAGGTCGTCGGGCAAGCCCCTGTCCTGCAAGGCCGGGGAGCTGGTGAACTCCCACCACTGCGTCGCTTCGCTGTAGCTCTGGCGCATGTACCCGGCCAGTTGCTGCAAGTCCGCCGGCATCACCTCGTCCGGGTCCGGCGCTGGCAGCGGCATGCGCACTTTCCAAAGCTGGCCGCCCTGCAGCAGCGCGAAGCACTGGCCCTTGGGCAGGCCGACGACATGCGACGGCTCGATCATCGGCACGCTGGACATGCTGATGCGGTCCTGGGTGTTCGACGTGAAATCCGTCGCCCCGCGAATGTCCGAGCTGTCGGTCGCGCCGCTCACGATGGTAGTCGTATAGACCTCGACCTTCGGCAGTTGCCTCGTCAGCAGTTCGGCGGTCGCCGTCTCCCTGACCCTCAACATGAACAAGTTGTTGAAGTTGCCGATGACCTGACCGGCCTTGGCGCGGTTGCCGATGCGGGCCTCGATGTCCGAGAGCGTCTGCGTGTACGCGGTAACTTGCAGGCCGGCACCGCCGCCCTTGTTGATGAGCGGGATGAACTCGTCACCCATCAACTCGTTGAACTCGTCGGCATGAACATTGATCGGTACGCGCGATCCTGCCGAAGCGCCGGGCAGACCGTCGTCGATCCCGTGCTTGTAGATGTGCCCAGCGACCGACACGAGATCACTGAACATCGAGTTGCCGACCGCTGCGGCGACTTCGGCATCGGACAGCGCATCCAGACCCACATAGACCACGGCACGCTTTCTGATGACCTGCATCCAGTCGAAGATCGGGCGCGGGTCGCCCAGGTCGGAGTAGTTCGGGGCCAGGAGCTGGGCGATCTTGCCGCTGGTGAGCTTCTCCAGCAGGGGTAAGAGACTGGCGACGATTTTGTCGAAATAGGTCTTGTCGTATCGGACAGCCGAGCGCAGGCCATCCAGCACGGGGTCGTAGTTGCGCGCCTGCGAGAGGTACTGCTCCAGCGCCACCACGCGCTTCTCGCGCCCGATCATGTTGCGCGGGATGTTTTTCTCGTTGAGCTTGGCCTCGATCTGGACGATCACCTCCCAGGCCTTGGGCTCCGTCTTCGCGAAGAAATGCTGGGCGTACTCGATGAACAGCGCGTCGATGTTGATGACGTGCCGCTGGATCAGCATGTAGTCCGGGCGCTGTCCCAGTTCCACCAACGCGCGCGCAATGATGTTGACGAAGCGCCAGGCGAACTCGCGGAACGCCGCGCTGTTGCCCTCGCCGGAAAGCTGCCCCGCAACGCGGGTGGCGACTTCCGATATGCGCCCGAATCGCCCCACGGCGTTGTAGCGCGCGGAGATGTCTGGCCATCCCAGGTGGAAGACGTAGAACTCCCCCTCACGGCCCGCACGCTTGGCCTCGATATACATCCGCTTGAGCAGGTCTGCGTCCCCTTTGGGGTCGATGACGATCACGACTTCGTGTTCGCCCGCAGCGTTTCGTCGCCTGATGTCTTGGGTCACGAACAATTCGGCCAGCCGTGTCTTGCCCACGCGTGTGGTGCCCAGCACCAGGGAGTGCCCGACACGCTCGCCCAGCGGCAGGCCGACGTCCACCTCATCAGGTTCGATGCCATGCAGACGTGGCAGGCCTCCGACGGGCGGCAGCGGGCGCATGGGATTGAACGGCACATCCCAGCCGGTCAGCTTTGCCAGGCGCGAGAGCGGGAACGGCGCAAACTCCAGCCGTTCCTCCAGCCGCCGCGCCAGCCGGTAGGCCGACCTCGGCTCGACATAGTGGCGAAACTCCGGCCGGTACGTCTGCACCAGCCTATGGGTGTGCTTCTGCTCCCACAGGAAGCCGCGCCCGACAAAGAGCCGCTGCTGGCTGACCGGCACGTCCTTGCTGGTCATCACGTAGCGCGGCAGACGCCGGATGTTGCGCCGGTAGCGCAGGATGACGCGGGCATCGCGGTAGCGGATCGCGCCGTAGGCGCCGAACGCCAGCGCACTGCCGATGCCCATGACGGGACTCAGCGCGAGCGACCATGGGGCCACCAAGGACAGAAACGCGGCGCCTGCACACGCTGCGACGGTGTATAGCTCCACCGCTGGGCGAAGCAGGACCTCGACTGGTTGTTTCCCCGACATGGCTTCATTGCTCGATGCCGGTGGCAGTGATCAGCGCGGGGTAGTGCCGCAGGCCCAGACGCTCGGCCAGGTCGTCGCCGGATACCGGTGCGAGCGGCACGCCGGGCACCAGGGCACGTAGCCGTTCCAGGGCCTGCATGGTATCCACGTTGACCACCAGGCCGACCGCGCCGCGCTCACGCAGCGATGTTGCGTGGCGGTCCAGCCAGGCTTGAGATGCCTCGTCGTCGCCAACGACCACGAAAGGCCGCAGACCCGGAGCCTCGATGACCCGCCGCGCGACGGTGCCGGGCGTGAGCTGGGCGCTGCGCACCGGCAGCATCGCGGCCTCGTCCGCCGGCGTGGCGGGAACCTGGGGCGTCGGGATAGGCGGCCGGGCCGGCGCGTTGGCACGCGGCTGGAGGTTCAGGGCTTCGTAGTACGGCAGCGCCGACGCGCCGCCACGGTCTTCGACCACGATCAGCGGCTCGCCGGCAAGCGAGGCCAGCGGCAGACCCGCCAGCAGTACGAGCAGACCCTTCACCGAGAGATGGGCCAGATGGGATGTCGTCATGGGGATGTCTCCTGGCGCGCCGCGAGGACCGCGCCGGTTGGGCGCGCGCCCTGCACGCGGGCAAGGTGGCGGGATACGCTGCGCCGGTAGCGGGCGGCAGGCTCGCCCCCGGCAGGACGGTGGTAGCGGCCGATCGCCAGCAACCAGTCCTCGCCGGGGGCATGCTGCTCGCGCAGGATCTCGGCAGCGATGGCGAGGTTCCGGTACGGGTCGAGCAAGTCGCAGGCGCTGGCGTAGCGCTGCTGGTGGTAGCCGAGGTTGATCTGGCCCAGGCCCGCGTCGATGCGCGTGTGCGGCGTGGAGCGCATCGCCCGCTGCAAGCCCGCGCAGGCATCGGAACGGGTCGCATAGCGGCGCGACTGGCCGGCGACATTGAGCGACCACGGCCACGGGACGATGCGCCCGTTGCGCCGGATGCCGCTCTCCTGCAGCGCCACCGCGTAGAGCACCGTCGAGGGGATGCCTGCGCGCTGTGCGGCGAGCTGGTAGGCCGGTGGCGGAACCTCCTGGGCCTGGGCGACGCAGGCGAACAGGCCAGCGGCGAGCACCAGTGCGCGCAGGAGTGCGGCTATGGCTGGCGCTGCCATTGGCCGTTCACCTCGCGCACGACCGCGGGCAGATCGCCGGGCACCCCCAAGGTCAACCAGCGGCCGCCGTCGTGGTTGAGCGTGATGCTGCCGCTGCGCACGCGCGTCGGATCGACGTTCGCGCGCTTGGCCCAGTCGCGGATGCGCGCGTCGTCCTGGCGGCTGCCGACCATGTACAGGTCGAATTCGGCGCCCGCCGATTGCAGGCGCTGCACGAGCTGGCCGCAGGCCACGCAGCCGTCCTTGACGAACACCGCCGTGCGGCCGGAGCCGCGCGTGGTTCCGGCGACCGGCTTGTCGTCCGGCAGGTTCACTCGCTGCATGCCAGGGTTCAGGCGCTGCCAGGCCTCGTCGTAGGCGCGCTGATAGGCAAGCAGCTTCTCGACGCGGCGCGCTTCGACCTGCACCTGCAGTTCTGCGTAGCGGCGCCGTTCCTCGTCGGTGCGGGCCTCGATGCCCAAGGCTGAAAGCGGGTCCAGGTTGGGCGAGTAGATGCCCAGCGGCCCGTCCATCAGTTCGCGGTAGCGTGCCCATTCCTGCGGTTGCAGGCCCCAGTCGCTCGCCACCCGGTCGTCCAGGATGCGGGCGGCCAGCGGGCGCTCCTGGCTCTGCGCATTGCGGGCGGGAGCCGTGGCGGGCTGCTGCGCCCAGGCGGGCCACTGGGCGGACGCCAGCAGGAGCGCGGAAAGGATGATCGATGGCTTCATGTGGTGTGCTCCGGTCAGGGAATCGCCACGCGGCGGGTCTGGTCGCCGGCCTGGAACACCGCGGTGTTGCCCTCGACGGCCTGCAAGCGCCACGGGCCGACCGCATCGCCGGGGAGCAGCACCTGAAGCTGGTCGGGCGTGAAGTCGCCATTGCTTGGCGCGACGGACACGCTGCGCTCGCCGGCACGCAGTTCGGCACCGACGATGCGGAACGGGAGCGGCGGCGGTTCGGGCCTGGCGGCTGACTTGCTCGGTGCGCGCGGCTGGGCGGGTACTGCGGCGCGTGCGGCGGTTTGGCGCGCCTTGACCTGCTCGACTTCGGCGCGCAGTGCCTGAAGGTCGTCGGCAGCGGCATAGCTGCTCAGCGATTGCTCGACCTGGGCTGCGCGTGCCTCCAGGATTTGGCGGGTGTCTTTGAGGTCTGCCGCCGGGGCGACGGCCGGACGCTGCTGGATGGCCTCGACGGTCTCGGCCAGGCCTGTTGCCTGCGCTTCGAGGCGTTGCAGGCGGGAATCGAGGCGCTCCTGGTCGGCCTGGTCGTTCATCGCCTGGTAGCCGAGGGCCATGAGGACACTGAGGCCGATCAGCCAGAGCCACATCAGGCTCTGTACCACCACGGCGGCGGTTGAACGCTGGGTGGCCTGCGGGGCGTTCATGGCTGGCCTCCCGGTGCTGCGGGGGCGAGCGGGAACGTCTGCACCGCCTCGGTGGCGGGCGGCGCGGGTGCGTTGTCGGCGGTCATGCTGTCGCCGGGCCGCTCGAAGCAGATTTGCCGCGCGCGGTCATCCGCGTGCAGTTCCCAGGCCGGACCAGCCAGCGTGAGCAGCGCATCGCGCAGGGTCATGGGGCCGAGGTGCAGGTGCGCCGCCGGCAGCGGCAGTGCGTACAGCTCGATCACCGCGTGCGCCGTCTGGCACAAGCCGTAGCCGCTGCGCTTGAGCACATGCCGCAGCCCGTCGCCGACCGTGGCGCGGGCGTCCTCCGGCATGGCGACATCGATGGTCTGCAACAGCAGGTCGCGCTGCGCCGCCGTGGGTGCGAGTTCCACGAGGGTGTAGCGGCCGTAGCGCACGACGGGGATGTACTCGGGCGCCTCAAATGCGGGTACGGCCGAGACTTCCTCGATGGTGTCGGGCGCGACCGGCGCGCTCGTCGTCGCGCAGCCGCCAGCCAGCACCGACCAAAGCAGGCCGAGAAAACCCGCCAGCAGGCGGCGTTCGGGATGGTGAAACCAGGGTGGAGAGGGGCACATGGCATCGGCTCATCTGTTGCGATGCCGATACCTTGGCCGGGCACTGTCGTGCGGTCAGCCAGGAATACGAACTGCGGCTTGTCGGTTTCTAGAGGGCAGCTCGCGAACACGGCGACGGCACGGGGTGTTCGGCGGAAATGAGGTCGGCGATACGCCAGTCGCAGCGCGAGGTGACTTCGGCCACCGTCGGATCACGGTAAAGGCCGAGGAACGACATGGCGGTGCTCAACACGCCGGAACGCTCGTTGTCCGACTTGTTGAGCACTTCGCGCGCCGCCGAAGCGACGACGGGATGCGGGCCATCGCCCAGGTGGGGCGTGGTCATCATCCGATGCAAGGTCAGCTCGAACGGGCTGGCCGGGTCGCTGAGGAAGTTGGCGACGCCGCGCAGCGTCTTGTCCTCGCTGGCATACAGCACATGCAGGATGGCACCGACCAGCAGCGCGTGGCTGGTCTTTTCCCAATGGTTGCGCTTCTCCAGCGCGCCTTCGGGATCGACCAGGATGTCCGCAATGTTCTGCACGTCGCGCACCTCATGCGCGCCGCGCCGGACCTCCAGCAGCGGGTTGTACGCTGCCGACTTCGCATCCGTGGGGTTGAACAGCAGGCAGTGGCTGAAACGGCTGCGCCAGCCGGCGGTGATCTGCCAGTTCTCGCCCTTGATGTCGTGGATGACGGCCGAGGCCGGCCAGCTCAACAAGGTGGGCACCACTAGGCCGACGCCCTTGCCCGAGCGCGTGGGCGCGAAGGTCAGGACGTGTTCCGGCCCCTCATGCCGCAGGTACTGGCGGTCGTGCTGGCCGAGGAACACGCCGACCGGCTGCGTGAGGCCCGCCTTGCGAATGTCCTCCGCGTTCGCCCAGCGGGCTGAGCCATAGGTCGTGACGAGACGCGATTGGCGCGACCGCCAGATCGACATGCCGATGGCGACGACCACCGCCAACAAGCCGCTGCCGCCCGCGACGGCGCCGCCGGTGTCGAAAACGCGCGGCGCGTAGGCGTCGAAGAAGAACCACCACTCGAATAGCTTCCACGGGTGGTAGATCGGCGTGCCAAGAAAATCGAACCAGGGCGAGCCAAGGCGTACTTGGTAGCCAAGGGCCGCTGCTGTCCATTGTGTGGCGCCCCACACGCCGGCGATCACGATGCCGAACACGACGGCGATCTGACCGAACAGCACGTTCGTCCCTTGCATGACCCTGCCTCCAATCACGGCACACACAGGTGCCGCAGTACCGAGGATCAAGGTGCGTGCGCAGGTCGGTCAAAGGCCGTTATGGCGGCAATTCAGGCCAAAAAAACAAGATTTCTTGCTGGAGCGAAGACAATAAAAACGCCGCTAACGCGAGAGCGTTGCGGCGTGTCGAGGTAACAGCGAGAACTTCGTCGCGGCGGTGCGACGGCGGCGGGTATTACTGCGTCTTTTGCTCCGGCCGATCGCCGAAGAAGCGCCGCTTGGCAGCCTCGGCCGCGCGCACGCAGAGTTCGTCGCCGACCTTCGCGCGATCCTCCTTGCATTGGCGCTGGAGTTCCTTGATGCGCTCGGGATGGGCCACAAGGTAGTCCACGGTTTCCGAGGGCTGGGATTGACCACATGCCGCCAATGCGGTGGCCATCGTCAGCAGCGGCAGCACTTTGTTCATGGTTCCAGTCCTTTCGTTGGGTGAGCTGCGAGATCTTCGGCGGGGCCAGTCTCATCCGCTGCGTCAAGGTAGCTAACCCGTTCGATGAAACGGGTGAACATTTCGGATGGCTCCGTATCGCGGCGAAGCAGATAGGTCGTCAACATCGGTGGCTCCCCGGCCAGCGGCCGACCGACGACGCCAGGCTCACGGCCGGCGGCGATGTGGGCCGCTCCAGCCAGCCCAAGAGCAAGGCCGGCCGACACGAAGGTCATCATCACGTCATACGTGGCAACGCGCTGAACGATCAGTGGCTCCATTTCGTGTTTGCGCAAGATGCGATCAACTTGGCGCGCGTGGCCTGCGCATACCGCCGGGTCGCATAGCACCAGCGGATGGCGCAATACTTCCTCCGGCGGTACGCGCTTGTAGGCAAGCAACGGATGGCGAGCGGGCACCGCCACCATCAATTCGTCCTCCCAAGCAGGAGTGACCAAGATGCCATCGCCCACGTCGTCGGCCATCGAAAAGCCCGCGTCGTACAGGTCGTCGTGCAGTCCCTTGATCTGTTGGGACAGAGACACCTCAAACAGCCGTACCTCCACTTCGGGGTCTTCTTCACGGCAGCGTGCTAGCAAGGCAGGCAAGCGCGAAGGTGTGACGCCATCGGACAAGGCAATACGCAACTGCCCATGAAAGCCGTTGGCAGCGGACTTGACGCTATCGCGCGCCTGCTCCAGTGCAGTGAAGATGCGCGGCACATGCTCCAAGAGCTTCCGCCCAGCGCGGGTCAGTTGAGTGCTGCGGGTAGTGCGAACGAACAGGCGGGCGCCGAGTTCTTCCTCCAGTTCCTTGATGGTGCGGGACAGCGGCGACTGGTCGATGTGCAATCGCTCGGCAGCTCGGGCGAAGTGCAGTTCTTCGGCCACGGCCTGAAAACAGCGTAAATGACGAAGCTCCATCGGCGATCTCCTTGGGCGATGGCACCTCTGACGCAACTCCATTGGCGTGCCTGACGCCTCGACTAGGGTATAGCTCAAGCAGACGCATGCGTTGAGTCAGCCTCGTGGCGCCGCTATCTGGCGCGTCGAACGCGAATTGAAGGTAAACGCGACCAGCACTATGAGCAGCACGGCGAGTTGAGCCAATAGTGTTTGCCAAGTTGGATAAATGCCCAGTAGGTCGATGCGCGGAATTGCAATTGGACTGGTGTGTAGCAATCCAGCTTCTTGAAGTCCGGCAATGCCCTTGCCAGCCAAGATCACTGCGAGCACTGCCACAAGCAGGGAACTCACAGCAAAGAATTGCCCAATTGGAAGGCGCGCACTGGTACGCAGCAACACGGCGGCAAGCAGGGCTAGGAGCGCCATGCCCGTTCCCAAACCAGCGAGCAACGGCCATCCATTGCCTTCTGTCCAGAGAGCGGCGTAGAACAGTACCGTCTCGAATACTTCGCGGTACACCGCGACGAAAGCCAGCGAGAACAGGAACCATGCCGTGCGTTTGTTGAGCGCTGAGGACAGCTTCTCTTTGAGATAAACCTGCCAGCGGCCAGCCACGCTCTTCTGGTGCATCCACATGCCCACGCCGAGCAGAACCACGGCGGCAAAGAGTGACGAAAATCCCTCGGTCAACTCCCGGCTCGCGCCGCTGACGCCGACCAAGTAGGTCGCCACGGCCCAAGTGATGCCGCCTGCGGCCAGTGCGGCCACCCAGCCAGCATGCACGTAGGCCACCACGTCCCGGCGCTCGGCCTTCTTGAGAAATGCCAGCATGGCCACCACCACCAATAGGGCTTCCAAGCCCTCGCGCAGCAAGATGGTCAGCGCCCCGATGAAAGCCGCCACTGCATCGTTTTCCGAGGGCGCAAGCACCTTGTCTGCCTCATCGAGCAGCCCCTGCAAACGCTGTTGGTCGGCCTGTACGTCGGCAGGCGTGCCGTTGGCCACCAATGCCCGGTAGGACACCATTGCGGCTTCGATCTTCTCGAACAGAGGGCGGTTGCGGGTGGCCAGTGCCGGTTCAATGGGCTCGAAGCCATCGAGGTAGGCGGACAGGGCCAGTTTGGTCGCGCCCGCACGATCCCCGCCTTGCAATGCGACCACGCTCTCGGCCAGCTTGGCCTTGGCAATCGCGGTGCCCTTCGGCTTGTTTGCGTCAAGCTCGCTGGGGTTGGCGCGAAGGTATGCGGTCAGCGCTTTGCCCGACTGCTCATCCAGCCGATCCGCCAACACATGCTCAGAGGTTTGTGTCAACACGTCCAGATTGCCCACAGCTTGCCTGGCCGGTGCATTCGTCTGCCAGAGCTTCGCTCCTTCGGCCTTGTCGCTCTCCGTATAGGAGAGCGTGCCGACAAAGAATGCCAACGCCCAGCGATCCGCATCCGACAGCGAGCCAAAGCCTTGCATCGCGGTTCCTTGGACGCCATTGCTGATGATTTGATGCAGCGCGAACAGGCTGCGCTCACGCGCCCGCATGTGCTCGGCCAGCGCGGTCGGTTTGGGACTCAGGGACGCAGCCAATGGGCCGTCGCCGCGCCCTTGCGCGCCGTGACAGGCCACACATTGCGCCTGAAACAACTGAGCGCCCCGTGCCAAATCCGGCATGGCGGTCGGGGCTACCGGGAATGGGTACGCCTTTTGCACCGCGCTGGACAGCACGTGCGCCAGTCGCCCTACGGTTGCCGGATCGGCCTTATTGGCCACCGCCAGGCGCAGCTCGGCGGCCTGTTGCAGCAAGACGCCCTTGTCAGTCTGGCCCGGCAGCTCGCTCAGCTGACGCTCGGCCGTGGTGGCGAATTCCTGCATCTCGGCGTATTCCGAGTCTTTCAGCACCGTGCCATTGGCCACTGCGCCGCCGTAATCAACGGCTACATAGTCCAAGAGCTGCCAAATCTGTTTGGCTTTGACTTCGGTGCTATCGGCTGCGTGTGCTGGCCCGCCGAGCAACGTACAAGTCGCCAGCAGCAGCGCCATCAGCCAGCGAAAAGGTGCTCGGCAGGGCATGGGAAATTCTCTAGTTAAATTAACGAGAATGATTATAATTCGCATCTGCCTGGGAGTCCACGACCTTGCCTTGGGTCAGCCCTTTCAAGATGAGCAAGACCGCCCCGGAGGTGATAGCTACGTCGGCAAGATTGAAGGCAGGCCAGTGCGCGTGTCGCCAATGGAAGTCGAGGAAGTCCACGACCTGCCCTCGCAACACGCGATCCAAGACATTCCCAAGTGCGCCACCGAGAATCAGGCCGTAGCCCGCTGCTTCAGGGCGGGACAGTGGCCGCCGCAGAATGTGCACAAGCCAAGCTGAAACGGCCAAGCCAAGAGCGATGAAAAAGTAGCGTTGCCATCCGCCAGCTCCAGCTAGGAAGCTGAATGCGGCCCCCGGATTCAGTACATGGACAAGGTTGAAGAAAGGGGTGACTTCGATCTGCTCGCCGTAAGCGAACGTTCGGGAGATGACGAGCTTTGCGAGCTGATCGGCCATGACGGCGCAGGCGGCCACCCCGTACCAGACCAGGGCCGACGTGCGGCGGGCCATGCGCCATACGGGAGCAATCAGCGATACCAATCTGCCGGCAAGAGCAGTACAGCCCAATCCGAGACCCCAACCCGCCAGCACGTCGGCCGGGAAGTGCATTCCAGATGCGATGCGCGACCAGCCAACCAGCCCGGCGTAGATCACCAAACCGATGCGGCCACGACGACCCACCTGGGGCCAGAGCGCGCCGACTACCAGCGCCGAATAGGTGGCATGCCCACTGGGCAGGCTGTAGTGGCGTTCGGCCTGCCCGATGAGGCGCACCAGCTCGCCTAGCACAGCGGGCGGGCGCGGGAAGTCGAGCCACAGCTTCAAGACGGTGGCGGCAAGCAAGGCCAGCAAGAAAGCCATGCCAAAGCCAGTGACTCGGAGTCGCACGGCATTGGCGCGCGCCGGATCGGCGGCCGACTTCGACCACCACCACAGGCTCAGCATCACGAGAGGGGCTGTCCAGTAATTTCCAACGAGGCTGAAGAACCACGCAATCGGCTCCAGCGCGGCGGGCGTGCCTGCATTGATGGCTTGGAACAGGGCGACGTTCAGACCACACCAATCATAGAGAATGAATTTCAAGCTCATCGGCGCAACAACCTCAGGCCGTTGCCCACGACGAGCAGGCTGGCCCCCATGTCGGCAAACACGGCCATCCACATGGTCGCGTGGCCGGTGAAGGTCAGCACCAGAAATACCGCTTTAATGCCGAGGGCCAGCACGATGTTTTGCGTGAGCACCTGAGCTGTGGCTCTCGACAGGCGCACGAAGGTTGGAATCTTCCGCAGGTCATCGTCCATCAGCGCCACGTCGGCCGTCTCGATGGCCGTGTCAGTGCCAGCTGCCCCCATTGCAAAGCCGATGTCGGCGCGTGCCAAGGCCGGTGCATCGTTGATGCCGTCACCTACCATGCCGATCTTGCCGGTCTGCGCCAATTGTTCGACCTCGCGCAGCTTGTCGTGCGGCATCAAGTTGCCCTGCGCACGGTCGATCCCGGCTTGCTTCGCAATCGCCTGGGCGGTGTGCGGGTTGTCGCCGGTCAGCATTATGGTGTTGATGCCCAGTGAATGCAGTTCAGCGACGGCGCTTCGGCTGCTGTCCTTGATCGTGTCGGCGACCGCAAACAGAGCTTGCACGCCGTTCGGGCCAACCAGCGTGACGACGGTCTTGCCTTGGGCCTCCAGCGCCGTGATGCGTTCTTCCACCTCAGGCGTGCAGCGCCCCAACTCTTCGAGCAACCTATGGTTTCCAAGGTGATAGCTTGCACCATCGATGCTGCCGCTCACGCCCCGACCGGGCAGTGCGGTGAACTCAGTGACTTCCCTCAGCCCAACGCCTTCGGCGCTCGCAGCCTGCGCCACGGCCTTTGACACCGGATGGTCAGAGCGGGTAGCCAGACTGGCAGCGATGCTGCGGCTGTCAGCCGATGGCGCACTGTCCCACACGAGGAAATCGGTCTGCGCCGGCTTGCCGTGCGTGATCGTGCCGGTCTTGTCCAGTGCCAGCCAACGCAACTTGTGGCCTTCTTCCAGATAAACACCGCCCTTGATGAGAACGCCGTGCCGGGCGGCAGCGGCCAAACCGCTGACAATGCTGACCGGCGTGGAGATCACCAGCGCACACGGGCAGGCGACGACCAGCAAAACCAGCGCACGGTAAATCCAGTCCGGCCATGCAGCGTCCATGAACATCGGCGGTGCCAGCGCGACGGCAATAGCCAAGCCGAACACGATGGGCGTGTACCAGCGGGCGAACTGATCGACGAAGCGCTGGGTGGGTGCGCGGCTGCCTTGCGCGGCCTCCACCGCATGGATGATGCGGGCCAGGGTTGAGTTGTCGGCCACGGCCGTAACACGATATTCGAAGGAGCCGGATTCGTTGATCGTGCCTGCGAACACTAGATCGTCCAGAGCCTTTTCGACCGGAAGGCTCTCGCCAGTGATCGGCGCTTGGTTGACGGTAGAGCGTCCTTCCACTACTTCGCCATCGAGCGCGATGCGTTCGCCCGGCTTGACGCGAACCCGGCTGCCGATGGCAACTTGTTTGGCATCCACTTCGCGCCATGTGCCGTCCGGCTGCTGCACCGTGGCCTGTTCTGGCGCGAGATCGAGCAAGCCACGGATGGCGTTGCGGGCACGATCCAGCGACTTGGCTTCGATCACCTCGGCCAGCGCGAAAAGCACCATTACCATCGCAGCTTCTGGCCAATGGCCGATCAGCATCGCGCCCGTGACGGCAATCGACATCAGGGCGTTCATGTTGAGATTGCGGTTCTTGAGCGCAATCCAACCCTTCTTGTAGGTGGACAGTCCCCCCGTGAAGACGGCAACCAGAGCCAGCACCACAACCGACCAGTGATTGCCGTTGTGGAGCCAGTACACTGCTTCCGCCGCCGATGCTGCTAACAAGGAGACGCCGAGCGGCCACCAGTTCGTTGAGGCGGCCGTCGATGCCGCCGATGAGGGTGTGGCCGTCTTCGCATCGAGCACTTGCGCCTCGAAGCCCAGCGATGTCAGCGCAGCCAGTACCTCCGGCAGAGTGCGGGAAGCATGGCGCACCGACAGCGTGCGCTGCATCAGATTGAAATCGAGATCGGCAACCCCGGCCACTGTGGCGAGCTTGTTGCGGATCAGCGCCTCTTCAGTCGGGCAATCCATCTTGGCGATGCTCAGCTTGGTGGTCTGCCCAGCCGATGCGTCGTCCACGCGCACGGCATGCATGCCAACGGCCGTCAAGGCTTGCTCAACCGGAGCCAGTGACGGTAATTCGTGTCGCACGGTCAAGGTGCGTTGCATCAGGTTGAAGTCGAGTCCGATCATGCCGGACATCCCGGCCAGCTTGCCCCGAATCAGTGCCTCTTCCGTGGGGCAATCCATGTTCTCGATGCGATAGACCGCTTCGGCCGATTCGACTGTCGTTTGGGTCGTCGCTCCGGCTGGACTGATCGGCTTGGTCGAGCAGCCGCATCCTGTTGAACCGCATTCGCTCATGGCAATTCCTTCATACAGATTGGTGTATTAAAATATCTATAGCCACTATAGAGTCAAGCGATGTGTGAGGAGGAAGCATGAAAATCAGGATTGGCGAACTCGCCCAGCGGACAAGATGCGAGGTGGTGACGATCCGCTACTATGAAAAAGAAGGGCTGTTGCCAGCGCCTGCGCGCAGCAGTGGCAACTTCCGACTGTATGGCGACGCCCACATTGAGCGCTTGCAGTTCATTCGACACTGCCGCTCTCTCGACATGACGCTCAGCGAAGTGAGGGCGCTTTTGGGTTTGCGCGATAACCCGACACAGGATTGCGGCGAGGTTAATGCGCTACTGGATAACCACATCCAGGAGGTGGAAGTGCGTATGGAAGCGTTGTCGCAGTTGAAGACACACTTGTTCGCCCTGCGCGAAAAATGCTCGGGCGCTAGGCCTGTAGAAACATGCGGCATCCTGCAGGGACTGGCTGAATGCTCTTGCCATAGCGTAGCCAACATGCCTTGACCAAGCAGGGGTGGGGTCGGCGATGGCGGGATTGAGGGATCGCCTCCCTGCCTGAAGGAGAGTTCACCCCCACATTGAGGAGGGGCAACTTGTGCGCGTGCTGGAGGATTAATGCCCGCCATTCCCGGCAACTACCTGTACTACCCGAGCCACCCCCTGCACAGAGAACCCCGGAGCGGTTAGCCAACTGCGGGGCCTCGTTGACGGCCAATCTCCCACGACACCCCGCCACCGCGCACCGTCGCGGCAAGCTGCTGCCCCAGCCGCTGCTCGATCACCGGCTTCCACGGCACCAGCGAGAAGCCCATGCCGTCATCGAGCATCGTGTAGCGCCCGCTGGCGAGCATGACGCTGCGCCGGTAGATGCCGGCCACGCGCTGACCGTCGGCCACCGGGCGATGCGCCAAGCCGGTATCGGCGGCAATGTCCTTCGCGGCCTGCGCCAACTCCCGGTTGCAGGGCCGCAGCGCCAACGGACGCCGCCAGCAGAGCGGGCTACAGTCGCGGACAAGGTGATGAACTCAGGGAAGACGGTTGGACATGGCAACGGCCGCCTCTATGTGCCGACCGCACGGTAAGCGAAGCGCGCAGGCCCGAAGCTGGAAGCCGGGCCGGAGGCGTCAGCCGAGCGGAGCGAGGGAACGATGGAAGCCCGACAGGGGCGAAACCCCGCAGGGGGTTCGATGCGCAGCACGACAGCGCGACCGGCCATCTCCCAGGTGGCCGGGGACGCCCAGACTTCAAAACCGCATGGACAACACGATCAGGACAAGCACAGGCAAGGCGTCGTGGATCTGCTTCGGATGCTGTCTGGCCGATCCGGCGCAGCCGGGTCGGCGGCGTTCAGGGGCGCCAAGCCTGCGCGGCGGGGATAGCCCGCAGGGCTTTCCCCTGGAGGCAAGCGAAGCGCGCAGCGCCCCGTCAGGGGCGCGAAGGCATCAAGCCGAATCGTCAGGACGCAGACTGGATTGCGCAACCGGCATCCACGGCGAAGATGAATCCAGCAGGTAGCGCCTGCCAAGCGCATACAACCCCGAAGGCTCCGTTGGCTTGTAGAACCCGGCGACGCGGCAATGGAATTGGACGCCGAATTCGTTGGTGTAGATCACCGCGTCGCCGATCTTGAAGCGCAGCGGCTGGCCGTTCGTCGGTAATGAATGCGTTGTGCATGGTGAACTCCTGAAAGGATGCCGGGCGGAATTGCCCGACCCGTTCAGGGCACGGCGCAGCGCAAGCAGTCAGGGGTCACAGACGGCCGCCAGGACGCAAGCGCGCACGGCGCGCGCCGCCCTTGACGGCGAGCACGCCGTGGCACGATGAAGGGAACAGCAAGCCGCCACCCCACACCTCGCACATGGGGGTTTGGGTAAGTGCGCAGCACACGCAGGCCCAGGCCGGCGATCAAGGCCGCTCGAATAGAGGTCGTCTCATCAGAAAACGGAAAATAGAGCACGCTAAGGCGTAGCCGCCCCTCGGCTACATCACGCTGGCACTGTTCGGTTGTCTGTAATGACCCAGCACTTCCTGCACAGGTTAGGCCGCTAAAGCGTATGCCTCGGCGGGTGTCTTCATGCCCAGCGCCTGATGCGGCCGCCGGTGGTTGTAGAACTGGATCCAGTCGCCGATCACGCGCATTGCATGCTGTTGGCTTTCGAAGCGGTGCCGGTGTGCGCATTGCTCCTTCAGCGTCCGTATGACGCGTTCGACCATGCCGTTCTGCTGTGGACAGTGCGGGGTGATGAATTCCTGCCGTAATCCGTAGCTGCGCACCAGGCGCGTGTAGTGGCGGCTGGTGAAGACCAGTCCGTTATCCGAGCGCAGCAGGAACGGTTCGGGAACGCGGCCGAGCGTACCGAAGCGCGTGATCAACGCCTGCTCCAAAGCCGCTGCCGCCGTCGTCGCACGGCCGGTTCGCGACAGATGCCATCCCAGCAGTTGGCGGGTGTGGCAGTCGATCACCAGCGCCAATGTGAGCCAACCATCACGGCCGCCCCAGATCCGGCACAGATCGGTCGCCCAACGCTGGTTCGGCGCCGAGGCCACCGAGGGCAGTGCCTGGATGCGGGGACGCATGCCCACAGCGCGTTTGCGTACCTGCCAGCCCATCAACTGGAAGATCCGTTGCACCGTGTTCTTGTTCATGCCCAGCAATCCGGCGACCGTGCGATAGCCAAACGAGGGCTCGGCCTCGATCAGTTGCTTGATCGGGCCGGCCAGCTCCGGCCGCACCGCCGGTGCAGCTTTCACTGGCCGGTAGTAAACCGTCCGACGCGGCACGTCGAACCAGCGGCACAACTGCGACATCGAGACCGCCACGCCGTCATTGCGCAGTCCCTGCTGGATCGTGACCATCAGGTCTCGTCCTTGCCCAGCAGGGACGCCAATTTTTTTCGTGCACGCAGCTCCAGCATCGCCTCGCCATACGCCTCCTGCAGATCCTTGAGCTGCCGCTCATACTGCTCGCGCACGTCCTCCGGCTTGGCACGCAGCGCGTTCTCCATCCCGCGCTTTCCGTCATCGACCCAGCTCTCGATCTTTGATGGCGGCAAGTCGAACTGGCGACTCGCCTCCGACACAGTGGTCTTGCCCTGGATGATCTCCAACACCAGCGCCGACTTCCGCCGTGCTGTCCAACGTTTGATCTCTTCTTCCATTACCGCGCTCATCGGCGTCTCCTTGAAAAGGTTACACCTGAGCAGGAAATCACTGGGTCATTACATGTCTTGCAGCGACGCAATCAGCGGACAGGAAACATTCCCCTTGCGGGCATGGCAGGCGCACACCAACGCAGATAGCACGGTTTCCATGCGCGCTAGGTCGGCCATCTTTTCGCGTACGTCCTGGAGCTTGTGCTCCGCCAGGTGGCTGGCTTCATCGCAGTGCGTGCCGTCGTCCAACCTGAGCAGTTCGGCAACTTCGTCCAGGCTGAAGCCCAGCCGCTGGGCTGATTTCACAAACCGTACCCGCGTCACGTCTGCCTCACCATACCGGCGAATGCTGCCATAGGGCTTGTCCGGCTCGGGCAACAGTCCCTTGCGCTGATAGAACCGGATGGTCTCCACGTTGACCCCGGCCGCCTTGGCAAAAGCGCCAATGGTCAGATTCTCAAAAATAGTTTGCATACCGTTTGACTCCGTACATGACTACGGAAGTAAGGTTACGCTACTCAATCCGCTTTCGATAGGACAAGCACATGGCTGAACCACAAAACGGGCGTGCCGCGCTCTTCGCCGGCGGGCTGGCCGCCATTCTCGCTTCGACCTGCTGCCTGGGGCCGCTGGTTCTGATCGCCTTGGGATTCAGTGGTGCCTGGATCGGCAACCTGACGGTGCTGGAGCCGTACCGTCCGATTTTCATCGGTGCGGCGCTGGTTGCGTTGTTCTTCGCTTGGCGGCGCATCTTTCGGCCGGCAAACGCTTGCAAGCCGGGCGAGGTGTGCGCGGTCCCGCAGGTGCGCAGCGTCTACAAGCTCATTTTCTGGGTCGTGGCCGCGCTGGTACTGGTTGCGCTCGGATTCCCCTATGTCCTTCCCTTGTTTTACTAATCGGAGATCACCATGAAAAAACTGTTTGCCTCCCTCGCTCTCGTCGCCGTCGTTGCCCCCGTATGGGCTGCCACCCAAACCGTCAAACTGTCGGTGCCGGGCATGACCTGCGCTGCCTGTCCGATCACGGTCAAGAAAGCGCTTTCCAAGGTCGATGGCGTGAGCAAGGCCGACGTGGATTTCGTCAAGCGCGAGGCCGTCGTCACCTTCGACGACGCCAAGACCAGCGTCCAGAAGCTGACCAAAGCGACCGAAGACGCGGGCTATCCGTCCAGCGTCAAGTAGTGAGCCGCTGAGCCAGGAGCGGCATCATGGGCTTGATTACCCGCATCGCCGATAAAACCGGGGCGCTCGGTAGCGTCGTTTCCGCGATGGGCTGCGCGGCCTGTTTTCCGGCTCTCGCCAGCTTCGGCGCGGCCATCGGGCTGGGCTCTCTAAGCCGGTACGAAGGACTGTTCATCAGCCGGCTGCTGCCGCTGTTTGCCGCGCTCGCCTTCGTGGCGAACGGGCTGGGCTGGCTGAGTCATCGGCAATGGCACCGCAGCCTGCTCGGCATGATCGGGCCGGCCATCGTCTTCGCGGCCACGGTCTGGCTGCTCGGTAACTGGTGGACGGCGAACCTGCTGTACCTCGGGCTGGCCTTGATGGTCGGGGTGTCGGTCTGGGATTTCGTCTCGCCGGCGCATCGCCGCTGTGGACCCGACAGCTGCGAACTGCCAGCACATCGCGGCTGACGGCAACGGCCATCGCCGACAACAGAAAAGGAACAAGTATGACCACCCTGAAGATCACCGGCATGACCTGCGATTCGTGCGCGGCGCACGTCCAGGAAGCCTTGGAGAAAGTACCGGGCGTACAGTCGGCCGTTGTGTCCTATGCCAAGGGCGCGGCGCAGCTCGCGCTTGACGCCGGCACCGCGCCGGACGCACTGACCGCCGCCGTGGCGAGACTTGGCTACAAAGCAACGCTGGCCGATGCCCCCGCGACCGAGAATCGCAGTGGTCTGCTCGACAAGGTGCGCGGCTGGATGGGTGCCGCCGACAAGGGCAGCGACGGCGAACGCCCATTGCAGGTCGCCGTGATCGGTAGCGGCGGCGCGGCAATGGCAGCGGCGCTGAAAGCCGTCGAGCAAGGCGCACATGTCACCCTGATCGAGCGCGGCACCATCGGCGGCACTTGCGTCAATGTCGGCTGCGTACCGTCCAAGATCATGATCCGCGCCGCTCACATTGCCCATTTGCGCCGTGAAAGTCCGTTCGACGGCGGCATTGCGGCGACTGTGCCGCCGATTGACCGCAGCAAACTGCTGGCCCAGCAGCAAGCGCGTGTTGATGAACTGCGCCACGCCAAGTACGAAGGCATTCTGGAAGGCAACCCTGCTATCACCGTGCTGCACGGCGAAGCGCGTTTCAAGGACGACCAGAGCCTTGCCGTCCGCTTGAACGATGGCGGCGAGCGCGTCGTGACGTTCGACCGCTGCCTGGTCGCCACCGGCGCCAGCCCGGCCGTGCCGCCGATTCCGGGCTTGAAAGAGTCCCCCTACTGGACATCCACCGAGGCGCTGGTGAGCGACACCATTCCCGAGCGTCTGGCCGTGATCGGGTCGTCGGTGGTGGCGCTGGAACTGGCGCAAGCCTTCGCCAGGCTGGGCAGCCAGGTCACGATCCTGGCGCGCAGCACGTTGTTCTTCCGCGAAGACCCGGCCATTGGCGAAGCCATTACAACCGCCTTCCGTGCCGAAGGCATCAAGGTGCTGGAACACACGCAAGCCAGCCAGGTTGCCTATGCAGACGGCGAATTCATGCTGACCACGGGACATGGTGAAGTGCGCGCCGACCAACTGCTGGTCGCTACCGGTCGCACACCGAACACGCGCAGCCTTGCATTGGAAGCGGCGGGAATCGCCGCCAATGCGCAGGGGGCTATCGTCATCGACAAGGGCATGCGCACCAGCACGCCGCATATCTATGCCGCCGGCGACTGCACCGACCAGCCGCAATTCGTCTATGTGGCAGCGGCCGCCGGCACCCGTGCGGCCATCAACATGACAGGCGGGGACGCAGCCCTCAATCTGACCGCGATGCCGGCGGTGGTGTTCACCGATCCGCAGGTCGCCACGGTCGGCTACAGCGAAGCGGAAGCGCATCACGACGGCATCGAGACCGACAGCCGCCTGCTCACGCTGGATAACGTGCCGCGCGCGCTCGCCAACTTCGACACGCGCGGCTTCATCAAGCTGGTCATCGAGGAAGGTAGCGGACGACTCGTCGGCGTGCAGGCGGTGGCCCCGGAAGCGGGCGAACTGATCCAGGCGGCGGTGCTCGCGATCCGTAACCGCATGACGGTGCAGGAACTGGCCGAGCAGTTGTTCCCCTACCTGACGATGGTCGAAGGGCTGAAGCTCGCGGCGCAGACCTTCAGCAAGGATGTGAAGCAGCTTTCGTGCTGCGCGGGCTGAGGAAAAGGAAGTGTTCGATGAACGCCTATACGGTGTCCCAGCTGGCCCATGATGCCGGTGTGAGTGTGCATGTAGTGCGCGACTACCTGCTGCGTGGATTGTTGCGGCCGGTGGATCACACCGCTGGCGGCTACGGCTTGTTCGATGCGGAGGCGTTGCAGCGGTTGTGCTTCGTTCGGGCCGCCTTTGAAGCGGGCATCGGCCTCGACATATTGACGCGGCTATGCCGAGCTCTGGATGTCGCAAACGGCGATGAAGCGGTGGCGCGGCTTGCTGAGCTGCGCCACCTCGTGGAGCGTCGGCGTCAGGCGCTAACCGACCTGGAAGCGCAGTTGACCTTTCAGCTCACCGAGCTGGCACGCGACGCGGAGGTCTCGCCATGAACAGTCCAGAGCGTATCCCCGTTGAGACACGCAAGCCGCTCATCGGCTATCTGTGGGGCGCGCTGGCAGTGCTGACCTGCCCCTGCCATCTCCCCATTCTCGCCGTCGTGTTGGCCGGAACGACCGCTGGCTCATTCATCGGGGAGCACTGGGGTATCGCCGCCATCGCGCTGACCGGCTTGTTCGTCCTGTCCGTGGCGAGGGTGCTGCGGGCGTTTAAGGGAAGAGCATGAGCGCCTTCCCTCTCGCCGAATGGACGACGGCACAACTGGTCCAGGCCGTCGAGCGCGGACAGCTTGAGCTGCACTACCAGCCGATTGTCGATCTGCGCAGTGGCGAGATTACCGGCGCGGAATCGCTGTTGCGCTGGCAGCATCCGAGTCTCGGCTTGTTGCTGCCGGGCCAGTTCCTACCGGTGGCGGAATCGTCCGGCCTGATGCCGGAAATTGGTGCATGGGTGCTGCGCGAAGCCTGTCGCCAGATGCACGACTGGCAGCCGCTGCAATGGCGGCCGTTCCGCCTGGCTGTCAATGTATCCGCCCGCCAGATGGGGGCAGATTTCTATGACCAGGTGCAACGGGTGTTGGCGGATGCGGGCTTGTCCGCCGAATATCTGGAGATCGAACTGACCGAATCGGCCGCTTTCGGCGATCCGGTGATTTCCCCTGTCCTGGATGCGCTGCGCGCCATCGGCGTGCGCTTCGCTGCCGATGATTTCGGGACGGGCTACACCGATACGGCAGGCTTCACCGATCACGTTTTCGCACTGATGCACCTGCTGGGCTTCCGTTTCTGCCGCGTATCCGCGACCTGGGCGACACCAAGCTCTACATTCCGAAGGGTGACGCTGCGTATGCCGCGCTCAAGCCAATGATCGGCGGCACGCTCAACATCAAGCGCGTTCGCGCTCATTGGGCCCTGCGCGAGTTGGGGCGCATCGAGCGCACGCTGCTCATCCTGGACTGGCTGCAAAGTGTCGAGCTGCGCCGCCATGTGCATGCCGGACTGAACAAGGGCGAGGCGCGCAATGCCCTGGCCCGCGCCGAGTTCTTCAACCGCCTGGGCGAAATCCGCGACCGCAGTTTCGAGCAGCAGCGCTACCGTGCCAGCGGCCTCAACCTGGTAACGGCGGCCGTCGTGTTGTGGAACACGGTCTACATGGAACGGGCAGCGCACGCGTTGCGCGGCAACGGCCATGCCGTGAATGACGCGCTGTTGCAGTACCTGTCGCCGCTGGGCTTGGGAACACATCAATCTGACCGGCGATTACCTGTGGCGCAGCAGCGCCAAGATCGGCGTGGGCAAGTTCAGGCCGCTTCGACCGCTGCAACGGCTTAGCGTGCTTTATTTTCCGTTTTCTGAAGCGACCCCGATAGGTTTTTACCGCTAATTCAATAAGTATTGTATCATTGAATAATGAATGAAGCCCAAGCTGTTTCCGCCCTGAGCGCATTGGCCCATGCCCAACGCCTGCGCGTATTCCGCGCCCTGGTCATCGCCGGCCCCGAAGGGCTGACGCCCAGCGTGTTGGCCGAGCAACTCGACGTGGCTCGCAACGCGCTGTCCTTTCATCTGAAAGAACTGGCACATGCCGGCCTCGTCACCATCGAACAGCAAGGCCGCAACCTCATTTATCGCGCCGACTTCTCCCAGATGAATGGGCTGCTCGGCTACCTGACCGAGCATTGCTGCCAGGGCGGTGTATGCGAAGTCTCCGAATCCTCCCACTGCGACTGCTGATGCCATGACCATCAATACCACCTACAACGCACTGTTCATCTGCACGGGCAATTCGGCCCGTTCGATCCTCGCCGAAGGCATCCTCAACGAACTCGGCCAAGGCCGCTTTCGTGCCTACTCGGCGGGGAGCCACCCAAAGGGCGAGGTGCATCCGCTGGCGCTTGCCACACTGGAGCGGCTGCACATGCAAGCCACCGGCTACCGCAGCAAAAGTTGGGATGAATTCGTAGCACCGGACGCCCCGGTGTTCGACTTCATCTTTACCGTCTGCGACAACGCCGCCGGCGAAGCATGTCCGCTCTGGCCCGGCAAGCCGGTTTCGGCGCATTGGGGCGTGCCCGACCCGGCAGCGGTCGAAGGCACGGAAGAACAGCAGCGCAAAGCGTTTTTCGAGGCAGCGATGACCCTGCGCCGTCGCATCGAACTGTTTCTGTCGCTGCCGCTCCAGCGCCTGGATGCCATGTCGTTGCAGCGTGAGCTGCGCGACATTGGCAAGCAGTGAGGTGCCTATGACCGCAGCCGCTGAAACGGCCCGCTCCATGCCGGCCGTCCCGACCATGAGCGTCTTCGAGCGTTACCTGACGGTGTGGGTGCTGCTGTGCATCGTCGCCGGCATTGCATTGGGCCAGCTCGCGCCTGGAGTGTTCCAAGCCATCGGCCGCATGGAGGTCGCCCAAGTCAACCTGCCGGTGGGCCTGCTGATCTGGGTGATGGTGATCCCGATGCTGCTCAAGGTGGACTTCGGCGCGCTAGGCCAAGTCAAACAGCATTGGCGCGGCATCGGCGTGACGCTGTTCGTGAACTGGGCGGTCAAGCCGTTCTCGATGGCGCTGCTGGCCTGGATCTTCATCCGCCAGGTCTTCGCGCAGTGGCTGCCCGCAGACCAACTCGACAGCTATGTCGCCGGCCTGATCCTGCTGGCCGCCGCGCCCTGCACGGCGATGGTCTTCGTGTGGAGCCGGCTGACCGGCGGCGATCCGGTGTTCACGCTGTCGCAGGTGGCCTTGAACGACACCATCATGGTGTTCGCCTTCGCCCCCATCGTCGGCTTGCTGCTCGGACTGTCAGCCATCACGGTGCCGTGGGACACGCTGCTGGTGTCGGTGGCGCTCTACATCGTCGTCCCCGTCATCATCGCGCAGGTATGGCGTCGTGCGTTACTGCGGCGCGGCCAAGCTGCCTTTGACGCCGCGCTAGCGCGCATCGGCCCGCTGTCCATCGCCGCGCTGCTGCTGACACTGGTATTGCTGTTCGCCTTCCAGGGCCAAGCCATCCTGCAACAGCCGCTGGTCATCGCCATGCTGGCCGTGCCCATCCTCATTCAAGTGTTCTTCAATTCCGGGCTGGCCTATTGGCTCAACCGCAAGGTGGGCGAGAAACACAACATCGCCTGTCCTTCCGCGCTGATCGGCGCGAGCAACTTCTTCGAGCTGGCCGTGGCTGCGGCCATCAGCCTGTTTGGCTTCCAGTCCGGCGCGGCGCTGGCCACGGTGGTCGGCGTGCTGATCGAGGTGCCGGTGATGCTGCTGGTCGTGCGCGTAGTCAACCGCTCGCGCGGCTGGTACGAATGCGGCCCGAATCCCATCCACAGATAACCCAGGCGTCCCATGAGCACCATCACGATCTATCACAACCCCGCCTGCGGCACGTCACGCAACACGCTCGGCCTGATCCGCAACAGCGGCGAAGAGCCCACGGTCATCGAGTACCTGAAAACGCCGCCCGACCGCACAACGCTGGTCAAGCTGCTGGCCGATGCGGGACTGAGCGTGCGCGATGTGCTGCGCGAAAAAGGCACGCCCTACGCGGAACTCGGCCTGGGCGATCCGAAATGGACGGATGACCAGTTGCTCGATTTCATCGAGCAACACCCCATCCTCATCAACCGGCCCATTGTGGCCACGCCGCTGGGCACGCGCCTGTGCCGGCCGTCGGAAGCGGTGCTGGACATCCTGCCGCAGCCGCAGCGCGGCGCATTCAACAAGGAAGACGGCGAGCCGGTGATCGACGCGGAAGGCCGCCGTGTCTGAATCGCGCCTTGATCTGCCCAACATCGACACGACGCTGTTCCAGCCACCGGACACGGCACGATTGCTTGCGCCCGAGCGCGCCGGCCATGCGCCGCGCTTTCTGCTGCTCTATGGCTCGCTGCGGGAACGCTCGTACAGCAGGCTCGCCACCGAGGAAGCCGCGCGCATCCTGCGCGCATTGGGCGGCGAGACGCGGATGTTCAATCCCTCGGGCCTGCCGCTGGTGGACGATGCGCCGAGCGATCATCCCAAGGTTCAGGAGCTGCATGCGCTCACGCAATGGGCCGAAGGCATGGTGTGGTGCTCGCCCGAGCGCCACGGCGCGATGACCGGCCTCATGAAAACCCAAATCGACTGGATTCCGCTGTCGGTCGGCGCGGTGCGCCCGACCCAGGGCAAGACACTGGCGGTAATGCAAATCTCGGGCGGCTCGCAGTCCTTCAACGCAGTGAACCAGATGCGCGTGCTCGGCCGCTGGATGCGCATGCTCACCATCCCCAACCAGTCCTCGGTTGCCAAGGCCTGGCAGGAGTTCGACGAGGCCGGGCGCATGAAGCCTTCGGCCTACTACGACCGCATCGTGGATGTGATGGAGGAGCTGATGAAGTTCACGCTCCTCACGCGCGATGCAGCCCCTTATCTGGTGGACCGCTACAGCGAACGCAAGGAAAGTGCCGAGGCGTTGTCGAAGCGCATGCGGCAGGAGGTTATTTAACTGATCCCCGTTGAGCAGACTCAACGGGCCAGCGAGCATTGGTAGAAAGAGCGCAGCCATGCCCACGAGAAACGTGGGCATGGCTGCAAGGTGGGAACAACGGAAAGCCGGCGGCGCGAGGCCGGCGTTGGCGTGGGGATCAGGCGGCGACCAGTTGCCGGGCCAGCGCGACCTCGACGGAATCACCGTCCTGGTTGAGCACATCCAGGCCCGATTCGGGCACGTCGCCCGAGGTGGACTGCGAGACCATGATCTTCTTGGCCATCAGTTCCAAGCAGGTCATCTGCGAGGTGGCTGCATAGCCGAGGTAGATCACGCGCACCGGCTGTTTCTGTCCAATGCGCCAGGAGCGGCGTGCCGCCTGCTGGAGCGAGTACACGTTGTAGCCCGACTGCATGAACACGATCGTCGGGAAGTCCAACAGGTCCAAGCCCGTCTTGACCAGCTCGGGGTTGGTGATGAGCACGTCGATGCCACGGTCCAGTTGCTCGGCGATCCAGTCCTCGCGGCGGCTGGCGTCCACGCTGGCGCGCAGCACCGCCACCCGAAAGCCTTCTTGCTCCAGCAATACCTTCAAGCGCGACGTGGTGTCGCGCGTGCCGGTATAGACCGTGTAGGCCAGAACCTTGCGGCCCTGCGCCTTCTCTTCCTTGCAGATGTTGATCAGCTCGCGCTCTTTCGGCGTCACCTCGAACTCGTTGAACTGAGCCGGGACGAACGCCAAGGTGTTGCGCGTGCGCGGATGCACCACGGTCTCCGACCGGAAGCAGCAGTCCGGCCAGGCCAGCAGCACGTTGAGCACCACACCCAGCAGCGTCGTATCGCGTCGCGCCAGAGCCTGTTTCAGCTCCGCGGTCAGCCGACCCGCCAAGTCGCGGTAGGCCGCAGCTTGCGCCACGTCCATCTGGACCTCACGAAACTCCTCGTCATACGGCGGCAGGACGTTGCCGCCGATGTCCTTGAGCTTGAGGAAGATCGTGAACGGCAGGATGCAGCGCAGCACACCCTTGGGGCCGAAGCCCGGGGCCTTGACCGTGCGCACCGATACCTTGGTGCCCTTGGCCGTCTTGTGCGCCGTGCCGGTGCTCTCGGAATAGATGTCTTTGAGGACGCCGTGATCGCGCATGAACGCCATCGCGGCCGAGGTCATGCTGCCGCTCGTGGTCGGGCGGTAGCCGTCTTCGATCATCCGCCCGGGAAGGGCTCGGAACAGCAGGTAGTCGGGTAGGGACAGGCCATTGCTGGCCCATCCCCCCCTAAGAACCGTACGTGAGAGTTTCCCCTCATACGGCTCAAGCCTTTCAAAGCCCGCTTTCGCGAACCGGCTTCACCACCTTGAGACCATTGACGTGAATCTGGTTATGACAGTTCGGATGCACCATGACCAGGTTGGAGTTGATGTCCGGTCCGCCGTCTACCCGCCTGACCAGATGATGGACATGCCACCCGCTGATTTCGGTGATGGGTTGACTACAAACCGGGCACCTACCGCCCTGTTCCATCCAAAGCCGAATGAGCTTCTTCCGCCCTTGCAGCGAGTCCTTTAACTTGAAGCCGAACCTCTGCTCAAAGTAGGTTTCCCACTGCGGGTCGAACGGATTGGCATCAGCCTTGATCTTGCGGTGCCGACGAATCTTCGTATCGCAAATGTCCCGAAGTGCGGTCAGCTTTGGTTTCCCATTGCTGAGCCGTTCCCCGGTGTCCATCGCGAACACCCATCCGCGGAAGCCGTCGGTCTGGAAATACTTCTTCCGTACCCACTGCGCTCCCTTGTTCGGGTGGCGTCGTCTTGCCCACTGCCACAAACATTGCCAAATCTCCATCCTGACGCGCTCGAAAGTGCGGCGTGCCACGACGTGCCGATGGTAATTCGCCCACCCCTGAATCATCGGGTTGAGCGCCTTCACCAGTTTGTCTTGGCGGAGTGCCTTATTGCCCTTTACGAACTCCCGGACTTTGCCAAGGAACGCCGAGACGTTCTTCTTGGATGGCTTGATGAGAAGCTTGCCGTCGTACTTGCGTACGTTAAATCCGAGGAAATCAAACCCATCGTCGATGTGCGTGATCTTGGTCTTCTCTGGCGAGAGCGTGAGCCCCCGTGCAGCCAGGAATTCCTCGACCATTGGACGGACCTCGTTCTCCAGCACTTCTTTCGTTGCGCCGGTGATGATGAAGTCGTCTGCGTACCGGACGATGTTGACCTTCTGCTTGTTCCAATTCTTCTTCAAGTACCGCCGAAGAAGCATCGGTTCAAGCCCATCGAGGGCCAGGTTTGCCAGCGTTGGCGAGATGATGCCACCTTGCGGTGTTCCCGCTTCCGTTCGATAAAGAGCGTTGCTTTCGAGGTATCCCGCTTTCAGCCACTTCCGTAACACTGCCGAGTCCATCGAGACGTTCTCGGACAGCCAGTCGTGACTGATGTTGTCGAAGCAGCCTTTGATGTCTGCCTCAAAGACCCACTGAGCACGATCTTTCTTTGCCAGCAAAGCGAAGCATTGCTCGATCGCATCCGCCGTGGAACGAGCGGGACGGAACCCATAGGAGTTCAGGTCGCCCGTCGTTTCCGAGACCGGTTCGAGCGCAAGCAAGTGCAGCGCCTGCATTGCCCGATCCTTCATCGTCGGAATCCCGAGTGGCCGCAATTTGCCATTCGACTTTGGGATGTAGATTCGCTTCAACGGCATTGGCTTGTAACCGTGCCGCCGCAGCGATTGGACCGCTTGAGACTTGGCCTCCGGTGTGGACCACGTGATGCCATCCACGCCCGGAGTTCTTTTGCCTTGGTTCTCGGTGACTCGTCTGACGGCCAAAGCTTTGCCGCTGAACGAGTGGGTCAGAATCCACTGCAAGGCTTTCACCCTGCCGTGTTTCCCTTCCCGCGTTGCCTTTACGATACGCGCTTGGAGCCTTCGCACTTCACGGTGACACTTGGCCCAGTCGATGCTGTGCCATGTGACCGATTCGCGTGAGGGCGCACCCGCGCAAGCAATTTCTTGCGTAGTCATCTGCAATTCCCTCTTGAAGAAGGTTGGACAAGTTTTCTCGTAGAGAAAGACCAAGTGGAAGTCTGCTCGCTTTCGCGCGGGATGATGTCGCCTTGCGGCTCAATCCCTATCCGCCCCATTACAGAGCGGCATTCGCTTTCTCCACATTCCTCTACCCGCACCTCCAACAGCATTCCTTGCGGTCTGCCTGCCCCGAGGGGCAGAGATACGGGCTTACCGTGTTTCACTTGATTCACAAGGTCGGATTAGGTTGTGCCTTTTCGCCGGTAGCTATGAATGTCCGTGCATCCCCACTATTCAAAGGGATGTCCAGCTACAGCCCCATTTTGGGAAAGAGCCTGTCAGCATCTTTGGCTCTATCAGACGTGACGACGTTTATCAGCACTTCACTTGCGTTAACCATACCAACCAGCCTAGCGACCCAACCGCGTTGATGCTCGCAGTAGCAGGGTCAGCCTCGCGGCCTTCCCTTGGCTTGCGCCGGTCTACATTGTCTCGGTGGCTTCACACGCAGTCGTTACCAACCACGCATGCACCGATAGGCTACTGATGACGGAACATCAGGCTTCCTGCCGCCGAAGCGGTGAAGCAATGAATCAAGCGACTTCACGTCGCACGAACAGGTCGTCCCCATAGCCGCCCATCAGCGTGCCGGTCAGCAGCAAGGTCTTGCGAGCCTTCGCCGCCAGCACGCCCATGGCCTGGCCCTGGGCACTGCCACCGTTCTTGTACTCGTGGGCCTCGTCCGCGATGCACAAGTCGAACGTGCCTTGAGGCAGGTAGCGCTTGATGAACTCGGACGGCTGGTAGCCGCCTTCGCCGAAGCCGAACTCCATGTTCGCCATCGCTCTTTCCATGCGATGCGCCTGGCGGTCAGAGAAGACCAGTTCGCCATTGCCGTCCATGAGGTTGATGAACTCATGGATGTTGTCGCCCAGCATCGACGCCAGGAACCCGTCGCCGAACTTCTGCATCAGCTTCTGCGCGGTGACTTCCCCGATGGTCGGGATGCGCTTCAAGGCTTTCAGCACGGCCGAGGACTGGTCGCTGCCGGACAGGCTGCGCGGGCGGATCAGTGTCCACAGGGGTGCGGCGCAATGGCTGCACTTCCTGCGGTATTCCTCGGCTTGGAGCGCGACCGGGTTGACCGGCTCGCCGTCGAGGTCGGTGATGACCGTGCCGCAGTCCGGACACGCCGCCACGTTGCCATGGCGGGTACGCCGCTGGGTGAAGACAGGCTTCCAGTGGAACCCCATCCGCATCCTGACCCGGCCCAGGACAAAGAACTCCTGGCCCGTGGGCTGGACATTCAACTGCTCGCGCAGCTTGATGAGCTTGACGAGCGTGTCCGGCCCGTTGAGCACCCACACCTTGGCGCCTGCCACCGTCTCCTGGATCTCGCGCCGCCACTTGTAAACAAGGTGCGGCGGCGAAAGAACCAGGGTGCGGCGGTAGCCTTCGGCGTTGAGCACAGCGGCCGTGGCGATGCCGACGGTCGTCTTGCCGCAGCCCATTTCGCCATTGACGATCGCGGCGCGTTCGCCCCGATCGATCAGCAGCTCCGCGGCGGCGTGGACGACTTCGGCCTGGGCTTGGAAGAGCTTGCGCTTGAGGCTGGCGACGATGAGTTGCCGGTGCGCCTGCGGCTGGCCGTTATAGACCGGCGGGTTGGCGCTGTTGAGGGCGTCGAGCAGTTCGTCGCCGAACTCGCCGACGAAATCCTGAAGGCTCAGGGTCAGAGGGGAAGAATCCGCATCGAGCAGTTCGCCCTGGACGGGCGCGGCTTCAGCGGCAGTGGTTTCGAGATCGAGGGACATGGTGATGCTCCAATGAAAAATGGGGCATGCACCACCCCCAGCGGGGCAATGGCATGCCCCGCAGTGGGAAGGAAATCGGCGCTTGGCCGAGGTGGTCGAAATTGCCGGCCGTGGCGGCCTGCTGGTGAATCGTGCTCAGTCTTCGGACGGCAGCACGATGACGGTGGCGCTGCGCTGCACATCGGTGACGATGCGGATGGCCAGCCCCGGATGGATCACGTAGCGGGATTCCAGCGATGCACCGGATTGCAGTGCAGTGCTGTTGGCCTGCCATTGCTGGAGGTTGACGTCGCCCCAGTCGCCACGGGTGTGGCGCCTGAAGTACGGGATCGGGTTGAGGCGACCCGTGCGGACCAGGCGATCGATGCCTCTGCTGAAGATGAGCGCACCGACAGGAAACGCCAGCCTGTGGCAGTAGGTTTCAATGCGATGTGATGCCATGGGCTCCTCCTTGATGAGTCATTGAGCCACGACACCCCTGGCGGCGTGAAGTGGCTCCGGCAGGTGGATGAAGACGACGATGGTGCTGTCAGATCATGTCCCGTTCTTCGGGAAGCTGGATCACCGTGGTCTGGTGGTCCTCGCTGGTCTTGACGATCAACACCAGTTCGGGCGTGATCCTGAAGTGGGAGATCATCGGATCGTCCCCACGGATTGCGACATCGTTGGCTTGACGGGTGGCCTCATCGGTCTCGCCCCAGTCACCGCGCACATGGCGCTGGACAAGAGCCAAGGGGTCGATCAGGCCTTTGCGGGCCAGCCAATGCACCTTCTCGCTCAACTGCAACGTACCTGGTGCGAACAACGGTTGCGTCTGCGGCGCGGGCCGCTTGAACATGCTTGAGAACATGGGTGTTTCTCCTTCGAGGTAGTACAGCAGGACGGCAGCGCGTCCGGTGGATTAACGGATGGTCAGGACCTCGCCCCGTGTAGCGGAGCCGGGTGTCATGTCCCACGCGCGGATGACAGGTACGAACTTGTCGGTGAGGATGCGGGTCTCGGCGACGGAGCCGTCTTCGCGTTCGGTGAATTCCCTCTGGAGCGTTTTGTCCTTGTGGGTATCACCTTTGACGACAAGCACACGCCCGGTCTTGGAGCGCACAACGCCCGAGATCGCGCCCGCGGCCAGAGCCAGGGCGAGATGCCAGTGCGACAAGGCACGCGCTGGTGGACGCAGCGATTGCTGCGCAGCCCCCAAGTGCGTGTCCAACGATGGCCAGAGGCCTTGGAGCCTGCCCACCTCATCGGCGAACTGCTCCGGCTCCATCGTCACGCGGAAGAAATGCTCCGGCTCGGCCGGACTGGCGGGGACGATGTACGGCAGGAACGGCCATTCGCTCGGCAGCTCCTCGGCTTCGACTTCACCAAGCCCGACTTGCAGCAGCAGATTGCGCACGGCCTTGAGACCATCGGGTGCCAGCTCGCGCTGACGCACCCTGCGGCCGAAGATCACCACTTGCTTGAACTGCGTCTCCACCGCTCGGTAGATCCGCAGGTCCGTGTAGTGGCGCGTCAGCCAGCCGACCAGCTCGGCGTCGAGCACGTAGCCGGGGACGATGAAGACCAGCACGCCGCCGTACTGCAACAGCGACAGGCTGCGCTGGTAGAACAGCTTTTCGAGGCGGGCACGGCCCTGGCCCTGATAGCCGATGTTGCCGTTGACGTCCTTGGACAGATCGCCATACGGCGGGTTGAGCCAGAGCATCCCGAACGACTGCTTGGAGATCATCGTGTCCATCAGGTCCGCGTGCAGGCAGTGATCGACCAGGCCGCGGGCATGGCGTGCCCGTTCTGCGTCGAACTCGACGGCGAACGCCTTGGCCTGCTCGCGCCCGAGGGCATGAGCGGCTTCGGCGATCGCCACGCCTTCGCCGGCGCAGGGATCGAGGATGCACATCGGGCCATCGCTGGGCATCAGTGCGTTGAGGGCTCTTTCGAGCGTGGGTTCATCGGTCGGGTAATACCCGTTCTTGGCGAAATTGCGGGCGAGCCGCGGGAACATGAGGGCCATGAAAGTCTCCTTGTTGGCGGGGATGAAGTGCGAAAGCACGCCTTGGCGTGCTCTCGCGGGTGGGTCAAGCCGCTACCGCTTCCGGCGTCCAAATCTTGGCCGGATAGGGATAGGCGGTGAGCACGTCACTGCGGATCAGGGAGCCCAGCGCCAGGGTCAGCGCCGGCACGTCGATGGCGAGCCGATGGCCTTCCAGCGGCCCGAGGGCGAACGGAAGACGGGCCAGCATCTCGCGGGTCTGTAACAGCTCCAGCACGGTTTCGCGCCAGTGGTCGAGCAGCGGTAGTGGGCAGGTGTCCCGTACCAGCATCCACAGGCGGTCAAGCCGGTGGGCGCTGCCCTTGGGCAGCAATGCCAGTGCGCTGGCGTTGGCCTTGTCGGGCTTGACGCAGCGGCGGTCGAACAGCCACACGTTGGACAGCGAACCGAACAGCGTTCGCCGGTAGGCGCGGGTCATGCGCTTCTCCAGGCGATCGACGTTGCTGACGAACACCGGGACGCTGCCGCCCTGGTCGGTGATGACGTGGAACTGGTCCAGGCCCTGTTCGTCGCGCCCGAGGGTCAGACGAGCGAGGAACTGCTGGACGGCGGTGTCGCGCGCCCAGATCGACAGGAAGATCAGATTGCCCAGGTCATCGCCGACGCAAGCGTCGGCCATCACGTCGGAGCATTCGTCGATCCGATACAGCTTGGTGGAAGAAGTGTTTGCGGGCATGGTGGTGTCCTCGGATGAACGGGAACAGCACCGCCCGCTGGGGCAAGTACTGCCCCAGGGGGTAGAAGAAAACCGCTCAGTCCGGCTCGAACTGCCGGGTGTGCGGGTTGAAGTGAAGTGCCTCGTCCACCGCGGTAATCGGCGTGAAGCCGTCCAGGTAGATGTTGTTGAGGTACTGGTCGCGGTAGGTCAGTGCCTGCCGCGCCTGTTCCTCGGTGAGGCCGTTGCTGATGAAGTACTCCAGCATTTCCTCGTCGGAAGAAACTTCGTCGTTGGACAAACTCCCTTCAACGAGCTTCAGCAGCGAGGGCGGGAGCGCAGCCAGGATCGGGTCCATGTCGGTTCCTCCTGGCTCAGGCCATCAGCGCTGCGGTGGGTGCCGCAGGTGCCGTGGGTGTGCGCCGCCGCGCGTGGTAGGCGCGAACGCCTGCACGCCAGTCGGCGGATTGCTCTGGTGCGAGATCCAGATAGGACAGCGGGCACGTGTAGTAGTACGGGTGCATGGACTCGTCCAGCGGCTTGTAGCCCCACTGGTTGCCGCTGCGTTCGAGCAGATCGCAACGGATGTAGCGCAGGGATTGGCCCGGCGCCAGATGACGATGCACGCCTTCGACCTTGGCCGTCACTTCCGCGACGGACCAGAGGACGTTGCCGCGCAGCGCGTGGGCGATGACCTTGACGCTGGCGCGCTCGGTCTCCTGCGGTGCGATCAGTTCCGCGATCAGTTCAGACCGCGATTGGGGGGAGAAATACCAACCCATGAAAAGCCTCCTGAAGAATCGAGCCGGAGGCCTCCCCGTGGGGGAGAGCCCCCAGCGGGTGATGGAATGCCGCAGATGCGGCGTCTGCGATCACGCAGGTTGCAGTTCGGCCTGGCGGCTCCACTCCTGCGTCTTGAAGTCCAACGCATAGCCCATCTCGCCTAGGCGGGCGATCTGCGCGCGCAGGGCACGACGGTCGATGGTCGAATCCAGTTTCACGGATTCGCCCAGCGGCCAGAGCAGCCCGAACAGCGCAGCGTCGCCATCTTCGGTGTTGCCGGGGGCAGCAGCCGCAGCGGGCGTCGGCGCATCCACGCCGAAGGGCGTGGTATCGACCAGCGGGTCCGCGGACGCCTGCACGGGTGCGGGCTTGGCGGGTCTGGATGCCTTGGCGGGCTTGGCCGGCGTTGCCGCAGGCTGCGCGCCCAGTTCTTCATCGAGCGGATCGACCTCCTGGCTGGCGAAGCTGCGAGCTTCGTCACGACTCAGTTTGTCGATGCCGTTGAGCGTCATTCCGTCGAGATTGGCGCGGACTTCAAACCTTGCGCCACCGGCGACTGGATAGGACTTGGCGAAGATGTAGCGGATGACGAATTCCCCGTCGTATTTGCCTTCGGGGTACTGTTCGAGTTCCGCATCCTTGACGGCGAACTCGCCGATGGGAGTGGTCAGGCGACCGACCGTGAACGGGCCGTTCTTGCCGCGGATGGTCCGCAACGTGAGCTGGCCGGGGACGACGATGGGAAGGACTGATCTCGTGGGTGCCGATGTGACTGCCATGATGGTTCTCCTTGAGGAATAGGAAAACGGCAAGGCCCCGTCAGGGGCCATGCCGGATCAGAACGAAGCAGCCAATGCCGGCTCATGTTCCTCGACTTCACCTGCAGGCTCGCGCTCGGCGGGCTCGACAGACTGGTCGGCAGCGGTGTCGGCGGCAACCTCGGCTTCGGACGCGGATGCGTCCTCGGCCTGCGGCGCCTCGGCTTGCGCCTGGCTCGTCGGATAAACCTGGGTGCCATCGATCTTGATGAAACCGATGTGGACCAACGTCGATTCCAGGCTCGCTCCCGGTTCCCCTGCGCGCTCGCCCTTGGTGCGGATGTACGGATCGATCTTCATGTCGTTCAACTTGAAGGCGATCAGCACTTTGCGATCCCCTTCGATGGCCTGTACGCACCGGCGGACCAGGTGCTCGGCTTCAGGGGTGGCGACGATGGTGTCGAAGTACCGGTATTCCGGTTCACCGACAGGCCCGGCCAGTGCCGCGATGCAGCACGACAGGAACGGATCGCCATCCTTGGGGGTGACGTCCTTCGGACGGCTGAGATAACCGATACCGCGAGTGATCAGCTCGTGCTGCTCGATCAAAGCCAGTTCGGCCCGGTCAAGCGGCTCGGCCTTGAGCAGTCGCGCCTTGAGGGACGCGGCGGCCTGGCCCTTGTGCTCACCCTTGTCACGGATATAGGCATCGCCCCAGAGGTCTCCGAGGCGAAAACGCACCAGCGGGCGCTGCTTGGGATCGTCAACGCCGATATAGCGCTCGACCAATTTCTTGGCCTCGGCACCCGAGACCTTGACGTCGAAGTAGCGGTAGCTGGGGTCCTTGGCAGAACCGACCAATGCGGCGATGGTGCATGCCAGGAAGGGCTGCGCGCGGCGGCCGCCCCGGACGGGAACCTCGCGGGCACGCTGGATATAGCCGATGCCCGAGGTGTGGAGGTCGAAATACGATTTCTCGTTGGACGTGGTGCTCATGGTGAATCTCCATTGGGATGAAGCGGAGACACACCGGCCCACGCATGCGGGGAAAGGTGCGTAACCCCGCGGTGGGTTGATAAGGCGAAAGCATCCGCCACCAGGACTGGTGGCCGCTCGCGGATGGATGCGGTGCGAGCTGGCTCGGTCACGCAGTGGGAACTGCGCGGCAACCTCGAAGACCGATGGTTGCCTGGCATGTCGCTGACAACGTCAGCAGGCATGGGGGCAGCATGTCCGGGCCTCGCGCGTGCGGCAGCAATCAATCGGCATCCAGGCGTTCCCCTTTCTGCTTTCTGGTCAGTCGCCGCAGAAGCAGGCGATCGATTCCTCGGCAGTGTCGAACAGGTCGCCCTGGTCGGCGGCGAAGCGCGCCAGGTCGGCGTAGCTGGGGCCGTCGGCGCGGAAGCGGGCGCCGCTGGGCTTGCTCGCCAGGTGCAGCGACTCCATGCGAATCCACCACACGGCGACCTCGGGCCGGGCCTTGATGAGGGCCAGGCGCTGCCCGCGTGGTTTCAAGAAGCACAAGTCGCAGTTGCCCTCAAGCGTGCGCCCGTTCACCGTCAGCAGATCAAGGTCGAACGGCTGCGCCTGCCAGAAGGCGCCCACATCGCGCACGGTGATGCCGGCATCTGCCAGCGGCATGCACATGGTTTCGTGGGTCGATTCGGTGGAATGCCCGCGCGCGCGAATCTTGGCGACGCGGCGCTGCTCGTCGGCGCGAATGCCGATCATCTGGTCCCAGTCCGTCCACCCCAGATGCCGCAGGTAGCGGTGCATCGGGCGGATTTTCAGACTGGTCGTGCAGCCGCGCGCGACGGGATTGGGCAGGTACTGGCGCTTGCGGATCAGCGCCTCGAACGGCTCGCCCTGGCGGCTGGCCCGATCGAAGTCCACCAGCGTGAAGCCTGGCTCCGTGGGCAGATATTCCAGCCAGCGTATCGGCACTTGCCAGTGCTCGGCGCAGTCGCGCACGAAGCGCAGCGTCGCTCCCACCTCCTTGCCGGTGTTGGCGAAGCAGACCACGGTGTCGGCAGGTAGGCCGCCATTGGCCTGCAACACGCGCCAGAGCATGTAGGCGCTGGTGCGCCCGCCCGAGAAGCTGATGCAGGTCGGTTGGGTGATCTTGAACGGGTCGTGCATGCGGTCGTCTCCGTAGGCATGTCGGCTGGCTGCCGACGCGGCGGG
This sequence comes from Pseudomonas sp. ADPe, assembly GCF_014843515.1. Taxonomy (NCBI): domain Bacteria; kingdom Pseudomonadati; phylum Pseudomonadota; class Gammaproteobacteria; order Pseudomonadales; family Pseudomonadaceae; genus Pseudomonas; species Pseudomonas sp. ADPe. The sequence goes on from NZ_CP062122.1 coordinate 6,006,793, forward strand.
CCATGGCGGCCGGAGACGAGCGCGCACGCGGCGATGGCCGCGGTGCTGGAAAAAGGAAGCCCCCAAGAAGGGGGCCGTGAGGGGATGGTGGTAGTCGTTGCGCTACACCGATGGCACCACCTCCAGCGACAGGTGCGTGGTGGTGGCGGTCAGTATCAAATCATCCGTGCCGTGCAGAATGCGTGCGAAGACACCGTCCTTCGGGTCGAAGATTTCGCCGAAGTCGTCGCCACCCAGCTCGGCGCGCGCCAGTTCCCACCAGTCGTCAAACGGGTCGGTATCCGGGTTGCAGCCGACGGCATAGGCCAGCAGCTTCACGCGGCCATCGGGACGGCGCTCTCCCTGCTCGGCGAGGAAGTACACGCCCTGGTCCTTGGCGAGGACGACGCGGCATTGGTTGGCAACAGCCTCGGCCAGCACGGGGCGCAGGTTGGAACCTTTGAATCGCAGTGACATGGTTGATCTCCTGAAGAAAAAGGCCCTCCACCCGAGTGGATGGAAGGCCTATGGGGGCAAGTCGCCGGTTGGCTGCGATCAGCCGTAGCGCCGCTTGGTTGCCTTGGCGTCGATGACGCTCACGTCGATCAGGCGCCAGTGCCCGTCGTCGATGAGCCGCTCCAGCACTTCACCGAGCATGTCGAAATACACCTCGTCATGCCGATCGACCAGCTCGCCGTCGCGGTGCAGCTCCACCACGTAGGTGTCGCCGCCGCGGTCATAGAGGATCGTCACCTGGCCCTCGAACTTCGCGGTCGAAACCGTGAAGCTGATAGCCGGGGGCGTCTCGATGATCTTGGACGGCTTCGGATCGACCCAGGTGAAGTCGCGGGCACCCGCATCGACCAGCATGTGGGTGATGCGCCGGAACCCGTCGGGAGCCGGCATTTCCTCCAACTGCTGGATGAGCTGCCCCAGTTCCATGCACTGCGGCTCGGGGATGGGCAGCTTGGCAGGCGCGGAGCCGAGGATGTGCCTGGTGATGGTGTAGGGAACACCGTCGGCGGTCTTCTCGGTGACCACTTCCGGGGTGTCCGCGCGCAGGCCGTCGAAGCGGCGGCGGGCATACGGTTGGACATGAACCTTGGCGCCTTCGCTGGGAACGGAAGTGACCAGGATGGGATCGAGCACCGCGAACTCGCTGGGCTTGAGCTTGACGACGATGGCGTCGTCGTTGGCCGCGACCACCTTGCCGTCGAAGGGCTGGGGATCTATGGCGAAGCCCAGCGTCGAGGACTGCGGCTGATCATCGAACACGCGATACTTGAACGACCGCACGTTGCGGGGCACATGGCCTGCGACAAGCGAAGGCATCATGGATTTGATGAGTGAACGGTCCATGGGAATCTCCTTGAGGAAGAACAAGGGATTCCCCGCCCACAAGGGAGAAGTCCCTTGTGGGTGGATGGACGCGGTGCGTCCGTAGGAAGAAACGACCAGCACGGTTTCCCGCGCTTGCAGCCTCGAAGGTCTCGGCTGCCTGGGCATGTGTCGGCAACACCGACGAACACGGGGCAAGGATGGCGCTTGAGCCAGCCGCCTGCCCGCTTGAAACGGCTTCGCATCGCACCCGCTTTTTTGCGCCGCGAGCGAGAAAGTTCCGGTATCAAGTCCTTCGCTCAACCTGTCGCGCTATCCGAACCGAAGAACGGATAGCGTCACGCGCTTTCGCGTCTGAGAGAAATGGTGCACGCGCTCGATGGTGGCGACACCTGGCTTCTCGTGCCGGCACGGTTGTGCAACAAGCTAAAGGTGCGGTTTGAGCCACCACCAGGCTGCGGCACCCACGCTCAGCCATATCAACACGATGAGCACCATCCCGAACGGGCTCCTGGGCTTGGTGCCGTTGGCTTGCATCCAGGCATCCGCCTGATCGCGGCACTCCGCAAGGACTTCCGGTGGCAGCAGCTTGACGGCCAGCCAGATCAAGGCGGGCAACAACAGCATGTCATCCACATAACCCAACACGGGAATGAAGTCCGGAATCAAGTCGATGGGACTCAGCGCATAGGCCACCACAAAGACCCCGAGGGCTTTGGCGTACCAGCGCGTGCCGGGATGCTTGCCCGCGAACCACAGCGTGACGCCATCGCGCTTGATCCGCTTGGCCCAGGTTTTCAGGGACGTGCCGATACTCATGCGGCCTGCCGCTGCACCTCGACCGTGACATGCGACAGCTCGTGGATGTGCGCCAACAGCGCCTTGTAGTGCCCGGGCTCCTGCGGTTCCCGGGCGATCAGCGAAACGATGGCCGCGAAATGACCCGGCCCGACCTGCCACACGTGCAGGTCAGTGACTTGGCTTCCCGTAGGTGCCATCGCTTCCCGGATCTCCTGCCGCACTTCCTCGCCTTCGGCAGCGGCATCGAGCAGCACGCTACCGGAATTCTGAATCAGCCCCCAGGACCAGCGAGCAATCACCAGCGCGCCAACCGCGCCCATGGCCGGATCGGCCCAGAGCCAGCCGTAGCTGCGGCCGACCAGCAGTGCCACGATAGCCAGCACGGAGGTCAGCGCATCGGCCAGGACGTGGATGTACGCGGCGCGCAGATTGTTGTCGCGGCTGTTGCCATGTGCATGATGATCATCGTGCTCGTGATCATGGCCATGATCATGGTGGTGGTGATGGCCGTGGTGGTGGCCATGATGCGCATGGTCGTCTTTCAGCAGCCAGGCGCAGATCAGATTGATGACCAGGCCCACGGCAGCCACGGCGATCGCCTGATTGAAATCAATGTGGATCGGCTGAGTCAGCCGCACCAGACTTTCCCAGGCGATCAGCAGCCCGATCAAGGCCAGGACGATCGCGCTGGCAAAGCCAGCCAAATCGCCGAGCTTGCCGGTGCCGAAGGTAAAGCGCGGATTGCCCACATGCTTGCGCGCGAAGCGGTAGGCCAACGCAGTGATCAGCATCGCGCCCGCGTGGGTGGACATGTGCCAGCCATCAGCCACCAGTGCCATCGATCCGTAGATCGTGCCAGCAATTATTTCCACCAGCATCATGCTGGCCGTCAGCACAATCACCAGCCACACCTTGCGCTCGTTGCGCTGGTGGTCAGTACCCAGGAAGAAATGATCGTGCGCGGATGCGACGAGTGGGGTGGTCGTGGCGCTGGTCATGGGTGGTTTCCTGAAAAAGGCTATGCGGGCGACAGCTTCATTTCATGTAAGCCCGGATGACTTCGATCATTTCCTCGCCGCCCTGGTGGCGCTCCTTGTCGTCTGGCGGCGCCAGGACGTGCTCACGCAGGTGGTCTTCCATCACTTCGGCGGTCAGGCCGCTGACCGCGCCGCGCACGGAGGCGATCTGGCGCAGCACCTCGACACAGGCCGCGTCCGCTTCTAGGGCGCGTTCGATGCCTTCGATCTGGCCCTTGATACGGCGGACTCGCGCGATCAACTTGGCTTTTTCACGGGCGGTATGAGACATGGCAAAGTGCAATCAATATAGTCTAGGGGACTATATTAAACGAACGCAACCAAAGACTGAAGTGTGGCTCTGGAAAAGCCGGCGTACCGGAACACACAGCTATCGCTGAGGTTTGCCGGGCATCTTCATTTCCAGCAGTGCGTCCGCGCCGGGCGCGCACAAAGAAAAGCCCCTCGAAAGGGGCTGGATGGGTCAGGCTTCGTACACGAAATAGTGTTCGCGCTGACGCGGGAAGAACACGTGCTTCCACGTGTCGCCGCTGGTGTTTCCACCGTCGAAGACGACCATTTCATAGTCGTTCATGTCGGTATCCACCAGATCGGCGCTGGCGATGTGACGCATGTGCAGCGTGCCGTGCGTGCGCTCGAATACCAGGATCTGGCCGATGGCGTCTTCCTGGCTCATGGCCTTGACGCAGGCTCCGAGCTGGTGCTCGAAGTCGGGTGCGCGCGAGATGAGGTCGGGGAACATGAGGTTGCTCCTATGAAATGGACCAGCCCGGCTCCTGGGGGAGACGGGCTGGCATGGGGAAACAATGAGGAAGGCCGGCGTGTCGCGCGGCTGCTAGGACTCGGCCAGCGGCAGGCCCGGCAGCGCGGGTGCGTCGGCATCGAGGATGAGGATGCGTACATCGGCCTGGCCAGCCAGTTCAAGGATGTTCGCCAGGTCGTCCGGCATGCCCTTGTTCTGGTGCTCCTGTCGAAGCTGCTCGGCGGTGATGCCCTCGGCGTGCTCCAGGTTCTGGTCCGTCCAGGGTGTGGAGATCAGCTTGATGCCGATCGCCGGGCTGTACGGCACACGGAAGGCGATGAACAGCATGGCCTCCGGCGTGGCGAGGTCCGCCAAGTTGGCAAGGTAGTGCCAGGTATCGACCGTGATGTGCTCACGGGTGATCTCCCAGCAACGGCTGTAGTAGCCGGTCTCGAAACTTAGGCGCTGCATCACTTCCCGCGCGGCCTCGGCCGAATAGGCGTCACCGACGTGGACTGGGCGGCCGTCGAAGTCCTCGCCATGGATGGCATAGACCACGGCGCCGATTACACCGTCGCCGCTGACACCTTCACTGGCATCGCATTCGGCCAGTACCTTGGCGCTCACGCCTTCGGGGCCATTGCAGACCACGGCGAAATCGTTGGCGACGATGCAGGACGATGAAACCAATTCCTCGTCGGAGAGGTGCTCTTGGCTCGCGTGGATGTTTCGCCAGACATGCGGGCTTCCGTCCTCGTAGCTGATGGACAGCGTGCGGACGATTTTCAGATTCCAGTAGCCACGGAGAAAGGGATTGGGTTTCTGGGACATGGGAACTCTCCAGATTGAATAATGGAGCCAATTCCCGCCACCGGGAACTGGACCCGGTGGGTTGAAAATTGAAAATGCGTCAGACAACGCTGACCTTGGCGATGTCAGCATTGCGCTGGACGACGGGAAATAAATCGAGGGACATGGCCTCGTAGGCGCATGTCCCTCATGGGGAGTGAACGAAGACGCGGTGGTGTGCCGGAGACCGGCTCACCAGCCGTTGTAGTTCACGAGCAGGTCGGCGAGGACTTTGCGGCGTTGCAGGTCGAGACCGTCGAAGTCCGACAGCCCGTGGAAGTGGCAGCGCTTGAGCATGGCACCACCCTCGCGCGCGTTGTAGAAGCTGACCATGGCGGACAGGAACATGCGTTCGCCGCTGCTCAGGACGCCGAGGGCATCGTTGAGCCGCAGCATGTTGGGACGCAGATCCCACTTGCTCTTGGCCTGGTTCAGACCTTCGCGGGTGCCGTCGCCGAACCACTCGGGGCCAGCAATCTCGACGCCGCGCTTCCAGGCCTCGAAGAAGGCTTGGGGCGCGGCAGCGAAATGCTGCTCTTCCCGCATGATCTGATCGACGACTTCCCGGGGCAGTAGCTGGTTCATGACGTGATTCCTCCAGTTGGATCAGGGAATGGCGAGCTGGGACCAGCCGCCTCTTTCGAGGGCACGTTGAGCCGCGGCATAGCTGCGGAAGTACTCGCGGGATTCCCGCGAAACGGGACCTTCGGTATCGCGCGTGCCGATGTAGTGGCCGGCGGCGCTTTGCAGGACTTCGAGCGGCAGGAACTTGCCGCAGTAGGTCGAGGCCAATTGCCCGAAGGTTTGGCCGAAAGAGGCTTGCTGGGACATGGACGGGCTCCTTGGAAAAGCGGGGCCTCGTCCCTCACGGGATGGCAGCTCCCGCACGCGGTTGATAAAAAGCATCAGCGTCACGAGGACGCGCGTCCGCGGAATTGATGCGATGCGGACTGGTGGGCAACGCGGGAGAGACCCGCGGCAGCCTGGAACCCTGGCTGCTGGCATGTGCTGACCGGAATCAGCGAACATGCGGGCAGCTTCGTGCGCGGGCCGCGTCGCGTCAGTTGGAAAACGGCATCCGGTCCAGCCCCGATTGATGGGCACGGGGAAAAGAAAAAGCCCCGCATGAGTGCAGGGCTGTCAGGAGGGTGCGATGGTGCTGGGTCAGTCGGCCTTGTCGCCCAGCACATGCTGCTTCCACAGGTCGAATGCTTGCTCGGGCGCAAGCTCGGCGAGGATGACGATGGGCTGGGCCTGCCGGGCGCGCAGCGAAGCGAAGTACGCTTTGCGGTCGGCGATGGCCTTGAGCTTGATGCCCTTGATGAACAGCAGTTTGCCGTCCTTGATGAAAAGCACCTTGTTGGCGATGTCGCGGCTGAACGCGGCTCGCACCTTGCGTTCCGCGTGCATGGCATCGGCCAGTTCATCGACCAGGAAGTCGAGCGTCATGTCGATGTAGTGAGGGTCTTCGCCCTCCTGGCCGAGGTGGAGCGGCGCAGGCGGCAGGCCCTTGGCGAAGGCTTCGGCCTGCGCCAGCAGCGCCACCTTTCCGCTGAGCGCACGCAGGAACGTCGAGCCGCCGTGGCCGTCGTTGCGGGCCTCGGCGATGGGAGTGCCGTCGAACACGACGGTGGCGCTGAAGCACATCGTTTCCTCGCTGGCGAAATCTGCCACCTTGAGGTTCTTCAGCGTGATGCGGTCTTGCTTGGTGATGTTGTCCATGGGAAGTCCTGAAATCGACCGGGTGGCGACATGCCCCTGACGGGACGTGGCGGCCATCCCGTGGGTTGGAGAAAAGAGGCATCGATGCCCCGGTGGGCAGCGTTCGCCGGTGAGATGCCGAGGCGAACTGGCGGGTGGCGCGGGGGGAACCCACGGCAGCCTTGACACCCTGGCTGCGGGCTACTGCCGATACGTCGGCAATGCAGGAGGGAGAATGGCGCGGCCCGCAGGCTGCGTCGCCGATCAATCCGAAGCGGTCGAGCCCGTCTTGTGCAGGCACTGCACCAGGCGCTGGCCCAGCCATGCCATGCACGGGACGGCCATGGAGTTGCCGATTGCTTTGTAGCGCGGCGCATCCGCGGCGGGCTTGCCGCGGTAGGGGATCAGCGTGTAGTCATCGGGCATGCCTTGCAGCCGCTCGCACTCCGTCGGCATCAGCCGCCGCACACGCCAGTGCGACCAGTCGCCGGGGCCAGGGTCGTTCCAGTCGTAGCGGAAATGCGCCTCGAAGTCGGGGGCCAGCACATGAGGCTTGTCCGCGCCGCCGCCGCTGGTGCGCAGTGCGGCCGCTACGCTGCGGCCCAGCTCGGCGGCAAGACCCTGCTCGCGGCCGCGCAGAGACACGCAGGCCACCATCGGCACCCCGTAGCCCGGCTTGCCGTTGGATAGCACGGTGCAAGCCACCTGGCCATGGCCCGACTCGAAGCGCACTTCACCGCGGTTGTTCTGCGCGAACGCGATGGCGGGTACGACCCCGGCGTTCGCATGGCTGTTGCGATGGCCGCCAGCGCGCAGCGTCGGCGTTAGGTCGAGCGTGGCATCCCCGCCGCTGCCCTGGGCGGTGAAGGCGATGATCGGAACACCCTTGCCGGTGCCGTCCTCGCTGCTGCCCTTGCCGTTGTTGGCGCTGTCGAGCGTGTGCGCGATGCTGCCGGCGATCGACTGCACCATGAACGTCTCGGTACGGATGTCGTGCTTGGGGCCAGCGGCCATCAGGCATGCCGCCACATCGACGGGGCCAATGCCGCCGCTGAATCCGAACGTCGTCGTGACCTTGCCGTAGGGTTGCTTCAGTCCTGCGAATCCTGCAAGTCCTGCGCATGCGCCTGCTGCTTCAGCACCCGGTCCAGCATCGCGGGCAGCTTCTTGCCACGGCGCGCTGCCCGCACAAGAATCCCCGAGCAGGCCTGCGCGCTCAAAAAGTACTTCTGCGGGATCGAGGTCATCTCCACCACTTGCCACAAGAAACACGCGCTTGCGGCGTTGGGCGACACCGAAATATTGAGCGTCGAGCACGCGCCAGGCGATGCGGCGACGGGGTCCAGACACACAACCAGCGTGCGCCCACCGATCCCCTGGCGGCTGGAGCGCACGGCTTTCTCCGGCCAGTGCCCCCAGGAAATGCCCGAAGGCATTGCTGCGGTCGTTGAGCACGCCGGGGACGTTTTCCCAGACGAGCGTGGCCGCCGGGCGGCGGTCTTGTTGGCGGGTTTGGTCGATGGCATTGGCAAGCTCCACATAGGCAAGGGAAAGGGCTCCGCGCGGGTCATCCAGCCCGCGACGGCTACCTGCAACGCTGAACGACTGGCACGGCGTGCCGCCGACCAGGATGTCGGGCGTCGGCACGGTGCCGGCGCGCACCTGGCAGGCGATCGCGGTCATGTCGCCCAGGTTGGGCACGCGGGGGTAACGGTGGGCGAGCACGGCGCTCGGGAACGGCTCGATCTCGGCGAACCACACGGCTTCGAGGCCGAGGGGTTGCCAGGCGAGGCTCACGGCCTCGATGCCGCTGCACACGCTGCCGTACAGCAGTGGCGCGGCCTGGGGCGCACCGCGTGGGGTGCGAGGTTGCGGGTTCATGGCGGTCTCCTGTTCGTGTGGCCCTGGACCGTGTGGCCTGGCCGGACGTTGATTGGCAGGAGAAAGGCGCCGAAGGCCTTGCGGCCTTCGGCTCGGGAGGACGGAACCACCCGTGGGCTGTTGCAGGCCGGTCGTCGCTAGAACCGTCTGCTGTCAGCAATCGCACCCGGCGCATATCGTGGTTGGCGCCGGCATCTTCTGGCGCACATCCGCGCACAAAAGGAGCCCAGTTTTTCGCCGTTGGGCACGGCATCGAATACCGCTGACCACGAAGGGTCTCCGGGTGGCTCGCAGCTTGGCAAGCCATCGGGGGGCCCTTCGCAGAGGCGGAAAAATGCAGATCAGCAGAACGTGCCGGTAAACGCCGGACACGGTTCGCGGAGAAGCTACCTTCAGGCCCCGCGGCCGGGGGCGGCCGAGCGGGACGCGCACACGGACAAGAGAAGGCGTTGCGCGCTGGGCGTCCCGCAGGGCGTGCGGGACATGGGCCACGCCGCCGATGGCGGGCACGGCTCTCGGGGAGCGGGGTCGGTCAGGAGCCCTTGCGGCCGCTACTGCGCGGGCGCGAGGCTCCGCGCTTGGACGTGCCGGATTCGACCGGCAGCGTGCCTTTGCAGTCGGGGTAGCGACTGCACGACCAGAAGGGGCCGGTCTTGCCGGTGCGCTGGCGCGTGGGTGCGCCGCACTGCGGGCAAGCGGGTCCCTGGGGAACCTTGATGGACAGCGAGGTGCTGCCGTACTGCGCGATCAGTTGCGAAATCCATGCGGCCTGCTTGCCGATAAACACGTCCAGGGTGAGCTGTCCGGCCTCGATCATGTCGAGCGCCTGCTCCCACACGGCGGTGGTTCCGGGGTCGGCAATCGCCGCGGGTACGGCATCGATCAAGGTGAACGCCGCATCCGATGCGCGAATGGAGCGCCCCTTCTTCACGATGTAGCCGCGGGTGATCAGCCCGCTGATGATGTTGGCCCGTGTCGCCTCGGTGCCGATGCCGACCGTATCCTTGAGCTTCTGCTTCAGGCGCGGGTCTGTCACCAGCTTGGCGACCCCCTTCATGGATTTGACCAGTTCGCCCTGCGTGTACGGCTTGGGCGGCATCGTCTTGAGCGCTTTGATCTCGGCCTCGGCCACCTGGCACGCCATGCCCTGGCGCAGCGGGGGGAGTACCTGGCTGCGCGCGGCGGCGTCGCCGTCCTCGTCCGCTTCCGGCTCGGCCAGCACCAGACGCCAGCCTTGGGCGACCACCTGCTTTCCGGTGGCCACCAGCTTCTGCTGGCCGCAGGAAAACTCGGCGACCGTGCGGTCGAACTCGTGGTGACGGAGGAACTGCGCGAGGTAGTGCGCCCGGATGAGCCGGTACACGGCCAGTTCCTTCTCGCTCATCGAAGAGAGGTTCGCGGGTTCGAGCGTCGGAATGATGCCGTGGTGCGCCGTCACCTTGCCGTCGTTCCAGGCGCGCGAGCGCTGCGAGCGGTCGAGCTGGCCCATGATCGGGCGCAGCGAGGGATCGGTCTTGAGCAAGCTGTCCAGGACAGTCGGCACTTCCGCGAACATGCTTTCAGGCAGGTAGCCGGAATCCGAACGCGGGTATGTGGTGGCCTTGTGCGTCTCGTACAGGGCCTGGGCGATCTCCAGGGTCTCCTGCACGTCCAGCCCAAGCTGCTTGGAACAGACTTCCTGCAAGGTGCCCAGGTCGAACAGCAGCGGCGGGCCTTCGCGCACGCGCTCGGTCTCGACCGACACCACCTGGGCAGCATCCGCAGCGCGGATCTGCTGCGCGGCCTGCTGGGCGATGGGCTGCTGCAGGCAGCGGCCGGCGTCGTCGGTGCAGCCATCGGGCGGAACCCACTGCGCGCTGAAAGCCTGGCCGCCTGCGGACAGGGACACGTCGATGGCCCAGAACGGCACCGACTTGAAGGCCGCGATCTCACGGTCGCGGTCCACGACGAGCTTCAGGGTCGGCGTCTGAACGCGACCGACGGACAGCACGCCGTCGTAGCCGGCCTGCCGGCCCAGCACGGTGAACAACCGGCTGAGGTTCATGCCCACGAGCCAGTCTGCGCGCGAGCGCGCCAGTGCCGAGTAGTACATCGGCAGCGTGTCGGCCGAGGGCCGCAGCTTGCCGAGCGCGGTGCGGATCGACGCATCGTTGAGCGCCGACAGCCATAGCCGCTCGATGGGGCCGCGGTAGCCGCACAGGTCGATGATCTCGCGGGCGATCAGCTCGCCCTCGCGGTCGGCATCGGTGGCGATGACCAGATGGGTCGCCTTCGCCAGAAGCGCTTTGACGACCTTGAACTGCGTGGCGGTCTTCGGTTTGACCTCGACCCGCCACTGCTGGGGAATGATGGGCAACTGCTCCAGGGACCAGCGTTTGAGCGCCGCGTCATAGACCTCGGGGGCTGCCGCCTCTACGAGATGGCCGATGCACCAGGTGACGGTGATGCCGGAGCCGCTGAGACAGCCTTCACCGCGCTGCGTCGCGCCGAGAATCCGGCCAATGTCTTTGCCCTGGGAGGGCTTCTCGCACAAGAACAGCCGCATGTCCGTCCATCCGATTTCCGTGGTTCATTGAGTTGCTGGAATCGAGGATGCCGAGCAGCACCAGGGACAGCAGCAAACAAGCCGCATGCGGTGGCGACCACTTTCACGGGATGGAATGGCGGGACGGGAGTGGTGTGCGGTCGGGGGTGTGCGGGCCGGGAGCCGCGATTTTCGGGAGCGCGTGGAAGCCGGTGGACGTTGATGGAGCTATCCCCTGGGGATAGCTCGCGAGGGCATGGGGGGCGACGGACAACTGCCGCCGCCCCATGCCTGTCACTTCCTGCGCTTCGGCTCCTTCGGCGCGGTCGGTTCCTGGGTGGCCGGAGGTTTCGGCTGCGCGTCCTGCGCGGTCTCCTGTTGCCTGGGACTGAGGGTCACGGACTCGATGCGGAACGGCAGGATGCCGACGTTGCGCGCGTTGATCTGCCAGGTCTCGCGCGGCTGATCCTCGTTGTCCGTCCAAGGTTCGCGCTCCATCCGGCCGACGACCAGCACGCGCATGCCCTTCTGGTATAGGTCCTTCCAGTGCGCGGCGTCGCGGTGCCAGATTTCCACCGGCGCCCAGAAGCCGCCGCGATCCTCGAAGGTGCCATCCTTCCTGGGAATGGGGTTGTCGAAATAGACGTTCAGGCGCAAAAGGCGGCTGGGCTCGTCGTTGCCGTTAAGGAACTCCCGGTACTCGGGGGGCGAACCGATGTTGCCCTCGCCAGAAAAATGCGTGCTCATGTTGCAATCTCCGTGGTGGTTGAAATACCCGTACCTGGTCGGCGACGGGCGCTGGCGTGCTCTGCGCGATCACCGATCACGCATGGCGGGTGGCGTGGACTTGAGCCGGCGCAGGTAGGCGTCTTCCGCCTCGCCAGCCTTGCTGGCGCACTCCTGGGCCTGCCTGCCCAAGGTGTGCAACAGGCTGATCTGCATGTTCAGCGTGATGCGCTGAAGCTCGATCGCGTGCAGGTCGGCCAGCAGGTTGACCGGCGTGCTGGTGCTCGCCATCAGCTCCTGCCACAGGGCCACGCCCATGGCTGACCTGTCGTGCTTGCGCCAGCGCAGAAACACCCTGCCTGCGCCAGTGGTCTGCTGGGCCAACTCGATGGGCAGCAGGTGGAAGGGATGCCCGACCGCCTGTGGCAGCACCTGTCGCTGCGCCAAGCCAATCAACTCGTCGCGCATGGCGAAGCACTGGCTGGCCCAGGCCTCCAAGTCCCCTTTACCTTTAAAGGGCTTCAAAAGGCCTTTTAGAGAGCCTGCGTGTTCCAGCCGCATGAAGGCGGTCTGTTGCAACGGGCGGAAGTAGCGGGTGTCGCGGTTCGGGTCGCTCATGCCTGCGCGTCCTCGCCCGAGCTGGTCTCGGGTGTCTCGGTGGTGGTGGCCTCCTCGCTGGGCGATGCGGTTGCGGCAGGACCGTCACCGCGCTGCTGCAGGCCACGGCGCACGATCGGCGGCGCGAACTTCGAGCGGCGCGTGCCTTCCAGCACGTCCTGCGGCAGTTCACCGAATTTCTCCAGCGCCGCCCGCGCTGCGGCATTCTTCGCGGCGAAGTCGTCGCGCGTGCAGCCCGAGTAGCGGTACTGCTGAGCCAGACTGAAAAGACTGCGCAGCGCATGGGCGCCTTCGTTGAGCCAGCGTTCGAGCGTCGAGCGATCGATCAGCGCGGTGTGGTGCGCGAGGATGAGTTTGCGGGCGATGTCGTCGTAGTCGGCCAGCAGATACACGGCAGCAAAGCCGAGCTGCGCATTGACGAACAGCGGCAGCTTGACCGGCTGGACGTTGAGGTTCTCGCCCAGGGTGAGTGCCGGCGGCACGCTCGCCAGGGCCCGGTCCACCTGCTCGCGCAGCGATTGCAGCGTGGTCTTCGTCTGGTCGAGCTTGTCCTCGATGCGCAGCATCCAGAAGTCGCTGTACGGGTCGTCCTGCTCCGAGCCGCGCCGCATCTTGTTCATCTGGGCGATGTAGCCATTCAGGCCGACGATGCCCGGTCGCCCCTCGGCGGCGGCGCGGCCATGCCAGATGCGCGAGGCGTGGTGCGTGTGCAGCGTCAGCGACATCGCGCTGCGCAGGGAGCCGAGATTCAGTTGCAGGGGTTCGTTGGTGGTTGCCATGGTGTCCGCTCGTTGTTGGAAAAGAGCGGACAGCTTCGGCAGGTGGCGGAAGGCAGTCAGTCAACAAACCGAAACCCGCCAGTCCCCGGTTCAGGGCGCGGCGGGTGCATGCGTCGCGAGCTATCCCCAGGGGATAGCTCCATGGAGCGCCAAGGAACGCTGCACGTCCGGATCAAGCTCGGACAAGCACGATCCAGCCGCAGGCGATCGAGGCGTGGCGCGCAGCGGTTCGACGTCGTAGCTGTCAGTGGAACTATCCCCAGGGGATAGTTCCATGGAGCGCCAAGGAACGCTGCGCGCCCGGATCAAGCGTGGACAAGGCCGATGCCACCGCAGGCGATCGGGGCTTGGCGTGCAGCGGTTCTACTGGAAGCCACTGAAATCCACTTCACCGCCTTGCAGGCCCGCTCACTTGCTGGCGAGCAGGTTGCGCAACCGCTCGATGTGCTGCTTAGCGACTTCTGGCGGCACTGGCTTGCCCTGCGGCCGGGATGGTGGCGGTGCTGGTGGTGGCCGCTCTTTCGGCGGAGCGGGTGCCGATGGCGCGTCTTTCTTGGCCCAGGCGTTGAACTCGCCATGGATGGCCCGCTGGATGATGCCGAACAGATACCCTGCAGGATTGCGGACGCCATGGTTGCTGCATCGTGCGGCCCATTCGTCCAGCACCGCCTGCCTCAGCGCAGCATCGACCTGCTGTAGTGCCACTCGCGCACCTGTCTGCTGCTCTGCCTTCAGTTCCGCGAAGCGTTTGGGCCATTGCAGGTCGCCCAGCGCGCGCGCCTGCGCCTGTGCCTGCGCGGTAGTACGTACTTCATTAATACGACTACTACGTACTGTACGGGCCTGCTTCGGATTCCGAAGAGAGGCGTCTGGCGCGGGTTTCGGCCCTGCTTCGGATTCCGAAGTGGGGTCATCGGGATTCCGAAGAAGGCTCGTCGGCCCTTCTTCGGAATCGTGAGTGACATCCTCTTGTGGATAACTTTCGGTCGCCGTGAGGCCCTGGCTGGCGAGTCGTTCGGCCAGGACCTGCAGCCGTGACGGCAGCGTGCGGCCGGACAGCAGCGGGTCTTCCGCGATTTCCTTGAGCGTGTTCAGGCCGACCATCTGGACGGCCTTGGCCGAGTGGCCGACGGACTGGCTGACCAGCGCCAGGTAATCGGCGTCGAGCTGCATCGCTTCAAAGGGCGTCAGCGGCTCGTCGTGCAGGACATAGAGGTTGCCGAGGATGCGGCCGGTCTTGGGGTCGCGGCGGCGCCGCACCAGGCTCAACCATCGGGTGAGGCGCAGAAGCGTCAGGGCTCGCGCCACGGTTTCGTGCGAGGCTTGCCCGGCGCAGGGCATCGACGCCAGCCAGGGCCGAAGCTGTTCATACGTCGGGAACGCCGTCACGCCATCGTCGTTGAGCATCAGCCGGAAGACCTGCCAGGCGTTGCGCTCCAACGGCGTCAGGCGGCGGTCAAGGAAAAGCCGCCGCGGTACGGTCTCGTGCCGATTGCCGCTGAACAGGAAGGCATCGCCAGACGCCGGGGTCGTGGGCATCGCGACAGGCGTGGGTGTGGGCGGGGGCGCGTCGGCGTTGGACCTGGGCGCAAGGTCTTTCAGCGCAGCATCGAACAGGTCTGCGAGTGCGATGGGGCCAAGACGTGGTGCGGTGTCGTCCACGGCCATGGTCAACCCAATCCTTGATCGACCCAGCTCTTGATCGAAGCCCAGACCACCGACAGAGGAAGCGACATGCCTTCGGCCAAGTCCATGGCGGCATCGAGGATGGAGGTCTCGTCTTCGAGATCGACGTTCCTGCTGCCGGTCATGGCCTTCCATTGCTGCCACAGCTCCGTGTCCTGCTTCTCGTCCAGCACGGGATGGCGGCCCTTGCGCTTGGGCAGGCCGAGGATTTCGCGGCGAAGCGCCACCTCCTGGTGGGTCAGGCCGTAGAAGCGGCTCACCATCTCGGTGCTCGCGCCCAGTCTGAGCATGCGATCGACCGTGGCGATCTCCTTCTCCACGTCCTGCGCCTGCCTGAGCAGACGCCGGAGCACTTCGCGGTTGACCGTCACCGAGCACCACGAGACGTTGGCGTTGGCCAGCACGCTGATCAGCGCGGGATGCTTGAGGGCGTCCAGCTCTTCCTCGCCAAACCCCATCAGCTTGCAGCGGCGCAGTTGCCCATTGCGCAGGTCATAGAGGGCCTGGGCGATGACGGCCTGGTTGAGTGGGTGTGGTGCGGACATGTCGGTCTCCCTCTGTCACGTTCCAGAGTCCGCAGCGCCGGCGTCCAGGTCGAGCAGACGGCGGGCCAGCCGCAGCAGCCGGAACAGCTTGACCAGTGCGGTGTCGCTCAGTCGCCGGGTTGCGTCGCCGTGTCCGTGCAGCAGTTCCGACAAGTCGATGACGAATTGCCCGTTATCCAGGCCGACGTCGGCGGGCTGCTGACCGGTCAGGCATGCCAGCAGCGCCAGGACGGCACGGCCCAGCGGCCCCGGGTCTTGGGCGTGGGCACGGCAGGCGAACCCGATGCCGTCTGGACGGTCATCGATGCACTCGTCCAGGTCGGCCTCGCCCGCGATCTCGCGGGCGAACTGCGCGACGTGGATGCGCAGGCGCTCGGGCGTGTCCAGGCTCGCGTCGATGTACCAGACATCAGAGATCGGATAGAGCCCGCCGGCCTGCACGGGGATGGACTGCAAGACGTTCGCCGGGAAGTCGGGCGGCAGCGCATCGCCTAACTGGTCGGCGACCAAGCGCTGGATGGACTGGAGCCGTTCGGTCGTTGGCGCCGGTGAGACGATGTGCTTCTGAAGCAAGTAGTCGTCCGCTGTCGGACTGGCCGTGCCCGCCTCGTTGGCATCTGCGTCGCACTCGCGCGTTGAGGTGGGAGACACAGGGCCTGCAGGCTGCGCTGCCGGTGCAGGCCCTGTGGTGGGCGGCGAGGCGTTGGCAGGTGGGCGCGCGATAACCCCAGGCTCCGGCAAGGCGGGCGGTGTCGAGGATGGCGTCGGATCGCTGACCAGAGCGCGCTGGCGGCTCTCGGATTCGGTCATGTCCAGCGCGAGCACGTCGTAATCGACGCCCAGCAGCTCGGCCATCTGACCGATCAGCTCGTCCTGTACGCGCTGCGCGGAGAACTCGTCGGCCTGCACATCAAACTGCGACAAGACTTCCTGGAAGAACTCGTCGAAGTCCTGGACCAACGTGCGGCCATTGGCGTAGCGCTCCCACGCGAGCAGGCAGGCCTTGCGCATGACCGACAGGCGTTCGACCTGGTGGCGGCCGAGGCCGCAATAGAGCACGGCGGGGATCGCCGGCAGGAGGTAGCGCACCGCGTCGTTCATGCGGCTGATGTGCGACTGCTGGACCGGAAAGCCGTCGGCGGCCAGGCGTCGGGCCAGTTCGGACTGGCTCAAGGCGGCGCCGCTTTCCTGCTCGTAGAACTCGCGCGCCTTCTCGACGCCGAGGGCGCGCTCGATGAAGGTGAGGCCGCCGCGCAGTTCGTTCTCGGCCAGGTGCCCGGTCAGCATGACGACTTCGCCGCGGCTGGGCCACGGCCGGAACAGGCACGATATGCGGAAAAACTGCTCGTCCTTGGTCTCCGACCACAGTTCGCGCAGGATCGCCAGCCGCGTGTTGCCGCCGTTGCGGATGATGTAGTGGTCCTCGCCAGGCCGTCGGGTGATGGCCGGTGCCGCATCCAAGCCGCGCTCGCGGATGGATACCTTGATTTCCTCATAGGCTGGATTGCGCTTCTTGCGCGGGTCATGGTCGTAGGGGCGTAATTGGTCCAGGGTCACGACCATGGGTGTGTCGGCGATCGGGTCGCTCAAGGCCGACGCGGTCGGGCCGCTGCGCTCGAACCCGGCCGCGAGCAGCTTGCCGGCCATCTGCTGGGAGGTCATTTCAGCCATGGCGGCCTCCCTGCGCTGGGGACCGGGCCTCGCGCTCGGCGCGGCGGATCTGCGCACGGACGTTGAGAGCCGCCCGGTGGTCGCTGGCCGTCGAACTGGTGTAGATCGCGGCGCAGCCTGCCTTGGTGAATTTGAGGTGGCCGCCCGGCGTGCGCTTGACGTGCCAGCCTTCACCGACAGCGAACTCGATCAGGGCGCGCAGCCGCTTGTGGCCTCGGGCCAGTTCATGTGCGTTCGCCATGGGGCCTCCCGGTATCAAGAGGGACTGGAGAACGGCCGGACACCGCGGCAAATCGGTTTTGCCACTGCGGGAATAGCTCGCCGGCGAGGCCGCGCATGGTGTCGAGCGCGGCGGGGGCGACTCTGCCCGGTGGCTGGCGGTATTCGACCCGATGCACTGGCAGGCCGCGCGTCGCGGCGCGCGGATAGGCTTCGATGGCCGGCACGTCGGTGGTCAGCACGCGGATGCCGGCGTGGTCCTGGAACAGGTCGCGCAAGGCCTGCTGGATCAGCCGGGCGTTCGCCGACACGGGGTGGACGCGGTTGATGAGCAGGTGCAGCGGTGGCGGCTCGATGCCGAGGTGCCGGTACGGTGCGATGTCTTCGAGCAACTGCATGGTGCCGCGCCGCAGCTCGCGCGCCGCGAGGATTTCCGGGGTCACGGGCGACAGCGCAACGTCGGAGGCGAGCACCGCCATCTCCAGCAGCACCGAGCGCGCGCCCTGGGTGTCGATCAGCACCAGGTCATAGAGGGGAGCCAGGACCGGCAGCAGGTGCCGTAGCCGCAGGCGCCCATCCGGCGCGTGCAGCAGCAAGGTGTTCAACTCGCCCCGGTGGTCGTTGGACAGCACCAAGTCCAGGCCCGAAATGATTGTGCGGGACACGAGCTGGCCGAGGTCGCGCTCGTTGAAGGCCAGCAGCTCATAGATGCCACCAGGCGCACGGTGTCCCAGTTCGTAGTAGGACGACAAGGTGGGCTGCACGTCGAGATCGAGCAGCAGCACGCGCAGCCCCGCGTCGGCGACGAGCCCGCCCAGGTTCGCGGCCGTGGTGGTCTTGCCGACGCCACCTTTCGTTGAAATGATGGATACAACCTGCATGGCGTTCTCCGTGTGAGGATGGAAAGTCCGCGGGAGAACGGGTCAGGCCCGGTTGTTGACGCGCTCGGCGATCCACTGATCGATTTCGATGGAATCCCAGCCGACGGCGCGCACGCCCAGACGCAGCGCCTGCGGGAACTGGCGCTTCTTCATCAGGTTGTAGATGTGGGCACGCTTGAAGCCGGACTTCGCTTCGACTTCTTCCAGGCGCAGGATGCGGCGCTCGTTGGGTGGCAGTACAGGTGTTTGCGACATGGCGGTCACTCCTGAACGCTCAGTGGCGTTTGTTGGCGTGACCTCTATTCAATAGACCTGGCTGCGGAAAGACATTGCAAATGCAATCTCCGCGACTGCACATACAAGCTGGCAATCCTCAGAGCGTGGCGCTATGCAGCCGGCGTCTGGCTGTGGCGAACTTGCCGTTCAACGTCCGCTCGGCGATCCCCATGACGCCGTGGTGATGGGCGACCAGTGCGCTGACCACGGCCTCCTGCGTCTTGAAGCTGGAGTACGGCGCGCCCGAAGGCGACTGGCCGAGCATCAGTTCCAGCATGCCCCCGATGATGTTCAGGTAGGTGGCCTCGGCCCGATCGCTGATCGGGCACTGCGCGCAGGCGGGAATCACCGAGGACTGCTTGAGCAGCGCGTCGTGCTTGTCCTGCAGCTCGCGAAGTTGGCGCTTGGACTGCTCCAAGGCGGATTTCAAGGCAAGCTGTTCAACCAGCATGGCTTGCCCTGTCTCCAGCGAGATAAAGGGATGGGTGATGCGCTCGCTGCGGGAGAAGAGAAAGCCTGGTCGCTGTTCGGGGTAGTGCTGGCGCATCCACCGCTTCAGATCGATATGGCGGATGGTGAGATCGAGAGAGTCGATCAATTCGGTATCGTACGTCGTGATGCCGTCCCGCCCGAAGGGCAGCTCCCCATTGAGGATGCCGTCATAGATGCGCTCGGTGTGTAGCCGCAGTTCGCCCCAGCGCGGGCAGTCCAGCGAAAGTGGCAGGTTTCGGGGCGACGAAATCGAAGCCAGGATCACCTGTTCGTACCGCAGCAGCCCGGCCCAGCGAATGGACGCTTCGATCGGGCGGTAGAACACCTTTGATGTGGGTGCATCATTCTTGTTCTCGTGCATGCTCCGTCTCCTTCCAGGAGAAGAACTACATGGCCGACTCCTTTGTGGTCGTACTTATGCTCGGGCTTGGTGTTGGCAGGCAGCGAGTCCCGAAGCAGCTCCGCCACCGGGCTTGAGTGGATCATCGTTTCATTCGACCAGTAGCCGTCGTATGCTCAATAAGTCCGGCACAAAAGCATAGAAGTGGTGGAACTGCCAGCCAGTGGCGAGGCTCAAGACTGAAGCGTTATAGGTTGTTGCGCTTTGAGCAAATCCTGTTTGGTATCGTCTGATACAGAGAGGGTTTCACACGTGCCCCCGGGGACCTTCAATCGACAAGGACCCAATGGGTATGGGTAGTTTTCGCGGCCTTCCCTGCATTCTGGGAATCCTGATATACCGACATGGCATTGGCGTCGGGCAAGCGGTTCGGTCGCGCTCCCACACATCAAGGAGACTCAGATGGAAACGCATTCCAAGAACGAGCACAGTCAAACGCATGCCGGGATGGGCCCGTACGCGAAGTTCTGGGTGAACATGATCCTGGGGCTCGTCGTCATGTACGTCGTGATGTTCACCATGATCGACGGCATCGGGGACTTCAGGAACAACCTCAACATGCTCTACATGGCAGTCACGATGTGGGCACCTATGGGCATCTTCATGCTCGCGACCATGCCAGGCATGTTTCCGAATCGAAGACTGAATCTTGCGCTCTACGCAGTTTTTGCTGTGCTGACGTTGGGCTCTCTTATGGCTACACGGGAACAGGCGGCGATAAACGACCGACAGTTCGTGGCCTCCATGATTCCTCACCATTCGGGGGCCATCCTTATGTGTCGCAAAGCGAAGCTTTCGGACCCCGAGCTTGTTGCCCTGTGTCAATCAATTTCAAGTGGCCAGCGGCAAGAGATCGAGCAGATGAATCGTATTGCGGCGCGTCTTCACTAAGTTGTGGATGGCGATCGCCAGAATCGTTTGCTTGTAGCGCAGCAGCCCAGCTACAGCAGACCGATGCTTCAATGGGAGGGGAAGTTCGCGACATCCGAACTGCATCGGCAGAGGAAGCATCGGGCTCCTCCTCGCGATGACGGATGTGGGGGCAGAGAGGGGCGGGGTGTGGCCAGTCAGTTCGAGACTGCGGTGGACTGAGTGCGCCAAGTGCTGGGTTGATGCGCTGAGTGTTGATCTATGGACGTCCTTGGAATTCTTTGGACGATCTTGTTGCCGAGGACCAAAAACAAGGCTACAATTGAGGTCTTCGCTGGCCACCTCAGCGAAGAAAGTGTTCGGGAAACAACGACTTACGCGCCTAGTGCATGTCTCGTTTCCCGCTCCAAATATCGATCTGCAGATGTCCACTGGCATTTGCAAGTCACTGAAAAAAGGGCCGAAAGGCCCTTTTTTCGTTCTGGCGAAAACCACTGGAATCCACCCCCAGCCAGGACTTTCAAGTCCATTTTCAAGTACAGGCTTTTCGGGGGAGGGCGCTTTCCGGATTCTTGCTGGAGGAGCGTGGTCGGCGAGACAAGCATCGGGTCCTGACTCTCTTTCAGGAGCCAGGTCATGGCACTCAAAGACATCGTCGTCCGGCAAGCCCGGGCTACCGGCAAGGACTACACCCTTCCTGATTTCGACGGCCTGTCCCTGGCCGTGTCCGCCAAGGGCAACAGGTCCTGGCATTTCCGCTACTACTGGGCTGCCAAGCAGCAGCGCATGTCCTTCGGAACCTATCCGGAGGTCAGCCTTCTCGAGGCGCGTGCGTTGCGCGACGAGGCGCGCGCGTTGCTGGCGAAAGGCATCAATCCCAAGATCGATCGCAAGCAGAAGTTCCGGGCTGTGTGCCTGGCTGCGGAAAACAGCTTCGAGTCGGTGTATCGGCAGTGGCTTGGCCACCGCGAACTGGAGCTCAAGGAGGGGCGGCAGAGTACGCTTTCGCAGATTCGGCGCATCTTCGGCAAGGACGTGCTCCCCACCCTGGGCTCGGTATCCATCTACAACGTCCGTCGTCCCGACTTGCTGGATGTGCTGAATCGGATCGAGCAGCGCAGGGCATTATTACCGGAGCTTTCGAGCAGCGCTCGCTAAGTACCAGGATCGCAATGGAGGTTCCCAGGGCCGAACTGGCGATTGCTATTGAATCCTGGTGGTCAGGCCACCTCGGCTACGCCCCAACGCATGATCTGGCGGCTCTTCCGGCCCCCTTTTCCCGGCGCCTGAAGAGGCTCGGGTTGCACGCACTGCGCTGGAGTCGATCATCCAGGTGTCCAGATCAATCCGACCTTCCTGATTCGACCGGACATGCAATCGCTCAAGTACTCGGTCAAACGTGCCCTCGTCTCGCCAATCACGGAACCGTTGATACATCGTCGACCAGGGGCCGAAGCGTAGCTACCAGCCAAGCGCAATGAGCGTGTAGCCGAAAGCTGCCTGAACAAGATGCTCGAGCGTCATGCTCGACCGATGATCGTGCGAGTAGAGCTTCCCAGCGGGTTTACATACAAACCGCAGCCACTGCGCCACGACGCCCGCAGGCCCCCGCATCTGGCCTGCAGCACGGTGCAATGTGCGAATTCTGCCGGCAATCGTCCTTTTCCTTATAGGCCGCGTAGCCCTGGCCGCCTCAGAATCGATTCCGGTCAGGATTTCGTGAGCGGGGCGGGTCGCTCGGCCCGTCGATGGACTCCAATCGAAAGTCAGCCGTTACATCAGGGCTTGGCCCGGGAATGCCTGGTTTGCGCCAAGCGAATGCGGCCGGCGCTGTGGCTTGTGAAGTTGTTCCCCAAGTGCTCTTTCGGAAACTAGAAGAGGGTGGTCGTAAATGAAAACAACAAAACAAATGACCCTGGATTTTGCACAAGGAGCCGGTGCCGCAGGTAAGGGGGCGCACGCGATGAAAGCGCTGCTGTCCTGCACGCCGCTATTGTTGGGCCTGGCCGGGTTCGCGCCGCTTGCCCAGGCGGCGGAGTGCGGCACGGTGACGATCGCGAGCATGAACTGGGCCTCCGCCGAGCTGCTCGCCGAGGTGGACAAGTTCATTCTGCAGAACGGTTATGGCTGCGATGCCAGCATCGTGCTGGGCGATACCGTGCCGACCCTGACCTCGATGGCGGAGAAGGGCAAGCCGGACGTGGCGCCCGAATCCTGGACCAGCCTGCGGCCGCCCATCACGCAGAAGAACATCCAGGAAGGGAAGCTGCTGATCGCCGGCAAGGCCTTCACCGAAGGCGGCGTACAGGGCATCTACATTCCCAGGTTCATCGTCGATGCCCATCCCGACATCAAGACCATCGCCGATGCCTTGAAGCACCCCGAACTCTTCCCCGACCCGGAAGACCCGTCGAAAGGCGCCTGGTCCGCGGGGCAGCAGGGCTGGGGCGGCACCGTCATCGCCAGCCAGTACTACAAGGCCTACAAGGCCAGGGACGCCGGCTTCAACCTGGTGGACACCGGCTCGGCGGCCGGCCACGACGGCTCTCTCATCCATGCCTACGAGCGCAAGAAGGGCTGGATCGGCTACTACTGGGAACCCACTTCGCTGCTTGGCAAATATGAAATGGTGCGACTGTCCTCGGGCGTTCCCTACGACGAGGCCGAGTGGAACCGTTGCAACAAAGTGGAGAAGTGCCCGGACCCGAAACCCAACGAATGGCCGGCCGATGAGGTCAACACCATCGTGACCAGGACATTCGCGGAGCACGCCGGCCCCGCCTACAAGTACCTCTCGACCCGCTCCTGGCCCAATGCGCTGGTCAACCGGATGCTGGCCTGGATGGCGGACAACCAGGCCACCGGTGAAGACGGCGCCAAGGCGTTCCTGAAGAGGAACCCGGATGTCTGGGTGAAGTGGGTCGACGCTGACGCTGCCGAGAAGATCAAGTCAGCTCTGTAATGCGCAGCATGGCGCGGTGCGTACCATTGCGCTGCGCCCTCTCGGCCGGGAGAAAACAAGAATGAGCCCGGCATATCGGAAAAGGGCAATCACATGAGCTGGTTTCAGGATTTTCCCCAGATGGACGATGACTCCCTGCGCAGCCTCAAGCAGGTCATCGACGAGGGCTTCCGTTCGTTCACCCGTGGCCATGGCGATAGCATCGAGAACTTCTTCGCCCCCCTGCAGAAGTTCCTGCTGCTGTCCGAGCGTTTCATGACGCAGACGCCCTGGCCGATCATCGTTCTCATCGTCCTGGCCATCGCCTGGGTCGCCAGCCGCAGCCTGAAGGTGGTGCTGGGCGCGCTCGTGACCCTGCTGGCGATCGGTTACTTCGGCATGTGGGACGACTCCATGCGCACGGTATCGATGATCTTCGTCTGCACCGTGCTGTCGATCGCCATGGGCTTGCCGATCGGCATCCTGATGGCGCGCTCGGAACGCCTCCAGCGCCTGGTCAACCCGGTGCTCGACGTGATGCAGACCATGCCCAGCTTCGTCTACCTGATCCCCGTGGTCATGCTGCTGGGCATCGGCCGGGTGCCGGGGCTGATAGCGGTGGTCATCTATGCCATCCCGCCGATGATCCGCATGACCAACCTGGGCATCCGCCTGGTGGACAAGGACGTGCTCGAGGCGGCCGACGCCTTCGGTTCTTCCAGCTGGCAGAAGCTGCGGAACGTCCAACTGCCCCTGGCGCTGCCGACCATCATGGCCGGCATCAACCAGACGATCATGATGGCCCTGGCCATGGTGGTCATCGCCTCGATGATCGGCGTGCAGGGCCTCGGCCAGCCGGTACTGAAGGCGATCGCCAACCAGTACTTCACCCTCGGCATCTTCAACGGCCTGGCGATCGTCGGCATCGCCATCATCTTCGACCGGATCAGCCAGGCCTACGGGCAGCGGCTGCAGAAACACCTGGAGGTGGTCCATGGCTGAGCGGCAGTTCGACGGCATCAGCATCCGCAATCTCTACAAGATCTTCGGCCCGGACGCGGCGGCCCACGTCGAGGCGGTGAAGCAGGGCATGGGCAAGACCGAGCTGATGGAGCGTTTCGGCCACGTCCTGGGCCTGAAGGACATCAACCTGGACATGCCGGCGGGCTGCATCCAGGTGATCATGGGGCTGTCCGGCTCGGGCAAGTCCACGCTGATCCGCCACATCAACCGGCTGATCGACCCGACCGCGGGCGAGGTGCTGGTCAACGGCGTGGACGTGGTCAAGATGAGCCAGGCCGAGCTGCGCGGGTTCCGCCGCCAGCAGACCGCGATGGTGTTCCAGAAATTCGCGCTGCTGCCCCACCGCAACGTGATCGAGAACACCGTCTACGGCCTGGACATCCAGAAGTTGCCCCGCGCCCGGAGCCTGGACATCGCCATGCGCTGGATCGAGCGGGTGGGGCTCAAGGGCTTCGAGAAGAAGTACCCCAACCAGTTGTCCGGCGGCATGCAGCAGCGCGTGGGCCTGGCCCGCGCGCTGGCCAACGACGCGCCCGTGCTGCTGATGGACGAGGCCTATTCGGCGCTCGACCCGCTGATCCGCATGGACATGCAAAGCGTGCTGCTGGACCTGCAGAAGGAGATCAGGAAGACCATAGTATTCATCACTCACGACCTCGACGAGGCCCTGCGCCTGGGCGACCAGATCGCCATCCTGCGTGACGGCCAGGTCATCCAGCAGGGCAGCAGCCAGGACATCGTCCTGCGCCCCGCGGATGACTACGTGGCGAACTTCGTCAAGGAGGTCAACCGGGGCCGGGTGCTGCACGTCGAGGCGGTGATGACGCCGGCGCGCGCGGGCGCCGCTGCGAGCGGGATGACCATCCCCGCCGGCACCACGGTGGAGGAGGCGGTGCGCACGCTGGCGCTGGCGCCGGACGGCGACGTCACGGTGGTCTCGCCGGGCGGGAAGCCGCTGGGCACCGTGACCTTCCGCCGGCTGGCGGAGGCCATGGTCAATGCGCGGGAGCTGCCGAACCCGCGCAGCCAGGGGGTGGCGGCGGTGCGCTGAGTCTGCTCGGGAGCTCGAGTCCCTTTGCGCCCGTAATGCTGTTCATCCAAGCGCTGCCCTGGTTCAGCGAAGGTGTTCCAATCCTGGCTCCGCCCCTCACCCCAACCCTCTCCCAAAGGGAGAGGGGGCCGTTCGGAGTGGACGGTGAATGCTGAGTCATCCTGATCACGGTTATCCGCCGTTAGCCGTGCCACCAGGGTGACCGGCGTGGCCGGTGAGTCCAATCGCGGACAGAGTCCGCTCCTACGCCCGCCGGCAAACCACCCCGTAGGATGGCGTTGAGCGAAGCGATACCCATCACCCCGACCGCATGGGTTTCGCCAAGGCTCAACCCATCCTACGAAGAGCGCCTCGGCGCAGCCGGCAAGACAGTTGCTCCTACACCTTCCGGCAAATATGACGCCGCGTAGGATGGTGTTGAGCGAAGCGATACCCATCACCCCGACCGCATGGGTTTCGCCAAGGCTCAACCCATCCTACGAAGAGCGCCTCGGCGCAGTCGGCAAGACAGTTGCTCCTACACCTTCCGGCAAATATGACGCCGCGTAGGATGGTGTTGAGCGAAGCGATACCCATCACCATGACCGCATGGGTTTCGCAAGCTCAACCCATCCTACGAAGAGCGCCTCGGCGCAGCCGGCAAGACAGTTGCTCCTACGCCCGTGCTTCCTGGAACCGAGCGGACTCCGCCCTATGCACCCAGGCCCTTCGCCCGAGCTTTCAGCCGGCCCAGGGCGTACTGGCAGACGACCAGGTCCAGGTGGGCGCCGCCGGCGTTCTTGTACAGCGTGCGCTCCGTGGCGGCGCGGGCGAAGGGGTTGCGCTGGCACAGGTCGTAGAGATCGCCCTCGATCTGCCCGGGCTGGATGACGCCGGCCTGCAGCGGCCCCAGGATGTCGCCCGCGCAGGCCGCGCTGCCCCGGTCGTCGACGAAGATACGCGCGTTGGCCACCGCCTGGTCGTCCGCCTCGCGCATGTCCGCGCGGTAGCCGCCGACGAGGTCGAGGTGGGTGCCGGGGCGCACCAGCTCGCCGCGGATCAGCGGGGTGGGGGCGCTGGTGGCGGAGGCGATGATGTCGGCGCGGGCCACGGCCGGGTCGAGGTCGTCGACGATCCGCGCGTTCACGCCCCTGGCCTGGAGTTCGGCGCAGGTCGCCATGAGCTTCGCGGGCGTGCGGTTCCACAGCAGCACCTCGCGGAGGGATGGGCGGATGTGCAGGTAGGCGTCCGCCAGGGCCTGGGCGATGGGCCCGGCGCCCATGACCAGCAGCACGGCGCTGTCCTCGCGGCTCAGCTTGCGGGCGGCCAGCGCCGAATCCGCGGCGGTTTTCCAGCGGGTGATCTCGGGGCCGTCGAGGATGGCGGCGATGGCCTTGCTGGCCTCGTCGATGACGATGAAGGCCGCCTGCTCGGTCGGCACCGGCGGCGTCGCGGCGTTGCCGGCGGGGTAGATGGAGCAGACCTTCACCCCGGCGCCGTAGCCGGGCAGCACCACGCCGCGGCTGAACAGTCCGTATTCGGCGTCGCCGATGAAGTAGCTGTCGCCGGCGGGGCGCGCGCCCAGGTGCGCCTGCTGCAGCGCCTGCAGCACGCCTTCCCAGTCCAGCAGCGCGCGGATCTGCGCGGCGTCGATCATTTGCATTCTTCCATCCTCCTGGATGCCTGGCTGAAAAACGCCGAGGGCGCCTTCGGCTGGGAAGGCGCCCTCGGGGTGGAGCATGAACGACGGGGGGCACTCAAGCCCAGATGTCACCTATGGTGAAGCCCTCGGTGAAGGGATCGTCGTGGTCCAGCACGAAGGTGTTGATTCCGTAGATCCAGCTCTTGCCGGTGATGGTGGGGACCACCGCCTTGCGCTCGCCGATGCGGGTTTCCTCGATCAGCCGGCCGGTGTAGATGTTGCCGACGATGCCCTGGTGGCGGAAGTCCCGGTCCAGCGGCAGCTCGCCCTTGGCGTGCAGGGTGGCCATCTTGGCGCAGGTGCCGGTGCCGCAGGGGCAGCGGTCCAGCGCGCCGGTCCAGGTCGCCGGGTCGTCCCAGGAGAACTCGCCCGAGGCCATGGTCACCACGTTCTTCCAGTCGGCCCTGGGGTCGTCGCTGGGCCCGGACAATTGCGAGATGGTGATGCCGATGCCCGGGTAGTCGGGGTGCGCCACCGGCAGTTGCTCGATGGCCGCCTGGCGGATCATCGAGGAGATACGGGCGATCTCGGCGCCGTGCTGCGGGATCAGTTCCAGGCCCTTGAACTGGCGGACGTCGGCGATGACGTAGAACATCCCGCCCCAGCCCACGTCGACCCTGACCTTGCCCAGGTGCGGCACGTCGATGGTCGCGTCCAGGTGCGCGGCGAAGGCCGGCACGTTCTGGAAGGTGACGCCCTTGACCTTGCCGTCCTTGCACTCGGCCTTCACCCGGATCAGCCCGGCGGGGGCCTCCAGCACCAGTTCGGTGACCGGTTCGCGCATCGGCAGCATGCCCATCTCCAGCAGCACGGTCACCACCGAGATGGTGTTGCCGCCGGACATCACCGGGTACTCGATCTGCTCCATGATGATGTAGCCGGCGTCGGCTTCCGGGTGCGTCGGCGGCACTATGATGTTGCAGCAGTGCGCCGGGTAGCCCCGCGGCTCGCGCAGCATCAGCTTGCGCAACTGGTCGTCGTTTTCCTCCAGCCACTTCATCTTCTCGTAGACGCTGTTGCCGGGGATGTGCGGGACGCCGCCGGTGATGACGCGCATGGGCGTGCCGGCGTGGGTGTCCACCGCGTGGATCGTTCTCTTGAATGCCATCTTTTCTACCTGTACGTCTGCGGGCGGGGCCCGGGGTCGAGGTTCCGTCCGACGGCAGGAGGCCCGCCATGCGCGGGCCCGTGCTGCCTGTCGGCCGGGTTCAGTAGCTGAGCGAGCTGGCCTGGTGCAGGTCCAGGGAACGGGTTTCCGGGGCCATCAGCCAGGTGACGAAGAGGCCCACCATGGAGACGCCGAAGGCCACGAACATGGTGTTGGCGATGCCGATGCCGTCCAGCGACAGGGGCACCAGGTAGGTGCCGACGGCCGCGCCGATGCGCGACAGCGAGGTCGCCAGGCCCACCGCCGAACCGCGGATGGAGGTGGGGAACAGCTCGTTGGGGTACACGTACTGCAGCACCTGGGCGCCGCCGATGAACAGCGCGTAGCTGCCGAACAGCACCAGCGTGAGCAGGGCCGCGCCGTCCGGGCACAGGCCCAGCAGCAACAGGGCCAGGCCCGACCAGAGGAAGCTGTGCATGAGCATGTTGCGCCGGCCCAGCGGGTTGATCAGGCGGACGCCCAGCAGGCAGCCGAAGACGAACATCACGGTGATGGCCACCGCGCCCCAGGCCGCCAGCTCGCCGGTCAGGCCCATGGTGCTGAGGATTTTCGGGGCGAAGGCGTAGATGGCGAACTGCGGGATAATCGAGCAGGTCCAGAAGATGCTGACGAAGAAGATGCGCTTGCCGTAGTTGGAGTGGAACAGCGACCAGACCGAGACGTGCTGCTCCGGGGTCTTCTCCGGCAGGTTGCGCACCGAGTACTGCTCGCCATAGACCTTCTTGATCACCTGGTCGGCCTCCTGCACGCGGCCCTTGCTCAGCAGCCAGCGGGCCGACTCGGGGGTGCCGGCGCGCATGACCAGGAACAGCACCGCCGGCACCACCGCGCTGGCCAGGGCCCAGCGCCAGGCGTCCGGGCCGGCGCTGCGCAGGATCAGCTCGCCGGCGATGTAGGCCACGGCGGCGCCGACGAACCACATCATCACCAGGCTGGCGAGGATGGAGCCGCGCTGTTTCTTCGGCAGGAACTCGGCCAGCAGGGAAGTGGCCAGCGGGTGGTCGGCGCCGATGGCGACGCCGAGCATCAGGCGCAGGGCGATCAGCGACCAGGCGGAGGCGACCCAGAACTGGCACAGGGAGAACAGCGCCAGGACCACCAGCACCAGCACGTACAGCGTCTTGCGCCCGAGCCGGTCGGTGAACAGGCCGCCGACGAAGCCGCCGAAGAACATGCCCACCAGCGAGGCCGCGGCGATCATGCCTTCCTGCAACGAACTCAGCTGCAGCGCCTGGCTCAGTTGCACCATCACCACGCCGATGATGCTCAGTATGTAGCCGTCGAGGAATGGGGCGCCGGAAGAATAGATCGCCAGCTTCTTGTGGAAGCTGTTCAGCGATGCATCTTCCAATGAAATCTTGTGATTGTTGGACATGGAGCCTCCGTCAGCGCTCAGCATGCTTGTCCATGGGGGGCCGGACAAGGCTCGCCGGCGGAACAAACAGCTGTTTCTTGTTGGAATTGTTCAGTGGCTTTATCTGCACGAGTGCATCGGCCCGGCACGGCCACGGGAAGTCGCGCCGACGCTTGCCGGCGCGGCCCTGCATCCTTTCTTTTCCTGGCGTACAGATACGAACCACAGCCTGGTCAGCACTATCTCACCGAGGGCTTTGGCGGCCATATAACAGGCCTGACTACTTATAGGAGATTCCTTCTGGAGGGCTGCGGGCGCTCTGGCTCGCGGGCTGCAGGCCGCGCCGGGCGGGGCCTGCAGGGGGCGGGAAGGGTGCCGCGACGCCGGGCGCCGCGGCGTAATCCGCTAGGCCGGATCCTCGCCGGGTCGGGCGAACAGCTCGCCGGCCACCGCCCAGTCGCAGGGGCTGACGTTCTCGAAGACGACGTGGATCCACTGGCTGTCCATGCCGGTCTTCTCGGCCAGTACGCGGGTGAACTCCGCGGCGACTTCCGCCTTCACGGAGTCGCTCTTGTCATTGAACCAGGTGACGCGGATTACGGGCATGGGCAAGTTCCTCGGTTTGTCTGCCGTTGGTTCGGCGGGAGAGGGCATGATTCAGCGAGGCGTGAGTGCGGGATATAAGAACAAAGACAATTAATGCGATATTGAAAACGGCGGCCCGAAAATAAAAAACGCCAGTGGCGACTCCCGGTGCGCCACTGGCGGAAAGTTATCAGCTGAACTTGTGCCGAAGGCTCACTGGATATTCAGGCACAGGTATTTGATCTCCAGATAGTCCTCGATGCCGTACCTGGAACCTTCGCGGCCCAGGCCCGAGGCCTTGATGCCGCCGAAGGGCGCCACCTCGTTGGAGATCAGCCCGGTGTTGATGCCCACCATGCCGTATTCCAGGGCCTCGGCCACGCGGAACACGCGGCCCAGGTCGCGGGCGTAGAAGTAGGAGGCCAGGCCGAACTCGGTGTCGTTGGCCATGGCGATGACCTCGGCCTCGTCCTTGAAGCGGAACAGCGGCGCCAGCGGGCCGAAGGTCTCTTCCTTGGCGACGGCAGCGTCCTTCGGCACGTCGACCAGAATGGTCGGCTCGAAGAAGGTGCCGCCCAGGGCGTGGGGCTTGCCGCCGGCAACGACCTTGGCGCCCTTGCCCACGGCGTCGGCGATGTGTTCCTGAACCTTGGCCACGGCCTTGTAATCGATCAGCGGGCCGGTGGTCACGCCGTTCTCCAGGCCGTTGCCGATGTTCAGCTTGGCGACCGCCGCCTTGAGTTTCTCGACGAAGGCGTCGTACACGCCGTCCTGGATGTACAGGCGGTTGGCGCAGACGCAGGTCTGGCCATTGTTGCGGTACTTGGAGATCAGCGCGCCGTCCACGGCGGCATCCAGGTCGGCGTCGTCGAAGACGATGAAGGGCGCGTTGCCGCCCAGCTCCAGGGAGACCTTCTTGATGTCCTGGGCGCACTCGGCCATCAGTTGGCGGCCGATCTCGGTGGAGCCGGTGAAGCTCAGCTTTCGCACGATGGGGTTGCCGGTCAGCTCGCCGCCGACTTCGCCGGCGCTGCCGGTGACCACGCTGAACACGCCTTTCGGGATGCCGGCGCGCTCGGCCAGTTCGGCCAGGGCCAGGGCGGAATACGGCGTCTGCGAAGCGGGCTTGAGCACCATGGTGCAGCCGGCGGCCAGGGCCGGGCCGGCCTTGCGGGTGATCATCGCCGAGGGGAAGTTCCACGGGGTGATGGCGGCGGTGACGCCGATGGGCTGCTTGATCACCATCAGACGCTTGTCCGGCTGGTGGCCGGGGATCATGTCGCCGTAGACGCGCTTGGCTTCCTCGCCGAACCATTCGAAGAAGGACGCGGCATAGGCGATCTCGCCCTTGGCCTCGGCCAGCGGCTTGCCCTGTTCCTGGGTCAGCAGGCGGCCCAGGTCGTCCTGGTGCTCGATCATCAGTTCGAACCAGCGGCGCAGCTTGTTGGCGCGCTCCTTGGCGGTCAGCGCGCGCCAGGCCGGCAGGGCGCGGTCGGCGGCCTCGATGGCGCGGCGCGTCTCGGCGGCGCCCATCTTCGGCACGCTGCCGATGATCTCGTTGGTGGCCGGGTTGTTGACCTTGAGCGTCTGGCCGTTGTCGGCGTCCACCCAGGCGCCGTCGATGTAGGCCTGCTGGCGGAAGAGCGAAGGGTCTTTCAGTTGCATGCAATGCTCCTGTGGATTCGAGTGGGCGAAGGCTGGCCAGCGGCCCGGGGCGGGCCGCTGCGTCCATGGGGGTCAGACTTCCGAGCTGCGGGTTCTGAGCTCGATGTTGAGGATGCGGTCGTTCTCCGAGTAGTCCACCGGGCAGTCGATGACATGCACCCCGGGTGTGCTCAGGCAGCGCTCCAGCAGCGGCAGGAAGCCTTCCGCGCTTTCCACCCGGTGGCCCTGGGCGCCGTAGGCCCGGGCGTACTGCACGAAGTCCGGGTTGCCGTAGTCCAGGCCGAAGTCGCTGAAGCCCATGTTCGCCTGCTTCCAGCGGATCATCCCGTAGCCGTCGTCGCGCAGGATGACCACCGTGAGGTTCATCTCCAGGCGCACCGCGGTTTCCAGCTCCTGGCTGTTCATCATGAAGCCGCCGTCGCCGCATACCGCGAGGATGCGCCGCTGCGGGTACACCAGGTGCGCGGCCATGGCCGAGGGCAGGCCGGCGCCCATGGTCGCCAGGGCGTTGTCCAGCAGCACGGTGTTGGGCATGTGCGCCTTGTAGTTGCGGGCGAACCAGATCTTGTAGATGCCGTTGTCCAGGGCCACGATGCCGTCCGACGGCAGCGCGCGGCGCACGTCGGCCACCAGGCGCTGCGGGTACAGCGGGAAGCGCGCGTCGTCGGCGCCTTCGGCGACCTGGGCCTCGTTGGCCTCGCGGATCGCCAGCAGGCGGCCGAAGTCCCAGTGCGAGGTGTCGCGCAGCGCCTCGCCGATCTGCCACACGGCGTTGGCGATGTCGCCGATCACTTCCACCTGCGGGAAGTACACCGGGTCCACCTCGGCCGAGCGGAAGTTCACGTGGATCACCTCGGTGCCGCCGCGGACCATGAAGAACGGCGGCTTCTCGATCACGTCGTGGCCGATGTTGACGATCAGGTCGGCGGCCTCCACCGCGCGGTGCACGAAGTCGCCGGAGGACAGCGCGGCGTTACCGAGGAAGCGCGGGTGGCGCTCGTCCACCACGCCCTTGCCCATCTGGGTGGTGACGAAGGGGATGCCGGTCTTGTCGATCAGCTGCTTGAGGACCTTGGCGGTCATCTTGCGGTTGGCCCCGGCGCCGATCACCAGGATCGGGCTGCGCGCGGCCTGCAGTTTCTCCACCGCGGCCTCGATGGACTTGTGCTCGGCCAGCGGGCGGCGCGACAGGCTGCGCGGGATGGGCAGGCTGTCGGTCTGCTCGGCGGCGACGTCCTCGGGCAGCTCCAGGTGCACGGCGCCGGGCTTCTCTTCCTCGGCCAGGCGGAAGGCCTCGCGCACGCGGGAGGGGATGTTGTCGGCCGAGGCCAACTGGTGGGTGTACTTGGTCAGCGGCTGCATCATGCCGACCACGTCGAGGATCTGGAAGCGGCCCTGCTTGGACTTCTTGATCGGCTTCTGCCCGGTGATCATCAGCATCGGCATGCCGCCCAGGTAGGCGTAGGCGCCGGCGGTGACCAGGTTGGTGGCGCCGGGGCCGAGGGTGGACAGGCTGACGCCGGTCTTGCCGGTCAGGCGGCCGTAGGTGGCGGCCATGAAGCCGGCGGACTGCTCGTGGCGCGTCAGCACCAGCCTGATCGTCGACTTGCGCAGGGATTCCAGCAGGTCGAGGTTCTCCTCGCCGGGAATGCCGAAGACGTATTCGACGCCTTCGTTCTCCAGGCATTGCACAACCACATCGGCGGCCTTGGCCATCTTGCTTGCTACCTCGGTATTTCGGGGAGTGGAGGGTTGGGCGGCGCCGCCGGCGCGGCGCCACGCGGTGGAGCATAGGCCCGCTGGCGCGAAGGGCGCGGCGTTGCGCCAAACGGTCGCGGGCGGGGCGCTAGGCGCCGGGCCCGCTCGAGCGGGTCAGCAGCGCGTCCAGCACCACTTCGCAGGCGGCGCCCCAGTGGGCGTTGGCCTGCAGGTGGTTGAGCATGTCCAGCCCGTTGGCGGTGTAGGTGCCGGGCGTGGCGATGGCCTGGCCGAGTGTCCTGAGGTCGACGCCGGGGTGGTGGCGGGCGCTGGCGATGCAGTCCTGCATGTTGTCCAGCACCAGGCTGCGCGCCTTGTCGGCGGGCAGGCCCTTTTCCACCAGCCATTGCTGCAGGTCGTGGAGGAAGAAGTAGAACCAGCCGTTCATGCAGGCGGCCACGGTGGCCAGTTCGAAGTCGGCTTCCTCCTGCAGCACCACCAGGTGCCCGAGCGCTCGCAGCGCCCGCTCGGTGGCCGCATCCGGCGGGCAGACCACCACGGTGGACTGGTTGAACTGCGCCGCATAGGAAAGCATCGCCCGCACGCAGCGGGCCCCGGGGAAGTGCCCGGCCAGTTGCGCCAGGCCGACGCCGGCGACCAGCGAAACCAGCTTGCGCCCCGGCGGCACCCGCACCTCGTCGGCCAGCGCCGCCAGGGCGTCGGGGCGCACGCCGACGACCAGCAGTTCGGCCGCGTCGACCACCGCCTGGTTGCTGTCCATCACCTGCGCGCGGCAGTCCGCGGCCAGTTGGGCGGAGCGCTCGTGGTTGCGCGGCGACAGCAGGATGCGCCCGTCGAAACCGCTGCGGCGCAGGCCGCGCACGACCTTCTCGGTCAGCTCGCCGACGCCCAGTATGCCAAGGCTGTGCATGATTCCCCCCTTTGCCGCGGCACGCGCGGCGTGCCTGGCTCTCGATTCGATCGGTCCACTATCTCACCCGCGCGCCGGCTCGCCATATAACGACCGGGACAAGTGATAGGACGTTCGCGGCCGCGGGACCGGCGGGCAGGGGAGCTGGGCACGGCCGGCGTGGGCGGGCGAGGGGAAACCTGCTGGCAATCGTCCTTTTCGTTATAGGCGCCGGGCTGGCGCGCGCTCCAGAATTCGCCATCCGTTGTGAGAGCAGAACACCGTGAAAATACAAGAAACCCCTGCTGACGATAATGGCTGCGGCTGGTTCCACCTCAGCCCCCCGCGCACCCCGCGAGCCGCCCGCGGCGGCCAGGTGCGGGCGCGCTGGGCGGTGGTCGGGGCGGGCCTGACCGGGCTTGCCGCCGCGCGCCAACTGGCGTTGAACTTCCCGGCCGACGAGGTTGTGCTGCTGGAGGCCCAGGAGGTGGGCTTCGGCTCGTCCGGGCGCAACTCCGGTTTCGCCATCGACCTGCCCCATGACATAGGCGCGCCCGACTACATCGGCGATCCGGCCATTGCGCGGATGAGCCTGAAGCTGAACCTGTTCGCCCAGGGCGTGATCACCTCGCTGGTGGCGCGGCACGGCATCGACTGCCAGCTCAAGCCGGTGGGCAAGTACCAGGCGGCGGTGGAGGACAAGGG
Organism: Pseudomonas sp. ADPe; assembly: GCF_014843515.1. Lineage (NCBI taxonomy): Bacteria > Pseudomonadati > Pseudomonadota > Gammaproteobacteria > Pseudomonadales > Pseudomonadaceae > Pseudomonas > Pseudomonas sp. ADPe. The sequence continues at coordinate 6,041,589 of NZ_CP062122.1, forward strand.
CCTGCGGGTGCTGGAAGCCTACAAGAGCGGCCTGGAGAAGCTCGGCCAGGCCTACCAGATCATCGAGGCCGACGCGCTGCCCGCGCACCTGGGCACTTCCTTCTACCGCCGCGCGCTGTACACCCCCGGTACCCTGCTGTTGCAGCCGGCGAGCCTGGTGAAGGGCCTGGCCGACAGCCTGCCGGCCAACGTCTCGCTGTTCGAGCGCTGCGCCGTCACCGAGGTGGACTACCGCGGGCCGATCACCCTGCGCCACGCCACGGGCAGCGTGGTCGCCGACAAGCTGGTGCTCGCCAACAACGCCTTCGCCACCCAGTTCGGCTTCCTCAAGGGGCGGCTGCTGCCGGTGTTCACCTACGCCAGCATGACCCGCCCGCTGAGCGAGGAAGAGCAGGCGCGGCTGGGCGGCAAGCCGGTCTGGGGCATCATCCCCGCCGACCCCTTCGGCAGCACCCTGCGGCGCACCCCGGACCAGCGCCTGCTGGTGCGCAACAGCTTCAGCTTCAACCCCAACGGCAAGATCGACGCGCGCCTGCTGGCACGGGCCGCGGCGGCCCAGCGGCGCTCCTTCGAGCATCGCTTCCCGATGCTGCCGGGCGTGGCGTTCGACTACACCTGGGGCGGCGCCATGGGCATGACGCGCAACCACGCCGGCCACTTCGGCGAGCTGGCGCCCAACGTCTACGGCGCGCTGGGCTGCAACGGCCTGGGCATCACCCGCGGCACCGGCACCGGCACGCTGCTGGCCGACTGGCTGGCCGGCCAGCGCAACGAACTGATCGACTTCCTGCTCGCCAGCGCGGGGCCCAGCCGCAACCCGCCGCAGCCGTTCCTGTCCCTCGGCGTCAACGCCAGCCTGTGCTGGGGCCAGCACTGCGCCGGCCTGGAAAGCTGACGGCGCGCAACCCTTACGAATCCGCCCGGGCAGGCCCCGGGCACCCCTTGAAGAGGAACCGAACCCATGGCCGTCAAACCGACCCTGATCAAGAACGCCGCGCAATCGCCCATGGGCGAACCGACCCCGGCCAAGCTGCCGGTCGGCGACCTTGTCGCCCAGGCCCGCCTGGGGCAGGACGTCACCCTGGAGGCGTCCTCCGCCTCGGTGGGCGTCTGGGAAAGCAGCCCGGGGGTATTCCGCCGGCACATCATGAACCGCGAGTTCAGCCACGTCGTTTCCGGCTGGTGCATCTTCACCCCCGACGGTGGCGAGCCGCTGGAGCTGCGCGCGGGCGACGCGGTGTTCTTCCCGGCCAACTGCGAAGGTGTGTGGGACATCCGCGAACCCTTCCGCAAGACCTACGTGATCTTCTGAGGCGCCGGCGCAGCATGATTACCCGTATTGACGCATCGCCCAGGGCCAGCAAACTGGTCATCGCCGGCGACAGGATCGAAACCTCGGGCCTGGTGGCCAACGACTGCGCGGCGGGCATCGCCGGGCAGACCCGCGACGTGCTGGCCCAGCTCGACGCCCTGCTGGCCAAGGCCGGCGTCGGCCGCGAAGGGCTGCTGCGGGTGCAGATCTGGCTCGCCGACATGCAGGACTTCGCGGCCATGAACGAGGTCTACGACGCCTGGGTCGGCGGCGTGCTGCAGCCGGCCCGCGCCTGCGTCGGCGCGCAGCTGGCCAGCCCCGACTACCGCATCGAGATCCAGGCCTGGGCGCAACGCTGATGATCGCCCGTCTCCCCGCCGAACCCCGGCTCGCCAAGGTCTATCGCGCGTTCCTGGAGCGCTTGCGCGCCGCCGGCTTCCGCGGCGAGATCACCCCGGACCAGGCGACGCGCACGGTGCTCGCCACCGACAACTCCATCTACCAGCGCCTGCCGCAGGCGGCGGTGTTCCCGCTGGATACGGCGGACGTCGTCTGCCTGGCCGAGCTGGCCGGCCGCGCCGAGTTCCGCGAGGTGTTGCTGGCCCCGCGCGGCGGCGGCACCGGCACCAACGGCCAGTCGCTGACCGAGGGCATAGTCGTCGACCTGTCCCGGCACCTGACGCGGATCCTCGAGATCGACCCCGAGCGGCGCTGGGTGCGGGTGCAGGGCGGGGTGGTCAAGGACCAGCTCAACGCCGCGCTGCGCCCCCACGGGCTGTTCTTCGCCCCTGAGCTGTCGACCTCCAGCCGCGCCACCCTCGGCGGCATGATCAACACCGACGCCAGCGGGCAGGGCAGCTGCACCTACGGCAAGACCCGCGACCACGTGCTGGAATTGCACAGCGTGCTGCTGGGCGGCGAAGTGCTGCACAGCGCGGCCATGGACGAACCGGCGCTGCAGGCGCAGATCGCCCGCGGCGACCGGCGCGCCGAGGTGCTGCGCTGCGCGCGCGACATCGCCGACAGCAAGGCCGAGCTGATCGCCGCCGGCTTTCCCAGGCTCAACCGCTGCCTGACCGGCTACGACCTGGCGCACCTGCGCGAGGCCGACGGGCGCTTCAACCTCAACAGCGTGCTGTGCGGTTCCGAAGGCACCCTGGGCTTCATCGTCGAAGCCAAGCTCAACGTGCTGCCGATCCCCCGTCATTCGGTGCTGGTCAACGTGCGCTACGCCAGCTTCATGAGCGCGCTGCGCGACGCCAAGGCGCTGATGGCGCTGCGGCCGCTGTCCATCGAGACGGTGGATTCCAAGGTGCTGCTGCTGGCCATGCGCGACATCGTCTGGCACGGCGTGGCCGAGTATTTCCCCGAGGATGCGGATACGCCGACCCTCGGCATCAACCTGATCGAATTCAGCGGCGACGACTGGCCCGAGCTGGAGCAGCGCGTCCACGCCTTCGTCGAGCACCTGCGCAGCGACACCTCCGTGCAGCGCCTGGGGCATACCCTGGCGATCGGCGACGAGGCGGTGAAGCGCGTCTACGCCATGCGCAAGCGCGCCGTCGGCCTGCTCGGCAACGTCGAGGGCCAGGCCCGGCCGCAGCCCTTCGTCGAGGACACGGCGGTGCCGCCGGAGCACCTGGCGGACTTCATCGCCGAGTTCCGCGCCCTGCTCGACGGCCACGGCCTGCAGTACGGCATGTTCGGCCACGTGGACGCCGGCGTGCTGCACGTGCGCCCGCTGCTGGACATGAAGGACGCGCGCCAGGCCGCGCTGATCCGTCCCATCTCCGATGGCGTGGCGGCCCTGACGCGCAAGTACGGCGGGTTGCTCTGGGGCGAGCACGGCAAGGGCCTGCGCTCGGAGTACGCGCCGGCCTACTTCGGCGAGCTGTACCCCGAGCTGCAGGCGCTGAAGGCGGCCTTCGACCCGTGGAACCAGCTCAACCCCGGGAAGATCGCCACACCGGCGAGCCTGCCGGAGGCACGGCTGACCGGCGTGGACGAGGTGACCCTGCGCGGCGAACTGGACCGCCGCATCGACGAGCGCGTCTGGCAGAGCTACGACACGGCCGTGCAGTGCAACGGCAACGGCGCCTGCTACAACTTCGACCCGGACGACGCCATGTGCCCGTCGTGGAAGGCCACCCGCGACCGCACGCAATCGCCCAAGGGGCGCGCCTCGCTGATCCGCGAGTGGCTGCGCCTGCAGGGTGAGCAGGGCGTCGACGTGCTGGCGCAGAGCGCGGCGATCCGCCGGGGCGGGCGGCCGCTGGCGCCGCTGTGGCGCTTGCGCAATGCCCTGGCCCGGCGCCTGGGCGAAAGCGACTTCTCCCACCAGGTGTACGACGCCATGGCCGGCTGCCTGGCGTGCAAGTCCTGCGCGGGGCAGTGCCCGGTGAAGGTCAACGTGCCGGAGTTCCGCTCGCGCTTCCTGGAGCTGTACCACGGCCGCTATGGGCGCCCGCTGAAGGACTACCTCATCGGCTCGCTGGAGTTCAGCATTCCCTTCTTCGCCCGCTTCCCGCGGCTGTACAACGCTTTGATGGACTTCGCCCCGGTGCGCCTGTTCCTCGCCCGGGTGGCCGGCATGGTCGACAGCCCGCTGCTCAGCCGCCTGGACTTCGACGCGGCCTGCGCGCGCTGGGACGTGCAACTGGCGACGCCCCGGCGCCTGGCCGGCCTGTCGGCGGCCGAACGCGAGCGCAGCGTGGTGTTCGTGCAGGACGCCTTCACCCGCTACTTCGAGACGGCGGTGGCCATCGACTGGATCGAGCTGGCCTCACGCCTGGGCTACCGCGTGTACCTGGCGCCCTTCGCCGCCAACGGCAAGCCGCTGCACGTGCAGGGCTTCCTCGGCGCCTTCGAGAAGGCCGCGCGGCGCAATGGCGGGGCGCTGGCGGCGCTGGCAGCGTGCGGCGTGCCCCTGGTCGGCCTCGACCCGGCCATGACCCTGGTGTACCGCCAGGAGTACGCCAAGCTGCTGGGCGAGGACACGCCCCGCGTGCAACTCATCCAGGAATGGCTGTGCGACGTGCTGCCGGCGACGCAAGCGCCGACGGGGGCGGAGCGGCCCGGCTACCGGCTGCTGGCCCATTGCACCGAGAAGACCAACGCCCCGGCCAGCGTCGGCCAGTGGCAGCGGGTGTTCGAGCGGCTGGGGCTGGAACTCACGGTGCTGGCCACGGGTTGCTGCGGCATGTCCGGCACCTATGGGCACGAGACGCGCAACCTGCAGACCTCCAGGGCCATCTACGCGCAGTCCTGGGGACGGTTGATCGCGGAGCATGGCGTGGAGGCGAACCTGCTGGCCGACGGCTACTCGTGCCGCAGCCAGGTCAAGCGCATGGAAGGCAAGGCCCTGCCGCACCCGCTGCAGGCCCTGCTGGCGCACGTGCGCGGCCGGGCGGCCGGGCAGGGCGCGGGCATCAGCCGCTGCGCGACGCCCACCAGCACACCAGGGAACCCAGGGTCACCATCAGCGTGCCCTGCCAGAAGCTCAGGCCCAGGGCGGTGCTGAGGATCACCGAGCTGAAGGCCGAGGACAGCACCGGCGCGGTGTAGGAGGTGGCGGCCAGCATCATCAGGTTGCCGGTGCGCAGCGCCTGGTTCCAGGCCGCGTAGCCCAGGGCGATGACCAGCGCCGTGGCCACCAGCAGCCCGGCCCCGCCGAGGCCGGGCATGGCCAGGGACTCGTCGCTGAAGGCGTACTTGATCCAGAGCACCGCGCTGGCCATGGCGAAGAAGGGCACGGTGCCGTCCTTGGTCGGCGCCATGCGCTTGGAGATGCAGCAGTACAGGGCCCAGACGCAGGCGCAGCCGACCCCCAGCCCGTAGCTCAGGGGGTTCTGCACGGCGTTGCGGGCGATGCTTTCCACCGACAGGCCCTGGCCGCCGCTGAGGATCCAGCCCACCCCCAGCAGCGACAGCGCCATCCCCGGGATCAGCCAGAGGCTGGCCCGCTGCAGCCGCAGCAGCGCGGCCAGCAGGACGGTCAGGCAGGGCCACAGGTGGTTGAGCATGGCCACCTCGATGGCCTGGGCGCGGTTCTGGGCGAAGGCCAGCGCCAGGAACAGGGCGATCTCGTAGGTGACGAACAGGCTCCCGACCACCACCAGGTAGCGCAGGCTGAAGTGCCGCAGCGAAGGCCAGCCCAGCAACAGGGCGAGGAAGAGCGTGGCCACCGTGTACATCAGGGCGGCGCCGCCGAGGGGGCCGAAGGCCTCGCTCATCAGGCGCATAAGCGAGGCCATGGTGCTCCAGAGCAGGATGGCGCCTATGCCCAGGAGGTTGCCTTTGGTTTGTTGCGACGCTGCGGCGGTGGTCATGCTGTGCCTTGATCGGAAAGCGGGAGGCGGGGCGTGGCTCGGCGGGCGCCGAGCCTGGCGTCAGGGGCCTTCCCTGGGATTGTGTGGGGGGAGCGGATGAGATGCGGGGTTGCCGTGCGCCTGCCGCCGGGGCGGCAGGGCGCTGCGAGCGGGCCGTTCAGTGGCCGGAATTTATCAGTTTTTCCACGTCGTGGCGGCGCTTGCGGAACGAGCAGGGCGTTTCGCCGAACTGCTTGCGGAACCAGAGGATGAAGTGCGAGGCGTCGGAGAAGCCGGTCAGGTAGGCGATCTGGGTGACGTGCAGCTCGGTGTTCATCAGCATCTTGCGCGCCTCGTCCAGGCGCAGCTTGCGCCAGTACTGGGCGGGCGACTCGTTGGTGCTGGACATGAAGGCACGGTGCAGCTGGCGCTCGTTGGTGCCGATGCTTTCCGCCACTTCGCGCAGCGAGGTGGGCGAGTCCATGTGGTTGCGCATGTAGGCGATGGCGCGCTCCACCAGGGCGTTCTTGTAGACGTGCAGCTCGGTCACCGGGGCCTTGTCGTCGCTGGCCTGGCGCTGGATTTCCTCGTCGTCCACCAGCAGGTATTCCAGGCCCTTCTGCGCGCGGATCAGCCCGCAGTGGCGGCTGATCAGCTTGGCCGCCAGGTCGATGGCGGTGCCGCCGGGACAGGTGATGATGCCGTCGTCGTCGACGTAGCTCTTGTCCACCAGCACTTCCGCTTCGGGAAAGCGCTGCATGAACTCCTCGCGGATGGTGAAGTGCACGGCGCAGCGGCGGCCGTCGAGCAAGCCGGCCTTGCCCAGCACGAAGGAGCCTGAGCACAGGCCGATGATCGGCGTCTTGGCCGCGCGCAGTTCGCGCAGCAGCTGCAGCAGGGATTCGGGCGGGTTGCGCGTCTCGCTCAGCAGGCCGCCGGCCAGCACCACGTAGTCGTACTGGTCGATGACGCTCAGCGGCTTGGTCGGGGAGATCGGCATGCCGCAGCTGGCGGTCACCGGCTGGTCGTCGCAGGTCATCCAGTCCCACTTGCAGAAAATCTGCTGGCTGCGGAAGGACTTGTCGGCGGCGAAGCGCAGCGAGTCCACCAGGCCGGCGACGGGCACCAGGGTGAACTGGTTCATCAGAATGAAGCCCACCCGCAGGTCGGGCTTCACCACCGGGGCTTCGGCGTCGTCGCCACCGGGTTCGTACACACTGGACATCTTCATTATTGTTGTCCTCTACCTCATGCCCTGGCGGCAGGGGCCGGGCGCTCCAGGTCGCATCGCCAGGGGCCGCGCCGCACGCGCGATGCCCTGCGATGGCAGTAGCTTAATCCTGGCCGGCTGTCTTAAATATAACAACGCTCTCGGAATCTATAAGATTTCGGCGCCCCTCGGGGGATTTCGGACAGCTGGCCGTGCCAGCGGGGCGTCCGGCGTGGCCGGTGAGTCCAATCGCGGACAAGGTCCGCAACCGCATGAGCGAGCATGGCTTTTCGTAGGATGGTGTTGAGCGAAGCGATACCCATCACCACGACCGCATGGGTTTCGCCAAGGCTCAACCCATCCGTTGAGGCGCATCTCGGTGCAGCCGGCAAGACAGTTGCTCCTACGCCCGTGCTTCCTGGAACCGTAAGCGGGCCCTGCCCGCGAATCGCGCGCAGGGCGCGCTCCTACATGGGAATGGCGCGGGGGGCAGCGTAGGAGGATCTCATCCGCGAACCGCGCCGATATGTCCGGCCATCGCGGACAAGGTCCGCTACGGGGGAATGCCGTGCCTCGGGGCAACCTGTAGGAGCGGGCCCTGCCCGCGATTTCGCGCGCAGGGCGCGCTCCTACATGGGAATGGTGCGGGTGGGGCTGCGTAGCGGATCTTATCCGCGAATCGCGTCGGGATGGCCGGTTATCGCGGACAAGGTCCGCTACGGGGGGAGAAATACCGTGCTTCCCGGCTACCTGTAGGAGCGGGCCCTGCCCGCGAATCGCGCGCAGGGCGCGCTCCTACATGGGAATGGTGCGGGTGGGGCTGCGTAGCGGACTCCGTCCGCGATTCGGCGGATAACGCCATAGGCGTTATGCGCCCTACGATGAAATACCCGAGCGCACCGGAACGCCCCTGTAGATCGGAGCGCAGGACCAAGAGCCACAAACGAGCCATAGCCTCGGCCCCTATGAAAATCCCGTTCCCCCCAGCCAGAGAAACGGCATCCTTTCCCAAGCGAACGGCATTGACTCGGCAGCGGGCTTCTAGCATCTGTCCGTAACCTGATAGTGGCCGGCCGTCCCCTTCGGCAACATGTGTTCTAACCATCACATTCGCAGTGGGTGAATACACATGTACCGTGGCTTTTGGTATGCGCAGGCGCTGGATCGCGATTGTCACCTCGCCCCCTCGCTCAAGGGTAATGAGCAGGCCGACGTCTGCATCGTCGGCGGAGGTTTCCTCGGCCTGTGGTCGGCGATCCGCCTGAAGCAGGCGCACCCCGAGCGCCGGATCGTCATCGTCGAGCGCGACCGCTGCGGCTCCGGCGCCAGCGGCCGCAACGGCGGCATCGCCACCAACTGGTGGGCGAAGTACCTGTCGGTGATGAGCATCTGCGGCGAGAAGGAAGCGCGGCGCATCTGCGAGGCCGCCGAATCGGCCATCGACGAGATCGGCAGCTTCTGCCGCGAGCACGGCATCGACGCGCAGTACCGCAAGGACGGCTGGCTGTGGACCGCCAGCAACCAGCGCCAGGTGGACTCCTGGAAGGTGCTCACCGACAGCCTCGAACGCCATGGCGTCAACCCCTTCCGCAACCTCACCCGCGAGGAGGTGCGCCGGCGCACCGGTTCGGCGCGGATGATGGGCGGCATCTTCGACCCCAACGCCGCCACCGTGCAGCCGGCGATGCTGGCCCGCGGCCTGCGCCGGGTGGCCCTGGAGCTGGGCGTGGTGATCTACGAGAAGTCGCCGCTGACCACCCTGGAGCGCTCCGAGCAGCCGGTGGTGCATACCGCGCAGGGCAGCGTGCGGGCGAAGAAGGTGGTCGTCGCCATGAACGCCTGGGGCGCGCAGTTCCCCGAGCTGCGCCGGATGATCGCGGTCATGTCCAGCGACATGGTGGCCACCGCGCCGGTCAAGGAACGCCTGGATCAGATCGGCTTCAGCGGCGGCGAGTGCATCACCGACTCGCGCACCGTGCTCAACTACTACCGCAACACCCCCGACGGGCGCATCGTCTTCGGCAAGCCCCTGGGGCAGTTCGCCTTCGCCGGCAGGATCGGCGACCTCTACGAGCGCCCGACGCCGGCGGCGCAGAAGGTGGCTGCCGAGATGCGCAGCTTCTACCCGCAACTGAGCGACGTGCCCATCGTCAGCAGCTGGACCGGCCCGATCGACCGCGCCATGAAGGGTCTGCCGAACTTCGGCCAGCTGGGCGGCCACCCGAACATCGTGTTCGGCATCGGCTTCTCCGGCAATGGCGTCGGCACCACGGTGTTCGCCAGCCGGATCATCAAGTCGCTGGTGGAGGAGGCCAACGACGAGTGGGCCAACTGCGGCCTGGTCAACCAGAAGATGAAGCTGTTCCCGCCGGAGCCGTTCCGCTTCATCGGCGCCCACCTGGTGCGTGACGCGCTGGTGCGCAAGGAGTCCCTGGAGGACCGCAACCTGGACGCCAGCTTCCTGACCTCGCAGCTCGCCGCGCTGGCCCCCGCCGGCTACGTTCCCGCCCAGAAGAAATAGGAAAGCATTCCAATGAAGCATCGCATCGTCTTCCTCGACGACGAAGGCATCGGGCCCGACGTCCGCGTGCCGAAGCTGCCTTTCGAGCACACCTGGGTCAGCCACCGCTACACGCGCCCGGAGCAGGTGGTGGAGCACCTGCGCGGCGCCAGCGTGGCGCTGACCTGCAGCGTGCCGCTGCGCGAGGAACACCTGGCCCAGTTGCCCGACCTGCGGATGATCTCCCTGGCGCTGACCGGCACCGATATCGTCGACCTGGACTACTGCCGGGCGCACGGCATCAAGGTCAGCAACGTGCCGGGCTACGCCACCTACTCGGTGGCCGAGCATGCCGTGGCGATGATGTTCGAGCTGTTCCGCAAGGTCTCCAGCTACAGCCGCCTGATGCAGCGGGTGCGCAGCGGCGCCGCCGAGCCCAGGAACATCTACTTCGACTACCCGATCCGCGACCTGCGCGGCCGCGTGCTCGGCATCGTCGGCAACGGCCCCATCGGCAAGCGCGTGGCCGAGCTGGGCAGGGGCATCGGCATGCACGTGGTCTTCCATGACCGCGGCGGTCGCTACGCCGGGCCCAGCTACGTACCGCTGGACACGCTGCTGCAGCTCAGCGACGTGCTGATGATCAACTGCCCGCTGACCGACGAGACCCGCGACCTGGTCGGCGCCGCCGAGCTGGCGCGGATGAAGCCCGACGCGGTGATCGTCAACACCGGCCGCGGCGGCGTGGTCAACGAGGCCGCGCTGATCGAGGCGATGCTCGCCGGGCGCCTCGGCGGCGCCGCGCTGGACGTGCTGGTGGACGAGCCGGTGCAGCCGGACAACCCGATCCTGCAGTTGATCGAGCGGGACAACTTCATCCTCACGCCGCACGTGGCCTGGAGCAGCAACGATGCGATGCAGCGGCTGATCGACCAGAGCGTCGGCAACATCGCCGAGTTCGTCGCCTCGACCGACGGCGCGCAACGCCTCGGGGTGCTCAAGTGAACACCGGCCCGGCCTGCCGCGCGGCGGGCTGAGCTTAACGATCTCCACTTGTGCTGCCCACCGGCAAAGGTGCGCAGCACTTTTTTATCAGATGCAACCTGACGTCCAACGACAATCAACGAGGTATGCAGATGCCGTTCCGCCCGCTCGACATGCTCCGGAAGCTGCGCTACACGCGCGATGTGATGCAGTGCCGGGCCGAGCTGGTGCGCGAGATGCCCGGCCACCTGACCCGCCACCGCTTCCACTATCCCTTCCGGCAGGCCGCCCGCTACCCGACCTGGCTGGTGGACATGGGCTTCCGGCTGGTGGAGGCCCTGGGCGGCTGGAAGGTGCCCCTGGCCTACCGCCGCCTGTCCCCTGCGCAGGCCGCCAGCGAGAGTGCCCTGGGACGGGGCAGGGCGGAGGCGCTCTCGCGGATCGCCGCTACGAGGCTCGGCTGGTCCGAGGCCCGTCGTCAGGAAGAGCTGTGCCATTTCGAGCAGGACAGTGCCGGGCTCGCGAACAGGGCCTTGCCCATTGAGCGAAACCTCTCAGGAGGAATGAGCCATGACCCGGGAGGGCCCGCGGCGTAGTGGATGTTTCGTGCAGGACGCGCCAGCGGAAGCGATGGACCGCCTGGAAAGTCCACGGCCAAGTGCTGTTTGCCTTCAAAACGCTTTTTGCCGCAAAGCTCGGGCACGCGGTCCGGCCGGGTCCCCGGTGGAGCCAAAGGCTCCACCGGGTGAGGGCTTAGCTGCGCCCGCCTCCATGGCTGTGCTGCCCGCCCTTGCGGCCGGCTTCGGAGGCTTTCTCACGGTCGTTGGCGAAGTTGCCGCCGCTTTGCTGACCGCCTTTCTTCCCTGCCTCGGAGGCTTTTTCGCGATCGTTGGCGAAGTTGCCGGGGTTGGTGTTTTTGGAAGTCATGAAAGTGCTCCTCGGATGCATCGCATCCATTGGGTGGGCCGCCAGTCGGCCCACACAGTTACTGGGAAGGCATCGCCGGACAATGGTTCGAAGAAGTTTCGCCAGTGGTTGAAGCACCGTCGGATCAGGCGCCGGAAGGCGTCCGCGAGGGGCGGAGCAGGTCGACGACCTCCTGGTCGTCGAGCTGGTGGAAGTCCCGGTAGTAGTGGCCGACGCTGTGGAAATCCTCCGGCGTCAGCAGGCACACCAGCTCGTCCACCAGCGGCCGCAGTTTCTCCACGGTGGCCGGCGGCCCCACGGGCACGGCGAGGATGATCCGCCGCGGGTCGTCCTCGCGCAGGGCCTGCAGCGCCGCGCGCACGCTGTTGCCGGTGGCCAGTCCGTCGTCCACCAGGATCAGGTCGCGGCCGCGGCGTGACGCCAGCGGTTGCTGCCCACCGTAGCGGGCGCGGCGGCGCTCGATTTCCCGCAGCTGTTCGGCCAGGCGGCGTTCGAACCAGTCGGGCGCCAGGCGCAGCTGGCGCAGCAGGTCCTCGTCCTTCACCCACCTGGGCGGGTCGCCTTCCACCACCGCGCCCACGGCGTATTCCTCGTGGCCGGGCGCGCCTATCTTGCGCACCAGCATCAGCTCCAGGGGGTATTGCAGGGCCAGGGAGATTTCATAGGCCACCGGCACGCCGCCGCGGGGCAGGGCCAGCAGCAGGGGTTCGTGCATGGGCCGTTCGCGCAGCGCCTCGGCCAGGGCCTTGCCGGCGTGCCGGCGGTCGTCGAATGCGTTCATCGTCGGACTCCGAAGGGGATGGTGTCCGCCGCGTCCGGCTCCGGCAACGGTTCGGCGGCGCGGCAAAGGCGTTCGCGCTCGGCTTCGCTGGCGAAGGAGGACATGCTGCGTACCTCGTCCCGTGGTTCATTCTGGTTTGAGAAGGCAGCGGGGCGGGCGTTCAGGTTTTCAGTGCGGCGGCGGGCAGAGCAGGAAGCGCAGGGCAGGGGGCCGCTGGCCCCGTTCGCGCCGAAAAGCCGACGTCAGGAAATGACGGTAACTGGCTGGCGAAGCGTCGTTATAACTTCTTCTTATACAGGGGGGATTTCAACTCGCGGACGGCGTCCTGGCGCATGAGCGAGCATGGCTTTTCGTAGGATGGTGTTGAGCGAAGCGATACCCATCAGTGCAACCGCATGGGTATCGCAGGCTCAACCCATCCTACGAAGAGCGCCTCGGTGCGGGGGGCAAAACCGTACCTCCCTGGAATTGTAGGAGGCCCTGCCCGCGATTCGCGCGCAGGGCGCGCTCCTACAGGGGAATGGCGCGGGTGGGGTTGCGTGGGAGCGAGCATGGCTTTTCGTAGGATGGTGTTGAGCGAAGCGATACCCATCGGCGCAACCGCATGGGTTTCGCAAGCTCAACACCATCCTGTTCCTCCGCGGCGTCCTTGGCGCGGTAGGCCGGTCGGCGAGCGCGGCTGAACCTTGGCCCGGAGCGCCGGTCAGCCGGAGACCACGCACCACGGAGGAACACGACCATGGCGCAGCCCCCGCGCTTTCGCATCCATTACGAGCTCGAAGGCCAGCCCTGCTCCCACGAGGTGGATGCCCCCAGCGGCAACCTGACCCCCGACCAGGCGCGCTTCCAACTGGAAAGCCTGCATTCGGACAGCAACCCGGCAGACATCACCGAGCTGCGCATCGTCCCGCTGACACCCTGCGAGGGCGAACCCGGCCCCGGCGACGGCTGGCAGGCCGGCGCCCTGGATGGCGTGGCCTGAGGCTGGCGCGTGATGAAGCCTTGCAAGCCGCCCCGGGCAGAGGAGCCGTCGGCATGAAGTCCGCCCTGTTGTGCCTGCTCAGGGGCTGCGAGTGGGAATGCCGGGAGGTGCTGGAGGTGGGCCGCGAGCGCCTGCTGCACCAGTGCTGCCGGCGCTGCGGCGCGCACCGTTACGCCGCCGCGGCCGAGCTGCCCTGAGACCCTGGCCGCCGATCGAGGGCGATCGGCCGCTCGCGGGTGCGCCGGCGATGGCTCATTCGCCCTGCGCCAGCGGCAGTTCGGCGAGGCTCTCCAGGTAGGCGCCGAAACCGCCGTGGGCGCGGTAGTCGCGGCGGGCGCTGGTGGTCACGCAGGTCTGGTGCGTCCAGACGATGCGCGCGCCGCAGCGTTCCAGGTCGCGCACCAGGTGCACGTCCTCGTCGCAGGGTAGCGGGCGGAAGCCGCCGGCGCGGCGATAGGCCAAGGCGCAGATGCCCAGGTTGGCGCCGTGCACGTGGCGGTGGCCCTCGCGGGACTGGTAGTGGCGCAGGTAGCGCGCCTGCACCTCGGGGGCATGGGCCGACCAGTCGTCCAGGCGCACCGTGCCGCACACCGCCTCGGCGTCGAAGGCCAGCTGGCGCGCCAGCCAGTCGGGGCCGACGCGGCTGTCGGCGTCGGTGCAGGCCAGCCAGCGCGCGCCCAGGCCCAGCAGGTGCTGGGCGCCGGCGCGGCGGGCCTGGCCGACGTTGCGCGCGCTCACCGGCAGCACCGCCACGCCCAGCTCGGCGGCGATGGCCGCGCTGCCGTCGGTGCAGCTGTCGAGCACTGCCAGCACGGTTACCTGCTCGCCGTTCAGGGCCGGGTGGCGCGCCGCTTCCAGCAGTGACAACAGGCAGCCACGCAGGCGCTGTTCCTCGTTGTGCGCCGGCACCAGCACGCCGATCACGGGGCGGCCCCGGCGTTGTCGTCGAACCACAGCTCCAGGCGGAAGTCCGGTTCCAGGTGGCAGACCCGCGCCGGCGCGCCCATGGCCTCGGCGAGCAGGGCATGGACAGCGTCGCCGGCCAGTTCGCAGCCCTGGATCGGATGGCGCCAGTGGCAGGCCGCCAGCGCGGCGCCGCGCTCCAGGCTGGCGGCGGCGCGTTCGCAGGCCAGGCGCCAGGACTCCGCATCGAGGTAGTAGCCCAGCTCGCTGAGCACCACCAGGTCGAAACGGCCGGCGGGCCAGTCCTGGGGCAGGCCGCCCTGGCGCACGCGGGCGTGGTCGCAGCTGGCCAGGCGCTGGCGTGCCAGGCTCGCGGCGGTGGCGCTGGGGTCGCTGCACAGCAGTTCGTCGCAGCGCTGGGCCAGTTCGATGCTCAGTTCGCCGTTGGCGCAGGCCGGCTCGAAGCCGCGGGCGAAGCGCGGGCGCGGCAGGCAGGCCAGCAGCAGCGCGCGCTTGCGCCGTTCGTACCAGCGGGTGCGGAAGGCCCAGGGGTCGGGATCGTCGGCGTACAGCGCCTCGAAATGGCTGGCGGGCAGGCTCACAGGAAGTACACCTCGAAGGGGTGGCTGAGGGTTTCCAGCAGGTGCGGGCCGAGGATGGGGCCGGCGCCGCGGGTGGGGTCCGCTTGCAGCTGGCTGGCATGGGCGGCGATGGCCCGGCGCTTGTACCCCCGGGCGCGTGTGTCCAGGTCCAGGCGCCGGGCCCGCGCCCAGGGCAGGCGCGGGTCGCCGGGGGCGGCCCAGTGCCAGGCCCAGATCGGCACTTCGCAATGGTGCGCACCGGAAGTAGCGGCTGCCGCCGCGCAGGCCAGGCCGACCTGCTCGTGGTCCGGGTGGCCGTCGCGGTGCCAGGTGCTGAGCAGCCTGTCGCCGGGGCGCAGCAGGCCGCGCAGGGCGGTGTCGAGGGTGGCCGCGTCGACCTGGCCGTCGGCCATGCCCAGGCGCCGCCAGTGCAGGCGCGACAGGTCCAGGCCGAGGCGGGCGAGGGCCTCGCGGCTCTCCTGCGGGCGCACTTCGCGCAGGCGTTCGCGCGTCCAGCGGGACGAGCCGGGGTGGCTGGCCTCGCCATCGGTGACCGACACCAGCAGCAGCTCGCCGGCCCAGTCGCCCAGGCTGGCGAGCAGGCCGCCGCAGCCGAGCACCTCGTCGTCGGGGTGCGGCGCCACCAGCACCAGGCGCCCGTCGCCCAGCAGCGTCTGCGGGGTGATCCGCGGCAAGCGCTGCAGCGCCCGGCAGGCGCGCCAGGCCTGCGGGTCGGTGCCGGCGCCGGCTGCGGCTATCGGGTCCTGCGTCGCGCTCATAGCGCCCAGGCCTCGGCGGCCTGGGCGGTCAGGCGCAGGCCGAGGAAGGCCAGGTCGCGCTCGCCGTGGCTCTGGCGCAGGAACACCGGCAGGTCGGCGGCCAGCTGGGCGAAATGCTGGTCGCGGCAGAATGGCGTGGCGCCCAGGGCGTGGCCGACGTGCCATTGCACCGCCTCCACGGCGCCCTCGACCTGGGCCCGCACGCGCCGGGCGCCGAGTTCGGCGCAGGCGTCGGGGTTGTCGTCGATCCAGCCGGCGCATTCGCGCAGCGCGCCGGCGGCGCCGGCCAGGGCGGCGTCCACCGCGCCCAGGTGGGCCATGGCGTGCGGGTCGTCGGTGTGGCCGTGGTGCAGGTAACTGGCCAGGCGGCTGGCCGCGCCGTACCAGCAGGCGGCGATGCCCGCCGCGCCGTGCCAGAAGCCCGGGCGCTCCAGGTAGGCCAGCGGCCCGCCCACGCAACGCGCCCCGGCTGCCTCGAAGCTGACCTCGACGCTGGCGGTGGCGGCCATGCCCACCGCGTTCCAGCCGCCCTCGGCGACCTGCACGCCCGGCTGCTTCAGGCTCACCGCCACCAGTTGCGGGCGCTGGTTCTCGTCCCGGACGCTGAGCAGCGCCTGGTCCACCTGGGCGGCGCCGGAGCACCAGGGCTTGACCCCGCTGATGCGCACCTCGTCGCCCCGGCGCGCCTCGATGCGTACCCGTTGACTTGGCGGGTCGGCGGCCCACACCGCCCAGACGCCGGGGCGCCGCGGCACTTCGGGGGCCAGCTCGGCGAGGATCGCCAGGGCATCGGTGTGGCCTTCGTAAAGCTTGAGCAGCGACAGGTCGGCGCCGGCCACCGTGGCCAGCGCCTGCCAGCGCTGCAGGGTGCGGCCGCTGCCGGGGCGGGGCAACTGGTCGAGGCCGGCGGCGCACAGCTCGCGCAGGCGCCGGCCCAGCGTGTCGGGCTGGCGGCTGAGGTCGCGGGGGAGTTCGAAGTCGGCGAGGGCCTGCAGCAGGCCGGTGGGTAGGTCGTGGGACATGGCGGCTCCGGCGAAGGTCGTTTCCCAGCCGACTGCCGGGCAAGGCCGGAGGTTCAAACCGAACGCCGAACGCGCCGCCGGCCTACCGCCGGGGAAAAAAGCCTGAACTCCGCCGCCGCGCCCGCCCCCAACCAAGAGCCAGCGCGCCCATGGGCGCCGCCCACCTGATCAGGAGATGGACAGATGACGCAGAACAAAGAGTCCGGCAAGCAGAGCCAACTGGCGGGGACCCAGACCACCGACCGCGGCAACGTCAACGAGAAGCTGGAGCAGTTGGAGCGCTACCGCGAGGACGCCACCGGGCAATCCCTGACCACCAATACCGGCACGCGCATCGCCGACAACCAGAACAGCCTCCGCGCCGGCCCGCGCGGCCCCTCGCTGCTCGAAGACTTCATCCTGCGCGAGAAGATCACCCACTTCGACCACGAGCGCATCCCCGAGCGCGTGGTGCATGCCCGCGGCTCGGCGGCCCACGGCTATTTCGAGGCCTACGAGGACTGCAGCGCGCTGACCAAGGCGGCGTTCCTGGGCAAGGCCGGCAAGCGCACCCCGGTGTTCGTGCGCTTCTCCACCGTGCAGGGCCCGCGCGGCTCGGCCGACACCGTGCGCGACGTGCGCGGCTTCGCGGTGAAGTTCTACACCGAGGAGGGCAACTTCGACCTGGTGGGCAACAACATGCCGGTGTTCTTCATCCAGGACGCGATCAAGTTCCCCGACTTCGTCCACGCGGTGAAGCCCGAGCCGCACAACGAAATCCCCACCGGCGCCTCGGCCCACGACACCTTCTGGGACTTCGTCTCGCTGCAGCCGGAGTCGGCGCACATGGTCATGTGGCTGATGTCCGACCGCGCCATCCCCATCGCCTTCCGCAACATGCAGGGCTTCGGCGTGCATACCTTCCGCCTGGTCAACGCCAACGGCGAGAGCCACCTGGTGAAGTTCCACTGGCGGCCGAAGTCCGGCACCTGCTCGCTGGTCTGGGACGAGGCGCAGAAGCTCGCCGGCAAGGACCCGGACTTCAACCGCCGCACGCTCTGGGAGGACATCGAGAAGGGCGACTACCCGGAATGGGAGCTGGGCGTGCAGGTGATCGCCGAGGACGACCAGGACAAGTTCGACTTCGACCTGCTCGACGCCACCAAGCTGGTGCCCGAGGAACAGGTGCCGGTGCAGCTGCTCGGGCGCATGGTGCTGGACCGCAACCCGGACAACTTCTTCGCCGAGACCGAGCAGGTGGCCTTCCACGTCGGCCACATAGTGCCGGGCATCGATTTCAGCAACGACCCGCTGCTGCAGGGCCGGCTGTTCTCCTACACCGACACCCAGCTGCTGCGCCTGGGCGGGCCGAACTTCAACCAGATCCCGATCAACCAGCCGCTGTGCCCGTTCCACAACAACCAGCGCGACGCCTACCACCAGCACAGCCTGCACCGCGGGCGGGCCTCCTACGAGCCCAACTCCATCGACGCCGGCTGGCCCCGGGAAACCCCGCCGGCGGCGCGCCAGGGCGGCTTCGTCAGCTACCACGAGCCGATGACCGGCAGCAAGGTGCGCGAGCGCGCGGCGTCCTTCGCCGACCACTTCAGCCAGGCCGCGCTGTTCTGGCACAGCCTGAGCGAGGCCGAGCAGAATCACGTGGTGGCCGCTTACGCCTTCGAGCTGGGCAAGGTGGAGCGCCAGGCGATCCGCGAGCGCGAGGTCAACGAGGTGCTGGTGAATATCGACGCCCAGCTGGCCGCGCGGGTGGCCGCGCAGATCGGCGTGCAGGTCACGGCGAAGGCCCCGCAGCGCCCGGCGCCGCAGCCATCGCCGGCGCTCAGCCAGGTGAACCTGCTGGCCGGCGACATCCGCTCGCGCAAGGTGGCGATCCTGATCGCCGACGGTGCCAGCGAAAGCGAGATCGGCGACATGCTCCAGGCCCTGGGCGCGGAGGGCGCCAGCGCCAAGCTGATCGGCCCCACGGCGGCGCCGGTCAAGACCGACAGCGGCACCAGCCTGGTGCCCCAGGGTACCTGGGACGGCCTGCCCTCGGTGGCCTTCGACGCGGTCTACGTGCCGGGCGGGGTGGCGGTCACCCTGGGCGGGGACGGCCGTGGCCTGCATTACCTGCTGGAGGCCTACAAGCACCTCAAGCCGCTGGCCTTCAGCGGCGATGCGCAGGCGTTGCCGGGGCAACTGGGGCTGCAACCGGATGACGGCCTGGTGATGGGGGCGACGGCGGGGGATGTGTTCGGCGGGTTGAAGAACGCATTGCTGCAGCATCGTATCTGGGCGAGGGAGGCGCAGGTGGGGGCGGTGCCGGCGTGAATGTGGCAGGGGTCGCTCCTACGGTTCCAGGAGGCACGGGCGTAGGAGCAACTGTCTTTCAGGCTGCGCCGAGGCGTTTTTCGTAGGATGGGTTGAGCCTTGGCGAAACCCATGCGGTCGTGGTGATGGGTATCGCTTCGCTCAACGCCATCCTACGGGTTGTGTTTGCCGGGGGCGTAGTAGCGGATTTTGTCCGCGATTAGACTCACCGAGCGCACCGGACACCCCGATGGCACGGACAGCCCCCTCTCCCTCTGGGAGAGGGCTGGGGTGAGGGCAACGGACTTCGCCCACACACCGTTGCCAACCCTGACTCCACACTCGTCTGGCCGCACCCATCGCGGACTGGCCGCCACCGCACTGAACTCGCCGTCCGCTGCGCCAGTCCACTGCCAGAGAAGCTCCGGAGGCGGTAATGAAAAGACGCTACAGCCTGCTCCTGTCGAGCGTCCTGGCGATCCTGGCGTTGCTGCTGGTCGCGCATGTCGCGTTGCCCTACGTGATCCGCGACTACCTCAACGGCAAGCTCGACCGCATGGGCGACTACCACGGCCAGCTCGCCGACGTCGATCTCGCGCTGTGGCGCGGGGCCTACCGGATCAATGGCCTGAAGATCGTCAAGGTCAACGGCAAGGTGCCGGTGCCGCTGCTGGACGCGCCGGTGATCGACCTCTCGGTGAGCTGGCACGCGCTCTGGTACGACCACGGCATCGTGGCGCGGGTGGTGTTCCTGCGGCCGCAGCTGAACTTCGTCGACGGCGGCGACCGCCAGGACTCCCAGAGCGGCGCCGGCACCGACTGGCGCGAGCAGCTGGACAAGCTGCTGCCCATCACTCTGGACGAGGTG
Organism: Pseudomonas sp. ADPe; assembly: GCF_014843515.1. NCBI lineage: Bacteria > Pseudomonadati > Pseudomonadota > Gammaproteobacteria > Pseudomonadales > Pseudomonadaceae > Pseudomonas > Pseudomonas sp. ADPe. The sequence continues at coordinate 6,061,034 of NZ_CP062122.1, forward strand.
CGCATCGACGACGGCCGCATCCACTTCCGCAACTACCGCTCCAGGCCGCCGGTGCACCTTACCGCCAGCGCGGTGCAGGCGAGCCTGTACAACCTGACCAACGTGAGGGACGAGAAGGGCGAACGGGTGGCCCGCTTCGAAGGCCACGCCCAGCTGTTCGGCCAGGCGCCGCTGGAAGTGCAGGCGTCCTTCGACCCCTTCGCCAACTTCGAGGACTTCGAGCTGCGCATGCGCGCCAGCGACGTGGAGCTGCGGCGGGTGAACGACTTCGCCGCGGCCTACGGCAAGTTCGACTTCAACCAGGGCCACGGCACCCTGGTGATCGAGGCCAGGGCGGACGAGGGCCGGCTCAGCGGCTACATCAAGCCGCTGTTGCGCGACGTCGACGTGTTCAACTGGCAGCAGGACGTGGAGGAGAAGGACAAGGGCCTGTTCCGCTCCATCTGGGAGGCGCTGGTGGGCGGCGGCGAGACGCTGCTGAAGAACCAGCGCAAGGACCAGTTCGCGACCCGCGTCGAGCTCAGCGGCAACATCCATGACCGGGACGTCAGCGCGTTCCAGGCCTTCCTCGGCATCCTGCGCAACGCCTTCATCCAGGCGTTCAGCGCGCGCTACGAGCGTTCCGCGCCCGAGGACTGAGGCGCCCGCTCAATGGCTGGTGGAGCCCTGGCCGCCGTTCTGCGCCGGCGGGCGGGCGAAATGGCGTTGCGGGCCGCGCGGGGCATCGCCCGGCGCCTCGACGTTGCGCAGCTCGCGGACCGGGAAGGCGAAGTCGACGCCCAGCGCCTGCACCCCGGCCAGCAGCCCCAGATTGATCTGCTGCTGCACGTCCATGTAACGGTTGTAGTCGGCCGTCTGCATGATGTAGACGACCTCGTAGAGCAGGCGGCTCTCGTCGAAGCAGAGGAAGTGGGCGCGGTCGAACTTCGCCTCGCGCTGGGCGTCGATGATTTCCTTCACCAGCTCCGCCACCGCCTTGGCCTGCTCGGCCGAGGTCCGATAGCTGATGCCGAACTGGAAGACGATGCGCCGGGTGTTCATCCGCTTGTAGTTATGCAGCGTCTGCTTGAGCAGCTCGGTGTTCGAGCAGACGATCTGCTCGCCGCTGAGGCTGCGGATGCGCGTGGTCTTCAGGCCGATGTGCTCGATGGTGCCGGCCACGTCGCCGAACACCACGAAGTCGCCTATCTCGAAGGGCTTGTCGAAGCCGATCGAGAGGGACGCGAACACGTCGCTGAGGATGGTCTGCACGGCCAGCGCCACGGCGATGCCGCCCACGCCCAGGCTGGCGATCAGCGCGGTGATGTCGACGCCCAGGTTGGCCAGGATGGACAGCAGCATCACGGCCCAGACGACGATCAGGATCACCACCGAGAGGAGGGTCGCCATCACCGGGTTGCGGATGCCGCCGAAGCGCGAGCGGGCCAGCTCGCCGGTCCACAGGCGCACGCAGGCGTCGAGCCACAGGGCCACCTGCAGCGCCAGGATGACGAACCAGCCATGGGTCAGCGCCGCCTCCCAGTTGCCCGGCAGGGCAACCAGCTTGAGGGCCAGCATCAGCGAGAAGGCGAACAGCAGCAGGTTGCTGGTCTTGTTGGCGATCGCCGAGGCATAGCGGGCCCACTGGCTGGTCCTGGCCGCCAGGCGCTTTCTCAGGGAACCGATGAGCAGGTGCAGCAGCCCGGCGACCACGAAGGCGGCGGCCACCACCAGCAGCAGGCGGCCGAGGAAGGCGAGCTCGAGCCAGGAATTCAGCGACGCCATGGTATTCCCCCTTATCAATGCGTATGAGTAGTTTTGGTCGGGGCGAGGCGGCAGAAGTTCAGGAAAACGGCGAAGCTCGCGCTGCCGCCGGGGAGAACTTCTGAACTCTCGGCCGCGGCGCTTTTCCACCGAGGGCGACACCAGAGGCTTTGGGGGCTCGGCCCCGGGAGAGAACGTGATGAGCGAGAAGAACACCATCGTGCAGAAACCCCGCCCTGGCCCCGTGGCCGAACATGACGACCCGCCGAAGGCGCCGGTGCGCGAGCGCAAGGGCGAGCCGCGCCGGCCCGGCCCGGTCATCGAGACGCCCGAGGAGGACGGCAGCGAGGGTTGCGTGCAGAAGCCCCCGGCTTCGACGGCGGAGTATTCGCCGGAGGACATCGACATCCAGGGGATCGGCGATGAGAAGCGCCCGGGCTGAGCGGCCGGGGCAGAGTGCGAAGGCGGCCGCGCCGGAGGCCGACGAGGCGCCCCCGGCCGCGGCTGGCGCCGAGCGGGAAAAGCCCGGCGGGCTGTCGTTTTCCCGCTTCGCCCAGTGGCTGTCGCTATGGGCCGGGCGCCCGCCGACCTTCGCCGTGGCCTGCGCGCTGCTGGTGGTCTGGGCCGTCAGCGGGCCCTTCTTCCACTTCAACGACACCTGGCAACTGGTGATCAACACCTCGACCACCATCGTCACCTTCCTCATGGTGTTCCTCATCCAGAACACCCAGAACCGCGACACCGACGCCCTGCACATCAAGATCGACGAGTTGCTGCGCACCACCCACGCGGCCCACGACGCCCTGATGGGGCTGGACGAACTGGACGCCGAGCAGCTGCAGAAGCTGCGCGACACCTACCAGCGCATGGGCGAGAGCGCCGGCGCCGGGGAAACGCCCCAGCGCGTGGCCGACCAGGAGCAGGCCGAAGGCGACGCGCCGCCGCGCTGATCCACGCAGAACACTTCGCAGCCGCTCATTTGCCGCTCTCGGGAATGATGGAGATCTTGCCGTTCTTCTCCAGGATGGCGAAGCGGATCTGCTCCATGCGCTCGAGGCCCTGGGTCTGGCGCGCGGCGAGGAGGATGTCTTCCTCGCGCAGGCGCGCCTCGGCCAGGCGCGCGCGCAAGGGCCGGCCGTACTCGACGATGAGCGTCGGCGAGCCCTCGATCAGCCGGTCCACCGCCGGGTGGCGCAGCTTGAGCAGCGACAGGCCGACGTCGATGACGATCAGCGTGACTATCACCAGCGCCGCATTGATCAGCGAGAAGTCGTTGCCCAGCAGGGCCTGCTGGGTGGCCTCGCCGATGATCATCAACAGCAGCAGGTCGAAGGTGGTGATGTCCGCCAGCGACCGCCTGCCGGCGATGCGGAAGAGGATCAGCAACAGCAGGTAGATGGCCGCGGCGCGCAGGACCGACTCCATGGGGCACCTCCTCAGGGGTAGATGAGCTGGTTGAATTCCAGGGCCTGGCCGGCGCCTTCCACCCGGTAGTCGAGCAGGCCCGGCGCGTCGGGCAGCAAGGTCAGGAACAGGTGCCACTCGCCGCGCTCGTCGTGCCGCCCGTGGATGGCCAGCCCGCCGCGCCAGCTGTCGCCGCGCTGCATCGGCTGCAGGCTTTGCACGCTCTGGCGGGCGAGAAAGTCGCCGCCCAGGCGCAGCTCGGCCGGGCTGCCCGGGGCGCCCCGCAGGCGCACGTGCAGGTTGTGGCTGGCGCCGATGCGGCCGAAGCGCTCGTACTCCACCTGCAGCCGGCCATCCTGGCTGGCCAGCTGGCGCGAGCTCAGCGGGCCGCTGGCGAACAGGCCGCTCAGGGCCACCAGCACGATGCCCAGCAGGACGGCCAGCCCCAGGCGCTCCAGGCGCCAGGCCCGGCGCTGGCCGGCCATGTGCTCGTCGACCGGGTGGCTGCGTTCGCCGAACTCCTCCGCGGGCTCCGCCGGGAGGGGGCGGGGATGCTCTGTCATGGCGGGTACCTTCGCTTGGCCGCTCTTTGCTGCGACTGCGGCGGCGCCGCTTGGTGCCGGCCAGCTTACCGGCGGCTGCGCTGGGCATTTTGCAGCGCACGGCGGAGCCGCCAGCGCATTCTGCTGATGTCGTCCTGCCATGACCCTGTGCGCGGGCGCTCTGCGCCGGGGCCTGGATCGTCGCGCGGGTGGGCGTGGTTCTTGCTCGCCAGGAAGTCGGACCATTCACCGACGGAGACGAGCCATGAGCGAAACGAACAAGGTGGTGCTGCTGCTCGCCGAGCAGGCCGACCAGTTGTGGCGCCTGGAGCAACTGCTGCTGGACCGCGGCTATGCGGTGCTCGGTGCCGGCGATGCGGAACAGGCGCTGGAACACCTGTCGTCCCCGGTGGTGATCGACCTGATGCTGGTGGACGAGCCTTTCGCCGGGCCGCTCACCGGCGCCGCGCTGATCGAGTCCTGCCTGCCGCTGCGCCCGCTGATGCGGGTGCTGGTGCTGACGCAGAACCCTGAGCGCTCCGCGCTGCACGCCCGGGCCTACCCCGTGCTGCTCAAGCCGGTGGGCCTGGAGGAACTGGGCCTGGCGATCGGCGTGGCGCTGTGCAGCCCGCCGGTGCAGCCCTGGCTGTGACGGGGATCAGGCCAGGCGCCGCAAGGTCAGCAGCACCGCGGCGATGCGTTCCACCTGGCGGTAGGCGGGCACTTCCAGCTCTTCGCCGAACACGTCCGGGTCCAGTTCCTCGTAGCGCCATTCCCAGCCGGGGCGGGCCGCCAGCAGCCGGCTCGCCTGGCGCCACAGCGGCGCCTCGCCGTCGATGACCGCGGCGCCCGTGTAGAGCAGCAGGCTGCCGCCGGGCGCCAGGCGGCCGAGGGCGCTTTCGAGGATGCGCAACGACAGCTCCGCGCCCTGGGAGCCGCCGCCATGGCGGTAGGTGCGCTGGGCCGCGTCGAGCATGTAGGGCGGGTTGGCGACCATCAGGTCGAAGTCGCCGGCCAGGCCCTCCAGCAGGTCGCTGCGGCGCACCTGCAATTGCGGCGCCTCGGCCAGCAGCGCGTTGACGCGGGTGAAGGCCAGGGCGTGGGGGTTGATGTCCACCGCATGTATCTCCGCCTGCGGGCAGGCCCCGGCGAGGAGGATGGCGCCGGGCCCGGCGCCGCAGCCGATGTCCACCGCGCGATGGATGTCGCGGCTGTCCAGCGTGCGCAGGTGCTGGGCGATGGCGCGGGCGAAGCGGTAGGTGTCGGGGCCGAAGAACACCGCCTCGGCCGCCTCGGTGGGGTAGGCCGAATGGGCGAACAGCTGGTCCTCCAGGCTCGACCAGCGCACCTTGCTGTGCCAGTGGCGGCCGTCCCACTGCAACAGGTCGGCGGCCGCCAGCAGGGAGAACAGCGAGCGCTCGAGCAGGTCCTCGGCGAAGGGCCGGCTCCAGCCGAAGATGTCGCGCAGGTCGCGGGCCAGGGCGTTTTCCTCGCGAGCATTGACCCGCGCGTGGGTGGCCGGGCTCACGGTGACGAAGGCGTAGCCTTCCCCGCGCAGGCGCTGCCCCAGCGCCAGCAGGGCTTCCAGGCGTGGCGGCAGCGGCGTCATGGCGCCACCCCCAGGTCCTGGCTGAACAGGCGGGTGGCCAGCAGGCCCAGCGGTGTCCAGTGGCGCTGCGGGGCCAACAGCGGCAGCAGGTGCCGGCGGCGCTGGTGCGGCGCCAGCTGGGCCAGTTCGCGGCGCAGCCGGCGTTCTTCCTCGTCGAGGTCGGCCGGCGCCGCTTCCAGCGCCACCGGCTGCGGCGAGCGCCGGCCAGGGGCGTGCGGAGGCGACCAACTGCCGGCGATCCAGTCGTGCAGCAGCTGCTGCTCATAGCCATCGAAGACGCCGAACATGGCCGCGTCGGGGCCGCTGACCAGGCGCCAGAAGCGGCTGTGCGCCGGGTCGGCGTCGCGACGGATCCAGCCCTCCTGCTGCAGCGCCCGCAGCAGCGCGGCCACGCCCCAGGGCGCGGCCAGCCACTGGTTCAGGGTGCGGCCCTGGATGCGCGTGCGGTCGCTGTGCAGGTGGCGGGCGAAGGGCTGCTTGCGCTCCAGCATGGCCAGCAGCTCGCGGTCGAGGTCGAAGCCGTCGATCACCTGGGTGCTGGACAGACCGACGTCGTTCAGCCCCATGCCGGCCCGCACCCGGGCGAGGAAGGCCCGGCGCCGCGGTTTGTCCGGCAGATGGTTGTAGAGCGCCTGCAGGGCCCGGCGGGCGTGGCCGCAGCTGGCGTTGTCGATGGTCACGTGGAGGCGGAAGTAGGTGGCGTCGATGCCCAGCTCCTGCAGCTCCCAGGTGGTCACCAGCAGGTGCAGCGGCGGCAGCTCGTAGCCCAGGTTGTAGCCGATCAGCTCGGGCAGGCGCTGCCCGGCCAGGCAGCCCAGCGCCAGTTGCACCGCGCCCTGCACGTAGTGCTCGGCGGACAGCTCGGCCGCGCCGGCGCAGCCCAGGCTTTCCAGCAGGTGGCGGTAGATCAGCACGTGGTTGCTGGCGGCCACGCCGCGACCGAGTTCCTCCAGGTAGGTATGCAGCAGGGGCAGCAGGCGGGCGTCGCCGGCATGGCCCAGCACGCCATACAGCCAGGCGCCGTCCACCAGCTTGGTGGGGGCCACGCCGCGCAGGAAGTGCAGCGCGTGGGCGCGGTTGCGGAAGTAGCGCCGCGGCGCGCCGGCATGTCGCTCGGCCAGGTACCGGGCATAGTCCCGCGCGGTGCGGGCGGCCCGCGCGTCCAGCCACTGCGGCCAGGCCGCCGGGGTGTCGGGCAGGTCGACGGGCAGCTCGGCCGCCTGGCGCAGCTGCCGGTCGAGGAAGGTTTCGGCCGCCGTCAGGTGCTCCAGGGGCGCATGGAGCAGCGCCCTGTGCAGCGAACGGGCATCGACCGCCTCTTCGCGGGGCGGAGTGCAGGGCAGGTTCATGGGGCGGCTCCTCTGGCGATGGCTCCTGAACATTGCGAGTGGCGCCGGCGGCGAAGGTTTCAACGATCGGCACCAGCGGCTGCGCGTGGGAAAAACGGAACCCCGGACGGGGCCGCGGCGTCGATCCTGTAACCCTTCCGGCAGGGATCCCCATGGTCGCGACGCCCGCCCACCCACCGGCCCGCTTCGGCATCGAGGAAGAGGCCTTCCTCGTCGACGGCGCCAGCCTCGACCTGGCCCGGCAGGTCCCGCCCGAATGGGCGCAGGCCTGCCGCCGGGCGCTGGGCAACTGCTTCGCCGAGGAGATGTTCCAGTGCCAGGCGGAACTGGTCAGCCCGGTGTTCCGCCAGTTGGGCGAGGCCGCCGCCTTCCTCGCCCGCGCCCGCGCGCAGCTGAGCGAGCTGGCCCGGGCCCACGGTCTGCGCAGCCTGGTGGTGGGCGCGCACCCGTTCAGCCGCCTCGCCGACGCTGCGCCCAGCGAGCCGGCGCATTACCGCGCCTTGTTCGAGGACTATGTGCAGCCGGCCCGCAACAGCCTGCTGTGCGGCCTGCACGTGCACGTGGAAGTGCCGCCGGGGCTGGACCGGGTGGCGCTGATGAACCGGGTGCTGCCCTGGGCGCCGCTGCTGCTGGCACTGAGCTGCTCGTCGCCGTTCTGGCAGGGCCGCCACACCGGGCTGGCGAGCTACCGCCGGGCGCTGTCCGGGCAGTGGCCGCGAATGGACATCCCGCCCTGGTTCGACGACGAGCCGGCCTACCAGGCCTACCTGAAGCTGCTCCACACCCGGGGCCTGATGCGCGAGCCGGGCCACGCCTGGTGGTTCGTCCGGCCCTCGGCACGCTACCCGACCCTGGAACTGCGCATCAGCGACGCCTGCCCGCGCCTGGCCGATGCGCTGTGCATCGCCGGGCTGTTCCGCGCGCTGCTCACCCAGGCCATGGCCGATGCCGACGCAGAGGAGCCGCACCGGCTGCGGGCGCTGCTGGCGGAGAACTACTGGCAGGCCCAGCGCCACGGTTGCCGGGCGCGCTTTCTGCTGGCCGATGGGGATTGCGTGGACCTGGCGCGGTGGCTGGAACTGGCCTGGGCGCAGTGTGGGGCAACGGCGCGTGCCGGCAACGAATGGGCCTATGCCCATGCCTGCCGGCTGGCCCGCGAGGGTGGCAGCGCGGTGCGGCAGGTTCGCAGTTTTCGCCGCCACCTGGCGCGTGGCGGCGATGTGGATGAGGCGGTGCGGGAGGTGGTGGTCGAGTTGCTGGAAGAGAACAGCCAGGCGCCGGTGGGGCTGGCGTAGCCGGCGAGTCCAATCGCGGACAAGGTCCGCTCCTACGCCGGTGCTTCCTGGAGCCGTAGGCGCAACCGTCTTGCCTGCTGCGCCGAGTCGCTTTTCGTAGGATGGGTTGAGCCTGCGAAACCCATGCGGTGGTGGCGATGGGTATCGCTTCGCTCAACCCATCCTACGGGGTGTGGTGTTTGCCGGAGATGTAGGAGCGGACTCCGTCCGCGATCCGGCGGATAACGCCGGCGGTCGGGGTCAAGAGCACCCTCACCCCAGCCCTCTCCCGCAAGCGGGAGAGGGGGCCGTCCGTGCCACCGGAGTGTCCGGCGGGGGCGTTGAGTCCAATCGCGGACAAGGTCCGCTCCTACGCCGGTGCTTCCTGGAACCGCGGACCTTGTCCGCGATTCGGATTTCCAGCGAAACATCCGCGCACTCCGAAACGCCCCTTCAGCAGGCCGAGCGAAACCGGCGCTCAGGAGGTCATGCGACATGGATGTCGCGAGAGCCCCGATGGGCTACAGGGACGTACCCTCGGGGCGGGCCTCCGTGGCGGGGGAGTTCGTGAGGGTAGCCCGGCTCCATCGGGCCCGTATGGCGGGGCAAGCCTTTTTGGTTCCTTTTGTGGCGTTTGACAAAAGGGACTCGCCCGAGGGGGCGAAACAAGACGGTCGGGCAGACTCGGAGCGGCGCGCTACACCGAGCCCCCAAGCCACTGGGTTCCGCGTTCGCGGGAATGACGAAGTGAAGGACGGAACTACACCTCACCACCATTCGTCGCCCCAATGGCTCCCCCACCCGCCCCCGCGACTCACCAGAGAGTCCAGCCCAGCGACCCACGCCCCCAGGAGCCCCCATGTCCACCCATATCATCCACTTCACCGGCCCGATCAACTCCTCCACCTGCGGCAACCTCATCAGCACCTGCACCCGCGCCCTGCAGCAGGGCGCCAGCCACCTGCAGCTGAACATCGCCACCATGGGCGGCGACTGCAGCTACGGCTTCACCCTCTACAACTACCTGCTCTCGCTGCCGGTGCAGGTGGACACCCACAACCTCGGCACAGTCGAATCCATGGGCAACATCCTGTTCCTCGCCGGCCAGGTGCGCACCGCGTGCCTGTACAGCAAGTTCCTGTTCCACCCCTTCCACTGGTCGCTGCACGGCGCGGTGGACCATGCGCGCATGGCGGAATACGCCATGAGCCTGGACTACGACCTGAAGCTCTACGCCGACATCGTCGACGAGCGCACCCGGGGCGCGGCGGAGCGCCTGGACATTCCCAGCTACCTGATGGCCTACCCGCGCATCCTCGGGGCGCAGGAAGCCATCGCCTGCGGGCTGATCGAACGGGTGGACGCCATGCCCATCGCCGATTCCACCTGCCAGTGGACGGTGCACGCCTGACGCCCGGGCAGATTCTTCGAACCCTGGCGGCGGCGGACTTTCCACACAGGTGAGTCCACCCTTGAGGAGAACAGCGATGAAAGTCAGCGAAGTCATGAGCCGCGAAGTCCGCACCATCGACCCGGCCACCACCCTGCAGGAGGCCGCGCTGCTGATGCGCCAGGCGGACATCGGCGCCCTGATCGTCGGCGAGGGCGAGCGCATGACCGGCGTGGTCACCGACCGCGACCTGGTGGTGCGCGGCCTGGCCGATGGCCTGGACGGGAGCACGGCGGTCAGCGAGGTGATGAGTCCCGGCGTCTGCTACTGCTTCGACGACGAGGAGCTGGACCACGTGGCCAAGAACATGGGGCAGATCGAGAAGCGCCGCCTGGCGGTGGTGAACCGGCAGAAACGCCTGGTGGGCGTGGTGTCCCTGGCCAACGTCGCCAGCTGCAACGCCGACAAGCTGGGCGCCAACCTGCTGCGGGCGGTGGCGCGGCCGCATTGAGTGCAGGTCCCGCCGCCGGCGCATGCCGGCGGCGGGGCAGGGGGGTTACCAGCGCGGGTTGCGCTCGGCCAGGGCGCGCAGGCGCTCGCCGGCCACCACTATCTTGCGTGGCCGGTGCCGGTAGTTGCCGGGGACGAAGGTGCGCAGCTCGATACGCTTGAGGAACCAGTCGACGTTGTCCGGCTGCAGCGGACCCGACTCGGTGATCAGGTCGCGGCGGATGCGCTCCACCAGGTTGTTCAGCAGGACGTCGTTTTCCTGCTCTTCCTTGTGCAGCACGCGCAGGGCGATGCGCTCGCCGTTGGCGTCGTGCAGGTCCATCAGCACCGAGCCGTCGGGACGGTAGGAGAATTGCGGGGCATAGGCGCGGAACTGGTTCTGCAGGTATTCGATGGCGGCGTTGGAAATGGCAGGCATGACGTACTCCCTGTGTGTTGGTTGGGTAGCCGATGCCTTTGCAGCAATCGTTCCGCCCGTGCCGCTATTCCTAAGCGGCTGTTTACGTTGAACTTTCAGCTGAATAGATGGCCCTTTGATGCTTGCGCATTGCAAAGCGGCGGGCTCGCCCGGCGCCTTACTGCATGCCCGGGTGGTGGCGAAATGCAATCCAGGCGCGCCTCTGCCGGCCGGGCCTTGATGGCGGTTGGTACCCGGGTACCGGTAACGCCCCATGGCGCCTACCGCTCGTCGGGCTCGACGCTTTTTTGGGCGACAAGAAAGCGGCGCGCAGGTCCGCGGTCCCGCTAAGTGGATGACATGCGGAGCGCTTTTGCCAATCAGGCATTCTGCATGGCCAAAGGATGGCGTCCTGCCAGCCTTTTTTCGCCGGCAGCCGGCGCTACCTTTTCCCGAAAGAGGGGCTTTTTCCCGGGGAGGGTATCCGCATGACGCATTTCACTCGTGGCGAAATCGAAGCCTTGTTGCAGCACAACCATCCGGGGTTCCGCTTCAACTGCTGCCGCCAGCTCGATGGCTGCTACGCCATCAGCCTGCGCCACCCGTCGCAGGGCAGGGCGCCCACCACGGTGGTGGGCATCAGCGGCGAGGAACTCTGCACTCCCGAGCAGGTGGAAAGCCTGGGCCAGGAGCTGATCCGCACCTACGCCGCCGCCTGAGGCGCGGCGGCGTCGCCCGCGGGAAAAGCTGAACTCCCCGCTTGCGTCCGGCTCAACCGAGGTAGAGCTGACGCACGGAGGAGCCTGGAAATGAAACCCGATATCTGTGCCTGCCCCAACTGCATCTGCGAGCTGGACGCCGCCGCCGTGCGCGAGGGCGAGCGCTATTTCTGCTGCCAGGCCTGCGCCCAGGGCCACCCCGAGGACCGCCAGTGCAAGGACCCCGAATGCCCCTGCGCCGACAGCGGCAGGCTGAAGAAGGCGCAGGAACGGCAACTGGACCACTCCCTGGAAGAAACCTTCCCCGCCAGCGACCCCATTTCCCCCTGAGGCCCATGCGCCGCGCGCGGCCCGTAGGTGGCCGGACAGGGCGGCGCCCAGCGAGAGGAGAAGGCCATGAGCGACGATCGCAAGCACAGCCAGCCGCAGGAAATCGACGACACCGAGGACCGCATGGGCTCGGTGCGCGAATTGGATTTCGAGGACGAGCGCGCCGCGGGCCGCATCGGCGACGAGCGTCCGCGCCGCGAAGTGAATGAGGAGTTCCCGCCGCAGCGGGCTGCCGAGATGGGCATGACCGGCGGCGAGACCCTGGTCGACGGCGAGTACGAGGACCACGTGGACAGCGACGACCTGGCCCCGGAGACGCTGCTCGACGAAGGTACCGAGTCCGAACTCGAGCCCGCCGACGAAACCCCGGTGGACCGCGAACTGCGGGTGGTGGGCGAGGAGGAGATCGGCGGCGGCATCGGCCTGGACGAGGCCGAGTTGGGCCGCTCCGCGCCATTGGACGGCAAGCCCTGGACCGACCAGGTGTCGCCGCCGGACACTGACGAGGAAGAACGCTGAAGCGGCCCGCCGCGGAGGAAACGCCCATGGCCAGTGATACGCCGAGCCTGGAGGAGTACGCCCGCCGCCGTGACTTCAGCGGCACGCCGGAGCCGCGCGGCGAGGCCCCCGGACACCAGGCCGGGGAACTGGAGTTCGTCGTCCAGAAGCATGACGCCAGCCACCTGCACTACGACTTCCGCCTGGAACTCGATGGCGTGCTCAAGAGCTGGGCGGTGCCCAAGGGGCCCTGCCTGGACCCTTCGGTGAAGCGCCTGGCCATCGAGGTGGAGGACCACCCGCTGGAATACGCCGGCTTCGAGGGCCACATCCCCGAGGGCCATTACGGCGCCGGCGACGTCATCGTCTGGGACCGCGGCCGCTGGCAGCCCCTGGGCGACCCGCGGCAGGGCCTGGAGAACGGCCACCTGAAGTTCCGCCTGGAAGGCAGCAAGCTGCACGGCAGCTGGAACCTCATCCGCACCCGCATGGCCGGGCGCAAGCCGCAGTGGTTCCTGGTCAAGGGCCGCGACGACCAGGCCCGCGACTTCCCCCGCCACGACATCCTCGCCGAGGCGCCGCAGAGCGTGCTCAGCGGGCGGACGCTGCCCGGCGAGGCGGCGCCGGCGCAAAAGCCGGCCGACCCGCCCAGGCGCGCCGCCGCGGCCAAGGCGCCGCGCCGCAAGGCCGCCAAGGCCGGCGCCATGCCCGAGCGCATCTCCCCGGAACTGGCCACGTTGCTGGATGCGCCCCCGGAGGGCGACTGGCGCTACGAGCTGAAGCTCGACGGCTACCGCATCCTGGCGCGGGTGGAAAAGGGCGAGGTGCGCCTGCAGACGCGCAACGGCCACGACTGGGCGGAGCGCCTGCCGGACATCTGCGCCGCGCTGCGTGCCCTGCCGCTGCAGTCCGCCTGGCTCGACGGCGAAATCCTGGTGGTGGACGAGGAGGGTCGCCCGGACTTCCAGCGCCTGCAGAACGCCTTCGACGTCGGCGCCAGCGACGAGGTGCGCTACACCCTGTTCGACCTGCTCTGGCTGGACGGCGAGGACCTGCGCCGGCAGCCCGTGGAGCAGCGCCGCGCCATGCTGGCCGGGTTGCTGAAGCACAATGCCAGCGACCGCCTGCGCTACTCGGAGGATTTCACCGACGACCCGCGCAGCATCCTCGACAGCGCCTGCCGCCTGGGCCTGGAAGGGCTGATCGGCAAGCGCGCCGGCAGCGCCTATGTCGAGCGCCGCTCCACCGACTGGATCAAGCTCAAGTGCAAGCGCCGCCAGGAATTCGTCATCCTCGGCCTGACCCCGCCCAAGGGCAGCCGCCGGCATTTCGGCGCGCTGCTGCTGGGCCTGCACGACGACCAGGGCGAGCTGCGCTACGCCGGCAAGGTGGGCACCGGCTTCGACGCCGCCACCCTCAAGCGGGTGCACGACAACCTGCGCCCGCTGGCCAGCAAGACCTGCCCGCTGGCCTCGCCGCCGCGCGGCCAGGCCTTCCAGGGCGTGACCTGGCTGCGCCCCGAGCAGCTCTGCGAAGTGGCCTTCGCCGAAATGACCCGCGAGGGCCTGGTGCGCCACGCGGTGTTCCACGGCCTGCGCAACGACAAGCCCGCCGAGGCGATAGTCGAGGAACGCGCGAAGCCGGCGGCCGGGGAGGGCGCGCAGCCCACGGCGAAACGCCCGCGCAAGGCGGCGAAGGACGACGCGAAGGTGGCCGGCGTGGCCATCACCCACCCCGAGCGGGTGATCGACGCCGCCAGCGGCCTGCGCAAGCTGGACCTGGCGCGCTACTACGAGAAGGCCGCCGAGCGCATCCTGCCCTGGCTCGGCGACCGCCCGGTGTCGCTGCTGCGCGCCCCGGACGGCGTCGGCGGCGAGGTGTTCTTCCAGCGCCACGCCTCGCGCAACGCCATGCCCGGCGTGGAACAGCTGGACCCGCGCCTGGACCCGGGCCACGCGCCGCTGCTGCGCATCGCCACCGCCAAGGCCCTGGCCGGCGCCGCGCAGATGGGCGTGGTCGAGCTGCACACCTGGAACGCCCGGGTGGACGACCTGGAGCACCCCGACCGCTTCGTCCTCGACCTGGACCCCGACCCCAGCCTGCCCTGGGCGCGGATGATCGAGGCGACCCGACTGACCCTCGCAGTGCTCGACGAACTGGGCCTGGCCTGCTTCCTCAAGACCAGCGGCGGCAAGGGCATGCACATCCTGGTGCCGCTGGAGCGCCGCCACGGCTGGGACGAGGTCAAGGACTTCGCCCACGCCATCACCCGCCACCTGGCCAGGCAGATGCCGGACCGCTTCAGCGCCGTATCCGGGCCGAAGAACCGCGTCGGGCGGATCTTCGTCGATTACCTGCGCAACAGCCGCGGCGCCAGCACCGTGTGCGCCTGGTCGGTCCGCGCCCGCGAAGGCCTGCCGGTGTCGGTGCCGGTGGCCGAGGGCGAGCTGGATGCGTTGCGCGGCGCCAATGCCTGGAACCTGGGCAACATCGACGAGCGCCTGGCGCTGAAGGGCGAGGATGACCCCTGGGCGAGCTGGGGCGAGACCCGGCAACGCCTGACGCGGCGGATGTGGCAGCAGTTGGGCGAGGAGCGCTGAGGCCGGCCGGGCCGCGGACGGAGTCCGCTCCTACGTCCGCAAACACAGTCCGTAGGATGGCGTTGAGCGAAGCGATACCCATCACCACGACCGCATGGGTTTCGCCAAGGCTCAACCCATCCTACGAAAAGCGCTTCACAGTTGCTCCTGCGTCCGGGCTGTAGGGCGCATAACGCCTATGGCGTTATCCGCCGTTTGGCCTTGGTTTCCAGCAGCTCCGGGGGGATCTGGGCGTTGGCCATGACCTCGGTGTATCGGCGGATAACCGCGAACGGTTATACGCCCTACGTCACTGACGAAGTCTCAGGATGACTGCGAATTCATCGCCCACGCCGAACGGCTCCCTCTCCCTCTGGGAGAGGGCTGGGGTGAGGGCAACGGACTTCGCCGACACACCTCTGCCAACCCTGACTCCGCTCCCCCTCCCTAACCCTCCCCCGCAAGCGGGAGAGGGGATCGCTCGGCATGATGCGCAACCACGAAGCTCCCTGGCTCCACAGGCAGGCGAATAGCAGCAGCGAAATGCGCGCAGCCGGCGGGCCGCTGGCGGGAAAAGCTGAACTCCGCCGCCCCCAGCCGGCCGAACCCAGTGACCGGCGGGGCTGCGGCCCCGCGCCACGAAGCGGAGGAGACCTGCCATGAGCGACCAACCCTGCGCCTGCCCCGGCTGCCAGTGCAGCCTGGGCGCGGCGGCCGTGTTCGCCGACGGCCGCGCCTATTGCTGCCAGGCCTGCGCGGACGGCCATCCCGATGGCGAGAAGCACTGCCAGGACCCGCACTGCCATTGCGGCGAGACCCTGCCGCCGCGCGGCTGACGGCCCGCGCTACCGACCCACGCACCGGAGGACAGCCACCATGAGCGAGAAACTACCGCCCCAGCACCAGGACCGGCAGCCCGGCCGCGAGGAGATCATGCGGCCGCCGCCGGAGTTCGCCTCGGAAAGCTACCGCGCCGCCGGCAAGCTGGAGGGCAAGGTGGCGGTGGTCACCGGCGGCGACAGCGGCATCGGCCGCGCCGTGGCGCTGACCTTCGCCCGCGAGGGCGCCGACGTGATGCTGCTGTACCTGGAGGAAACCGAGGACGCGACCAAGACCTGCCAGTTGATCGAGGCCTGCGGCCAGCACTGCCTGGAACTGGCCGGCGACGTCGCCGATGCCGGTTTCTGCGCCGAGGTGGCGCGGCGCCTGAAGGAACGCTGGGGCAGGCTGGACGTGCTGGTGAACAACGCCGGCGAACAGCACCCGGCCGACTCCCTCGAAGACATCAGCGAAGAACAGTGGGAGCGCACCTTCCGCACCAACATCTTCGGCATGTTCCAGCTGACCAAGGCGCTGCTGCCGCTGATGGGCGAGGGCGCGGCCATCGTCAACACCACCTCGATCACCGCCTACAAGGGCAACCCCAGGCTGATCGACTATTCCTCGACCAAGGGCGCCATCACTTCCTTCACCCGTTCCCTGGCGCTGAACCTGGTGGGGCGCGGCATCCGGGTGAACGCCGTGGCCCCGGGGCCGATCTGGACGCCGCTGATCCCCTCGACCTTCAGCGCCGAGGAGGTGGCGAAGTTCGGCAGCAACACCCCGATGGGGCGCCCCGGCCAGCCCGACGAACTGGCCCCGGCCTACGTCTACCTGGCCTGTTCCGACTCCTCGTACATGAGCGGCCAGGTGCTGCACGTCAACGGCGGAACCGTGGTCAACGGCTGAGACGCCCGGCCCCTGGCGCAATGCAGCGCCAGGGGCCAGGGATCAGGCCTTGCGCAAGGCCTCGATCAGCTCCTGCTTGCGCATGGACGAGCGCCCGCGGATGTTCTGCCGGCGCGCGCGCTCCAGCAGTTCCTGCTTGTTCATCGCCTCCAGGCGCTGGCCGGGGCGTGGCACGCCGTGCTTGGTGGCCACCGCGCGGCGCGCCGAGGAACGCCGCGACTCGGCCTTGGCCGTTGGGCTCTTCTTCTGGCCCGAGCCGCCGGCGCGCTCGCCGCCGCCGGACTGCTTGTTGACGGTGGCCCAGGCCCGCGCTTCGGCCTCGTCCCTGGACACGCCACGCTCCTCGTAGCTTTCCTCGATATGTTCGGCCTTGCGCTTCTGCTTGTCGGTGTACTTGTCTTTGCTGCCTCGGGGCATCGCTCTTCTCCTTTCGCGGCCGCTTCACTGCGGGGTTCGTTCGGGAGAGGCCGCGGCGCCGGGTGGTGTTCAGCGATTCGGACGGACGGCCGCGGACGAGGGGAAAAACGCCTGAACTCTGGCCGGCGCACCGGGCCTAGATACACGAGGCGGCCGCCGGCGCCGCCGGTTTCCCACAGGCGAACCGCGGAGAACACGCCATGCAAGGCTCCAGCACCCCCGTGCCCGAACAGGTGGAGAACTTCAAGCAGGAAGTGCTGACGCGACTGCGCTACGACGTCGGCAAGGACGCCGCCGACGCCTACGCCCACGACTGGTTCGAGGCCGTGGCGCTGGCCGCGCGGCGCTACATCGTCGACGGCTGGGACGAGGCCAGCCGCAGCATCGACCGCGGCCAGCGCAAGCGCGTCTACTACCTGTCGCTGGAGTTCCTCATCGGCCGCCTGCTGATCGACAACCTGAGCAACCTCGGCCTGCTGGAGATCGCCCGCGAGGCCCTGCTGCAACTGGGCGTAGACCTGGAGCAGGTGCGCCTGGCCGAGCCCGACGCGGCCCTGGGCAACGGCGGCCTGGGCCGCCTGGCGGCGTGCTTCATGGAGAGCATGGCGACCCTCGACATCCCC
The DNA here is from genome assembly GCF_014843515.1 of Pseudomonas sp. ADPe. Classification (NCBI taxonomy): domain Bacteria; kingdom Pseudomonadati; phylum Pseudomonadota; class Gammaproteobacteria; order Pseudomonadales; family Pseudomonadaceae; genus Pseudomonas; species Pseudomonas sp. ADPe. The sequence continues at coordinate 6,078,146 of NZ_CP062122.1, forward strand.
GCCTACGGCTATGGCATCCGCTACGAGCACGGGCTGTTCCGCCAGAGCATCGCCGACGGCTGGCAGCAGGAGCAGCCGGAGACCTGGCTGGACTTCGGCAACCCCTGGGAGTTCGAGCGCCCGGAATGCAGCATCAGCATCGGCTTCGGCGGCAGCGTGTACGCCATCGACGGCGGCGACGGCAGCGCGCGGCAGCACTGGGAACCCATGGAGCGCCTGCGCGCGGTGGCCTACGACATGCCCATCGTCGGCTGGCGGCGGGCCGGGGTGAACACCCTGCGGCTGTGGCGCGCCCGCGGCGAGGAAACCCTCAAGCTCGACCGCTTCAACGCCGGCGACCACCTCGGCGCGGTGGCCGACACGGCGCGCGCCGAGAGCATCTCGCGGGTGCTCTACCCGGCGGACAGCACCGAGGCCGGCCAGGAGCTGCGCCTGCGCCAGGAATACTTCTTCGTCAGCGCCTCGCTGCAGGACCTGCTGCAGCGCCACCTGGGCCAGGGCCTGGCGCTGGCCAGCCTGCCGGCGCGGGTGGCCATCCAGCTCAACGACACCCACCCGGCCATCGCCGTGGCCGAACTGATGCGCCTGCTGCTGGACGACCATTACCTGCAGTGGGAGCAGGCCTGGGAGCTGACCGTGGCGACGCTGTCCTACACCAACCACACGCTGCTGCCCGAGGCCCTGGAGTCCTGGCCGGTGGGGCTGATGGAGCGCATGCTGCCGCGGCACATGCAGATCATCTACCTGATCAACGCCTTCCACATCGACGCGCTGCGCGCCAAGGACATCCACGACTTCGCCCTGCTGCGCGCGGTGTCGCTGATCGAGGAGGACAACGGCCGGCGGGTGCGCATGGGCAACCTGGCGTTCCTCGGCTCGCACAGCGTCAACGGCGTCTCCGCGCTGCACACCGAGCTGATGCGCGAGACGGTGTTCCGCGACCTGCACCGCCTGTACCCGGGGCGCATCAGCAACAAGACCAACGGCGTGACCTTCCGCCGCTGGCTGTTCCAGACCAACCCGGAGCTGACCGGGCTGCTCTGCGAGTTCCTCGGCCGCGAACTGCTCGACGACCCCGAGACGCGCCTGCGCGCTCTGGAGGCCCACGCCGGCGACGCCGCGGTGCAGCGCGGCTTCGCCCAGCAGCGGCGGCACAACAAGGCGCGCCTGGCGCGGCTGGTGGAGGAGCGCCTGGGCATCCGCCTGGACGTCGAGGCGCTGTTCGACGTGCAGGTCAAGCGCATCCACGAGTACAAGCGCCAGCTGCTCAACCTGCTGCACGCCGTGGCGCTGTACCAGGACATCCGCAACGACCCGGCCACCCCGCGGGTGCCGCGGGTGAAGATCTTCGCCGGCAAGGCCGCGCCCAGCTACCACCAGGCCAAGCTGATCATCAAGCTGGCCAACGACGTCGCCCGCATCGTCAACGACGACCCCACCGTGCGCGGCCTGCTCAAGGTGGTGTTCATCCCCAACTACAACGTCAGCCTGGCCGAGGCCATCATCCCGGCGGCGGACCTGTCCGAGCAGATTTCCACCGCGGGTCTCGAGGCCTCGGGCACCAGCAACATGAAGTTCGCCTTGAACGGCGCGCTGACCATCGGCACCCTGGACGGCGCCAACGTCGAGATGTCCGAGCGCATCGGCCTGGAGAACCTGTTCATCTTCGGCCTCACCGCCCAGCAGGTGGAGGCCCGCAAGCACGCCGGCGAGCTGTCCATGGCCGGCGAGATCGCCGCCTCGCCGCGCCTGCAGGAAGCCCTGAAGGCCATCGGCTCGGGGGTGTTCTCGCCGGACGATGCCAACCGCTACGCGGCCCTGGTGGAGGGGCTGCGCCACGACGACAGGTTCATGCTCTGCGCCGACTTCGAGGCCTACTGGCAGGCCCAGGAACGCGTCGAGGCGCTGTGGCGCGAGCCGGCGCGCTGGTGGCGGGCGGCGGTGCTGAACACCGCGCGGGTCGGCTGGTTCTCCTCCGACCGCACCATCCGCGAGTACGCCGAGGACATCTGGAAGGTGCCGCTGGGCGGCGCCTAGGGTCTACCAGAAGCCGCCGCCGTGGCGGCGTGCCAGGTAGTCCGGGCTGAGGCCGAAGCCGGTCTGGAAGAAGGCCTGCAGGCGGGTGTCCAGCACCATGCGGTTGAGCGAGGCCAGCGGGCCGACGATGCGCTCCGGCTCGCTGCGCCCGCCGTAGTGGTTCTCGTGCACCAGGCTGGCGCTCTGCGGTTCGGCGCGGATCAGCAAGCGGCAGTCCAGGCCCTCGCCGGGGCGGCGGGCGTTCAGGCCCAGCTCGGAGAGCCCGCCGGCGCCACGGTGCAGGCCCACGTGGCAGAGCAGGCCGTGGGCGCGGGCGTACTCGCCGGCGGCGGCGAAGGCGGGCAGGGCCACTTCGGTCAGGGCCTGTTCGTAGGCCTGGGCGAAGTCGGTGTCGTCGCGGCTGTTCATGGCGCATTCCTTTGGTGTTCGACGCTTGCCGGGGTTGGACAGGCGCGGCGGGCGAATGCGCGGACGATCCGCCGGGCGGTAGTGCCGGCGCTACCGCCGGGGAAATCGTTCAAACCATCGGCCGGCGCGGCAGTCTGCACCTGCAACGGCCCTTCGCGGAGAAGCCCATGGAGACCCTGTCGCGCATCGCCGCGGCCCTGCTGGCGGAGTTTTCCGACCTGCGCGAGCTGGAGCAGATCACCCGCGCCTGCTTCCGCCTGGCGCTCGCCGCGCTGCTCGGCGGCCTGCTGGGCTACGAGCGCGAGGCCCAGGGCAAGGCCGCCGGGCTGCGCACGCACATGCTGGTCACCCTGGGCGCCGCGCTCTTCGTCATGGCCATGAGCGAGGGCGGCGCCGGCGACGACGCCATCAGCCGGGTGATCCAGGGCATTGCCGCGGGCATCGGCTTCCTCTGCGCCGGCACCATCCTCAAGCAGGACAGCGCCGACACCGCGCGGGTGAAGGGGCTGACCACGGCGGCGGGGCTGTGGCTGAGCACCGCCATCGGCATCTGCGTGGGCCGCGGCCATTCCGCCACCGCGGTGCTCGGCACCCTGCTGGCGCTGCTGGTGCTGCACAGCCTGCCGCGCCTGTTCGAGCGGCCGCGGGCGCCACGCAAGACAGCCAAGACAGCCAAGACAGCGGAGCAGCGGCATGTTCCGTGAATTCAGCGGCAGCAGCGCCTGGACCGACGCCATGCGCAGCGGCGGCGCCTACGTCGGGCTGATCGAATACCAGCCCAAGCGCGAGGGCGCGGCGGTGCAGGTGCTCTGGGTGTTCGCCCCCGGCAGCCGCAACGAGGCCCAGGCCGAGGACGCGGCCCGGCGCATGCTGGCGCGCATCCGCGACATTTCGGCGGACGGCCGCGTCCGCTTCGACGACGGCATCTCACTGTAGGAGGCATGCATGGCGCGCGTGATCTGGAAGGGCGCGATCAGTTTCGGCCTGGTGCACATCCCCGTGGGGCTGAACAGCGCCAGCCGCCCCGGCGGCACCGACTTCGACTGGCTGGACGCCCGCAGCCTGGAGCCGGTGGGCTACAAGCGGGTGAACAAGGTGACCGGCAAGGAGGTGCCCAAGGAGCAGATAGTCAAAGGCGTGGAATACGAGAAGGGCCGCTACGTGGTGCTCAGCGAGGCGGAAATCCGCGCGGCGCGCCCGCGGGCCACCCAGACCATCGACATCCTGCGCTTCGTCGAGCGCGGCGAGATTCCCCTGGCGTACTTCGACTCGCCCTACTACCTGAGCCCCGAGCGGCGCGGCGAGAAGGTCTACGTGCTGCTGCGCGAGACCCTCGCGCGCAGCGGCAAGGTCGCGGTGTGCCAACTGGTGCTGCACAGCCGCCAGCACCTGGCGGCGCTGCTGGCCGACGGCGAGGCGCTGCTGCTGATGACGCTGCGCTGGCCGGGCGAGGTGCGCTCGGTGGACGAACTGGGCCTGGAGCTGGACGACGTCGACCTGGACAAGCGCGAGCGCGAGATGGCCACGCGCCTGGTGGAAGACATGAGCCAGGCCTGGGACGACTCGGCCTTCAAGGACAGCTTCAGCGACGAGATCCACGCCCTGGTCGAGCAGAAGGCCGCCAAGGGCCAACTGGAGGAAGTGCCCGGCGCCGAGGCGCCGGAAACCGGGGAGGGCGCCAACATCATCGACCTCACCGACCTGCTGCGGCGCAGCCTGCGCGGCAACGCCGGGGGCGGCGGCAAAGCGGCGCCCAGGGGCAAGGCCGGAGAGGCGCCGGCGCCGCGCAAGAGCAGCGGCCGGCGGCGCGCCCCGCGCTGAGCCGGCCCGCCGGCGAAAAGTCTGAACTTGCCGGCGGGCCCGGCCTCGGAAAGCATGGGGCCGCAGGTTGCGGCCGACGACGAACATGCGATCGCCTGGCGAGGAGGGCGCAGCGATGAATCCGGACCTGCAGGGGCGCGCCAGCGCCGCGGCCAAGGCGCCGCGCATCGCCATCGAGGGCATCGAGCCCCAGGTCGAGGGCGGGCGCTTCGCCGCCAAGGCCATCGCCGGCCGGGGCTGCCCGGTCAGCGCGCGCATCTTCATGGACGGCCACGAGCAACTGGGCGCCGAGGTGACCTGGCGCCTGGAGCCTGAAGAGGTCTGGCGCAGCCTGCCGCTGGCCTGGCAGGGCAACGACCTGTGGCGCGCCGAGCTGCTGCCGCCCCACGAGGGGCGCATCCAGTTCGTCATCCAGGCCTGGCTGGACCGCTACGCCAGCTTCCGCCACGACCTGGAGAAGAAGTACGCCGCCGGCCAGGCCGTGGACCTGGAACTCAGCGAGGGCGAGCAACTGCTGCGCGAGGCTCGGCAGGGCGCCCAGGGCGAACCGGCCGCGCAACTGGACGCCCTGCTGGGCCAGCTTGCCGCCGAGCAGGCCCGCGACGGCCGCGTGGCCCTGCTGCTGGCGCCGGCCACCCTGGAACTGATGCAACGAGTGGAGCCGCGCCTGCACCGCGTGCGCAGCCCGCTGCTGAGCCTGGAGGTGGAGCGGCCGCTGGCCGGCTTCGCCAGCTGGTACGAGCTGTTCCCGCGCTCGGAGGGCGCGCAGCCGGGCGTGCACGGGCGCTTCGAGGACGTGCGCCGGCGCCTGCCGGAAATCGCCGCCATGGGCTTCGATGTGCTGTATTTCCCGCCCATCCACCCCATCGGCCGCACCCACCGCAAGGGCCCCAACAACAGCCTGCAGGCCGGCCCGGACGACCCCGGCAGCCCCTACGCCATCGGCGCCGAGGAGGGCGGCCACGAGGCCGTGCACCCGCAGCTGGGCAGCCTGGAGGACTTCCGCGCGCTGGTGGCCGACGCCCGCGCCCACGGCCTGGAGGTGGCCCTGGACTTCGCCATCCAGTGCTCGCCGGACCACCCCTGGCTGCGCCGGCACCCCGGCTGGTTCAGCTGGCGCGCCGACGGCAGCATCCGCCATGCCGAGAACCCGCCGAAGAAGTACGAGGACATCGTCAACGTCGATTTCTACGCCGCCGACGCCGTGCCTTCGCTGTGGCTGGCGCTGCTGGAAGTGGTGCTGGGCTGGGTGGCCCAGGGCGTGACGCTGTTCCGCGTCGACAACCCGCACACCAAGCCGCTGCCGTTCTGGGAGTGGCTGATCGCCGAAGTGCGCCACCTGCACCCGGAAGTGATCTTCCTGGCCGAGGCCTTCACCCGCCCGGCGATGATGGCGCGCCTGGGCAAGCTCGGCTTCAGCCAGAGCTACACCTACTTCACCTGGCGCAACACCAAGCAGGAATTGCAGGAATACTTCGCCGAGCTGAACCAGCCGCCCTGGCGCGACTGCTACCGGCCCAACTTCTTCGTCAACACCCCGGACATCAACCCCTTCTTCCTGCAGCGCAGCGGGCGCGCCGGCTTTCTCATCCGCGCCGTGCTGGCGGCCACCGGCTCTGGGCTGTGGGGGATGTATTCGGGCTTCGAGCTGTGCGAGGCGGCGGCCATCCCCGGGCGCGAGGAATACGCCGACTCCGAGAAGTACCAGCTGCGCCAGCGCGACTACCACGCGCCGGGCAACATCGTCGGCGAGATCACCCGGCTCAACCGCATCCGCCGCGAGAACCCGGCGCTGCACAGCCACCTCGGCTTCCAGGCCTACAACGCCTGGAACGACAACATCCTCTATTTCGGCAAGCGCACCGCGGACCTGGCCAACTTCGTGCTGGTCGCCGTGTGCCTGGACCCGGACAACGCCCAGGAGGCCGACTTCGAGCTGCCGCTGTGGGAGTTCGGCCTGGCGGACGACGCCGCCATGGGCGGCGAGGACCTGATGAACGGCCACCAGTGGACCTGGTACGGCAAACGCCAACGGATGCGCATCGAGCCCTGGCACCTTCCCTTCGGCATCTGGCGCCTGCATCCGCAGCGCCGCTAGGAGTCCGCCCATGGCCAGACGCCTGAGAAAGCCCCGTCCCTTCCTGCACGACCCGCTCTGGTACAAGGACGCGGTCATCTACCAGTTGCACGTGAAGTCCTTCTTCGACGCCAACAACGACGGCATCGGCGACTTCCCCGGGCTGATCGAGAAGCTCGACTACATCGCCGACCTGGGGGTGAACACCCTCTGGCTGCTGCCGTTCTACCCCTCGCCGCGGCGCGACGACGGCTACGACATCGCCATGTACCGTGGGGTGCACCCCGACTACGGCAGCCTGGCCGACGTGCGCCGCTTCATCGCTGCCGCCCATGCGCGCAACCTGCGGGTGATCACCGAGCTGGTGATCAACCACACCTCCGACCAGCACCCCTGGTTCCAGCGCGCGCGGCGGGCGAAGAAGGGTTCGCGGGCACGGGAGTGGTATGTGTGGTCCGACACTGACGAGCGCTATGCCGGCACCCGCATCATCTTCGTCGACAGCGAGACCTCCAACTGGACCTGGGACCCGCTGGCCGGGCAGTACTACTGGCACCGCTTCTACTCGCACCAGCCGGACCTGAACTTCGACAACCCGCAGGTGCTGCGCGCCGTGCTGGGGGTGATGCGCTTCTGGCTCGACCTGGGCGTGGACGGCCTGCGCCTGGACGCCATTCCCTACCTGATCGAGCGCGAGGGCACCAGCAGCGAGAACCTGCCGGAAACCCACGCGGTGCTCAAGCGCATCCGCGCCGAGCTGGACGCCCACTACCCCGACCGCATGCTGCTGGCCGAGGCCAACCAGTGGCCGGAGGACACCCGCCCGTACTTCGGCGGCATGGACGACGGCGGCCCCGGCGACGAATGCCACATGGCCTTCCACTTCCCGCTGATGCCGCGCATGTACATGGCCATCGCCCAGGAAGACCGCTTCCCCATCAGCGACATCCTGCGCCAGACCCCGGCCATCCCCGACAACTGCCAGTGGGCGATCTTCCTGCGCAACCACGACGAGCTGACCCTGGAGATGGTCACCGACGACGAGCGCGACTACCTGTGGAACTACTACGCCGCCGACCGCCGCGCGCGCATCAACCTGGGCATCCGCCGGCGCCTGGCGCCGCTGGTGGAGCGCGACCGGCGGCGCATCGAGCTGCTCAACAGCCTGCTGCTGTCGATGCCCGGCACGCCGACGCTGTACTACGGCGACGAGATCGGCATGGGCGACAACATCTACCTCGGCGACCGCGACGGCGTGCGCACCCCCATGCAATGGTCGGTGGACCGCAACGGCGGCTTCTCCCGCGCCGACCCGGCGAGCCTGGTGCTGCCGGCCATCCTCGACCCGCTGTACGGCTACCAGAGCGTCAACGTCGAGGCGCAGCTGCGCGACCCGCATTCGCTGCTCAACTGGACGCGGCGCATGCTCGCCGTGCGCAAGCAGCAGAAGGCCTTCGGCCGCGGCAGCATGACCCTGCTGTCGCCGAGCAACAGGCGCATCCTCGCCTACCTGCGGCAGTACCGCGGCGAGGACGGCGAGGACAGCCTGCTGTGCGTGGCCAACCTGTCCGGCGCGGCCCAGGCGGTGGAACTGGAGCTGGCCGAGTTCGACGGCCGCGTGCCGCTGGAAATGCTCGGCGGCGCGGCCTTCCCGCCGATCGGCCGGCTGACCTACCTGCTGACCCTGCCGCCCTACGGCTTCTACTGGTTCTACCTGGCCGACTCCCAGCGCATGCCCAGCTGGCACCGCCAGCCGGAGGAGCGCCTGCCGGAACTGCCGACCCTGGTGCTGGGCCAGCGCCTGGAGGAGATCATGGCCGGCGCCCCGCGCGAGCTGCTGGAGAAGGATTCGCTGCCGCGCTACCTGCCGCGCCGGCGCTGGTTCCCCCATGCCCGCGCGCAGGCCGGCAGGGTGCGCCTGCTCTACGCGCTGCCGCTGGAGGAGGATGACGCCGCGCCGCTGCTGGCGGAGCTGGAATACCGCGACGGCGAACTGCACGAGCGCTACCAGTTGCCCCTGGCCGCGGCGCCGGAAAAAAGCAGCAGCGGCTACGACCTGCCGCAGCAACTGGCCCTGGCCCGGCTGCGCCGCGGCCGCCGCGTCGGCCTGCTGACCGACGCCCTGAGCCTGCCGCGCTTCAGCCGCGTGGTGCTGCGCCTGCTGCGCGAGAACGCGACCCTGGCCGGCGACGGCGGCGAGGTGCAATTCCTGCCGCAACCCGGCCTGGCCGAGCTGGAACTGGCCGAGGACATCCCGGTGCGGGTGCTGGCCGCGGACCAGTCGAACACCTCGGCGCTGGTCGGCGACGGCCTGCTGCTCAAGGTGCTGCGCCGCGTCTCGCCCGGCCTGCACCCGGAGGCGGAAATGGGCGCCTACCTGAGCCGCCACGGCTTCGCCAACGTCGCGCCGCTGCTGGGCGAGGTGCGCCGGGTGGACGAGCAGGGGCAGACGCACACCCTGATGCTGCTGCAGGGCTACCTGAGCAACCAGGGCGATGCCTGGACCTGGACGCAGAACAACCTCGAGCGGGCCATCCGCGAGGCCCTGGCCGCCGGCACCGCGCAGCCCCCGGAGTTCGACACCCTGGACGAGCTGCGCGGCTTCGCCGCCACCCTCGGCCGGCGCCTGGGCGAGATGCACCAGGTGCTGGCCGACGGCGCGGACGAGCCGGACTTCGCCCCGCGGCGCAGCGGCCCAGCCGATAGCCGGGCCTGGCAGGAGGGCGTCGGCGCCCAGGTCGAGCAGGCCCTGCGGGCGCTGGAAGACGCACCCGGGCTGGACGAGCGCGGCCGCGCCCAGGCCGCGCGCCTGCTGGAGCTGCGCGACGAGCTGCTGCTGGCGGTGGGCAACCTGGCGCGGCTGGCCGAGGGCGGGCTGATGATCCGCGTGCACGGCGACCTGCACCTGGGCCAGGTACTGGTGGTGCAGGAGGACGCCTACCTGATCGATTTCGAAGGCGAGCCCAACCGTTCGCTGGCCGAACGCCGGGCCCTGAACAGCCCGATGAAGGACGTGGCCGGGGTGCTGCGCTCCTTCGACTACGCCGCCGCCATGGCCGAGCGCAGCCTGCAGAGCGCCGACGTCTCGGAGGAAGCGGTGCAGGTGCGCCGCGCCCTGGCCCAGCGCTACCGCGCGGACGCCCGCGACGCCTTCCTCGACGCCTACCGCCTGGCCGCCGCCGGGCTGCCCCACGAATGGCGCGGGCGCGAGGGGGAGGGCGCGGCCCTGGCGCTGTTCAGCCTGGAGAAGGCGGCCTACGAAGTGGTCTACGAGAGCGGCCACCGCCCCGACTGGGTCGCCGTGCCGCTGCAGGGAATGCTGGAACTGACGCTCCACCTGCTGGGAGGAAGGCCATGACACAGGCGTCGCAAGACGACGAACGCAACCACCTGCAAGGGCTGCAACGGGCGGAGCACGGCGACCCCTTCGCCTTCCTCGGCCCGCACCCGGAGGGCGACGGCTGGCGCGTGCGCGCCTGGCTGCCGGGGGCCTTCGCCTGCGAGCTGCTGGGCCGCGAGGGCGAATTCCTCGCGGCCATGCAGCAGCAGGACGCCAGCGGCCTGTTCAGCGCCCACCTGGATGCGCGCCAGGCCTACCTGCTGCGCATCCACTGGCCCGAGGGCGAGCAGATCACCGAGGACCCCTACGCCTTCGGCCCGCTGCTGGGCGACACCGACCTGTACCTGTTCGCCGAAGGCAACCACCGCCACCTGGGCCAGTGCTTCGGCGCCCAGGCCATGAGCGTGGACGGCGTGGCCGGGGTGCGCTTCGCCGTGTGGGCGCCCAATGCCCGGCGCGTGTCGGTGGTGGGCGACTTCAACGCCTGGGACGGGCGCCGCCACGCCATGCGCCTGCGCTACCCCAGCGGCGTGTGGGAACTGTTCGTGCCGCGCCTGCAACCCGGGGAAATCTACAAGTACGAAATCCTCGGCCCCGGCGGCCTGCTGCCGCTCAAGGCCGACCCTGTGGCGCTGGCCACGGAACGGCCGCCGGCCACCGGCTCGCGGGTGGCCGACCCGGCGCCGCGGCACTGGCGGGACGAACGCTGGATGAGCGAGCGGCGCAGCCGCCAGGGCGCGGAAAGCCCGCTGGCGATCTACGAACTGCACGCCGGCTCCTGGCAGACCCTCGACGGCCGCCCGCCGAGCTGGGACGAGCTGGCCGAGCGGCTGATCCCCTATCTGCAGGACATGGGCTTCACCCACGTCGAGCTGATGCCGATCATGGAGCATCCCTTCGGCGGCTCCTGGGGCTACCAGCCGCTGTCGCTGTTCGCCCCCACCGCGCGCTATGGCAGCCCGGCGCAGTTCGCCGCCTTCGTCGAGCGCTGCCACCAGGCCGGGATCGGCGTCATCCTCGACTGGGTGCCGGCGCATTTTCCCACCGACGCGCACGGCCTGGGGCAGTTCGACGGCACCGCGCTGTACGAATACGCGCACCCTTTCGAGGGCTTCCACCCGGACTGGGACACCTACATCTACAACCTCGGCCGCACCGAGGTGCACGGCTTCCTGCTGGCCTCGGCGCTGCATTGGCTGCGCGAGTACCACGTCGACGGCCTGCGCGTCGACGCCGTGGCCTCGATGCTCTACCGCGACTACTCGCGCAAGGAGGGCGAGTGGATCCCCAACCGCCACGGCGGGCGCGAGAACCTGGAGGCCATCGAGTTCCTCCGCCACCTCAACGAGGTGGTCGCCGCCGAGGTGCCCGACGCCCTGGTGATCGCCGAGGAGTCCACCGCCTGGCCCGGCGTCAGCCGCCCGGTGGCCGAGGGCGGGCTGGGTTTCTCGCACAAGTGGAACATGGGCTGGATGCACGACACCCTGGCCTACATCCGCGAGGACCCGCTGTACCGCGGCTACCACCACCACCGCCTGACCTTCGGCCTGCTCTACGCCTTCACCGAGCGCTTCATCCTGCCCATCTCCCACGACGAGGTGGTGCACGGCAAGGGTTCGCTGCTGGGCAAGATGCCCGGCGACCGCTGGCGCCAGTTCGCCAACCTGCGCCTGTACCTGAGCCTGATGTGGACGCACCCGGGGCGCAAGCTGCTGTTCATGGGCTGCGAGTTCGGCCAGTGGCACGAGTGGGACCACGACGACCAGCTGGACTGGTACCTGCTGCGCTACGCCGAGCACCTGGGCGTGCAGACGCTGGTGCGCGACCTCAACCGCCTGTACCGCGAACTGCCGGCGCTGCACCAGCTGGACGATAGCCCCGAAGGCTTTCACTGGCTGATCGGCGACGACCAGCGCAACAGCGTCTACGCCTGGTTGCGCCTGGACCGCGAAGGCTCGCCGCTGCTGGTGGTGCACAACTTCACGCCGCTGCCGCGCGAAGGCTACCGGGTAGGGGTGCCGCTGCAGGGCGCCTGGCAGGTGCGGCTGAATTCCGACGGCGCCTGCTACGCCGGCTCCGATGCCGGCAGCCGCGAGCGCTGCGAGACACTCCCGGAGCCGTCCCACGGCCAGCCGTACTCGCTGCTGCTGGACCTGCCGCCGCTGGGCAGCCTGGTCCTGGAACCGGCGCCGGCCCTGCCGGCGTAATCGCGGATAAGATCTCCTACGCTGCGCCATTCCCCTGTAGGAGCGCGCCCTGCGCGCGAATCGCGGGCAGGGCCCGCTCCTACGGGTTTGTGCGAGGCACGGCATGCCCTTGTAGGAGCGGATTCATCCGCGATAGCCGGACGTCCCGGCGCGGTTCGCGGATAAGATCCGCTCCTACGCTGCGCCACCTGCGCCATTCCCCTGTAGGAGCGCGCCCTGCGCGCGAATCGCGGGCAGGGCCCGCTCCTACAGGTTTGCGCGAGGCACGGCATGCCCTGACGGATTCATCCGCGATAGCCGGACGTCCCGGCGCGGTTCGCGGATAAGATCCGCTCCTACGCTGCACCACCTGCGCCATTCCCTTGTAGGAGCGCGCCCTGCGCGCGAATCGCGGGCAGGGCCCGCTCCTACAGGTTTGCACGAGGCACGGCATGTCCTGGCGGATTCATCCGCGATAGCCGGACGCCCCGGCGTGGTTCGCGGATAAGATCCGCTACGCTGCGCCACCCACGCCATTTCCCTGTAGCGGGCCCTGCGCGCGAATCGCGGGCAGGGCCCGCTTACAGGTTTGCACGAGGCACGGCATGCCCTTGTAGGAGCAACTGTCTTGCGCCGAGGTGCTCTTCGTAGGATGGGTTGAGCTTGCGAAACCCATGCGGTGGCGCTGATGGGTATCGCTTCGCTCAACGCCATCCTACGAAAAACCGTGCTTCCTGGAACCGTAGGAGCGGATTCATCCGCGATAGCCGGACGTCCCGGCGCGGTTTGCGGATAAGATCCCCTACGCTGCGCCACTCACGCCATTCCCCTGTAGGAGCGCGCCCTGCGCGCGAATCGCGGGCAGGGCCCGCTCCTACAGGTTTGCGCGAGGCCTGGCATTCCCTCGTAGGATGGCGTTGAGCGAAGCGATACCCATCAACCCGCCCGCGCCAGGCGCCGTTGCCGGCGGCGCAGACGGCGTGCCCGGCGCTCCAGCCACAGGTAGACCAGGCAGGCCAGGAACAGCGGCACCAGGAAGTACAGCACCCGGTAACCGATAAGCGCCGCCAGCAGGGGCCCGCGGCCCAGGTGGTCGTGGAGGATGGCGATGAACACCGCCTCCAGCACGCCCAGGCCCGCCGGCACGTGCAGCACCACCCCGGCGATGCTGCTGATCAGCAGGGTGGCCAGCACCTCGGTGTAGCTGGCCTTGTCCGGCAGCAGCACGCTCACCAGCAGCGCCATCAGCGACCAGTTGGCCGCCCCCATGGCGCCCTGCAGCAGCGCCAGGCGCCAGCTCGGCAGGGCCAGGCTGAACTGCCGCCAACCCCAGGCGCGGCGCCGGGCGTAGCGGCAGGCCAGGGGGTAGGCCACGCCCAGGGCCAGCAGCAGCGGGCCGATCAGGCGCAGGCCGTTGCGCCCCACCGACCAGTCGTCCGGCAGGTCGGGGTAGCCGCTGGCGAACAGCGCGCCGGCCAGCAGCAGGTAGCCGTACCAGTTGGTCACCAGGCTGAAGCTGAGGATGCGGGTGATGTCCGCCGCGCTCATGCCCAGGCGGCCGTACAGGCGGTAGCGCAGGGCCACGCCGCCGACCCAGGAGCTGAGGTTGAGGTTGAAGGCGTTGCACACGAAGGCCACGGTGAACACCCGCCGCACCGGCAGCGGGTGGCCGATGTAGTAGCGGCTGAGCACGTCGAAGCTGCTGAACACGCCATAGCTGGCCAGGCTGATGCCCAATCCCAGGAGCAGGGTGGTGGCGCGGTACTCGCTGAGCAGGTGGAATACTTCCCCCCAGTCGGTGGCGCGGATCAACAGGAACAGCAGCACCGGCAGCAGCGCCAGCAGGGCGATGGAGAAGCCGCGCCGGGCCAGCTTCCAGGCCTGCTTGTGCTTCTCCCGCGGCGCGGCAGCGTTCATGGGCGCACCCGCGGGGCGTCCGCCGCCGGCTCGCCTTCCAGGCCCCGCGGCGAGCGCAGGCGCTGGCGGTGCGCCGGCAGCTGCCCGGCGATGGCCGGGAAATGCCGCAGGAAGTGGAAGCTGAGGAACACCAGGGGCGCGCGCCACCAGTAGCCGCGGCGCGCCACCTTGCGGGTGATGCGCCGGCAGTTGTCGCGGGCCAGGGCGTCCAGGTGCGCCTGCAGTTCGTCGGCGAAGCGCGCGTCGTCGATCATCAGGTTGCCTTCCAGGTTCAGCGACAGGCTCAGCGGGTCCAGGTTGCTCGACCCCACCGTGGCCCAGCGCCCGTCGGCCACCGCCACCTTGCCGTGCAGCGGGCGGTCGCAGTACTCGTAGATCTCCACGCCGTCGCGCAGCAGGGTGTCGTAGAGCAACTTGCTGCACAGGCGCACCAGCGGCATGTCCGGCAGGCCCTGGAGGATCAGGCGCACCTTCACCCCGCGCTGCGCGGCCTGGCGCAGCGCCCGCAGCAGGCGGTAGCCGGGGAAGAAGTAGGCGTTGGCGATGGTCAGCCGTTGCCGCGCGCCCTGGATCGCCGCCAGGTAGTGCTGCTCGATGGCCGTGCTGCGCGGGCCGTTGTCGCGCAACACCAGGCAGGCGCGGGCCTGGCCGGCCAGCGGCGGCAGGCTGGGCGGCACCCAAGCCGGCGCGCTGCCGTACTCGTGCAGCAGGGCCAGGCTGGCCTGGCGGATGTCCCGCGCTACCGGGCCCTGCACCTGCACCGCGTAGTCCTGCTTGGCCATGGCGCCGAAGTCGGCCAGGTGGTCGGCGCTGAAGTTGATGCCGCCGACGAAGGCGGTGCCGCCGTCCACCACCAGCAGCTTGCGGTGCAGGCGGCGGAACAGGTTGGTGCGCAGGCCCAACAGGCGCGGGCGCGGGTCGAACAGGTGCAGGCGCACCCCGGCCTCCAGCAGGCTGCGCACATAGTCCCGGCCCAGGTCGGCGGTGCCGTAGCCGTCGACGATCAGCTCGACGCGCACGCCGCGCCGGGCCGCCGCCAGCAGCGCCTTGCGCAGGGCCAGGCCGACCTTGTCCTCGTAGATGATGAAGGTTTCCAGCAGCACCTCGCGCCGGGCCCGGGCGATGGCCTCGAACACCCGCGGGTAGAAGGCCTCGCCATTGACCAGCAGTTCGATGCGGTTGCCCGCGTGCCAGCGCTCGTTCATGGGGCCACCTCGGCGAGCAGCGGCAGATGGTCGGACAGGTGCGGCCAGGGGCGGCTGCCCAGCACCTGGCTGCTGCGCACCCGCAGGTTGCGCAGGTAGATGCGGTCCAGGCGCAGCAGCGGCCAGCGCGCCGGGAAGCTGCGCGGCGCGCCGGCCTTGTCGGCGAAGGCCGGCTCCAGCCCGCAACCGGCGAGCAGGGCGCCGGCCTGGCAGCGCCAGTCGTTGAAGTCGCCGGCGACGATCAGCGGCGCCTGGACGGGGAAGCCTTCCAGCAGGCGGCAGAGCAGCGTCAGTTGCTGCCGCCGCTGCGCCTCGCGCAGGCCCAGGTGCACGCACACGGCATGCAGCGGGGCGCTGCCCGGCAGGTCGATGCAGGCGTGCAGCAGGCCGCGCTCCTCGTTGCCGGCGATGGAGATGTCGTGGTTGTCGTGGCTGATGATCGGGTAGCGCGAGAGCAGGGCGTTGCCGTGGTGGCCCTCGGGGTACACCGCGTTGCGCCCGTAGGCGAAGGCCGGCCACATGCTGTCGGCAAGGAATTCGTAGTGCGGCTTGGCCGGCCAGCCGGGGTGGCGCCCGGCGTGCAACTGGTGCTCGCCATGTACCTCCTGGAGGAACACCAGGTCGGCCGCGGTGCCGCGCACCGCCTCGCGCAGTTCGTGGAGGATGAAGCGGCGGTTGAAGGCGTTGAAGCCCTTGTGGGTGTTCACCGTCAGCACCCGCAGCGACGGGCCGCTGGCCAGCGCCGGGCCGGCGCCGGTGTTGGCCGGCTGGTTCATGTCCAGTCCTCCGCCGGTTCGCCCGGCACCTGCTGCTGCGGCAGGCGCACGTCGAGCAGCTGCATGAGGCGGAAGGCATCGAAGGGCGCGCGCACCTTGATGTCGTTGTCGAAATAGCAGTACAGCTCGCGGTGCCGGCGGTCGCCGCGCTTGTCCGCGTCGATCAGCTCGGCGTCGGCGGGCTGCAGGCCGTTGCGCCACAGGCGGATGCGCTCGCTCCAGCGGCGCAGCGCCGCCTCGCCATAGCCGCTGGCGTACAACTGCTCGGCGCCGTGCAGGCGCAGGTAGGTGAAATCCGGGGCGGTGAGGTCCTCGGCGTAGGGCCACTTCGAGGGCGCGTCGGCCATCACCAGGGCCACGCCGTGCCGGCGCAACTGGTCGGTGAACTCGGCGCTGCAGAAGCTCTTGTGGCGCACCTCCAGGGCATGGCGCAGGGCGAAGCGCCGGCCGGGCGACGGCGCCTCGTGGCGCAGGCGCGCGTCCGCCGAACCGGCCAGTTCGGCCGCCGCATGGCTGTCGCGCGGCAGCAGGGCGAGGAAGGCCTCCAGCAGTTCGCCGTCGTAGGCCAGGCTGGGCGGCAGCTGCCAGAGGAAGGCGCCGAGTTTGTCGTCCAGCTCCAGCGGGCCGGAGGCGAAGAAGTTGGCCAGCCCCTGCTGCGGCTCGCGCAGGCGCCGCAGGTGGGTGACGAAGCGCGGGCCCTTGACGCTGAAGCGAAAGCCCGCGGGCGTCTGCGCCTTCCACTGGCGGTAGCGGCCGGGCGTCTGCAGGCCGTAGAAGGAGCCGTTCAGCTCGATGCTGGCGAAGGCATGGGCGGCGTAGCGCAGCTCCTCGCGCTGGGGCAGGCCCCTGGGGTAGAACTCGCCGCGCCAGGGAACGTAGCGCCAGCCGGAAATACCGATGTACAGGCCGTCCGTACCCATGGCGTCACTCCGCGGCGGGCGGCGCCGGCGGGCGGACGTGTTCCTCGTCGCCCTCGGCGGCATGTTGGCGCTGCGGCTGCAGCTCCACCTTCACCCAGCCGGTCTGGCGCTGGTCGAAGGCCTCGAAGACGGCGATGGCGTCGCTGATGGGCTTGACCTGGGTGAGCACCTTGGCCGGGTCGATGTGCCCGCTGAGCACCAGTTCGATCAGCTGCGGGATGTACTTGCGGTGGTGGCAGTTGCCCATCTTCAGCGTCAGGTTGCGGTTCATCGCGATGCCGATGGGGAAGGTCCGCGAGTCCGGCCCGTACACGCCGATGATGCCCAGGGTGCCGGCCTTGGCCAGCCCGGCCACCGCCCAGTCGAGCACCTGGGCCGGCGCGTTGCCCGGCGTCCAGGGCGTCTCGTGGCCTGCGCCGGGGGCCGGGGTGACTTCGCCGTGGCTGCGCTCGGCGTCCACCCCGACGGCGTCGATGGCGCGGTCCACGCCGATGCCGTCGGTGAGCCAGAGCAGCGCCTGCACCGGGTCTTCGCGTTCGAAGTCGATGACCTCCGCGCCCTGCTGGCGGGCCATGTGCAGGCGGTCGGGGTGGCGGTCGACGGCGAACACCCGCGCGGCGCCCTTGAGCAGCGCGCTGGCGATGGCGAACTGGCCCACCGGGCCGCAGCCGAACACCGCCACGGTGTCGCCGATGCCCACCTCGGCCAGCTCGGCGCCGAACCAGCCGGTGGGGAAGATGTCCGAGAGCAGGATCGCCTGGTCGTCGCCGATCTGCGAGGGCAGGCGGATCAGCCCGATGTTGGCGTAGGGGATGCGCGCCTTCTCGGCCTGCAGCCCGTGGAAGGCGCCGTTGGCCTCGGGGCCGCCGAACAAGGCGGTGCCGGCGCGCTGGCCGCCGGGGTTGGCGAGGTCGCACTGGGCGTAGTAGCCGGCGCGGCAGTACACGCAGTTGCCGCAGGCGATGGTGGAGGGGATCACCACCCGGTCGCCCACCTGCAGGTTGCGCACCTCGTCGCCCAGCTCCTCGACTATGCCCACGCCCTCGTGGCCGAGGATGGTGCCGGGCTTCATGCCGCCCACGCTGCCGCGCACGAAGTGCAGGTCGGTGCCGCAGATCGCCGAGGCGGTGAGGCGCACGATGGCGTCGTTGGGCTGGCGCAGCGTCGGCTCCGGGACCTCGTCCAGGCGGATGTCGCCGACGTCGTGGAATACCACAGCTTTCATGTCGTTCTCCCCGCTATCCGGCCGGCCACGGCCCGGGCGGCGCCGTGGCCAGGGGAAGCTCAGTGGGCCTGGGCCACGCCGCGCAGCACGGTGTCGCTGGCCTTGGCATCGCGGCAGGCGGCGATGTTGCCGAGGGAGACCACGCCCACCAGGCGCTTCTCGCGGCTGAGCACCGGCAGCCGGCGCATCTGGATCTGCGCCATGTTGCTGGCCACGTGCTGCACGTCCTCGTCCTCGAAGCAGTAGTGGATGTCGCCGCTCATCACCCGCGACACCGGGGTATCCACGCCCAGGCCGGCGGCCACTGCGCGGATGACGATGTCGCGGTCGGTGACCATGCCCACCAGGCGGTCGCCGTCGTTGACCAGCAGCGCGCCGCTGTCGATCCGCGCCATGGCCGCGGCCGCCTGGTGCAGCGGGGTGTCGGGGGCGGTGGTCTGGACGTTGCGCGTCATGATTTCGCTGATTTTCATGCTGTCCTCCGTAGCGGTTGCGGTTGGGGCGCCTTCGAGGACGCCTATAGCTTCCGACTGGGCGGTTGGGGCACCGTTCAGGTGGATTTCATGGATTGTTTGGGGGCGGGGTGGAATGGGCGGATAACGCAGCGTCAGCCTGCGAGTCCAATCGCGGCGTGTCTTGCGAAGTGCTTTTCGTAGGATGGGTTGAGCTTGCGAACCCCATGCTGCCGTGGTGATGGGTATCGCTTCGCTCAACCCATCCTACGGGTGTGTTTGCCGCGGAGATAGGTGCCGGGGATCAAGAGCACCCTCACCCCAGCCCTCTCCCGCAAGCGGGAGAGGGGGCCGTCCGTGCCGAGAGAAGAATTGGCCCCAGCCGGAAACCACCGAGGCTGCCGGCTAACGCCATAACATCCAGCCCTGCCCAACGGTCCCCTCTCCCTTCAGGGCGGGGCGCGCAGCCGAGGGTTAGGGAGAGGGGCGGCGTTGAACCGGCGCGCAGATGCCACCAGCCAGTTCGCGAGCAAGCTCGCTCCTACGAAAAAACAAATGCGCATTCGCTCTTGCTTTTGGACTTCCAGAGAAACCTCCGCGCACTCCGAAACGCCCCTTCAGCAGGCCGAGCGAAACCCGCGCTCAGGAGGTCATGCGACATGGATGTCGCGAGAGCCCCGATGGGCTACAGGGACGTACCCTCGGGGCGGGCCTCCGTGGCGGGGGAATTCGCGAGGGTAGCCCGGCTCCATCGGGCCCGTATGTCGGGGCAAGCCTTTTTGGTTCCTTTTGTGGCGATTGACAAAAGGGACTCGCCCGAGGGGGCGAAACAAAAAATCTCCGCAGACTCGGTGCGGCGCGCTACACCAAGCCCCCACGCCACTGGGTTCCCCCGTTCGCGGGAAAGACGAAGGTGAAGACCGGAGCGCGGAATATAAGGTTCGCGAGCAAGCTCGCTCCTACGAAGAGCAGGAGAGCCGCCACGGCTCCTTCAGCCATCCCCATCCTTGCGCAGCACGAACAACGCCAACGACCGCGGCCCCATCTCGAAGGCCGCATCGAACCCATGCACCAGCCCGTCGTCCAGCGCCGGCGGATCGGCCATGGTGTCCAGCAGGCACTGCCAGTCGCGCCCCTGGGCCACGCCGGGCAGCTGGAACTGCAGCGCCTCATGGTGGGCATTGAGCAACAGCAGCAGGGTGGCATCGGCCCCGCTGCGGCGGATGCCGGTGGGCTGAGCGCGGCCGTCGAGGAGCATGCCCAGGCAGCGGGCCTGGGGCGTCTCCCAGTCCTCCTGGGTCATCTCGCGGCCGTCGGAGGCCAGCCAGGTCACGTCCTTCACGCCCAGCTCGGCGTTGTACTCGCCGACCAGGAAGCGCCCGCGGCGCAGGATCGGGTAGCGCCGCCGCAGGCGGATCAGGTAGCGGGTGAAGGCCAGCAGCTGGCAGCCCTCGTCGTCGAGGTTCCAGTCGATCCAGCCCAGTTCGTTGTCCTGGCAGTAGACGTTGTTGTTGCCCTGCTGGGTGCGGCTGAACTCATCGCCCGCCAGCAGCATGGGGGTGCCCTGGGACAGCAGCAGGGTGGCCATCAGGTTGCACATCTGCCGCAGGCGCAGCTGGCGGATCGCCGGATCGCCCGTGGGGCCTTCCTCGCCGTGGTTCCAGGAGCGGTTGTCGTCGTGGCCGTCGCGGTTGTCCTCGCCGTTGGCCTCGTTGTGCTTGTGGTCGTAGGACACCACGTCGCGCAGGGTGAAGCCGTCGTGGGCGGTGATGAAGTTGACCGAGGCGTAGGGCCGCCGGCCGCGGTGGTTGTACAGGTCGCCGGAGGCGGTGAGGCGCCGCGCCAGGTCCGGCAGTTGGCCCTCGTCGCCGCGCCAGTAGCTGCGCACGGTGTCGCGGAAGCGGTCGTTCCACTCCACCCAGCCGGGCGGGAAGCGGCCCACCTGGTAGCCGCCGGGGCCGCAGTCCCAGGGTTCGGCGATCAGCTTGCGGTGGCTGAGCACCGGATCCTGGCGGCAGGCCACCAGGAAGCTGTGGCGCTCGTCGAAGCCTTCGGCGTAGCGGCCGAGGATGGACGCCAGGTCGAAGCGGAAGCCGTCCACGCGCATTTCCGTGGCCCAGTAGCGCAGCGAGTCGGTGACCATCTGCAGCACGCAGGGGTGGCTGAGGTCGAGGGTGTTGCCGGTGCCGGAGTCGTTGACGTAGTAGCGTCGGTCGTCGGCCTGCAGGCGGTAGTAGGAGACGTTGTCGATGCCGCGCATGCTCAGCGTCGGACCCAGCTCGTTGCCCTCGGCGGTGTGGTTGTAGACCACGTCGAGGATCAGCTCGATGCCGGCGTCGTGCAGGTGCGCGACCATCTCCTTGAACTCGTTGACATGGCCGCTGGCCAGGTAGCGGGCGTGGGGCGCGAAGAAGGCGATGCTGTTGTAGCCCCAGTAGTTGCTCATGCCCTTTTCCAGCAGGTGCTTGTCGTCGACGAAGCCGTGCACCGGCAGCAGCTCCAGGCTGCTGATGCCCAGGTGGCGCAGGTGCTTGATCAGCTCGGCGTTCATCAGCCCGGCGCAGGTGCCGCGCAGGCGCTCGGGCACCGCCGGGTGGCGCATGCTGATGCCGCGCAGGTGCGCCTCGTAGATCAGCGTCTCGTCCCAGGGGATGCGGGTGAACTGCTGCTCGCCCCAGGTGAAGGCCGGGTCGATGACCTTGCACCTGGGCACGAAGGGCGCGCTGTCGCGGGTGTCGAAACTCAGGTCCGCGTCGGCCGAGCCGATGGTGTAGCCGAACAGCGCCTCGGACCAGCGCAGCTGGCCCACCAGTTGGCGGGCGTAGGGGTCGATCAGCAGCTTGTTGGGGTTGAAGCGGTGCCCGGCGTCCGGTTCGAAGGGGCCGTGCACGCGGTAGCCGTAGATCTGCCCGGGGTGGGCGTCGGGCAGGTAGCCGTGCCAGATCTCGTCGCTGTATTCGGGCAGCTCGATGCGTTCCAGCTCGCGCTTGCCGGTGGCGTCGAACAGGCACAGCTCGACGCGGGTGGCATGGGCCGAGAACAGGGCGAAGTTGACGCCCAGGCCGTCCCAGGTGGCGCCCAGGGGGAAGGGGCGGCCCTCGGTGACTCGCGAGTGCGAGCGTTTGCTCATGGGGGTTTCCTCTGCTGGCCGGTGGTTCGGGGCGGATGCATGGATCAGCCCTCGTCAGGGCGCTCGGGATCGGCGGCGGGCAGCTTGCCCTTGCGCCGTGGCGGTTTCTGCAGCAGCGCCGGTTTCTCCGGCGGTTCGCCAGGAGGCTCGCGCTGGGCGAGTTGTGCCTGCTCGGCCTCGGCCAGGCTGCGGGCCATGCGCCAGTGGCGCTCGGCCTGGCCTTCGGGGCGGCCCTCGGATTCCCATATCTGGTGGGCCAGTTCGCGGACGCGCGCTTCGTCGATCTTCATGGGCTTGCCTCCTGGTGCTCGTCGACGCTGATCAGCAGGTTGACCGGCAGTTCGCCCAGCACTTCGGCCACCGCCAGTTCGCCGTGGTCGTCCCGGTGCCCGGCGGCCAGGCCCTGCCATTGGCGGCCGGCCAGTTCGGCGGGCAGGCGCACGCGGGTGTCGCCCCAGCGTTCGGGCGGCACCTGCGGCCTGTCTTCCAGCAGGCCCGCGCACAGCCGCGGCACCAGCACCAGCAGGTGCCGGCCGGCCTGGCTGCGCAGGAAGCCGAAAAGGCAATCGGCGTGCTCGCCGTGCAGTTCGAGCGGCTGGTAGCTGCCGTGGCTGAACAGCTGCGGCCAGCGCCGGCGCAGTTGCAGGGCCTGGCGCAGCAGGGCCTGCTTGATGCGTCCGTCGCGCCAGTACTGCAGCAGCTGCGGCCAGTCCGGCTGCGCCTGCAGGGCGGCCTGGCGCCGGGCGTAGTCCGGCGTGCGGCGGTTGTCCGGGTCCACCAGGCTGAAGTCCCAGAACTCGCAGCCCTGGTACAGGTCCGGCACGCCCGGGGTGGTGCAGCGCAGCAGGCTCTGCGCCAGGCCGTTGAGGGCGCCGGCGGGCATCAGCGCCCGGGCCGCCGCGGCAATGGCCTGGCGCAGCGCCAGGCCGGCAGGTTGCAGGAGCAGGGCGTCGAGGAAGTCCGCGCAGGCGCTTTCATAGGCCTGCACCGGCGCGCTCCAGTCGGTTTCCAGTTTGGCTTCGCGCAGGGCCTTGAGTTGCCATTGGGCGATGCGCGCGTGGTAGGCGCGCAGCCCCTCGGCGTCGTCTTCGGCCAGGTCGTGAGGCCAACTGGCCAGCAGGCATTGGTAGAGGATCAGTTCGTCGCCGCCGCTGGGCGCGTGGGGCGTTTCGGGGTGGCGCAGGGCCGCGGCCAGGGGCCGCCACTGCGCCACCTGTTCGGCGAACCAGGGCGCGCGCTCGCTCAGCGCGGCCAGGCGGGCGCGGCAGTCCTCGCCGCGCTTGTGGTCGTGGGTGGCGGTGGCCAGCAGGGCGCGGGGGAACTGGGCCAGGCGCGCCTGGCAGGCGGCGTGGAAGTCCGCCGGCGGGGCCGCCAGGCGCTGCGGGTCGAAGCCCACGTCGTTGCGCCCCAGGGCCGCGGCGTGACGGTAGCAGGCGGTGTCTTCCAGGGCCTTGGCGGCGATGGGCGGGGTCAGCTGCTGGAAGCGCGCCAGCACCTGCCGGCGCTTCTGCCGCAGCGGCCCGGGCGGCACCGCGCGCAGCGGCTCGCCGCCCAGCACCCGGTCGAGCCAGGCCAGGGTGCGGCGGTCGTGCTCGTCCAGCCGTTCGGCCGCCAGCGCGCGGGCCTGTTCGAAGTAGCGCCGGTCCTGCGCGGAGCGGCCGCAGGCGCCGGCGTAGCTGCGGTACACCGGGAAGGCCCGCAGCAGCTGGAACAGTGCGCGGCGGATGGAGCCCAGCGGCAGGTCGCGGCTGGCCAGGTCGGTGCGCGCCAGTTGCCAGAGCTGCTGGGCCATGCCTTCGAGGTCGCCGGCGAAGGCGCCGCGCAGCACCCATTCGCGGGCCGCCAGGCGCTCTTCGTCGAAACCCTGGCGGCGGCCGCTGGCCTGCTCCCAGAGCGCGCGCAAGGGGATTTCGCCGCGCGGGTCGTGCTGCAGCAGCGACACCTGGTTCATGAAGTCGTAGCCGCTGGTGCCGTCCGCCTGCCAGTCCGCCGGCAGATGTTCGCCGGGGGCGAGGATCTTTTCCACGTACAGCGGCGCGGCGCCGTCGCAAAAGGCGCGGCGCAGGCGCCGGCAGTAGCCGCGCGGGTCGGCCAGGCCGTCGACGTGGTCGATGCGCAGGCCATCCACCAGGCCTTCCTGCATCAGTTGCAGGAGGTAGGCGTGGCAGGCGCCGAACACGTCCGGCAGCTCCACGCGCAAGCCGACCAGTTCGTTGATGTCGAAGAAGCGCCGCCAGTTGATGTCGTCGGCCGCCACCCGCCAGTTGGCCAGGCGGTAGTGCTGGTGTTCCAGCAGGCGGTGCAGGGGGCGCCAGTCCTGGCCTTCGGCCACCTGGTAGAAGCCCAGCAGGCGTTGGCGCAGGGTCGCATCGCCCAGCAGCGCGGCCAGGCGCCGGCACAGGGCTGTGGCGAGCACGCGGGCCTGGGGGTGGCCGCGCAGCTCGGCGAAGCGCGGCGCCAGTTCGTACAGCGGGCCCTGCTCGGCGTGCACCAGGATCATGCCGTAGCTGGCCGGGCACACCGGGAAGCAGTGCTCGCCATAGTGCAGCTGGAAGCAGCCGGCGTGCTCGGCGAAGCCCAGGCGGATGCGCCCGGCCTGCAGTTCGTCGAGGTAGTCGCCGCCCAGGCAGGGCAGCAGCACCTGGCGGTCCAGCAGCGGGTCGTCGCTGCGCCAGTGGATGTCGAAGAAATGCGCGTAGGGGCTGGCCAGGCCCCACTTGAGCACGTCCTGCCACCAGGGGTTGGCCTGGCCGATGCGCATGTGGTTGGCCACGCTGTCGACGATCAGCCCCATGCCGCGCAGGCGCAGGCCGCCGACCAGCCGGCGCAGGGCCGCCTCGCCGCCCAGCTCGGGGTTGATGCGGGTGGGGTCGACCACGTCGTAGCCGTGGCCGGAGCCGGGCTGGGCGGTGAGCAGCGGCGAGGCGTAGAGGTGGCTGATGCCCAGCTCGGCGAAGTAGTCCAGCCAGGGCAGGGCGTCGTCCAGGGTGAAGTCGCGGTTGAACTGCAGGCGCAGGGTGGCGCGGATGGCGTTCATCGCTCGCCCTCCCGGCGCGCCTGGTCCAGCCGCTGCAGGCGCGCGTCCACCGCGGGGATGTCGAGCATCTGCCCGGCCTGCGCCGGGTAGCGCCGGCGCCAGTTCGGGTGTTCGTCGCCGGGGCCGGGCAGGTTGGGCTGCTTGGCGCTGCCCAGGGCGTCCTCAAGGGGCAGCAGCACCAGCGGCGCCGGGGTGCGGCCGACGAACTCGATGGCGCCGTCCAGCGCTTCGCCGCCGATGCCGTCCTCGTCCAGCGCCCGGGCCAGGCCCTGGACCTCGCGCTGGCGTTCCTCGCGGTCCTGCCGGGCCTGCTCCCCGCTGCGCTGGCCCAGGCGTTCGCGCCAGTCGATGTCGTGGCCCTGGCACCAGCCTTCGAGGCTCGGCAGATCGTGGGTGCTGGTGGTGGCCAGGGCCTCGGCGGACCACTGCCGCGGGGCGTGGAAGTGGCCGCCGGCCTGTTCGAAGAGCAGCACCCGCATGCCCAGGATGCCGTGTTCGGCGAGGCGCTCGCGCAGGCCCTCGGGGATGGTGCCGAGGTCTTCGCCGACGATCAGCGCGCGCGCCTGCCAGGCTTCCAGGCAGATGAGCCGGAGCAGGTCGTCCAGCGGGTATTCCAGGTAGGCGCCGGCCTGCGGCGGCGCGCCCTCGGGGATCACCCAGAGGCGGCGCAGCCCCAGCACGTGGTCGATGCGCAGGCCGCCGGGGTAGCGCAGGTTGGCCCGCAGCATCTCGATGAAGGCGCGGTAGCCGTGCAGGCGCAGGCCGTGGGGCGAGAAGGCGCAGATGCCCCAGTTCTGCCCGGCGCGGTTGAGCACGTCGGGCGGGGCGCCGACGCTGACCCCGGCCAGCAGTTCGTCCTGGCGCATCCAGGCCTGGCTGCCGCGCGGGTCGGCGCCCACCGCAAGGTCGGCGATCAGGCCGATGCCCATGCCGGCCTCGCGCGCGGCCCGCTGGGTGTGTTGCAGGCTGCGCGCCAGCAGCCACTGGCAGAACTGCTGGAAGTCGATTTCCTCCGGCTGTTCGAGGAAGAACCGGCGCACGCCCTCGGCCTCCGGGCGGCCATAGGCCGCCGGCCAGCGGCGCCAGTCCAGGCCGTCGCCGGCTTCGCCGCGCCGGCGTTGCAGGGCCTGGAAGCAGCAGTGCTGCAGCAGGGCCTCGCCACCGTCGCGGCGGAAGCGCTGGAAGTCGCGGCGCAGGCCGGCGTCGGCCCGGGCGAAGCTGCCGTGGAGCTGGCGCAGCAGGCGCTCGCGGGCCCGGGCGCTGCCTGGCCAGTCCACCAGCGGCAGGTTCTCCAGTTCGTGCAGTTCCCCGGCGAGCCCGGCCTCGGCGATGGCCCGGTCCACCGCGGCCTGGCCGAACACCTGGCGCGGCGCGGCGTGCAGTTCGTTGAAGAACAGCCGGCTGGACGGCGAGTAGGGGCTGCAGGCCTGGCGGGCGGCGGCGAACATGGCGTGCAGCGGGCTGATGGCCAGGGCGTCGGCACCCTTGGCGGCGGCGCTGCGGGCCAGGGCTTCCAGCGCGGCGAGGTCGCCCAGGCCGCCGTCGCCGGGCTCGCGCAGGGCGTACAGCTGCGCCGCCAGGCCCCAGGCGCGCCGGCGCCCGTCGCAGAGTTCCGGCACCTGGGGGCAGCGCGGCGGGGCGACGGCCAGGCTCAGCTCACGCTCGGCCAGTTGCAGGCGGTAGTAGCCGCATTCGGCCAGCGGGGGCAGGGCGGTGGCTTCGTCCAGGCGCCCTTCGATGGCTTCGCCGCGCTCTGGAATCAGCCGGAACGCTTCGTTGGGCCTGGCCAGGTGGCGCAGTTCAAGCGCCTGGCCCTGGTCCAGTGTCAACAGCGACGGCGGGGCGGCGCGCTCCTGGCGCACCCGGGCAAGGCTCTGGCGCAGCTGTTCGGGGCTCTGCGCCGGCAGCCCCAGGGCCTCCAGCACCTGGCGCAACACGTCGGGGCCGGCCTGCTGCGGGCGGTTGTCGGCGTCCACCCAGTCGGGCTTCAGGCCCACTTCGCCGGCCAGGTCGCGCAGCAGCGCATCGCTCATGGGCTTTCCTCCAGGCTCAGGGCCAGGCTGCAGGGGGCCAGCCGGCCGGCGCGGTAGCCGGCGACTTCCTGGCCTTCGCAGAAGAGGATCTGCGCCTGCGCCGCCGGCGCTTCGACGAAGACTTCCTCGCTGCCCAGGTTGAGTTCGATGCGCCACAGGCTGCCATCGCCCAGGCGCCAGCGCGCGCTGACCGCCGCCTCGCCCAGGGGCACCGCGCCCAGCGCGCGGGTGCCGCCCAGGCGCGGGATGAGCCAGGCGTGGCGCAGCTCCAGCAGGCGCCGGTAGTGGGCGCGCCAGTTGCCGTCGGCGTGTTCCGGGCGCGGCCGCGAGGCAACGAAGGTCTCGTAGTCGCTGGGCTCGGGGATGGCGCCGGAGAAGCGGCCGAAGGCGGCGAACTCCTGGCGCCGTCCGTCGCTGACCGCCTTGGCCAGCTCGCCCTGGTAGTCGGTGAAATACAGGAAGGGGTTGCGTTCGCCCCATTCCTCGCCCATGAACAGCATCGGCACCATGGGCGCGAGCAGCACCAGGGCCACCGCCACGCGCAGGCGCTCGGGTCGGCTCAGGGCGACCAGGCGCTCGCCCAGGGCGCGGTTGCCGACCTGGTCGTGGTTCTGCAGGAAGGCCACGAAGGCCAGCGGCGGGAGGTCCGCGCTGGGCTCGCCGCGCGCCCGCCCGCGATGGTCGCGCTGGCCCTGGAAGACGAAGCCTTCGCCCAGGCAGGCGCACAGCTTGGCGGTAGTGGCTTCGGCGTAGTCGGCGTAGTAGCCCTCGCGCTCGCCGGTCAGCAGGTGGTGCAGCACGTGGTGCAGGTCGTCGTTCCACTGGGCGTCGAAGCCCTTGCGCAGCAGGCTCGCCTGGTTGTCCTCGTTCTCCAGCACCAGGTGCAGGTGGCGGCCCTGGGCGGCGGCGCGGGCGCGCCCGGCCAGCTCGACCAGGAAGGCCTTGTCGGCGATGGCGTGCACCGCGTCCAGGCGCAGGCCGTCGACGCGGTAGTCGCGCACCCACATCTCGGCGTTGCCGATGAAGAACTCGCGCACCGCCGGACGGGCGAAGTCGATGGCGTGGCCCCAGGGCGTGGGCTGCTCGCCGAAGAAGCCCGAGGCGTACTCGCCCAGGTAGTTGCCCTGGGGGCCGAAGTGGTTGTAGACCACGTCGACGAAGACCATCAGGCCCAGCAGGTGGGCCTGGTCGACCAGCCGCTTGAGGTTTTCCGGCGTGCCGTAGGCCGCGGCGGGGGCGTAGGGCAGCACGCCGTCGTAGCCCCAGTTGCGGCGCCCGGGGAAGGCGCCGAGCGGCATCAGCTCGATGGCGGTGACGCCCAGTTCGACCAGGTCCGGGAGGAAGTCGAGCAGGGCGGCGAAGCCGTCGAACAGGCCCACGTGCAGTTCGTAGAGCACCGTCTCGTGCCAGGGCCGGCCGCGCCATTCGCGGCTCTGCCAGGCGTAGGCGGTGTGGTCCAGCACCAGGCTGTCGGACTCCACGCCGCCGGCCTGGGCCCGCGAGGCCGGGTCGGCCACCGACAGGCGCTCGTCGATGCAGAAGCGGTAGGCGCTGCCGGCCGCGCAGGGGATTTCCAGGCTGTACCAGCCGTCGTCCAGGGCCTGCATGGGCAAGCGGCTGCCGTCGCCCAGCTGCAGGTCCACCCGGCGCGCGTCCGGCGCCCAGAGGGCGAAGCGCGTCAGGCCGCCGGGTTGCGGCAGGGCGCCGGCGCGGGGCAGCTGGCGGCTCATCGGCGCACGCTCGCGGGTAGCTCCGCGAGCAGGTCGCGGTACAGCAGGGTGTAGGGACGGGCCGCCTCGCTCCAGTACGGCGGGGCCTCCATGGCCTTGCAGCGCATGGCGTTGAGCAGCTCGGGGTAGCGGTAGATGTTCAGCGCGCGCTGCACCGCTTCGAAGTAGCTGTCCGGATCGCCCTCGCGGAACAGCAGGCCGGTGACGCCGTCGACGATGGTGTCGGCCAGGCCGCCGGTGCAGCGGGCGATGGGCAGCGAGCCGAAGCGCTGGGCGTACATCTGGCTCAGCCCGCAGGGTTCGTAGCGCGAGGGCATCAGCAGGAAGTCGCTGGCGGCGTAGATGCGCCGCGCCTGGGTTTCGTCGAAGCCGATGCGCACGCCCACGCGGCCGGGATAGCGCTCGGCCAATTGGGCCATGGCCTGTTCCAGCGGCGGCTCGCCGCGGCCGATCGCCACCAGGCGGCCGCCGGCCTCGATCATGCGGTCGGCGATGGCCAGGGTCAGGTCGATGCCTTTCTGCTGCACCAGGCGCGAGACCACGGCGAACAGCGGGCCGCGCCCGGACAGCAGGCCGAAGCTGCGCTCGACGTACTCGGCATTGCGCCGCTTGCCCTGCAGGTGGCGGGCGTCGAAGCGTGCGACGAGATGCGGGTCGCTGCGCGCGTCCCAGCTGGCGTCGATGCCGTGGGTGATGCCGCTGAGGCGGCCCTCGCGGCGGCGCTGGGCGAGCACGCCCTGCAGGCCGCAGCCGAAGGTTTCGCCGGTGATCTCGCGGGCGTAGGTCTCGCTGACGGTGGTGATGTGGCTGGCATGGTTGAGGCCGGCCTTGAGGAACGACAGCCGGCCGTAGAATTCCATGCTCTCCGGCAGCCCGGCGTGCTCGGGCAGGCCCAGCTCGGCGCAGCAGCCCAGCGGGCAGGCGCCCTGGTAGCCGAGGTTGTGGATGGTCAGCAGGCTGGGCGTGGCCTGGCCGCGCCAGGCCATGTAGGCCGGGGCCAGGGCGCTGGGCCAGTCGTTGACGTGGAGCAGCTCGGGGCACCAGCCGGGGGTGGCCAGCCCTGCGGCCAGGTCGGCGGCGGCCAGGCTCAGGCGGGCGAAGCGGATGTGGTTGTCCGGCCATTGGTTGCCGGCCTCGTCGCCGTAGGGGGTGCCCTCGCGGTCGTAGAGTTCGGGGCAGATCACCACGTAGACGCGCAGGCCGTCGTCCAGCTGCAGCTCGCCGATGTCGCAGGGCGGCAGCGCCGCCAGCCCCGGCAGGTGGCCGACCACCTTGCAGGCCACCGCTCCCTTGAGCACCTGGCGGTAGCCGGGCACCAGCACGCGGATGTCGTGCTCGGCCAGCAGCGCCCGCGGCAGGGCGGCGGAAACGTCGCCCAGGCCGCCGGCCTTGACGAAGTCGGTGAGCTCCGATGTGACGAAGAGGACCCGCCTGCGGCGCCTGGGCGCAACTTCCGCCGTGAGGGAAAACGGTGGCAGCTCGGGTGGGCAGGGGTCTTCCAGGCGCGCATCGGCCAGCAGGTTTTGCATCTTCCGCTTCCTCTTTGCAGTGGGCCGGGCAGTCCTGCCGGCCGCATGGGGTGGTCGCCTTCGCGGGCGGCCTCTTCCGGGGGACCGGAACGCACGGCGCGAAGTTTCGATTTTCTGCCGGGGCAGGCCGGCGGGTGCCGCTGTCACGCAGGCTCGCGGGCAGGCGGCGGGGCATGGGTGGCTCGCCATTCTTTCGGTGTATTGCGCAAGAGCGGGAAGCAGGCTCCGTACCAGGCGATGCGCTTGTTTCAGGTGGTTGATTTGGAAGGAGAAAGGGAGTGGTTGATAGCGTTGTGATGCGGGCGTGTTGCACGAATGGGGTGGGGGTGCCGCGCATTTTGCAGGGGTGGTAGGGAGGGCGTTCTGAGTGGCTTGTGGTGCGTGGGAGCCAGTTGCTTCGACCTGGGTGTTTCTGCGCCGCACCGAGTCTGCCCGACCGTCTTGTTTCGCCCCCTCGGGCGAGTCCCTTTTGTCAATCGGTGGAAGGCCACCCCCGCAAAAAGGAACCAAAAAGGCTTGCCCCGCCATACGGGCCCGACACAGTCGGGCTACCCTCGCGAACTCCCCCGCCACGGAGGCCCGCCCCGAGGGTACGTCCCTGTAGCCCATCGGGGCTCTCGCGACATCCATGTCGCATGACCTCCTGAGCGCCGGTTTCGTTCGGCCTGTTGAAGGGGCGTTTCGGAGTGCGCGGATGTTTCGCTGGAAATCCGAATCGCGGACAAGGTCCGCTCGGTTCCAGGAAGCACGGGCGTAGGAGCGGACCTTGTCCGCGATTGGATTCACCGGCCACGCCGGACACCCCGGTGGCACGAATGGCCCCCTCTCCCGCTTGCGGGAGAGGGCTGGGGAGAGGGTGCTCTTGACCCCGGCACCTACCTCCCCGGCAAACACACCCGTAGGATGGGTTGAGCGAAGCGATACCCATCACCATGACCGCATGGGTTTCGCAAGCTCAACCCATCCTACGAAAAGCGCCCCGGCGCGGCCTGCAAGACATCTGGCGTATCTGCGCTTCGCGGTCCGGGTCCATCGTCCTGTCCTCGCTTCATCGGGCATGTAGAACCACTGACTGCGGGCACAGTCGAGTGTTCATGTGCCACGCACGAAGGGAGCGGCCGCATGATCCACGCCGAGAACCGCCGTATCGTCATCGCCACCTCGCCGCAGGCCGAACCGGCGCCCGAGGATGCCTGCAGCAACCGCGAACTGGCCCGCTGGCTGGCGGAAATCCAGGGGCTGGAGTTCTTCGACGGCCCGCCCGCGGAACGCGACCCGCAGCGCCACTACTACTGGGTGCCCAGCGACACCCTGGTGGGCCGCGAGCAGGCCCGCCAGTTGGGCGTGCAGGGGCCGCTGGACCTGTTCGGCGGCTACGTCGAGCAGGCCCACCAGGCCGGCAAGGCCATCGTCCACCCGCTGATCGAGCAGGCCGCGTTGACGCCCAAGGGCTGGGCGGCCGGTTTCGCCGAGCGGGTGGCGCCGGTGGTGCTGGACGGCCACAGCGCGTTCTGCCGCCAGGACGCCTGGCGCTGCGCCAGCGCGCGCCTGCCGCGGGGGCCGCAGCGGCTCAAGCCGGCCGGCGCGCGCGGCGGCCTGGGGCAGCGGGTGGTGGCCGATGCGGATGAACTGGAGGCCGCGCTGGCGGGCTACGACGAGGCGGACTACCTGGCCGGCCTGGCCATCGAGGACGACCTCGGCGAGGTGCGCACCCACAGCGTCGGCCAGGCCCAGGTCAGCGGCGTGCTGCTGTCCTACCACGGCTTCCAGCAGCAGAACCGCAACGCCCGCGGCGAGCTGGTCTACGGCGGCTCCGACCTGTTGGTGGTGCGCGGCGGCTTCGACGCCCTGCTGGGGCTGGACCTGGCCGCCGAGGTGCGCCTGGCCATCCAGCAGGGCCGGGCCTTCGACCGGGCCGCCAGCCAGTGCCTGCCGCATTTCTTCGCCTCGCGGCGCAACTACGACGTCGCCCAGGGCATCGATGCCGCCGGCCGCGCACGCAGCGGCGTGCTGGAGCAGTCCTGGCGCGTCGGCGGCGCCAGCGGCGCGGAACTGGCCGCGTTGCAGGCCTTCGTAGCCGATCCGGCGTTGCAGGCGGTGCGTGCTTCGTCCTTCGAGATATTCGAGGACAAGGCGCTGCCGGCCAATGCCCGGGTGATCTACCGCGGCCCCGACCGGCGTGGCGACTTCCTGTTGAAATACGCCATGGTGGAGGACCTATGACGCCTTATGACGAGCGCGTCGACATCGATGTCGACTCCCTGCGCCTGCAGGGCAACTTCCTCAGCCCGCGCACCCACGTGCCCGGCGTGCTCTTCGTGCACGGCTGGGGCGGCAGCCAGCAGCGCGACCTCAAGCGCGCCCGCGGCATCGCCGGCCTGGGCTGCGTGTGCCTGACCTTCGACCTGCGTGGGCACGGCGCCGAGGAGCGCCAGCGCGAGTGGATCACCCGCGAGCACAACCTGCGCGACCTGCTGGCCGCCTACGACCGCCTGGCCGCGCACCCGCAGATCGACCCCGAGGCCATCGCCGTGGTCGGCACCAGCTATGGCGGCTACCTCGCCTGCATCCTCACCGAGCTGCGCCGCATCCGCTGGCTGGCCCTGCGGGTGCCGGCGCTGTACCGCGACGAGGACTGGGACCGGCCCAAGCGCGAGCTGCCCCGCGACGACCTGATGGCGTACCGCTCCAGCCGCGTACCGGCGGCGAGCAACCGCGCCCTGCGTGCCTGCGCCGCCTTCACCGGTGACGTGCTGCTGGTGCAGTCGGAGCACGACGACTTCATCCCCCGCGCCACTATCCTCAGCTACCGGGCCGCCTTCCAGCAGACCCACTCGCTGACCCACCGGATCATCGACGAGGCCGATCACGCCCTGAGCACCGAGCTGGCCCAGGACGCCTATACCGACATCCTGGTGCGCTGGATCACCGAGATGGTGGTGGGCGAGCGCGCCAACCGCCTGGTGCTGGGCTGACGCACGCCGGGGTGCTCCTTTGGGCGGCCAGGGAGGTGCGCCCGGCGAAGCTGTGCTTTGCTGAAGCGATTCGGTGGAGGAACGCCATGTCAGGAACGATCGCCAGCAACGCGCAACTGGTGGAGGACGCCCGCTATCGGTTGCTGATGGAGGCAGTGACGGACTACGCCATCTACATGCTCGACCCCAACGGCCTGGTCGGCAGCTGGAGTTCCGGGGCGCAGCGGCTCAAGGGCTACGAGGCGCGCGAGATCATCGGCCGGCATTTCTCCTGTTTCTACCTGCCCGCCGACCGCGAGGCGGGGCTGCCCGAGCGGGCGCTGGCCACCGCGGCGCGCGAGGGCCGCTACGAAAGCGAGGGCTGGCGCCTGCACCGCGACGGCTCGACCTTCTGGGCCCACGTGGTGATGGACGCGGTGCGCGACGACAGCGGCGAGCTGCTGGGCTACGTGAAGATCACCCGCGACCGCACCGCCCAGCACGAGACCGAGCAGGCGCTGCGGCGCAGCGAGGAGCAGTTCCGCCTGCTGGTCAACGGCGTGTCCGACTACGCGCTGTACATGCTCGAACCCGACGGCCGCGTGGCCAGCTGGAACTCCGGGGCGCAGCGGATCAAGGGCTACCGCCCGGAGGAAATCATCGGCCGGCACTTCTCCTGCTTCTACACCGTCGAGGATTGCAACGACGGCGTGCCCGAACGCAGCCTGAACATCGCCCTGGCCGAGGGGCGCTACGAGGAGGAGAGGCTGCAGGTGCGCAAGGACGGCAGCCGCTTCTGGGCCAACCTGGTGATCGACCCGGTCCACGACGAGGCCGGCACCCTGCTGGGCTTCGCCAAGATCACCCGCGACATCACCGACAAGCGCTACGCCCAGGAGGAACTGGAGCGGGCCCGCAACGAGCTGGTCCAGTCGCAGAAGATGGAGTCCCTGGGCCAGCTCACCGGCGGCGTCGCCCACGACTTCAACAACCTGCTCACGGTGATCATCGGCGGCCTGCAACTGCTGCACCGGCACCTGCCGGCCGACGCCGAGCGCGTCCAGGACATCTGGCGCAATGCCCTTGAGGCCACCCGCCGCGGCGCCCAGCTGACCCAGCGGATGCTCGCCTTCGCCCGCAAGCAGCGGCTGTTCCCGCAGCCGATCGAGCTGCCGACGCTACTGCAGGACATGAGCGAGCTGCTGCTCAGCTCGCTGGGGCCGACCATCACTATCGAAACGCGCTTCCCGCTGCACCTGAACCGGGTGATGAGCGACCAGAACCAGCTGGAACTGTCGATCATCAACCTGGCGACCAACGCCCGCGACGCCATGCCCCAGGGCGGCGCCATCACCATCTCGGCGCGCAACGAGACGCTGCTGGACGGCCAGCGCACCAACCTGGCCGGCGGCGACTACGTGTGCCTGGCGGTCTCCGACACCGGCCAGGGCATGGACGCCGAGACCCTGCGCCGGGCGGCGGAGCCTTTCTACACCACCAAGGCCACCGGCAAGGGCACCGGCCTGGGGTTGTCCATCGTCCACGGCCTTGCCCAGCAGCAGGGCGGCGCACTGATATTGCACAGCGCGCCTGGGCAGGGCACCACCGCGGAAATCTGGCTGCCGGCGGTGCTCCCGGCGGCGGACGGCGAAGCGGACGACGCCGAGGACACGGCGGCCCAGGCGGCGCTGCCGGAAACGGTGGAACTGCGTGTGCTCATCGTCGACGACGACCCGCTGGTGCTGACCGGCACCGCGGCCATGCTGCTGGAGCTGGGCTGCGAAGTGCGCCGCGCCGACTCCTCGCAGCACGCCCTGGAGCTGCTGGAGAAGGAAGGCGATGCGTTCGACCTGCTGCTGACCGACTACGCCATGCCCGACCTGGACGGCATGCAGCTGATCCAGCGCGCCCGGCAGACGCATCCGGCGCTGTGCTGCGTGTTGATGAGCGGCTACTCGGCGCGCCTGGAGGGCTGCCCGGCGTCGCTGCGGCGCCTGGCCAAGCCCTTCGACCGCGAGCAGTTGCTGGCACTGCTGGTGGAGGTGCAGGCCGAGGCCGGAAAAACCGAACCAAACTGAGGCGCCGCTTCCAAAGCAAGGGTGACAGCCACCCTTGCCCAGGAGGTACGCCATGGCCCCGTTCACCGAACTCCAGCGGCCCCAGCCCGAGCAGCCGCCGACGCTGCCCGAGCGGGAAAGCCAGGTGCCCGAGGACTTCCCCGAGGAGGTGCCCATGCAGCAGCCCCCGGAGGAGCCGCTGCCGCCTCCGGGCTCACTGCTCCAGGTATTCGCCGCTGCCGGCCATGCTCTGCCCCCAGAGTTCGAGGAAGGCGAAGGCCGTGGTCAGTAGCGCCAGGAAGCCGAAGCCGAGGATGCAGCCGGCATAGAACACCGCCTTGCGCTGGCGCAGGTGCATGAACACCGGCAGCCCGCTGAACAGCAGGAAGGCCGAGCAGGCCGTGGCCAGCGCGGCGGCGAGCAGCATCAGCCAGCGCGAGGGCACCAGCGCCACCACCCCGGCCAGCATCAGCGGCACGGCGATGGTGGTGGTGAAGGCCATGCTGCGGCCGATGTCCGGCCGGCTCTCGGTGCGGAACAGCACCCAGCGCACCAGGTAGGCCATGATCACCACCCCGCAGAGAAAGCCCAGGTAGCACCACAGCGCCAGCAGCGCGCCGCTGCTGGCGCTCAGGTACTGCGTCTGGTCGTTGCCCGGCAGTCGCCAGCCCACCTGGGTGGTGCCGATGAACAGGCAGATCGCCGGGATCAGCGGCAGGGCCAGCCACAGCGGCACGAAGGCCCGCGGGTGACGGTCGACGCTGGCGCTGAGGTCGCCCCAGGCGTGTTTCGGTTGGGTCAGCAGGGTCGTGAACGGGATCATCGATGAGCCTCCTTCCGTTGCGCCGGGCTGTCAGCGGGAATGCTTGGTATCGGCGTCCGGCAGTTCGCTTTCCAGCAGCGAGCCGGGGTCTTCGTTGCCCGGGTCGTTGATGCCCGGATCGCTGATGCCGCCGTTGGGCGGCGGGGTGGTTTCCTGCAGGGGGATGTCCATCGGCAGGACGGCGGCGCCGGAGACCTCCCTGAGCCGCGGCAGCAGTTCGTCGCGGAAGCGTTGCTGCTGCTCCTCGGACAGCGCGGCGAAACCGTGCTCGAGGATGTAGCGGGCGAGGATCTCCTCGCGGCTGTCCGGTTCCAGGCTGCCCTGGGCGAACAACTGCCGCAGCGCGGCGGTGAATGCGGCGTCCTGATGGTCGTTCCAACCCATGTGCCGGTCCTCCTGTAGGTCGATGGCTGGCCGCCGGCATGACCCCGGCGGTCTCTCGGAGGACTGGAGGGCGGCGGCCATGTTCAGCCACCGGGACGAACGGTACGCCGCCGCGGCGCCGGTCCAGGCGATGGAACCTTGGCCGCGCGGGCCGGCCCACCGCAGACATCGACTGTGCCGAGGAGGTGCGCCATGACCCCGTTCGTCTCCCTGATGCTGATCGCCGTGGCGGTGATCATCGTGCTGCTGGACCTGTGGGCCATCGTCAGCGTGTTCCGCAGCGACAAGGGCGTGAACGCCAAGGCCCTGTGGGCGCTGCTGATCGCCATCTTCCCGGTGGTTGGCCTGGCCATCTGGGGCATCGCCGGGCCCCGCGGCATGGCGCAGCCGCCGGGCTCGGCGGAGCACGGCGAGTGAGCGGCCCGGGCAGGGCCGGCTCAGTCGGGCAGCAGCGGGTTGCGCGTGTTCTTCAACCGCTCGACCTGTTCGGCCGGGGTGCCGATCAGCAGGTGGGCGAACAGCCAGGGCTCGATGCCCATGGCGCGGGCGTGGATGCACAGCTCGGCCCAGCCCTTGCGCAGGCGGTAGGCCTGTGCGTCTTCGTTTTCCTCGAGGCGGGACAGTTCGATCTCCCGGGCCAGGGCAGGAACGCGGCGAAGAAACTCCGCCACGGCAGCCTGCCGCTGCGCGGAGTTCAATAGGATTTGCATGAGGAGGGGAGGAAAAGCCTGGTGAAGGGAAAGGCCCCGAGAACATCCAGGGAAATATGTAGCAGAAGACCTGAAAAAGTACGCCTGTAAGTGCGGTGGCTCAAGCGAAAAAGGGCATCAGTTGAAATTATGGATACGACGTTGCGCGCAAATTTCGAGCAATTCGCCGTATGCCGCGGATTCACTGGGCGCGAAGAAGCGATAGCATCATTTGGATATCAGCATGATGCAGTCATCGGCCGGCAATCGTTCATGCAATATGCGGGAATCGGCTTTATCTGTTCGATTTTTCAATGTCGATTGCGCCACCTGCCAGGCTCTGCCTGAATAGTTATTGCGAACTCCCCTTGATATGCACGCCCCAGGGACGGGGTGCTTTTTTCAAGCATCCATTCACGCCCTTGCCGATGCATTTCGGCGCATTGCTGAGGTCGGCGTCTGCCTGGCCACCGCCATCCACCTGCTCAACGGGCTGTACGACGAGAAGCACCAGCCGGTGCTGGCCATCGTCGGCCAGCAGGCGGTGACCTCCCTGGGCAGCGATTACCAGCAGCAGGTTGAACAGGCTTCTTCGGGGCCGGAGAAGCGGCTTCAGCGGAAGGTCATATGTCTGCGCAACGCCTTGAGTCTTTCCAATTCTTCGCTCGGCGTGCCGAGCAACATATGGGCGAACAACCAGGGCTCCAGCCCCGAATGCTTGGCTTGCGCGCAAAGTTCGCCCCAGCCCTTCCTGAGTCGATAGGAGTCCAGATCCTCGTCGCTTGCAAGTTGTGAAAGTTCTATCTCTCTGGCCAGGGTGGGCACCAGGCGCAGAAAGACGTTGACCGCCTCTTGTTGCTGTTGCGGGGAGAGCAATCTTTCCATCGGGCGACTTCACGATATGGGGTTGGATTTCTGCAAGACGCCGACAGGTTGCGGAAGGGAAAACTAAGGTAAGCCCCGGGCTGTTTCAAGGCGGAAAACCGGCGTGAAGAAATTTTGAATATAACCTTGGTGAGGTTTTTTAAAGTTGCCGGTTATAAGCAGGAAAGTTGCCGATGGCAGCGCCGCGATAGCCAGTGGATATCAGGCGAATTACACGGATTACATGGCAAAATGCACGCCTTATCAGGAGCTTGTGAAGGGTTTCAACAGTATTTTCAATGAATGTGGAAGCGCCCTGGGCTTGTACCTAGAATCACTTCGGTTCCTTTGTTCAGATGCCTCGCTTCAGGGATGAAGCTTCTTTTTCCCACTCTGATTGCACCCGGCGCAGCCGTTCGACCGCGCCGGGACGCCGCTCATTTGCGCGCCCCTTCAGGGCGAGATGGGGTCGCTGGCCGGAAAGGTTTCCTCCAGGGAGTTGTCCACGCGCTTTTCCTGGCTTTCGCGAGCCGGCCCAGGGATGACGCCAGGCGCTGCCTCGGCATGCCCGTCCCCGTGGCCGAGCAGCACCGCCTTGACCCGACAATGGCCGGTCAGGCCGCGCTTGACCATCAGCGCCGAGGCGCCCACTTCCAGCCAGCCCTGCAGGCCGCCGCGACGAAAACCGTTGCGCATCCCGGCCAGGCCCAGGGCCACCGAGAACAGCCGCTCCCAGCGGCCCAGATTCTGTGCACTCATCTGTTGTCTCTCTGTCTGCATGGGCGGATGGACCTCAGGCCGCCAGGGCCTGGCCGATGGCCTCGTTGAAGGCCGGCAGGTCGTTGGGGTTGCGCGAGGTGATCAGCGTCCAGCCCTGGGCCGGGCAGACCTTGACCTGCGCGTCCACCCACTCGGCCCCGGCATTGGCCAGGTCGGTGCGCACGCTGGAATAGGAGGTCAGCGTCTTGCCGGAGACCACGCCGGCATCGATCAGCAGCCAGGGGCCATGGCAGATCGCCGCGACCGTCTTGCCGGCCTCGGCGAACTCGCGGACCAGGCGCTGCGCATCGGCATCCTGGCGCAGGGTGTCGGCATTGACCGTGCCGCCGGGTATCACCAGGGCGTCGTAGTCCGCGGCGCGCAGGTCCTGGAGCCGGGCATTGGACTCCACCTTCACGTCCTTCTCGCTGTCCTTGAGCCAGGTCTGGGCCTCGCCGCCCTTGACGCTGCCGTGGGTGACGCTGGCGCCCTGGTCCTTCAGGGCCTGCAGCGGACGCAGCAGTTCGTCGCGCTCGATGCCGGCGTTGGCGGTGATGATCAGGACTTTCTTGCCTTGCAGGTTCGCACTCATGATCGGGCTCCTTCGCTGAAGCGCCACGCGGGCGCAGTGGCCGGCCACGCCTCGCGGCGCGGCACTCACCAGGCTTTGGAAGCCGTGGCGGCGGCGAGTTCGAAAGAATTGCCCAACGGAACAGCGCGCCGCTGCTCGGTGCGTTCGAACCCATGGCGGGCCGGGCAGTCGCAACAGGCAGGGCCGGCGGAACCGCCGGCAAAGCCATCGAACAGCGCGGGAGACACGCCATGAGCTACGACTGGGACCTGATAGAACAACTGCTGCTGCACGCCCAGCAATGCGCCGACGAACCCTACAAGGCCCGCGAGTACGGCGAGGAGGTGGCCGAGGAACGCCTGGCCCAGGGCGAGCCGCTGGGCGGCAGTATCGACCACATCAAGCGCGTGGCCGGCGACCTGGAGGGCGTGCTGTTCGACGGCGGCTTCATCCAGGACCGGCCGCGAGACCATGGCGGCACCGGCAACAACTTCGAGCTGACCGAGCGTGGCGTGCGCCTGCTGACGCTGATCGGCCGCAGCTTCCCGGAGCACCTGGTGTTCCGCCGGCTGCTCGACGAGCAGGGCGAGGAGGCGCTGAGCGCGGAAACCTTCGACGCCCTGGCCGCAAGCGCCGCGCGGGACCGAATCGACGACAAGCCGATGATCTGAGGCGAGGTGCGGCGATAGACATTGGTCTGGTGATCGGCCGGCTGATATGAAGGTCGCTTGCAAAACCAACGAGGGCTAACCAATCTGGTCCAGTTGGTTGAGTTGGATGGACTAACTTTGTCGACCCGGTAGGTATAACCCGTAAAACCCCAAAGCCCGTCGGATCGGAGAGGGCCATGATGAACATCAACCACTTAGAGATCGTGAATATCCACGATGCCAAGACGAACTTGTCCAAGCTCGTCGATCAGGCAAGCAAAGGTGCTGCATTCGTCATCGCTAGAGCCGGCAAGCCGCTGGTGAAGGTAACTGCGATCTCCGATGAGCCTGTAAAGCGCATCGGTATGCTGGAGGGGCAGATCGTCGTCCCCGATGACATTGATTCGCCGTTCGCTGCCGACATCGAGGCGATGTTCTACGGCAAGAGCTAATCAATGCGGATTCTTCTCGACACGCACATACTGTTGTGGGCAGCTGCCAACTCGCCCTCCCTCCCGGCAACTGCCCGCAACATGATCGACACTCCGTCAAGCCAGCTGTTCTTCAGCGCCGCAAGCATTTGGGAAGTCTCGATCAAAAACTCGTTAGGCAAGCCTGACTTCCAGGTTGACCCAAGCCTTCTGTACGCAGCGCTGATGGGCGCCGGTTATCAGGAACTGCCAATTCTCAACGCCCATACGATCGGTGTCGGTGCGCTTCCACATCACCACAGCGACCCGTTCGACCGGCTCCTGGTAGCCCAAGCTATCGCCGAAGGCATGCTCCTGGTGACGCACGATTCCGCCATCGCGCAGTATCCCGGGCCAATCAGAAAGCTGTAATTCCCTCTAGAGTGATCGATCATGAACGGGCCGCGCGGAAAGTCTCCTGCGCGGGCCGGCATCGGCCGGCGAGGGAGGGCGCTTCGATCTGGAGACGGGGGCGCGGTCGTTGGGCGGCACGAAAAGAAGAAGGCACCCGCGAGCGGGGGCAGTGAAGAGAGATGTCGGCGATCGCCTGAAAGGGGGGGGATCGGCTTGAGGCTCAGGTGTGCTGCGGAGGCCGACAACTCGAGATCGTCCTCGCTGGCGAGGATGTGCGCGAAGACCTTGGTCTGCGGGGAAAAGTGCTCACCGAAGTCATCGCCGCCAATGTCCACTGGCATTTGCAAGTCACTGAAAAAAGGGCCGAAAGGCCCTTTTTTCGTTCCAGCGAAAACTACTGGAAACCACCCCGCCCAGCCCTCCCTTCCGCCGAGCCCCGGACAGAAAAGACCGCCGGGTTGCCCTGGGCGGTCTTTTCAATTGGCGGTCTCGCCCATGCGCAAGGCGCAGCCGGACGCGCGACCCGAGCGGAATCGATCGGCTCGCGCGTCCCGCGC
The DNA here is from genome assembly GCF_014843515.1 of Pseudomonas sp. ADPe. Classification (NCBI taxonomy): domain Bacteria; kingdom Pseudomonadati; phylum Pseudomonadota; class Gammaproteobacteria; order Pseudomonadales; family Pseudomonadaceae; genus Pseudomonas; species Pseudomonas sp. ADPe. The sequence goes on from NZ_CP062122.1 coordinate 6,119,101, forward strand.
CTCACCAGTTGTAGCTCACCTTGGCCGTGATCTCGCGGCCCGGGTTGTAGTAGTCCGCGCTACCGCGACCGACCACGTGCTGCTCGTCGAACAGGTTGCTGACGTTGATGGCCAGGTCGGTGTCCTTGAGGAGCTGGTAGTTGAACGCGGCATCGAACAGGGTGGTGGCGTCGCTCTTGCCGGTGTCGTTGAAGTCGCCGAAATAGTAGGCCCCCGTATAACGGGCGCCCAGGCCGACGCTGACGTCCGTTCCCGGCACGCTGTAATAGCTCCATAGCGAAGCCGAGTGCTTGGGTGCGGAGACGAGCTGGTTGCCCTTGATCGACACGACCTCGTAACCCGTCCCGCTCCATACCTGCAGCGCACCGCGGAGTACCTCGGTGTCCATGTAGGAGTAGCCGCCGACCAGGCTCAGGTTATCCGTCAGCTCGGCCTTGACCTCCAGGTCCAGGCCTCGCACGCGCTGCGAGCCTACGGTCTGCTGGTCGATGACGCCGTTCGGCTGCACGACCGCGGTGGCGACATCGTCCTGGGTCAGTTGGTAGACGGCAGCGGAGAACAGCGCGTTCATCTCCTGCGGCGAATACTTCACACCCACTTCGTACTGGGTGCCGCGCTCCGGGGTCACGCCGACCTCGGGCGGGGAAACCGACTCCACCATGCTGACGTAGGTGGAAACCTCATCGTTGACGATATAGGTCAGCGCGCCGCGGAAAGAGTTTTCCGAGAAACTGTCCGAGGACTTGATGCCGTAGAGGTGGTCGGTTTCGGAAACGTCCATGGAGTCGTTGCGCATGCCGGCGGTGACGATGAAACGCTCGTAGAACGACAGGTTCTGCTGCAGGAACACCGACTTGATGGTGCTGTCCTGGTCCTTGTCCTGGTAGACGATGGCCGGCGAAACGCCGCGGTATACCGGGTTGGCAACGTCTATCGGGTCGGCGGAGCCGTAGACGGAGACGTTCTTGGCGGAGGAGTCGAGATATTCCACGCCGACGATGCTGCTGCTGTCGATGTTCTCGAAGCGCGCGTCGTACTGCAGCATCAGGTTGCCGTTGAACTGCTTGGCGTCGCTGTCGGAACCCAGGTAGCCACGGTCGACCAGGGTTCCGGTATGCCCGGCAGCGTCGCTGATATAGGCATAGCCGTATTCATCGCTCAGGTCGCTGTGGCGCAGGTTGCTGCGCAGGGTGAAACCGTTGTCGAAATCATGGGTGAAGTTGGCGCTGACGTTGGTGCGCTCGACATCGTGGAAGTTGTAGCTCGGCTCGCCGAAGAACTTGTCGCGGTCATACTCCCTGTCCATCGGGTAACCGCCACTGTTGGGCGTGTTGTCCTGGCGCAGGTGATCCACCACCAGGGTGGCGGAGGTATAGGCCGTCGGCGCCCAGGTCAGGCCGCCCATGAGGAAGTTGTTGTCGTCCTGGGAGTGGTCGTATTCGCGATCGCTGTCCTGGAACTTGCCGGTGAAGCGGTAGGCCAGGGTCTTGTCTTCGTTCGCATCGCCGGTATCCAGGCCGGCCTCCATGTGGTTGAACGAGCCGTAGGTCGCGTAGACCTGGCCGAACCTGCTGAAACGCGGCTGCTTGGTCACGAAGTTCACCGAGCCGCCCGGGTCGGCCGGGCCGAACAGCGTGGAGTTGGCGCCGCGCAGCACCTCGACGCGCTCATAGGCGAAAGGCTCCTCGCGCACACCGCGCATCGAGCCCAGGGTCAGGCCATCGCGGTAGGTGGTGGCCTGGAAGCCGCGAATCAGGAAGTAGTCGTTGCGGTCATCGGTGCCGTAGTAGTCGGTGATGGTCCCCGGGGTGTACTGCAGGATTTCCTCGGTCGTGCTGGCGCTGCGCTGCTCGATTTCCTTCTGGGTCACGACGGAAACCGAGGCCGGGGTGTTCTGGATGTTGGTCGCCACCTTGCCGCCGACCCACAGTTCCCGGGTCACCACCGAGGCGGCGGGGTCGTCCGCTACCGCCTGGGCGTTGACGATGACGGGAGCAAGGCGATAGGGCTCCGCGCTTGGCGCCTTCTGCAGCCCATAGCTGCCATCGGCCTGCCGAACGGCCTCCAGGCCGGTTCCGGAAAGCAGCGCGGCCAGGCCGTCCGACACCGTGTAGCTGCCTTGCAGGCCCGGGCTGGTCACGCCCTCGGCCACGCTGCCGGCACCGACCAGATACACGCCTGCCTCGCGGGAAAAACGCGTGAGCACGCTGGCCAGCGGGCCGGCGGGAATGTCGTAGCTGCGCTCGGCGCTGGCCACGACGCCGTCCCCGGCCATGGCGACCGGCGACCAGGCCGCCAGGCCCATGGCGCTGCCCGAGAGCGCCAGGTGAAGCGCCAGGGTCAGCGGGCGCAGGGCAAAAGCGTGTGCGACAACACCCGGGTGGGCAGCGCGCGGGTGACAGCGGAGGGACATGGACGGCATTCCTCTGGGGACAAGGGTTGATGAGCGAAGACCCTCAACCGCCGATGCCATACGGCCCCTCGAGGCACCGATGCGGCGATGTTTCATGTCTTCTCACTGGGTAAACCAGCGAGCGGGCGAAACCCGGAACCCTTTTTCCGATTTTTTTTTGCCCGCCTTGCTCAGTGCCGGGCTTCGATGCTCGCCCACCAGGGCAGGGGCTGTTCGATACGGATCGGCAACGCCGAGGCCAGCATGCGTAGCACGCGCTCGGAGTCCTGGATGGGGAAGTTGCCATACACCCGCAGGTCGGCCACCTCATCGGCAACGCCGAGGTGGCCGTGGCGATAGCGGCGCAGCTCCTGCACCACCTCGCGCAGGGAGATGTTGTCGGCCAGCAGCGAGCCCTGGGTCCAGGCTTCACGGGCCGCGTCGGCGGCCTGGCTGTCACCGATGTGCCCGGCGCTGAAATGCGCCTGCTGGCCGGCCTTCAGCACGCGGACGGCACCCTTGGCAGTGCGTATTTCCACAGCGCCTTCATAGACGGCCAGCCAGGTCCGCTCGCCCTCGCAGCGCACGTTGAAGCGCGTGCCCAGCGCTTGCAGGCGCCCATGCCCGGTCTCGACGTAGAAGGGGCGCGCGCCCTTGGCGGTGGCGATGAACACCTCGCCGCGCACCAGCGTGACGCGGCGAGCCCGGGCGCTGAACGCCAGGTCGATGGCACTGGCGGTGTTGAGCCAGGCGCGGGAGCCATCGGCCAGGGTTATTTCACGTTGCTCGCCAGTGGCGGTGCGGTAATCCGCGCCCCAGGCCATCAGGGCGGGCGGCAACAGCGCTTCACGCCAGCCCAGCCAGCCGCACAGGGTGCCAGTGCTGACGGCCGCCATTGCGGTCAGCAGCCGGCGACGCGATTGCATGCGTTCGGCGGCGATACCCAGCGCATCGGCGGCCAGGTGCGTGTCGGGCCGGCCGCGCAGCGGCTCGAAGTTGCGGCTGACGCCTTCGACATAACGCCAGGCCTGCTCGTGCATCTGATCCGCGCCCAGCCATGCCTGCCAGTGGGCGCGCTGCTGGGCGCTGGCCTGGCCGTCACGCAGGGTGGCGTACCAGTAGGCCGCCTGCTCCAGCACGGCGTGCGAGGGCAGGGGGCTTTCGTGACCGGGGCCCGCCATCAGTAGAGCGGCTCCTGGCGCAACGCGGCAGCCGTCTCGCCGGCGCGCAGTGTCAGGCACGCGAGCATGGCCTGGGCCACGTACTTGCGCACCATGCGCCCGGAAACCCCCAGCTGCGCGCCGACCTCGTCGTCGGTCATCTCGCACACCACGGCGAGGGTAAAGGCCCGTGCCGCCTTGGCGGACAGCGTCTGCAGCATGCAGCTGATCTCCTCCAGGGCTTGCAGCACCGCGGCCTGCCGCTCGGCGGAGGGGCACTGCTCTTCCGGCAGCGCCGCCAAGGTGTCGAGCCAGGCGCGTTCGATTTCCTGGCGCCGCCACAGGTTGATGCACAGGTTCTTGGCGGTGGTTCGCAGGTAGGCGCGCACTTCGGCCATGCTGGCGAAGCGCGGCTGGCTGGCCCCGCCGATCAGCCGCAGGAAGGTGTCGTGGGCCAGGTCCGCGGCATCGCTGGCGTGCCCCAGGCGCCTGCGCAGCCATGCCTGCAGCCAGCCGTGATGGTCGCAGTACAGCGTCTCCAGCGATGGAGGAGTGGCATAGGCAGATGAGCTCACAGACAGTCACCACGCCGCCGGGTGGTGTCCCGCGGCCATCAGAGTCTTTTGGTAAATGAGAATCGATACTAATCATCACATGGCTTGCCATTGGCCAGCAACTCGGCGCCGCTGCCGGCGCTGCTCGTATCGATGAGTCGTATAATTCCTGGGCTGTCGACAGAAGCTCCGGCCAGATCGCCTGGAAGGTCTACACTGGAGATCGGCCCGGAGGCGAGCGAGATGAAAGTCCGTATCTACCGTTATCTCCCGGAACAGGATGCAGCGCCGCGCCTGCAGGACTACACCTATGACCTGCAGCCGGGCGAGGACATGATGGTGCTCGACCTGCTGGAGCACCTGAAAACCCAGGACCAGACGCTGACCTACCGGCGCAGCTGTCGCGAAGGCGTCTGCGGCTCCGACGGCATGAACATCAACGGCGCCAACTGCCTGGCCTGCATCACCAGCGTCTCGACCTTGCTCCACGGTGGGCAGCTGCCATCCGGGCAGACGATCAGGCCGTTGCGCGGCGACGTGGACATCGTCATACGGCCATTGCCCGGCCTGCCGGTGATACGGGACCTGGTCGTCGACATGCGGACGTTCTACAGGCAGTACGAGCGGATAAAGCCCTACCTCATCAACGACCAGCCGCCACCGGCCATCGAGCGGCTGCAGTCGCCGGAGGAGCGGGCCAGGCTGGATGGCCTGTACGAGTGCATCCTGTGCGCCTGCTGCTCGACGCAGTGCCCCTCCTGGTGGTGGAACCCGGAGCGCTTCATCGGCCCGGCGGGCCTGTTGAATGCCTACCGCTTCCTCGTCGACTCCCGCGACACGGCCACCGAAGCGCGGTTGGCGGCGCTGGACGACCCGTTCAGCGTGTTTCGTTGCCGCTCGATCTACAACTGCATCGCCTTCTGCCCGAAAAAGCTCAAGCCGCGGGCGGCCATCGGGCATATCGAGAGGATGCTGCTGAAGCGCGGCACCTAGCCGCTCACGCCGGCGGCGAGTCAATCGCGGGATAGACCACCGAGCCATCCGCCTGGACGACGGCGCCGGGCGTCAGCCGGGCCGGCTCCAGGCGGCCTTCCCCCATGATGTGGAAGACCGCCTCGCCCCTGGCGATGAGGTAGTCGCTGACGATGCGGCGGTGGCAGCGCCACCACACGGCTTCCGAGCACATGATCGCGCAGCGGCGCTGGCGCCCGGCTTCCAGCAACTGCTCCAGGCCCTGCTGGAACGGCGCCGAGAGCGCGTAGTCGGCATAGTTGTGGAAGCTGCGGTTGTCCCAGAAGCCATTGACCTGCGCGGGCAGGCCCCGGGCCTTGCCGCGCAGCCCGCCGAGCGCGGCCAGGTGCTCATAGGCAATACCGCAGTCGGCCAGCGCCCCGGGAAGCGTATCGGCATTGAACTGCGGGTTGGACGCGGAGCGCGGAACCTTGCGGATGTCCACGAGCAGCCCGACGCCGGGCCCGCGCAGCAACTCGACGAAGGCCTCGAGGCTCCGGTTGGAGTGGCCGATGGTGAAGAACGGAAGCTTCACGGGCCGCCAGCATCACACAAGGGTAAGGGCGCTGCCCTTGTGCGCCGCGATGTGATCGGTCCTGTCGCTCTTGATCTCGTACTGCGGATCGTCTTCCGAGGCGTGATGGCGGTGGCCCTTGTAGTCGAAGTCGCGGGTATGGATGGCGATGATCGTCCCCGACACGCGGCCCGCCTCGGAATTCCAGCTCACATGATCGCCGATCTCGAATCTCCTGGTCATCGTGCAGGCTCCTCAGGACGTTGCGCTAACCGCTGGCGCTGCCAGCACGGACAGTCTAGCTCGCCCTGGATGCGCGAAGCCGAGCTGCGCCCGGCGGAAGTTCTTGATCCCGCTCAGGAGGCGCAACGCCCACATGGGTGTATCTTTGGACGGACGACTTGCAGCGACAGACTGCCAGCGTCCGAGGAGCCGTGCCATGTCTGAGTCGATGAGTTTCAACCGCGCGCTGGTCGAGAAGTACGATCGCCCCGGCCCGCGTTATACCTCCTATCCCACCGCGCCGCAGTTCCATGGCGCGTTCGCCGCCGACGACTATCGCCAGGCCGCCCGGTCGAGCAACCGGGCGCCGGCCAAGCCGCTGTCGGTCTACATCCACATCCCGTTCTGCAAGAGCCTCTGCTACTACTGCGCCTGCAACAAGATCATCACCCAGAAGACCCACCGCGCCGTGGAGTACCTGGACTACCTCAAGCGCGAGATCGCCATGCAGGCGGCGCTGTTCGAGGGCTCGCGCAAGCTCACCCAGCTGCACCTGGGCGGCGGTACGCCGACCTACCTGACCAGCGAACAGTTGTCGGACCTGATGGACAGCCTGCGCGAGCACTTCAACCTGGACGAGAGCGACGACCACGAGTTCTCCATCGAGGTCGACCCGCGCACCATCAGCCGCGAACGCATCGCCGAATTGCGCGCCCAGGGCTTCAACCGCCTCAGCTTCGGCGTGCAGGACTTCGACGAGAAGGTCCAGGCTGCGGTCAACCGCGTGCAGAGCGAGCAGCAGATCTTCGACCTGGTCCAGGCCGCCCGCGAGGCGCGCTTCAAGTCGGTCTCGGTGGACCTGATCTACGGCCTGCCGCTGCAGACGGTGGAGAGCTTCGACGCCACCCTGGGCAAGATCATCGCGCTGCGCCCGGACCGCATCGCCGCCTACAGCTACGCCCACCTGCCCGAGCGGGTGCGCGCGCAGCGGCTGATCCGCCGCGAGGACATGCCGCCGCCCGAGCGCAAGCTGGAGCTGCTGGAGCTGACCATCCGGCGGCTGACGGGGGAGGGCTATGCGTACATCGGCATGGACCACTTCGCGCTGCCCGACGACGAACTCACCGTGGCCCGCGCCAGGGGCACGCTGCAGCGCAACTTCCAGGGCTATTCGACGCATGCCGACTGCGACCTGATCGCCCTGGGCGTGTCGTCGATCAGCAAGGTCGGCGACACCTACGGGCAGAACGTGAAGGAGCTGTCGCAGTACTACGCGCGCCTCGACGAGGGCCTGCTGCCGGTGCACAAGGGCTACCGGCTGACCGACGACGACCGCCTGCGCCGCGAGGTGATAGGCGCGCTGATGTGCCATGGCCGCGTGGACTACGCGCCGCTGGAGGCGCGCCACGGCATCCGTTTCAGCGAGTATTTCGCAGGCTCGCTGCGGCAGTTGCGGGAGCAGGTCGACGACGGGCTGGTGGAGCTGCGCGACGACGCGCTGATCCTGCTGCCCCAGGGCCAGCTGATGATGCGCAGTGTGGCGATGGCCTTCGACGCCTACCTGGGCGGCGAGCAGCAGGAGCGTTTCTCGCGCACGATCTGAGGCGGGCCACGGCGCCGCCCTGGCCGGCGGTCTTCCTATCGTCGCCCGCCGGGGGCCCGCTGCCGAGCGGGCTCCCCGGCGGGCTTCGCGCTACTCAGTCGAGCCCGAACAGGCGCGCGGCGTTGCCATGGAAGAAGCGCTCCAGGGCGTGTTCGCTCAAGCCCAGGCGCCGGGCGTCCTCGATGCTCTGGCGAATGGGCCTGAAGGTGTAGGAGGAGCCGAACAGCAACTGGTCGGCGAGGAAGCCGTTGGCGGCCTGCACGTAGGCTTCGCTGCCGGGCAGGAACAGGTACATGTCCGGCACCAGGTGGACGTTCTCGTAGCGGAACGCCAGGCCGATGGCCTGCTGCACGTTGGGCCAGAAGCCGTGGTAGACGACGATCCGCAGGTCCGGGAAGGCCCGGGCCACCGCCGCCAGGCGGCCGGGGTCGTTGTAGGTCGGGTCGGGCGTGGTCGGCCCGCTCATCAGGAACAATGGAATGGCGCGCTTCTGCAGGTGCTCGTAGATCGGCCAGTACAGCGCGTCGTCCGGGTGCCGCGCCGGTTCGCCAAAGCCGGGCTCCAGGTCGATGCCGGCCAGGCCCAGGTCGTCGATCGCATGGTCGATCTCCGCGAGCGCGCCTTCCACACCCTGCAGCGCCGGGTCCACCGAGCCGATGCCGAGCAATTGCGCGTGGCCGTCGACGATGGCGTGGATCCGCTCGTTGGGCAGGTGCTGCGCCGGCGTGTGCCGGCCGACCACCACGGCCTTGTGCAGGCCGGCGTCGCGCACCTCGGCGAGGAAGCCTTCCTGGGTCAGCGAGCGTTCGAAGTGGGCATCGTCGCCACGAGTGCCGACGCGCCGGTTCAGCCAGCGCGCCGTGGCGTGCTCGGCCGAGCCGGGCACGGCGCCGAAGAACGGATGCAGGAAGGCCGGGCGGCAGCGCATGTCGATGATCTTCATGCGCCGTGCTCCTGTTTCCGGTCGCCGCGGGAGAGGCTTGGCTGGCGGTTGTCGCTGGAAGAGGGTGGGGCGCGGAAAGCGTCCAGACTCATGTTGCTGTCCTCGTTGGCATCGGTTGGCGCCGTTCACCTGGCAGGGAAGGGGGCCATGGGAGGTGTTCCCGAAATAAGCGGTGATGCCCCGAGGCAATCCCTGTGCCACTGGCATACCTCAGTGATTTCGGGGGTTGTGGCTTTCTGCCAGGCTTTTACTGTTGTTCTTCCAACTGTTCTGTTGGGGCGCTGTCGGCGGGCCAACAGTTGGCCCGGCCTGCCGCAAGTGATTTCAGAACGGGTGGGCGACGGCCTTGAGGAAGATGCCGATCGAGAGCCCTGAGGCTGGCAGGTGAGTCTTCAGAGGCGAATGAAGAAATTTAATCTCAGGTGTTGCCAGCCTTGTCCCATTAGTCCATAATCCCGGCCATCGAAAGCGCAGGGCGATGAAAACTCTGTGTAATCAATAGGTTAGAGCTTGAAAGAAAGCCAAGCCGAACAGAATTGCAGCGAACCGCAGCGCGGTTTGCCAGGTTAAAAGGCTGAGTAGCAGAGTGGTTATGCAGCGGATTGCAAATCCGTGAACGCCGGTTCGATTCCGACCTCAGCCTCCAACAGAAAAGCCCCGTAGATCAAGGTCTACGGGGCTTTTTCTTTGCCTGCTGTAAGCCCGGCGATTTCCACTATTTCAGAATCATTTCCACTATCCGCGCGTCAACGTGTCGGGCTGCCGGCGATGCGTCGGTATGCGAAAGAGGGCGACAAAAGGCCCGGACGGAGCCGGGCGAGGAGGGTGGCGTACTTGCCAGGGAGGTCAGGGGGGGGATTGCGAATTACAGGGAAAGTAGATATGAGTTCATCGTTGGAACCCGCCGAAATATCGCCAGGTAAGGCACCAAAATGAAATCGCCGTATACCCCGCCGCTTAGCAGCATCAAAGGATTGCCAGCCGCTCATGAGAGTCGTCCACTGTGGAAGGTTTTTTGGCTGATCTACCTTCCAGGGTTTCTACTCACGCTGTTCCTGTCGCACCTCCTCAAGGAGGGATTCTGGATGGCATGGGTCGCCTATCAAGTTTATGTAGCGAAGGCATCCCTTATTCAGATGGGGTTTGCCTTGCACCCTGGTCTTCTCTTGTCGTCCCTGATGCTCAGAGCAGCTCCATTCGCTGTTTTCTTTCCATGGATAATTAAGATCGCCTGGCGGTGCTCTAGAAATACCAGTAGGGAGATCTTTGGATATTCGGCGAGGGCTGCGGTGATACTTGGATTGCTCCTTGTCGCAGGGCGCTTTGTCTACGAGGCCAGTAGCATCATTCGGATCATCTTCCCGTAGCGTTCTGTGTGTCTTGCTGCTGGCTGGACTAGGGGATCGGTTCCTACTGATTAATCGCGAATGCAGTCGAAGCTGCGGGCCCCCGTGTCGCAATCGTTGCCACGGCCGTTCGAGCCGAGTTGCCCCTAAACCTTGGCGTCGTAGTGATAGAACAGACTGCCGCTGGCACGGTACGCCTCATCGCGTCACGACCAGTAGGGAGAAGCAGAAATGAAACGGCCGTACTCGATGGTGCGGCCTTGTCTGGGCATCGCTGTCTTCCCATGTCGCAAAAGCCGCACAGGGAATCCTGCTTCAAGAGTCAGCGCTGGGTGAAATGATCCGCTACCTGGGATCGATGCAGAAAATCAGGCCACCGGAGAGAACACGGCTTCGTCTCCTCGGACTAGGCGCTCAGCCCTTGCGGCGCACACGAAAAAGCCCCGTGGGTTCGCACCCACGGGGCTTCGGCATTCCAGTGCGGCGCTGGATTTACTTCTTGCCGCCGAGAGCGCCGCCCGCCGCGCCGCCCAGGCCGGCGCCGATGGCCGCGCCGGTGCTGCCGCCGAGCTTGTTGCCGATGAGCGAGCCACCGGCGGCGCCCAGGCCGCCACCGATGGCGGCCTTGGTCTTCCTGCCTTTCTTGGCGGTGGCCGCGCTACCTGCCGCGCCGCCGACGCCGGCGCCGATCGCGGCACCGGTGCTGCCGCCCAGTTGCTGACCGACGACGTTGCCCAGGGCGCCACCCAGGCCACCGCCGACGGCTGCCTGGGTACCGCCGCCGGCCATGGCGGCTTGGGCGAAGAGCAGGCTCAGGGCCAGGGCGGGGAGTGCTTTGCGCATATTGCTAACCTCGAGGGATGAAGGGCGGCAGGCTTGCCGCCCGGGATGGTCGATGGAGCGTCCGGATCGCAGGGCGATCCGCAATGTGAATTCGCTGGCGGTGTCAGACCGGCCGCAGCCGTTCCGGTTCCCGGGGCGGCGGAATTCTACCGGGCCCGGCGCTGCGTCGCTCGTTTCCTTGCCTGCCGGTGAATGCCGGATGCCATCCATGGTTCGTCATGGCATACTGGCACTTTGGAATTGCGCTGCTCAAGGATGAGAGATGTCGCGCTTCGAATGGCTCGTCGTGGCCGCCGCCTGCCTTTTCATCGCCTGCTATCTGGCGGCCTATCTGCTGCTCCCATACGAAAACATCGCGCCCGGCTGGCTGCCGCTGCGCTAGGCCGCGCCGTCTAGAGTGAAGGGAAAGCCCGATCGCGGAGGGGCCCGGCATGGCTGGCGTGAATCGGCGGTTGCTCTGGCACGGCTTGCTGCTGCTGTTGCTCGGCCTGCTCACCGGGCTGGTCGAGGCGCAGCTGAGCAATCCGCGCATGGCCCTGGCGGCCCACCTGGAGGGCATCCTCAATGGCCTGCTGTTGCTGGCGTTGGGGGCGATCTGGGGTGAGGTGGCGCTGTCGCGCAGGTGGCAGGGTGTCACTTTCTGCGCATTGCTCTACGGCGCCTATGCCAATTGGGCCTTCACCTTGCTCGCCGCGGTTTTCGGCACCGCGGCCATGTCGCCCGTCACCGCCGCGGGGCATAGCGGGGAGCCCTGGCAGGAGCTGCTGGTGACCCTTGGTTTCGTCAGCGTCGGCCTGGCGATCATCGTCGCCATCGGACTGCTGCTCTGGGGATTGCGCGGCAGGGTGGCGCGCTGAGAAGGGCGAGTGGCTGGCCGTCGCGTCCCTGCTCGGCCGGCCATGTCCTCAGCAAGAGGGCCAGGCATATTGCCATTACGCGACAGCGAAATAAACATACATCCTCGATTGCATGTATGCGAATCGCTCATACCTTGAGCTGATGCAAGTTTTCACTCGAACGATGGATAGCGGAAAGGAAAAAGCCCCGCGGCGAGGCGAGGCTTCTTCGTACTACCGATGGGGGCTGGTCCGTCAGCCTTCATGCAGTATAGAAGCGTGATGTTGCTTTGATATTGCAGGCGGTCGAGCGATACGCTCTTTCGTCAGCCAGCCCGCAGGGCAGGGGCTGTCTGCGGGCTGGCCAGCATGGAAGGTGGCAGCGTCCCGTCCAGGGTGGCGATCACGGTCGCTCCGTCGCGGGCCCGCAGCAGGTTGCGAACCACGCCGACGCGCTGGCGGCTCAGGGGCAGGCGGGTTTCCGTGCCGTCGATGCCGACGCTGGCCGAATAGGCGTCCCAGCGCAGGTTGCTGACCAGGCTGCGGCGTACCAGGTGGCTGCGATGGATGCGGATGAACTCCTCCGCGAACTCGATTTCCAGGGCCTTCAGGGTGGCGTCGAAATGGATGCGTCCCTTGGCGGTGAAGGCCGTCACATACTTTTCTTCCGCGCTGAAATGCGTGATGTCCTTGGTTTCGATGACGACCAGGGACCTGCCCACGCGGGTGGCAATACGTTGCCTCATCGGACCTCTCCTGTTTGGCGTTTCGTGATCCACTGAACGTCAAAGTCTTGTACCGATGATGGCTCTGTGCTGGCTTTTCGATAGTTATGTGATTGGGTTCACGCTGTTCGGCTGTCCAGGGAAGGTGGCGGAAGAAAAAGCGGCCGCATCCGGGGTAATGCGGCCCAAGACGGAGTCGGCTTCCCTTCCGCCCCGTGGGTGGGCAGCTTATGCGACAGGGGGGGATGGCAAAAAGCCGGTAATTCCGACTAGTCCCTTGTGCAGGGCGCTCGGAAAGAAGGGAATCGGCTGTGCCATCAAGCGCTTACGCCCGTGGTCCCGGCTTTACCGCAACGAGTCGACTCGGTATAGTCTCGGCCCTTCCACATTGCCCGGTGGCCGCGCTCTTCCGGCCTCGGCAATGCCCGCCCGGCTCGGATGGTGAAATTGGTAGACACAGCGCACTTAAAATGCGCCGGCCTCACGGTCTTGCGGGTTCGAGTCCCGCTCCGAGCACCAGAATCCCCCCCTCTGCATTCCCAGCTTCCCGATTCGGCAGCGTGACAATCGGCCGCGCCGCCGATGCCTGCCGCCGCGTCATCCGCCGGCTTGCGCACGGGGCCTGCGCTTGACCATTGGTCAGAATGCAACTCGCTGAAATCTTTGAGAAATATTGTTGTCCTAGGGTGCTCGCACTTTGTCATGAGGACCTGACGTGCAACGTGCAGCCCGCAACATCCGCAAGGTGCTGGACTCGGTAGCCAGCAACAACGAAGCCACTGCCATCGAAGTGATGCGCGCCGTGGAGCAAGTGCCCGACGAACTGCTGCGCCAGCGGTTGCTCAAGGCCATCCACCACCTGAACCAGGATGCAGCCGAATTGCGCGCCCTGCGCGACGAGGTCACCGGCGCGGACATTCGCCTGGCCTGAGGCCGGGTAGCCGGGGGAGCCGGCCTGCTCCGGGGCTGTCCAGCCTCGCCCGTCGGGCGAGAAAGCCGGGGCAGGGGCCTGTGCGGGGTTTCCGAAAAGCCTGAATGACGGCGGCCTGCTGCCGCCTCAGCGATGACTCCACGTTAGCCAGCCGGCATGGCGCCTGCGCGGGGCCGCCTGCGGCTGCGCCTGGGGCGCCGGCGCCTCGTGGGAGTGGGCCTGGGCCTCGCTGCGCGAATGCAGCCGGGCCCGGCGCATGGGCACGCGCAGGAAGGCCCACAGGGTGACGCCCGCCAGCAGCAGCCAGCCGAAAATCATGAGTGTGACGAACGTGCCAGGATTCATGCTGAAACTCCTCGCCCCCACACGAAGGATAGACCACGCCGGCGCGCTTGCCGGTGGCTGTCAATGGAGTAGGGAATGGCTTGCCGGGTTCACATTGTTTCTGGTATCTGTATGTATGTACAGTATTCCGAGGATGCCCCGTCATGTCTCACACCGCTTTCCTTCCTGCCGCCGCCGATCCGTCGGCGTTCCTTCAGGCGCAGCCGCGGTCGCTGGATGACCTGCTCGAGCTGCACACCCCCCATACCTACATAGTCCGCGCACATGGCGATGGTATGACCGGCGCCGGCATCCACGACAACGACCTGCTGGTGGTGGACCGCGCCTGCCTGGCCAGCTCCGGCGAGGTGGTGGTGGCCGCGGTGAACGGCGAGCCGCTGATCCGCCGCCTGGACATCATCGATGGCGGCTACGCGCTGCTGCCGGCCAACGACCGCTACCCGCCGATCCGCATCGGCGAGGGCGACGAGCTGGCGATCTGGGGCGTGGTGCGCTGGAACCTGCACCGCCTGGCCAGCTGAGCCACTAGCGGAAATCGCGGCTGGGCACGTCCAGGCCGCTGAGCAGGGGCGTCAGGTCGACCAGTTGCTCGGCGATCACGTGGCGCACGCCGCTCTCGCTTTCCAGCCGGCCGCGCACCTGCAGCAGTTGCGCTTGCAGGAAGACGCGGCGCTGGCGCTCGGCCAGGTCGCGCCAGACCACCACGTTGACCAGGCCGAACTCGTCTTCCAGGGTGACGAAGGTAACGCCGCTGGCGGTCTGCGGCCGCTGCCGGCCGATGACCAGCCCGGCGACGCTGACCGGCCGGCCGTGCTCCAGGCCGGGCAACTCGCGGGAGCTGCGGCAGCGCAGCGCCTTCAACTGGCCGCGCAGCAGGTTCAGCGGGTGCGGGCCGAGGGTGGTGCCCAGGCTGGCGTAGTCTGTGAGCATTTCTTCGCCCAGGCTGGGCAGCGGCAGGCTCACCGCGGTCTCCGCCATCACATCCTGGCCGGCGAACAGCGGTAGCTGCGGCTCCACCCCGGCCACGGCCCAGCGCGCCCGGTGGCGGTGCCCGGCCAGGCCGCGCAGGGCGCCGGCGTCGGCCAGGCGTTCGCGGGCCGCGGCGTCCAGGCCGGCCCGGTAGCTGAGGTCCTCGACGCTTTCGAAGGCCCGTCGCCCGCGGGCCTGGACGATGCGCAGGGCCAGCTCCTCGCGGAAGCCGCGGACCATGCGCAGCCCCAGGCGGATCGCCGGTTGCGCCTCGCCCTTGTCCTCCAGGCCGCAGTCCCAGTGGCTGTAGCGCACGTCCACCGGGCGCACCTCGACGCCGTGGCGGCGGGCATCCTGCAGGACCTGGTCGGGGCTGTAGAAGCCCATCGGCCAACTGTTGACCAGGGCGCAGGCGAAGGCTGCCGGCTCGTGGCATTTCAGCCAGCTGCTGGCGTAGGTGAGCAGGGCGAAACTGGCGGCGTGGGACTCGGGGAAGCCATAGCTGCCGAAGCCTTTGATCTGTTCGAAGATGCGCGCGGCGAATTCGGCGGTATAGCCATTCTTCAACATGCCTGCGGTCAGGCGCAGGCGGTGTTTTTCCAGGCCGCCGTGGCGTTTCCAGGCGGCCATGGAGCGGCGCAGGTCGTCGGCTTCGCCGGCGGTGTAGTCGGCGGCCACCACCGCGACCTCCATGACCTGTTCCTGGAACAGCGGCACGCCCAGGGTGCGCCGGAACACCTGTTCCAGGGCCGGCGAGGGATAGGTGATCGGCTCCTCTCCATTACGCCGTCGCAGGTAGGGGTGGACCATGTCGCCCTGTATCGGGCCCGGACGGACGATGGCGACCTCGATCACCAGGTCGTAGAAGGTCTTCGGCCGTAGCCGCGGCAGCATGGCCATCTGCGCGCGGGACTCGATCTGGAACACGCCTATGGCGTCGGCGCGGCTGATCATTTCGTAGGTGGCCGCGTCTTCCGGGGGGATGTTGGCAATGCTCATCGGCGTGCCGCGCAGTCGATGCACCAGGTCGAAACAGCGGCGCAAGGCACTGAGCATCCCGAGGGCGAGTACGTCGACCTTGAGCAGCTTCACCGCGTCGATATCGTCCTTGTCCCACTGGATCACGGTGCGTTCGGGCATGGATGCGTTCTCGACCGGGACCAGGCTGGTCAATGGCTGCTCGGAAATGACGAAGCCGCCGGGATGTTGCGACAGGTGGCGGGGAAAGCCGATCAGCTCGGCGGTGAGCGCCAGCACCCTGCGCATGACCGGGCTCTGTGGATCGAAGCCCGCTTCGCGCAGTTGCTCTTCGGGTGGCGTTTGCTCGCTCCAGCGCCCGCAGCATCCGGCCAGGGCGTCCACCTGGTCGGGTGGCAAGCCCAGGGCCTTGGCTATGTCGCGCATGGCGCCTGCGCCGCGGTAGCTGCTGACCACGGCGGTCAGGGCTGCACGCTGGCGGCCATAGCGACGGAAGACGTACTGGATGACCTCTTCGCGCCGCTCGTGCTCGAAGTCGACGTCGATGTCCGGTGGCTCGTTGCGTTCGCGGGAGATGAAGCGGCCGAAAAGCAGCTTGCTGCGCGATGGGTCCAGTTCGGTGATGCCCAGGGCGAAGCACACCGCGGAGTTGGCGGCCGAGCCACGTCCCTGGCAGAGAATGCCCTGGCTGCGGGCGAACTGGACGATGTCGTGGACCGTGAGGAAGTAGTTCTCGTACTCCAGTTCGGCGATCAGCAGCAGTTCCTTGCCGATGCGTTTGAGCACCTTCTTCCGCGCCCCCTCAGGCCAGCGCCTGCGGATGCCGGCATAGGTCATCTGGCACAGCCAGGACTTCGGCGTATGCCCCTCGGGCACCAGTTCGCGGGGATACTGGTAGCGCAGCTGCTCGAAATCGAAACTGCAGCGCCCCGCAATCCGCAACGTCTCCTCCAGCAACGGCGGTGGATACAGCTCGGCCAACACTTCCCGCGGGCGCAGGTGGCGTTCGCCGTTGGGAAACAGGTAGGCGCCGGCTTCGCTGACCGGCAGGTGCTGACGGATGGCCGTCATGCAGTCCTGCAGGGCGCGGCGGCCGCGGTTGTGCATGTGCACGTCGCCGCAGGCCACGGCGGCGATGCCATGGCGGGCGGCCTGGGCCAGCAGGGCTTGCAGGCGGGCGCTGTCATCCGCGCCGCGGTGCAGCTCGACGCCTAGCCAGAGGCGTTGCGGGAAGCGTTCGCGCAGCCAGGTTCCGTCGGTATCCGTTGGCGCGTCGGGCAGCCAGATCGCCAACAGGCCATCCAGCTCGGTTTCCAGGTCTTCGCGCAACAGGCGGTAGCTGCCCTTTTCGGCCCGGCGCCGGGCGTGGGTGATGAGCCGGCAGAGGTTCTGGTAGCCGGCGAGGTTCTCGGCCAGCAGCACCAGCTTGGGGCCGGCCTCGATGCGCACTTCGCTGCCGACGATCAGCGCCAGCTTGCATTCCTTCGCCGCCTGCCAGGCGCGGACGATGCCGGCCAGGCTGCATTCGTCGGTGATCGCCAGGGCGCGGTAGCCCAGGCGCGCGGCGCGTTCGAAGAGCTCGCTGGCGCTGGAGGCGCCGCGCTGGAAACTGAAGTTCGACAGGCAGTGCAGCTCGGCGTAGGCGGGAGTCATGCGAACCAGCCGTGGATCAGCCACGGCCCCTCGTTGCCGACCTCGCGGTAGACCCAGGCCTGCTGGCCGGCGCGGGTCTGCACCCGGTAGTAGTGGCGGCGCAGGTCGGCGCCGTCCCACCAGCCGGACTCGATGCGTTCCGGCCCGGCGAGCACCCTGGGCAGGCTTTCGCGCAGCGCCTGTGGCTGCAACAGCAGCCACCCGGGGCGCGGCCCGCAGGGCGGCAAGGGCAGGGCGCGCGGGCTTTCCCGGGGTTGCCAGGCCTGCTCCGGGCGGTGCTCGGCGAGGGCGCCCAGGCCATGTACGGCCTCGTCGCCAAGGCGGGCGCGCAGGCGTTCGCGCAACTGCTCCCAGGGCTGCGTCTGCTGGGGGCGCTCGTCGAACAGCTGGCGCCGTTCGGGGGCGAAGGGCGGCAGGTCGTCGGCCAGCAGGCGCACGGCGTGCACTGCGGCGGGCAGTTGCAAATGCTCCAGGCGGCCGCGGCTCAGCTCGAAGAGCATGGCGGGCTCGCGTTCGGCGCTGAGCAGGCCGACCGGCATGCAGGTGTCACCGCGGCCGTGGTGCTCCAGGTACAGCTCGAAGCGCTGCACGCCGCTGTCGCGCCCGGCGAGGAAGGCGGCGAGGTCGCCGGTCAGGCGGCGCAGGGGGAAGAGCAGTGCCTGGGTCGATTCGACGTCGAAGTTCAGCTCGATGCGGCTTTCGAAGCGCTCCGGCGGCCGGTAGAAGTCCAGGGCCAGCGGCCGCTGGCCGAGCAGGCTGTCGACCTGCCGCAGCAGTTCCGCCGGAAAGCGCCGGGCCAGGCCATCGCGGGGCAGAGCGAGCAGTTGCTGCAGGCTGCGCAGGCCCATGCGCGCCAGGCTGGCCACGCTTTCCCGGGGCAGCCCGCAGCGCTCCAGGGGCAGGCGGCCGAGGGCGCTGCGCAGGGCTTGCGGCCGTTCCACCAGCAGGCCGTCGCCGACGTTGACCAGTACCCGCGCGGCGGCGGGATTGGGCGCCACGCCGATGCGGTGGCTGAAGCCCAGGGCCCGCAGCTCCTCGCGCAGACGGGCCTCGAAGCGCGGCCAGGGGCCGAACAGCGCCAGGCTGGAGGCAACCTCCAGCAGCAGCGCGCGCGGGTAATGCTGGCTGACCTGGGAGCTGAAGCCGTAGGCCCAGGCGGCGAGCAGGTCCTGGCTGCGCTGGATGGCCGCCTGATCGTACTCGGCGCAGTCGAAATCGCGGCACAGGGCGCGCGCCGCGGTCAGCGACAGGCCGGGACGCAGGCCGAGCCGGCGGGCCGCCGGGTTGACCGCCTGCAACATGCGCCGCTGCGGCGGGCC
Source organism: Pseudomonas sp. ADPe (assembly GCF_014843515.1). Classification (NCBI taxonomy): domain Bacteria; kingdom Pseudomonadati; phylum Pseudomonadota; class Gammaproteobacteria; order Pseudomonadales; family Pseudomonadaceae; genus Pseudomonas; species Pseudomonas sp. ADPe. The sequence continues at coordinate 6,137,445 of NZ_CP062122.1, forward strand.
GGCGAGCAGGGCGAGGGGCGCCTCGGGATCGCTGCGCTGGCGCAGGGCGGCGTCCATGGCCAGCTGTGGCAGGAGAATGCAGGCCCAGAGCATGGCGACCTCAGTTCAGGGCAGCCAGCGGCAGGGGGCTGGCCGGGGCGAGGCCGCCACGGCACTTGAGCACCCGCAACTGTGCCGGGCGGGCTTCGAGGGCCAGGCGCAGGGCAGCCGGCGAGGGGTTGAGCGCCTCGCGCAGCGGGCGGAAGGCGAAGGCCAGCGTCTGGCCGCTTTCCGCCGCCACCTGCAGGCGGCGCAGGGCGCGGTCGTCGGCCTGCTGCGGCCAGCACAGCACGGCGCCGCAGCAACCCGAACGCAGGCATTGCTCGGTCGCCCAGAGCGCATCGCGGCCACTGGCCTCGACCCACACCAGGTGCTGCAAGTCGACGCCGGCCGCCAGCCAGGCGCGGGGGTAGGGAATGTGCGGCGGCGCCACCAGCACCACGCGCTCGCCGGCGTGGCTCAAGCGCGCCAGGGTTGGCCAGAGCAGCTGCAGCTCACCGATGCCCTCGGCGCCATGGAGAATCTCGCTCAGCGCCGACTCCGGCCAGCCGCCGCCGGGCAGCAGGGCGTCCAGCCGGGCGTGGCCGGTGGGCTGGGCCGCGCTGGGCGCGGTGCCGGCCTGGCCTTTCCAGACGCGTCGCTGGTCGAGCAGCGCGCCCAGGTCTACGGCGAGGCCCATGGTCGGCACCGGTGGTGGGGAAGGCAGAAACGACGCAAGATGGAATCTCAATATACTGTATGTAAATACAGTATCCGGTCTAGTCCCTATCCGGTCAATACGGCCGGATCGCTCCGCCGCGACGATCCGCCGGAAGGCTGAGCCAGGTCAGCCCGGGGCGTGGCGGTGTCCTTCAGAGTGTGTAGGTCGAGGCCGACAGACGGTCGCCGAGGGCAGCCGGTGCTGACTTTTTGCCAGTATCGGCCGAACTTGCCGGCGCCGCGGCGGTCTGACTAGCCGTTGCCCATCTCCCGACGGGCCTGCGCCTCCGCTGGCGGGCGCGCAGCGTGGGCATTGTAAGCCGCACGCGGGCTCATTAGACTGCGCGCCATTCACACCCTCGTTCATGTCGAAGGACTTCCATGATCAAGAAATGTCTGTTCCCGGCTGCCGGCTACGGCACCCGCTTCCTCCCGGCCACCAAGGCCATGCCCAAGGAAATGCTGCCGATCGTCAACAAGCCGCTGATCCAGTACGGCGTCGAAGAGGCGCTGGAAGCCGGGCTGTCGGAGATCGGCATCGTCACCGGCCGCGGCAAGCGTTCGCTGGAAGACCATTTCGACATCAGCTACGAGCTGGAAACCCAGATCCGCAACACCGACAAGGAAAAGTACCTGGTCGGTATCCGCCGCCTGATCGATGAGTGCACCTTCTCCTACACCCGTCAGATCGAGATGAAGGGCCTGGGCCACGCCATCCTCACCGGCCGCCCGCTGATCGGCGACGAACCCTTCGCCGTGGTCCTGGCCGACGACCTCTGCCTGAACCTGGAAGGCGATAGCGTCCTGAAGCAGATGGTCAAGCTGTACAACCAGTTCCGCTGCTCCATCGTGGCCATCCAGGAAGTGCCGCCGGAAGAGACCAACAAGTACGGCGTGATCGCCGGCGAGATGATCCGCGACGACATCTACCGCGTGAACAACATGGTCGAGAAACCCAAGCCGGAAGAAGCGCCCTCGAACCTGGCGATCATCGGCCGCTACATCCTGACCCCGGACATCTTCGAGCTGATCGAGCAGACCGAGCCGGGCAAGGGTGGCGAGATCCAGATCACCGACGCCCTGATGAAGCAGGCCCAGGACGGCTGCGTGCTGGCCTACAAGTTCAAGGGCAAGCGCTTCGACTGCGGTAGCGCCGAGGGCTACATCGAGGCGACCAACTTCTGCTACGAGAACCTCTACAAGACCGGCAAGGCCTGGTAACCCCAGCGCGTTCCCGGTCCGTCGAAGAAGCCACCCGCGGGTGGCTTCTTCGTTTCCGGCGCCCGCATGATCCACACGCTTTTCGTAGGAGCGAGGGGGACGCCTGGTTCTTGCTCGCGAACGCTGTTTCCGGTGCGTGGGCGGTTCGCGAGCAAGCTCGCTCCTACAAATGCTGCCAGGCTATGGCACCTGCGGAATCGGCATGTCTTCCGAGCCCGGCCCCAGCGGCTGGCCGTAGCTGAATTCGACGTAATTGCCTGCTGGGTCCCTGAGGCCACAGTAATAGCCAACAGGGTAGGGCTCCTGGCGTGGCGCCCAGATCAGGCAGCCGGCGCGCTCGGCCTCGGCGGCGATGGCGTCGACCTTCTCGTGGCTGTCCACCGCGAAGCCGAAGTGGCTGTAGTCGTCGCTGGCCAGGTGGCGGGCCTCGCCGCCGGGCATGATGACGAAGATGAACTGGTGCTCCTTGCCCGGCTCGGCCATCCACACGATGCGCGAGCCCTTGCCCTCGCGCTGGTGGATCACGCGCATGCCGCAGAAGCGTTCGTAGAAGGCGATGCAGGCCTCCAGGTCCGGTACGTGCAGGGCCAGGTGGGTCAGGGTGGGGCGCATGGCGGCTTCCTCCTGTGGGCTCTGCTGGCAGGATAGGCCAGCGGCGATGAGGTATGCTGCCGGGCATCTGCCAGTGGAGAACGACGATGGCTTTCGATTTCGACCTGTTCGTGATTGGTGCGGGTTCCGGCGGCGTGCGCGCCGCGCGGTTCGCCGCGGGGTTCGGCGCGCGCGTGGCGGTGGCCGAGAGCCGCTACCTGGGCGGCACCTGCGTGAACGTCGGCTGCGTGCCGAAGAAGCTGCTGGTGTACGGTGCGCACTTCCACGAGGACTTCGAGCAGGCCGCCGGCTTCGGCTGGAGCCTGGGCGAGGCGCGCTTCGACTGGCCGACCCTGATCGCCAACAAGAACCGCGAGATCCACCGCCTCAACGGCATCTACCGCAACCTGCTGGTGAACAGCGGGGTGAGCCTGCTCGAAGGCCATGCGCGCCTGGTCGACGCCCACACCGTGGAAGTCGATGGCCAGCGCTTGCGTGCCGCCAACATCCTCATCGCCACCGGCGGCTGGCCCCAGGTGCCGGACATCCCCGGCAAGGAGCACGTCATCACCTCCCAGGAGGCCTTCTTCCTGCCGCAGCTGCCGCGCCGGGTGCTGGTGGTGGGCGGCGGCTACATCGCCGTGGAGTTCGCCTCCATCTTCCATGGCCTGGGCGCGCAGACCAGCCTGCTGTACCGCCGCGAACTGTTCCTGCGCGGCTTCGACCGCAGCGTGCGCGAGCACCTGCGCGACGAACTGACGAAGAAGGGCCTGGACCTGCAGTTCAACGCCGACATCGCGCGCATCGACAAGCAGGCCGACGGCAGCCTGCTGGCGACACTCAAGGATGGCCGCCTGCTGGAGGCCGACTGCGTGTTCTACGCCACAGGCCGCCGGCCGATGCTCGATGGCCTGGGGCTGGAGAACGTCGATGTAGCCTTGAGCGACAAGGGCTTCGTCAAGGTCGACGAGGCCTACCGCACCAGCGAGCCGTCGATCCGCGCCATCGGCGACGTCATCGGCCGCGTGCAGCTGACGCCGGTGGCCCTGGCCGAGGGCATGGCCGTGGCGCGCCACCTGTTCCGCCCCGAGGAATACCGGCCGGTGGACTACAAGCTGATCCCCACGGCGGTGTTCAGCCTGCCGAACATCGGCACCGTCGGCCTCACCGAGGACGAGGCGCGCGCCGCCGGGCACCGCGTCAAGCTGTTCGAGAGCCGCTTCCGCGCGCTCAAGCTGACCCTCACCGAATCCCAGGAAAAGACCCTGATGAAGCTGATCGTCGACGCCGACAGCGACCAGGTGCTGGGCTGCCACATGGTCGGCCCGGAGGCCGGCGAGATCCTCCAGGGCATCGCCGTGGCGCTCAAGGCCGGGGCCACCAAGCGCGTGTTCGACGAGACCATCGGCATCCACCCGACGGCGGCCGAGGAATTCGTCACCATGCGTTCGCCGGTGGCCTGACTTCGCGGGGCATCAACCTGTAGCGGGCCCTGCCCGCGATTCGCGCGCAGGGCGCGCTCCTACAGGCAAATATGACGCCCCGTAGGATGGGTTGAGCGAAGCGATACCCATCGCCGTGGCCGCATGGGTTTCGCCAAGGCTCAACCCATCCTGCGAAAAGCGCCTCGGCGCAGCCGGCAAGACACGTCGCACCGAACGGCTCAGCGCGACTGCGCCACCTGCGCCGCCGCTGCGCTTTCCTGCTGGCGCCTGGCGTAGCGCTGGGCCAGCACCGCGCAGACCATCAGCTGGATCTGGTGGAAGAGCATCAGCGGCAGCAGGATCACGCCGATGCTGCCGGTGGCGAACAGCACCTGGGCCATGGGCACGCCGGTGGCCAGGCTCTTCTTCGAGCCGCAGAAGACGATGGTGATCTCGTCCTCCTTGTTGAAGCCCAGGCGGCGGCTGAGTTGGCTGGTGGCCAGCAGCGCCAGGGCCAGCAGGATGCAGCACACCACCACCAGGCCGGCCAGCGCGGTCAGCGGCACCTGGTGCCACAGGCCCTGGATCACCGCGGCGCTGAAGGCGGTGTAGACCACCAGCAGGATCGAGCCCTGGTCGACGTAGCGCAGCACCGGCTTGTGCCGGTCCACCCAGCCGCCGACCACGCCGCGCAGGGCCTGACCGGCGATGAAGGGCACCAGCAGTTGCAGGGTGATCTTGCCGATGGCATCGAGGGTGGAGACGCCGGTGTCGCCATGCACGCCCAGCAGCAGCTGGACCAGCAGCGGGGTGAGGAAGATGCCGATCAGGCTCGACGCCGAGGCGCTGCACACCGCCGCCGGGATGTTGCCGCGGGCCAGCGAGGTGAAGGCGATGGACGACTGCACGGTGGCCGGCAGGGCGCACAGGTACAGCAGGCCCAGGTACAGGTCCGGGGTCACCAGCGGCGAGAGCACCGGCTTGAGCACCAGGCCGAGGATCGGGAAGAGGATGAAGGTACAGGCGAACACCAGCAGGTGCAGGCGCCAGTGGGTGGCGCCGGCGATGATGGCCTGGCGCGACAGCTTGGCGCCGTGCAGGAAGAACAGCAGGCCGATGGCCAGGTTGGTGATCCAGCCGAAGGCGGTGGCCACCTGGCCCTGGCAGGGCAGCAGGCTGGCGATGGCCACGGTGGCGACCAGGGCCAGGGTGAAATTGTCGGGGAGCAGACGTGGACGAGCCATGGCGATCATCTCGGGCAAGGTACGAAGAATGCGGTCGCCGTCTCTGACGGACGGACGACGGTTCCGACTCTATGCCCGCGGCGGCCTTCCGGCTAACGCGAGAAAGCCAGCCTGTATCGCTGAACGGACAGATCGCTCCGTCAGCAGCCGCTGAACGCCAATTCCACCGTCGCCACGCTGACCAGCGAGCGCATGCGCTCGGCCATCACCTCGCCACGCTGCTCCGGCATGCCCGCGATGCGCAGGTCCACCTGCAGCCATTCGCCCGCCTGCACGGCATGTACTTCAGCCGGCAGCCAGCCCTGCAGAGCGAACAGGTTCAGCAGCTTGCACAGCACATCGGCGTCGTTTTCGGCGCGGATGGCGAAGTGCGCCTGGCGCGCCATATCGGCCGGGCGGCGGGTCCAGCCGTCGGGGCGTTCGGCGGGGGTGGCGTCGAGCAGGCTGGCGGGCAGGGCGGCGGTGCTGCTGGGCAGGGAAACGGCTTGGTTCATGGCGGGTGACCGGCAAGGCTGGGAGGTGGCTCATTGTCGGTGGCCCGGCCGGGCTTTGCTTTGCGGAATGGGCGCCAAGATGAGTGGATTGGGAATAGACTATGCGTGATTTTATGGATTGGAGAATAAATCATGCCGATCGAGCTAGATGCCTATGACAAGCGCATCCTCGCCCTGTTGCAGGAGGAGGCGACCCTCTCCACCGCCGAGATCGCCGAGCGCATCGGCCTCTCGCAATCGCCGTGCTGGCGGCGCATCCAGCGCCTGAAGGAAGAAGGGGTGATCCGCCGCCAGGTGACCCTGCTGGACCGCAAGAAGATCGGCCTGAACACGCAGATTTTCGCCCAGGTGAAGCTGAACACCCACGGCCGCAACAACCTCACCGAGTTCGCCGCGGCCATCCGCGAGTTCCCCGAGGTGCTGGAGTGCCATGTGCTGATGGGCGCGGTGGACTTCATGCTGCGCATCGTCACCGAGGACATCGAGGCCTACGAGCGCTTCTTCTTCGAGCGCCTGTCGCAGGTGCCGGGCATCCAGGAGATCAACTCCATAGTCGCGCTGTCGGAGATCAAGTCGACCACCAGCCTGCCGCTGCCGGGACGCTGACGGGAGGAGGGCGCCGGCCTGGCCGGCGCCCGCGGGCGGGCTCAGGCGCCGCCGAGGAAGTCCATCTTGCCCAGCTCCACACCGTTGTGGCGGAGGATGGCGTAGGCGGTGGTGACGTGGAAGTAGAAGTTGGCGTTGGCGAAGCCGAGCAGGAAGTCCAGGCCCTTGAACTGCAGCTCGCGGCTCGGCGTCTTGATGTGGATGTCGCGGTTCTCGGCGCCTTCGAACTGCTCGGGCTTGAAGCCCTTGAGGTAGTCGACGGTCTTCGCGATGCGCGCCTGCAGGTCGGCGAAGCTCTGTTCGTCGTCGGCGTAGCTGGGAATCTCCACGCCGGCCAGGCGGGCGGCGCAGCCCTTGGCGGCGTCGCTGGCGATCTGCACCTGGCGCGCCAGCGGGAACATGTCCGGGGCCAGGCGGGCGTTCAGCAGCACCGTCGGCTCGATGGACCTGGCCTGGGCATGGGCCTCGGCCTTGGCCAGGATGGCCGAGAGGTTGCCGAGCATGCGGATGAACACCGGAACGGAAATCTGGTAGATCGACAGGGACATGCGAGGTACTCCAGACAGGGAAAATGAGGCCTGCGCGACAGGGCGCACCCGCTGAGTCTACTGCCGGGCGCGGCGGCCGTCGCCTGGCTTTCAGCGCCCGGCGACGCTGCCCGCGCTGCCGCAGCCCTGCAGGTCGATCTTGCCCACGTAAGGGTTGCCCCAGCCCATCACGCAGCCGACCATCTGGTTGCGCTGGCGCTCCCAGGTTTCCACCGGGTACTGCTTGCTCCAGGCCTGGTACAGCTGGCGGTCCTGCCTGGACAGCCTCAGGCCGTAGCGGTCGCTCATGTAGAAGTAGGTGCGGGCGATCATCCCGCGGATCTGCGGGCGCGGCATGGCCTTCTTCGCCTTGAAGTCGATGACCATCGGGCAGGCGCCATACTGCGGTGCCTGCTGCGGCAGCCAGCCGTAGCCGAAGTTGTTGCGGTCGCCGTTGACCTCGCCGATGCTCGGCACCAGGTTGAACAGGTCGGCCTCGGCGCGCTGGTACACCGGGTCGTGCCGCGAGCAGTTGCTGCGCCCGCCGCTCTGCCAGCACTGGCGCTGGTGGCCGATGACCCAGGCCGGGACTATGTGCTCCCATTCGATGCGCCCGGCGCGCTTGGCGTTCTTGCGCGGTACGTAGCCGCAACTGGCCAGGTCGACGCGGTTGCCCTTGTAGCGGCAGCCGCAATAGAACTCCACCGACTGGCGGGCATAGAGCTTCCAGCCGATCTTCTTGGCTTCCTGGAAGGTGCGCGGAGCGGCGGCGGAGGCGGCCAGGGGCAAGGCCGCGAGCAGGAGGAATAGTGCTTGGCGACGAATATTCATCAGAAACTTCTTTCAGAAATCGTCGCATCTTACTGATATGAAACGATCTGCCAATCGTGGCAATCGAATGGCAAGGAACAGGTGCGTAGGAAACTGGAGTTGTTAGACTGGGAACATTTCCAGCCTAACCGGAGGTTCAGCCAGCATGACCAGCATGAAGAGCCGAGCGCTTTGCGGCCTGCTCGCCAGCCTGGTGGCCGGGGTGGCGCTGGCCGGCCAGCCGCCGGTGCGCAGCATCGAGCGCATCTACGTCAGCCCTGGTGCCAGCGGCAGCATCGACAGCTCGTCCAGCGTGCAGCGCTATGACGGCTATGGTGGCGTCCAGGTTCCGCGCAGCTACGAACAGGGCTCCAGCCGGGTGATCATCGACAACAGCGGCGGCGGTACCAACGGTGGCATCCGCCAGAGCATCGAATACCCCAATGGCGTGCAGTTCGACGTCACCCCGGGGACGACGCGTTCGAACGGGCAGCGGCAGTCGTATCCCTGAGGGAGTGGCGTTCGCGGGGCATGGCCGGCCTGGCGGCCGGATCGCGGATGAATCCGCTCCTACGTTGCCGGCTGCGCCGAGGTGCCTTTTGTAGGATGGGTTGAGCTTGCGAAACCCATGCGGTCGCGGTGATGGGTATCGCTTCGCTCAACACCATCCTACGAAAAGCCAGGTTCGCTCATACGGAGTGGGCCCGGTGCAGGACTACCGTAGCGGGCCCTGCCCGCGATTCGCGCGCAGGGCGCGCTCCTACAGGGGGAGGGTGCGGGGTTACCTGTAGGACAACTGTCTGCCGGCTGTGCCGAGATGCTTTTCGTAGGATGGGTTGAGCTTGCGAAACCTATGTGGTTGCGCTGATGGGTATCGCTTCGCTCAACCCATCCTACGGGGTTACATCGCGATCACGCGTGGTATGTGGGATGGTGTAGGAGCGGACTCCGTCCGCGATTCGCGCGCAGGGCGCGCTCCTACAAAGGGCGCGGTCAGGACTCCTTGCGCACCAGGCGCGACTTGCTCAGCCCGCCCTTGCAGTAGAAGGGGCCGGTGTCGCCGCGCAGGTGGTAGAGGGTGGCGAGGAAGGCGGAACTGGTGCGGCCGACGGAGAGGCTGCGAAGTTTGTGGTAGGCCCACAGCCAGTCCTTGGGGAGCGTCTTGCTCATGGACTCGTCCTTGATTCAGCGTGCTGGTGCGAAACTGCCCCAAGGACATTAGTGACCGAACCCCCGGTGCGCAAGTCCGGCCGCTCTGCGGTAAGCCTTTGCGGCCTTTTGCCATCCCCGCGGAGGGGTTGGCCTCAGGCCTCCGCCGCCTCGCTGTGGGCCTCTTCCACGTATTCCTTCAGCCAGCGCAGCACCTGCACCGCCTCCCAGCGCGTGGGGTCGAACATGGCGTAGGCCTGGCCCTGGTAGCCCACCACGTCCAGCGGGCGGTGGTAGCCGGCGCGCTGCAGCAGCGCCTCGATCTCGGCGAAGCAGGTGTTGAAGTGGGTACGCGAGAAGGGCGTCTTGCCCTCGGTGACCAGGCCCTCGAGATGCAACTCGGCGACCGCTTCGCTGACTTCCTCCACGCCCATGTGGTTCACGGTGTATTTCATCTGGCGGATGTCCACCATCGCTTTCGCTCCTGTTCGGGTCCTTGCCTGCCACCTGTTGCCAGGGTGCCTTTCGTCGATGACAGAAGCATAATCGAAAAATACTGTATGCATGAACAGTATTTTGTGGCTACCATGGTTTCGCTGGCTCACAGAATCCATGGCTGCCGCGAAACCGGGCCCCGCCCCGCCCCGCGGCGACGACGAAGAAGAGGAACGCGTGATGAAGCAAGTCAAAGCCCTGCTGGTGCTCGCCCTCCTGGCCCTGCTCGGCGGCTGCGCCCAGCCGCCGGCGGAAGGCCCCAAGGCCAATGGCGCCTACCTGGTGATCGACGGCCGCGAGGCCTGGGCGGTGCTGGTGGCCGACGGCAAGCGCGTGGAGGAACACGGCATCGTGCGCGACGCCATCCGCGTGCCGCGCTCGCGCTCGGCGATGGTGGCCAGCTATGTGATCGACACGCCCAACTGCGGCCGCCTGCAGACGCTGACCGAGGTGCACGACGACGGCACCGGCGCCACCCGCCTGCTGAGCGTGGGCGAGGAGGGTGGCGACCTGTCCGCCTGCCGCATCCGCGACGACCTCAGCCGTGCCTGGACGGCGCTGGATTATTCCGGCTGAGCCCGAGTTTCTTCACGAAATTTTCACGCGCGTGGGGCGATGGTAGGCACATTGCTAAAGGACTAGCGCCCCAATAAAGAACCCGCCATCGGCGGGTTTTTTATTGCCCGCGATTCTTCTGCGGCGAAAGGCCGGCTCGCGGCGGTGCGGCGGGCGGGCTAAGGTTGCCTGGCGGGTCCGTTTCACGGACTTCTTCAGACGAGGTGCAGCATGCTCGCCAGCCAGATGACCAGGGCCCTGTGGCAGGCCCTGGAAGAGAACGCGGCCCTGCCCGCGTCCCTGTCCTTCCAGGCCGAGGGCGGGCTGCCCTCGACCTTCGCCGTCACCGACCTCGCTGGCGCCTCCATCGCCACAGCCGGCCTGGCCGCCGCGGCCTTGCTCAAGCGCGCCGGCCAGTCGCCGGGGGCGCTGCAGGTGGACCGCCGCCTGGCGTCCTTCTGGTTCGCCTGGACGCTGCGGCCCCAGGGCTGGGCGCTGCCGCCCATGTGGGGCGACATCGCCGGCGACTACGCCACCCGCGACGGCTGGATCCGCCTGCACACCAACGCCTCGCACCACCGTGCCGCCGTGGTGCGGGTGCTGGGCCCGGTCGCCAACCGCGAAGAGGCGGCGGCCCGCGTCGCCACCTGGAACAAGGCCGAACTGGAACACGCAGTGGTGGCCACCGGCGGTTGCGCCGCCGAAATGCGCTCCATCGACGAATGGAAGGCGCACCCCCAGGGCCAGGCCCTGGCCGAACAGGACCTGATCTGGTGCCAGGAACAGGCCATCGCCCCCGCGCCGGGCTGGGCGCTGGCGGCGGAACGGCCGCTGGCCGGGGTGCGGGTGCTGGACCTCACCCGGGTGCTTGCCGGGCCGGTGGCCAGCCGCTTCCTCGCCGGGCTCGGCGCCGAGGTGCTGCGCATCGACCCGCCGGGCTGGGACGAGCCGGGGGTGATCCCCGAGGTCTGCCTGGGCAAGCGCTGCGCGCGCCTGGACCTGAAGGACCCGCCCGGGCGCGAGCGCTTCGAGGAACTGCTGCGCCACGCCGACGTGCTGATCCACGGCTACCGTGGCGACGCCCTGGAAAACCTCGGCTTCGACGCCGAAGTGCGCCAGGACCTGGCGCCGGGGCTGGTCGACGTGAGCCTGAACGCCTACGGCTGGAGCGGCCCCTGGCGCAACCGCCGCGGCTTCGACAGCCTGGTGCAGATGAGCACCGGCATCGCCGAGGCCGGCATGCGCTGGCGCCAGGCCGACAAGCCGGTGCCGCTGCCGGTACAGGCCCTGGACCACGCCACCGGCTACCTGATGGCCGCCGCCGCGCTCTGCGGCCTGGGCCGGCGCCTGGCCAGCGGGCGCGGCAGCACCTGGCGCCTGTCGCTGGCGCGCACCGCGCAGTTCCTGGTGGAGCAGGGAATGCAGGCCGAGGCCTTGCCGGCGCTGGCCGGGGAGGCGCCGGCCGACCTCGACCCGGCCATCGAGGCCACCGCCTGGGGCCCGGCGCAACGCCTGCGCCCGCCATTGCTGCTGGAAGGCACGCCGCTGCAATGGGCCTTGCCGGCGGCGGCGCTGGGCTCGTCGAAGCCGTACTGGGCCTTCGAGCAGGGCGCCTGAACGGCGCTCAGCGCTGCGGCGGCAGCAGCAGGCCGCCGCGCACCTGGCGCCAGGCGCGGAAGCTGGCGGCCAGGCGCGAGAACCACAGGTAGATCACCGGCGTGGTGTACAGCGTCAGCACCTGCGACACCAGCAGGCCGCCGACGATGGCGATGCCCAGCGGCTGGCGCAGCTCGGCGCCGGAGCCGGTGCCCAGGGCCAGCGGCAGGGCGCCGAACAGCGCCGCCAGGGTGGTCATGAGGATCGGCCGGAAGCGCAGGGTGCTGCCCTCGATAGTCGCCTGCTCCGGCGTCATGCCGCCGCGTTCGGCCACCAGGGCGAAGTCGATCATCATGATGGCGTTCTTCTTGACGATGCCGATCAGCAGGATGATGCCGATCATCCCCATCAGCGACAGGTCCTGGCCGCACAGCAGCAGCGCCAGCAGCGCGCCGAGGCCGGCCGAGGGCAGGGTGGAGAGGATCGACAGCGGCAGCAGCGGGCTCTCGTAGAGCACGCCGAGGACGATGTACACCGTGACCACCGCCGCCAGGATCAGCCACGGCTGGCTGCGCAGCGAGTCCTGGAAGGCCTGGGCGGTGCCCTGGAAGGTGCCGCTGACGCTGTCCGGCAGGCCGGCCTGGCGGGTGGCCTGCTGGATGGCGGCGACCGCGTCGCCCAGGGCATAGCCCGGCGCCAGGTTGAACGACAGGGTGACCGCCGGGAACAGCCCCTGGTGGTTGATGGTGATGGGCGCCAGGTCCGGCTCCAGGCGGCCGAGCACGCTCAGTGGCACCAGCTCGCCGGTCAGGCTGGAGCGCGCGTAGAGGTGCTTGAGGCTTTCCTCCGACACCTGCCAGCGCGGGTCCAGTTCGAGGATCACGTGGTACTGGTCCAGCGCGGTGAACAGCGTCGCCACCTGACGCTGGCCGAAGGCGTCGTAGAGCACGTCGTCGATGGCCTGCACGTTCACGCCCAGGCGCGCGGCGCTGTCGCGGTCGATGTGCAGGGTGGCGCGCGGCGCCGCCTGCTGCTGGTCGGTGGCCACGTCGCGCAGTTGCGGCAGCTGCTTCAGGCGCGCCAGCAGCGCCGCGGCCCAGTGGTCCAGCTCGTGGCTGTCCGGGTCCTGCAGGGTGTACTGGAACTGCGTCTTGCTCGGCCGCCCGCCGATCTGCACGTCCTGGCGGATCTGCATGTACAGGGCGATGCCCGGCACCGCGGCGAGTTCGCGCTTGAGCCGCGCCACCACCTGGTCGGCCTTGGCCGCGCGCTGCTCGTAGGGCTTGAGGTTGATCATCACCCGGCCCTGACTGAGGGTGGGGTTGGGGCCGATCCAGTAGTAGACGTTGGCCACGTCCGGGTCGCGCTGGATCACCTCGCTGAGCGCGGCCATGCGTTCGCGCATGGCGGCGAAGGAAATGTCCGCGTTGGCCTCGGCCACGCCCATGATCACCCCGGTGTCCTGCTGCGGGAAGAAGCCCTTGGGCACCTCGACGTAGAGCACGGCGGTGACCAGCAGGGTGAGCAGCGCCACCGCCAGGGTCAGGCGCTCGTGGCGCAGCACGCGGCGCAGGCTGCGCCGGTAGCCGTCGAGCAGGGCGTCGAAGGTGCGCTCGCTCCATTGCAGGAAGCGGTTCTGCACGCCGTGCAGGTCATGGCGGATGAACCAGGCGCAGAGCATCGGCGTGACCGTCAGCGAAACCACCCCGGACATCACCACCGCCACGCTCACGGTCACCGCGAATTCGCGCAGCAGGCGGCCGATCACCCCGCCCATGAACAGGATGGGGATGAACACCGCCACCAGCGAAACGGTCATGGAGACGATGGTGAAGGCCACCTCTGCGGTGCCCTCGATGGCCGCCTGCAGCGGCGGCTTGTGCATCTCCAGGTGGCGGATGATGTTCTCCATCACCACGATGGCGTCGTCCACCACGAAGCCCACGGCGATGCTCAGCGCCATGATCGACAGGTTGTCCAGGCTGTAGCCCAGCACGTACATGGCCGCGAAGGTGGCCACCAGCGACAGCGGGATGGTCAGCGCCGGGATCACAGTGGCGCTGACGTTGCGCAGGAACACGAAGACCACCGCCACCACCAGGACGATGGACAGCAGCAGGTTGAACTGCACCTCGTCGATGGAGGCGTCGATGGTCTGGGTGCGGTCGCCCACCAGGTTCACTTTCACGTCGCGCGGCAGTTGCGCGATCAGCGCCGGCAGGCGGTCCTTGATCGCCTGGGTCACCGCCAGCACGTTGTAGCCGGGCTGCTTGTGGATGTCGACGATCACCGTCGGCCGACCCTGCAGGCCGGCGGCCTGGCGCACGTCCTCGGCGCCGTCGATCACCGTGCCCAGGTCGCTGATGCGGATCGGCACGCCGTTGCGGTAGGCGATCACCAGCGAGCCGTACTGCGCGGCGCGGGTGAGCTGGTCGGTGGTGTCGAGAGTCACCGCGCGCTCGGCGCCGTCGAGGTTGCCTTTGGGCGCATCCACAGTGGCGTTGCCCAGCACCTCGCGCACGTCATCCAGAGTCAGGCCACGGGCGGCCAGGGCGTCCGGGTCGATGCGCACGCGCACCGCCGGGCGCTGCTCGCCGTGGAAGTCCACCAGGCCGACGCCGGGAATCTGCGACAGCTGCTGGCCGAGGTAGTCGTCGGCGTAGCGGTCCAGCTCCGGCAGGGTGCGGGTGGACGAGGTCAGGGCGAGGGAGAGGAAGGTGAATTCCGCCGGGTTGACCTTGTGGAAGGTCGGCGGCGCCGGCAGGTTCTTCGGCAGGTTGCCGCCGGCGGCGTTGATCGCCGTCTGCACGTCCTGGGCGGCGCCGTCGATGTTGCGCTCCAGGTCGAACTGCAGGGTGATCTGCGTCAGCCCGAGGGAACTGGCGGAGGTCATCTGGGTGACCCCGGGAACGCTGGCGAAAGCCCGCTCCAGCGGCGTGGCCACGGAAGAAGCCATGGTCTCGGCGCTGGCGCCGGGCAGTTTGGCCTGCACCTGGATGGTCGGCATGTCCACCTGCGGCAGCGGCGCCACCGGCAGCAGGAAGTAGGCGGCGGCGCCGAGCAGCAGCACGCCCAGGGCCAGCAGGGTGGTCGCCACCCGGCGGCGGATGAAGGGCTCGGAGAGGGTCATTGGCGCTGCTCCGCGCTGGCGGTCTGCCGCGCGTCGGCCAGGGCGGCGACCTTCAGCCCCGGGGCCAGGCGGTACTGGCCGCCGGTGACCACGGTTTCGCCGGGCGCCAGGCCCTGGTGGATCCACTGCAGGCCATCGACCACTGCGCCGGCCTTCACCTCGCGCACCTGGGCCTGCTGGTCGCGCCCCACCACGTACACGAAGCTGCCTTGCGGGCCCTGCTGCACGGCGCTGGCCGGCACCACGGTGGCGGCCTTTTCGGTGCGCAGCAGCAGGCGCACGCTGAGCAGTTCGCCGGGCCAGAGCTTGCCGTCGGCGTTGGCGAAGTCGGCCTTGAACAGGATCTGCCCGTTGCCGCTGGAGACCTGGCTGTCGATGAAGCTCAGCCGCCCCGTGGCGATGTGCTGGCGGCCGTCGCGGCTCAGCGCCTCGACCTGCAACGCCTGCCCGGCGTTGGCCTGCAGCACTTCGGCCAGGTCCTCCTGGGGCAGGCTGAAGGCCAGGGAAATGGGCGCCATCTGGGTGAGCGTCAGCAGGCCGGTGTTGTCGCTGGCGTGGACGATGCTGCCGGCGTCCACCAGGCGCTGCCCGGTGCGCCCGGCGAAGGGCGCGGCGATGCGGGTGTAGCCGAGCTGCAGCTGGGCGGTGTCCAGCGCCGCCTGGTCGGCCTGGATCGTGGCCTGCAGGGTGGCCACCTGGCCGCGCAGGGTGTCCACGTCCTGGCTCGGCCCGGCATGGGCGGCGGCCAGCTTGCTGGCGCGCTCGAGGTTGACCTTGGCCACCGCCAGCTGCGCTTCATCGCGCGCCTTGTTGGCCTTGGCCTGCAGCACCTGGGCGGCGTAGGGGCGCGGGTCGATCTCGGCGAGCAGTTGCCCGGCCTTGACCATCTGGCCCTCTTGGAAGTGCAACTGTTGCAGCTCTCCATCCACCCGTACCTTGATGTCCACCGCATTCAGCGCCTGCACCGTGCCGATGGTTTGCAGCCAGATCGGCAGGTCGCGCTGGTCGGCCACGCCCAGGCTCACGGGCACCGGCGCCTCGGCCGGCTTGGCCGTCGTGGTGGCGGAGAAGTGGCGCCAGGCGAAGGCGGCCAGCGCCACGGCCAGGAAGAGGAGCGCCAGGCGCCAGTAGCGCCGCTGGGAGGAGGGCTGGGACGGGCTCACGGTCGAATCGCCTGTGCGGAAGGTTGATTGCTGGCCAGTTCGGCGCCCGCCGGCGCCTGGAAGCTGCCACCGAGCGCGCGGTTCAGGCCGACGGAGGCCTGCAGGCGTTGCAGGCGCACTTGCAGCAGGCTGTCCTCGGCCTGGTACAGGGTGCGCTGCACGGTCAGCAGGGTGAGGAAGTCGGTGCTGCCCAGGCGGTAGCGCACCTGGGCCAGGTTGGCGGCCTTGCGCGCCGAATCCACGGCGGCCTGGTCGATGCGCTGGGTCTGCGCCAGGCGGGCGTTGGCGCTGAGCTGCGTCTCCACGTCCTGCAGGGCCTGGAGCACGTTCTGCCGGTAGTCGGCGACCAGCTCGCGGGCGTGGGCGCGGTCGGCCTGCAACTGGCCTTCCAGCAGGCCGCCGTCGAACAGCGGCTGGCTGAGGCTGGCGGCCAGCTGCCAGAGCCCGCCGCCGGTGTGCACGTCGCTGCCGGCGAGGGCGCCTAGGGAGATGTTCGGCAGGAAGGCCGCGCGCGCCGCGCCGACGTCGAAGTTGGCCGAGACCAGCCGCGCCTCGGCGGCCTGGATGTCCGGCCGCTGGCTCAGCAGGCTGGCCGGCAGCCCGGCGCGCGCCTCGGGCAACTGGACGCCGTCCAGGCCGCTGTGCTGCAGGGCGAAGCCCTCGGGCGCGGCGCCCACCAGCACCGCCAACTGGTAGAGCGCGGCGTCGCGCTGCTGGGCCAGGACACTGACGTTGGCCTGGAAGTTCTGCAGGGCGTTGCGCTGCTGCTCCACTTCCAGGTCGGAAGAGGAGCCCAGCCGCGACTGCGTCTGCACCAGTTGCAGGATGTTCTCGGCGTCGCTGGCGATGCGCTTGGCCACGGCCAGGCGCTCGTCCAGCGAGAGCACCTGGAAGTAGCTGTCGGCGATATCCGCCTGCAGGCCGATGCGCGCCGTCTCCAGGTCGTAGGCCGTGGCTTGGGCCAGCGCCGTGGCGGAATCGGCCAGGGCGCGGTTGCGGCCCCAGAAGTCCAGCTCGTAGCTGGCCTGGGCGTAGAGGTCGTGGGCGTTCTTGCTGCTGTCGTGATCGTGGACGTAGCTGCCGCCCAGGCTCAGGTCCGGATACAGCGCGGCCCCGGCGACGCGGGCGCTGGCCCGGGCCTGGTCGACCCGCGCCACTGCTGCCTGCAGAGTGAGGCTGTCGCTGCCGGCGCGCTGGATCAGGCTGTCCAGCTCGGCGCTGGCATAGTCCTTCCACCACTGCTGCGGCGCCTGGGCGGCAGGCGCGACGGCATTGTCCCAGCGGCTGGCGAGGGGCACGGCGGGCCGCTGGTACTGCGGCACCAGCGAACAGGCCCCGAGCAGGGCCAGGGAAAAGGCGGCGGCCAGCCGGGGCAGGGCGCCGGCGGTGGATGGGGGCATGGGCTCGTCCTTCTGCGTCCCGCACGCTGCGGGCTGCTGTGATGGACGACCTTAGCGCCGGGCAGCTACCGGGCGGTTCTTCCCAAGCTGAATAAAAGTTTAGGTGGGGGGCGCGCGGGGATGTGATCCGAGCCGGTGGAATCCATTGTTGTAGCGGGAATGGCTGAAGCCGCGTAGGAGCGGACTCTGTCCGCGATCCCGTCGGCAGGGCTGGTGTTCGGTTGGGGGCGATGGGTATCGCTTCGCTCAACCCATCCTACGAAAAGCGCCTCGGCGCGGCCTGTTCCGGCGGCGTTTCGCTGAGCATGTAGCCGGCGCCGGGGACCGTGTGGATCAGCGGGTGCCCGAAGCCCTGGTCGACCTTCTGCCGCAGGCGGTGGATGTGCTTGTCGATGACGTTGTCGCGCGGGTCGAAGTCGTAGTCCCAGGCGCTTTCCAGCAGCATGCCGCGGGTCACCACCTGGTCGGCGTGGCGCATGAGTTTTTCCAGGATCAGGAACTCGCGCTGCTGCAGCGCGATGCTGTGCCCCTGGCGCTGGGCCACGCGGCCCTCGCAGTCCAGTTGCAGGTCGCCGACCTGCAGGCGCGCGCCGAGCAGGCGGCGGCCGGGGCGGCGCAGCAGGGCGGCCAGGCGGGCGTGGACTTCGACGAAGGCGTAGGGCTTGGCCAGGTAGTCGTCGCAGCCGGCCTGCAGGCCCTCGACGCGGTGGTGGGTAGAGGCCAGGGCGCTGAGCATCAGCACCGGGGTGTCGGAGCCGGCGGCGCGCAGCCGGCGCACCAGTTCCAGGCCGTCCAGGCCGGGCAGGCGGCGGTCCACCACCAGGGCGTCGTAGAGGTTTTCCAGGGCCAGGTCCAGGCCGTGGACGCCATCGCCCGCGGCGTCGACTATGTGCCCGCTCTCGCGCAGGCCCCGCACCAGGTAGCCGGCGGCCTGCGGGTCGTCTTCGATGACCAGGATTCTCAAGGTTGCACCTAAACTTTTGTTCATCTTGGCGCGAGGCCGACGTTCGCCCGCGCCAGACAAAATATACTGCCGAACACCTCCCGCCGCTGCCACGGACCGCGCCCATGACCCAGGTTCTCGTCGTCGAAGACGACCCCGCCACCGCCGCCGAGATCGGCGCCGCGCTGCATGACCACGGCTACCAGGTCAGCCTGGCCGGCAACGGCCGCGACGGCCTGGTGCGGGCACTGAGCGAAAGCTTCGCGGTGATCGTCCTGGACCGCATGCTGCCCGGCGGCATGGACGGCCTGGCCATGCTCACCGCGCTGCGCTCGGCCGGGGTGGAGACGCCGGTGCTGATCCTCAGCGCGCTTTCCGACCTCGACGAGCGCGTGCGCGGCTTGCGCGCCGGCGGCGACGACTACCTGACCAAGCCCTTCGAGTTCATCGAGCTGACCGCCCGCCTGGACGCCCTGACCCGCCGCGCCGCACGCGGTGGCGAGGCACGCGACAGCCGCCTGCGCATCGGCAATCTGGACATCGACCTGCTGCGTCGCTCGGTGCGCCGCGGCGAACGGTCGATCGACCTGGTGCCGCGCGAGTACCAGCTGCTGGAGTACCTGGCGCGCCACGCCGGGCAGATCGTCACCCGCACCATGCTCTTCGAGGCGGTGTGGAACTACCGCTACGACGAGCGCACCAACGTCATCGAGGTGCACATCGGCCGCCTGCGGCGCAAGGTCGACGTGGACGGCGAGCCGCCGATGATCCACACCGTGCGAGGGGCGGGCTATGTTCTCCGGGCGCCTGAGTGAGATTCCGCGCACCACCAGCTTCCGCGTGGCGCTGCTGTTCCTGCTGCTGTTCGGCGTGGCCTCGCTGGCGCTGTTCGGCTACGTGTATTGGCGCACCGCCGGCTACCTGCGCGCCGAGGTGCAGGCTAACCTGACGCGGCAGATCCACAACCGTGCCGGCCTGGAGCTGCCCGAGCTGCTGCGCGAGGTGCAGGAGCACGCCGCCAAGGACCCCGAGCAGCACTTCCCCCAGGCGCTGTTCGACGCCAGCGGTCGGCGGCTGGCCGGCACCCTCGCCGAGCAGCCGCCGACCGCGGCGCTGGACACGCCCATCGAGTTCAGCCGGCGCAGCCTCTCCGGCGGCGAGCGGCGGGTGCGTGGCATCGTCCACCGCATGCCCTCGGGCGAGGTGCTGGTGATCGGCCAGGACATCCAGGACCTGCTGGAATTCGACGAACTGCTGGTCAGCGCCATGGCTTCCGGCGGGGTGCTGATCCTGATCCTCGGCCTGGCCGGCGCGATCATCGCCGGGCGCACCTCGCAGCAGCGCCTGGACGCGGTGACCGGGGCCATCGAGCGGATCGTCAAGGGCGACCTCAGCGAGCGCCTGCCGGTGCGCGGCAGCTCCGACGACGTCGACCGCCTGGCGGTGGTGGTGAACCGCATGCTCGACGAGATCGAACGGCTGATGCATGAGGTGAAGGGCGTGTGCGACGACGTCGCCCACGACCTGCGCACGCCCCTGACGCGCCTGCTCGCCGGCCTGGAGCGCGCCCAGCGGCGCGACTGCAGCAAGCAGGAGTACGCAGCGGCCATCGACCAGGCCATCGAGGATGCCCACGGCCTGCTGCTGACCTTCCGCGCGCTGCTGCGCATCTCCGAGATCGAGGACAGCGCGCGGCGCACCGGCTTCGTCGCGGTGGACCTGACCCAGGTGGCGGCCGACGTGGTCGAGTTGTTCGAGCCCCTGGCCGAGGAGCGCGGCCTGCACCTGAGCTACAGCGGCCCGGCGCAGCCGGCCTGGCTGCAGGGCGATGCGCACCTGCTGTTCGACGCCCTGAGCAACCTGGTGGACAACGCGCTGAAGTTCACCCCGGCCGAGGGGCGTGTCGAGGTGCGGGTGGAAGCGGGCGAGGATTCGGTGGAAGTGCAGGTGCGCGACAACGGGCCGGGGATTCCCGAGCACGAGCGCGAGGCGGTGCTGCGGCGCTTCTACCGTTCCGAGCGCAGCCGGCATACGCCGGGCAATGGCCTGGGGCTGAGCCTGGTGGCGGCGGTGGCGCGGCTGCATGACCTGGCGATGAGCGTAGGGGATGGGGCGCCGGGGTGTTGGGTGAGTTTGCGGGGGCAGGTGGTTTCGGCGGCGGTGCGGGGGTAGGGCTGGGTGTGGGGGTTGAGCGCGGCTGCCCTCACCCCAGCCCTCTCCCAGAGGGAGAGGGGGCCGTTCGGCATGCTCTGATGGCTTGGTTTCAGCCGGTGGTGCAGGAGTGCTCTGATGCTTCAGCGGGCAGAGGACAGTCCCCTCTCCCTTCAGGGAGAGGGTTAGGGAGAGGGGCTCTTGCTTTAAGCCTCAGCCTTAACCACCTGAAACGCCTCCCCCGTCGCAAAGAAAGCCCCACCCGCCTGGTAATGAATGGTCCGCGACTCCTCGTCCGGAAAATGCCAGCGCCCCTTCGAGAACACCCGCTCGTCCGCATAGGCCGCCACCACCTCGGCGATGAACAGGTCGTACTTCTCCTGGTTGTGTGGCTCGGCGATCACCTTGCATTCCAGGTAGGCCAGGCAGCCTTCGACGATCGGTGCCTGCACCTGTTGGGCGCGGGCGGTGGCGATGTCGTAGCGGGCGAACTTGTCCAGTTCGCCGCCGTTGCTGGAGCCCACCGCCAGGGTGAGTTCGGCCTGGCGCCGCGAGGGCAGCTGGATGACGAAGGCGCCGGAGCCTTCCACCAGGTGCCGCGACCAGGTGTTGCGGTCCAGCACCAGCATCAGCTTGGGCGGGTCGAAGTCCAGCGGCATCACCCAGGCCGCGGCCATCACGTTGGCCACGCCTGCGTGTTCGCTGGTGACGAGGGTGGACGGGCCGTGGTTGAGCAGCAGGTAGGCCTTGGCCAGGGGAACGTCTTGCAGGTGGTTCATGGATGGTCCTCGCGGATCAGAGCAGCAGGCCGTCGACCGGCTCCAGCGGCGCCGGCAGCTCGCTTTCGCCGAGGATCTCCATGACGGCGATCTCCAGGTGGCGGCTCATGGCGTCCAGCGGCAGGTCGTTGGGCTGGGTGTCGAACGGGTCGGCGATCTGGTCGCCCAGGGCGTCCAGGCCGAAGAAGGTGTAGGCCAGCACGCACACCGCCAGCGGGGTGAACCAGCCGATGCTGTCGACCAGGCAGAACGGCAGCAGGAAGCAGTACACGTGGACGATGCGGTGCAGCATCAGGATGTAGGGGGAGGGGATGGGCGTGCCCTTGATCCGCTCGCAGCCGCCGAGCGCGTAGGACAGGCGGCTGACCTGCTGGTCGACGTTGGCCAGCAGCATGTCGCTGGCGTTGGCGCGGCGGCCGGCCTCGGCGAAGTCGCGGCCCAGGCGGGCGAGCAGGGCGCTGGCCGGGCCGGGCGTGTGCGCCAGAGCCTCGGCCAGTTCGTTGCCGAGCAGGCGGCGGGCGTCTTCGCTTTGCGGGCGTTCGCGCAACTGGTCGCGCAGCACGTAGGCGAAGGCGGCCAGGCGCTGGACCAGCAGGCGGCGCCCGGCGTCGTCCAGGCCGGGCAGCAGCGACAGGCTCTGCCGCGCCAGGTTGCGCGACACCACCAGCAGTTCGCCCCAGAGCGTGCGCGCCTCCCAGAAGCGCTGGTAGGCCACGTTGTTGCGGAAGCCGAGGAAGATCGCCAGGGTCAGGCCCCAGAGGGTGAACGGGGTAGAAGTGATCACCACCTTGTAGTGGTAGAGGGTGCCGTGGGTGGCCACCACCAGCGAGCTGAGCAGCACCGTGTAGAGCACCTTGCGCCAGATGGCCGGGATGATCGAGCCCTTGAGGGAGAACAGCAGCACCCAGAGTGTCGGGGTTTGCGGGCGGAGGATCATGCGCGGGCTTCCAGGCGGGGACACGGAGAGCGCGCATCATAGCCGAGATGGCCGCCGGGTGGAGCAGGGGACGGAGGGCGCAGCGCCCTCCGCCGTGGGCTCAGGCGCCGGCCTGTACCTGCCGGGCCTTGCGTTCGGCCAGTTCGTACAGCTGCCGCGCTTCTTCCAGCAGCGGCGCGAGGCTGGCGGACAGGCGCGCTACGCCCAAAGGCATGGGCATTTCGTCGGCGCTGTCTTCCAGCAGGCGCAGCAGCACGCTGAGGGATTCCAGGCGACGTTCGGCGGTGCCCATCAGATGGTCCACCGGGGCCTGCAGGTTGACGTAGAGCACGTCCTCGTGGGGTTGGGAAAGGGTGGTGAGGGGGATCATGTCAGGCATCGTCTGCCTCCGGATGAGAGGCAGCAGGGCGATGCACACGGATGGCCGGAAATTGCATGTCCATTGCTCCTCGAGTGGGTGAGGAACCGCCTTCCGGAATGGGAGGCGGGCCGCGCGGGGGTAGCAAGCCGGTGTCAGAAAAACCGGTCAGGCCGAAGCCTGCCCCGTGCGGCCCGCCATGAGTACCCTTGAGAGGGTGGCGGGGAAAAGTTCCCTGCATAGGGATGCAGGGAACTACCGCACTCTGACTCTACGGGTTGCTACACCCGTGTCACGGCATTGACCGTGACGGGCAGAGCCTACCGGTGGGGTTTGTAGGGGCTCAATGGAAAGGTCGGGTGTGAAATTTCGCAGAGTGCGGGAGGGGATTGGAGCTTTTGTAGGAGCGAGCTTGCTCGCGAACGGTGCTTGCCGGCTGGGGCGGTGCCTGTGCTGAAGAGCGCCCTCTCCCTAACCCTCTCCCTGAAGGGAGAGGGGACCGTTGGGCAGACGTTGATGTTCTGGAGTCAGCCGGCTAGCGCAGAGATTGCCGGCTGAAACCAGGCCATCTCTCGGCACGGACAAGCCCCCTCTCCCTTCAGGGCGGGGCGCGCAGCCGAGGGCTGGGGAGAGGGTTCGGAGTCAACCCAAAGCACCATCACCGCCGGTTGACTCCATTCGCGAGCAAGCTCGCTCCTACGAGAGCAGAGGATCTCACCCCTCCTGATACAGCTTCACGATCGCCGAGAAGTCCAACTGCCCATTCCCCTGGTTGCTGAACGTCTGGAACAGCTGCTGCGCCAGCGCCCCGAGCAGCACCGGTTGGCGCACCTGGCGGGCTGCCTCGCTGGCCAGGCCCAGGTCCTTGAGCATCAGGTCGGTGCCGAAGCCGCCGCTGTAGCCGCGCGCCGCCGGGGCGCCGGTGAGCGGGTTGTTCACTTCCGAGGCCCAGCAGCGGCCGCTGGAGGTGTTGATGATGCCGGCCAGCACTTCTGCATCCATGCCCAGCTTCACGCCCAGGGACATGGCTTCGGCCACGCCGATCATGCTGATGCCCAGCAGCAGGTTGTTCGCCACCTTGGCCACCTGGCCGTTGCCGGCGCCGCCGCAATGCACGATGTTCTTGCCCATGGCCGCCAGCACCGGCCTGGCGCGTTCGAAGTCGGCCGCCTCGCCGCCGACCATGAAGGTCAGGGTGCCGGCCGCCGCGCCCGCGGTGCCGCCGGAGACCGGGGCGTCGAGCATCGGGTTGCCGTGGGCCTGGGCCGCCGCCGAGACCTCGCGGGCGCTGTGCGGGTCGATGGTGGAGGAGTCGATCAGCAGCACGCCGGGCTGCACCTTGGCCAGCAGGCCCTCATCGCCGAGATAGACCTGCTTCACGTGGGCCGCCGCGGGCAGCATGGTGATGATCACTTCCACGTCGGCGCCGGCCAGTTCCGCCGGCGAGGCCACGGCCTTGGCGCCCTGGGCTACAGCTGCCTGCACGGCGGCGCTGGAAAGGTCGAAGACGCTCAGGTCGAAGCCGGCCTTGAGCAGGTTGGCGGCCATGGGGCCGCCCATGTTGCCGAGTCCGATGAAACCGATGCGCATGGGGTTTCCCCTTGTTGTCGTTGTCGGGAACAGGGCCCGCGCCGCGCGTGGCCTGTGGCCCCGCAGCTTCCTGCTGCAGGGCCTGGCCGGCGGGGCGCGCGGGCGGGTTCTGGCGGCTTACTTGAGGTGGATGGTGGTGTTCACCGCGCCGCCCACTTCGTTCTCGTCGAACCAGCGTTCGGTGACCGTCTTGGTCTGGGTGTAGAACTGCACCACCTGCTTGCCGTAGGGGCCCAGGTCGCCCAGCTTGGAGCCGCGCGAGCCGGTGAAGGAGAACAGCGGCACCGGCACCGGGATGGGCACGTTGACGCCCACCTGGCCGACGTCGATCTCTTCCTTGAAGTGCCGCGCGGCGGCGCCGGAGCGGGTGAAGATGGCGGTGCCGTTGCCGTTGGGGTTGGCGTTGATCAGCTCGATGGCCTCGTCCAGTGTCTTCACCGAGACCACGCAGAGCACCGGGCCGAAGATTTCCTCGCGGTAGATGCTCATCTGCGCGCTGACGCCGGAGAAGATGGTCGGGGCGACGAAGTTGCCTTTCTGATAGCCGGCCACCTGCGGGTTGCGGCCGTCCAGCTCCAGCCTGGCGCCTTCCTGGATGCCGCGCTCGATCAGGCCGCTGACGCGGTCCAGGGCGGCGCAGGAGACCAGCGGGCCGACATCGGTGCCGGCCTCGGTGCCGCCGCTGACCTTGAGCGTCCTGGCCTTGGCCACGAGGTCCGGGATCCACTCGTTGGCCTCGCCCACCAGGATGGCCACGGAAACCGCCATGCAGCGCTGCCCGGCGGCGCCGAAGGCCGCGCCGGCGATGGCGTTGAGGGTCTGCTCCTTGTTGGCGTCGGGCAGGATCACGGCGTGGTTCTTGGCGCCCATCATGCACTGCACGCGCTTGCCGGCCAGCGAGGCGCGGTTGTAGACGTGGGTGCCGACGCGGGTGGAGCCGACGAAGGACACGGCCTTGATGTCCGGGTGGTCGCAGATGGCGTTGACCACGTCCGGGCCGCCGTGGATGACGTTGAGCACGCCCGGCGGGATGCCGGCCTCATGGGCCAGCTCGACCAGGCGCATGGTCACCATCGGGTCCTGCTCGGAGGGCTTGAGGACGAAGGTATTGCCGGTGGCGATGGCCATGGGGAACATCCACAGCGGGATCATCGCCGGGAAGTTGAACGGGGTGATGCCGGCGCATACGCCCAGCGGCTGAAGCAGGGTGAAGGTGTCGACGCCGCCGGCCACGTTGTTGGCCAGCTCGCCCAGCTGCAGGTTGCCGATGGCCGCGGCGTGCTCGACCACCTCCAGGCCGCGGAACACGTCGCCTTCGGCGTCGGGCAGGGTCTTGCCCTGTTCGGCGGTGAGGATGGCCGCCAGTTCCTTCATGTTCTCGCGGATCAGTTGCTGGTACTTGAGGAAGATGCGCGCGCGGGCGCCGATCGGGGTTTTCTTCCAGGTCTTGAACGCGGCCTTGGCGCTGGCCACGGCGCGCTCGACTTCCTCGGTGGTGGCGAAGGGCACGCGGGCGAGGACTTCCTGGGTGGCGGGGTTGATCACCTCGCGCCATTCGCTGCTGGTGGACTCGACGGGCTTGCCGTCGATGAAGAGTTTGACCGTGGGAACGGCAGTAGTGGTGGTACTCATCGGAACTCCCAGCCTGCGGCGGTTTGTTGTTATGGGCCTTGGGGCGTACCTCAAGGAGATTGGATTGATCCTAGCAGTGCATTTTTGATGAATTCAATGCGGTGATGTGCAAGCATGCTCTGCGTTTTTGCACACCTGGAGCCGGCGATGGACTGGGACAACCTGCGTTTCTTCCTCGAACTCTCCCGCGCCGGCAAGCTCACCGTGGCCGCGCGGCGCCTGGGCGTGGACCACACCACGGTGGCGCGGCGCCTGCAGGCGCTGGAAAAGAGCATCGGCGCGCAGCTGCTGGTGCGCGAGCCCTCCGGCTATCGGCTGACCGAGGCCGGGCACGGCCTGCTGCCCCAGGCCGAGGCCATGGAAAGCGCCTGCAAGGTGATCGAGAAGCGCCTGGCCGGGGCCGAGGGCAACCTCTCGGGCAAGGTGCGCATCGGCGCTACCGAGGGCTACGGCTCGACACTGCTGACCTCGCAGCTGGTGGAGCTGAACCGCCGCCACCCGCACCTGGGCGTGGACCTGCTGGCGGTGCCGCGGGCGCTGCAGCTGTCGCGCCACGAGGCGGACATCGTCATCACCCTGGAACGCCCCGGCCGCGGGCCCTACCTGATCACCCGGCTGACCGACTACGTGCTGCGCCTGTACGCGGCCGGGGACTACCTGGCCGAGCGCGGGCCGATCCGCAACCGCGACGACCTGCGCAAGCACGCGCTGGTGGGCTACGTCGACGACCTGCTGTACAGCAAGGAGCTGCAGTACCTGGACGAGATCGGCCGGCCGCTGCACATGGCCCTGCGCTGCACCAGCATCCTGGCCCAGCAGCGCGCGGTGGCCGAGGGGGCGGGGCTGGCCATCCTGCCGGCCTTCGCTGCGGCGGAGGACCCGACGCTGCAGCCGGTGCTGGCGGGCGAGATCGAGTTCGTGCGGACCTTCTGGATGCTCATGCCCACGGAACTCAAGGACATCGCGCGGATGCGCACCACCTGGGACTTCCTCCGCGAGAAGGCCGAGGCGAGCCAGGCGGTTCTGATGGGGCGGGGCGCGTAGGGCGCATAACGCTCCGCGTTATCCGCCGTTTGGCCTTGGTCGAACCCCGCCTGGGGGCGAGCCTGGGCATTGCGCTGTGTTTCGCGGATGAGATCCTACAGTCCCGTAGGATGGGTTGAGCGAAGCGATACCCATCACCATGGCTCAGCCATGGCGTTGGCGATGAAAAGGGTGAAACGGCGTATAACCGCGAACGGTTATACGCCCTACGCTCCCGGGAACCCGGCGTGTGGCGTCAGGCCAGACCGACGTAGAGGTTCTGCACGTCGTCGTTGCCGTCCAGGGCGTCGAGGAAGGCTTCGACTTCCTCCAGCTCCGCGCCGGACAGGCTCACCGGGTTCTTCGCCTTGTAGCCGAGCTTGGCCGAGGCGACGCTGAAACCGTGCTCGGGCAGGGCGCGGCAGACGGCGTCCAGGTCGGTGGCGTCGGTGAGGAACAGGGTGTCGCCGTCTTCCTCGCCCGCCTCGAAGTCCTGGGCGCCGGCCTCGATGGCGGCCAGTTCCGCGTCGGCGTCGCTGCTGGCCGGGGTGGCCTCGATCAGGCCCAGGTAGTCGAAGTCCCAGGCCACCGAACCGGAGGCGCCCAGCTGGCCCTTGCGGAACAGCACGCGGATTTCCGCCACGGTGCGGTTCACGTTATCGGTCAGGCACTCGACGATCACCGGCACGCGGTGCGGGGCGAAGCCTTCATAGACCACGCGCTCGAAGCTGGCGCCGCCGTCGAGCAGGCCGGCGCCTTTCTTGATGGCGCGCTCCAGGGTGTCGCGCGGCATCGAGGCCTTCTTGGCCTGCTCGACTACCAGGCGCAGTTTCGGGTTCATGTCCGGATCGGCGCCGTTGCGCGCGGCGATCATGATTTCCTTGGCGAGTTTGCCGAAGACGCGGCCCTTGGCGTTGGCGGCGGCTTCCTTATGTTTGGCTTTCCACTGGGCGCCCATGCTGTTCTCTTGGCTGGTTCATGATGGGCGGCAAGTCTAAGCGCTGGCGCGGCGCCTGGCGATATCCGCCGGTGTCTTGGCGGCTGGACCGGGGCGTTCTTCGTAGGATGGGTATCGCTCCGCTCAACCCATCCTACGAAAGCTCGTCCTGGCGGGAGAGGAAGGCGTAGAGCCGTTCGTCCTGGGAGTGCGCGACGTTGAAACGCAGCCAGGGCACGTGGCGGCCGTCGGGCATGAACAGCTGGCCGGGGAACAGCAGGATCTTCGCCTCCTTGGCCCGCTCGGCCAGCAGCGTGGCGTCGGCCACCGCGCGGTGCCGGGCCCAGAGGAATAGCCCGGCGCGCGGCTCGTGGAACAGCTCCAGCCCCGCCGCCTCCAGGCGCCGGGCCACGCTGTCGTGGGCCTCGCCGAGCTGCTCGCGGAGCTGGCGCACGTGCTTGCGCTGGCGGCCCTGGAGGAGGATGTCCAGGGCGAGAGTCTCGGTCAGTTCCGAGCTGGTCAGCCCGGCCACCATCTTCAGCGGCAGCAGTTCCTCGATCAGCTCCGGGTGGGCGGCGATGAAGCCCACCCGCAGCGCCGGGGCGATGACCTTGGACAGGCTGCCGATGTAGATCACCCGCGCCAGCTGGTCGAGGTTGGCCAGTAGCAGTTGGCCGGCGGGGTCGAGGTCGGCGTAGATGTCGTTCTCGACGATCAGGAAGTCGTACTTCTCCGCCAGCTGCAGCAGGCGGTGGCTGGCGGCCAGGGACAGGCTGGCGCCGGTGGGGCTCTGCAGCCGTGCCTGGGTGAAGTAGACCTTGGGCCGGTATTCGCGCACCAGCTGCTCCAGGCGCTCCAGGTCCAGGCCGTCGGCGCTGCGCGGCACGCCCAGCAGGTTGGCGCCCTGCAGGCGCAGGTTGAGGAACAGGTTGTGGTAGCCGGGTTCGTCCACCAGCACCGGGTCGCCGCGCTGCACCAGGTAGCGCACGGCCAGGTCCAGCGCCTGGCTGGCGCCGCTGGTCAGCAGTATCTGTTCGGGGCTGGCGGCCACCCCGGCGTCGGCCAGGCGGTCGGCCAGCTTGCCGCGCAGGCGCGGGTTGCCCTTGCTGTGGCCGTAGTTGCCGAACTGCGCCGGTTCTTCCCGGGCCAGGGTGCGCAGGCCGCGCAGCAGGCCTTCGCTATCCAGCCAGTGCTCGGGCAGCAGGCCGACGCCGGGGCGCAGTTCCATGCCCAGAGGCTGGAACACCTTGTGCAGCAGCAGGTGGGCGTCGAAGTCGAATTCCGGCGCGGCCTGTTCGTCGGCCGTCTCCCCGGGCAGCGGGCCGCGCACGTAGAAGCCGGCGTTGGGCACGGCGTTCAGGCAGCCGCGCGCCACCAGGCGGTCGTAGGCCTCGACCACGGTGAAGTGGCTCACTCCGTGGGTCTGGGCGAATCTGCGGATGGAGGGCAGCTTGGCGCCAGGGCGCAGGCGCTGCTCGTCGATGGCCTGGGCGATGCCGTCGACGATCTGGGTGACCAGAGGCGTTTCGCAAGTGGGGTCGAGCAACAGCATCGAAGCGTCCGGTGGAAGGGAAACGGAAACTGTACAGGCCGCGCGGCCATAACAGCACTGCAGGCACTCCAGCGCCCCTGTGCATGGCGGCCGGGCGGGCGGCCCAGCACACTGCGGGGCACGACGCGGCAGCCAAGCCGCGCAAGCCTGATGACAAGGAACTGCCATGCGCGACACAGCTTACAACATCGACCCCGCGAGTATTTCCGCCGAAGAGTGGCAGGCGCGCTGCGACCTCGCCGCGCTGTACCGGCTGGTTGCGCACTTCCGCTGGACCGACCACATCGACACGCACATCTCCGCCCGTGTGCCGGGCGAGCCGGGGCACTACCTGATCAACCGCTACGGCGTGATGTTCCACGAGATGCGCGCTTCCGACCTGGTCAAGGTCGACCATGCCGGCGACGTCATCGACCCGCGCTTCGGCCCGGGCAGCGTCAACCGCGCCGGCTTCAACATCCACTCGGCGGTGCATGCCGCGCGCCCGGACGTGGCCTGCGTGATCCACACCCACACCGCCGCCGGCATCGCCGTGTCGGCCCAGGAAGAGGGCCTGCTGCCGATCAGCCAGCACGCGCTCAAGTACCACAACCGCCTGGGCTACCACGACTACGAGGGCATCGCCCTGGACCCGGACGAGCGCTCGCGCCTGGTCCGCGATCTCGGCCGGCACATGGCGATGATCCTGCGCAACCACGGCCTGCTGGCCACCGGGCGCTGCATCGCCGAGGCCTTCAACCAGATCTACTTCCTCGAACGCGCCTGCCAGGCCCAGGTCCAGGCCCTGGCCGGCGGCCGCCAGCTGCGCTACCCGCCCGAAGCGGTACGCGAACGCGTCGCCGTGCAGGAGGAGGAAGCCCTGGCCGGCGGCCTGCACCTGCTGGCCTGGGAATCGGCCCTGCGCCTGATCGAGGATCGCGCGGCCGACTACCGCAGCTGACCCCTTCGCCTGCGTCCCGGCCCGCAGAGGCCGGGCGCCTAGCGTGCTTGCAATCTGCCAACAACAAAGCCAAGAGGTGGAAATGAAGAACCCGATAGCGGCGGCCCTGCTCATGGGCCTGGCGTCCGGCGCCATGGCGGCCGACCTGAGTGTGATCTCCTTCGGCGGCACCAGTAAGGACGTGCAGACCGAAGCCTTCTACAAACCCTTCGCGAAGGCCACCGGCAACAAGGTGATCGCCGGCGAGTACAACGGCGAGATGGGCAAGATCAAGGCCATGGTCGACACCCACAGCGTCAACTGGGACGTGGTCCAGATCGAGGGCCCGGAGCTGCTGCGCGGCTGCGACGAAGGCCTGTTCGAGCAGCTGGACCCGGCGCGCCTGGGCAATGCCGCCGACTTCGTGCCGGGCACCTTCTCCGACTGCGGCGCCGGTCTGCTGGTGTGGTCGATGGTCATGGCCTACGACAGCAAGCACCTCTCTGCCGCGCCCACGGGCTGGGCGGACTTCTGGGACACCAAGAAATTCCCCGGCAAGCGCGCGCTGCGCAAGGGCGCCAAGTACAGCCTGGAGATCGCCCTGCTGGCCGACGGCGTACCCCGGCAGGACATCTACAAGGTGCTGGCCACCCCCGAAGGCGTCGACCGCGCCTTCCGCAAGCTGGACCAGATCAAGCCGTCGATCCAGTGGTGGGAGTCCGGCGCCCAGCCCATGCAGTTCCTCGCCAGCGGCGACGTGGTGATGAGCACCGCCTACAACGGCCGGGTGTTCGCCGCCCAGGAAGAGGGCGCGCCGATGAAGGTGGTGTGGAACGACAGCCTCTACGCCATCGATTCCTGGGCCATCCCCAAGGGCAGCCCGAACAAGCAGGAGGCGGAGGACTTCATCGCCTTCTCGCTGCGCCCGGAGCAGCAGAAGATCCACACCGTGAAGCTGGGCTATGGCTCGGTCAACACCAAGACCAACGCGCTGGTCGACCCGGCCCTGGTGGAGCGCCTGAACACCGCGCCGGCCAACCTGGAGCAGGCGGTGCCGGTGGACTTCGCCTTCTGGGTGGACCACGGCGAGGAACTGGAACTGCGCTTCAACGCCTGGGCCGCCAAGGGCAGCTAACCGACGCGCCGCCATACGCTGGCCAGCCAGGGCTGCTGCTCGCGCGGCAGCCCGGCGGGCCGGTAGTAGTGTTCCAGCTGCTCGAAGCCCGCCGCTTCGAGCAGCTGTTTCCAGTTTTCCCAATCGTGATAGGAGCCGTAGCGCGGACCGTTCCAGCCCTCTGCATTGTCCCCGCGCGGGTTGGAGGCGAACAGCACGCCACCGGGCTTGAGCGCCGCGCGCAGCTCGCCCAGTACCCGCGGCAGTTCCTGGCGCGGCACGTGGAACAGGCTGGCGTTGGCATAGATGCCATCGAAGCGCGCCGCCGGCAGGTCCAGCGCCAGGAAGTCCTGCAGCCACACCTCGCAAGCGCTGGCCTGGCGGGCCATTTCCACGAAGTCCGGGCAGCCGTCCAGGCCCACCGGCGCATGGCCCAGGGCCTTGAAGGTGCACAGATCGCGGCCGGGGCCGCAACCGAAATCCAGCAGGGCGAAGGGCGGCTCGCCGTGGATGTGCCGCAGCAGCGCGGCGATGTTCTGGCTGACGTCGTGGTCGCGGGTGCCTTCGCGGAAGGCCTCGGCGGTGGCCTGGTAGTGCTGCAGGGTGAGGCGGGAGATGTCGCGGAGGGTCTGGTCGTCTAGAGGCATGGCGGGCGTCGGTGGGTCGCTGGGGAGGTCATTCTACGCCGGGGTTTGGGGGGGTAGGAGCGAGCTTGCTCGCGAACGGTGTTCTGCCGGTCGTGGGTGGTGCCTGTGCTGCAGAGCGCCCTCTCCCTAACCCTCTCCCTGAAGGGAGAGGGGACTGTTCGGAGTGCTCGGGTATTTCGGAGTTAGCCGGCAACACTGATGGTCCCCGGCTGAAACCATTCCTTCTCTCGGCACGGACTAGCCCCCTCTCCCTCTGGGAGAGGGTTGGGGTGAGGGGACGGCGTTCATCCCGAACACAACTGCTACCGGCTGGCACCGTTCGCCAAAAATAAAAAAGCGCGGCACACCCCGAAGGACTGGCCGCGCAACACGCTCAACTGGGAATCAGAACTGCTCGGCCTCCAGCCCATAAAGGCTTTCACTGCCAGCCCGCACCGCGCTGGCCAGGGACTGGGTGCGCGGCAGCAGGCGGGCGAAATAGAAACGCGCCGTGGCCAGCTTGCCCTGGTGGAAGTCATCGGCCTGGCCGCTGGCGGCGCGGGCCATGCGCGCCCACATGTAGGCGTAGGCGGTGTAGCCGAACAGGTGCAGGTAGTCCACCGCCGCGGCGCCGGGTTCGCGCGGGTTTTCCTTGGCGCGCTCCTGGAGTTGCCGGGTGAGGGCTTCCAACTGGTCCAGGGCTTCCAGCAGCGGGGCGCTGAACTCGTCGTCCGCCGCGGCTTCGGCGAAGGCGCGGATTTCCCCGGCGAACAGCGCCAGCAGCTCGCCGCCGTTGGCCAGCACCTTGCGTCCGACCAGGTCCAGGGCCTGGATGCCGTTGGTGCCTTCGTAGATCTGCGCGATGCGCACGTCGCGCACCAGCTGTTCCTGGCCCCATTCGCGGATGTAGCCGTGGCCGCCGAATACCTGCTGGCCGTGCACGCAGCTTTCCAGCCCGGTATCGGTGAAGAAGGCCTTGGCCACCGGCGTGAGCAGCGCCACCAGACCTTCGGCGCGGGCGCGTTCTGCGGCGTCGTCGCCGTACTTGGCGATGTCCAGCTGCTGCCCCAGGTAGGTGGCGAAGGCGCGGCCGCCCTCGGTCAGGGCCTTCATGGTCAGCAGCATGCGGCGCACGTCGGGATGATTGATGATCGGGTCGGCGGCCTTGTCCTTGGCCACCGGGCCAGTGGGGGCGCGGCTCTGGATGCGCTCGCGGGCATAGTCCACGGCGGCCTGGTAGGACATCTCGGCGCAGCCGATGCCCTGGATGCCGATGGACAGGCGCTCGTAGTTCATCATGGTGAACATGGCCGCCAGGCCCTTGTTCGGCGCGCCGACCAGCCAGCCGGTGGCGCCGTCGAAGTTCATCACGCAGGTGGCCGAGGCCTTGATGCCCATCTTGTGCTCGATGGAGCCGCAGCTGACCGGGTTGCGCGCGCCGAGTGAGCCGTCTTCACCGACCAGCACTTTCGGCACGAGGAACAGCGAGATGCCCCGCGAGCCGGCCGGCGCGTCGGGCAGCTTGGCCAGCACCAGGTGGATGATGTTTTCGGTCAGGTCCTGCTCGCCGCCGGTGATGAAGATCTTGGTGCCGGTGATGGCGTAGCTGCCGTCGGCCTGGGGCTCGGCGCGGGTGCGGATCAGCCCCAGGTCGGTGCCGGCGTGGGGTTCGGTCAGGCACATGGAGCCGGCCCAGCGGCCTTCGTACATGGCCGGCAGGTACTTCTGCTTCAACGCCTCGCTGGCGTGGGCATCCAGCGCCAGGCAGGCGCCGGCGGAGAGGGTGGAGTAGAGGGCGAAGCTGGCGTTGGCCGCGTAGACCATCTCCTCGAACTGCACCGAGAGCATCTTCGGCATGCCCAGGCCGCCGAAGTCCGGGTTGCCGGCCAGGCCGACCCAGCCGCCCTCGGCGTAGGTGGCGTAGGCCTCGCGGAAGCCGGCCGGGGTGCTGACCGCGCCGTCCTTCCATTGCGCGCCCTGTTCGTCGCCGCTGCGGTTGAGCGGGGCGAGCAGGGTGCCGGTGATCTTCGCCGCTTCTTCGAGAATGGCCTCGGCGGTGTCGGCGTCCACCCGTTCGGCCAGGGCCGGCAGGCGGCGCCACAGGGCCGGGGCGTCGAACACGTCGGTGAGCAGGAAGCGCATGTCGCGCAGCGGAGCCTTGTAGTCGGGCATGAATGTACCTCGGCGCCCCGGCCTGGCCGGGGCGCTATCGCAAGTGGGAAGGGGAGGTCAGAGCTTCTGGGCCCAGTCGCGCAGGACGAACTTCTGCACCTTGCCGGTGGAGGTCTTCGGCAGCTCGGTGAAGACCACGGTCTTGGGCACCTTGAAGCCGGCCAGGTGCTCGCGACAGAAGGCGATGACCTGCGCCGCCTCGGTGTCGGCATGGCCGGCCTTGAGGGTGACGAAGGCGCACGGGGTTTCGCCCCAGCGCTCGTCCGGGCGCGCCACCACGGCCGCTTCCAGCACCGCCGGGTGGCGGAACAGCACGCCCTCGACCTCGATGGTGGAGATGTTCTCGCCGCCGGAGATGATGATGTCCTTCAGCCGGTCGCGGATCTCCACGTAGCCGTCGGGGTGCCACACGGCCAGGTCGCCGGTGTGGAACCAGCCGCCGGCGAAGGCTTCCTCGGTGGCGCTGGGGTTCTTCAGGTAGCCCTTCATCACGGTGTTGCCGCGCATGAAGATCTCGCCGACGCTCTGGCCGTCGCGCGGCACCGGCTCCAGCGTCTTCGGATCGGCGACCATCACGCCTTCCAGGGTCGGGTAGCGCACGCCCTGGCGCGACTTGATCCTGGCCCGCTCGTCCAGCGGCAGCTCGTCCCACTCCTCGTGCCAGGCGCACACGGTGACCGGGCCGTAGACCTCGGTGAGG
The DNA here is from genome assembly GCF_014843515.1 of Pseudomonas sp. ADPe. Lineage (NCBI taxonomy): Bacteria > Pseudomonadati > Pseudomonadota > Gammaproteobacteria > Pseudomonadales > Pseudomonadaceae > Pseudomonas > Pseudomonas sp. ADPe. The sequence continues at coordinate 6,172,021 of NZ_CP062122.1, forward strand.
CCGTAGACGTGGGTGACGCGGATGCCCATTTCCTCCACCGCGCCAATGACCTTGGCCGGCGGTGCGGCGCCGGCGACCATGGCGTGCACCGGGTGGTCGATGGCGGCCTTGGCCGAGTCGGGCATGTTGATCAGCGCGTTGAGCACGATGGGCGCGCCGCACATGTGGCTGACACGGTGCTCGCGGATCAGGGTGAGGATCTTCTGCGGGTCGACACGGCGCAGGCATACGTGGGTGCCGGCCAGCGCGGTGACCGTCCAGGGGTAGCACCAGCCGTTGCAGTGGAACATCGGCAGGGTCCACAGGTACACCGGGTGCTGGCCCATGGACCAGGTCATCTGGTTGCCCAGCGAGTTCAGGTAGGCGCCGCGGTGGTGGTAGACCACGCCCTTGGGGTTGCCGGTGGTGCCGGAGGTGTAGTTCAGCGAGATGGCGTCCCACTCGTCGCGCGGCCAGGCCCAGGCGTACTCGGGGTCGCCCTCGGCCAGCAGGGCCTCGTAGTCCAGGCTGCTGACCGGCTCGCCCTCGCCGTATTCCGGGTCGTCGACGTCGATCACCAGCGGCGGGTGGTCGAGCATGCCCAGGGCGGCGCGGATCACATCGTGGAACTCGCGGTCGGTGATCAGCACCTTGGCCTCGCCGTGCTGCAGCATGAAGGCGATGGCCTCGGCGTCCAGGCGCACGTTGAGGGTGTTGAGCACCGCGCCGATCATCGGGATGGCGAAGTGCGCTTCGAGCATCTGCGGGGTGTTGGGCAGCATCACCGCGACGGTGTCGCCACGGCCGATGCCGCGCCAGGCCAGGGCCGAGGCCAGGCGGCGGCAACGCTGGTAGGTTTCGCGCCAGGTGCGGCGCAGGCTGCCGTGGATCACGGCGGTACGGTCGGGGTAAACGCTGGCGGTGCGTTCGATGAAGCTCAGCGGGGTCAGCGCGGTATGGTTGACCGAGGCAGGCGCGAGACCCTGTTCGAAGATCGACATATGGACACCCTGTGGCTGATTGTTAGCTCATTGTTCTTGGCTGCCCGCAGGCGGGTCGGGCGGCTGATGGGGCGATTTATAGCAATGCCGAGATAGTTATGGAAGTACAACCATATGCTTATGGTATAAATACTATATTCCAATAAAAGCCCCCGGAACTGCCTCCATGCCTGAACTCAATACTCTGGTGCGCCTGCTCCGCGAGCCCGCGCCAGCGGCCGCCCAGGCCGACGCGCTGCTCGCCCTGTGCCGCGCCCGCGCGCCCCTGGAGCGCGCGCTCTACCTGGCCTGGCGGCCGCGTTCGCGCAGCTACGAGGCGCTTGGCGACGAACGCCTGCCGCCGGGCGCCGGCGACCCGCTGCAGGCCAACGACGAGGCCCTGCATGCGGCCTTCGCCGGCCGCCGCGACATGCCCCTGGACGAACTGCTGGCGCTGCCCGGCTGGCTGGGCGGGCGCCTGCGCCGCGCCGGCTGGAGCCATGGCCTGGCCTTGAACCTGGCGCTGGGCGGCGAACCCGGGTTGTTGCTGCTGGCCGCGCGGGATGCCGCCGCCACGCCCTGGCTGGGTTGGGTCGGCGAGCTGCTGGGTGAAGTAATGGCGCTGGCCGGCGGCGCCCGCCGCACCGCGCCGCTGCTGGCCGCCGAGCCGTTGCCGGCGTTGCTGTTGGACGGCGACGGGCAGTTGCTCGACGGCAACCCGGCGCTGCATGGCTTGGCCGCCGAACTGGGCCTGGACGACGTGCGCGAGCTGCTGCCGAGCAACCACCGCGAGCTGCTGCGCAGTTGCCTGGCCCAGGCCCGCGCGGTGCAGGACGCGCCCAGCGAGCAGGGCGGCCGGCACTTCCTCTGGAGCTTCATCCCCGACGCCGGCCAGGCCGAGGTGCTGGTGCGCGGCCGCGAGGCCAGCGCGCAGATCCAGGGCGAGCGCGAGGCGGCCCGGGCGCGGCGGCTGTACCGGCAGATCATCGAGAACACCAGCGACCTGATTTCGCGGCGCACCCTCGACGGCGTCATCCTCGACGCCTCGCCCTCGTCCTGGCCGCTGCTGGGCTACTGGCCGGAGGAGATGCGCGGCCAGTCGGTGCTGCCGCTGCTGCACCCGGACGACCGCAAGCGCGTGGCCCGCCACACCCGCGACGCCCTGGAGCAGGACGGCTACGCGACCCTGACCTACCGCCTGCGCCACCGCGACGGCCACTACCTGTGGTTCGAGACCGCCAGCCGCGCCATCCGCGAGACCTACACCGGGGCGGTGGTGGAGGTGGTCAGCGTGTCCCGCGACATCACCGCGCGGGTGCGCGTCGAGGAGAACCGCCGGCGCCTGGCCGAGGTGGTGGAGGCCAACGCCGACCTGGTGCTGTTCGTTGATGCCGGCGCCCGCCCCAACTACGCCAACCCGGCGGCGCGCAAGGCGCTGAACCTGGGCGAGGATAGCCTGCCGGAAAGCCTTGCCGGGCTGTTCGACGAAGCCCTGTTGCAACGCCTGGCGGAGGAGGGCTGGAAGGCGGCCGACAGCCAGGGCGTGTGGCGCGCCGAGGGCCAGCTGCGGCCGCTGGGCGATGGCGCGCCGGTGCCGGTGTCGCTGGTGCTGCTGGGCCACCGCGCGGCCGGCGGCGAGCGCTACTACTCGCTGGTGGCCCGCGACATGACCGAGCGCGAACTGCGCGAACACCAGCAGCGCCGCCACCAGGACGAACTGGCCCACAGCGCGCGCCTGGTCACCCTCGGCGAACTGGCCTCGGGCATCGCCCACGAGATCAACCAGCCGCTGGCCGCGGTGGTCAACTACGCCGGCGCCAGCCAGCGCTACCTGACGGCCCTGGGCAGCAACCCGGAGGCGGCGCAGCGCGTGGCCCAGGGCCTGGCGCGCATCACCGAGCACGCCAACCACGCCTCGGAAGTCATCCGCCGCCTGCGCGCCTTCCTGCGCAAGGGCCAGCGCCGCCTGCAGGCGCTGGACGTCAACGAGCTGGTGCGCGAGTCCCTCGGCCTGTGCGCCTGGGAGGCGGGGCAGGGCGGGGTAGCCATCGGCCAGGCGCTGGCGGAGAATCTGCCGCCGGTCTACGCCGACCGGGTGCTGCTGCAGCAGGTGCTGCTGAACCTGCTGCGCAACGCCATCGAGGCCAACCGCGAACGCCACGCCGGCGCGCCTTCGGCTATCGCCATCGGTTCGGCATTGGAGGCGGACGGCCGGCTCTGCGTGTGGGTGGAAGACAACGGCCCGGGGGCCGATGAAGAGACGCTGGGGCGCATGTTCACGCCCTTCTACAGCAGCAAGCCGGACGGCCTGGGCCTGGGGCTGTCGATGAGCCGCGGCATGGTCGAAGGCTTCGGCGGCACCCTGGACGCGCGCCCGGCGGCCGACGGCCTGCGCCTGGAGTGCCGGCTGCCGGCGGCCGGCGAAGGGGGCAAGGCATGATGGAAAAAGCACGGGAGCAGGGCATGGAAGTACCGCAAGAAGCGGTGGTGTACGTGGTGGACGACGACCCGGGCATGCTCGAGTCCACCGTCTGGCTGTTCGAGTCGGTGGGCCTGAAGGCGCTGCCCTTCACCAGCGGCCGCGACTTCCTCGAAGCCTGCCCGGCCGACGCCCACGGCTGCGTGCTGTTGGACGTGCGCATGCCCGGCCTGGGCGGCCTGAGCGTGCAGGAGGAAATGCGCCGGCGCGGCCTGGAGCTGCCGGTGATCTTCGTCAGCGGCCACGCCGACGTGCCCATCGTCATCCGTGCCTTCAAGGCCGGCGCGCTGGACTTCATCGAGAAGCCCTACAACGAGCAGCTGCTGCTCGACAGCGTGCAGCAGGCCCTGCAATCCCGCGCCCGCCAGCACGCCTCGCAAGCCGGCCTGGGCGAGGTGGACGAACGCCTCGCCGCGCTCACCCCGCGCGAGCGCGACGTGCTGCTGCCGCTGGTGCGCGGCTACACCAACCGCGAGGTGGCGGAGCAGCTGGATATCAGCGTGAAGACCGTGGACCTGTACCGGGCGCGGGTGATGAAGCGGATGCAGGCGCAGACCCTGGCCGACCTGGTGGGGATGGCTATTGCGGCGGGGTTGGTGGATCCGCTGCGGTTGCGGCCGGAGGAGGCCTAAAGCACCCTCACCCCAGCCCTCTCCCAGAGGGAGAGGGGGCCGTTCGGCGTCAACCTGTAGGAGCGGGCCCTGCCCGCGATTCGCGCGCAGGGCGCGCTCCTACATTGGAATGGCGTGGGTGGGGTTGCGTAGGAGCGGATCTTATCCGCGATCCGCGCCGGAGGCTCCGGTTATCGCGGATAAGGCCCTACGAGAGCCGTAGGGCGAATAACCGTTCGCGGTTATCCGCCGATACACCGGGGCCATAGCCAACGCCAAGGTCAACCCTGGCGCCGCCGGAAGCCAAGGCCAAACGGCGGATAACGCCATAGGCGTTATGCGCCCTACGTGAAACGCCGCTGACCACCGGGGCATCCCCGGGGAGCTAACCCCCCACCGCCGTTGTCTGAAACAACACGGGTATACTCGCCCGCCTGCCCGAACCCAGGAGCCCCGCTTGTCGAAGTCCCGTCCGTCGCGCCCGCTGCTTTCACTGGTCCTTGCCGCCGGCCTCAGCGCCAGCGCGGCGCTGTATGCCTGCCCGGCCGGGCAGTCGGAGGTCTGCCTGGGCGGCTGCATCTGCGTGGCCGACCCCGATGGGGTGTTCGGCGTGCTCCAGGAAGACGCGCGCAACGTCGCCGCACCCGCCCTGGCGCAGTGGCTCAGCCAGTCTCGCGAGCGCATGGTGGCCGCCGGCGTGCAGCCGCTGCCGCTGGACCTGCGCGTGCAACTGCAGGCCTGGTACCCGGACGACCTGCTGCAGGCGGTGCGCTACCGCGTCGGCCAGGGCCAGGACGTCGACGCCGCCAGCGCCATGCTGCAGAACCAGGACGTGGTCGCCGTGACGCTGATCGACGTGGTGGTGTTCCGCAACGAGGACGACGCGCTGCACAACCTGGCCCTCTGGGCCCACGAGCTCAAACACGTGCAGCAGTACCGCGAGCTGGGCGTGGACGGCTTCGCCCGCCAGTACGTGCGCAACTTCAGCGCCCTGGAAGACCCGGCCTACGCCATCCAGAACCAGGTCTCCCGGGAAGTGCGCAGCGCCCGGGCGCCGGCCGGCGACTAGCCGGGTTCGCCGCCGGTTGGCAGGCGCTGCGGCGCGTTTGATGCACATCAAGGGGCCGATAACGACGAAGGCGCAGGCTTAGGGCACAACCCCTGTCCCCCTCCGGAGGTCCCCCATGAACGCCTACACGCGCCTGCTGCTGATCTGCGATCCCCTGCTCCGTGACTCCGCCGCGATGGCGCGGGCCAAGGCCCTGGCGCTGGCCGGTGGCGGCCAGTTGCACATGGTCACCCTGGATGCCCTGCCGGTGGGCCTGGGCGTGCTCGACAGCGTGCTGCAGACCCGCGCCCGCGAAGAAACCCGCTTGCGCCAGGAGCGCTGGCTGGAGGAGCGCGCCGGGGAACTGCGCGCCCAGGGCATCGAGGTCGGCGTCGAGGCGATCTGGACCGAGAACCCGCTGGAGGAGGCGCTGCGCCTGGTGGAGCAGCACGGCATCGACCTGGTGGTGAAGGACAGCCAGTACGAGCCGGCGCTGAGCCGGGCGATCATGACGCCGCTGGACTGGCAGCTGCTGCGCCGTTGCCCGGTGCCGCTGCACCTGGTCAGCACCGCCGACAACCCGCGCCCGCAGCGGGTGCTGGCCACGCTGGACCTGTCCCAGGACGACGTGCTCGTCGACCAGTTGAACGACCATATCGTCGAGTCGGCGCAGGCCCTGGCCCGGCAGTGCGGCGCCGAGCTGCACCTGCTGCAGGCCTATGACCTGGCCAGCGGCTACCTGGCCTATGCCGCCGGGCCCGTGGCCTGGTCGCCGGAAGTCGCCGAGCAGATGAGCGGCCGCTCGCGCCAGCGCATGGACCGCATCGGCGAGCGCTTCGGCGTCGGCCGGCCCTACCAGCACCTGGTCAAGGGCGCGGCCACCCAGGTCATCAGCGAATTCGCCAACGAGAAAAGCTTCGACGTGGTGGTCATGGGCACCCTCTACCGCCCGGGCCTGGCGAAGATCATCGGCAGCACCACTGAACAGGCGCTGTACCGGGTGCATTCGGGCATTCTCGCGGTCCGGCCCTGAGGCGCGCGGCCATGAAGATGGTCGCGTTCCTCGCCCTGCTGCTGTCGCTCTGGGTCATCGCCGTGGTGGCCTGGATGATGCTGCGCTACACCCCCGCCGGCGGCGACGCCCAGTACGTGTTCCTCTGGGACCGCTGGGAGAACCGCGTGTGCCTGGTGTCCATCGGCAACCCGTCGCGGATCATCTGCGACCCGCGCTCGCTCTGGGTGGAGCAGCAGAAGGACGACGGGCCCACGGCGCGTCGTCCCTGACGGTGGGCGCTCAGCTGCCGTGGCGCCGTTGCTCGGCGTCGCGGCGGCGGGCCTCGGCCAGCGCGTGGGGCGCGGCCAGGCGTTGCTGCAGGCGCTCCAGGTAGTCGCGGGCCTGGGTTTCGTCGTGGAAGGGCACCCGGAACTGGTCGAGCTGGACGTAGCAGTGGCCATCGCGGGTGTGCAGTAGTTGCGTGCGCATGAAAGCCTCCTGGCGGAGCCGGCGGGGAAGTGGACTGCAACCACTTGTACGCCGCGCAGGGGGCGACGGCTTGATCCGCATCAACCCCGCGCAGCGGGCGCTGCCGGCCACAGCCGGACGGCAGCGCGGCGCTTTCTCAGCAGTCGCCCTGCAGGGCGGCCCTTTCCTGGCGGCGGCTGGCGGCCAGGGAGATCGACCAGAGCACGAAGCCGCCGATGGCCAGCAGGCTGCCCACCCAGCCCGGCGAGGTCCAGCCGTAGCCGGCGGCCAGGGCCAGGCCGCCGAGGAACGGGCCCAGGGCATTGGCGAAGTTGAAGGCCGAGTGGTTCAGCGCCGCGGCCAGGCCCTGGGCGTCCTCGGCCACGTCCATCAGGCGCGTCTGCAGCACCGTGCCCAGGGCGCCGCCGAAGCCGACGAAGAACACGCAGACCGCGATGCTCCAGATGTCGCCGGCGGTGAACGGGAAGATCGCCAGCACCACCGCGCTCCACACCAGCAGGCCGCCGGCGGTGGGCATCAGCGCGCGGTCGGCGAGCACCGGGATGAACATGTTGCCGAGGGTCATGCCGACGCCGAACACCGCCAGCACCAGCGGCACCACGGCGGGGGAGACGTGGGTGACCGCGCCGAGGATGTCGGCCAGGTAGGTGTACACCGCGAACAGGCCGCCGAAGCCGATGGCGCCGATGCCCAGGGTCAGCCACACCTGGCCGCGCTTCAGCGCGCCCAGCTCGCGCAGCGGGCTGGCGCCGGCCTCCGGCGGCGAGTACGGCGCCAGCAGGCGCACGCAGAGCATGGTGGTCACGCCCAGGGCGGCGACCAGCGCGAAGCTCCAGCGCCAGCCCAGGGCCTGGCCCAGCCAGTTGGCCAGGGGCACGCCGACGATGGTGGCCACGGTCAGGCCGAGGAACATCCGCCCGACCGCCACCGTGCGCCGGTGCGGCGGCACCAGCGAGGCGGCCACCAGCGCGGCGATGCCGAAATAGGCGCCGTGGGGCAGGCCGCTGATGAAGCGGAACAGCAGCATCCAGTGGTAGGTCGGCGCCAGCGCGCTGAGGCCGTTGCCGATGGCGAACAGCCCCATCAGCAGCACCAGCAGGGTGCGCCGCGGCAGGCGCGCGCCGAGCACCGCCAGCAGCGGCGCGCCCACCACCACGCCCAGGGCGTAGGCGCTGATCACATGGCCGGCGGTGGGCGCATCGATGCCCAGGGCCGGGGCGAAGAGCGGCAGCAGGCTCATGGTGGCGAACTCGGTGGTGCCGATGGCGAAGCCGCCCACGGCGAGGGCGAATAGCACCAGGGCCGCACCGCGGCTGCGCGGTTCGGTTGCGGAGGTAGTCATCAGGGGTCCTTTGGTCTTATGCGGTGCGCCGGAGCGCGGCTGTCACGGGGAGCACGGTCAAGGCAGTGACCGACAGCGAAAGGACGCACAGGATAGCAGAAGGTTCCGCCGGGGTGGACGGAAGGCTCGGAATAGACGGGTAGGGCGCTGGTCGTTTGGGTTGGGTAAAGCGGTATCTCTATCTGTAGGAGTGTTCCTGGTAGGCATGGCTATCAGGGTGATGGGTATCGCTTCGCTCCACCCATCCTACGTCAGGGTTGGCGCTGCTTTGCGGGACGGAGGTTGGGTCGGGAAGCGTCGGCGGAAGGGGGCTGGAGAGGGGTGGCATCTTGCCTGGCGGGCAGCGGGGGCGGGCTGCCGGCGGGGCGATGACGGATTTGGATACTGAGTAGTATGTTGATCGCAAGACGGGATTCCGGCCTGCCCGGGATGCGTCGTCACTTTCCAAAAACCTACTCGGTAGTATTCCCATGAGCATCATCTGGAGCCCACCGCTGACCGCCGACGAGCGCCGCTGGCAGGAGATCGCCCGGCTGCTCGGCGAGCGGCATTTCCGCCCGCTGGCCGCCGAGATCGACCGCGACCAGCGCTACCCGCTGGAACACCTGCCCGTGCTGCTGGAAAACCGCCTGAGCGGCATGTTCGTGCCCCGCGAACATGGCGGCGAAGGTGCGTCGCTGTGCGCGCTGGTGGCCGTGGTCGAGGAGCTGGCGCGCGGCTGCGCTTCCACCGCCGCGATCATGGCGGCCTTGTCCCTCGGCGCGTTCCCCGTGCTGCTCGGCGGCAGCGACGCACAGAAGCGCCGGCTGCTGGGCGGGCTCGCCGAAACCGGGGCCGCGGTGAACTTCGCGCTCAGCGAGCGTGGCGCCGGTTCCGACCCCGCCGCCCTGCAGACCACCGCCACCCGCTCGGGCAAGGGCTGGCGGATACGCGGCGAGAAATGCTGGCTGGGCAACGGCGGCCACTCCCGGCACTTCATCGTCTTCGCCGCCACCGGCGAGAACGCCGGGAGGAAGGCCATCAGCGCCTTCGTCGTGGCCCGGGACGCCGAGGGCGTGGTGATCGACCACTACGAAGACAAGCTGGGCATCCGCGGCACCACCACCACCAACCTGAAGCTGGACACCTACGTCGAGGACGACGCCATCGTCGGCGAGGCCGGCAAGGGCCTGGGCCTGGCGCTGGCCACCCTCGGCGTGGGGCGCGTGGTCATCGCCGCCCAGGCCAACGGCATTGCCCTGGCGGCATTCGAGGAGGCAGCGGCCCATGCGGTGGAACGCAGCACCTTCGGGCGCCCGATCATCGACCACCAGGGCGTCGGCTTCAAACTGGCCGACTCCGTTACCTCGCTGTCCGCGGCCCGCATGCTGACCTACGAAGCCGCCCGCGCATACGACCGCGGCGACGACATAACCGGGCTGGGGGCGATGGCCAAGCTGTTCTCCAGCGAATCTTCCCACCGCATTGTGGACGATGCCCTACAGATTCTGGGTGGCCGGGGCTACGTAAAGCCCAGTGCGATGGAACGTTATTATCGCGACCAGCGGATCACCGAAATCTACGAAGGCACTTCGGAGATCCAGCGGGTGGTCCTGGCGCGCCAGGTAAAACATTCGTTGTGTGCAAACCCGAACAAGAAGGAATGAAGTGTGGCCAATAAATCCGTCCGTTACGAAAACATGCCGCTGCGCCAGTCGGCGATATTGGATGCCGCGGCAGAGGCGTTTTCCAGAGTTGGTTATGAAGCAACTTCGATCGATTACGTGGCGGACCAGATACAGGCTACCAAGGGCAGTGTCTATTACTACTACCGGAGCAAGGGGGACCTGTTCGCCGCCGTGCACCGGCGGGCCATGGAAATGAACCTGGAAAGCGTTGCGCCGATTGCCGCGGACGTAGCCCTGGGCGCGGACCAGCGGCTGCGGCGGATGGCGGTCGAGCATACCCGGCTGATGATGGAATACACGTCCTACCAGCGGGTGACCGTGCAAGGCGTCGAGATGCACCTCACCGGCAGCCTGACCGATGCCCAGCGCGCCGAGATGCAGCGGCTCATCGTCATGCGCGACGAATACGAAGCGTTGTTTTGCGAAGTGATAGAGGAGGGAATCGTCGCCGGCATATTCAAGTCCGTCGATTCGCACCTGTTGGTCAAGCCGCTGTTGGGGGCATTGAACTGGACGACCATGTGGTATCGCCGGCAACCGGGCGAAACGGATATGCAGCGGCTGAAAGTTGCAGAAGATATTGCGGATTACGTCGTAGATGGTCTCAGGCAAACCTAAAACAACTAGAAGGTAGTAGAGATGAATACGGTAGTCGATAAAGAAACCAGCGAGGCATGGCATGCGGTAGCGCACTGGTACCACTCGTTCTTCACCGGGATGGTACTTTCCTCTGTGACCCGGCAAGGCACATCCCGCGCGGCGGAACTGGTTTACCAGGTGTTCTGCCGGCAACGCTCGGAACGGTTCCTCCAGGGCCTGGCGAAACTGGGCATCGACAAGCTCCCGCCCGCGGTGGCCGCCGCGCAATATCACTACCTGTCGAACAACATCGGCGGCGTCTGCGTCGAGTACATGTACGAGAGCGACCGCAAGGCCTGGGTTCGCTACACGCCGCCGCGCTGGATCTGGTCGGGCACCGCGCTGTGCGGCATCCCCTCGGAGGTTTCCGCGGCCATGCTGCGCGGCTGGCATGCGCAGAACGGCGTCACCCTGGGCAACCCGCGCCTGGGCTTCGTCTGCACCAAGCAGACCGCCGACGGCCAGTCCGGCCTCGAAGGCTACTACTACGAATACGACGAACCCCTGGCGCCCCACGAGCGGCTGCGCTTCGCCCGCCACGAAGACGCCCCGGACTTCGACGCGGCCGCCGCGCCCACGCTGTCCTCCAGTGATTGGCCGCAGGCGCGCATCGAGAAGGCCAGTCGCAACTATGCGATGGAATACGTACGCTCGACCCTGCCCACCGCCGTCGACCTCTTCGGCCCCTGCGAGGCGGTGAACGTGCTGCGCCTCTCGGCGCGCCAGGTCGCCATGCAGTGCTACCACGAAACCGCAGCGCGCCTGGGCGTGGCGCAGGACAAGTCGCTGCACGCCTTCGTCGACTTCCTGGCCAGGCTGGCCCGGGCCCAGGGCGACGAGGTTACGGTGCAGGAAAGCTCCGACGGCTACGTCATAACCCAGCGCGGCTGGACGCTGTTCGGCCAGGCCCAGGCCCTGCACCCGGCGGTCTTCGACATCTGGAACGGCCTGCTGGAAGGCGCCGCCGATGCGCACAACCACCGGCTGGCGCTGAGCGTCACCCACAAGGACCTGGCCAACGGCCGCTTCGCCTGGCACGTCGGGGGAGCTGTGTGATGGCCGGCGCACTGGAAGGACTGCGCGTCATCGACGCCTCGCGGGTGCTCGCCGGGCCCTTCGCCGCGCAGATACTGGCGGACCACGGCGCCGACGTGGTCAAGGTGGAAGGCCCCGAGGGCGACGAGTGCCGGGGCTTCGGCCCGCCGTTCGTGGAGGGCAGCGCGGCCTACTTCAACGCGGTGAACCGCAACAAGCGGGCGATCACCCTGGACATGGGCTCCGAGGCCGGCCGCGAAGTGTTCTGGAGGCTGCTGGAAAGCGCCGACGTGCTCATCGAGAACTTCAAGGCGAGCACCCTGCGCGCCTGGGGCATCGAATCGCCGCTGGAGATCACCCGGCGCCTGCCCCGGCTGGTGCATTGCCGCATCACCGGCTTCGGCGACGACGGCCCGCTCGGCGAACTGCCCGGATACGACGCCGTGGTCCAGGCGCTTTCCGGCCTGATGAGCATCAATGGCGAACCCGGGCGGCTGCCGGTCCGGCTGGGCTCGCCCATCGTCGACATGTGCACCGGCATGAACGCGGCGCTCGCGGCCCTGCTGGCGCTGCACGAGCGCAACGGCAGCGGCCGTGGGCAGATGGCCGACGTCGCCCTGTACGACAGCGGGGTGAGCATGGCGCACCCGTACCTGGCGAACTTTCTGGCCTCGAAGGTGCCGCCGAAGCCGGTCGGCAATGGCCATCCGAACATCGTGCCCTACGACCTGTTCGAGACGGCGGGCGCGCCGATATTCGTCGCCGTGGCGAACAACCGGCAGTTCCGCCTGCTCGCCCAGCTGCTGGGGGCGCCCGGCCTGGCGGACGATGCGCGGTACGCCAGCAACGGGCTGCGCGTCGAGAACCGGGCCGCGCTCGAAGTCGAGCTGAAAAGACTGTTCAGGCAGGTCCGCGGCGAGGCGTTCGGCGAGGAGCTGCTGCGCAAGGGCGTGCCGGCGGCGGCCATCCTCGACGTCGGGACAGTGGCGCAGGCGCCGCATACGCTGCATCGCCAGATGGTCATGGACGAAGAGGGCTACAGCGGCCCGGGCATCCCGGTGAAGCTGGCGCGCACGCCGGGCGCCTTGCGCAGGCGGCCACCGCGGCTCGACGAGCACCGCGACGAAGTGCTCATGGCGTATGGCTTTTCCAGTGCGCAGATAAAGGCGCTCGCCGAGCGCGGCGTATTCGGCGCCGAACGGGAGCCTTGAGGCTGCCCGCGCGCCTTTCGCGCCTGGGCCGGCCGCGAGGCTGACCCCGCACTCACCAGCACGATCAATCGAATAGCGGCTGTCCCTCTGCGAAGAGCGGGCAAGGGCTTTTGCATGCTTTGCGCAGGCAGCCAACGGGTGGAGAACAACGATGCAATCAGCAACCCCCGCAATAACGCTGGCCGATCTGAACCCGTCGGACGTCGACGCGACCTATCGGAAACTCAACCTGAGAATCCTGCCTTTCCTGTTCATCTGCTACGTGCTCGGCTTCATCGACCGGGTGAACATCAGCTTCGCCCACCTGGAGTTCAGCGCCGACATCGGTCTCAGCGAAGCCGCCTACGGCTTCGGCGTGGGCCTGTTCTTTGTCGGCTACATCCTCTTCGAAGTGCCGAGCAACCTGTGCCTGCAGCGATTCGGCGCGCGGGTCACCATCTCCCGGATCATGATCCTCTGGGGGCTGATCTCCACCTGCATGATGTTCGTGCAGACCCCCATGCAGTTCTACGTCGCGCGCATAGCGCTGGGCTGCGCCGAGGCGGGCTTCCTGCCCGGGGTGATTCTCTACCTGACGTATTGGTACCCGTCCGGGCGCCGCGCCCGCGTCACCTCCAGGTTCATCCTCGGCATCGCCGCGGCCGGCACCATCGGCGGCATCGTCTCCGGCTGGATCATGCACAACATGGGCGGCGTGTACGGGCTGAAGGCCTGGCAGTGGCTGTTCCTGCTCGAAGGCTCGCCGTCCATCGTCGCCGGCGTGATCGCCTACTTCTACCTGGCCGACAAGCCGGAGCAGGCGAAGTGGCTCAGCCCGGCGGAAAAGGCCATCGTCCAGGCGCACCTGGCCGAGGACGCCAGCGCCAAGGCCGCCGTCGAGAAGGGCCACGACTTCTCCGCGGCGCTGCGGAACCCCTGGGTCTACATCGCCGCCTTCGGCTACTTCGTCATTCCCTGGGCCGGCTCGGTGCTGAACTTCTGGGCCCCCACGCTGATCAAGCAGTCGGGCGTGACCAACGTCTGGTACATCGGCCTGCTCTCCGCGCTGCCCTGGCTGGTCGGTGCGGTCGGCATGCTCATCGTCTGCTGGAACTCCGACCGGGTGGTGGAGCGCCGCTGGCACTTCATGGCCTGCATCCTGGTGGTGGCCGGCGCCGTCGCCGCCATCGGCTACCTGCCGTCGAACTGGACGCTGTCGATCGTCCTGCTGTCGATCATGTGCGTCGGCTATCTCTCGGTGACGGCGTTGTTCTGGACCATTCCCACCGCCTTCCTGTCCGGTACGGCGGCGGCCGGAGGCATTGCGCTGATCAGCAGCCTGGGGCAGGTGGGCGGGCTGACCGCGCCCATCGTCATCGGCTGGGTGCGTGGGGCGACGGGGAGCCTGTCGTGGGGGATGTATACGGTTGCGCTGGTGTTGATCGCGGGGGGCCTGACCATACTGCTGGGGATTCCCAGGCGCATGTTGCGGGAGAACAAGGCGAAGTAGGGGGCTTTCCACCGATGGGGCCGAGGTGCTTTTCGTAGGATGGGTTGAGCTTGCGATACCCATGCGGTGGCGGTGATGGGTATTGCTTCGCTCAACGCCATCCTACGGGGCGTTGTGTTCACCGGTGGCTTCGGTGTTTTGGTTTGGCGCCTTTCCCTTTCCCTCTCCCTAACCCTCTCCCTGAAGGGAGAGGGGACCGTTCGGAGTGCGCTGATATTCAGCGTTAGCCGGCTTGTACTGAGTTGCCGGCTGAAGCCATTCCTTCTCTCGGCACGGACAAAGCCCCCTCTCCCTTCAGGGCGGGGCGCGCAGCCGAGGGCTGGGGAGAGGGAGCAGAGTCGACCAGACACACCAAGGCAACCAGACACACCAAGGCAACAACATATCGCCAATCTACAAATAATGATTATCATTCGCCACCAATCGCCACACCCCACCAGGACACCCCATGCCCCCAGCCCCCGCACCCACCCAGGGCACCCCCGGCCTGGCACCAACCCGCGACGGCCGCGAGCTGTTCTACCAGGCCCTCCCAGGCCCGGCAGATGGGCAGGCGCCCACCGTGGTGTTCGAGAGCGGCCTGGCCGCCAGCCGTTCCTTCTGGGGGCTGGTCCAGCCTTTGGTGGCCCAGTGGACCCGCGCCGTGGTCTACGACCGCAGCGGCCTCGGCCGCAGCCCGGCGGACGCCCAGCCGCGCAGCATGCAGCGGATGGCCGACGACCTCAACGACCTGCTCGACCACCTCGGCCCCGGCCCCTTCGTGCTGGTGGCGCACAGCGGCGGCGGCCCCCTGGTGCGCGCCGCCACCGCCGCGCGGCCGGAGCGCATCGCCGGCCTGGTGCTGGCGGACGTCTCCGACGAAGCCTGCGAACTGATCTTCACCCCGGCCTTCCGCCGCCTGGAGAAGTTCGCCCACGCGGCCAGCTGGCTGCTGGCCCGCTGCGGCTTGCTGGAGCGCTGCTACCGCAAGGCCATCGCCGTACTGCCCGAGGACGTGCTCGCCGACCTGCGCCGGGAAGGCTTCAGCATGCCGGTGATGCACACCCGCGGCGCCGAGCTGGCCGGCCTGGTGGCGGCGCTGGAAACCTATCGCAACCAACCGCCGGTGCTACCGGATATCCCACTGACAGTCATCTCCGGCGCCCTGGCGGACTTCGGCATGAGCGAGCGCATCCGCGCGGCGGCCAACGCCGCCCATGCCTACCGCGCCCGGCAGTCGCCCCGGGGCCGCCACGTACTGGCCGAGCGCTCGGGCCACGGGCTGATCCTCAGCGAACCGGCGCTGGTGGCCGAGGAGATCGCGCGGCTGCTCGGCGTGGCGGATGCCCGTGGCTGACGCCGCTCACGGCCCCGGCCGCCAGACCGCCGGGGCGATGCTCACTGCGCGCGGCAGTATGCGGTTGGCGTAGAACAGGTCGGCGGTGCGTTGCTGGGCGGCGACGTCGGCGTCGTTCAGCGGTCGGATCGGCGAGGCCGGCGGGCGGTGGCTGAAGGTGAGTTCGATCACCTGGGGCGACAGGCCGGTGACGCGGGCCATGATCGCCACGCTGCCGGCCTTGTCGCTGCGCGTCAGGGCTTCGGCCTGGGTGAAGGTGTCCAGCACCTGGCGCAGGAACTCGCCGTTGCGCTCGGCAAAGGCGCGCGAGGCCAGGTAGAAGGGGCCGGACAGGTCCAGGCCCTCGCCGTTGGCCAGCAGCCGCGCGCGGCCTTCCAGTTCCAGTTGCGAATACCACGGGTCCCAGATGGCCCAGGCATCCACCTGGCCGCTTTCGAAGGCGGCGCGGGCGTCGGCCGGGGTCAGGTACAGCGGCTGGATGTTGCCGATGCCCAGGCCGGCCTTCTGCAGCGCGCGCAGCAGGGTGTTGTGCGAGCTGGAGCCTTTCTGGAAGGCCACGCGCCTGCCTTTCAGCCCGGCCAGGTCATGGATCGGGCTGTCTCGCGGCACGATGATCGTTTCCGCCTGCGGCTTGGCCGGCTCGGTGCCCACGTAGAGCAGGTCGGCGCCGGCGGCCTGGGCGAAGATCGGCGGGATGTCGCCGCTGCCACCCAGGTCGATGGCACCCACGTTCAGCGCCTCCAGCATCTGCGGGCCGGCGGGGAACTCGACCCAGTCGATTCGGGTGTGCGCGAAGCGCTGCTCCAGCAGCCTGTGCTCCTTGGCCAGCACCTGGCTGGTGGAGGCCTTCTGGTAGCCGATGCGCAGTTGCGCGGGGGCGTCGGCCCAGGCGCCGCCGGCCAGTGCGAATAGGGTGAGCAGGGCCGCCAGGCGGCCCTTCAGGTGCTTGGTCATGCGTCCTGCCAGTCGGTGGAGGGTTTTTCCCAGAGGTTGATCCCGCCTTCCACGGCGTGGCGGTCGATTTCCGCCAGTTCCTCGGCGCTCAAGGCCAGGTTGTCCAGGGCGGCGACGTTCTCGTGCAACTGCTGCGGGTGGCTGGCGCCGATCAGCGCCGAGGTCACCCGCGGATCGCGCAGGGTCCAGGCCAGGGCCAGCTGGGCCAGGCTCTGGCCGCGGCGCGCGGCTATCTCGTCGAGCGCGCGGGCGCGGCGCAGGTTGTCCTCGGACAGGTGCTCGGGGCGCAGCGAAGCGCCGCCGGGGCGGTTGATCCGCGCGTCCTCGGGCACGCCGTTCAGGTACTTGCCGGTGAGCAGGCCCTGGGCCAGCGGGGTGAAGGCGATGACGCCGGCGCCGAGTTCGTCGGTGGTGGCCAGCAGGTCCTTTTCCACCCAGCGGTTGAACAGGTTGTAGGCCGGCTGGTTGATCAGCAACGGCACCTTCCAGTCGCGCAGCAGCGCCGCCAGCTCGCGGGTCTTGCCTGCGGAGTAGCTGGAGATGCCCACGTACAGCGCCTTGCCCTGCTGCACGGCGCTGGCCAGGGCGCCGGCGGTTTCCTCCAGCGGCGTGTGCGGGTCGAAGCGGTGCGAGTAGAAGATGTCCACGTAGTCCAGGCCCAGGCGTTGCAGGCTCTGGTCCAGGCTGGCCAGCAGGTACTTGCGCGAGCTGCCGCCCTGGCCGTAGGGGCCGGGCCACATGTCCCAGCCGGCCTTGGTGGAGATGATCAGCTCGTCGCGGTAGGCGGCGAAGTCCTCGCGCAGCAGGCGGCCGAAGTTGATCTCGGCGCTGCCGTAGGGTGGGCCGTAGTTGTTGGCCAGGTCGAAGTGGTTGATGCCCAGGTCGAAGGCGGTGCGCAGCAGCGCGCGCTGGGTGTCCAGCGGCGTGGCATCGCCGAAGTTGTGCCACAGGCCCAGGGACAGGGCCGGCAGCACCAGGCCGCTGCGGCCGACGCGGCGGTAGGGGAGGCGCTGGTAGCGCTCGGGGGCGGCGAGGTAGGTCATGGGGGACTCCGTGTTCAGGCAAATCGGTTGGCCGGGCGCGCCAGGCCCAGGTGGTCGCGCAGGGTGCTGCCGGCGTAGTCGCGACGGAACAGCCCGCGCCGCTGCAGCTCCGGCACCAGCAGGTTGGCGACGTCTTCCAGGCCGCCGGGCAGGTGCGGCACCAGCACATTGAAGCCATCGGCGGCGCCCTGTTCGAACCAGGCCTGCAGCTCGTCGGCGATGCGTTGCGGGGTGCCGACCAGGCTGTAGTGGCCGCGCCCGCCGGCGATGCGCCGGCCGAGCTGGGCGAGGCTGAGGTTCTCCTTGCCGGCCAGTTCGGTGAGCAGCAGCTGGCGGCTGCGCTGGCCGCTGTCGGTCAGCGGCAGTTCCGGCAGCGGGCCGTCCAGCGGGTAGGCGGACAGGTCGAAGTTGCCGAGCATGCGCGAGAGCAGGGCGACACCCACTTGCGGCTCCACCAGTTCCTGGAAGGCTTCCTGCTTTTCCTGGGCCTCGGCTTCGCTGTCGGCGACCACCACGTATACGCCGGGCATCACCTTCAGTTCGTCCGGGCGGCGGCCATGGCGCGCCATGCGGCCCTTGAGGTCGGCGTAGAAGTCGCGGGCGGCGGCCAGCGAGGTCTGCGCGGTGAACACCACCTCGGCGGTCTGCGCGGCCAGCTCGCGGCCGGTTTCCGAGGAGCCGGCCTGGACCACCACCGGGCGGCCCTGGGGCGAGCGCGCCACGTTCAGCGGGCCGCGCACCTGGAAGTGTTCGCCCTGGTGGTCGAGCTGGTGCAGTTTGGCCGGGTCGTAGTATTGGCCGCTGGCCTTGTCGCGCAGGAAGGCGTCGTCCTCCCAGCTGTCCCACAGGCCGCTCACCACGTCGTGGAACTCGCGGGCGCGGGCATAGCGCTCGGCGTGGCCGAGGTGCTCGCTGCGATTGAAGTTCAGCGCCTCGGCGGCGTTGTCCGAGGTCACCAGGTTCCAGCCGGCGCGCCCGCCGGAGAGGTGGTCCAGCGAGGCGAACTTGCGCGCCACGTGGTAGGGCTCGTTGTAGCTGGTGGTGACGGTGGCGATCAGGCCGATGCGCTCGGTCACCGCGGCCAGCGCGCTGAGCAGGGTGAGCGGTTCGAAGTGATCGGAACGGGCCATGCGGCTGGCGATGGGCGCGCTGGGGGCGGCCACGCTGTCGGCGACGAACAGGGTATCGAACTTCGCCGCCTCGGCGATCTGCGCCAGGCGCTTGTACTGCTGGAAGCTCAGCCCGGCGTCGGCCGGTACGTCCGGGTGGCGCCAGGCGGCGACGTGGTGCCCGGTGGCCATGAGGAAGGCGCCGAGGGAAAGGGTGCGGTTACTTGCGGTCATGCTGGTGTCCTCTGCGGAAGGGTGGCGCACGCCGGGCGGGACGGTTTCTTGGTTGGCGTCCCGCCGGCGAGGGCGGGGCGCAGGTTCCGCGGCTCAGAAGTCCTTGCGCAGCTCGAAGCCGAAATAACGGCCGTCGTCGCGCGGCACCAGGCGGTAGACGTAGCTCCCGCCGCTGGCCAGCAGTGGCGAATAGGACTTGTCGGTGAGGTTCTTGGCCAGGAAGGCCACGCGCCAGCCGGCGTTGTAGTCGGCCAGGGCCACGCTGGCATTCCAGATGCCGTAGGCGCCCTGGATGGTGTCCGGGTTCTGGCTCAGGTCGTACTGCACCTTGTCCTGCCAGCTGTAGTCGGTGCCCAGCTCCACATCCAGGCCGTTGTCCAGCGGGATGTCGTAGTCGGCGCGCACGTAGCTCTTCCAATCCGGCGAGAAGGGCAGCGGCTTGCCGTTGACGTTGCAGCTGGCGGCGGCGCCCGGCGGGCAGCTGAACTCGTCGATGCGCGCGTGGGTGTACGCCACCGAGCCGGACAGCTTCAACTGGCGGGTGGCCTGCCAGGCCAGGTCGGCCTCGGCGCCTTCGGTCTTCACCGAACCGGCGTTGATCAGGCGCGTCACCACCTGGTTGGCCACGGTGTCGTAGAAGTTCGCCTGGTAGTTGTCGTACTCGGTGTGGAACACCGCGAAGTTGGCGCTCAGGCGCTTGTCCAGGGCGGTGGCCTTCAGGCCCAGCTCCCAGGAGTTGGAGGTTTCCGGCTTGAGCGCCTCGGTGTCGCGCGGCTGCATGTTGAAGAACACGTTGTAGGCCGGGCCCTTGTAGCCGCGCGAGTAGGTCAGGTAGCTGGTGAGGTTCTCGCTCAGGTCGTACTGCACACCTAAACGCCCGGACCAGCCGTCTTCGTCGGTGGAGCCGGAGCTGCGGGTGGACGGCTGGATGCCGGTGACCGCGGTGGCCGAGGTGGACACCCGGCGGTGGTCGTATTCCAGCTCGTCGTGGGTGTAGCGCAGGCCGGCGATGCCACGGAAGGCCGGGGTGAAGTTCAGCGTCGCCTCGCCGAAGGCCGAGTAGCTGTCGCTGGTGGTGCCGTAGCCGGCCACGCCGGTGTCGACCGAGCCGGTGGTGGTCAGGGTGCGGCGGTAGGTCTCGTCGTCCTTGGCGTGCATGTAATACAGACCGGTGACGTACTCGGCGAACCGGCCCTTGGGCGAGGCCAGGCGGATTTCCTGGGAGTACTGGTCGTAGTCCAGCTCGCCCTTGTCGTGGGAGCTGGGGAAGGCCGCGCTGACCTGGGACAGGCGGTCGCCGTCCTGGTACTGGGTGTTGTCCCAGCCGCGCCAGGCGCTGATCGAGGTCAGGGTGTAGTCGCCCAGGCTCCAGTCCAACTGGGCCGACAGGCCCTTGTTGGTGTCGTCGACATGGGTGCGGTAGTCGGCGTTGATCTTGCGGTTGTCGCTGTCGGCCACCACCGGGCGCAGGGCATTGGCGAAGGCCGCGCTGCTGGTGTCGGTGACGACGCCGCTGGGGCTGTCGTCGTTGGCCTGCATGTAGTCGGCGATCAGCGTCACCTTCAGATCGTCGCTGGGCGTCAGCTCGAACTTGGCGCGCGCGCCCTTGCGGTTGTAGCCGTTGACCTCGTGGCCGTTGTAAACGTTCTCCACGTTGCCCTCGTAGCTGCCCAGCAGGGCAGTGACGCTGGCCTTGAGCTTGCCCGGCACGAGGGTGCCGCCGATGCCGAAGCTGGTGCGGTTCTCGTTGCCGCCGCCGAAGTGCGAGTAGTCGACGAAGCCGCTGGTTTCGTCCGGCACCGCCCGGGTGACGATGTTGAGCACGCCGGCCGAGGCATTCTTGCCGAACAGCGTGCCCTGCGGGCCGCGCAGCACCTCGATGCGCTCCAGGTCGAGCAGGTCCAGGGTGGCCATGCCGGGGCGGCCGTAGACCACGCCGTCGACCACGGTGGAAACGCTCGGCTCGACGCCCGGCGAGGTGCTGATGGTGCCCACGCCGCGGACGAACAGCGAGGTGTCCTTGTTCGAGGCGCCGGCGCGGTAGTTCAGCGTCGGCACTTCGCTGACGAGGGTCGAGACGTTGTTGCGGTTGTCGCGCTGCAGCTGCTCGCCGCTGATCACGCTGACCGCCACCGGCACCTTCTGCAGCGATTCCTCGCGGCGCGTCGCGGTGACGGTCACGGCATTGAGGGTGGGGGCCGCTTCCTCGGCCTTGGGCTGCTCGCCATCGGCGGCCTGCGCCGGCAGCTGCACGCCGCCCACCAGCGTGGCGATGGCCAGCGCCAAGGCGCTGAGCCGGGGGAATTGATCGTGGGCGTTCGCCCGGTACTGCTGAGTCATGGCCACTCCTGGATTGCCCTGGTCCGCCGCCAGCCTCTTGTGCGGGCCGCTGCGGCGCCTGTTCGCGGAAAACTTCACGAGCGCTCGCTCGTGCGAGTGGCCGATGGATGAAGAAGGCTTTTTGTCAGCGGCAAAGCTTGTTTGTTAGCGCTAACATCAGCGAGTATCCGGATCACGCTTTAGAGCGTCAAATACTGAAAAATTACTTTTATATTCCTGAAATGGAGATCGTCACTGGACAGTCCCCGCAAGCGCCGCGGCGCCGGCCGCGTCACCCTCACCGCCGTGGCTGAGCGCGCTGGAGTGTCGGCCATCAGCGTGTCGCGCTACTTCAACCAGCCGGCGAGCCTTTCCGAGGAGCTGCGCGAGCGCATCGGCGAGGCGGTGGCGGCGCTGGGCTACGTGCCCAACCAGGTGGCTGGCGGGCTGGCCTCGGCGCGCGGGCGCATCGTCGGCATGGTGGTACCGAACATCTCCGGGCCGATCTTCGCCGACACCATCCAGGCCTTCAGCGACGTCCTGGCCGCGGCCGGCTACCAGCTGTTGCTGGCCTCCAGCTACTTCGACGGCGAGAAGGAAGAGAGCGCCGTGCGCGCCTTCCTCGGCTGGAACCCGGCGGCCCTGGTGCTGACCAGCCACTTCCACACCCCAACCTGCGAGAAGCTGCTGGAAGACGCCGATGTCCCGCTATTGGAAATGTGGGACTACCAGCCGGCGCGCCGGCCCATCCAGGTGGGCTTCTCCCACTACCAGGTGGGCGTGGACGCCGCGCGCTACCTGCACGGCAAGGGCTACCGGCGCATCGCCTTCGTGCAGAACAGCGCGCCGGGCGACTACAGCGCCCTGGACCGCCGCGACGGCTACGCCGACACTCTGCGCGCCCTGGGCCTGCAACCCTGGATGTTCGTGCCCACCGCCAGCGCCCCCTTCGAGGCCGGCAAGCAGGCGATGGAAGCGCTGATGGCGCGGCGCGAGCGCCCGGACGCCATCGTCTTCGCCAACGACAACCTCGCCGCCGGCGGCCTGCTCGCCGGGCAGCGCGCCGGCCTGCGCATCCCGCAGGACTGCGCGGTGCTCGGCTTCGGCGACTACCCCTTCGCGCCCATGCTGCTGCCCAGCCTCACCACCCTCAAGCCGCCGGCCCGGGAAATCGGCGAGATCGCCGCGCAGCGGGTGCTGCAGGCCATCGGCGCGCAGCCGGCGGAAGGGGCGGTGGAGCGCCTGAACCTGCTGCAGTGCCGGGTGGTGGAGCGGGAGAGCTGCTGAGGCAGCGAGGCGATGCCCATTGCCGTGGCCGCATGGGTTTCGCCAAGGCTCAACCCATCCTACGAAAAGCACTTCGGCGCGGCCGGTGCGAACAGCCTCGTGGGATGGGTTGAGCGAAGCGATACCCATCGCCGTGGCTGGTGCGAACAGGGGACCGGTCATATTGGCTGAAGGAAAGGCCATACGCCTGCCTAGCCGACGCTCCGTCGAGCCTCTAGACTCGTCCTACGCTCCGATCGCTACGAGTCGTGACCTTGCCCAGTGCCGTAACAAGAACCTCGCCGCTCGCGCGTGCACTCCCGACCTTGGCCCTGACGCTCTTCCTCGCGCTGCTGCCGACCCTGGCGCCGGCCTGCGGCAAGACCCTGCGCTGGGACGACGACCCGCCCTTCAGCATGCTCCTGCCCAATGGCGAGATCGGCGGCATCAACGTCGACATCAACCGGCTCACCCTGGAGCGCCTGGGCTGCCAGGTGACGCTGGTCAAGCTGCCCTGGGCGCGGGCGCTGAAGGAGCTGGAGCAGGGCCGCCTCGACGTATTGCCGGGCGCCTTCCGCCGGCCGGAGCGGGAGGTCTACGCCTACTTCTCCGGGATCATCCTGCAGCCCTCGCGGAACATCCTGTTCATGCGCAAGGGCGACCCGGCCCGGGACGGTTTGCATGGATTGCTCGACCTGCTGGGCACCTCGTTTCGTCTGGGCGCGCAGGTCGGCGTGAGCTACGGCGAGTCCTACCAGCAGCTGCTCGCCAACCATGACTTCGCCAGCCGGGTGTTCTTCAATCCCAGCCGCGGCAACCTCTGGCACATGATCGACAAGGGCCGCCTCGACGGCATCATCGCGGACGAGAACAGCGGCCTCTACGAGCTGGAGCAACTGGGCCTGAACGAACGCATCGGCCCCACCGCCGTGGTGGTTTCTAGCGACGCCGCGGAAGTCGCCTTCAGCAAACGCACCACCACGCCGGCGTTCGTCAAGCGCTATGCTCGGGCGATGCGCGAGTTGGTCGAGGGCGGGGAGTACCAGTCGATCCTGCAGCGTTACCTGAGCCCCCTGTAGGAGCGCGCCCTGCGCGCGATTTCGCGGGCAGGGCCCGCTCCTACAGGTCAGGCACGGTAGTCCTCCCCCCGTAGCGGACCTTGTCCGCGATAGCCGGAGGTATCGGCGCGGTTCGCGGATAAGATCCGCTCCTACGCTGCCCCACCCACACCATTCCCCTGTAGGAGCGCGCCCTGCGCGCGATTTCGCGGGCAGGGCCCGCTCCTACAGGTCAGGCACGGTAGTCCTCCCCCCGTAGGAGCGGACCTTGTCCGCGATAGCCGGAACCATCGGCGCGGTTCGCGGATAAGATCCGCTCCTACGCTGCTCCACCCACACCATTCCCCTGTAGGAGCGCGCCCTGCGCGCGATTCGCGGGCAGGGCCCGCTACAACAGCGTCATGCGCCGAGCCTCAGCCCAACCCCTGCGCCCGCAGGTGCGCCTTCAGGGCCTCGATGAATACCCGCACCTTGCGCGTGTTGCGCCGGTGCGGCAGGAACAGCACGTGGATGGTGGCGCCGAAGGCGCTCTGGTCGCGCCAGCAGTCCGGCAACTGCTCCACCAATTCGCCGCGGGCCAGGTATGGCAGGGCGCTCCATTGCGGCAGGAACTGCACGCCGCGGCCGGCCAGCAGGCAGGCGAGCAGGAAGTCGTAGTTGTCGCTGGCCAGGCGCGGCACCGGCTGCTTCAGGCGGATGCGCTCGCCGTCGCGGTTCACCCACCAGAAGTTCCGGTTGAGCATGGGGTGGCGGAAGATCAGCCAGTCGTGCTCGGTGTAGTTCTCCAGGGTCACGTCCATGCCCTTGCGCGCCAAGTATGCGGGGCTGGCGCACAGCAGCAGGTGGTTCTCCAGCAGCGGCTGGGCGATCACCCCGGGCAGGTCGACGGGGCCGTCGCGCAGGGCCAGGTCGTAGCCGCCTTCCACCAGGTCGGCGAACTCGTCCTGCAGGTCCACCTCCAGGCGCACCTGCGGGTAATCCTCGAGGAAGGCGCAGCACACCTGGTTGAGGAAGGCCGGGGCGAAGGAGGGCGGGGCGGCGATGCGCAGGGTGCCGCGCAGGTCCTTCTGCAACTGCTCCACTTCCGCGCCGGCCGCCTGCAGGTGCAGCAGCGCCTGGCGCGCGCCCTCCAGGTAGATCTGCCCGGCCTCGGTCAGCGCCATGCGCCGGGTGGTGCGCTCGAACAGCCGCGCGCCGAGTTCCGCCTCCAGCTGCGCCACGCCCTTGGTCACCGCCGAGGGCGTCTTGCCCAGGTGTTCGGCGGCGCGGCTGAAGCCGCCGTGGTCGGCGGTGGCGACGAACATGGTCAGGGCGGTCATCTTGTCCATTTATCTATTCCTGTCAGGCACAGAAGTTGTGCAAAAAATCGGCATTAAAGCCGTGCCAGGCTTTGGTTAACCTGCGTTCACACAACAAGAACCTGGGCTAACCCATGAAAATACTGATTCCGGCGCTGGTGTCCATGGCCTGTGTTTTTTCCTCAGCGGAAAGTATGGCCGCCGCTGACCTCATCCTCCACGGCGGCAAGGTCTACACCGCCGAGCCCGGCCAGGGCCTGCAGCAGGCGGTGGCCATCGAGAACGGCAAGGTCCTGGCGGTGGGCAGCGACGAGCAGGTGCTGCGCCTGAAGGCCGCCGGCACCCGCGTCGTCGACCTGCAGGGCAAGGTGCTGATGCCCGGCTTCATCGACTCCCACAGCCACACCGTGAAGGGCGGCCTGCAGATGCTCCAGGCCAACCTCGACGGCGAACTGCTGCCGGTGTTCGAGCTCGAGAAAAAGCTGCGCGAATGGCGCGACAACGGCAAGGCGAAGCGCGGCGAATTCCTCAGCGTCGGCGGCCTGCCGTCCACCTACTGGGGCGACATCCCGGCGCTGGAGAAGACCTTCAACCAGGGCGAATGGGCCCAGGTGCCGATCCTCTTCGTCGGCTGGGACCTGCACACCGGCTGGGCCAACCAGGCCATGCTGAAACTCGCCAAGGTGGACGCGGCGAAAGTCGCAACGCTCAAGGGCGAGGAGAAAGCCACCCTCGGCGTCCACGCCGACGGCACCCCCAACGGCTTCCTGGTCGACGCCGGGCTCTACCCGCTGCAGGCGCTGCTGCCGCTACCCAGCACCGAGGAGCTGACCCGCGGCGCCTACGCCGCGCTGCGCTACTACAACAGCCTGGGCATCACCGCCTGGATGGACCCGCTGGCCAACGAAATCCCCGGCGCCGACATCACCAACGCCTCCACCGGCGTGCTGCCGATCTACAAGGCCCTGGCCGAGAAGGGCGACCTCTCCGCCCACGTCGCCGCGCTGCTGATGGCCGACGCCAAGGCCACCCCGAAGGACCTCGACGAGCTGGACAAGGTGCGCCAGCAGTTCCTCGGCGTGCCCAACCTGACGCTGCCGGGCATCAAGATTTTCGCCGACGGCGTGGCCGAGGTGCCGGCGCAGAGCGCGGCCATGCTCGAGCCCTACAAGAACTCGCACAAGTTCGGCGAACTGCTGATCGACCCCAAGCACTTCGGCGAGCTGGTCAGCGCCGCCGACGCCCGCGGCTGGCTGGTGCACGTGCACGCCATCGGCGACCGCGCCATCCACGAGTCGCTCAACGGCATGGCCCAGGCGCGCCGCGACCGCCACAGCGGCATCCCGCACTCCATCACCCACCTGCAGATGGTCAACCCCAAGGACTTCGAGCGCTTCAGGCAGTTGGACGTGATCGCCTCCATGCAGCTTTACTGGGCCAGTGCGGATGAATCGAGCATCGACCTCGTCAAACCCTACGTGGACGCCATGGTCTTCATGTACACCTACCCGGCCCATTCCCTGCTCAAGCACGGCGCCACGATAGCCGGGGCCAGCGACTGGCCGATCACCACGCCCGACCCGTGGAAGGCCATCTACCAGGCGGTGACGCGCAAGGGCCCGAAGGGCGTGCTCAACGCCGACGAAGCCATCGACCGCCAGGTCATGTTCCAGGCCTACACCCTCAACGCCGCGCGCATGCTCCGCCTGGAAGACAGCATCGGTTCGCTCAAGCCCGGCAAGCAGGCCGACATGGTGGTGCTGGACCGCGATGTCTTCACCGCGGAACCCGAAGCCCTGCGTGACACCCAGGTGCTGACCACCTGGTTCGCCGGCCGCGAAGTCTACAGCCGGCCGCTGACAGCCCAGCGCTGATCAGCCGGGCGGGGAAGCCCGCCCACTGTTTTTCCAAATCGACAAAGGAGCCTTGCAGTGATCATCCATTCCTTCGTGAGCGAAACCCGCGAGCCGTTCGAGCGCGGGCGGCAGATTGGAGAGCGGTGGGCGGAACAGATTCGGCGCACCGTGGCGCTGTACCTCGACTTCTTCCCCCGCGTGGGCGTGCCCGCCGAGCAGGTGCGCGGCATCGGCGAGGCCAGCCTGGCCGCGCTGGACGCCTGGTGCCCGGCCCTGGCCCGTGAGGTCGAGGGCCTGGCCGCCGGCGTGCAACTGCCGCTGTGGCAACTGGCGGCGCTGAACGCGCGCACCGAAATCCTCGCGGTGATGCCGGCGCAACCGCTGGAAGGCGAGTGCTCCACCGCGGTCTACGCGCCCCATGGCGCCGCCGCGCCGCTGAGCATCCAGACCTGGGACTGGCACGACAGCCTGGTGCCCCACGGCCTGCTGCTGCAGCTGGCCGCCGGCAGCGGCTTGACGGTCAAGCTGTTCACCGAGTTCGGCATGCTCGGCAAGATCGGCGTCAACAGCGCCGGCCTGGGCATGCACTTCAACATCCTCCACCACGCCGGCGACAACGGCGAAGCCGGGGTGCCGGTGCACGCCATCGCCCGCCGAGTGCTGGAAGAGGCCACCAGCGTGGCCGAGGCCATCGAGCTGGTGGGCTCGGCCCGCGTCAGCGCCTCCACCGTGCTGACCTGCTTCAGCCGCGACGACGCCGAACTGCGCGCCGCCAGCATCGAGATGAGCCCGGCGGCCACCGCCGTGGTGCCGCCGCGCGCCGACGGCTGGGTGCTGCACACCAACCACTTCGTCGACCCGCAGCAGGCCCGCGGCGAGCGCACCGCCGACGTCTCCACCACCTACGCGCGCTTCGACCACCTGGCGGCCATGGCCCCGGGCATGGCCCGCGAGGGCCTGGCGCAGCGCGCCGAAGCCTTCTGCGGCGAGGCCGGCGAGCAGGCGGTGGTGTGCTTCCACCCGGACCTGTCGCAGCCGGACACCGAGCGCTGGGAAACCCTGCTGACCATCGGCCTGGACAGCGTCGGCTGCAACCTGGAGTACCACGCCGGCAACCCGAAGGCGCTGGCCCGCGACGGCTTCCAGCGCTTCTGAGCTGAACGACCCACCCCCGCGGCGGCCACCCGGCCGCCGCGCGGAACACTGCTGCCACAAGAACAAGAGCAGACCACCATGATCGACCACACCCCCACGCCCGGCTCGCGCTCGGCGTTCAAAACCTTCTGCGTCTCCGGCATGGGCACCGCGCTGGAGTTCTACGACTTCGTCATCTACGGCTACGCCGCCGCCCTGGTCTTCCCCAAGCTGTTCTTCCCCGGCATGGACCGCCTCACCGCGGTGCTGGTGGCCTTCGCCGCCTTCGGCGCCGGCTTCTTCGCCCGGCCCCTGGGCGGTGTGGTGTTCGGCCACCTGGGCGACCGCTACGGGCGGCAGAAGGCGCTGGTCGCCACGCTGCTGCTGATGGGCATGAGCACCCTGCTGATCGGCTTCCTGCCGGACTACGCCAGCCTCGGCATCGCCGCGCCCATCCTGCTGGTGGGCCTGCGCCTGGTGCAGGGCTTCGCCGCGGGCGGGGAGTGGGGCGGCGCCGCGCTGTTCGGCATCGAGGTGGCGCCCCGCGGCCGCCGCGGCCTGTGGGGCAGCTTCACGAGCATGGGCATCGGCATCGGCGGCATCTTCGGCTCCGCGGTGTTCGCCCTGGTCAGCCTGGCCTTCGACGACGACCTGGGCGGCATCGCCTGGCGCATCCCGTTCTGGCTCGGCGGCGTGCTGGTGCTGGTCGGCCTCTACGCGCGCCTGCAGAACCCGGCGCCGGCGCAACCGGCCAAGGCCCAGCCCAAGGCGCGCATGCCGTTGCTCGAAGCCCTGCGCCAGCACCCGCGCGAGCTGCTGCTGTGCACCGGCATCGCCTTCGGCTACATCACCGTGGCCTACATCAGCACCTTCTTCCTCGCCTACGCCACCGACATCGGCTACAGCAGCAGCCAGGCGTTGCTGTTCGACTTCGCGCTGTCCATCGCCATCGTCGTCTCGGCGCCGTTCTTCGGCCACCTGTCCGACCGCTACGGCCGCCGCACGGTGATGATCTTCGGCGCGGCCATCATGGCCCTGGGGCTGTTCGCCTTCTTCCCGCTGCTGGGCACCCACCACCTGGCGCTGGCGCTGCTGGCCTACCTGGCCGTGGGCTTCTTCATGGGCGCGACCCAGGGCCCGATCCCGGCGTTCCTCGCCGAACAGTTCCCGCGGCGGATGCGCTACTCCGGTATTTCCGCCAGCTACCAGCTGGGGGCTGCACTGGGTGGTGGGACTGCCTCCAGCGCGGCTACTGCGATCCTTATCGCCAGTGGTCACCAGCCGGTCTACGTGGCGCTGTATGGCGCGGCGGCGATGGCGCTGGTGGCGGTTTGTTCGTTCGTGATGCGCGAGACGGCGTATCTGGAGATGGAAGAGGTGGACAGGGGCGTGGCATCGACGGGGGAGGGGGTGCGTAGTTTGTCCTGAGGCGGGGAGCTTTTTCTTTTTTGTAGGAGCGAGCTTGCTCGCGAACAGGGCTTCGAATTGGGCATGGTGTGGGCCCTGAAGAGCGCCCTCTCCCTAACCCTCTCCCTGAAGGGAGAGGGGACCGTTGGGCAGATGCTGATAGTTCGGCGTTAGTCGGCTAGCACAGTGATTACCGACTGAAACCATTCCTTCTCTCGGCACGGACAAGCCCCCTCTCCCTTCAGGGAGAGGGCTGGGGAGAGGGGACGGAGTCAACCCAAAGCACCACCGCCGACGGGAAATACCGTTCGCGAGCAAGCTCGCTCCTACAAAAGCCCAAAGCCCAAAACCCAAAACCCAAAACCCAAAACCCAAACCTCAAACCACCCCCCGCCGCCGCACCCCAGGCACCAACCCCAACACCAACGCACACCCCGCCAGAATGATCAGCGCCCCCAGCCCCTGCACCAGCGACAGCGGCTCGTGCAGCCACAGCGCCCCCACCAGCACCGCCACCACCGTCACCACGAACTCCACGCTGATGGTGCGGGTAGCGCCGATGCGGGCGACCAGGTGGAAGTACACCACGTAGTTGAAGGCGCTCATCATGCAGCCGCATAGCAGCAGGTAGAGCACGTCCAGCGCCGAGGGCACGCCCGGTGGCGGCACCCAGTACAGCAGCGGCAGGGTCAGCAGACCGCCCACCAGGAAGGCGCCGCAGGTCACCTCCCAGGGGCCCGCCGTGCGCAGGCGCAGCGCCGCGTAGTTGCTGCCGAAGGCCGCGCACACGCCGCCGAAGATCGAGGCCGCGCAGCCGAGCATGAAGGAAGGCGTCACCGGCACCGCCGGGAAGCCCACCAGCAGGAGCATGCCCAGCAGCCCCAGGGCCAGCCCGAAGGCCCCGGCCAGGGTGATGCGCTCCAGCCCCCAGAGGCGGCCGATGACCATGGAGAACAGCGGGATGGCCGCCACGAAGATCGCCGCCATGGCGGTGCCGATCAGCGGCGTGGCGAAGGTCATGCCGATCAACTGGCCGGCCACCGTGGTGGCGCCCACCACGCACAGCGGCCGCCACAGGCCGCGGAAGTCCAGCACCCGCCCGCTCAGCCGCGCCGCCGCCAGCAGGGTGAGGCTGGCGATCAGCGCGCGGAAGCTCACCGCGCCCACCCAGCCGAAGCCGGCTATCGCCTTGAGCAGCACCAGGAACGACAGGCCCCAGGCCACAGCGAGATACAGGTAGGCGACGAGATCGCGAGGTTGCATGGGGCACCGGCAGAAAAAGGGAAGGGGACACGCGCGAAAGCGCCCCGGTGGGGCGTGCCTATCTTGTCCGAACGGCCAGCTCGGCGGGAAGGGGGCTGTCGCTTCTGGCTGTCTGCATGCCGCAGCGATGCCAGCCGGCGTGTATTAGGAAAACTGATCACGCATTCGCTTAAATCATCGGGATCGATCTGGAGTGCGCCCCGCCGCGGTGCTAGAAATAGCCCGCGCCAGCCCCTTCGACCGCCGATAGAGAGATGCCCCGATGCAACCCGTACTGCCCCTGATCGACCCTGAGGTCGTCCGCCTGGCCCCCGGCTTCCGCGCCCTGAGCCTGACGGTCGAGGCCGCGCCCATCCTGCACCCGGAGGTGGCCGGCCAGGCCGTGGAGCACGCCTGCCGGGTGCTGCTCGACGGCGGCCCGGCCTGGGCCGAGGCGCATATCGCCGCCTGGGCCGAGGTGTTCCGTGGCTTCGGCGCCAAGCCCCAGCGCACCCCCTGCTCGGTGGAAGCCCTGCGCAAGCGCGTGCTGCGCGACGGCAGCCTGCCGAGCATCGACCCGCTGGTGGACCTCTACAACGCCATCAGCATCCGGTACGCGCTGCCGGTGGGCGGCGAGAACCTGGCCGCCTACGTCGGCACGCCGCGGCTGGCCATCGCCGACGGCAGCGAGCCGTTCGACACCTTCAAGGAAGGCCAGCCGGCCAACGACCCGCCGCTGCCCGACGAAGTCATCTGGCGCGACGACCTGGGCGCCACCTGCCGCCGCTGGAACTGGCGCCAGGGCGTGCGCACGCGCCTGGACGCCGAGGCCCGGCAGATGTGGTTCATCCTCGAAAGCCTGCCGGCCATGCCGCTGGAGGCCCTGCACGAAGCCGGCGAGCGCCTGGCCGAGGGCTTGCGGCAGATGATGCCGGGGGTGCGGGTGGAGCAGCGGCTGGTGAGCGCCACCGGAGCGAACTGACCCGGCTACCCATTGCCCATCAAAGCCGAAGGCCGGAGCCCGCGCCTCCACAAGGAAGCACAGGCCCCGGCCTTCGGCCATCCAGGCGGCGCGATCAGCCGCCGCTACGCTCGGCCCGTTGCTGGGCCAGCTCGTACAGGTGCCGCGCCTCGCCGGCCAGCGGCACCAGCGCCGAAGCCAACCGCGAGGTTTCCTGCACCAGCACGTCGTCGCCATCGTGGCATTCCAGCACGTGCAACAGGTCCTCCAGCGCCGCCAGGCGGCGCGCGGCGGCATCGTACAGATGCGCCGCGGGCGCGCCGGCATTCACGAACAGAACATCCTCGAAGGACTGATGGTGCAGTGGCACCAGTTTCGGATCAGCCATGGCACACCTCCAGGGCGAGGGCGCAGGGCAGGGGGGACGGCAAGGTGAACACAGCAAGATGTAAGCGACAGTGCATTTCCGTTGCTCCTTCTGGGAGGGAGAAACCGCCAGCCCGGAAAGAGGGGCGGCGGATCGTGCGGGGGTCGCAGTACCGGCACCGTTGATGCGCATATAACCGGCCAGGCCGAAGCCTGCCCCGCACGATCCGCCATGACTGCACTACGCAGCGGGCAAGAAAAAGCGCCTGTGCAGGAATGCTTTGGCGCTTATACGCGAACAACGGTGCACGGGGCTGCGACACCCCGGCCACGGGATTGACCGTGACAGGGAGCGAATCTAGCGACGGCCTTTGTAGGCCCACAAGGGCGAATGTGGGTGGGAAATTTCAGGTGAATCCGCAGCCCGCGTCACAGGCCGAAGAGGTAGCCCAACACCGCAGCCGCCATGGCCAAGGCCGCCACCACAAAAGCCGGCCTGGACGTAACCAGCCCCAGGAAAAGCTGCCGGTTCCGCCGACGTATCTCCACCAACTCCCGCGCCGCCTCCGGATGAATGTCCCTGAGAAGCTGCTGGCTGCTATAGATCAAATGCCGCGCCTGCCCAAGCTCGCTCGCATTCAGGCAGACAATGGAAAACATCGCCTCACCCTCCGGGCTGACGCCGGTGTTGAAGACATAAGAGTCCAGCCCATGCCTGCGCAGCGCCGAGTTCAGGTACTCGGCGAGGGCTTCTTCCTTGAAGTCGAGGAGGGTGTACATGGGGTAGTCCGCCTATTCGTTTTGTGTGCGCCTCAGACGGCAAGGCAGGACGTCACCATATCGTCGAGCATGTCCACCAGTTCAGGGTCCATGAAGCGGTAGTCATCGGGAATATCCAGAACGTGAAGCCGCTTGTGTTCAAGCAGACGGGCATATTCCGCCCGCAGACGATTCAGGTGCTTGCGCTCCATCACGAAGATCACATCGGCCCAACGGATATCCGCCGGGCCGACGGGTTTGCGGGCGTTCGGGCTGGTGCCTGCCGAACGGGCATCGAAGCCAGGCCGGCGGCGCCAGATAGCTTCCGCGGTGGGGCTGCGCCATTGATTTCGGCTGCAGATGAAAAGCAGGTTGGTCACTCTTGATCCAGCAGTTGTCGGACAGTGCGGATGGGATAACCCAAGCCAAGTTGGCGTGCCCTGAACAGCTTGTCGGCACGGGTGTATAACAGCTTCCAGTTCTTTTCCGGTCGGGGCCGCGGCGGATGAAACGCCTTTTGGGGGGGCGTGTCTACGGGCCTGCGAGCGTCTCCAGGCGCGAGTTCTTTCCATGGTCATATCCTCGTGAATACCGGGTTCAGCAGCCGCGGTAATACGGGATGGGGCGTATGGTAGGCGTGAATTGGTGCGCTGGCCAGGATGGGTGAGACTGCGATTGCTCCTAGCCGAGCCTGGAACTGCCATGTACTTGTCTGTTGTTTACTGCAAGCGTCGGATTTGGGTCGAAAGCGGACATTCAAAGCAGAAAACGGGGCCGGCGCTGGCGAGCATCAGGATGTGCACCAGGGTACCTGCTGGCGCCATGACATGGAGAGGGCGTAGTGTCGGGCGATAAGTCGGGCGATAATCAGGACGATTTGGAGCAGTCGGATGGTGCTTGTCAGGACGGTTGCCTTCACTGCCATCTGGGTGGCCTTCTGGTATTTCAGCTCGACCTTCTACATGGGATATATCCATGACGTCGGCGGCGCTTACTGGTCCATGGGCGTTTACGCGCTCCCCGTTTTTGTCCTGGCCTACAGCCGCTGATTGGAAACTCGCACGCACGTCATATGGCCGAAGGCATCCTTCGTTGACCTTTGCAGGTCTGTGCGCTCTCGGCGTTGCCCTCTATTGGCCAGGCACCATGGCTGTTCTGTGGGGGGCCAGGTACCTCGCTTCATACGGATAGCAGTGGCTGGTCTGTCCTGTCGGCGATCGGTCTGCGCCGTGGACCAGCCCCGTAGGATGGGTTGAGCGAAGCGATACCCATCGCCACAGCTGCATGCGAAGTGCGCCCTGGCGCACTTGGGGGCGGGGAGTTCCGCCAGGCAGCTTGATTCGGAAAAGGCTTACGCAAGGGGGCTGGAAACCCTCAAGGCCTCACGCCGAGTAGGGGAATAGAGTCCGCCGGGTCAACGATTACCCCGCGCGAGCCCCCGATATGGACATCCGTCGCCCCTTCTATCAGGCCATCGCCAGCGCCCTGGCCGGCCTGCTGTTCCTCAACCCCATAGTCGCGACCGCCGCGCAACTGGCGGTGGATGCGGCCGCCGGCGGCAACACGCAGATCGGCGCGGCGGGCAACGGCGTGCCCATCGTCAACATCGCCACGCCCAACGGCAACGGCCTCTCGCACAATAAATTCAGCGACTACAACGTCGGCCAGCAGGGCCTGATCCTCAACAACGCCACCGGCAAGACCGCCAGCACCCAACTGGGCGGCATCGTCATCGGCAACCCCAACCTCAAGGGCCAGGCGGCGCAGAAGATCCTCAACGAAGTCACCGGGGCCAATCCCTCGCAGCTCAAGGGCTACACCGAAGTGGCCGGGCAGGGCGCCCATGTCATAGTCGCGAACCCCCACGGCATCACCTGCAACGGCTGCGGCTTCATCAACACCCCGCGCGCCACCCTCAGCACCGGCAAGCCGATCCTGGCCGGCGAGCGCCTGCAGGGCTACGACGTGGACGGCGGCGAAATCGCCATCGAGGGCGCCGGGCTCAATGCCAGCAATCTCGACCAGTTCGAACTGATCACCCGCAGCGCCAAGCTCAACGCCGACCTGTACGCCAGGCAGCTCACCGTGGTGGCTGGGCGCAACACGGTGGATGCGGAAAGTCTCGCCGCCACCGCCAAGCCCGACGACGGCAGCGCCAAACCGCAACTGGCCATCGACAGTTCCGCCCTGGGCGGCATGTACGCCAACACCATCCGCCTGGTCGGCACCGAACAGGGCGTGGGCGTGAGACTGGCCGGCAACATGGCGGCCAGCGCCGGCGACATCCGCATCGATGCCAACGGCAAGCTGCAGCTGGCCCAGGCTTCGGCCAGCGGTGATATCGCCCTGAAGGGCCAGGACGTGGCGCTGAACGGCCCGGCCTATGCCGGCGGTAGCGCCAGCATGCAGGCCAGCGGTGCGCTGAGCAATGCGCAGAGCCTGGCGGCGGGTTCGACCATCGAACTGAAGGCGAACCAGCTCAGCAACAGCGGCGTGATCGAGGCCGGTGTCAACGCCGACAACAGCCGCAACGCCCGCGGCGACGTGGCGATCGACGCGCAGAACCTGCGCAACAGCGGCAGCCTGATCGCCACGCGCCAGCTGCAGGCCCGCGCCGCCGTGCTCGACAACCGCAACGGCCAGATTGGCGGCCAGCACATCCATATCAGCGGCGGCGCCCTGGACAACCGCCTCGGCCTGTTCGCCGCTGAACAGAGCCTGCGCCTGGACCTGGCCAGCCTGGACAACCGCGAGCAGGGCCTGCTGAGCAGCCAAGGCGGGCTAACGGGACGCGTCGGCAGCCTGAACAACCAGCAGGGCGGCATCACGGCCCGGGCCGTCGAGCTGCAGGGCGACAGCCTCGACAACCGCGGCGGCCAACTGTACGCCGAGACCGAACTGGCGCTGGACCTCGGCGCCAACCTGGATAACCGCGGCGGGCGCCTGGAAGGCCAAGGCGTGCGGGTGCGTACCGCCAACCTGGACAACTCCGCCGGCGGCATCCTCAGCGGCGCCGGGGGCTTGCTGCAACTGGCCACCGGGCACTTCGACAACCGCGCCGGCATCGCCCAGGGCGCCGCGCTGCTGCTCGACGCCAACAGCATCGCCAACAGCGATGGGCACCTGGCGGCCACCCACGGCGACGCCCGGGTGAACAGCGCCGGCTTCGACAACCGCGCCGGCGGCCTCTTCGCCAGCCAGGCCCTGGCCCTGTATGCCGGCGACTTCCTCAACCACGGCGGCCAGGTCGGCGCCCGGGACATCGACTTCAGCCTGCGCGGCGCGCTGGACAATACCCTCGGCCTGATCGAAGCCGGCAACCAACTAACCCTCACCGCCGCCGGCCTGTCCAACGCACAGGGCCGCGTGCGCGCCCTTGGCCAGCAGGGCGCCACGCGCCTGAGCATCGGCGGCCTGCTGGACAACCGCGAAGGCCTGCTGGAAAGCGCCGCTGCCGACCTGCTGCTCACCAGTGGCGACCTGCGCAACGACGATGGCAGTGTGCGCCACCTGGGCAATGGCGGGTTCGGCATCGACCTGGCGCAACTGGGCCTTGCGGGCGGCAGCTTCGTCACCAACGCCGCGCTGAGCCTGAGCGCGGCCAGTTGGACTAACCGCAGCAGCCTACAGGCGCGCGAACTGAGCCTGGATATCGGCCAGCTGGAACAAGCAGCCGAGGGACGTCTACTGGCCAGCCAGGCCCTGCGCGGCACGGGTGGCGACTGGTACAACGCCGGCCTGATCGCCAGCGACGGCGACCTGGCGCTGAACCTGGGTGGACGCTACAGCGGCAGCGGCCAACTGAGCAGCCTGGGCGAGCTCGGCCTCGATGCCGCCAGCCTTGCCCTCGATGGCAGCGCCAGCATCATCGGCGGTGGCGCCACCCGCATCAGCATTGGCGGCAGCCTGGACAATGCCGGTCGCATCACCGCGGCCGGCGACCTGCTGGCCCGCGCGGCCAGCCTGAACAACACCGGCACCCTGGGCAGCGCCGCCGACCTGCGGATCGAGAGCGCGGACCTGCTCAACGAAAACGGCCTGCTGTTCAGCGGCGGCGACATGGCGCTGCGGGTGGAGCGCTTCGTCAACCGCTACGCCGACGTCTACAGCCTGGGCGCCCTGGACATCGCCGCGGACGACCGGCAAGGGCGCGCCCGTGTGGTGGAGAACCGTTCGGCCACCCTGGAGGCGCAGGGCGACCTGGCGATCGCCAGCGACAGCCTGAAGAACACCCAGGACAGCTTCCGCCTCGGGCAGAAGCTGATCTCCGGGGAAATCATCGTTCGCTGCTACGACTGCTCCGGCGACCACTACAACGTCGACTACATCGCCCGTGAGGTCTATGCCAGCGAAGTGCAGGAGGCATCCCCGGCCGCTTTCATCCAGGCCGGCGGCAACCTGCGGGTGGATGCCCAGGACTTCGAGAACACCGCGAGCACCCTGGCCGCCGCTGGCGACATCGCCATCAGCGCCGGCAGCTTCGTCAACCAGGGCATCAGCGGTGGAGAGAGCATCCGCACGCGGATATTCAACAGCGGCAGGGTCACCGACGGCACCGTCGAACGCTTCGTCGGCCATTACGTCCTGCCCTACAACCTGGCGAACAATGCCGATCCCTCGGTGTTCAGCTACTGGGACAACCTCATCGGCGGGCTCAATCAGGGCACGGTGACCCCCACCGAACTGGCCAACGGTCTGCTTCTGCACGTCTACCGCGACGCCAATGGCAACCTCCACCGGCCGATGCACGTGCCGGACTACCAGGCCAACCACTACGACCCGGACAACCTGCTGGAACTGCCGTCGGCGCTGTACGACCTCGGCTTCCTCAGCGACGTCTGGGAGTACCGGCCGGGCGGCGCCACCTCCGCCAACGCCGTCATCCAGGCGGCCGGCGCGGTGCAGATCAGCGCCGGCGAGCGCCTGGACAATGGCGTCATCCACCCCGGCATTGCCTACGACGGTGGGGTGGCGCGGATCGAGGCCGTTCAGGTCGACGGCCAGTCGCAACCTCTGGTCGTGGTGCTCAACCCACAGCTGCCGCCGGACCTCGCCCAGCAGGCGGTCAACCCCATCACCCTGCCGGGCTTCCGCCTGCCCCAGGGCGAGCATGGCCTGTTCCGGCTCAATGCCCCGGACAGCGGCCACCCCTACCTGATCGAAACCAACCCGGCGCTGGCCGGGCTCAAGCAGTTCCTCGGCTCCGACTACCTGCTGGCCCAGCTGGGCTACGACCCGGCCCAGGCGCAGCAGCGCCTGGGCGACGGCCTCTACGAGCAGCGGCTGATCCGCCAGGCGCTGGTGGCGCGCACCGGCCAGCGTTTCATCGCCGGGCTGTCCAGCGACGAAGCGCTGTTCAGGTACCTGATGGACAACGCCATCGGCTACAAGGACCGCCTGGGCCTCAGCCTCGGCGTGGCCCTGAGCGCCGAGCAGGTGGCGGCGCTGACCCACGACATCGTCTGGTTGGAAGAGGCCGAGGTGAACGGTCGCAAGGTGCTGGTGCCGGTGCTCTACCTGGCTCAGGCCGAGCATCGTCTGGCACCCAACGGCCCGCTGATCCAGGGGCAGGACCTGGCGCTGATCAGCGGCGGCGAACTGAACAACGCCGGCACCCTGCGCGCCAGCAACGACCTCGGCGCCACTGCCGCCAACATCGGCAACAGCGGCCTGATGGAAAGCAACCGGCACCTGCAACTGCTGGCCACGCAAAGCATCCGTAACGCCGCCGGCGGCATCATCAGCGGGCGCGATGTCAGCCTCGCCGCGCTGACCGGCGATGTCGTCAACGAACGGACCCTGACCCAGGCGCAGGGCCAGGCCAGGGGCGCCAGCCTGCAGACCAGCCTGCTCGACAGCGCCGCGCGCATCGAGGCCGGCGGCGACCTGTCGATCAGCAGCGGGCGCGATCTGCTCAACCTGGGTGGCCAGCTGCAGGCCAAGGGCGACATCCAACTGCAGGCCGGGCGCGATGTGCTGATCGGCGCCGTCGAATCCGTCGACAGCAACGCCCGCCAGGACAAGCGTCATAGCTGGGAACAGACCGAGGTCCGCCAGCACGCCGCCGGCGTCCAGGCCGGCGGTGACCTGCAGATCAGCGCCGGCCGCGATATCGGCGTGCTGGCCAGCCACCTGGAAGCCGGCGGCGACGCCAACCTGGCCGCCGCCGGCAACCTGCTACTGGGCGCCGCGCAGGAACAGAGCAGCCGCGAATACCACTACCGGCGCAGCGGCAAGAAGGTCGACAGCGAAGACAGCCGCGTCAGCCAGCGCGGCACGACCCTGAACGCCGCCGGCGACGTCACCCTCAGCGCTGGCCAGAACCTGACCCTCGAAGCGAGCCAGGTCGGCGCCGGCAAGGAAGCCTTCCTGGTGGCTGGCGACAAGCTGCAGCTGCTGGCCGGTCATGACAGCGAACACTCGCTGTACCAGAAGCAGAAGAAGGGCAGCCTCGGCAGCAAGAGCTTCAAGCGCGACGAAATCACTGACGTGACGGCCGTGGGCAGCCAGGTCAGCGCCGGCTCCGACATCACCCTGCTCAGCGGCGGCGACCAGAAGTACCAGGCCGCCAGGCTGGAAAGCGGCAACGACATCGCCATCGTCAGCGGCGGCAGCGTGACCTTCGAAGCGGTCAAGGACCTGCACCAGGAAAGCCACGAGAAGAGCAAGGGCAACCTGGCCTGGCAGTCCGCCAAGGGCAAGGGTCAGACCGACGAGACCCTGCGCCAGAGCCAACTGATCGCCCAGGGCGAACTGGCGATCAAGGCCGTGGAAGGCCTGAAGATCGACATCAAGCACATCGACCAGCAGAGCGTCGGGCAGACCATCGATGCCATGGTGCAGGCCGATCCCAACCTGGCCTGGCTGAAGGAGGCCGAGGCGCGGGGGGATGTGAACTGGCGGCGGGTGCAGGAAGTCCACGACAGCTGGGAGTACAGCAGTTCGGGCATTGGTACCGGAGCTGCAATTGCCATTGCCATCATCGTTGCTGCTGCAACTTACGGCGCTGCGACCGGCGCAATAGGTTCGGCCGCAGGAGCTGGGGCCGGTTCTGGAACTACGATGGCGGCTGCAGGTAGTGCCGCCATGGTTGAGGCTGGTGCTGCCGTTGGCACTGCTGCCGCAGGTTGGGGGAACGCCATGGCGGCGACTGCTATTTCTTCTGTCGCTGGAACTGGGGCTGCCAGTTTTGTTGGGAACAAGGGCGATCTGGGGCAAACACTCAAGGACATCACCAGTGAGGGCAGCCTGAAAGGTTATGCCGCTGCGGCACTCATCGCAGGATTCGGCGCTGGCTATACGGAGGGCTGGGGTAGGGAGTTGACTGCCGAGGGGAACTACAAACTGATCAGCTATGGAGACCGGATCAAGGCTTATGCTGCCAATACTGCACTAAAAGGCATCCTTAATGGGAGCGACAAGGATACGTGGCTGAGTATTGCTGCTACAGGGGCGTTGATGGAGTTGTATCAGTACTCGGTCGGACGAAGTCCGGACGTAAGGCCTGGTGTTGATCGTCCGACCGGTTCAGCCTTTGATAGTGATGCTGGTTTTGTTCCGATGGTTCTTGATCGAGAGGGGAAGAATATTGGGTTAAACCTGCCACTGGATGATCTTGCATGCTCCAGCTTTTACTCAATCTGTCATGGTACGCCGATAAGTAATTCTTTGAATCAAGTTCCAGGCTTTAACGCGTTTGCGACTTTGCATGATCAGTGGATGATAAGTTTGGAGGCATCTAAGGGAGGTGGGATGAGTATTATTGAGAACTTAGGGAGTATGCCGCCGGCAATGTTGGTTAACTATGGGGCCCTGTATGATAAATACAGAGAGATGATAAAAGGTGTGCGTGATGTTTCCGGTGATTAGTAGGTTGATAACTGGTTTGCTCTTAATTTCTTCTATGCTGATCGGACTCTCTGGATGTCTGTCCTATGATGCTTGGGAGAAAAGCAGGGATACTTTGGTCGGAATGAAGTTTGATCCTGAAGCGTCATTAGTGGGAAAAGAGCGAATTTATTTTGTTAGGGGGGTTAGCAGCAGAAGGTCTGTCGACTATTCAAGGATTGAGAGTGGAGGAGTTCGCTATTATATAACTTATACGGTGCCGTTTTGTCGATATTCCATACTTGTTTCTCCTGATGGAATTATACGTTCATGGCGTCGTGAGTCTCTCGATAGAAAAAGCTGTTATGTTTATTAGAAGTAGTTGGCTGGACAGAATTAAAGTGCAGGAAATAAAACTTTCCCATTTTTCTTTTAGGTGTTATGGGGCTTGGAATGAAAAAATCTAAAAATGAGAGAGATGTATTTAAATGAAATTTCTTGCGTTTATGTATAGATATAGATTCATTGCTGTTGCCGTTATGGTGGGGTGCAGTGGATTGAACTCATTAAGATTTATAGGTGAGTGGAGTAATTTCTGGAGTGTTGTTGCTTCTCAGTGTCTATTTGGTCGAGGGTTTTACTGTTATATCGCAAATAAGCCTATTTATTATGGTCCTCAAGGAATGATTGAGGCTGACCATCCAAGGTCCATAAGGTTTTTGGCTGGAATTGGTGCGTTATCTATTTATCTATTTATCTATTTATGTTCGCATTTAATGGCTACGGCAGGGAGTGGTGGTAAGTTTAAGGAAGAATGTTAATTTCTGCTTTATAAGGCTGGCGGGTTGATTTTGGTATGTTAAATGAATTTTGCTCGCTTGAGGTTTTAGTAAGTTTTTAGGTGTGATTGTGGCGGGAATGG
The DNA here is from genome assembly GCF_014843515.1 of Pseudomonas sp. ADPe. Lineage (NCBI taxonomy): Bacteria > Pseudomonadati > Pseudomonadota > Gammaproteobacteria > Pseudomonadales > Pseudomonadaceae > Pseudomonas > Pseudomonas sp. ADPe. The sequence goes on from NZ_CP062122.1 coordinate 6,213,075, forward strand.
GGATTTGGTGTCGCGTGGGTGAGAGCTATATAAATGGCTTGGCTTGATTTTCTTTATAAGTATAGGCTGGCTATTCTTTTTCTTATGCTGGCAAGTAGTGGGGTGAATTCTCTGAGATTTATCGGGGAGTGGAAAGATTTTTGGGCTGCTATCACGGTTCAGGCGTTTTTTGGCCAGGGATTTTATTGTTACATTGCGAACAGGGCTATTCGTTTGGCTCCAGGTGGTATCAAGAAAGGCTATCCGGGAGCGGTTAGGTTGTTAGTTGGTGGAGGTGCGTTTTTTATATATTTATTGATGTTTGCGTTTAATGGCTACGGTAGGGCATGGTGGTGATGAAACTATTCGTTATAGACCAAAAGGGAGGGTATTTATTCTGATATCAAAGCTGACTGGTTATGTAGGGTTAGAGTGTAGGAGGTGATTTTCTAATTTTTCGATTTTATCACCTAGGTCTTATCAATAGGCGGGCTTAGGATAACGGGTGTAAATTTTCCATCTCTGGTTTTTGAAGAGATAGCTTTGGATGAGATTTTTAAGACTTTTGAAGAGGCATAGATTAGCTGTGCTTGCTCTGTTGGTTTTTGGCGGTATTGGCAATTCTTTAAGGTTTATTGGTGAGTGGGATAATTTTTGGGTGGTCGTAACTGGTCAGATTTTTTTTGGTTGGGGGTTTTATTGCTATTTGGCAGATAGAATTATTTATCTGGCGCCTGGAGGGGCGATCGAAAAGGATCATCCAACGGAAGTTAGGATTCTGGTTGGGGTGTTCGCCCTTGGTGTGTACTTATTGATGTTTGCGTTTAATGGCTATGGCAGGGGTTTGTGGTAAGTGCCGGGAAGGGTGTTTGTTATTTTTTTGTGGTGTTGGTTGATGAGGTGAGAAGGGGGCGCAGGCCGAAAGGGGACAGATTTGAATGGCACTTACTTAAGCGCTAACTAATTGACTCAGAAAAGAAAGGCTGGTCTTGGTCTACGGTGATGGTTGCGAACACACCGAGCCCAAGGAGCAGCCCAGATGAATCCTAGGCGCCAGGCCGTCATTCATCAACAGCAGCGCGCCCGTCGGTATACATCGAATACGGACGCTTACGCCTTCTTCAACCTGCTAACCGGCCCTGAATTATTCGACCCTGTCGAGTTGCTGCTGCCGGTTCATCGGGAGCGCTTGTTCCGCCGCCAGCCGCGAATACCAACTGATCGGCGAAGACCAGCTGTACGGTCCCTTAGAGTTGTTCGACCGCCAGCACGAGCTGACCCTCGGCGCCAACTACGGCCGCTCGCACCTCAAGGCCGGCGCCGACACCATCGCCGCCAACGGCTACTACACGCCCTGGTGGACCTGATGGCCAGCTACGACATCGACAGCCACTGGAGCACGGCGCTGAACCTGAACAACGTCACCGATCGCAAGTACCTGCTGTCGCTGTACGAAAGCACCACTACCGCCAACTATGGCGCGCCGCGCAACCTCACCGCCTCGGTAAGCGGAGAGCTCTTTCTGTTTTCGGCAGCGGTGAGCAGGGTCATGAGAGCGGGTACAAAAACCAGGGATTGAGGATCGGCTGACATCAAGTCCGCTCCCTTTCCCCACTGCGCTCGGTGAACCAGATGGCAACGGCCATCACCGCGACGCCCATCAACTGCAGAGCACCCAGGCTCTGCCCGTAGAACAGCCAGTCGATGACGATGGCCACGGCCGGGTAGATGAATTGGTAGACCGCGATCCTGTCGGTGTTCAGGCGCGCCATGCCGGCGTACATCAGCGAATAGGCGAGCCCGGTGTGGATCAGCCCCAGGCCTGCCAGCCAGGCCCAGGAGGCGCCCCATTGCGGCCAGCCGTGGAGCATGGGCCACGCCAGCAGGACCAGCGTTCCGATCGCGCACTGCCACCAGGCGAGGATGCCGGCCGACATGTGCCGTAGCCGCCGGGCGACGATGGTGACGCAGGCGGTGCAGAAGGCGCCGACCAGGCAGAACGCCACGCCCCACCAGTAGCTCGCGGGGTAGGCCTGGTCCGCACCGAACAGCGAAAGGTGTTCCAGTATGCCGGTCGCCAGCACCAGCCCTGCCATGGCGACGATCACCGATGCCACGCGCCGCCTGGCGATCGGCTCCTTCAGATACCAGGCGCCCAGGATCAGCACCCACAGCGGCTGCACATGGAAGAGCACCGTGGCCACGCCTGCGGAGGTGTGCTCGATGGCGGCGAAGAACAGGCCCCAGGCCAGCACCATCAGGCCGCCCGCCGCGAGCAGCGCGAAGGTCGCCTTCCTGCCCGGGAGCAGGCCGCGCAACTGGCGGCGACAGGCTGCCCAGAGCGTCAGCCCCAGCAGGCCGAAGGCGCAGCGGAACCAGGTCGCGGTCAGCGGATCGGCGCCGGACTGGTGCAGGAAGAGGCCGATGGTGCCCAGGACGACGCTGCCCAGTACGAAGGGCAGCGTTCCGCCGGTGGCGTCGGAATGGACGTGTGCGGTTTGCTGGCTGAAGGCCGAAGCCTTCGGCCCCGCCATTTGTTCATGTGCGTTCATGCGGCGAGTGTGGGACTGGCCCGTTGGAACGAGAAGCGCATAATGCCGCAGGCAAATATTCGATAAGCGAATGGATAGGTGATCGAGATGATGCCGCGTGACCTGCAGCTGGACTGGCTGAAGTGCTTCGTTTCCGTGGTCGATGCGGGCTCGCTGTCCAGCGCGGCGGGCGAGGTGCATCGTTCGCAGTCGGCGGTCAGCATGCAACTGAAGAAACTGGAAAGCGCCCTGGACCGGCAACTGCTGGTACGCGGCCCGCGCAGCCTGCAGCTGACCGCGGACGGCCAGACGCTGCTGGGCTTTGCCCGCCGCATGCTCGACCTGCACGCCGAAACCCAGGCCGCCTTCCATGGCGAGGAACTCAGCGGCCGGGTTCGCCTTGGCGTGCCCGACGACTATGCGGCCAAGTACCTCACGCCGGTGCTCAAGCGTTTCGCCCAGCGCTATGGCAGCGTGGAAATCGAACTGAACTGCGAGCAGTCGACGGCGCTCATCCCGCGGGTAGCCAGTGGCGATCTGGACCTGGCGCTGGTTTCCCGCGACCACTCCCGGCGCGGAACGCTGTTGTTCCACGAACCCATGGTCTGGGTGGGCTCGCCGCAGTTCGAGCTTTGGCGGCGCGACCCGCTGCCGATCGCGGTCTACGAGAGCACGAGCCTCGCACGGCGCAGCGCGATCAACTCCCTGGCGCTGCAGGGCCGACGCTACAAGGTGGTGTACAACAGCTCCAGCCTCGCCGGGCAGCTCGCCGCGGTGGAGAGCGGCCTGGCGGTGGCGGTGCTGACGCAATGCAGCGCCCCCGATCACTTGCAGATACTGGGCGTCGAACAGGGGCTCGGCCCGCTGGAGCCCATGGAGGTCGCGGTCTATCGAAGCCGCGCCTCCCAGGGCTCCAAGGCCGTGGACAGCCTGCGGAGCCTGTTGATCAGGACGTTGAGGTTGTCGAGCGAGGGCTGAAGGATTGCTGGTGGAGTTCGTTTCCTTCGAGGCGAGCGACATTCGATGCTGGTGCCGGCCCAGGTCGATCCGCTAGGCTTGCCGCTCCCGGCGCAGGTGCCGGGCCCCAGGAACGCCACTTTCAAGGAGATGCCCTATGGCGAACATTCCCCAGGCGCTGCCGCGCGCCTTTCCCCTGAAGCTCGTCTCCGGCGGCCTGATCGGCCTGCTGGTGCTGGTCGCCGTGGGCGGCTCGTTCTACACCATCGACGAGAAGGAGCGCGGCGTGGTGCTGCGCAACGGCAAGCTGGTGGACGTGGCCGAGCCCGGGCTGGGCTGGAAGGTGCCGCTCATCGAGACGGTGAAGACCCTGTCGATCCAGAACCATACCAGCCGCTACGAACAGTTGCAGGCCTACAGCCGCGACCAGCAGAGCGCGGCGCTGGTGGTCTCGGTGTCCTGGCACGTGACGCCGGACGAGGTGGCGAAGGTCTACTCCGGCTACGGCGACCTGCAGGGGCTGGTGGACCGTCTGATCAGCCGCCAGGTGCCGACCCAGGTGGAAAACGTCTTCGGCCGCTATACGGCGATCCAGGCGGTGCAGAACCGGGGGCAGTTCGTTGCCGACGTGGCCACCGCGGTCAAGGCCGCGGTCAAGGGCCCGGTGGTGATCGACGGGGTGCAGGTGGAGAACATCGACTTTTCCGACGCCTACGAACGCTCCATCGAGGAGCGCATGAAGGCCGAGGTGGCGATCCAGACCCGCCAGCAGAACCTCGCCACCGAGCAGGTGCAGGCGCAGATCCAGGTCACCCAGGCGCAGGCCGAGGCCGACTCCAAGCTGGCCCAGGCCAAGGCCGACGCCGAGGCCACCCGCCTGCGCGGCCAGGCCGAGGCCGATGCCATCCGCGCCAAGGCCGAGGCCCTGGCCTCGAACCAGAACCTCATCGAGCTGACCAAGGCCGAACGCTGGGACGGCAAGCTGCCGGAAACCATGCTGCCGGGCTCGACGCTGCCGTTCATCGATGTGAACCGCACGCGTCCCTGATTCCGGCATCGGTTCTTCGTGGGGCCGGGCCCCGGTGGGTTTGGCGCCAACCTGTAGGAACAACTGTCTGCGCCGAGGCGCTTTCCGTAGGATGGGTTGAGCTTGCGAAACCCATGCGGTTGCACTGATGGGTATCGCTTCGCTCAACACCATCCTACGAAAAGCCATGCTCGCTACGTTCGTGTGTCCCTGGAACTGGACTGTGTTCCGTGCCGAGGTTGAGGTTGGAGTGGAGGGCCGCGGAAGAGCACCCTCTCCCCAGCCCTCTCCCGCAAGCGGGAGTGGGGGCTGCCCGGCATGCTCGGGGAGTTCGGCGCCAACCTGTAGGAGCGGGCCCTGCCCGCGATTTCGCGCGCAGGGCGCGCTCCTACAAGGGGTTTGGTGTGGGGCAACGCTCATCCGCGAATCGCGCCGGAGCCTCCGGCCATCGCGGACAAGGTCCGCTCCTGCCATACGGGTGGGCACGGCTTCTCGTAGGAGCGAGCTTGCTCGCGAACACACTTCACTGCGCTGTTCATTCACGAGCAAGAACCAGGCGTCCCCCTCGACCCTACGAAGAGGCGATCTGCCTGTCTCCACCGAGCCTGCCAGATAGTCGATGACGTGGCGCATTCGATGGTCGGTGATGGCTGCGTTGATGGTGTAGACGCCGCCTCCGCTTCGTCGACATAGGGTTGCTTGTCGTACAGCGACATGTGGTTGGTACCCTCGATCAGGTGCATGGGCTTGTCCTGGGACGCTGCGCGGGCGAGGAGGTCATCGCTCATCCATTGCTGCCGGCCAGGGTGCCCGCCACGATCTGCAAGGGCTGGGTTAGGAAGGTGGCCCCCGGATCATCCGAGGGCCACTTTGCCGAGGCTCAGACCCCGCTGGCTTCGGACAGCGAGCGTCCCTTGGTTTCCGGTGCCAGGAAGTACGAGACCACGAAGCCCACCGCCGTCATGGCGGCCATGATCAGCATCGTGGCGCCGTCGCCGTAGTGCTCCAGCGAAAGCGGCAGCAGGAAGGTGCCCAGGGCTGCGCCTATTCGGCTGACCGCGGTGATCACCCCCATGGCCGTGGCGCGGATGTCGGTGGGGAACAGTTCGTTCGGATAGGACCATTCGAGGATGTTCGGGCCACCCGAGGTCACTGCGTAGAGGCAGAACCAGAAGATGATCAGCGCGACCGGGGCTTCAGGGGCGATGCCCAGCGCCAGGAACGGCAGGATCATCAGCGCGAAGGACCACAGCAGGAGCGGGCGACGGCCGACGGTTTCCGAGAGCCGCAGCGCTGGCAGGCAGCCCAGGAGGAACAGCAGGCTGATCAGTGCGTAGCCGATGTTGCTGAGGTTGCCCTCGTTCAGCCCGAATGCCGAAAGCATGACGGGGCCGAAGGTGTAGATCGCGAAAACCGGCGTAACCGCGCAGAGATAGAACATCCCGCAGAAGAACGTGCGCTTGAGGTACTCGCCCTGGAGAAGCGCCGAGTATCCAAGGCGCTTCGGACGCACCGACTCGGCCTCGCGAATGGAAGAAAGGTCTGCATCCTGCCCATAGATCTTCCTGACCACTGCCTCGGCTTCTTCGAACCGGCCTTTGGAGAGCAGCCACCGCGGGGATTCCGGGGTACCGATTCGCATCAGCAGGATGATCAGGCCCGGTACACCCGAACTGGCCAACATCCAGCGCCAGGAGTCCTCGCCCAGGTACTCGACCATGCCGAAGCCGAGGAAGGTCGCGACTGTCGCACCGAGGAACCAGGCCACCACCAGGGAGCCGAGCATCGCCGCGCGCTGTTTGGTGGGCAGCCATTCGGCGAGCAATGACGTGGCGATGGGGTAGTCGGCGCCGATGGCGACGCCGATCAGGAAGCGCAGCAGGATGATCTGCCAGGCGTGATCGACGAAGGCACAGAGCACCGAGCCGACGACCAGAACGATGAGGTCGATCGTGTACATCAGCTGGCGCCCGATGATATCGGTCATGCGACCGAAGACCAGACCGCCGAAGAAGATACCGATGAGCGCCGCCGCGCCTGCCAGGCTCAGGTCCGTGCCGGACAGTCCGAGCGCTGGCGTCATGCCGATCAGCGCGACGCCGATGATGCTCAGCAACCAGCCGTCGAGGAAGGGGCCGCCGGCGGATTGGAAGAGCAGCCGCCAATGGAAGAAGGTCATCGGGCTGTCGTCGATGATGGAGGAACCACGGTTCGCACTTGATGAGGAATCAGCGAGCGTTGCCGAGTCGGATCCGGTGATCACTGTCATTTCATTCACCCCGTTCTAATTGTTTTCATTCGTGGGTTCGTCGACGACCCGCTCGTTCATCGAGCGGCGTCGATCAAGGTCATTTCGCACGCGTAGGTCGATATACGGACTGGACTGAATCCTCCGTGGAAAGAGAAGGGGAGTCCGGCCCGGGAGGGCCGGAACGGGAATTCAGGCCTTCAGGAAGTCCTGCCAGCGGCTTTCCGCGACGAAGTCGAGTTCCTGACGAGCCTTGTCGCCGGAGAAGATCGAAGCGTAGGGATCACGCTCGTAGCGCTCCTTGTCGCGAATCTCCGGCAGCTTGCCGAGCACCCGCTCCACCCATTGCAGGGTGGGTTCGGCACGGCAGCTGTCCTGGGCGGTGATGAAGAAGTTGCCGCTGCTGACGTGGGTCGCCCGCAGCGCCGCCTCGAAGGCGCGGGCGCAGTCCTCGGGCGTGATGTAGTAGAACAGCCAGCGGGAGGAGCTATCATCGGCGCGGGCGAGGGTCGGCGCGATGTTTTCGGGGATCAGGACCATCATCGGACGCAGGCACACCACCTGGATATCGCCGCGGCGCACGAAGCTGGCGGCCATGCTCTCCATCAGTTGCTTGCTGACGCTGTAGGCCTGGACGGGGTAATGGGGATGCTCTTCGTCGACCGGAAGGTACTCCGGGACGAAGGACGGATTTGCTTCCGAGAGACCGCAGGCCGAGACGCTGGAGCAGAGGACTACCCGCTTGATGCCCAGTTCATTGGCGGCCTGAAGCACGTTCCAGGTTCCCTGGACATTGACGTGAATATAGTCCTCGGGTTTTGCCTGGTGATCGAAGTCGATGGCTGCCAGGTGAACTACCGCGTCGGCACCAACGAATTCTCTACGAAGCGTATCCAGGTCGAGAACATTCGCTTCTGCGAATTCCACATTCTGTTTGGGCGGGCGAAGATCCAGGACTTTAACTTCGAAGTTGTTTTGAAGTTGCTCGACCACATATTGACCGAGGCGTCCGCTACCTCCGGTGATTACAACTTTGCGCGGCTGGGGAGTGGAAGTTTCACGCACTGCATATCTCCTGCTCGGATATTATTGGATTTATGAGGCAGGAGAGTATCCAATTCGCAGCAGGGCCGCGAAGTATAAATACTTGGCCACCTGTGAGAATTTTTCATTGGCCCGGATGAACCATATTCACCGGCGGCAGCAGCTGTGCAAGCGGCTGCAATTCTGCCTTTGGAGGAGGGGCTGTCGCCGGGTCCCCAGGCCGCTCAGGCGGCCTGGGCCTTGAGCCAATCGATGAAGATACGCGCCTGCGGATTGCTCAGGACGTCGGGGCGGTACAGCAGGTAGTAGGAGTAGTGCGGCAGCGCCGTGGGGAACGGCGCCACCAGCGTGCCTTCGTTCAGCTCCCGCTCCAGCAGCGACAGGCACGTCAGGATGAGGCCCTGGCCATCGATCGCGGCGTGGAGCCTGACGTTGGTGTCGTCGATGCTCACGCGCTTGAACGGTTTCAGGCGCGGTTGCCCGGCCAGTTCAAGCCATCGATCCCAGTTGTCGGGGGCCTCTTCGTCCAGCAGCACCTGCCCGGCAAGCGCGGCCGCGGTCGGCGGGCTTCCCAGGGTTTTCAAGGTGGCGGGGCTGCAGACGGGGGTGAGGTCGCCATTCACCAGCAAATGCGATTCGAGGCCCGGAAAGTGCCCGCTGGCCCAGGCGATGGCGATGTCGCAGGTGTCGAGGCTGGTCGGCGAGAACTGGATGGTGTGGTGCAGGCTCAGCTCGATCTCGGGGTGTTGCTGCCAGAACGAAGACACCCGCGGCATCAGCCATTTCTGGGCGAAGTAGGGGCGCAAGGCGATGGTCAGCGGGCGGCCATTGCCCAGGTCGCGGACTTTCTGGGTGACCTCCAGCAGGTGGGCGAAGGAGCGGCTGCACTCCGGTAGCAGGTAGCTGCCCGCATCGGTGAGCAGCAGGCGGTTGTTCTCCCTTCGGAACAGCCGAACCCCGAGGTTTTCCTCGAGCAGCTTGATCTGGTGGCTGATCGCCGAGGGCGTGACGTTCAGCTCCAGAGAGGCTTGCGTGAAGCTGAGGTGTCGCGCCGCGACTTCGAAGGTCTTCAGGGTATTCAGAGGAGGAAGTCGATTGGTCATGATTCTTGTTCTGTATGCAGCAAGGCTATATCGACGTACGCACTAAGCGCTTTCCGAGTGTTGAGCAAAAGACTTGTTGCGTCAATCGTGACGAGGCCGTGAACGGGATTTGACGGGGGTTTTTATTTTTTCTCATTCGCCGTTGAATTCTTATCGTTTGTTCCCCTGGCAATGCGTTTCTAGGATGCAGGTCGAGTCAATCAAACTCACCATCAGCCTGACCAGGAAGGAATAAAAACATGTCAGTCGTTGAAGAAGTTATCCGTATTCGCGAGCAGTCGTGCACCAATGAGCCCGGTAATGTTCTTCCGGGCCTTTCCCAGGCGGCCTATACCAGCGAAGAGTTCTATCGCACCGAACAGGACAAGGTATTCGCGAAGAGCTGGGTCTTCGTCGGTTTTGTCCACGAGTTCGTCGAGCCTGGCACCTGCGCGCCGATCGAGGTCGCCGGCCAGCCGCTGCTGATCGTCTCCAACGACGGGGGCGAGATCGGCGTCTTCCACAACATATGCCGCCATCGCGGGCTGAAGCTCGTAACCGATCGCTGCAATGTCCAGGGCTCGATCAGCTGCCCCTACCACGCCTGGTCCTATTCGCTGGACGGCGAGCTGGAAGCCGCCCCGCATTTCGGTGGTTTCCGCAAGCAGGACGTGCCCGGCTTCTCCCGCGCCGAGCATGGTCTCAAGCGCGTGCGCCACGTGGAGTGGAACGACTGGATCTTCGTCAACCTGTCCGGCGATGCCGAGGCGTTCGAAGACTACTCCCGCTCCTTCGCCGAGCAGATCAAGATCCTCGACGTGAAGCTGCTCAAGCCGATCGGCAAGATCGACCTCGGCGAGGTGAAGTGCAACTGGAAGTTCCTGATGGAGAACTTCATCGAGCCCTACCACGTGCCGATCGTGCATGACCAGACCGCGTCGGGCCAGCCGCTCAAGGACCACTACACCATCATCGACGGACGCTGCCTGGGCTCGGCCATCGACCTGGAAGCGGAGAAGGAAACCACCGCGAAATCCAGCGCCCTGGACATGAGCGCCCGCTACCTGACGCTGTTCCCCAACTTCGTGCTGGGCATCTACCTGCCGGACCAGGCGGGCGTGCACCTGAATATCCCGCTTTCCGCCGACCGTACCCGCCAGTTCCGTGTGCTCTACAGCGTGGGCGAGCAGCACTACACCGACGCCGACAAGGAGAACCTCTGCAACCTCTGGTACAGCGTGCACAAGGAAGACCACGGGATTGCCGAGTTGCTGCAGGAGGGGCGTCGTTCCCCGGTCATGAAGGACGGCGGCGTGATGTCGCCGCACTGGGAAGACAGCGCCAATCAGTTCCAGAACCTCGTTCTGCAAGCGATGAAGGACTGACCCATGCAGGTACGCCTGATGCACACGATGCTGCGGGTCATGGACCTGCAGCGTTCGCTGGACTTCTACGTTGGCCAGTTGGGGATGCGCCTGCTGCGCAGCACGGATTATCCCGACGGCCGTTTCACCAACACCTTCATCGGTTTCGAAGAGGAGGCGTGTGGAACGGTCCTGGAGCTGACGCATAACTGGGATCGAACCGAGCCATACGAACAGGGTACGGCCTGGGGGCATCTGGCATTCGGTGTGGGTTCGCTGCGTGATTTCGTGGAGCGCTTGCGCGCCGCCGGCGTGCCGGTGGTGCGCGAGCCCGGTCCGATGTCGGGCGGTACCCGGGAAATCGCTTTCGTACTCGACCCGGATGGCTATCGGGTCGAACTGCTGCAGTCTGTGGTGGAGGGCGTGTGATGTCCGTGCGCGAAGAGGATTGGGCTGTTGCCTGTCGTGTCGACGAGGTCGGCGACGAGCAGGCCAGGCGGGTTCAGATCGGCGATCAGGCGATCGCCGTCTTCAACCTCGGTGGTTGCTTCCATGCGCTGGCGGACCGTTGCCCCCATGGCGATGCGTCGCTGGCCGAGGGCTGGATCGAGAACGGCGAAGTGGAATGTCCCCTGCACCAGGCGCGGTTCGACATCGCAACCGGCAAGGTCCTCTGCGCGCCCGCCAAGTCCTGCGCCCGGCGCTATCCGGTCAAGGTCGAAAACGATGTGGTGTTGATCGGCCTGTTCGAAAACACCCTGCAAATCGCATAACAAGAAATCAGGAGTCTACGTATGCCCATCATCCAGAAAGGTGTCGTCAGTTGGTCGGGGGAGAATCCCGGTATCTATCTGAAGAGTGCTTCCGATCCCCAGGGCGATTGGCAGGTGCTGGCCCTCTATTTCCGTGTGGTCGCCTCCGCCCATGGGCGCGGTCGCGGCATCCTCCTGCTGGGGGACCCCGCCGCCGCGGCCGGGTATCCCGCCGCGAGGAACCTGTGCATCGGCGACAACCTGGAGCTGATGGATTACCTGCTGACCCGTTTCGTCCCGAAGTTCGGCGCCTTCCGCGGTCGCGAGGCGCTGCCCCATGTCACGCTGCTGCAGGCAACCGGTGGCAGCACCGACGACAGGGACCCGAGCCAATGGGTGGAAACCATTGCGGCCGGCGATGTGAGCCTGTCGCTGGCCTGGAAGGGGCTGCAGCGCCCCCTCGCCGCGGACGTGGGGCCGGGTATTTCCGCAACCGGCGAGCACCGGATGTACAGCCTGTTCCAGGGTGCGGAAAAGGGCGAGGTCCGGCTCAACGGTGAACGGCTCGACGGTGTGGTGGTGGAGCGCGACTTCCTCGACGGCAAGCTCAACTCTGCATTCCTCGCCTTTGCCGAGACCTGGGTGGAAGAGGGGAGCCAGTGATGAACCTTGCCCTGCGCCGTCACCTGGCGGATTCGCTGGCGGTCGATGCCATGCTTGGCTGTCGGCCGCGTTGGACCGCCATTGCCACAGCCAAGGATGTCGTGGCTCTGCAGGGGCGCTACCTGCTCCATGCCGGGCCACCGATCACCGATCGTAGCCTGATCTCGCCGCCGCAGAAGAACTCGATGCTGATGGCCATCCTGTTCGAGGGATGGGCCACCGACCGCCAGGGCGCCGAGGAATTGTTGATGTCCGCCGAGGTGGCCTTGCATGCCGCTCAGGACCACGCTTGCGCCGTGCCTTTGGCCGATGTGCTTTCCCCGAGCATGCAGTTGCTGGTGATCGAGGATGAAGACTGCCCGTCTCGCCAGGGCTTCAGCACTCTCAATGGCGGCGACGGGCCCGTCATGCGTGTCGGGCAATATGGCGAGGAAGTCCTGCAGCGTCTGCGCTGGATCAACCGGCATCTGGCGCCGCAGCTCCAGGCCGTCGTCGCGAGAAGCCCTATCGACCTGCTGCCGGTGGCCGATGCGGCCCTCGCGGCGGGCGATGATTGCCATGGCCGGACACAGCACGCCAGCCAGCTGATCGCCCAGGCGCTCCTGCTGCGTGCCGGCTCCGACGGCCTGGACGATGAGGCCAGGCGCTTTCTCGAACAGTCCGCGGCCTTCTTCCTGAACTTGTGGATGGCGGCGGTGAAGTGCTGCTTCCTCGCCGCGGAAGATGTTCCGGATAGCAGCGTGGTGACCGCCATCGGCGGCAACGGTAGGCAGTTCGGCATCCAGGTCTCCGCCATGCCTGGGCGTTGGTTCGTGACCGCCGCCGATGCGCCGCTGGTCCCGGGAGTGGACGAGCAGACCCGCCTGCGCGCCCTCGGTGCGATTGGCGATAGCGCCATCGTCGATGCTTTCGGTAGCGGGGCGATGGCCCGTGACCTCGCCCCGCTTACCGCGCAGCGCCTGGCGCAAACCTGTTCCGAGCATGGCCGGGCCTTCCCGGGCAAGCTGCTCGAGTGTCCCCACCCGCGGCTGCTCAAGTCGCAGGCGTACCGTACCGGGTTGGATGCCCGGCAGGTCTGTCGCCTGGAGCTGGGGCCGGTCATCAGCCTGGGCGTGCTGGACAAGCAGGGGCTGTGCGGCCGTCTCGACGGCGGTTTCTTCTTCAGTCCGCTGAAACCCTTCCAAGCCGCGCTCGAGGCTCTGGAGGCAGCTGATGCGTCCGCATGAACTGGGGCTGGTCGAGGCGGCGGAGGCCATCGCGACCAGGGCGTTGAGCGCGGTGGAGCTGGCGACGGATTGCCTGGCCATCGTTGCGGCGCGCGAGGCCCAGGTAGGTGCCTGGGTCCACATCGACGCGGAACAGGTTCTGCGCGAGGCCCGGCGGCTGGACAACGAACCCGTTCGTGGCCCATTGCACGGCGTCCCCGTTGCCATCAAGGACATCATCGATACCTGTGACATGCCGACCTGCAACGGCTCGCCGATCTACGCCGGGCGTCGCCCCGGTATGGATGCCGCATCCGTGGCGTTGCTCAAGCGCGCCGGTGCTTTGGTGATGGGTAAGACCGTCACCACTGAATTCGCCTATTTCAAGGCCGGCAAGACCCGCAACCCGCACAACCTGGAACACACGCCGGGAGGCTCTTCCAGCGGCTCGGCCGCCGCGGTGGCCAGCCATATGGTGCCGGCGGCGCTGGGCTCGCAGACGGCCGGTTCGCTGATCCGCCCGGCGTCGTACTGCGGGGTCGTGGGTTACAAGCCCACCTATGGCGATTTCCCCACCACCGGGGTGAAGGGGTTCTCTCACTCGCTGGATACGCTGGGTGTCCTTACGCGCTCTGTCGACGATGCGCGCTTGCTGCGCTCCGTGCTCACGGCCGATAGCGTTTTCCCTTTCAGCAGCAGCGAGCGCTGGATTCCCTCCATCGGCCTGTGCCGCACGCCGGACTGGCTGCAGGCCTCTCCCGAAACACGTCACGGACTCGAACAGTTGCTGCTGTCGCTAGGCGAGTGCGGGACCCGTGTCGGCGATGCCCGATTGCCGCCCAGTTTCACGGCATTCGCCGACCTGCAGCGCAAGGTGATGGCCTACGAAGCCGCCCGCAGCCTCGCTCCGGAGTACGACGGCTACCGGGAACAGCTCAGCGAGCCGCTGCTTGCCCTTATCGACTACGGCCAGGGGATCTCCACCGAGGAGTACGGCGAAGCGCGGTCCAGTGCCGAACAGGGCGTGATCGCGAGCGCCTCGATCTTCGAAGAGTGGGACGTGCTGTTGGCGCCGAGCGCGCCTGGCACCGCCCCGCTTGCCAGCGACGGCACGGGAGACCCGCTGTTCAGTCGCCTGTGGATGTTGCTGGGAGTACCGACTCTCTCGCTGCCGGCCCTGACCGGCCGGAACGGGCTGCCCATCGGTATCCAACTGGTGGGCGCGCGGTTTGGCGATGATCGCCTGCTGCGTGCGGCTCAATGGGTGGAAAGCGTGCTTTCCGACCGTCCCCGGTTTTCGCTTCTCTAGGAGTACGCCATGCATGCGGATTATCTGATCGTCGGCGCGGGCCAGGCTGGCCGTCGTGCTGCCGAGTCGCTTCGTTCCCTGGCCCCTGCGGCGCGCGTCTGCCTCGTTGGCGAGGAGACGGAGCTTCCCTACGACCGTCCCATCCTTTCCAAGGAGGCCCTGTTCAACGCCGAAGACGAGGCCAAGGCCTTCATCCAGGAAAGGGACTTCTACGAGAGCCAGCGGATCGAGCTGCGCCTCGGCAGCCGGGTGGCGAAGGTCGATCGTGCCGCCAGGCAGGTCGAGCTGGCCAATGGGGAAAGGATCACCTACGAGAAGTTGCTGCTGGCGACCGGATCACGCGCGCGCCCCTATCCCGGGCAGGTTGGGGAGGGCGTGGAACTGCTTTACCTGCGCACTCTGGAGCAGGCTCGCCGGTTGCGCGATCGGCTGGCGGCAGGTAAACGCCTGGCCATTCTCGGTGGTGGCTTCATCGGTCTGGAGGTGGCTGCCAGCGCCCGCAAGCTCGGCTGCGAGGTCACCGTTCTGGAGCCGGCGCCATCCCTGCTGCAGCGAGTGATGCCCAAGGTCATCGGCGATTACTTGTTGGCGCTGCATCGCCAGGCTGGTGTCGACGTGTGCCTGGATACGCTCCCGGGCAATATCACGCGAAGTGCCAATGGCCTGCTCATCGAATCCAGTCGTGGCACCTATGAAGCCGATGAGGTTCTGGTTGGGATCGGTGCACTGCCGAATGTCGAACTGGCGACGGAGATCGGCCTGCTGGTGGAAAACGGCATCGTGGTCGATGAGCGATGCAGGACCTGCGACCCGCACATCTTCGCCGCCGGCGACGTGACCTGTCACTTCAACCCGCTTCTGGGTCGCCATGTGCGGGTGGAGTCCTGGCAGGTGGCCGAGCACCAGCCCCAGG
The DNA here is from genome assembly GCF_014843515.1 of Pseudomonas sp. ADPe. Classification (NCBI taxonomy): domain Bacteria; kingdom Pseudomonadati; phylum Pseudomonadota; class Gammaproteobacteria; order Pseudomonadales; family Pseudomonadaceae; genus Pseudomonas; species Pseudomonas sp. ADPe. Next base: position 6,228,149 of record NZ_CP062122.1, read on the forward strand.
TGGCGGCTGCGAACATGCTCGGCAACGAGGAAAGTTACGCGCAACTGCCGTGGCTCTGGTCCGATCAGTATCGGTGCAACCTGCAGACTCTCGGATTCTTCAGCGGTACCGGGCAGGTGTTGCTGCGCGGCAAGGTGGAAGAGGGGGCGTTCAGCGTCATCGAACTGGACGCCGAGGGGCGTCTACTGGCAGTCGCGACTGTGAACCAGGGGCGTGACATGGCGGCTTTCAAACGTCTGGCCGCTTCCGGCAAATCCCTCGATGCGGTCGCGTTGGCCGACAGTGCCAGCAACCTGCGTAGTCTCTTGTAACTGTCTTGCCGGCCGCGCCGAGAAGCTCTTCGCAGGATCGAGGGAGACGCCTGGTTCCTGCTAGCGAACGAGCCCCGCAGCGGAATCTGTTCGCGAGCAAGCTCGCTCCTACGAGAAGCCGTGCCAGCCGGTATGCGCGATCCACCCTGCGAAAAGCACCTCGGCGCAGTCGGCAAGACAGTTTCAGGGAAGCACGGGCGTAGGAGCGGACTCCGTCCGCGATCGGATTCACCGGCCACGCCGGACGTCCTGGTGGTACGGCCAGCGGCGGATAACCGCGAACGGTTATGCGCCCTACGCCGAATTTCTCTGCGGCGGCATACAAACGTTCGGCATCGGTCGCCGGGTGCTCTGGCGCGCTACCCCTCAACGACTCCCTTCATACATTTGTCTAGCGCAACTGCCCGTCCCTTGGATTTTGTCGATGTTCAGCCCTGGCGGAGGTCCCTAACCTTCTGAAAAGGCAGCGTTGATTACCAATAATAAAAGGAGACGACCAGTGCCTATTCAGACAGAACACGACCCGCGCCTGAAGCGTGCGCTCAAGACGCGGCACATCAGCATGCTGGCCCTGGGCGGCGTCATCGGCGCCGGGCTTTTCGTGGGCTCCAGCGCGGTCATTGCCTCGACCGGGCCCGGCGCTTTCATCACCTATGCCATCACCGGGCTGATCGTCGCGCTGGTGATGCGCATGCTCGGCGAGATGGCCGCCGCGCATCCCGCCAAGGGTTCCTTCGTCGATTACGCGAGGCTGGCCTTCGGCCGTCCGGCCGGGTACATGACCGGCTGGCTGTACTGGTACTTCTGGGTGATCGTGGTGGGCTTCGAGGCCGTGGTCGGCGGCCAGATCATCAACGGCTGGTTCCCGGACATCCCGGTGTGGGCCATCGCCCTGGGGCTGATGGTGGGCATGACGCTGCTGAACCTGATGTCGGTGCACTCCTTCGGCGAGGCTGAGTACTGGTTCGCCGGCGTCAAGGTCGCGGCCATCGTCGTGTTCCTGGTCGTCGCCGGGGCCTATGCCTTCCGGCTGTGGCCGGGCTCCACCGCCAGCTTCGGCAACCTCACCGAGCATGGCGGGTTCCTGCCCCACGGCGTGACGTCGCTGTTCACCGGCGTGGTGGTGGTCATCTTCTCCATGACCGGCGTGGAAGTCGCCACCCTCGCCGCGGCGGAGTCCGAGGACCCCTCGCGCAACATCCGCAAGGCCGTCAATACCGTGATGCTGCGCATCCTGGTGTTCTTCGTCCTGGCGACCTTCTTCATCGTGGTCGCGCAGCCGTGGACCGAGATCAAGGCCGGCAAGTCGCCGTTCGTGGCCACCCTGGAGCACATCGGCATTCCCGGCGCCGGCCACATGCTGACCGCGGTGATCCTGGTGGCGGTGCTGTCGGTGCTCAATGCCGGGCTCTACACCTCGTCACGCCTGCTGTACGTGCTGGCCTCCAACGACGAGGCGCCGCGCTGGATCGCCGGGGTGAGCCGCAAGGGCGTGCCGGTGCGCGGCGTCATCGCCTCCACCCTGGTGGGCTATGGCTGCGTGGTCATCGCGGCGCTCTGGCCCGATACCGTGTTCCAGTTCCTGATCAACTCCTCCGGCACCGTCTTCCTGTTCGTCTACCTGATGATCTGCCTGTCGCAGCTCAAGCTGCGCCGCAGATGGGTGGAGGAGGGCAGCCTGAAGTTCGCGATGTGGGGCCACCCCTGGCTGCCGCTGCTGGTGACCGCGTCGATCGTGGCGGTGCTGGTGAGCATGGCCTTCGACCCCTCGATGCAGATCAGCCTGCTGCAGTGCCTGATCGCCATCGCCGCGATCGCCGCCTCCTACGCGCTGGTGCGGCTGTCCCGCTGCCGCCGGCAAGCCGGCGTGCTACCCGCACGCAGCGCTTCGTAGCCCCCACCCATGGCCGTCAATTGGAAGCCAACCCCATGACCGCAAAATTCGATCTGACCCAGTTACCCAACAAGCCGCTCTGGTTCGAACAAGGCCCGGTCCGCGCTGCGCTGGAGGGCACCACGGACGCCGACGTCGTCATCGTCGGCGCGGGGTACACCGGCCTGTGGACGGCCTACTACCTGCTCAAGAGCGACCCCTCCCTGCGTGTGGTGCTGCTGGAGAAGCGCGAAGTCGGTTTCGGCGCCTCCGGGCGCAACGGGGGCTGGGCCTCGGCGATCTTCCCGATCTCGCTGTCCCGGGTGGCCGAGATGTATTCCCACGATGCCGCGCTGAAGCTGCAGGCGGCCATGAACGACACGGTGGACGAGATCGGCCGGGTACTGGCGCTGGAAGGCGTCGACGCCGACTACGCCAAGCAGGGCTTCCTCTCCCTGGCCCGCAGCGCGCCGCAACTGGCCCGTGCGCGGGCGGCGGTGGAAGGCTCGGCGCGCTTCGGGCTGCCGGAGCAGTGGCAACTGCTCGATGGCGCCCAGGCCGGCGCCAGGGTCGGCGCCGAAGGCACGCTGGGCGGGCTCTATACCGAGCATTGCGCGCTGATCCACCCCGGCAAGCTGGTGCGTGGCCTGGCGCGGCTGGTGGAGACGATGGGCGCGACCATCCACGAGCATTCCGCCGTCACCGAGTTTGCCGAGGGCGTGGTGCGCACCGGGCGTGGTTCGGTGCGCACGAAGTTCACGGTGCGCGCCACCGAGGCGTTCACCTCGCAGCAACCCGGGCACTCGCGCTTCGTCATCCCGCTGTATTCGCTGGTGCTGGCGACGGAGCCGCTGCCCGCCGAGCTGAGGCGCAGGCTGGGGCTCGACCACCGCCTGGCCTTCAACGACATGCGCCACCTTCGCGTCTACGGGCAGGTCACGGCCGAGGGGCGGCTGGTTTTCGGCGGCCGCGGCGCGCCGTATCGCCTGGGCTCCCGGATCACCGAGGAGGCCGACCTGGTGGACGGTATCCACGCGAAGATCCACCAGACGCTGCTGGAATTCTTCCCGGACCTGGCCGATGCGCGCATCACCCACCGCTGGGGCGGCGCGCTGGGCGTGGCCCGCGACTGGTGCCCCACGGTGAGCATCGACCGGAAGAAACGCATCGCCTGGGCCGGCAACTACGTGGGCGATGGCGTCGCCACCAGCAACCTGGCGGGGCGCATCCTGCGCAACCTGATCCAGGGCCGCGACGAGGCGATCAACGCCTTGCCCCTGGTCAACCACCGCTCCCCGTCCTGGGAGCCCGAGCCGCTGCGCTGGCTGGGTGTCAACAGTGGGCTCGCCGCGGCCTCGCTGAGCGACATCGAAGAGCGCATCACCCATCGTCCATCCCGCACCGCGATGTTGCTCGAGAAGCTGACAGGTGCGCATTAACAGGAGTACGCCGTGAGCACTTTCACGATCATCAAGTCCGCCGCCATCCAGTCCCTGCCCCTGACCCCCGCCGGCCAGCGCGCCGGGGCGGACAAGGGCGACCCGCAGATCGCCATCCAGCAGCTGGCGCCCGAGGCGACCGGCAACCTCGGCGTCTGGGAGTGCCAGCCAGGCGGTTGGCCGGTGGTCGAACGCCCCGACACCGAGTTCACCTACATCATCTCCGGTAAGGCGCTGCTCACCGATAGCGGCAGCGGCGAGGTGGTGGAAGTGACTGGTGGCGATCTGATCATCCTGCCTCCGGGTTGGACCGGGCGCTGGGATGTGCTGGAGACCGTGCGCAAGGTGTACGCGATCTACTGATTCTGCAAGGTGGTGGCTGAGCGCTACCGCTGTTATCCCTTGATGTGAGAAAGACAATGACCCAAACCATCATGAATTGGATCTCCGGCGCCCAGGTACAGGCTACCAGCGGACAGCAACTGCCGGTCTACAACCCGGCCACCGGCGTCGTCACCGGCCAGGTGCAACTGGCCAGCCACGCCGACGTGGACGCGGCGGTGGCTGCCGCCAAGGCCGCCTTCCCGGCCTGGAGCAATCTCTCGCCGCTGCGCCGCTCGCGGGTGCTGAACCGCTTCCTGGCCCTGCTCAACGAGCACCGCGACGAACTGGCCCGGCTGATCACCGCCGAGCACGGCAAGGTGTTCACCGACGCCCAGGGCGAAGTCACCCGCGGCATCGAGATCGTCGAATTCGCCTGTGGCGCGCCGCAACTGCTGAAGACCGACTTCACCGACCAGGTCAGCAGCAACATCGACAACTGGACGCTGCGCCAGCCGCTGGGCGTGGTGGCGGGCATCACGCCGTTCAACTTCCCGGTGATGGTGCCGATGTGGATGTTCCCCGTGGCCCTGGCCACCGGCAATACCTTCGTGCTCAAGCCCAGCCCGATCGACCCCAGCCCAAGCCTGTTCATCGCCGAGCTGCTCAAGCGGGCCGGCCTGCCCGACGGCGTGTTCAACGTGGTGCAGGGCGACAAGACGGCGGTCGACGCGCTGCTCGAACATCCCGACGTGCAGGCCATCTCGTTCGTCGGCTCCACGCCCATCGCCAACCACATCTACGAGACCGGCGCGCGCCACGGCAAGCGCGTCCAGGCCCTGGGCGGGGCGAAGAACCACCTGGTGGTCATGCCCGATGCCGACATCGACCAGGTGGTGGATGCGCTGATCGGCGCCGCCTACGGTTCGGCCGGCGAGCGCTGCATGGCCATCAGTGTGGCGGTCTTCGTCGGCGACGAGACCGCCGAGAAGGTCATGCCGAAACTGATCGAACGTACCCGCGCGCTCAAGGTGCTCGAGGGCAGCAACCTGGCGGCCGAGATGGGGCCGATCGTCACCCGTGCGGCGCTCGAACGCATCACCGGCTACATCGAGCAGGGCGTCCGGGAAGGGGCGACGCTGCTGGTGGACGGCCGTGGCTTCGACGGCGAGGCGGCGGGCGAGGGCTGCGGCGATGGCTTCTGGCTGGGCGGAACGCTGTTCGATGACGTCACCCCCGACATGCGCATCTACCGGGAAGAAATCTTCGGCCCGGTGCTGGCGTGCCTGCGCGTCAAGGACTTCGCCGAGGCGGTGCAGCTCATCAATGACCACGAGTTCGGCAACGGCGTGAGCCTCTACACCCGCGACGGCCACATCGCCCGCGAGTTCGGCCGGCGCATCCAGGTGGGCATGGTCGGCATCAACGTGCCGATCCCGGTGCCGATGGCCTGGCACGGCTTCGGCGGCTGGAAGAAGAGTCTGTTCGGCGACATGCATGCCTATGGCGAGGAGGGTGTGCGCTTCTATACCAGGCAGAAGAGCATCATGCAGCGCTGGCCGCAGGCCATCGCCAAGGGGGCCGAGTTCGCGATGCCGACCAGCGACTGAGGCTGGCGGCGACTGGGCTCCGACGGCCCCGCACCCCAGGTGCGGGGCCGTTCGCATTCAAGGGGTGTGGTCGAACAGCTCGGTGTTCTTCGCGGCCTGGAGCGCGATCCAGAAGCGTGCGATGCCGTTGGTGGAGGTGGGCTTGAGGCCCGTCAGCTGTTCCACGAGCTTCAGCCGGTAGACCAGGGTCTGGCGGTGGATGCCCAGGTCGAAGGCGGTGGCTTTCCAGTTCCCGTCGTTTTCCAGGAAGGCCAGCAGCGTGGGCAGCAGCGCGGCGCCCTGGGTGCGGTCGTGCTCGATCAGCGGGCCCAGGTAGCGCCCCACCAGCGCCCGGGCTTCGGCGAGGGACTTCGGCGCCATGATCAGGCCGGTCTCCGCCTCGCCATAGCGCAGCACGCCAGCCTCCACTTCCTGCGCCTGGGCCAGGGCCAGGCGCGCCTGCCTGACGCTTTCGCGAAAGCCCGTCGCCGCTGCGATCGGCCCGCTCACGCCGATCACGGTGCCCTCGCCGAGATTGCTGCGCAGGGCATCGAATAGCTCGTTGTCGTCGCGGCTGATCGCCAGCAGCAGACCCTTGTCGTTCAGCAGCAGGGGGCTGGCCTGGTGCAGGGCGGGCGCCTGGTGCAGTTCGTCCGGCCCCCAGGGCCCGTTGCCGCCCGGCTTGATCGCAAGGCACACCAGGGTGCCGAGCAGGCCCCGTTGTTCCAGGAGGGGGCGGGCGAGGCTGAACTCCGTCTCGCCTTCCAGCAGGCTGCGCAGCAGCGCCGAGCCCTCTTCGCGCTGCTGGTCGCGGTGGATCATCAGGCGTTCCAGCTCGACGCCGAGCAGGCCCACCAGCGAACGTACCAGGAGGGGGTCGTCCAGCATTCTTTCGCCCTTGCGGGCCATGACCAGGTTGGCCCGCGCCCGCCCGGCGATGGGTATCCGTTCCAGCCGCTCCGGGGGCGGCCTGCGGGCCGAGCGGGTTTCGACGATGTCGACGCCGCTGACCGCGTCCTCGATCGCCAGGTACATGTCCAGCGTGGCGGCCAGGATCGAAAGGCGGCCGGCCATGTCGGGCTCCTTGCGCAGGGCTTCGGCGTAGGTCTGGAACAGCCGCTCGCTGGCATTGAAGCGCTCGCGCTGGGCCTGCAGCACGCTTTCGATCACATGGTGGGACAGCTTGACGAACTCGAGCTCGAAGCTGCCGCGGAGAACGGGGAACAACAGGCGATCGGCCGCCGCCAGCAGCTCGTCCGACAGCGCCGGGGCGTCGTCACGGGGCGCGACTACCAGTGCGCTGGCGTTGCTCTGCACCAGTTGCTCCAGCCAGGCGACCTGCTCCTGCGCGGCTTCGGGCAGGCCAACGCCGGTGGTCATGACCAGGTCGCCCGGGGAAACCCAGCGCCACGGGTCCGGCAGGTCGACGGCATGGGCCCAGGTGATCAGCCTGCCGGTGCCGGCGAGGCCGGCGACCGCCTGCAGTTTCAGCAGTTCGATCTCGATCAGGTCTTGCACGGTGAGCATTGGGGCCTCTTGTTTCGACGCGGGCGGGATGCCGTTCATTATCCGGAGTTATCCGGGGGCGCCTAGCTCTCTCTTGTCATTCTTGTGAGCGTGGAGTGATGGGGTTGAGGTTGGAGCGGAGGTTCGCAGAAGAGCACCCTCACCCCAGCCCTCTCCCGGAGGGAGAGGGGGCCGTTCGGAGTGGGGGGGAGTCCGGAGTCATCCTGGCACTCCTGTATCCGCAGTGGGCCGTGCCGCCGGGGCGTTCGGCGTGGTCGGTGGGCCCAATCGCGGACGGAGTCCGCTCCTACCGCATGAGCGAGCATGGCTTTTCGTAGGATGGTGTTGAGCGAAGCGATACCCATCACCGCAACCGCATGGGTTTCGCAAGCTCAACCCATCCTACGGGGCTTCCCTGGAGCCAAGGAGCGGACTCTGCCAACAGAGCAAACATCCCTACCTCGCCGACTGCGCGATGTAACCGATGAACAACCGGAACAGGTCCGAGTTGCTGGAGATTTCCAGGCGCTGGTAGATGTTGTGCTTGTGGACCTTCACGGTACCTTCGGAGATGCCCAGCAGGTGGGCGATGGAGGCGTTGCTGTGGCCTTGCAGGATGAGCTTGGCGATGTAGCGCTGGGCGTCGGTCAACTGGCCCTGGAGGATGTCGACGAAGGCGCTCTCCAGTTCGCTTTCGGGCGCTTCCGTGGTGGCTTCGGCGGGCTTCAGGGCGGTGCGCCAGTGCAGTTCCCAGGCCGCGGCTATCACTGGCGCCAGGGTTTCCAGGTGGCGGACTTCCTGCGGCGCGAAGGGGCCGTGGTCCTCGGCCTTCATCAGCGAGAAGACGATGGCCGTGCGCGGCTGCAGGTGGATGATGTAGCCGATCTCCTCGACCTGGGTGCCGTGGGTGGACGACACGCAGGGGTGTAGGTCGCGGGAGATGGCGAAGCCGGAGGAGAAGAAGCTGTCCGGCGCTAGGTCGCTCATGCGCCACAGGCCGGCCGGGTGGCGGTTCATGCTGGCCACGTAGAAGGGGTCGAGCAGGTAGCCGCCGCGGGAATAGGCCTCCAGGGTCTTCGCCGACACCTGGCCGTTGTAGCCGTCGTGCAGCAGCTGCGCGTTGCAGTCGAAGCGGAACAGGTAGCCGCAGCTCATGTCGAAGCCGACCTTGCCGTCCAGCAGCGAGCCGATGGCGTGCCCCAGCTTGTCGGTGCCGACGGCGGCCATCAGGTCCGCCAGCTTCTTCGCGTCTTGGCTGTTCATGGAGGGCTGCGTCGCCTGTCTTGAGCCGGTGTTGCCGCGCCGGCGCGGGGCCGGCGGGTGCCTGGGCCTGGCAGGGGCGCCGCGGGGCGCCCCTGCGCGGGTGCGTCAGGACAGTCCGGTCGAGGCGCGCAGTGCGTCCTGCGGTGCTTCCTGGCTGCCCAGCTGCTGCGCCTTGGGCACCGCCAGCCAGTAGGCCAGGAGCATGCCGATCAGGCCACCGCCGAGTTTTCCAATGATCAGCGGCAGGATCAAGCTCGGCTGGAAGTTGGCGGAGTAGGCCAGGTGGTCGCCGAAGGTGAAGGCCGCGCTCACCGCGAAGGCGATGACCAGCACCTTGTCCTTGGGCGGCATGTCCGACACCAGGCGGAACATGGCGAGGATGTTGGCCGACGCCGCGAGGATGCCCGCCGCGCCCACCGGCGACAGGCCCAGGTGCGAGGCCACGCGCTCGATGGGGCGGGAGAGGAAGCGCTTGATCAGGTAGACCATCGGGAAGGCGCCGCAGAGCATGATGCCCACGTAGCCGGAGATCTCCAGCGCGCGGAACTGGTCCTGCTTGTCGGCGATGATGGGGGCGAAGCCCCAGCTGCCGAAGTTGGCGGTGAAGAAGCCGGTGAAGTATTCGACGATGGACGCCACCAGGATCAGCGTGACCGCCGCGTACATGATGCTGCCCAGCTTGAGGAACAACCGCACCATCAGCCCCGGCACGTAGCGCAGCGCGGCGGCCAGGGCGATGCAGAAGAGAATCTGCGGCAGCAGGTTGCGCAGCAGCATCGGCAGGTCGAAGTGCAGTTGCAGGGTGGCGGCGCCGCTGGTGGCGATGTCCGGGCGCACGCCCAGGCCCAGCAGCTGCATGCCCATGGCGATGAACACGATGCTGATGGGGATGCTCAGCAGCCCGGCCATGATGCCCAGGGCCATGTACTTGTGGTCGGCCTTGGCGAGCATGGCCAGGCCCACGGGGATGACGAAGATGATGGTCGAGCCGGACTGGAAGCCGGTGATCAGCCCGAGTATCCAGCCTTCCGGGTCGTGGGCCAGGGCCTGCGCCAACTGGTAGCCGCCCAGGTCCGAGGCTATGAAGATCGCCCCGGCGATGCCCGGGTCGGCGCCCAGCGCGGTGAACAGCGGGCCCACGTAGTGGCTGATGAAACTGGAGATGAAGGGGATCGCCGCCATGATGCCGGCGACCGGGATGAAGATCGGGCCGATGCTGTGCAGGCCGGCGTTGAACTCCTTGCCCAGCTCCGACTCGGCGTCGAGGATGGAGGCGATGGCGCCGACCACGGCGCAGGCCATGATGAGGTAGATGACGTACGTGCCGATGTTTTCCATTAGCTGCCTCTGTCTCTTGTAGGTTTCTTGTCTATTGGCAGAGCTAAGTGTCTTGCGAGCCGGGCGTTGTTGTTGGTCTGGGCGCGCGGCTCGGGCCGGTCAGGCCGCGGTGTAGGCGTTGTCGACGAACAGGTGGGCGCCGTTGACGAAGCTGGCGTCGTCGCTGGCCAGGAACAGCGCCGCCGAGGCCACCTCGCGCGGGTCGCACAGGCGGCCCTGCATGGCGCGCAGCGCCTCGTCGGAAACCTCGGTGCCGAATTCGCGCAGCAGGTCCAGTTCGCGGCGGCCGTGGGCGGTGCCGATGAAGCCGGGGCAGATGGCGTTGCTGCGGATGTTGCGGTCGCGGAACTCCACCGAGATCGCCCGGGCGAACATGTGGCAGGCGCCCTTGGTGGTGCAGTACAGGACCTCCATGGGAGTGCCGACCACGCCGGAGATGGACGAGGTGCAGATGATGCTGCCGCCGCCGGCCTCGATCATCTTCGGCAGCACGGCGCGGGTGACCAGGAACATGCTCTTCACGTTGATGTTCATCAGCCGGTCCCAGTCGCTCTCGCGGGTTTCCAGGAAGGGCCCGACGTGGATGGTGCCGGCGTGGTTCATCAGCACCGTGATGGCGCCGAAGCGTTCCTCCACCTGGGCCACCGCGCGCTCGACCTGTTCGGCGACGGAGACGTCGGTGGGCACGAAGAGGGCCGTGCCGCCGGCGGCGTTGATCCGCTCGGCCACCGCCTTGCCGTCGCTGTGCGGAAGGTCGAGCAAGGCGACCTTGGCGCCTTCGCGGGCGAAGAGTTCGGAAGCGGCCAGGCCGCAGCCGCCCGCGCCGCCGGTGATGAGCGCCACTTTGCCGTTCAGTCGTCCCATGGGTATCTCCTGCTTGTTGTTGGTGTGGGATTGCCGTGGGGCTCCACGCTAGGGACGGGCCTTGTGGGTGTCCATATGCCGGCGGATATACGCTGGCCTATCTCTTTGTTTTTAAAGAAATAAAAGTCGTTTTTCCGATGGGCGGGAAGCGCTATGCGGGGAGGGCGGCGGCGCTGCGTTGCGGCCGTCGCTGTCGGGCCTGGTCAAGGAAGCGGCGCGCTGGAACAACTGCCCGGCAGCGCACGTGAACTAGCTTGGCTTCGCGCAATGCGGCCCTGGCTGGCGGCATTGGGCACGGACATGACAAGAACAACGAAGAAGGCCTCAGGATGACAACGACAAGAACGCAAATCCGCAATGGCGAGCTCGCGCAAGGCTTCAAGCCGCGGCACGTCACCATGCTTTCCATCGCCGGCGTGATCGGCGCGGGATTGTTCGTAGGCTCGGGGCACGCCATCGCGGCTGCCGGCCCCGCCGCCATAGTGGCTTATGTGCTCGCCGGCACCCTGGTGGTGCTGGTCATGCGCATGCTGGGGGAAATGGCCGTGGCCAGCCCCGACACCGGCTCCTTCTCCACCTATGCCGACCAGGCCATCGGCCGCTGGGCCGGCTTCACCATCGGCTGGCTGTACTGGTGGTTCTGGGTGCTGGTGATCCCCATCGAGGCGATCGCCGCCGGGGTGGTGCTGAACAACTGGTTCCCGCAGGTGGAGTCCTGGTTCTTCGCCCTGGCGATGACCGTGCTGCTGACCCTCACCAACCTGTTCAGCGTGTCCAAGTACGGCGAGTTCGAGTTCTGGTTCGCCATGCTCAAGGTGATCGCCATCGTGCTGTTCATCGCCCTGGGCGCCGTGGCCCTGGCCGGCGGCCTGCCGGGCCGCGAGGTGAGCGGCCTTTCGCAGCTGATGGCGAGCAACGGCGGCTTCATGCCCAATGGCTGGACGGCGATCATCGGCGCGCTGCTGACCACCATGTTCAGCTTCCTCGGCACCGAGGCGGTGACCATCGCCGCCGCCGAGTCGGGCAACCCGGCGAAGAACATCGCCAAGGCCACCCGCTCGGTGATCTGGCGCATCTGCGTGTTCTACCTGCTGTCGATCTTCGTGATCATTTCCGTGGTGCCCTGGAACGACCCGCTGCTGCCGGTGCAGGGTTCCTACCAGCGCGCGCTGGAGGTGATGCACATCCCCTACGCGAAGTTCCTGGTGGACATGGTGGTGCTGGTGGCGGTGGCCAGCTGCCTGAACTCGTCGATCTACATCTCCTCGCGGATGATCTTCTCCCTGGCCAAGCGCTCCGACGCACCGGCCTTCATCCGTCGCACCTCGGCAGCCGGCGTGCCGCGGGCGGCGGTGATCGCCAGCACCGTCATCGGCATGCTGACCACGGCGGTGAACTTCTTCGCCCCGGCCCAGGTGTTCGCCTTCCTGCTGGCCAGCTCCGGCTCCATCGCGCTGCTGGTATACCTGGTCATCGCCTTCTCGCAGCTGCGCATGCGCTCGATCCTGCAGCGGCGCAACGCCGAGATCGCCTTCAAGATGTGGCTGTTCCCCTGGCTGACCTGGGCGGTGATCGGCTTCATCGTGTTCGCCCTGGGCGTGATGTTCGTGATGCCGGAGCACCGCCTGGAGGTGACTTCCACCCTGGCGCTGGCAGTGGTCATCCTGCTGCTCGGCAACCTCACCGCGCGCCGGCACGCCACGGCGGCCGCGCGTTCCGGCACGGTGGAGCGGGGCGCCTGAGGCCCGCGTAGAAAGCGACGGGAGGCCAGGGCCGGCTTCCCGTCGTCGCGTCAGTGCACAGTGGATTGGGACAGCTTGCTGCGAGCCGAGAGGAGGGTGGCGAAGATGATCAGCGCCGCCCCCAGCAGCATGCGCAGCGAGGGTTGCTCGCCGAACAGCAGCCAGGCGCAGGCGATGGCGTAGACCGGCTCCAGCGAGATGATCATGCCCGCGCTGCGGGCTTCCAGCGCATCCAGGCTCTTGACGAACAGGTACTGCGCCAGGCCCGTGCAGAAGATGCCCAGCAGCGCCAGGTAGACCCAGTCCGCCGGCAGCAGCGCATGGTGGGCGAGGTGCGTCAGGGCGAAGGGCGAAACCAGCACGGCGACGGTCAGGTTCTGCCAGAAGGCCACTTGCATGGCGTCCATGCCGCGCGTGGCGCGCCGGTTGGCGATCGCCAGCAGGGCGAACGACAGGCCCGAGCCCAGGCCCCAGAGCAGGCCCAGGGTGCCCTGGTCCGCCAGGTCGAACGACGGCACCACCAGCACCAGCCCCGCCGTGGCCATCAGCAGCAGGCAGGCTTCGCCGAAGCCGATCCGCTCGCGGAACACCGCCAGGTCCAGCAGGGCGATGAAGGCCGGGAAGCTGGCGAAACCGAGGGTCGCGACCGCGACGCCGCCGACCTTGACCGCGATGAAGAAGCTTACCCAGTGCGAAGTCAGCAGCGCCCCGGTCAGCGCCAGCACGCCGATCTTGCGCCAGCTCAGGCCACGCAGCAGCGGGCGCCGCTGCAGCTGGGCGACGGCGCCCAGGGCGACGATGGCGAAGGCGGCGCGGCCGTAGGTGATGACGCTGGCGTCGGCCTGGATCAAGGCGCCGAGGATACCGGTCAGGCCGAACAGTACGGCGGCGACGTGGGCCACCAGCAGGGCGTTGCGGTGCGCCGAGGCGCAAGTTGTGTGGGGGAGGTCGGATGTAAGCATGGCAGTGATTCTTCAAAAATGGTGTGCGCGCCGCTGCGCCGTGCGCAACGGTTGGGTGTCTGGTCGAGAAGGTTGTGTGTGGTGAGCGGCACGGGCCGACACCGACGGCGATGCAGCATTGAGAAGCTCTTCCGTGAGCCGTGCTGTTCGTTCGCCGCCCTGGATGGGTGGCGCCCCCGGCGCCGGGCGGCGCTGGGGGCTGTACTGCGGGTCAGGTCAGGATTTTACCGCGGGTCTCACGAAGCATCGATCCAGATGGTCTTCAGCTCGGTGTACTGGTCGTGGGCCCAGATCGACTTGTCGCGCCCGCCGAAGCCGGACTCCTTGTAGCCGCCGAAGGGCGTCGAGGCGTCGCCTTCGCCGAAGCAGTTGACGGTGACGATGCCCGCGCGGATTTCCCGGGCCAGGCGCAGGGCGTTGCGCAGGCTGCCGGTGTAGGCCGAGGCGGCCAGGCCGTAGACGGTGTCGTTGGCCAGGTCGATGGCGCCGTCGATGTCGGTGAAGGGCGTGACCGACAGCACCGGGCCGAAGATCTCCTCGCGGAACAGCCGGCTCTGCGGTTCGACGTCGTCGACCACGGTGGGCTCGACGAAGATGTCGCCCTGGGTCTGGCCGCCATAGACGAAGTCCAGGCGCTCGCTGCGGGCCTGCTCGATGTACGAGCGCACCTTCTCGAAGTGGGCCTTGCTGACCAGGGCGCCGAGGCGGTTCTCCGGGTCCAGCGGGTCGCCCATCTTCCAGTCGCGCATGTGTACGCCGATGCGTTCGAGCAGGGCGTCCTTGATGTCGGCGTGGACGATCAGGCGCGAGGACGCCGAGCAGTTCTCGCCCATGTTCCAGAAGGCGCCGTTGACCACGTGCTGGGCGACCTGGTCGAGGTCTTCCACGTCGTTCATCACCACCGCCGGGTTCTTGCCGCCGCACTCCAGCACCACGCGCTTGAGGTTGGACTCGGCGGCGTACTTGAGGAACAGCCGGCCGGTCTCGGTGGAGCCGGTGAAGCTGACCATGGCCACGTCCGGGTGGCGGCCGATGGGCTCGCCGGCCTCGCGGCCGCCGCCGGGCACCACATTGAACACCCCGGCGGGGATGCCGGCCTGGTGCGCCAGCTCGGCGACGCGCAGGGCGGTGAGGGTGGTTTCCCGGGCCGGTTTGACCACGATGGAGCAGCCGGCGGCCAGCGACGGGCCGATCTTCCAGGCCAGCATCAGCAGCGGGAAGTTCCACGGCAGCACCAGGCCGACCACGCCGATGGGCTCGCGCACCACCATGGTCACGGCGCCGGAGCCGACCGGCGCGGTGCTGTCGTAGATCTTGTCGATCAGCTCGGCGTGCCAGCGCAGGGTGTGGATGGTCTCCGGCACGTCGATGTTCTGGCATTCGCGCACCGGCTTGCCGCTGTCCAGGCTCTCCATCACCGCCAGTTCGTGGGCGTGGTCTTCGAGCAGCTGGGCGAAGCGCTGCATGACCGCCTTGCGCTCGCCGGGGGAGCGCTTGCTCCAGCGGCCGTCCTCGAAGGCCAGGCGGGCGCTGGCCACGGCCAGGTTGACGTCCTCGGCGTCGCAGGCGGCGATGTCGGCCAGCCGCTCGCCGGTGGCCGGGTTGCTGCTGGCGAAGGTGCGGCCGGAGACGGCGTCACGGAAGCCGCCGTCGATAAAGGCCTGGGTGGGGAAGCGCAGTTCGGCGGCGATGGCGGCGTATTGCGCCTTGCTCAGCAATTCAGCCATTGTGGGTGCCCTCGGTGATCTGCGCGACTTCGCGCTTGAGTACGGCGACGATCTCTTTCAGTTCGGCCTTCTCGGCCTCGGTCAGGCCCTTGAGCGGGGCGCGCACGCCGCCGCTGCGCAGGCCGGCCAGCTCGCAGCCGTACTTGATCGACTGGACGAACTTGCCGCCTTCCAGGAAGTCCATCAGCGGCATCATCGCCGCCATGATGCGGCGGCCCTTGGCGAAGTCGTTCTCGACCACGCAGGCCTGGTACAGGGCGACGTGCTCGCCGGGGATGAAGTTGGAACCGGCGCAGACCCAGCTGCGCGCGCCCCAGGCGAAGAATTCCAGGGCCTGGTCGTCCCAGCCGCAGGACAGCGCGATGCGCGGGTGCTTGCAGGCCAGGCGGTGCAGCTGGCCGGTGGAGCCGGAGCTTTCCTTGATGGCGACGATGTTCTTGCAGCCGGCGACGGCGGCGAAGAATTCCTCGCCCATGTCCACGCCCATGCGTGCCGGATAGTTGTACAGCATGATCGGCAGGTCGGCGGCGGCATCGACGGCCAGCACGTGGTCGGCGATTTCCTGCTGGGTGGGCAGGGCGTAGGGCGGCGAGCCGACCAGCAGGGCGTCGGCCTTGATCTCTTTCGCCGCCTTGGCGTAGGCCACCGAGTCCTCGGTGCGGATGGCGCCGGTGCCGACGATCAGCGGCAGGCGGCCGTTGATCACGTCCCTGGCCTTGGCCGCCAGGTCGAAGCGCTCCTGGGCGGTGTGGGCGTAGTACTCGCCGGTGGAGCCGCCGATGATGATGCCGTGGACCTTCGAGGCGATCAGGTATTCCAGCACTTCGGCGAAGGCCGGATGGTCGATCTGGCCGTCGGCCGCCAGGGGGGTGATGGCGGGGGTGTAGATGCCTTCGAATTTCATGATGCGTTCTCCAGTGGGGTCGTGGTGGTCGGCCGCCGCGCCCAGCGGCGCGGCGGCCCTTGATCAGGTGAGCGAAGCCGCCTGCTGCAGGTTGAGCGAGCGGGTTTCCGGGGCCAGCGCCCAGGCGAACAGCAGGCCGACCAGGGTGACGATGGCCGCGGCGTACATGGTCTGGGCGATGCCCAGGCTGTCCAGGGACAGGGGGACGAGGTAGGTGCCGACCGCGGCGCCGACCCGCGACAGCGAGGTGCCCACGCCGACCGCGCAGGCGCGGATCTCGGTGGGGAACAGCTCGTTCGGGTAGACCAGTTGCAGCACCTGGGCGCCGCCGATGAACAGGGCGTAGGCGCCGAACAGCGCGAGGATCACGGCTTCGGAGGAAGCGTGGAAGGCGCCGAGGCCGAGCAGCGCAAGGCCGGACCAGAGGAAGCTGTAGATCAGCATGCTGCGCCGGCCGATGACGTTGATCAGGCGGGTGGCGATGATGCAGCCGACCACGAACAGCAGGGTGATGGCTTCCGAGCCGAAGGAGGCCCAGTCACCCTGGAGGTTCAGCGCCAGCAGCACCTTGGGCGCGAAGGCGTAGACGGCGAACACCGGGATCACCGAGCAGGTCCAGAACATGCTGACGAACAGCATGCGTTTGCCGTAGCCGGAGTGCAGCAGGTTCCACACCGAGAGCTTCTTCTGCCTGGGCTGCTCGGGCAGGTTCTGCAGCGAGAAGCGCGGCCCGTAGACGCTCTTGATGACCTGCTCGGCCTCGGCTGCACGGCCCTTGCCCAGCAGCCAGCGCGGCGATTCGGGGGTGCCCAGGCGAACCAGGAACAGGGCCGCGCCTATCACCGAGGCGCTGGCCAGCACCAGGCGCCAGGCGTCGTCGCCGCCGTGCCTGAGCAGGGCGTTGTCGACCATGTAGGCCAGCGCGGCGCCGGCGAACCAGAGGATGGTCAGGGTCGCCAGGCGCGGGCCGCGGTGCTTCTTCGGCAGGAACTCCACCAGCAGGGAGGTGGCGACGGGGTATTCGATGCCCACGCCGATGCCGATGAGCAGGCGCAGCAGGAACAGCGCCAGGGCCGACTCCACCCAGTACTGCGCCAGCGAACTGAGGATGAACAGCACCGGGCCGACGAAGAAGATGCGCTTGCGCCCGAAGTGGTCGGTCAGCCAGCCGCCGATGAAGCCGCCGAAGAAAATGCCGATCAGCGCCGCGGCGGCGATCATGCCCTGCCAGAGGGTACTCAGGCCCAGGGCGGCGGTCATCTGCACCATGGATACGCCGATGATGCTGAGCACGTAGCCGTCGACGAAGGAGCCGCCGCCGGAGCGGATCGTCAGCAACTGGTGAAAGCGGTTGATGGGAACGTCTTCGATGGATGGAGTCGTAATTGTCATTGTTTTCCTCGTTTCAGGTTTCCCGGAAGCCGCAGCGCGCGCCCGGCAGCCGAAGGCGCTTCGGCCGGCGGGTACGCATCGCTGCGGCTTCAGGTCTGCACGCCGGGAATCGTGTCGTGCGGCCAATCTCGGCCGGAGGTTCCCTGGCAAATGACCGGGGCGGGGCTCAGCTTTCCTTGCCGGCGCGGTATTGCCCCCATTTCAGGTTCAGGTTGACGCCCGCGGAGAGGAACGGCTGCGGCGGGTTGCCGTTGGGGCCCGGCGAGTTCAGCAGGAAGTCGATGAGCTCGCTGCGCTCGCCGGCCAGCCAGTCGGCCAGCAGCTTGCCGGTAACCGTGCCGCGGGTAACACCCAGTCCGTTGCAGCACAGCGCGCCAAAGACGTTGGCGGCCAGTTGCCCGAAGTAGCCCGAATGGTTGCGCGACAGGGCCAGCGCGCCGCCCCAGGTGTATTCGAAATCGACCTCGGGCAGCATCGGGAAGCGCGCGTCGAACGAGGCCTGGTGGCGGCTGACGAAGCGCTCCAGGTACTTGGCGTTGCTGCGCCCGTCCGGGTTGAAACTGAAACTGTTGCGGATCAGCAGGCGGTTGTCGGGCGTGCGGCGCACCGTGGTGCCGAACGGGTCCGCCGGGATGACGCCCCAGTAAGGCTTGCCGCCGAGGCGCGCCTGCTCCTCGGCGGTCAGCGGGCGGGTGATGCTGGCATAGGTGAAGATCGGCAGCATCTTGCCGCGCAGGAAGCCGAAGCTCATGCCGAAGGCGTTGTTGGTGAGCACCAGGCGGTCGGCGACGAAGCTGCCGCGCTCGTGCCGGAGCACGACCTTGTCGCCGTACTCCACCTCGGTGATAGGGGTGTTCTCGTAGAGGCTGACGTTCGCCGGCAGGCTGTCCGCCAGGCCCTTGACCAGCGCGGAGGGCTGGATGAGCACGGTGCCGGGGGTGAACAGCGCCTTGCGGTAGAAGTGCGTGCCAATGTGCCCGGGCAGCGCGTCGGCCTCGATCATCTCGTAGGCCTGGCCGAGCCGGTCCAGGCCGCGGCGATAGGCTTCCAGCACGGCGATGCCGCGGTCCTCGATGGCCGCCTGGTATTTGCCGCAGGCCTTCATCTGGCAATCGATGCCGTGCCGCTCCACCTGGCTGCGCAGCAGGTCCTGGCCCATCAGGTTGAGCTTGAGGCTGGTCCTGGCGATGTCGATGTCGCCGATGTAGTCGTCGGCGCCGATGTCGTGGGGCAGGTCGATGGCGAAGCCGGCATTGCGCCCGGAGGTGCCGAAGCCCACTTCCTGGGCCTCGACCAGGACGATTTCCTCATGGGGGAAATGCAGCGCCAGCTGGCGCGCCGCGGCCAGCCCGGTGAAGCCCGCTCCGACGATCACCCAAGGTGCCGAAGTCCGGCCGGTATGCGTGGGCCTGGGTTGTCTGGCCTTGCTCAGGTGGTACCAGCCACAGCTTTTGTCATCGGCAGGTAAATGGGTGATCTTCGTCATTTCAGGGGCCTGTTCTATTTATTTCAGCCAATAGCTAACCGTTGCGTGGAGTGACTCACTCACGCGAGAAAACCAGAACCGGGGGATTACCCGAGTTTCACTGTTGCGGCTCGGCCTCGATGCCGGCGTCTGTGCGACGCTTCGAAGTGCGCCTTGAAGATGTCCGCTGTGGCTTGCGGGTCGTGTCGTTGGGTGCTGTCGATCATCCGCTCGTGCGGGGCGCGGGCAGGACCTCCTGCCCGTCGCCGGCGATCCTTGCCGTTCGTGGAATGACTATAGGGAGCGCGCCGACGGGGTGTCTAATTACATTTTCTGGGATCAATTCATACGCATACAGCGGGTTTCGGGCGCCGAAGAGGCGCTGGCGAGGGCCCCGGGCGCCTCTGTCGGCCGGGCATTTCCCAGCTGGAAATCACTGGGTTTTCTTTGCGGGCACAGGTGTTTCCACTGCCGGGGCGAGGGTTCCGGCCAGCTATGACGCGAGAGCAGGCGGCGCGCGCCGAGGCCGCTTGCGGGCCGGCCATGACCGGGGTCGAGGGGTTACGCGTGCCTGCGGGCCGCGTGAGGGAGTGGTCGGAGGCAGAGCGCCTGTATAACATTTGCCTACAGACGGTATACAGAACAGCCCTCGCCGCGCCGCCCTGCCAGGCCCGCCGCGAGGCTGATGAACGCCGCAACTGCCCACAAGAACTCATAGAGGCTGCCAACGGTGGAAAGACGACAATTCAGCGAAGCCATGCAAGGCAAGAATCTCCGCTTCATGGCCGAGAAGAAGGCGGAGCCGCAGCGTCAGCGACGCGTGGGCTTCGTCCTGCTGGAGCACTTTTCACTGCCGGCCTTCACCCAGGCGCTGGACACGCTGGTCACCGCCAACCTGATCCGCGAGGGCGCCTTCTCGACGCACACCTTCAGCCTGGACGGCGAGCCGGTGACCAGCGACCTGGGCCTGGTCATCTGCCCCTCCGCCGCCCTGGAAAGCCGTCACCTGGACCTGGACCTGCTGGTGGTCTGCGGCGGCCTGCGCACTCCGCTGCGCGAGCTGCCCTCGCTCAACCGCCTGCTGCAGCTCGCCGACGACCGGGGCGTGGACCTGGCCGGCCTGTGGAACGGCGCCTGGTTCCTCGGCAAGGCGGGGCTGCTGGACTGCCACAAGTGCGCGGTGCACCCGGAAAACCGCGCGGCCCTCGCCGAGGTGGCGAGGAACAGCGTGGTGACCGCCGAGAGCTACATCGTCGACGGCAACCGCCTGACCGCGGGGAGCCCGGCCGGCGCCTTCAACATGGTGCTGGAATGGATCAACCGCCTGTATGGCCGCGGGCTGGTCGACGGCGTGGTGGACATCCTGGCCTTCGAGGAATCCCGCTACCGGCGGACCCGCCCGGCGCTGCACGAGAAGATGTCGCAACCGCTGCGCGACGTGCTCAACCTGATGAGCGCGAACATCGAGGAGCCGCTGAGCACCGACCAGCTGTCACAGTGCGTGGGCCGTTCCAAGCGCCAGCTCGAACGCCTGTTCCAGGAGCAGCTGGGCACCTCGCCGGTGCGTTACTACCTGGAGCTGCGCATCACCGAGAGCCGCCGCCTGCTGCAGCATTCGGACCTGTCCCTGGTGGAGGCGGCGCTGGCCTGCGGCTTCGTTTCGCCGAGCCACTTCAGCAAGTGCTACACCTCGTTCTTCGGCTACCCGCCGTCGAAGGAAATCCGCCACGGCTGCGTGCGCTCCGCCAGGGCGAAGTAGCCGGGCGGCGCCGCTCAGAACTGCGCCATGAGCCAGTCGCGCAGGCGGCGGCAGGCGTCGTCGTCTTCCTTGTCCTCGTTGAAGGTCAGGTAGTGCTGGCTGTCGTGCAGCACCACTTCCTGTTCCACGGGGCGCACCAGTGAACCGTTGGCCACCAGGTGCCCCACCAGGTGGTTCCAGCCCAGCGCCACGCCCTGGTGGCTCAAGACCATCTGCACCAGCAGGTTGTAGTCGTTGGCGTTGAAGAAGTGCGGGCGCTTGCCCGGGCCGTTGTCCAGGTCGATGTTCTGGAAGGCCATCCACACGCTCCAGTCGACGTGCTCGGCCACCTGCGAGCGGCCGTAGGGGCTGAGGTTGAGCAGCACGCCTTGGCACAGGCCTTCCAGGCTGGCGATCTCCGGGTGCCGGGCTAGGTAGGCCGGGGTGCACACCGGGTAGATGACGTCGTGGACCAGCGGGTAGCTGCGGTAGCCCTCGCGGATCTTCGCCATCTTGGTGACGAAGATGTCGGGCCGCGTCCCCGGCTCCATGGAGAGGAAGTTCTGCGTGGTGATCAGGTTCAGCTCCACGTCCGGGTTGGCCTCGAAGAAGCCCGGCAGGCGGTGGGCGAGCCAGAGCGCCGAGAAGGCCGGCGAGCAGCAGAGGGTGACGATCGACTTGGACGTGCTGTTGTGGCGGATGCGTTCGGCCGCCTGGGAGATGTTGACGAAGGACAGCTGCACGGCGTCGAAGAAGATCGAGCCGGCCGGGGTCAGCTCCACGGCGCGGCCCACGCGCTTGAACAGGTCGGCGCCCAGGTAGGTTTCCAGCTCGCGGATCTGCCGGCTGATCGCCGCCTGGGTGACGCACAGCGCCTCGGCCGCCCGGGTGAAGTTCTGGTACTTGGCCGCGGCCACGAAGGACTTCACCGCGCGCAGCGACGGCATCTTGATCAGCGTCTGATCGGGTTCGGTGTGTTTGACCATAACTTCAGGTAATCAAGACCTTGGAGAAAATGTCGGTTCTTTCGCGTCGGCCCCGGTCCTAGACTGCCGCAAATGCTGTGATCGCGGCGGGCTGACAGGCTCCGTGGATGGAGGTTAGCCGAAGCGACCGACGACAGAAAGCCTCCGCGCCGCAGGGCCCCTGCGTCAGCGCCGGACGCCGCCGCCAGCCGATCCACGCATGCACCGATCCAAACCGCGCCTGCTCTGGAGTGCATACAACAATGGATAAGAAAGCCGCTGTGCTCGACCTGATTCGCCAACGCAAGGCCCGCCACGCGCTGCCCCGCGCCGTCTATAGCGACCCCGAGGTGTACCGCCAGGACCTGGAGCAACTCTGGCACAAGGAGTGGATCTTCGCCGGCCACACCTTCGAGCTGGAGAAGCCGGGCCAGTACCTGACGCTGCAGATCGGCGACTATCCCATCGCCGTGGTGCGCGGCGGCGACGGCCAGGTCCGGGCGTTCCACAACGCCTGCCGGCACCGTGGTTCCAAGGTGTGCACGGAGAACAGCGGCAAGGTGGCCAAGCTGGTCTGCCCCTACCACAAATGGGTGTTCGACCTGGACGGCAAGCTGCTGTTCGCCGGCAACATGGGCCCGGAATTCAACCCGGCCGACTACGGCCTGAAGCTGGCGCACTGCGAGGTGGTGAACACCTACATCTACGTGTGCGTCGCCGAGACCGCGCCGGACTTCTCGCGCTTCCGCGACGCGGTCTCGCCCTTCATCGGGCCGCACAACCTGGAAGACTGCAAGGTCGCCTTCGAATCCAACCTGGTCGAGCGCGGCAACTGGAAGCTGGTGTTCGAGAACAACCGCGAGTGCTACCACTGCGACGGCACCCACCCGGAGCTGCTCAACTCCTTCGTCGAGAACCTCTCCGTGGCCGGCGTGGGCGGCGAGGAAGACCCCGAGCTGAGTGCCCACTGGGACCGCTGCGAGGCCGCCGGCCTGCCCAGCCGCCTGGTGATGGACGAAGCCGGGCAGTTCCGCATGACGCGCATCCCGCTCTCGGCCGGCGCCGTGAGCTACACCATGGACGGCAAGCCGGCGGTGGCGCGGCGCCTGGACAAGAGCGGCGAGCCGAACATCGGTGCGCTGCTGTACTTCAACTACCCCTCCACCTGGAACCATTTCCTCGGCGACCACGCCCTGAGCTTCCGCGTGCTGCCCCAGGGCCCCAACGAGACCCTGGTGACCACCAAGTGGCTGGTGCCCAAGGATGCCCAGGAAGGCATCGACTACGACCTGGAACGCCTGACCCGCGTGTGGATCGCCACCAACGACCAGGACCGGCGCCTGGTCGAGGGCGCGCAGGCGGGGGTGAACTCGCCTGCATACGAACCGGGCCCGTACTCGTCGATTGCCGAGAATGGCGTCTGCCAGTTCGTGGATTGGTACTGCACCGAGATGACCAGTCGTTTGGCCGACTGATTCCTTTCCCGTTCGCTGCCGACAGGCCCCGCTTCACCCTCTGGTGAAGCGGGGCTTTTTCGAATGCCCGGTCGATCTGATACCCAGGGAGCAGGTCATGCGGACCCCGCGTTTTCTTCCCGGAATGAGCGCTCATTCCCGAGGCTTTCTTCTCGTTCTGCTGGCCGCGTTCTGCTATGGCCTGCAGCCGTTGTTCGCCAGCTTCGCCTATGCCGGCGGCGCCAACCCGATCGGCCTGCTGCTGGCGCGCTTCTCCATCGCCGCCGCGGTGCTGCTGGCGCTGCTGCACCGGCAGCGCATCGGCTTGCCGAGCCTGCGCCTGGTCCGGCAGAACCTGCTGCTGGGCGTGGGCTACGGCCTGGCGGCGCTGGGCTACTACAGCGCCAGTCGGGCCAGCTCGGTGAGCCTGGCGATCATCCTCGTCTACAGCTTTCCGGCCTTCGTCACCCTGGTTTCCATCGCCTGGCTGGGGGAACGCACCAGCCTGCTGAAGCTGTTCAGCCTGTTGCTGGCGCTGGGCGGGGTGGCGCTGGCTACGGGGCTGAGCCTGGCTGGCGCTTCCATCGGCGCGCTGTGGGCACTGTTCGCGGCGATGGCCTACGGAGCGGCGGTCATCTACGGCACACACCGCGTTCGCCATGAGCACCCGCTGGCCTCGGCGGCCATCGTCCTGCTGGGCTGCGCCGCCACCTTCGCCGTCGCCGCGCTGTTCCAGCACGCCGCCTTCCCGGTGGGTGGCCAGGCGTGGCTGGCAACCCTGGGGCTGGCGGTCTTCGCCACGCTGATACCTGTCGCCGCGTTCCTTGCCGGGGCGCCGGCGATCGGTCCTTCGGCGGCGGCCACGCTGTCCACCGTCGAGCCCCTGGTGGCGGTGGCGATCGCCGTACTGCTGATGGGTGAGCGGCTGACCCCATCGATGCTCGTCGGCGGCTGCATGGTGCTGCTGGCCGCCGTCGCCCTGGCCCGCCCGAGCCCCGCGGAAACGCCGCTGGCGCCCGTGACTTAGGAACGTAGGGCGTATAACCGTTCGCGGTTATACGCCGTTGGCTGTGCCGCTGGGGGGGGCCGGCGTGGCCGGTGAATCCGATCGCGGACGGAGTCCGCTCCTACGACCGAGCTTGCCTGGGGGCCTCGCATCAGGGCTTGAGAGCGCCCTCACCCCAGCCCTCTCCCGGAGGGAGAGGGGGCCGTTCGGAGTGGCCGGGAAGTCCAGAGTCATCCTGATACTCCTTACCCCTCGTCATTCCCGCGGACGCGCACTACTGTCCGGAATATTTTCGAGGGGGCGTCTGGAGGGCTTGCGGGGGCTGAAGGCACGGGTTAAACCGTTGAGCGCCAACTCAACCTCACAGCCCCCGCAAGATGTTCAGGATAAGCCGTTTTCACGATGTACTAAAAGCGCTGCCTCGCGGCGTCTTCGATCGACTGGTCGCCGAACACGGCGCCGACAAGCACAGCAAGCGCTTTGGCAGCTGGGATCACCTGGTCGCCATGGTGTATGCCCAACTGGCCGGCGTGAGCAGCCTGCGGGCGCTTGAAACCAGCTTCAACAGCCATCCCCATCAGCACTATCACCTGGGTACGGGCCCGATCCGGCGTTCCACCCTGGCCGACGCCAACGAACGCCGTAATACCGAGGTCTTCGCCCAGGTTGCGCACTACCTGATGGCGGGCGTCTGCCGGCAGTTACGCCGTGACGGGAAGGAACTGCTGTACCTGCTGGACTCCACCACGATCACCCTCAAGGGCCCTGGCTTCGACGAATGGACGCTGTCCAATCGAACCCGCTCCCAGGGGCTGAAAGTCCATGTGCTGTATGCCGAGCAGGCGGCGGCGCCGGTGCATTGCAGCTTCAGCGCAGCCAACGTCAACGACATCGACGAAGGCCGGACGCTGGGTATCGAGCCACAGGCCACCTACGTATTCGACAAGGGCTATTACGACTTCAACTGGTGGGCGAGCCTGGATGCCCAGAAGGCCCGCTTCGTCACACGATTCAAGTCCAATGTGCGGCTCAAGGTCCTGGCCCAGCGCGAGGTTCCCCAGCAAGACCGGGAAACGATCCTGCGAGACGAAGAGGTGAACTTCTCCAACCGCAACCCAGGTGGCCGACGGCGTAATCACTACACCCAGCCCCTGCGGCGGATCCTGGTGAACCGCCCAGGCGATGAGCCGCCTCTAAGCCTGGCGACCAACGACCTGAGCAGCCCGGCGGCAGAAATCGCCGAGCGCTACCGGGATCGCTGGCGGATCGAGCTGTTTTTCAAATGGATCAAGCAACACCTGAAGGTCAGGCGTTTCCTGGGCCGTAGCGAGAATGCCGTGCGCATCCAGATTCTCTGTGCGCTGATCAGCTACTTGCTGCTGAACCTTTACCAACGCAGGACGGGAACGCGGCAAAGCCTGTGGATGCTGATGGTGGAGGTACAGGCGACGCTGTTTCAGCGTCCTGGTCTGGAGGCCGAACGTTACCGACGACGGCAGGAGCGAATACGCGAGATCAACCTGCGTCAGGGGCAGCTGTTAATAGCATGAGGCGTGCCGGACAGCAGTGCGCGGACGCGGGAACCCAGTGACTGCGGGGTTCGCGAGCAAGCTCGTTCCTACGAAAAGCAAAAGCACGCCCGCTCTTGCTCTGGCGTTTGGACTTCCAGAGAAACATCCGCGCACTCCGGAACGCCCCTTCAGAAGGCCGAGCGAAACCGGCGCTCAGGAGGTCATGCGACATGGATGTCGCGAGAGCCCCGCGGGCTACAGGGACGTACCCTCGGGGCGGGCCTCCGTGGCGGGGGAATTCGTGAGGGTAGCCCGGCTCCATCGGGCCCGTATGCGGGGCAAGCCTTTTTGGTTCCTTTTGTGGCGTTTGACAAAAGGGACTCGCCCGAGGGGGCGAAACAAGACGGTCGGGCAGACTCGGTGCGGCGCAGAAACACCCAAACCAAGGCAACTGGGTTCCCGCGTTCGCGGGAATGACGGGGTTGAAGGATGCTGCCTAACCAACAAGCCGCTCAACCATGTAGGACTCATAACGCCCCAAGCCCCCGTGGCACAGGGCACGGACCCGGATCAATAACATCAAGTTATGGTTTTGAGCGAACAAATGTCGTTGGACGCTCGACAGGCGGAACCCTAATTTGAAGACACGCCGCCGTCGCCTTCGACGGCCGCTGAAAGCCTTGCAGGAGCTTCTGCAGAACGGAAGGGCCGCCTCGCCAGTGGCGGCCGTGATTCTTCCAGCGGTACCGGTGCTACGAGGCCGTCGAGGTCCCCGGCAGCAAGACCTTGGCCACAAGAATAAGCATAAGGTGAGGAACGTATGAGTCAGACCGACGATATCCTTTCGGTACGCAACATCTTCAAGGTCTTCGGGCCGCGCCCGAACGAAGCGATGGAGATGCTGCGCAAGGGCGCTGACAAGAACGAGATATTCCGCAAGTCCGGGCATGTCGTCGGGGTGTTCGATGCCAGCTTCTCGGTCAGGCGTGGCGAAATCTTCGTCATCATGGGCCTGTCCGGTTCCGGCAAGTCCACCATGGTGCGCCTGTTCAACCGGCTGATCGAGCCTACCTCCGGCAGCATCCACCTCAATGGCCGCGAGATCACCGGGCTGTCGGACAAGGCCCTGCTCGACGTGCGGCGCAAGGAAATGGGCATGGTGTTCCAGTCCTTCGCGCTGATGCCGCACATGAGCGTGCTGGAGAACACCGCCTTCGGCCTGGAGATCTCCGGGGTAGGGGAGCAGGAACGCCACAGCCGAGCCCGCGAGGCGCTGCGCCAGGTGGGCCTGGAAGGGCACGAGCACAGCTACCCGCACCAGCTCTCCGGTGGCATGCAGCAGCGCGTCGGCTTGGCGCGGGCGCTGGCCAACGACCCCACCATCCTGCTCATGGACGAAGCCTTCTCGGCGCTCGACCCGCTGATCCGCAACGAGATGCAGGGCGAGCTGATGCGCCTGCAGGCCGAGCAGCAGCGCACCATCATCTTCATCTCCCACGACATCGAGGAAGCCATCCGCATCGGCCACCGCATCGCGATCATGGAAGGCGGCCGGGTGGTGCAGATCGGCACCCCCCAGGAGCTGCTGAACCAGCCCGCCAACGACTACGTGCGGACCTTCTTCAAGGGCTTCGACAGCTCGCGGGTGCTCAAGGCCGGCGACGTCGCCGAGCTCGACCAGGCGGTGCTCTGCCGCCTCAACGGCAAGGGGCCGCAGCCCAACGCCGGCGTGCCATACAGCTACCTGGTCAACGAGCGCAACCAGCTGATGGGCGTCATGGGCGCCGAAGCCGGCGCCGCGGGCGAGGCGGGCGCGGGGCACTACACCCTGCACGAGCGGCACCCGGTCTACACCGACACACCGCTGCACGACGTGCTCGACATCGTCGCCGAGCTGCCGTACCCGGTGCCGGTTCTGGACCGCAGCGGCGCGCTGCACGGCACCATCTCCAAGAACCAGCTGTTGCAGACCCTCAGCCGGCACTGAGCGCAGCCTTGCGCAACAGCCGTCCTCGTCATTCCTAGAAGCAGGTAGCGAGCATGTCCGAGTCCAGTTTCCTCGATCCCTTCCAGAACGCGGTCATTCCGCTGGGCGATTGGGTCGAAACCAGCCTGAATTTCCTGGTACGCAATTTCCGCGATGTCTTCCACGCCATTCGCTGGCCCATCGACCACGTGCTCAACGGTTTCGAGTACGTGCTGCAGAGCGTGCCGCCGACGATCGCCATCGTGCTGGCGGCGCTGTTCGGCTGGCAGCTCGCCGGGCCGCGCATGGGTGCGCTGTGCGCCGTCACCCTGACCTTGCTGGGGCTGATCGGCGTGTGGTCCGAGTCGATGACCACGCTTTCGCTGGTGCTGACCTCGGTGCTCTTCTGCGCCGTGATCGGCATCCCGCTGGGCATCCTCTCCGCCCGCAGCGACCGCATCGAGCGCATCGTGCGGCCGCTGCTCGACGCCATGCAGACGCTGCCGGCGTTCGTCTACCTGGTGCCGGTGGTGATGCTGTTCGGCATCGGCAACGTGCCGGGCGTGCTGGTCACCATCGTGTTCGCCGTGCCGCCGCTGGTGCGCCTGACCAACCTGGGCATCCGCCAGGTGCCCGAAGACAAGATCGAGGCGGCCCGCGCCTTCGGCTGCACGCCGCGGCAGATGCTGATGCGCGTCCAGCTGCCGCTGGCCACGCCGACCATCATGGCCGGGGTGAACCAGACGCTGATGCTGTCGCTGTCGATGGTGGTGATCGCCTCGATGATCTCCGTCGGCGGGCTCGGCCAGATGGTCCTGCGCGGCATCGGCCGCCTGGACATGGGCCTGGCCACGGTCGGCGGCGTCGGCCTGGTGCTGCTGGCGATCTTCCTCGACCGCCTGACCCAGGCCATGGGCGAGCGCACCCGCTCCGACCCGAGCCGCCGCTGGTACCACAGCGGCCCGGTGGGCCTGCTGCTGCGCCTGTTCGGCAGCCAGCCGGTGCCGCACAAGGCGGCCTGAACGAGCCGCCACTGTTCTGCATTCATTCTGCCGACCCAACGAAAAGAACAAGAGGTATACAGCGATGCATTTCGAGACGTTCAAGAACAAGCTTGTGCACTGTGCCGCGGCCATCACCCTGAGCCTGGTGTCGCTGTACGGGATGGCCGCCTCGGCGGACAAGCCGGGGGAGGGCGTGAAGGTCACGCCGATCTTCCCGCCGATCGCCGAGGAGCGCTTCCGCGGCGAACTGGCCATGGCCGGCCTGCGCGAGCTGGGCTACGACGTGCAGGAGCCGAAGGAAACCGAATACGCGGCGATGATGGTGGCGCTGTCCTATGGTGATGCGGACTTCACCGTGCACTTCTGGGACAAGCTGCACGACGCCTTCTACCAGAAGGTCGACGGGCCGCACACGCTGGTCAAGGCCGGCGACGTGATCCCCGGCGTGCTGCAGGGCTACCTGATCGACAAGAAGACCGCCGAGCAGTACCACATCCGCTACATCACCGACCTGAAGAAACCGGAGATCGCCAAGCTGTTCGACACCGATGGCGACGGCAAGGCCAATCTGACCGGCTGCAACCCCGGCTGGGGCTGCGAACTGGTGATCTCCCACCACATGAAGGCCTATGACCTGGAGAACAGCGTCAACGTCAACCAGGGCTCCTACTTCGCCCTGATGGCCGACACCATCGCCCGCTACAAGCAGGGCCAGCCGATCCTCTACTTCACCTGGGTGCCGCAGTGGATCGCCGGCGTGCTGGTGGAAGGACGCGACGTGGTCTGGCTGGAGGTGCCCAAGACCGACCTGCCCGACGGCAACAACGACGTGAATACCACCTACCAGGGCAAGAACCTGGGCTTCGCCATCGACAAGGTAGAGGCGCTGCTGAACAAGGACTTCGCCGACAAGAACCCGGTCGCGCTCAAGTTCCTTTCTCAGCTGCAGATCAGCGCCGACGACGAAAGCCAGCAGAACCTGCGCATGCAGAAGGGCGAGAACAAGCCGGCCGACGTCCGCCGCCACGCCCAGGAATGGATCGCCGCCCACCGCCAGCAGTGGGACGGCTGGCTGCAGGCTTCGCGCGCGGTCGCCAGCCAGGCCAAGCAGTGACGCCAGCGGGTGCCCGCCGCCGGGCACCCGTTCCTCCGATTCCCGATCCCCGTCTGTGGAGCCCCACATGTCGCTCTATTCGTTCGTTCGTGAATTCCGCTTCGAGCAGGCGCCCGCGCACACCCGCGAACTCATGCAGACCTGCCTGCTGGACATCCTCGGCGTCGCCGCCGGCGCCCGCGACAACGCCACCAGCCAGGCGCTGCGCCGGTATGCCTTGAACCACTACCCGGCGGGCGTGCTGTCCAGCCGCCTGCTGTTCGACGGCCGCGCGGTGCACCCGCTGGGCGCGGCCTGGGCCGGCGGCTTCTGCGTCGACAGCCTGGATGCCCACGAAGGCCACTTCACCTCCAAGGGCCATGCCGGCGCCACCGTGGTGCCGGCGCTGCTGGCGCTGGTGGACGCCTGCCGCCAGCAGGGCCGGAGCATCAGCGGCGCGGAACTGCTCAGCGCCCTGACCATCGGCTACGAAACCGCCCTGCGCGCCGGCGCCGCGCTCATGGCCACGGCGCCGCAATACCACGCCTCGGGCGCGTTCTCCGGCATCGGCGTGGTGTGTGGCGGCGCGCGCCTGCTGGGCTTCGACGAACAGCAGTTGCGCCACGCCCTGGGCATTGCCGAATACTTCGGCCCGCGCTGCCCGATGATGCGCCTGGTGGACCACCCCTCCATGCTGCGGGACGCCCACGGCGCCGGCGCTTTCGCCGGCCTCAACGCGCTGCTGCTGGCCGAGGCCGGCGTCACCGGGGCCCCGGCCGAGACGGTCGAGTTCGACGAGGTCGCCGGCCACTGGCGCGACCTGGGCCAGCGCTGGGAGATCGACGCCCAGTACTTCAAGCCCTGGCCGGTGTGCCGCTGGGCCCAGCCGGCGCTGACCGCGCTGACTGCACTGATGGCCGAGCACCCGCAGATCCGCGGCGAGAACATCGAGCGCATCAAGGTGCAGACCTTCCACGAATCCATGCGTTTGCAGGGGCACACACCGGCCAACGCCGACGAGGCGCAGTACGCCCTGGCCTTCCCGCTGGCGGCCCTGGCCGTGCGTGGCCAGGTGGGGCCGCTGGAGGTGACCGGGGACGCGGTGCACGCCTCGGACATCCTGGCCGTCAGCCAGCGCGTCGACATCGTCGAAAGCGACGAGCTTTCCGCGCGCTTCCCCAACGAGATCCTTTCGCGGGTCTCGGTGTCGCTCAAGGACGGCCAGGTGTTCACCAGCCCGGTGACCGCGGCCAAGGGCGACCCCGCTACAGCCATGAGCCGCGAAGAGTTCCGCGCCAAGTTCGACCTGCTGGCCGGCATCACCCTGGACGAGGCCCTCCGGCAGGAGATCGCCGGGGCGATAGCGGCGCTGCCCACCAGCGCCGATTGCGAAGGCTTGTTCGGGCTGCTGTTCGAGGCGGCCGGGCAGGGCGCCTGAGCCCCGCGGCCGGGAGGCCATCGTCTGTAGCGATGGCCTTCACCGCAGCGGCCGCCGCCTTGCCCAGCGCCAGGCGGCGCCCTGCTACGGGGCCGGGTTTCTCAGCGCCTGGGTCTGCGCCAGCAGCCACTCGCGGAGCATGCGGATGCCCGTCGAGCCGACCAGGTCGCGGCGGCAGACGAAGTAGTGCTTCCTGTCGTCGGCGAAGTAGGTTTCCTGCAGGGGGCGCACCAGCCTGCCGCTGTCCAGCTGCGGCTGGACCAGGTGGCGCCAGGCCAGGCCGACGCCGACCTCCT
Source organism: Pseudomonas sp. ADPe (assembly GCF_014843515.1). Classification (NCBI taxonomy): domain Bacteria; kingdom Pseudomonadati; phylum Pseudomonadota; class Gammaproteobacteria; order Pseudomonadales; family Pseudomonadaceae; genus Pseudomonas; species Pseudomonas sp. ADPe. The sequence continues at coordinate 6,259,316 of NZ_CP062122.1, forward strand.
GGTGCACCGCATCCATGAGCATGGAGAAGTGGCTGAAGTTCATGGCCTCCCGGCTTCCGGAAACGTCCAGGCCGAACTGCCGCAGCCAGAACGACCAGTCGATGGGCGCCCACAACCTGGCCTTCCAGTGGCTCGCGCTGAGGTTGAGCAGGGTGGCGTCCAGCAGCCCCGGCAATGTCGCGACCTGGGGATGCTGTTCGAGAAAGCCCGGGGTGCAGACCGGGAACACCTCCTCGGAAAACAGGTACTCGGCCACGTAGCGCGGATGTTCCTCCAGCCCCAGGGTCACCGCTGCGGTGAAGTTCTCCTGGTAGTCGGGGTTGCCTTCGGTGCTGATCAGGTGCAGCTGCAGTTCGGGATATTGCGCGCGCAGCTGCTTCAGCCGCGGCATCAGCCACAGCTGGGCGAAGGCCGTGGTGGTGATCAGGGCGAGATGATCCTGGCCGTTGCGCCGCAGCAGGTCGCTGGAGGCATTGGCGATGTGGTGCAGGGCCGACGACGCGGCCAGGTACAACGCATGCCCGTCGTCGGTGAGCTCCACCTTGCGGTTGCCGCGCAGGAACAGCTTGAGCCCGTAGAAATCCTCCAGCACCTGGATCTGGCGGCTGACCGCCGCCTGGGTCACGTAGAGCTCCTCCGCCGCCATCTTGAAACTGCCGTGGCGGGCGGCGGCCTCGAAAGTCCGCAGCGCATTCAGTGGCGGCAGCGAATGCCGGAGGTTGCTCATGGGGGCTCACCCGTTATGGAAAGACGCCTGGGCAGTTAAGCAAAACTCAAGCGTGCAGGGCAGTGCTTTCTCGCTTTCCTTCCATTCATGGGTATTTCGATTAACCAAAAGTCAATCGAATGCAGCGCAGAAGTCGTTTGTCGCCGGCCCCCGGCCTGTCGATCATCGGCCTCACACATCCCACTGAGGTGCAAGGCCATGCGATTCGAAAACAAGATTGTGGTGATTACCGGTGGCGCCGGCGGCGTGGGCCAGGCGCTGGTACGGCTGTTCGCCGCCGAAGGGGCCCGCCTGATGATCTCGGACATCAACGCCGAGGGCTGCCAGGCCATGGTCGACGAGGCGCGCGCCCTGGGCGCCGAGGCCGAGTGCCTGGCCGGCAACCTGCGCGAGAAGGAATATTGCGAGGCGATCATCGCCCGGGCGGTCGAGCGCTTCGGCGGCGTCGACATCCTGCTCAACAATGCCGGCATCATTCCCCGCGGCACCGTCGAGGAAACCACCGACGACATGTGGTTCACGGCGCTGGACGTCAACCTGAACGCCGTGTTCTTCCTCTGCCGCGCGGCGATACCGCACATGAAGCGCCGCGGCGGCGGGGCCATCGTCAACACCTCGTCGGTCTGGGGCGTCTACCCCGGCCCCGGGCACGTCGCCTACTGCACCAGCAAGGGCGCGGTGGCCGCGCTGACCAAGAACCTGGGCCGGGACGCCGCGCCCTTCGGCATCCGCGTCAATGCCGTGTGCCCGCACGAGATCAACACGCCGATGATCCGCAGCGGCTTCGAACGCCGTGGCCTGGACCCGCAAAAGGCCATCGAGGAACTGAACAGGACCGTGCCGCTGGGCCGCATCGCCGAGCCGGAGGACATCGCCGACGTGATCGCCTTCCTGGCCTCCGACCAGGCGCGCTACATTGCCGCGGAAACGCTCGAAGTCACCGGCGCCAAACCGGTTTCGGGCTGAGGAGGCCAGCATGCTGCTCAATGACAAGGTAGCCGTCGTGACCGGCGGCGGACGCGGCATCGGCCGCGGAATCACCGACAAGCTGCTGGAGGCCGGCGCCCGCGTGCTGGTCGCCCAGCGCCAGCCGCTGGATGAAGACCTGGGCGCAAACCCCCGGGTGGCATGGTGCGAGGCCGACCTGGGCGAGCGCGAGGCGCCCTATGCCATCGCCTGCGCCGTCGAGGCGCATTTCGGCGGCGCCGACATCCTGGTCAACAATGCCGGCTTCATGTTCGAGAAGTCGCTGGACGACATGCACGAGGACGACTGGGACCGCATGATGGCCGTCAACCTGCGCGCCCCGGTGTTCCTGGCCAAGGCGCTGCTGCCGCAGATGCGCCGGCGCGGCGGCGGCAGCATCGTCAACATCGGCTCCATCGAAGGCATCGGCGCCAACCCCTGGCATACCGCCTACTGCGGCTCCAAGGCCGGCGTGCATGGCTTCACCCGGGCCATGGCCGTCGACCTGGGGCGCGACGGCATCCGTTGCAACGCCATCGCCCCGGGGTGGATCAACTCGGAGCTGAGCGATGCCTACATCGACGCCCAGCCGCAACCCGAGCTGGCCCGCGCCGGCCTGCTGAAGCTGCACCCGGTGGGCCGCACCGGCGAGCCCGGGGACATCGGCGGCGTCGCCGTGTTCCTGGCCAGCGACGCGGCGGCCTTCATCACCGGCCAGGTGATAGTCGTGGACGGCGGCCGCACGGCCAAGCTGCCGCTGCCGTTCTGAGGCGCGAGCGGCGCCGGGAAGCCCACCTTGGCGGTGGGCTTTCTTCATTGCGTCGTGCGGTGGTGTTTCGAGTGTGCGGGGCCTGTGATCTGGGATATTTCCCCCCAAAGCGGACGGAGTCCTACGGTTACAGGGAGGCACGGCTTTTCGTAGGATGGCGTTGAGCGAAGCGATACCCATCAGCGCCACCGCATGGGTTTCGCAAGCTCAACCCATCCTACGAAGAGCGCCTCGGAGCGGCCGTAGGAGCGGACTCCGTCCGCGATTCGGATTTCCAGAGAAACCTCCGCGCACGCCGAAGCGGCGCAAACACACCCAAGGATCAGCGCGCCGCCCAGGCATTGAACCGCTGCTGCAGCTGCTCCCCATGGTCCGCCCAGAAGGCCGCATCCATCGCCAGTTGCTTGCCCAGGTTATCCGGCGCGCTGGGCAGGTTCTGGCTCTGCGCAGGCGCTATCTGCGCCGCAGCCTCGAGGTTCACCGGCCCGTAGGCGATGTGGTCGGAATAGGCCTTCTGCTGCGGCTCCTGCAGCGCGAACCGGATGAACTTGCGCCCTTCCTCGGCGTGCTTGGCGCCCTTGGGAATGGCGTAGGACTCGATGTCGTAGATGCCGCCGTTCCACACCACCTTCAGGTTGCTTTCGTTCTGCACGGCGGAGATGCGCCCGTTGTACGCGGCGCTCATCACCACGTCGCCGGAGACCAGGTACTGCGGCGGCTGCGCGCCGGCTTCCCACCACTGGATGTACGGCTTGATCTCGTCGAGCTTGCGGAAGGCGCGGTCCTGGCCTTCCTTGGTGGCGAGCACGGCGTAGATGTCCTTGTACGGTACGCCGTCGGCCATCAGCGCGTACTCCAGGGTGTACATCGGGCCCTTGCGCAGCCCGCGCTTGCCCGGGTACTTCTTCACGTCCCAGAAGTCGGCCCAGCCGGTGGGCGCGGTCTTGAGCTTGTCGGCGTTGTAGGCCAGCACCGTGGACCAGACGAAGATGCCCGCGCCGCAGGTGTTGATCGCGCCCTTGACCAGCTTGGGCGCCAGGGCGGCGATGGCCGGGTCGTCGCCGATCTCCTCCAGCAGCCCCTCGTCGCAGGCGCGCAGCAGTTCCGGCGTTTCCAGCTCCACCACGTCCCAGGAGACGCTGCCGGTGTCGACCTGGATCTTGACCTTGGCCATCTCGCCGTTGAATTCGTCGGCAATGATCCGGCTGCCGGTCTGCGCGCTGTAGGGCTGGTAGTAGGCTTGCTGCTGCGCGTTCTTGTTCGCCCCGCCCTGGGAGGCCACGGTGAGGTCGGCCAGGGCGTGGGTGGAAAGACACGCGATGGAAAGGGCGATGACGCTGCTCAGAGACTTTGGCATTGTTATGGGCTCCGATGAGTCGAGGGAATGTCCGGTGAGGGCAATGGGCCGGGGCGCTGGACTGCGCGCGGCCTGACCTCCAGTTTCCCCAGGGCCCGGGCGCGGCGACATCAGACAGATTTACAATTCGCCAGCAGCTGGTTCATACCTTTGTATGGATTCAACGGCCCGGGGCCGATGCGATCCTCTGATTCGCTGCTGCGAACCCACCTGCCGGAGGCGCCGTGCCGATTTCGATTCAGGACATCCTCGATGACAACGCGCTGTCCACGCGCCTGGTCAGCGGTGCCAGCCACGTCGGGCGGCTGCTGCGCTGGGCCCACGTCTGCGAACTGCCCGACCCCTCGCAATGGCTGGGCGAGGGCGAGCTGCTGATGACCACCGGCCTGGGCATTCCCGCCGACGCCGCGGCGCAGCGCGAGTACATCGAGCGGCTGGCCAGGGCCCGGGTGGCGGGGCTGATGATCGGCGAGAACATGCACGCGCCCAGCGACATGGGAGCGCTGTTCGATACCGCCATGCAGCTGGATTTCCCGCTGCTGCTGACGCACAGCTCGGTGCCGTTCTCGGCGGTCGCCCGGGCGATCATCGACGCCAGCAAGCAGGAGGAGCAGGAGCGCCGCAGCGCGGTGGCGCGCATCTACGAAAGCGCGCGCATGGGGCTGCGCCACGTCGGCGTGGAGTTCCTGCTGCAGCGCCTGGCGGCGGACTTGCGCACGCAGCTGTACCTGTTCGACGCCGCCTCGCTGGAGCCCTGGCATGCGGGCCTGGCGCCGCTGCCGGCGCACTGGCGGGCGGCCCTGGGCAAGCGTGCGAACACCACGACCACCGTCACCCGCCATTCGACGGAGGAGGGCGACGCCCTGGTCATGGCGCTGCCTTCGGTGCCGGCCTGCAAGATACTCGCCTGCGGCGGCGGCCTGGTCGACTACGGCCTGCTGCACCACGTGACGGCGGTGCTGGGCATCGAGCTGGAGCGCCAGCAGGTCGAGCATGAGCGCCTGCTGCGCCAGGGCTGGGAGTTGCTGGATGACCTGTTGCAGCAGCGCCTGAGCGAGCGGCCCGCCCACGAGCGCCTGGGCGCCCTGGGCTACCCCGTCGGCCAGGCGGTCTTCGCTGTCGCCCGCTGCCAGGTGGATTTGCCCGGGCGCTGGTCGCAGCGGCTGCACTTGCAGGGCGTGGCGTTATTGTCGCGCGTGCAGGGCGAGGAACTGATCCTGCTGCTGGCCTCGGACGCGGCGGCGGAGCAGGTGCAGCAGGTGCTCGGCTGCCCGCTGGGGCTGTCCAACCCGCTGGGGCACTCGGGCCGCACCCCGGAGGCGCTGCGCGAGGCGCGCCTGGCCCTGGCGCATACCTCGGCCAGCCGCCAGGTCGCCCACTACGGGCGGGCTTCCGGCGAGCTGCTGTGGCTGCCGTCCAGCCTGGAGGAAGCCCAACTGGTCTACCGCCGCGCCCTGGGCGCCCTGGCCGATTACGACCAGCAACAGGGCGCGCAGCTGCAGCACACGCTGCAGGTGTTCCTCGAACAGAACCGCTCCTGGCAGAAGACCGCCGAGCGGCTCAACGTGCACCGCCAGACGCTGGTCTACCGCATCCGCCGCATCGAGGAGATCACCGGCCTCTCGCTGGATTCCACCGAGGACGTCGCCGTGTTGTGGATCGCCCTGCGCGCGGCGGACATCGCCGGCCTCAAGGCATGATCACGAAGCTCTTGCGCAGGGTTTCGCGGATGTCCCAGGTGCCGTGACAATTCGCCGGGAACAGGATGGCGTCGCCGGCGCGCAGCTCGATGGGCTCGCCCTCGTCGGGAATGAAGAAGCCGTGGCCGCTGATGAAGTGGCTGAACTCGCGCTCCATGACCTGGCGGCGGAAGCGCCCCGGCGTGCATTCCCACACGCCGGTCAGCAGGCCGCCCTGGCCTTCGGCGGCGTAGGTGGCGGCCTCGGCCACCGGCGTGCCTTCCGGCGCCTTGGCCGGCACGCCGGCGGGCAGCGGGAAGCGGGCGGTATCGGGCAGATGGATCAGGTGCTGCATTTGAGGTCTCCTTGCCTGTTCAGGCGCTCTTGTCTTCCAGGCCCACGGGGGCGAACTTGCTCAGCCTGAGGTCGAGCCAGGACGGCTTGCGGTTCTGCGCTTCCTGCTCCTCCTTGCGCTGCACCGCGCCGCGCACCAGCAGGCCGCCGAAGTAGCGGATGGGCTCCGGCGGGAAGCTCTTGGGCCGGCGCCCCACCAGGCCGCAGCGGCTCCATTCGTCGTTGCGCCCCAGCACCAGGCTGGTGAGGATGCGCCCGCCCAGGCGGCTGGGGCCGACGCCGTTGCCGCTCCAGCCGATGCCGTAGAAGATGTGCGGCGCGCCTTCCAGGTGGCCGAACACCGGCATGCTGTCGTAGGTGCGGTCGATGGGGCCGCACCAGGCGTGGCTGATGGGCTCGTCGGCGAGGTTGGGGTAGGTGCGGCGGAAGTCTTTCTCGGTCTCTTCGCTCAGCCGCGGGTTGTCGTCGAAGCTGGCGTCGATGCGGCTGGCGTAGTTGATCATGCCGGTGCCCTTGCCGAAGGCGATGCGGCCGTCCTGCGTGGTGCGGTAGAAGTCCACCATCAGCTGCGAATCGGTGATCGACTCGCCGCCGGTCCAGCCGATCTGTTCCAGGCGCTGGGGGATCGGGTTGGTCGCCACTATGGTGCTGGTGACCGGCAGGACGACGCGGCTGAGTTCGGGGATCTGCGCGGCCCAGGCGTTGGTGGCCAGCACCACGCGCCGCGCCGTGACCGAGCCCGAGGGCGTGCGCAGCACCGCCGGTTCGCTGCGCTGGATGTCGTCCACGGGCGTGTTCTCGAAGATCCGCACGCCTTTCTCCAGCGCCACCCGGCGCAGGCCGCGGGCGAGGCGGGCGGGCTGCACGGTGGCGTTGCTGGCCTCGATCACGCCTTCCAGGTGCTGGCGCGAGCCGGCGCGGCGCTGCACTTCGTTGTCCGGCAGCGAGCGGAAGACCTGTTCGCCCAGGCTTTCGCAGGTGCGCTGCACGCCTTTCCAGGCGCCGCGCTGGGCGTCGCTGGTGGCGGTCCACAGCCAGCCGCCGCGGCGGAAGTGCGCGTCGATGCCGTGCTGCGCGCAGAACTCGCCGATCTCGCCGATGTTCGCTTCCGAGGCGCGGGCCAGGCGCAGGGCTTCTTCCTTGCCGCATTGCGCCACCAGCGAGCTGATCTTCGGCCACCAGGACATCACGAAGCCGCCGTTGCGCCCCGAGGCGCCGCCGCCGCAGATGTCGCGCTCGAGGATCACGATCCGGCACTGCGGTTCGAGCTCCAGCAGGCGCAGCGCCGTCCATAGCCCGACGAAGCCGCCGCCGATGATGGCGACGTCGACGCTGAGGTCCTCCCGCAGGGGCGCGGTCGGGGTGAGTTCGTCGGCAATTTCCTGGAGCCAGAGGGAGCGTTTCATGGCGAGAGCCCATGGGTTGTTGTTTCCCATAATCTCGCCGAGCGGCGCTGGCCTACCCATCGTGCATTTCTAACGATTTGGCGGCGGGTTTTCATACAAACATACGAACCCGGCGCTGCGGCTAGGGCACCCCAGCCTCATCGCTCTTCGTAGGATGGGTTGAGCTTGCGAAACCCATGCGGCCGTGGCGATGGGTATCGCTTCGCTCGACGCCATCCTACGGGGGCCTTCCACATCGTTTCCCCGTAAGCGCGCCCAGGTCGACCAGCGGATGAACTCGCCGGCCAGCAGGGCCCAGGTGTGGTGCGGCTGCCGTGCGGTCGGGTTGCGGACGGAGAGTTCAGGAGCGCTTGCCCGGAAGCGCACCCGCAACGCATGGCGACATGGCCCTGGTTGGCCACGCCGCATCCTGTCAGGCTAACTCCTTCCATGCCGCAACCAGGGAGTGGTCCCATGCGCTTCGATTGGCACAGCCAACCGATCACCCGGCAGACCCCGGTCGATCCGGGCTACCGCAACACCCAGAACGTCCGCCGCTTCCTGCGCGAGCAGTGCGGGGAGGGCTTTCGTTTCGAGCGTGCCTTCATGGCCTGGATACGCAGTGGCGCCCCGGCGACCATGGGCGAGGTGGTGGACGAATGGCTGCGGCGGTACGGCCCGTAGGGGCGCGTTCGCCCCGGCTCAGTCCAGCCAGCTGTGCCAGGCCAGGCGTACCGCGCCGTCGCGCAGCGGCAGCACGGTGAGGTTGTCCGCGCCGCGCAGTTCCATCAGCACCCGTTCCCAGGCCTTGGCGTCGTCGCCGGGGATGCGCTGCAGGGTCAGGCCGGGGCGCTGGCGGGCGTCGTGGGCGGCGATCTGGGCGTTAACCCGGGCGGCGAGCTGCTGGTAGGTATCGGCGTGCATGGTGTCCCCCTGGCGTCTGGGAAGTGGCTGATTGGCTCTGTGGAAAATACTGTATGTGCATACAGTATTGCTGTAAAGCCTCTCCGACGACGAGAAGATCACCGGCGTGGGGGTGGGCGCGCGCGCCTGCGTTTGCACTGAACTCCCGCGCGCCGCAGCGGCCCTACCTGCACAGGGCGCAGTGGCCAGCCATGGGCCGCTGCGCTGTTAGCAGCCAGGAGGAAGAAGAGGACGGCCGCATGAGCACGCCCGCCCCCGTGTACCGCACCGACCTGCCCGCGCGGCTGGACCGCCTGCCCTGGGGGCGCTTCCACAGCCGGCTGGTGGTGGCGCTGGGCATCACCTGGCTGCTGGACGGGCTGGAGGTGACCCTGGCCGGCGCGGTGGCCGGCGCCCTGAAGGCCAGCCCGGCGCTGCGCCTGGACAATGCCGGGGTCGGCCTGGCCGGCGGCGTCTACATCGCCGGCGCGGTGCTGGGGGCGCTGCTGTTCGGCTGGCTGGCGGACCGGCTCGGCCGCCGCCGCCTGTTCTTCGCCACCCTGTTCGTCTATGTCGGCGCCACGGCGGCCACGGCCTTCTCCTGGAACCTGTGGAGCTTCCTGCTGTTTCGCTTCCTCACCGGGGCGGGCATCGGCGGTGAGTACTCGGCCATCAATTCGACCATCCAGGAGTTCACCCCGGCGCGCTTCCGCGGCTGGGTGGACCTCGCCATCAACGGCACCTTCTGGGTGGGCACGGCGCTGGGCGCGCTGGGTTCCCTGGTGTTGCTGGACCCGCAGCGGGTCGGCGGCGACCTGGGCTGGCGGCTGTGCTTCGGCATCGGCGCGGCGCTGGGCCTGGTGATCCTGGCGATGCGCCTGTGGCTGCCGGAAAGCCCGCGCTGGCTGCTGATCCACCAGCGCCCCGAGGCGGCCAGGCGCATCGTCGAGGGCCTGGAGGCGCAGCTGCGCGCCCAGGGGCACGTGCTGGCGCCGGTGGCGCCTGGCCAGGCGCTGTGCCTGCGCGGGCGTCACCACACGCCGCTGGGGGAGGTGGCCGCCACGCTGTTGCGCCGGCACCTGCGTCGCTCGCTGGTCGGATTGACGCTGCTGGCCGCCCAGGCCTTTTTCTACAACGCCATCTTCTTCACCTATGCGCTGGTGCTGGGCGAGTTCTATGGCGTGCCGGGGGAGCGGGTCGGCTGGTACATCCTGCCCTTCGCCCTGGGCAATTTCTGCGGGCCGCTGTTGCTGGGGCGGCTGTTCGACGTGGTGGGGCGGCGGGTGATGATCAGCGCCACCTATCTCATCTCCGGCGTGTTGCTGCTGGCCAGCGGCTACCTGTTCCTGCGCGGCTGGCTGGACGCGACGCAGCAGACCCTGGCCTGGACGCTGATCTTCTTCTTCGCCTCGGCCGCGGCCAGCTCGGCCTACCTGACGGTGGCCGAGACCTTCCCGCTGGAGATCCGCGCCCTGGCCATCGCCGTGTTCTATGCCCTGGGCACCGGCCTGGGCGGCATCGCCGGGCCGCTGCTGTTCGGCCAACTGATCGAGACGGCCAGCCGGCAGAACCTGTTCATCGGCTACGGGATAGGCGCCGGGCTGATGGTGTTCGCCGGGCTGGTGCAGGCGCGCTGGGGCGTGGCGGCCGAGCGCCGCGCCCTGGAGGCCGTGGCGCCGCCGCTGTCGCTGGCGGCGCAGGAGGACGGCGCTCCGGGGCGGGCGAAGATCCCTCGCTAGCGACCCTGGTGCAGGCCGAAGGCGGCGACCTGCGGTGCGCGGCGCTGGCCGGCGCGCACCAGGGCGAACTCGTTGCCCAGGGCGCGGCTGAGCGCGCGCACGGCCGGTTCGCTGGTGATCAGTTCGGGCTGTACGCCGGGGATGGTGAAGTGCGTTCGGGTGGTGACTCGGCTGTCGAAGTGGAGGGTGAGCTGGCCGTCCGCCTCCCGCGAAATGCGGCATTCGTAGAACGGCAGGTATTGCTCGAGGATTTCGGCGATGCGCTCCGGGCTCATTGTTCGATTTCCTGTCGGTAGGTGGAGTGGGATGTGCTTCGCAGGGCCGTCCCTGGTGTTTTCGCCCTGTGCCGGCGAGACGGCCACGTCTGCCCGGCGGCCCTGCGAGCCGCCATGGGTGCTGCCGTCCGCTGCTGGCACCCTAGCGGTGGCCCAGGTCCATGATGATGATGAGGGCCGCCACGGCGATGATCAGCAGGATGAAAAAGGTATTCATGGCCCGCGCCTCCCCGGTAAGAGCTGAACAGTCGAGGCTGCCCGTTCGCAGGAGTTCACAAAGTCTTGCCCGGCGGTCAGGCGTGGCGGCCCATGGGGCCGCGTGGCCGCTGCGCTTCGCCGACGGAGCCGCTGCTCCGCATGGCCGGATGATCGACTACCGCGCAGGGCAGGGCATGTTCACCAGTATTGACCTGCCGGTGGTTTCCCACTCGGCCGTACGTCGCCGGGGTTGCATTCCGGCCGCTGCCGGCCTAAAAGCGAATCCCTTCAGCGCGCCGCTCCCCCGCCGGGCAGTGGCCGGCCACCGGAGCAGCAGAGGAAGCCCCCATGACAGCGGTCAGCACCCGCGAACACTGGATCGACACGCCGCTCGGCCGGCTCTTCGCCCGGCGCTGGACGCCGACTGGGGGCGGCGCCGCGGCGCCCATCGTGCTGTTCCACGACTCCCTGGGCTGCGTGGCGCTGTGGCGCGAACTCCCCGAGCAACTGGCGCGGGCCAGCGGGCGCGAGGTGATCGCCTACGACCGCCTGGGCTTCGGCCAGTCCGACGCCCATCCGGGGACGCTGGCGCGGGGCTTCGTCGAGGACGAGGCGCGGCAGGGCTTCTCCGCGCTGCGCGAACAACTGGGCTTCGAGCGCTTCGTCGCCTTCGGCCACAGCGTTGGCGGCGGCATGGCGGTGGGCTGCGCCGCGGCCTTCGGCACGGCTTGCGAGGCGTTGGTGCTGGAGTCGGCCCAGGCCTTCGTCGAAGACCGTACCCTGGAAGGCATCCGCGCCGCCGAGCGCGACTTCGCCCGGCCGGGCGGACTGGAACGCCTGGCGAAATACCACGGCGACAAGGCGCACTGGGTATTGCGGGCCTGGGTGGATACCTGGCTGTCCGATGCCTTCGGCGACTGGAACCTGGATGCCCAGCTGGCGCGCCTGCAATGCCCGCTGCTGTGCCTGCACGGCGAGCAGGACGAGTTCGGCTCGGCCCGCCACCCCGAGCGTTTCGTCGCCCGCGCCGCCGGGCCCGCCACCATGAAGTTGCTGGCGGACTGCGGCCATGTTCCGCACCGGCAGAAGGCCGCCGAGGTGCTGGCGCAGGTGTGCGCCTTCCTGGGCTGAGCGAGGCCGGCGAGAACCGTGCCAGAGCCCTCGCTGACACCCGCCGTTGCGTTACAGGCCGCGCCAGCCGTGGGCTGTGGCGGAATCAATATGAATGATCCGCCAGCGCGGCGGTCTACAGAACCGAGCGAGGCCGGCCGGCAGCGCCGCGAACAGGCGTGGCGCGCCAGGTGCCGGCGAGTGAGGTCGATCATGCGCTGGACAGTCCGGGTAGCGTGCATCGTCGCCTTGCTGTTCGGCGCCCCGGCATTCGCCGGGCCGCTCGGGCAGAAGGCCGCGGTGGCGGAGAACAAGGCCGAGGTGCTCGAGGAGCAGGCGGCCGAGCAGGGGGCGAGCGGCACGGCCGCCCAGGTCAGGCCCATCACCCGCAGCGAGGCCCGCGCCGTGGACCCGGCCGGGGAGGCGCCGCTGGACGACGCCATCACCTGCCTGGCCCGCTCCGTCTACTGGGAGGCCAAGGGCGCATCGCGCGGGGACATGGAGGCGGTGGCCAACGTGGTGATGAACCGGGTGGCCAGCAAGGACTTCCCCGATACCGTCTGCGCCGTGGTCAAGCAGGGCTCGGAGAGCAAGAGCTGCCAGTTCTCCTGGTGGTGCGACGGCCGCCCCGACCAGGTGGTGGAGGAAAAGCGCTACGACCTGGCCCGCGACATAGCGCGCAAGGCGCTCAACCGCCAGTTGCCCGATCGCACCGACGGCGCGCTGTACTTCCACGACCGCCACGTCAGGCCGTCCTGGGCGAGGACCTACCTGAGGACGGCGCGGACCGAGCATTTCCTGTTCTACAAACCGCGCCTGGGCGGCGAGCCGATAGCCCGCAGCGGGGCGGGACGGCGGCCGTGAGCGGGAGCGGCGGTCTTGCCGGGCCCGTAGGATGGGTTGAGCGAAGCGATACCCATCGCCACGGCCGCATGGGTTTCGCAAGCTCAACCCATCCTACGAAAAGCACCTCGGTACAGGGGCAAACCGTAGGAGCGGATTCATCCGCGATCCGGCCGGCAGGCCGGCGTGTGTCGGTGACCGCGGACGGAGTCTCATACCCCTGCCATTCCCATGTAGGAGCGCGCCCTGCGCGCGATTCGCGGGCAGGGCCCGCTCCTACAGGGAGGGTGCAAGGGGTTGGCCGGCGTGTATTGGTGATCGTGGATTAGGGTACGAGCGGGCACGGCTTCTCGTAGGAGCGAGCTTGCTCGCGAGCAAGCCCCGTAGCGGAGTCTGTTCGCGAGCAAGAACCAGGCGTCCCCCTCGATCCTACGAAGAGCACCTCGGCGCAGCCTGCTAGGCAGTTGCTCCTACGGTGCTCCAGGGGCGTTACATGGAGTACTTGACGCTGAACATCAGGTTGCGCGGCTCGCCGTAGTTCAGGTTGCCGAAGCTGATGCCGCTGTAATAGTACTTGTCGAAGATGTTGTTGAAGTTGACGCGGGTGTCGATGTTCTCGCTGACCTTGTAGCCGAGCATGGCGTCGACCACGGTGTAGCCGCCCTGCTGGAAGCCGGTTTCCGTATCTTCGGTCTTGCTCTGGGTGGTCAGGTTGCCGCCCACGCGCCATTTGTGCAGGTCGCCCGGCAGGGTATAGGTGCTGGCCAGCTTGAACAGGTGGCGCGGCTTGCTCGGGTCGAAGGGCTTGCCGACGTTGGATTCGTCGGCGTCATGCTTGTACTTCGCGTCGACGTAGGTGTAGCCCACCATCGCCTGCCAGCCTTCGCTCAGCTCGCCGCTCAGTTCCATGTCCACGCCCTGGCTGCGGACCTTGCCGGAGGCGCGCTGGCAGTAGTCGAAGGAGCTGGGGTTGGCCGGGCACGGGTTGGGGCTGCTGGTGTCGTCGGTGGCGCGGTTTTCCTGGTCCACCTGGAACAGCGCGATCTGCGAGTTCAGCGCGCCGCCGAAGTGCTCGCCCTTCAGGCCGATCTCGTAGTTCTTGCCGGTGATGGGGGTGAGCACGTTGCCGGTGGCATCCAGCGTGTCCTGGGGCTTGAAGATGTCGGTGTAGCTGGCATAGACCGAGTAGGTGTCGTTGAGGTCGTAGATCACCCCGGCGTAGCGGGTGACCTTGCGGGTGACCTTGAAGACGTCGGTGTCGCCGTGGGCGTCGGCCTCGTACCAGTCCAGGCGGCCGCCGAGGATCACCTTGAGCGGGTCGGCGATGTTCAGCCGGGTGGTGACGTAGGTGCCTTTCTGCTCCTGGTCGAGCTTCATGCCCCAGAGGTTCATGTCGATGCTCGGCTTGAGGGTCGAGGTCGGGTCCCACTGGGTCGGGTCCATTTCCCCCAGCGGTGTGCCATCCTTCTTGAACAGGTCGCCCCAGCCGCCGTGGCCGTCGAAGCGCTCCTGGCGGTAGCTGGCGCCCACCACCAGCTCGTGTTCGCGGCCCAGCAGCTGGAAGGGGCCGTTGGCGAAGGCGTCGTAGCTCTCGTGGTCGTCGGTGTAGTCGTACTTGCCGGCACCCTGGGTCATGGTCGGGCAGTCCTGGGTGTAGTAGCAGCTGTTGTACAGGCCGAGCATGTTGATGCGTGCCCACAGCTTGTCGGCCGCCAGCTTCATCTGCCAGCCGTTGTCGAAGCGGTGGGTCAGGTCGCTGAACAGGTGGGTGGTCTTGGTATCCCAGTAGGACCAGTCGGCGCCGTAGTAGTCGGAGCGCTTCAGGTCCAGGTGGCGGCCGCCCAGCGGGGCGGGCAGGCCCACCCAGTTGTCGTTGCGGTTGTCGTCCTGGTAGGAGGCGCCGATGGCCAGGGTGGTGTCCGGGCTCAGGTCGGCCTCGGTGATGCCGTAGAGCACGCCGCGCTCGCTGCTGACGTAGTCCTGGAAGCTGTCCTTGGTCTGGTAGGCCATCACGGCGCGGCCGCGCAGGGTGCCTTCGCTGTTCAGCGGGCCGGAGACGTCGGCCTCGCTGCGGTAGCGGTCCCAAGTGCCGGCGCTGCCCTCCAGGCTCATGTGGAAGTCCTGGGTGGGGCGCTTGCGCACCATGTTGATGGCCGCCGCCGGGTTGCCGGCGCCCTGCATCAGGCCGGTGGCGCCGCGCACCACTTCGACGCGGTCGAACATCGCGAGGTCCGCCGCGGAGATCACGTCCTGGGTGTAGGTGGAGATGCTGGTGGGCAGGCCGTCGTACATGATGTTGTCGACGTCGAAGCCGCGCGAGGCGTAGCTCACCCGCGCCGGGCCGTACTGCTGGACGGTCAGGCCGGTGACGCCCTTCACCGCGTCGTTGAGGTCGTTCATGCCCTGGTCGTCCATGCGCTGGCGGGTCACCACGCTGACCGACTGCGGCGTCTCGCGGATCGACATGGGGATCTTGGTCGAGGTGCGCATGGCCTTGGTGGTGTAGGAGCCGCTGCCTTCGGTGGTGGCGGCTGCGGCGGGGTCCTGGGTACCGAGCACCTCGGTGGCGCCCAGGTCCACACGGTCATCCTTGGCCGCGGCCTGGATGGCCAGGGGGAGGGCGGAGAGGCTTAGCAACAGGGCGCTGGATACTACTTGTCTCATTTTGCAGGGTCCTGGTCGGATGTAAGCCGCATGAGGCCGTGGCAGAGGCCGGCTGCGATTCTTGTTTACGTAGGAAATCGGAGAGGGATTTCTCCGCCGGCAAAATGGTAAGGAAAGGTAAATATGTTGTAAATAAAAACAATTAGCATTTACAGATTGTCACCAAGGTGGCCTTGAGGGGCGGCTGTTTCCAGGGAGGGATCATCGCGGACGGAGTCCGGGAGGGGCACGGACGTAGGAGCCGTGCCCACCTGCAATGTAGGAGCAACCGTCTTGCGCCGAGGTGCTCTTCGTAGGATGGGTTGAGCTTGCGATACCCATGCTGCCGTGGTGATGGGTATCGCTTCGCTCAACACCATCCTACGAAAAGCCGTGCTTCCTGGAATCGTAGGACTCCGTCCGCGATCGGCCACCGGCCATGCAAGTCGTCGGACATCGGTGCTCCGGCCAGCTGCGGATAACCGCGAACGGTTATTCGCCCTACGCGCTGTCGGCAGAGGAGGATTCTTCCTGCGACCGGGCTTTCATTTCCGGCTGAGGGGGAATGTCGTAGGCGTTTGGTGTGGGGCAGGTCGGCGACCCATGCGCCTTACATGGCGCTACTTGCAGCGCGTACCGCAGGTAGCCGTTGGGTGAGGTGCCCAGGTGTCGGAAGCCTGCCCGTGGTCTCGTCAGCCGTGCGCCAGCGGCGGGGTGCGCGGCGGGACGATGCGGCGCTTGCCGGTCGACTCGAAGGCCGCGGCGAAGCGCAGCAGGGCCGAGTCGTCGTAGGCGCGGCCGGCGAAGGTCAGGCCCACCGGCATGCCGATGTCCGCCATCACGCCCATGGGCACCGTCACCGTGGGCACGCCCAGGTGGCGGATGGCGAGGTTGCCGTTGGCGACCCACACGCCGTTGCTCCAGGCGATGTCCGCCGAGGCCGGGTTGACGTCGGCGTCCGCCGGGCCCACGTCGGCCACGGTGGGGAAGAGCACGGCGTCGAGGCCGAGTTCGTCCATCCAGTCTTCCAGGTCGAGCTTGCGCGTCTTCTCCAGGCCGCGCAGGCCATCGGGCAGGGTGGCGATCTGGTCCCAGGGCTTGATGCCGCGCTGGGCCATGCGCACGTATTCGTCCATGCCGGCGGCGAGGTCGCCCTCGCGGTTGGGCAGGGTGCCGGGGTCGTGGGGGAAGATCAGCTCGCCCTGCACGTCGGCCAGGCGGTTCAGTTTGGGATCGCCGTTGGCCCGCAGGAAGTCGTCGAAGGCCCAGCCGCTCAGCTCCCACAGCTCGTCGTGGAGGAACTCCTTGGAGACGATGCCGCGGTTGAACACCGTCGGCGCGCCGGGGCGGTCGCCCTCGCAGTTGGAAACCAGCGGGAAGTCCACCTCGACCACTTCGGCGCCGGCCGCTTCCAGGGCCTTGCGGGCCTGTTCCCAGAGGGCGATCACCGAGGGCCGGGTGTGGATGCGCTGCCCGGTCGGGCCACCGATGCCGGGGTTCTCGCTGGTGCCGGCCGCTTCATCCTTGTTGATGAACATGCGCGGCACGCCGAGGCGCTTGCCGGTCAGGGCGTCGGCCTTGGCGGCCAGTTCCAGGTAGGACGCCGGGCGCACCGAGGCGACGTCGGGGATCGGCACCCAGGGTTGCAGGCGCCACAGGTCGCCGCGTTTGTCGGCGTCCTCGGCCACCACCGCGTCCAGCACTTCCAGCAGGTCGGCCATGGTCCGGGCGTAGGGCACCACCACGTCCATGGTCGGCGTCAGCGGCCAGTTGCCGCGCACCGAGATCACCCCGCGCGACGGGGTGTAGGCGCACAGGCCGTTATTCGAGGCCGGGCCGCGGCCGCTGGACCAGGTTTCCTCGGCCAGGCCGAAGGCGCAGAAGCTGGCCGCGGTGGCCGTGCCCGCGCCGTTGGACGAACCGGAGGCGAAGGGCGCGGTGAGGTAGGCGGCGTTGTAGGGGCTTTCGGCGCGGCCATACACGCCGCGCTGCATGCCGCCGTTGGCCATGGGCGGCATGTTGGTCTTGCCCAGGCAGATGGCGCCGGCGGCGCGCAGGCGTTCGATGGTGAAGGCGTCGCGGTAGGCCACCAGGTCCTTGAAGGCCGGGCTGCCGGAAGCCGCGGTCAGGCCCTTCACCAGGTAGCTGTCCTTGGCGGTGTAGGGGATGCCGTCCAGCGGGCCCAGCGTCTCGCCCCGGGCGCGGCGCGCGTCGGACGCCTCGGCTTCCGCCAGCGCATCGGGGTTGCGCACCACGACCGCGTTCAGCGCGGTGGGGGTGTCGGCGCCGTCGTAGGCGTCGATCCGCGCGAGATAGGCCTTGACCAGCTCGACCGCGGTGATGCGGCCGGACTCGAGCGCGTCGCGCAGCTCGGCAATGGAAACCTCGGTTACCTCGATCATGCTGTCACCGCCGCTTGCAGGTGGGTGGTCGCGAAATCGGCTTTCATACTGTCCTCGTTCACTTCTTGTTCGGCACCCCGGTTTCCGGGGCAGGCCGCCGGGCACTGGGCCGGCGGCAGTTGATCAGTGTATCAGTGGCGGGGACCGGCGGCTGCCGTCATCCGCTCGTGCTCCTGAGCCCGCCTGCAGTACCCTGGCCGCCCGCTTTATGAACGAGAACACCGCGATGCCCGATGAAGACCGCAACCCGCTGCTGATCGATGGCCCGGCAGGCCGGATCCAACTGCTCATCGACGCCCCGGCCGGCCCGCCCCGCGGCGTAGCCATGGTCAGCCACCCGCAGCCGCTGCTCGGCGGCAGCCCACGGCACCTGGTGCCGCTGACCCTGGCGCGGCGCCTGAGCAAGGCCGGCTGGCTGGCGGTGCGCCCGAGCTTCCGTGGGGTGGACGGTACCGAGGGCGAGTACGCCGAGGGCATCGGCGAGGCGCAGGACAGCCAGGCGGTGGCTGCCTATCTGCGCGAGCGCTACCCGGACCTGCCGCTGGCGCTGGTGGGCTTTTCCTTCGGCGCCTACGTGTTTGCCCGCACCGCCCGCGACCTGGCGCAGCCGGCCGAGGCCGTGGTACTGATGGGCCTGCCGGTGGGCACGGTGCCCGGCGGCCGGCACTACGAACCCATGGCGCTGCCGGCGGACTGCCTTCTATTGCACGGCGAGGCCGATGAAATGGCGCCGCTGGCCAATCTGCTGGACTGGGCGCGGCCCGAACAGCGCCCGGTCACCCTGTTCGCCGGCGCCAACCACTTCTTCAAGGGCTGCCTGGACCGCGCGGTGGAC